>PBFW01000008.1 GCA_002719955.1 Deltaproteobacteria bacterium | reverse complement strand
CAAGCAAGCAAGCAAGCAAGCAAGATGCCTCAAACGTTCATTTCGTGTGAAAAACGACCGTTGCGCGGCGGGAATATATCCTGACCCAGCCAACATTTCTGTCGACATTCCTTGGCGATTCATAGTAGGGTAATTGCTGCAACGAGAGTTTTAGCTGTACGGCGGTCTTCGTTAGGATGGCGCACGTGCAATTCGCGTTCTGATCCGCAGCAACGAGCCGCATGTTCGGGGTGGAGCAGCCGTCTTATGGCGGTCCGACGTCGGAGATCAACCGACTGACCGCGACTGACCGCAAACAGGATATCCAGTAGGAGTTCACATTATGAATCGCTTCAAGTTTGCTCTCAGCGGGATCGCCACTGCGATCCTCATCACGAGTTTTGCGCTGGTCCTGATGCCGGCGGAGAGCCACGCTATCGCTCGTAGCATGGTGGGGGCGCTGGGAGTGATCAATCCGTCGGTCGCGACGCCTCGGCATTTCGAGCGTGGCCCGCTGGTTCTGGGGAAGAAGGTAGGACCCCACGCGCCGGACCACGGGATCGGAAGCGCGATCGCAGCGGGCGCGACCACCGGCACCACCGTCGGTCGGACCGTGACCCTTCCGGCGGGCAATTTCGTTTTCGACGGCCACCAGTTTAGAGATTTTTCCGCTTTTCCCTCGGTGGCGATGGTCGACTTCGGATACAGCACTTCTCAGGCCACTCAAGCGACCTTCGTACCGGGTGGCGGTGCGTTGGCCAATTGCCCTGGGCCGGGATGTACAGCCACCCCGCTTACCGCGACAGCAAATTTCCCGGGTACGGCGATCAGTTGGTGCCCGCCTAATAATAATCCCGTCGGGAACCCGGCCCCCGGTACCGTGGCTGCGCAGGTAGGCAATTGGAGATGTTCTACCTGGGGATCGCCTGGCGCGGGCAATCACGGCGTTCGCCTCCACATAGAAAAGAACCAGAACGCCGCATCGCCGCTTAAGTTCGGCGGTTCGCTCTCGCTGATTCGAGCCGCGTCGGGAGACACCTGGCGTGTCGTAGGAGATCCGTCGACCCCTCTGGCCTCTGATGCCACCGTCGCGCGATCCCTCATGGTCGACACCAAGCCCTGGACGGCCGGTGGCGGCCTCGGGCCGAATTTTGGGTATGTCACCAACCCGGCGGCCCTCGGCCCGCGCATCAAAGCGCGTCTGAACGCCGTTGGCGCTGTCGCCGAAACCTTCGGATGTGCTGCACCGAACTCTGCGGGCAGCGTCGCCCCTGGCGTACCCGGTGGGAGCCCGGGAGCCGGAGTCCTTTTTACCCCGGGTAACCCGGTCGGGGGCGTCGGCGTCAGCTGCGGAACGCCGACTGCAAATACGGTCCCAGGACAGGGCTTCGGATTCAAGATGACGACCGGCTTCATATCCGGATCGGATTTCTTTCCCGGTGGTCGAATGACCACGGCGAACGGATTGAACGGAGCAAGCCCGTTCAATCCGGTTTTCGCTCCCGCAGGGCTTTTCACCATGCCGACGGCCAGCGGCGGGACCATGATGATGCCGATCCCTCCGTTCGTCTTCACCCGCCAGGGCGGAGACACGGTTTCGGGCACGGGGACCACGGCGGCACGAAACCTCGTTCTTCTCGGTGGCGGAATCGCGGCTGACCCCAGTAGCGGGAACCTCTTCTTCCGCTTGACGGATCTGCGGATGACCCTGCACGCCGTGCCGGAACCCGCATCGGGCGCCGCGATCGTCGCGGGCGTGGCCGGCCTAGCGGCTTTGGCAAGGGTCTCGCGTCGGGCACGAAAGTAGGAGGCACAGGGCTTCCTTCCTGCTGGAGGACTTGAGAGCCACTCAACCCTCCGACGTTCGAAATAGTTGGAACTCATGAATCTGGGCTGGTAGCTTTAGCGACCAGCCCAGATTTTTGTTTGGGATCCCGCTCCGCTCACCCACCCCCCGTTCGCCGACGAGAGATGATGTCAACGAGCCGCTTTTTGAATTGGATCGGTACCGCGGTGCTGATCTCGATCTTGGGACTTCAACTCGGGTGTGCGCCGGACCCGGATCCGGACACCACGTTCTCCGGTCTCCCGAAAGATGTAGAAGCAGATTTCGAGAAGGCCCTCCGCCTTTCCGACGCCCTCGATCGCGCCGAGTCTCTGGTGAAGATCCTCAAGCAAACGCGCCCCGAGCACGCCGAGAGCCTGCACGCGGTGCTCGTCGGTTCCCCCGACCTGGTACCAGATCCGCTCAGCGAGGCGCTGCTGGCCGCATGGTGGGCTCGATTCGATCCAAAAGCGGCTTTCGCAAGTCGCGTCAACCCCAGCTGGGCGCATCGTCACCCCTGGCTGCGAGAGGTCCTGCCCTATTGGCTTCGCGAGGATCCGATCGCAGCGCTCAAAGCGGTCCGGTCCCTCCCCGCCACGCCCGCCCATGGCAAGACCGAGGCGATCCAAGTGCTGGTCGACGAATGGTTCGCCACCGAGGCGGGCGACCCGACCCCGCTCCTCCTCATGGTCAGCGGTCTCGAACTCCAACCCCGCAGCTTCGCGACGGAACGGCTGCTCGTTCGCATGGTCGAAGCCAAGGGTCATGAAGAGACGGCGAATTGGGTCCTCACGCTCCGCCGCGATGCGGATGAGCTCGGTTCCCAGATTCGAAACGAGATGATGGGCAGGATGGGCGTAGTCCTCGCCAAGGAAGATATGGCGCTCGGCGTGCAATGGGCGGAGGAGCATGGTCGCGGACCGGATGGACACGGGGTATTGATCCATTTTGCCTTCCACTACGGAATGCATGACGGTCCCGGAGCGATGAAATGGGCGATGTCCCTCAAGGATATTTCCAATCCTCGCGGCGTCGTTCGGAGAGCGTGGGTGAGTTTCTCGCGAACCAACCGCGCCCGCGCCCGCGAATGGATCTTTTCGCAGAAGCCCGACGGAAGACTCGCGCCGATTCTTCCGAACCAGCTCCAGGGGCTGGCCACGGAGGACCCGGCGCGAGCCCTCGAGATCGCCATGCAGGCACCCCCCGGAGAGTTTCGCAATCGCCTCCTGATCGCAGTCGGGCGGGGCTGGCTCTCTTTTGATCAGGCGGCGGCCCGCGCCTGGCTCGAAGGGCCCGAAATCCCCCCCAAGGTCGCCTCTGTCCTGAAGAAGAAAGGGCGCGCCACGGCGGTCGATGGCGACGCTCCGTCGGGCCCTCTGACCGAATCCGAACCGCCCGACGCGACCGACGCATAGGGCCAACCGATCTGATTCGGCCGTCACCGCTGTCGAGGTCCAGAGCAATCGCCGGCAAGCCACCGATGTGGGCAAGCCAGGAAGTGGGACTTGAACCACGCCTCCCGATCTGTCTAGACTGTCCCCATGGCCGATTTCGAATCCGCGCGATACAACCTCGAATATCCCTACCAGAGAACGACGGGGCCGGTGACGGGGCCCTTTCTCACCGCCCTGCGAGACGGCAAGCTGCTCGGCATCCGAGCCGGCGACCGGATTCTCTGTCCCCCGCTCGAGTTCGATCCGGACACGCTCGAGGAACTCGAGCCGGATTTCGTCGAAGTCGGGCCCTACGGCGTTGTCGTGAACTGGACCTGGGTGGCCGAACCGACGCCCAAGCATCCCCTCGAAGAGCCCTTCGCCTTTGCGACGATTGCGCTCGAGGGCTCGGACACGCCGATCGTTCACGTGGTGAAAGCCTCCTCCGTCGCCGTGATGGCCAGGGGGCTGCGGGTCAAGGCGATGTACCGCGAGCAGAGAGTCGGTGCGATCACCGACGTCTATTTCGTTCCCGAGAACGAGGCCTACGACCAGAAGATCGCCAAGGGCAAGGGCGACGTGGAGATCTCGCAGCACCTGATTTCGCTCGACTACGAAGAACTCTTCGGACCCACGCGGCGGCGCTATCTCGAGGGCCTCGCACGCGGCGTTCTGATCGGACAGAAGAGCCCCGCGAGCGGCAAGGTCTATATCCCCAGCAAGGGATACGACCCGATCGAGCGCGTGCCCATGACCGAGGCCGACGATGTCGAGCTGCCCCATACGGGCACGATCTGCTCCTACACGATCATCACGCCCACGGCCTACTACGGGCAGAAGGAGACGGAGCCCTATATCCGAGCGTCGATCCTGCTCGACGACTCCGATGATCCACTCGGACAGCAGGATATCCGTACGATTCCGCTCGATGAGATGCGAGCCGGCATGCGGGTCAAATGCATCTTCAAACCCGAAGCAGAACGTGATTTCGAGGGTATCGACAACCGCTGGGGAGGAACCGGCGGTGTGATCGAAAGGTGGGAGCCCACCGGCGAACCCGATATCCCCTTTGAAGTCTTCTCGGAGCATGTGTACTGATGGCAGCGTCCAAACGCGGAAACGAGGAGATCGCGATCGTCGCCATCGCGCAGACTCCTTCCTATCGAAGCTACGAGGAGACGGAGCAGATGCTGCTCCTCACCCTCACGAACGAGATCCTCGCCGAGACCGGCCTCGATCGGCACGCGATCGACTTCACGATCGCGGGATCCTGCGACTATCTCTCGGGCCTGCCCTTCGCCTTCGTGTCGAATGTGGACGGCTTCGGCGCCTGGCCCCCGGTCTATGAATCGCACGTGGAGATGGACGGGGCCTGGGCGCTCTTCGAGGCCTTCGTGCGGCTGCAGATGGGCGATATCGATACGGTGCTCGTGGCGGGTTCGGGGAAGAGTTCGCCCGGGCGACCGCGCGAGATCTTCGCGCTCCAGACCAACCCCTACTACCACGCCCCCCTCGGCCTCGACCCGGTCTCGCTGGCCGGACTGCAGGCCCACGCGATGCTCGAAGCCGGCAAGGCGACAGAGACCGATTTTGCCCAGGTCGTCTCGCGATCTCGCCGCGACGGGCTCTCGAATCCCCGCGCCCAGGTCGCCAAGGACGTCTCGGTCGACGAGCTGCTCGCAGCGCCCTATTTCTCTCGACCGCTCAGAAAGCATGACCTACCACCGATCTCGGACGGTGCGTCGATGATCCTGATCGCCCGGGGCGACCGGGCGCGCGAACTCACGGACGCGCCCGTCTGGATTACTGGCATCGACCATCGGATGGAGTCGAGCCACCCGGGCCTTCGCGATCTCGCGGATTCGCCCTCGACGCGGATGGCCGCACAGAAGCTCGGGATCGACGGCGGCGCTTTCGACGTGGCGGAGCTCTGCGTTCGCTACAGCCCAGAGGAGATCCTCCTCAAGGAGGCCCTCGGCCTCGGCGACTCGACGCGGATCAACCCGTCGGGCGGCCCGCTCTGCGGCCACCCCGTGATGGCCACCGGCCTGGCGCGCGTCTGCGAAGCGGCCCGGATGATCCGCGATGGCGAAGCCGGCAGCGCGATCGCCCACGCCGCCAGCGGCCCCGCCCTGCAACAGAATCTCGTCTGCACGCTCGAAGGAGACGCTTGATGGAGCGCTGCGCAATCATCGGCCTCGGCCAGACCAAGTACAAGAAACGCCACGACATGACCGTCGATGGACTCGTCCGCTGGGCCGCTCGCAACGCCCTCGAAGACGCGGGCGTCACCTGGAAGGACATCGACGCCATCGTGATCGGCAAGGCCCCCGACGCCCTCGAAGGCATCATGATGCCCGAGCTGTCGCTGGCGGACGCGCTGGGCGCCGTCGGCAAACCAATCCACCGGGTCCACACGGCGGGCTCTGTCGGGGCTTCGACGGCCATTTCCGCCGCCACGCTCATCGAGAGTGGGATGTACGAAACCGTCCTCACGGTCGGCTATGAAAAACAGAGCGACGGCAACGTCGCCTGGGCGCTCGGGGGCGGGCGGTCGGGCAGCCAGGGGGCGGGCGGTTCCTTTGCCCCCTGGATCCGCAAATATATCCAGGGCAGCAATGCCCCAGGCGACGTCGGCATCAAGGTCGCCGTGAAGGATCGTCAGAACGCGCTTCGCAACCCGAACGCGCATCTTCACCTCTACGATATTTCGGAGGAAATGGTGAAGGAGTCCCCGATGCTCTGGGACCCGCTCCATTTCCTCGAGTCCTGTCCGTCCTCGGACGGTGCCGCGGCGATGGTGCTGACGAATGAAGCCGGGGCCCGCAAAGCACCGCAGAAACCCGCCTGGGTGATCGCCCACGCCAAGCGCACGGAATTCACCCAGTTCCCGGGGCGCGACACGGTCCGGCCCCAGGCCGGCGTCGACTGCGCCGCCGCCCTCTACAAAGAGGCGGGCATCACGAACCCGCGCCAGCAGATCGACTGCGCGGAGATCTACGTGCCCTTCAGCTGGTACGAGCCGATGTGGCTCGAAGGACATCTGATCGCCCCCGAGAAAGAGGGCTGGAAGATGACCCTCGAGGGCGCGACACATCTCGAAGGGGATTTCCCGGTCAATATGTCCGGGGGCGTGCTCTCCTCGAATCCGATCGGGGCGTCCGGGATGATCCGCTGCCTCGAGGCGGCGAACCAGGTTCGCGGCACGGCGGGCGAATATCAGGTGGACGGGGCCAAGGTGGCGCTCGGGCATGCCTATGGCGGAGCGGCGAATTATTTTGCGATGTGGATCGTGAGTTCGGAGCAGGATCCGAGCTTCGGCTAGAAAACCTCAGCGCCCGAGGCGGCTCAGACCAGCGCAAATCCGATCCGCCCCAGATTCGCGTAGGACACCTCGATCGTATCCCCCGCCTCGGCCGGCATGATCGCGTGAACCGAGCCGGTCGAGACGATATGGCCCGCCTCGATCTGGTAACCGCTCTTCGCCAACTCGTTGGCGAGCCAGCTCACGACGGAGAGCGGATTGCCGAGAGCCTCGACGCCACAGGCGCTCGCGAAGACCTTGCCGTTCTTGCGCATGATCGCGCCCTCGTGCACGAAATCGAAACCCCGGGCCGGCTTCATCAGGGTGCCGAGGACCGAGCCCCCATGAAAGGCGTTATCCGCCGCCCCGTTGGGGAGACCTCCGCCTTGCTCGACCCGGCCGTCGACGAATTCGACCGCGCCGATCACGCCCGCGGCGGCGGACAGAACGTCGGCGTTGGTGATCCCGGGGCCCCGCAGCGGCCGCTCGAGCACGATGGCGATCTCGGCTTCGAGGCCGATCGTGAAGAAATCCTCCGTCTTCATGTGTTCCGGATCGCTCCAGGTCGTCCCGCTCATCATGCGACCGTACATGGGCCCGTCGATCATGCCCTTCATCTGCTCGAGGATCGCAAAGCTCGTCGCGCCGACCTTCCACCCGATGTGACGCTCGCCGGCCTCGACACGCCGGGCGGCGACCCGCGCCTGGACCTCGAGCGCGTCGTGGAGCGAGAGTTCTCCGTGGGTCTCGCTGGGCGACGGAATCTGGACACGGTCCCGCTGCGCCGCGTAGATCGTCTCCGCCCACTGCTCGATGCGCGCTTCGTTCATCTCATCCGTCTTCGAGGTCGCCACCGCGTTTCTCCGATCCAAGTTCGAGGAGGAGCCCCGAACTCGAGGATCGATCATAGCGCCGCGCCGGAGACGAGTTGCAAAGGCTGGATCGATTTCCGAGGCTCTCGGGACGCGCTCAGGGATCGAGGGAACAGTCATGGCCAAGACGGGTGAGGGAGAGAGCCTGGGAACCGCCGAGGGTGCGGTCCTGGGGCGAGCGACGCATACGCTGCACGACGAGAAACCGGTCTTGAACGATACCTGGGCCATCGAACTCCTCGGGCCCACGACCCAGGTCGAGGCCCGCGACGCGGAGCACCAACGACGCCTGCGCGAAGATTCAGCCATCGATTTCCGCCTGATCCTGGCGGTTGGCATCGGGAGCCTGCGTTATGCAGAGGACGAGGTCGATCGCTGTGCGGCGGACGGCATCCATCAATACGTCGTCCTGGGCGCGGGGTTCGACACCTTCGCCCTCCGCCGTGGCGACGTCGCCGATCGGCTGCGCGTCTACGAGGTCGATTTCCCGGACGTCCAGGCGCTGAAGCGCAAACGGATCGAGAAAGCGAAACCCCAGCCGGGTCAGATCCCCACCTTCATCCCCGTCGACTTTGAGACCATGAGCATCAGCCAGGGGCTCGCCGCCACGGATTTCGATCCGGCGAGGCCCGCCGTGTGGTCCTGGATGAATACGATTCCCTACCTCACGAACGAGGCGACCGAAACAACGCTGACCGAAGTCGCCCGCCTGATGGCGCCCGGGAGCCGGATCGTCCTCAACTATCAAGGCAAGGTTGCGCTCAGCCAGGCACAGATCGACTACCTCCAGAGCCTGGGCGAGTTGGTTCGCGAGGGCGGTGAACCCATGAAGAGCCTCTGGACACCGGAGGATTTCGAGTCGATGCTCACCCGCTGTGGCCTGCGCACGATTGATCACTCCACCGAATCCGACCTGAACGAGCGCTATTTCGAGGGCCGAAAGGACGGGTTGTACGCCGCCATGCCCGCCCGTCTGATCACCGCGGGACCGACCTGAATTCGACCCATCCCCCAGCTACCCTCACCCGCCCCTGATTCGCCCCCCAATTCGCCCGGCGGTCGATCCCAGATGCGTCGCGAAGCGCCCGCTAAAGCGAGTCGAAGAGCCCAAAACACTCCTCGAAGGCCTTCATCTGATTCCCGACCGCGGACGCGGGCACCAGGATCGGGGTTCGCAGGCCCGCGGCGTACCACGCTTCGAGTCCATCGAGTACGCGCGCCGGGGGACCGAAGAGGGAACAATCCGAGAGCCACGCGTCGGTCATCAGATCGGGCAGGCGATCGCGTTGCCCCGCATCGAGGGCCCGCTCGACAGCCTCCATCTCTTCGACATAGCCCGCCTCCTTCCAATAATTCCGGTAATTGGGCAAGCCGAGATAGAGGGTCAGCGTCCGCCGGTTGACCGCCGCCGCCGCCTCGATGTCCTCGCAGATGCAGGTCGGGATCATATTCCCGATGAAGAAGGCCGGATCGTCGCGCCTTCGCGCGGGCAGCGCCGAGAGCGATTCCGGCAGATGCGAACGGGCCGCGTTCGCAAATACGACGCCCTCGGCGAT
Source organism: Deltaproteobacteria bacterium (assembly GCA_002719955.1). Lineage (GTDB taxonomy): Bacteria > Myxococcota_A > UBA9160 > UBA9160 > UBA4427 > UBA4427. The sequence continues at coordinate 218,930 of PBFW01000008.1, read as the reverse complement.
TTCTGCCGAAAGCGCCACCATCTTCTTGCGCAGCCCGGCGAGCACGATCGGCGGCAATTCCCCGACCCTTTCGACCCTGCGCAGTTTCTCCACGAACGCGCGTGTATCCGAGAGCGGCTTTCCGGCTTCGATCCCCACCCGGCGATTGAGCGGGCCATGACTCACGCCCACTCCGAATCGAAATCGCCCCCCCGAGAGTTCCTGGATCATCGCCGCGCTCGCCGCATAATCCGTCACGTGGCGCATATAGAGATTCGCGATCGCGGTACCGAAGGGGATCCGGCTCGTCACATGCGCGAGGGAGTGGGAGAGGCCCATCGCGTCCCCGAAACTCGCGCAATAGATCCCCGCAAACTCGCGCCGCTCGATCTCCTGGGCCAACTCGAGCGTCGCCCGCTTGCGCTTCGGAACGGCGGCCAGGCCCAGCGCCGGCAGGGGGATCGAGGTCCTTCGCTCCGCGTCTTCCACGTCATTCTCACTTTCATTTCGTCGTCTCGGTCGGGTCGATCGGTCGACGCGAGGCAGGCGGACCGCCGGCCAGGGAATTCATCCATTTCGATCCGCGCGCTGAACCGGATCCAAGGCGCTCGCCACACCGAGGGTCCAGCCCGGATCGAGCGGCTCGAGCGAATCCGCCCGGATCCACTCCCAGCGCAGCGCCCGGTGCACGATTCGCCACTGCCCCCCGCGCCGCTCGAAGCGGTCGAGATAGCGGATCCCCATCACGTTGTCTTCGACATCGCGCCCGTCTTCCGCCATCACGTGATGGCAGATCGCATAGGTCTCCGCCCTCGCCTCGTCTCCATCGATCTCGATCAGCGCCTGGCCGAGCTTATGCATCGTCGTCCGGAAGCGCGAGTAGATCTCATTCTCGACGAATTCGATGAAGCCGTCGAGGTCACCCTGATAGGTGCCATGGTCGTCGTAGGCGTCGCCGTGATAGGCGCTCCGGATCATCTTCGTATCCCGCCGATCGATTCCCCTGCAATAGCGTACGAGGACCGCGTAGATCTCGGCACGACTCGCGACCCGATCGATCGCATCCGGCACGACGATCGGTGATGTGGAGGCGAGTACGGGGTCGGAACCGTCTCGGCGCCCCCGCTCGAACCCCTCGTACTCGCGCTGCGAACCGATGAGGACATTGCGTTCCCATTCGAAACTCATCCGACGATGCGCGATCTTCCAGCCCTCCCCGCGATCCTCCAATCGGTCGATATATCGAACGCCCATGATCAGATCGCTGGATTCATCGGCTCGAGCCAGCACATGATGGGCGACCGCATAGGTCTCAGCGAAGGCCTCGTCGCCCCGAACCTCGATCAGGCAATTCCCGAGCTTGTGCATAGTCGCACTGAAGGATTCCATCACCGCGGGCTTCACCCAGTCGATGAACCCCCCGACCTCCCCCTGGTAGCCCCCATGATCATCGTAGGCATCATCGTGGTAAGCGCTTCGCACGAGTTCTGGATCACACCGATCGACCCCGCGCGCATATTGCATGAGCGTGTCGAAACAGGCCTGTTTAGCGATGATTTCTCGATGGCTCGAACGCACGCCGATCGATCTGGGGTGGGCAAAGACGGGGTCTTCCGCGGAGTGGTGACCGCGGAAATAGGACTCCGGGAGAGGGATTCCTCCGACGGGGTCGATGCGCAACCAATCCCAGGTACAGACGCGATGACCGATTCGCCACTCACCGTCACGGCGGGTAAAACAGTCGACATAACGCAATCCGTAGACACGGTCTTCTCCGCAGCCATCATCCTGAGTTCGAATATGATGCGCCTCGGCATAGGACTCGACGCGCGCCCGATCCGGATCCGAAGGATGGATCTCCACGGCGATATGCCCACTGAAATGTTGGGTCTTCTCGAAATGGGCCCAGACACCGGAGCGAAGCGATTCGATGAATCCCTCGACCGGCCCCTTGTAATAGCCATGATCGTCATAGCTGCCGGGGTAATAGGTACTCGCGACGAGTGTTTCATCGCGGCGATCGATTCCACGCCAATAGCGGGCGAGCGTATCGCGGATCGCCCATTCGTCAGCCAAGCGTAAAAAGCGCGCATTCATCCGACTTCTCCCGGTGATCCCCGCTGATGGCCGATGATCACCGGGCCCCACCTCGTCGAAGGGGGACGACCTCCCAATCGTCGGGGACCCGCTGGTTCGGATGGAGCCAGCCCAGCGGCGCCCGCTCGGCCGTCGTCTCCGCCCATGCATATTCCCGACCGCGATAGAGAAAACCCCTCTCCCCACTCGGAACGGCGATCCCGACCAGGGCGTGGGCATGGGCCTCCGAGCGGAGCAGGATCGAGTCGATCTCGAAATGGTCGAGGAGATGGATCAGCAGCAGGGATTTCGAATCGCAGTCGCCCCAGTCGCGGGAGGCGACCAGGGCGGGGGGAAGTACCCCGAAGGCATGCTCGGTCGGCAGCTGATAGGGAATCTGCTGTACGAATTCGAGGAGCCAACGGGCGGCATCGAGCGTCGTCCAGGGCGAGCCCCCCGAACCGGCCTGCGGGCCCACGGTCATACCCGCTTCGATGCGCGCGAGCACCGGCGCGAGATCGGCCGCGCTGCGCTCGAGCACGGTCGAATAGATACAGGTCCACTCCCGCCCCACGCAATCGGTCGGGATCTGCCAGCGAAAGGACTCGCCGTCGACCCAGCGAAAGGAAAACCGCTCGGCGAGGCGCGCATGATCGGCTTCGACCGCGCGGCCCGCCGCCAGACCGTGCGCAAAACCGAGTCGATAATGGCCACGCGTACTGGTGCGACCCCAATCATGGACGGCGATCCGAGCGTCCGGAAGCCCGGCCCGTTGGCCCGCCCCCTCCGGATAACGCGCGATGCCGAGATCCCGGACCTGCGGCGGGCGCGCCCGGCCGAGACCCTCCCCGAGCCCACTCACGAGCTGCACGAAGAGCATCAGGACCATCCAGACCACGAAGAGGACGAAATTCCGAGGCATCGCCTAGCCCGGGGCAATCATGCCGTCCCGCCCGAGACGGGGAAGCGGAAGCAGACCGTTGAGCATCGTTTCCACCCCCTGCTGAGCGAGCAGGGCGAGCGCGACGAGGACCGCGGCCAATACGAGGGCGCTGGCGAGGTTGCCGTCGCGAATCTCGCTGACCTCGTCGACTTCGGGTGTCATTCGGATGAAGGCGCGCGACCCGATGACGAGCAGGGCCACCCCGACCCCGAGCGCCGCCGCCACGTGGGCCGCGGCATAGGCGAAGACCCAGAATACGCTGCCCACACTCTGTGAGACCCGCATCAGCAGATCGAGCGCTCCGAAGGTTCCGCGCACCGCGTGTTGCACGAGGATGGCCATCGAGAGGATCGATCCCGCTACGACGACTCCGATCGCGGAATTGCCCGCACGCAACCCATCATCGATGCTCGAGAATCCTGCCAGCCGCGTGGCGACGCGCGAGGCGATCGTGATTCCCACCACACCGACGAGAATCCCGAAAAGGAGTTTCGCGACACCCACCAGACCTAGCATCGGATCCATTCGTTGCTCCCGTCGATCAGACGATCTACCCCACACCCAGGATAGCCGAGCAACCCCGGAGAGTTCGAGCCCTTCGCGATGGGGCTAATGGGGTTGATGGAGCGCATCGAGCACGTGAACTGGGCCAGCCTGGGCTTCCACAAGAGCGCTCCCAAGCCCCCCTCAGATCGTTATGCGAGATGTATCCGGGGCGAATGCGGGCGCCTCGGGCTCTTCTTCGACGGGAGAACCCCACTCGCCCCCCGAGCCCGGCGGAGGCGGTCGGTCGTCGGGTGCGCGGTCACCCGTGAATCGTCGCCACTGTTCGAAGAAATAGGGCTCCTGTGGCTGGAGCCGAATGGCCTCTTCGATCGTGAGCACCGCACCGAATCGATCGCCGCTCTGAAAGAGCGCCTCCGCCAGTGTATCGAGCACACCGGGATGGAGCCGTTGGGTATTCGTGACCGCGCGATCGGCGAGGGCGACCGCGAGGTGGAGACCCTCGTTCGATGCGTCTCCACCGGTGGCGATCAGCCAGGCCGCCGCATTGTCGTATTCATAGAGGTAGATCGAACTCTGGGTATTCATGAGCCGAAAGGCGTGGCGCTCGAGCGCGCCCATATCATGGCGTGCCAGGGGAATCGCGCCGATGAATCCGATCACGACCAGCGCAGCCGCCGAGTAGGAACCCAGTTTCTGTACAGCGGTCGGCTCGATCGATTCCAGGCTCGGCCTTCCGAGGAGCCAGGTGGATCCGTAGCCCCCGACGAAACCACCCAGGTGGGCCCCCCCTGCCAAGAGGCCAGAGAAGAGCTGGTCGATCAGAAGGAATTGCAAAAGAATCACCGCGACGAAGAGCCGGCGCGGCAAGCGCCAGAAACTCGGCAGCCATCTCGAATAGTGGAGTTCCAGCGCAAGCATCGCCCCAGCCAGGCCAGCAACCAGGCCCGAGGCTCCCACGACGTTCACATGGCCCGCGAAGATGATCCCCCCGATGGTGCCGATCGCGCTGAAGGCGACCACGATCGAGGTTCGCCACGAACCCATGGGACGCTCGACGAGATGACCGAGCACGAGCATTCCGGCGATATTGACGGCGAGATGAATCGGCAGAACCATGATCGAGGGCGCAAAGGAACGCAGCAGGAGGGGCGCCGGCGTCAAGGCGTGGAGGAAATGGGCGGTCACCGCCCGCCAATATTCGCCGCGTCCGAAAAGATCGGGCAGGAACGCGCCGATCTCCCTGACGGAGGGATCCTTCAGCTGGAATCCGGTCCCGATCAGACAGAGCACGACCGTTGCCCAGATCATCCAGGTCGGGCCCTCACGGCGCCCCAGGCGATCGACTTCGTCGAGTGCCTGGATGCGTTCGATTCCACCGGGCGTGGAGGCCATGCGAGCGCGCAGAGCGTCGCGTGCGTGTTCTGGACCCTGCTTGGGATCGGTGAAATGAGCGGCTCGGACGCTCAGCAGACCCGGGATCGTTCCGATCAGCAAGGCGCGATCGGTCACATAGAGGTGGCTGATCGAGTCATAGGCATGAAGCACCGAGCGCTTGGAACGTCCTGAGGCGATCAGGCGAAAACCGTCCGCCTCCAGCAGGATCGCACCGCCGCTCGCGAGCGCCACGCGCTCCGAATCGTCGCACGAGCCCGCTTCCTGCGTCGACTCCGCACTAGCTATGGGCAGATCCATATCTGGAACCATGACGGCACGATAGCGCTCCCCTTCACGACCCGACTCACCCGCCGGGCGCCAGTCACGCGAAGGGTCCCGCTTCGAAGCGGAACACTCCCGTTGGGGAGGCTCCGCTTCGAATCGGATTCTCCGAGAGTCGGTCAACGGTTCGGAGATCTAGGCAGCGATCGCGGAGATCCCAGAGAATCGACGTCTCAGTCCTTGGCCGACACGGCCACCGTCGGAAAGACCCGCGAGTAGTAGAGCACCACTCCCAGGAAAGCCCCAAGGAAACCGAGGGCGATTCCGATCTGGACCAGGCCGAACCAGGACATCATGTTGCCCTTCACGACCGAAGGCCAGATGAGCAGATTGCGTTCGAGCCAGAGGCCGAAGAGGAGCACACCCGCCACGGGTCCGGCGATCCAGGGAGTCTTCTTCGGCTGCTGACCGAGAAGTACCCAGAAAGGGATCAGCCAGTTACAGGCCCAGACGACCATCGAGACCCAGCCATACCCGGTCTGAAGCCGCGCCCACTCGAAATCCCAGTTCTGCCAGCTCTTGGCGAAGGCGGCCGCCGAATAGCCCTTGTCGACCATGAACTGGTCGCCCAACCGATCACGGATGAAATAGGTCTCTTCCGGAAGGTTGCCGAAATAGATGACCAGGTACTGACTCCAGAAGAGGTACATCCAAAAGATCGAAAACGCGAACATCAGCTTGCCGATATCGTGCATCCGGCTCTCGCTGATCTCGCCTTCGAAGCCGGCCTTGTTGCGAGACAGCACTCCGGAGAGGGCACACGCCGCAACGGCGGAGAGGATGCCGCCCCAGCAGACGAAATTTCCGAAGAGATTCGAAAACCAGGCCTGTTCCATGGACATGACCTGATCGAAGCTGAAGAAGGCGAAGCCCAGGCCATAGGTCAGGGCGATGAAGGGTGCGATGAAATTGGTGCGCTCCCTGGAAGCGACGCGTTCCTCCTCGTCTCCCTTCCAGCCGGCGGTCCAGCTCTCCGCCATCTTCTTGGCGAAACCCTCACCGTTCTCAGCCAGGTTGCGCAGCGTCGGCCGTGTGGATGCCTTCAGCATCGCCAGCGAGAGAAAGGACATGATCGCCAGCAATCCGATATCCGTCGCGTAGAAGCGCGTCTTGTTGAGCCACGCCTCCTTGCCGTGCATCGCACCGTTGGCCTGCCAGTCGAAGATATATTCGCCGCCGAACATGCCGACGATTCCGAGCACCAGGGAGATGGGGATGAAGGCCGCCAGGCTTTCCGCAAAACGCTTGTAGGGCCCCGGCCAATGAGCACCGACGAGCGAGTAGATCGCGGTCAGAACCAGGCCACCACACGCCATCATCGTGAAGAAGATGAAATTTGCATGGAAGGCCAGCCAGGCGGTCTGCGGATCGGAAGCGACGCCACCGATGAAGGTGACGACACCGAGGACCACGAAGGCGAGACAAAGGTTGAAGAGCGGCTGGGGCAGAACATCCGGATTGGCTCGTTCGGCAGCCGTTGCGATCGCGCTCACTACCGACCTCCCTGACCAGCGAGGTCACGAATATAGTTGACGACATCCCAGCGGCCTTCCGGTGGAATCCGGCGGTAGCTCGGCATCCGACCCCGGCCGATAGATATGGTCGTATAGATGTGCCCGTCCGAGAGGGCGGGTGCCAGGTTGAAGCCCATCGGCGAGCCCGGCCCGATCGGGAGCACGCCCGCAATCGGACCTCTCGGAGCGGCGATCGGCCCGTCGCCACCGCCGGTCGCGCCGTGGCAGGTCGCGCAGTTGACGGCAAAATACGCCTCACCGCGCTTGAGCGAGGCGAGCGACGGCTTGACCGGATTCACGAAGGCTTCTTGTTCCGCTTGCGTATAGTCGCTCGCGACGATGACATCGCCCCAGCCGACCGGGACGGTCCCCTCCGGCGGTGTAAAGAGAACGACGCGATCCTGGTAGGGATTCACTTCGAAGGCTTGTACCGCTATCTGCCATTTCATCTGCGGCCACCACTCGACCGAAGACTGCTCCCAGCAACCCACCTGGGTCAGGAAGAAGAACACCATCATCCCCATCATCACGCGCCGCGACTGGGCGGCCCGGGTGCGAGCAAGGCTACGCATGAAGGCTGACCTCCTTGGCGTTTTGTCCGCGCATCAGGGATTCGACCTCGGCTACGTCCCGCTCGTCACATTGGACGACCACGCCGAACTCCTCGGCGGAGAATCGCGGACTGTAATGCTCATCGAGCGGTCGCGGGTAGAGACCCCCTAACCCGATCAGACCCAGGATGGTCAGGATGCCGCCAAAAAGGATGGTGAGCTCGAAACCGATGATCCACATGGGCGGGATCGCGGCGATATTCTTGCCCGCGATCTTGATCGGCCAATCCCATGACATCCAGATTTGGATCCCGAAGCCCGTCACGACGCCGACGAGACCACCGATCAAGGTAAAGAGGCGCACGCCCGAAGGCTTCGGATCCTCGGCCAATTCGATGTCCTCGAAGGGTGCGGGCGAATAGGTCGTCAGATCATCGAAGCCGCGCGCCTTGAGCTTGCGCACGACCGTCGACACGTCTGACGGCAGATCATAGACGCTGACTAGGGTAGTCATCTCAATGTGCCCCCCCGTGTCCGGGTTCCCTGGCGTGGATTTCCAATTCCTTGACTTCCGAGATCGCGATGATCGGGAACATCTTGAGAAAGAGGAGGAAGAACATGCTGAACCAGCAGAAACTGCCGACGAGCACCATGAGTTCGACCGTGCTCGGGATATAGAGACCCCAGGCCGCCGGAATATATTCACGCGAGAGCGACGTAATGATGATCACGTAACGCTCGAACCACATCCCCAGGTTGATGAAGAAGCAGAGCACGAAGAGGAATGGAACATTCGTTCGAAGCTTCTTGAACCAGAGTAGCTGCGGGAAGACCACATTGAAGATGATCATGCACCAGGTCGAGAACCAATAGGGCCCAAAAGCGCGCAGCCAGAAAGAGGTTTGCTCGGCTTCGACACCCGAATACCAGGCGATGAAATACTCTGCCAAGTACGCGTATCCGCAGATGATGGACGTGAAGAGGATGAACCTCGACATATTCTCGAAGTGGTAGTCCGTGATATATCGCTCGAGGCGGAAGATCCGTCGGACCGGAACCATCACCACGATGACCATCGCGAAGCCACCGAAGATCGCCCCAGCCACAAAATAGGGAGCGAAGATCGTCGCATGCCAGCCCGGAACGATCGACATCGCGAAGTCCCAGGAAACGATGGAGTGAACGGAGAGCACGAGCGGCGTCGCAATTCCCGAAAGGTGAAGAATCGTCCGGTTATGCGCTTTCCACTGCTTGCCCGTGCCCTGCCAACCAGCGGCGGCGATCGTGTAGACGACCTTCTTCCAGCCGACCGCGCGATCGCGGGCAATCGCAATGTCGGGGATCAGACCGACGATGAAGAAGAGCACCGAAATCGTCAGGTAGGTGTTGACCGCGAACACGTCCCAGAGGAGCGGGCTCTTGAAATTCACCCAGAGATAGCGCTGATTCGGATAGGGCAGCAGATAGTAGAACTTCCAGAGCCGCCCGATATGGATTAGCGGGAAGAGCGCCGCGGTGAGCACCGCGAAGACGGTCATCGTCTCGGCGCCGCGGTTGATCGCGTTTCGCCATTTCGCCCTGAATAGGAAGAGGATCGCCGAAATCAGGGTGCCGGCGTGACCGATCCCGATCCAGAAGACGAAAGTGATGATATAAACACCCCAGAAAACCGGCGCTTGATAGCCGGCGACTCCGAGGCCTTCGTAGGTCTGCCAGACGAGAGCGCCCGCAGCCATGAGGACGCCGGAGACCGCGAACACCAGAGCGATGAACCAGGGCCAATGGAAGCCCTTGGTCACGGCCATAATGTCCACATTGGTCTGCGACTCTCTCGGAGCGGACCGCGGGCCGTTCATTGCATCAGCGACTGCGGACGCGGGAGGCGGTGCCATTTAGTGGACTCCCTCGTTCTCTTCGCGCCGAATCTGCGCGAGGTAGGTCACGGCGGACCGTGCATTCAGTTCTTGAAGTGCGTGATAGGCGCGTTCTTCGCCTTGTTTCGCATTCTTCGCCGCCGTGCTGGACTCGTCCCGCACGTTGCCGAAGGTGATCGCGCCCGACGGACAAGCCTGCTGGCAGGCCGTGATGACCGCGTCCGGCCCAATCGGCTCCCCTGCATCCTTGGCGGGCTGCCGCGCCGTCTCGATTCGCTGGACGCAGAAGGAACATTTCTCCATCACGCCCTGTCCGCGAACGGTGACATCCGGATTGAGCATCAACCCGAGCAGACCGGGCCAATGCAGGCGGCCATAGTCGAAGTAGTTGAAACGCCTGACCTTGTAGACGCAGTTATTGCCGCAGTAGCGGGTCCCGACACAGCGGTTGTAGATCATGCCGTTGATCCCTTCATCGCTGTGGTATGTCGCGATGACCGGGCAGACCGCTTCACAAGGGGCCGCGCCACAATGCTGACAGAGCATCGGCAGATGCCGCACCTCGTTCTCACCGAGGACCTCGCCGTCCGGGGTCGGACGTCGCTCGGACCCGTCACGAACATTGTCTTCGCCGTCGCCGACGTAGCGCTCGATCCGCAACCAGTTCATCTCGCGATGGCGGATCGCCGTCTCCTCGCCGACGATCGAGACGTTGTTCTCGATATAACAAGCGGAGATGCACGAGGAGCAGCCCGTGCACTTGTCATTGTCGATCGTCATTCCCCAGCGATAGGGTTGATCCGGGTCTGCGTCGTAGGCCGGGTTGAACTCGAAGGGCGGACCCTCGAAGTGGTGACCTCCGGCCGCCTCGGCGTGCTCCGCCGAATCGCCGTGGCCTTCGCCATGATCGCTCTCCGACGCGTTCGCGGCGGCAACGAAATGGGCCATCCCACCCGCCTTGGCCAGGTCGTAGAGACTCACCTCTGGTGCGAGGCCGCGCTTGCGCTGATTGTCGGTCCACTGAGACAAGGCCAATCGCCGGAAACGGCCCGTCTTCGACACCGTCGCAGTAGTGGAAAGGAAGGCCTGTCCACCGGCTTCGTCCAACGCCGCCGGCAGCACGTCCGCCGCATTGGCGCCGCGAGCGACGCCCGGCTGATCGTCGATGGCCATCGAAGCATAATGTCCGACCGTGTGGCCCTGTCCGATCGGGATCGCGACCACATCGTCACGAACACCGCCGCGGGGATAGACCGAAACGTCGATCGAGCCGTCATCGGTCGCAATCGTGATCACGTCGCCGAAGACGACTCCGAGTTCGTCGGCCTTGCTCGGGCTGATCTCGGCCCAGGTATTCCAGGAAATCTTCGTGACCGGATCGGGAACCTCCTGGTTCCAGGGGAGCGCGGCGCCACGTCCGTCGTAATAGAAGGAGTGGGGAAACGCGACGAGCGTCATGTCGCGCGAGCCCTGGAGCCGGGGTGCCGTCGGCCGCAGGTTGGCTGCGCTGGAAGCAACCACGGCATCGCGCGTGGGGGTCGCCGTGAAGACACCGCCTCGAGCCAATGCCTGGCGCCAATTCGTACCGGACCAATTGCTCTCAACGACGCTCTTCCAACTGCCTTGCGGGACCTGGCTCGCGGCCTGGCCACCCATCGCGCGCGCAACACCGAGAAGCGTGTCACCGATCGCCTGGGTGTCGAGCAGGGGCCGAATCGTCGGCTGAATCAAGGACCGCACACCGTCGCGCGGATTTGCATCGCCCCAGTTCTCCATCGGCGAATGGTCGGGCAGGAGGAGGCCGGCCGATTCCGATGTCTCGTCCTCCATCGAGGCGAAGGAGACGACGAGGTCGACCTCCGCGAGCGCATCGGCGAAGCCCGCCGAGGCCGGCAAGGAGAAGACCGGATTCAGATCGTGGATGATCAGGCAGTCGACCTTGCCGGTCGCCATCCGCTGGATGAGGGCCAACACGTCCTGCAGACTCGAGGTGGCCGGCGCATCCATCGCCGGGTACTGGACGGCACTTCCGAGGGCACCCAGAACGACGTTCAGCAAGAGCACCGCGGCGGCCGCGCCCGCACCCGCGGTGGTCGAGGAAGCGGCTCCGGGCGGGAGCGCCACGCCGTGCTTCGACGCCGCCAGCTTGGCGGCGACCTGGTCGAAGATCGCGCGGCTGACTCCGGACATCCGGAGGGCGACGCCGATATTCGCACCAGCCAGCGCCGAAAGCGTGACCGCATCCACACCGCCCTTGCGGTCGGCGACGGCCTTGGCGAGTGCAAGCGCGAGAACACCTTCGCTACCCGGCGCAGCCGGCAGCCAATGATCCGCATTCGACGCGGTCAGATTCTGGCGGGGGGTGACTGCGATCAGGCGCGCGCCGCCATCGGCGTGCTCAGACACGTCCTGACTCTTCGAAAACTGTGCGGCGTGCTCCGTGGGCGACACACCCGTATCGATGAAGTCGGAACCAAAGTCGATGATCACGTCGGCGCCGGAGACGTCGAAGATCGGAGTGGCCGAGAGGCCGAAGACCTGTTCGCTCGCTTCGATCAGCGCGTGTTGTCCGAAGGGCTCGTAGGTCAGCCGGCCGGCGATACCGGTCGCGGCAACGAACTGATCGAGGAGACCATCGAGGGAGGGGCCCACGGCGCCACCGAGGATCCAGGTCCTGCCCGCCGAGCTACCGAGCTTCGCCGCCAGCTTGTTCTTCGCATCCTCCCAACTCGTCGACTGGAGTGAGCCATCGCTGTTGCGCGAAGCGGGCCCGGCGATCCGGTCGGGATGATAGGTGCGGCCGAGGCTGGCCTGACCACGTCCACAGAGACGACCCTGGTTCACCGGATGATCGGGGTTGCCCTCGAGCTTGATCGGGCGGCCCTCACGCGTCTTCACGTGAAGCCCGCAAGCGGCGCTGCACTCCTGACACGTGGAGGCGTAGTTGACTGCGATCCCCGGCGTGATCTCTTCTGGCTGGATCACATAGGGGATCAGCTTGTCCTCGAGTTCACCGCAACCCGTTGTGGCTGCGGCACCCGCGGACAAGCCGACGATTTTCAGAAAGTCACGACGATCGAGATCGGACATGCTGATTCCTGACTACCTAATCTAGTAGTGGCACTTCAGGCAGTCCTGAGACGCCTGATGATTATTCTGTCGGTGGCAATTGATGCACCAACCCATCTCGAGCTTCGCGACGGGCACGAGATATCCAATATGGCCATCGGGAACGAGATGAAGCTTGTCGATCTCTTCCACCGGACCGTGACAGGTCTGGCACTCAACGCCCGCCTGGACGTGGCGGTTGTGGCGGAACTGGACGTGCTCGGGGAGGCGATGGAGCTGAATCCATTCGATGGGCTTCTTCTCTTCCCAATGCAGCTTGAGATCTCGGATGCCCTCGATCTCATCGTAATCGGTGGGGAACTGCGAATGGCAACCCATGCAGATCTCAACGGAGGGAACACCTGCGGCCTGGGAAATATCCGTTCCCGAGTGACAATAAAGGCAGTCGATTTCGAACTCACCGGCGTGATGCTTGTGGCTGAAGGGGATCGGCTGGATCGGCCCCTCGGCCTCGGGATCCCCTGCATCGATCGCAGACTGACAGGCGCTGGCCGAGGGCCATTGTTTATCGAACTTGATGGGAATTTCGATCTCGAGATGGGGATCGTCTTCCTTGGCCAACCGCAGAGCGTGCGCGTCACAGACGCTGGTCGCGACCCGAACGTCGCCGCCGGTCGCTCCCGACGCATTCGCTTCACCGTCGTTCGGTGCGGGCCATCCCGACCAGAAGACGGAAACCGCGGCGACCAGAGCGGTGGCCAAGCCAATCACGAATGAGCTTCGATGCGACGCACCAGGACGGTCCTTCGCTCGCTCAGTCGTTCCTGTCGAAAGTGTTTTTTCAGACATAGACGAGTTGCGGCCTCTAGGACGCGACCCGCAGCGGGTGACCGATCGAACTGGCGTCGGCTCATTCCTCGCAACGTGCACGCGTTCCGTGAATTCTCGCGCCAGATTCGGTGGCGGTGCTCCTGGTGAGCGCCGTGCTCTTTTCCCCCGACCGACCTGCCCTTCGCATCGAAGCGCTCGCCCATAGGAGACTGAATCAAACTCGGGAAATCGGTTCTGCTTAATGTCGATCTGCGAACGAGCCCCACACTTCGAGGGCTTTTTCAAGAACGCGCCCGTGGGTAGATCGGCACCAAATCGACGTCAAGCGATCGCGCCGGAGTATCCTCGGCGCGGTCAATACGAGCGCGCAGCGAATGGTTGCAGGAAGACTCCCGAGCGGATCATTCGGAGAGGCCCCGTCGGCTCCGCCGCTACGGATCGATGCCCCCTCTCGCGACCTGCACGCCACCGGATCGAAGTCTCGCGACGAGTCGCGGCGTCGCGCAACGCAAATTGATAGGATCCGCCCTCCCCCGCCACCCTCCCGACGAGCGAGCGAGCGCGATCGGATGGGGGGAGGCGCGGGCAACCCGGAGACGCGTGAATGATCGACTTCGAGCCCAGTGACGAACAGGCGCTCATCATCGAAACCGTCCGACAATTCGCCGAGAACGAAATCCGACCCCACGCCCGCAGTGCAGACGAGGCGGGGGCCTCGCCGCCGTCGATCCTCGATGCAGCGCACTCGCTCGGGCTCGTCGCAAACGCCCTCCCGGAGGCCCACGGTGGAGGGGGCGAACGCTCCGCAATGACGGGCGTGTTGATCGCGGAGGAACTCGGCTGGGGGGACATGGCAATCGCTCTCGCGATCCTCTCGCCAGGCCTGCTCGGTCTACCGATTGGCGAATTCGGGTCCGAATCCCTACAAAATGAGGTGATCCCAACACTCCTGGACAACGCGTTCGCCCCCGGCTCCCTGGCGATCTCCGAACCTCGCTTCGATTTCGACGTCTTTCACCCCCAGACAACGGCCAAGTCGGATGGTGACGAACATATTCTCGACGGCCTGAAATGCCGGGTGCCCTGGATCGATGGCGTCCGGCACGTCGTGGTCATCGCCTCGGAACCCGAGGGCCTCGGTGCCTATGTGGTCGCCTGCGAGACGACGGGCCTGGGCATCGAGCCGGAGCTCAAGATGGGCCTCTGTGGCCTGCCGACGGTCGAGCTCACGCTCTCCGGCGTTCGGGTTCCAAAGGCTGCGCGCCTCGCGGCGGACGACTCGGCGATCCGCTGTCTGCTCGACCGCGGCCGACTCGCCCTCGCGGCGACCGCGATCGGCGCGGCCCGTGCCGCCTTCGAGGCCTCCCGCGACTACGCCAAGGAGCGAGAGACCTTCGGCCAGCCGATCGCCACGCGACAGGCGATCGCCTTCAAGCTCGCGGACATGGCGATCGAGATCGACGGGGCCCGACTCCTGATCTGGGAAGCGGCCGCTGCCCTGGATCGGGGCGAGACCGCGAGCCGACTGGCGCGCCTCGCCTATGACCAGACGACCCGAATCACGCTCGAGGTCGCCGATGGCGCCGTCCAGGTCTTCGGCGGCCACGGCTATATCCGCGACTACCTCCCGGAGCTCCACCTGCGCAATCTCGCCGGCCTCGCCAGCTTCGAAGCCCTGGCGCTCGTCTAGTTCGTCTCTATCTCCCCTTCACCTCTCACCCCTGATCCGGGTGCGGAGCGTGATCGGGACCGAAGGAGTCCTCATGCCCATCGACTTCGAACTCTCCGAGGGATCGAAGATCTCGCAGAAGCATTATCACGACATCGCCGTCGAACAGATGCGGCCGGTGTCGCGCAAATACGACCTCGCCGAGCATCACCTCCCCAGCGAGTGGGTCGACTACTGGTGGGCCGAGGGCCGCAAGGGACCCCAGGAAAAGGGCGCGTTCAAGAACGACGGCTTCGTCACCGTCTGCTTGCAGGCAGAGGAGCTCTGTTGGGGCGACGCCGGTCTCTACCTGCGCATGCCCACACCCGCTCTCGGTGGATCTGCCGTGAGCGCGGCGGGAACCAAGGAACAGAAGACCCGATTCATGTCCGCATTCCGCGAGGAAGGAGGAGAGCCGATCTGGGGAGCGATGGCGATCACCGAGCCCCAGGCGGGATCCGATTCCGCCGCGATCGAAACCACCGCGGATTGGGATCCCGACTCAGAGGAATGGATCCTGAACGGCACCAAGATCTTCTGCACGGCAGGCGAAGGCGCCTCCACCGTCGACGGCGGCTTCGTCGTCGTCTGGGCAACGATCGACAAGGAGGCCGGGCGCGGCGGAATCAAATCCTTCGTCGTGATGGCCAATACGCCGGGCATGGAGCTGATCGGCTGCGAAAAGAAGCTCGGCATCCGGGCCTCGGACACCGCGACGCTGCGTTTCGAGAATTGTCGCGTCCCGAATGGGAACCTGCTCGGCAGCAGCGAAGTCCGGAAGAAGGACCCGACCAAGGCGGGGGACAAGGGCTTCAAGGGCGCGATGGCGACCTTCGACGCGAGCCGTCCGATCGTGGCCGCGATGGCCACAGGTGTGGGTCGCGCTTCCCTCGACTTCCTCAAGGACGAACTCGGGCGAGGGGGCATCACCGTTCGCTACGACGCCCCCCCCACGGAGCT
Organism: Deltaproteobacteria bacterium; assembly: GCA_002719955.1. GTDB lineage: Bacteria > Myxococcota_A > UBA9160 > UBA9160 > UBA4427 > UBA4427. Next base: position 203,202 of record PBFW01000008.1, on the reverse strand, counting down.
GACGGCGATCGAACGCGACGTGATCGAAATGGAAGCCGAACTCCGGGCTGCGAGATTGCTGACCTGGCGCGCAGCCTGGATGATGAACAAGGGCAAGCCGAATAATCTCGAGGCGTCGATGGCCAAGGCCAAGGCGGGCCTTGCCGTCACGAAGATCACCCAGAAGGCAGTTCAGATCCTCGGGCCCGTCGGTTACTCGAAGAAGCTGCTCGTCGAAAAATGGATGCGTGATGCCAAGATCAATGACATCTATGAAGGCACCCAACAGATCAACCAGTTGATCGTCGCACGCCGTATCCTCGATTACCCGTCCGCAATGCTTCGCTAGGGGACAACGGATCCAATTGCGGACACTCGCAGGTTGCTAGAGTTTGGGGGCGCCTCTTCCATCTCCCTGCCACGCAGACGAAGCGAGAACGAGCCCATGCCGGTCGACAACGAACTCCTCGATATTCTGGTCTGCCCCGAGACGCAGCAACCGGTCGCGCTCGCCTCGGCAGACGTGCTCGGATCGCTCAATCGCGAGATCGACGCAGGTCGTCTGCGCAATCGCGGGGGGGATGTCGTCGAGCAGCCGATCAGCGAAGGATTGCTGCGCGAGGACGGCCGCATCCTCTATATCATCGACGACAGCATTCCGATCATGCTCATCGACCAAAGCATCGAACTCGCCTGACGGAGCCTCGGCGACTACCCATCTCCGACTGGGCAACCGGCCCGAAGATCAAGACTGCTTGGCCCCCTCCAGCTGACCTGGCCGCCGATCCAGCCGCCGAGACCCAACCGACCTACTGCGCGAATTCGCGCCGCTTGAGCTCCTTGACATAATCGGAGAGCTCGTTGTCGGAGGCGACGACCTTCGAGACATCTTCCTCGAAGCGCAGCGCATCTTCCTTCATCTTCTCGAGATCGAAGGGAATCTCGAGATATTGCGAAACCTTTCGCAGGAGCGCGAGCGCGCCGCGAGGATTGGGTGTCGCGCTGATATAATGAGGTAGCCCCGCCCAGACCGAGAGGACCTCGACGCCCTCTTCCTCGAGCGCGCTGGCCAACACGCCGACGATTCCGGTCGGCCCCTCGTAGCTCGTCGGTTCGATCGCGTAGCGCTCGAGCAGACTCGAGTCGCTCGCGAATCCGGAGACTGCAACGGGCTGTGAATAGACGACGTCCGCGAGATACGCGCCCAGGATCAAGCATCGCTGCACGCCCATGTCGACCGCGAGTTCCACGATCGATTCACAATAGCTGCGCCATCGCATATGTGGCTCGATCCCGAGCCCCGTAATCAACTCGAGACCTTCGTCGCTCACGCCATAGCGGAACTCGTTCGACGACCAGGTGATCGGGCTCGATGCACCGGCCTGATAGTGGACCGTCGGCCGGCGGACCGTGAAGTCGTAGTAATCGTCCGGATCGATATCTGCAAGCGGAACGCCGCGGAGTTTCGAATCGACGAAACGAATTGCCAACGATGCCGATTCGCAGGCGTCGTTCCATCCTTCGAAAGCCAACATCAGAGTCGGCTCGCCGAGGACGGGATGGACATGCATTCGCAGAGAACTCATGCAAAGAGGGTGGCACGACCCAACCACCCTTCACAAGCGTAAAAAATCACGGGGGGCGCGAGCCCTTTCGACGAGAGAATTCCAATCCGCTCCCGACATCTCCGCCGCGCGCCAGGAAAACGCCTCAACGCTCGAATCGATATCCCCTGCCCCTGACGGAGACGATGTGTTCGGGGTCGCTGGGGTCGCGCTCGAGATATTTGCGCAGCCGCACGATGAAGCTGTCGATCACACGCGTCTTCGTGTCGGGGCGCAATCCCCAGACCTCCTGCAAGAGTTCACCGCGCGTCACCGTTTCTCCCTCGCGGTCCACGAGCGCCCGCAGGAGCCCTACCTCGCGCGTAGTGAGCATCACGGTGTCGTCGGGCGTCTCGATGGAGAAACGATCGAAATGGATCACGCTCCCGCCCACGTGGACCTCGGGCAGTGGCTCGTTCTGCGATGCCACACCGTGCCATCGACGACGGCGCAGCAATCCGCGTACGCGCGCGAGCAACTCATCGAGCCGGAAGGGCTTGGTCAAATAGTCGTCCGCCCCCTCTTCGAGCCCGCGCACGATATCCGCGGGATCGTCCTTCGCGGTCAGCATCAGGATCGTCACGTAATTGCCTGCCGCACGGGTCCTGCGGGCCACCTCGAAACCGCTCATCTCCGGCAGCATCAGATCGAGAATGACGAGATCGAAGGGCGCCCCTTCGCTGTGGACCAGCTGACCGATAGCGCTTCTTCCATCCCCCACGACCTCGACCTCATAGCCCTCCTGCTCGAGGTTGAAACGAACGCCGTCGGCAATGTGTTCTTCGTCCTCGACGACGAGAATCCGCTGCACGCGATTTCTTCCCTCCACCGGTGCCGGCGCGAACCCGTTCTCGGAACCCATCATGCGGGCCTCAGGGTCACGACGAAGCGACTGCCTCGACCGGCACCCTCGGAGAGCGCGACGATTCGTCCGCCGTGTTTGCGAAGCAGGGCGCGCACGACGAAGAGACCCAGCCCCAGACCCGAGACCTGACGCTGGACGTCGCGACTCGTGCGATAGAAGCGATTGAAGATCCGGCCGAGCTCCTGCTTCGGAATCCCGATCCCCTGGTCCGAAATCTCGATACGGACGCGGCCGTCTCCGACCTCTTCGATCCCGACACGGATCCGGACCGGGTCCTCGGAATATTTGACGGCATTCTCGAGAAGATTTCGGAATACGACCCCCAATTCCGCGGCGTCCCCGCGAACACGCAATGGCCGTACCTTGTCCACGCGAACGGAGTCACCCGCGAGCGCGTGCCGTTCGAGCAGCTCTTGTACGTTCTCGGCCAACAGGGCCTGGAGTTCGACGAATCCCCAGCCGTCACGGGGGATCCGTATCTCATCGACCCGCGCGGCCGTGAGCACCTGGGTCACCGTGTATTCGAGCCGATCGAGATCCTCCGCCATCCGCCCGAGAAACTCGTTGCGCTGTACGGGTTCGAGTTCGTACCGATCGAGCGTCTCGAGTCCGAGCCGAAAAGAGGCCAGTGGCGTCTTCAGCTCATGGGTCACCGCGTCGAGAAAGGCGCGCTGAGTCTGACTGAGCCGCATCTCGAGCACGAGCTTCGCGCAGAGCCAGACGAGCCCCGCGAACACGAAGAGAAAGAAGAGCGACCCGAGCACGAAGAGGAAGGTGTCGAGTGTCGACAACCCGGCCGTGGGTTCGGAACCGTCCCGCCAGACGAGGACCTGCCAACCGACCGCTAGGGCCAGAACGAGCACCATCGATACGATCCCGATGGCGAGCGGTCCTCCGATCGAGCGACGCGGCATGGATCCCCCGAGCGAGCCGTCGGGTCCGAACCATTTCGCCCCGAATCAGCTGATACCGGAAAGTATGCCTCGGATCCCCGCCGCTTTCCGTCCGCGGTCAGCGATTCGCACCTCCCGCGAGACGCGCTTCGGGGATCGGAGAGCCGGGGAATACGCTCTGGCACCCCCTCCGCAAAACCGCTTCCCTTGCTCGATTCGACCCAACCCATCCTGCGCGGTGAACCCGAACCGACGCGCGCGAATCCGAGGAGCCCCCTTGAACAACGCCCAACCGATCACTGGCTGCCGCCCCGGCGACATTGCAGAAAATATCCTCCTCTGCGGCGACCCCGCGCGCGTCGAACGGATCACCGCGGACTGGGAGGAGAAGCGCGAGGTCTGCGGCGTCCGCGAGTACACCATAGTCACGGGCCAGCGCGATGGGGTCGCCCTGAGCGCGGCCTCCCATGGCATCGGTGCTCCGGGAACGGCCATCCTCGTCGAGGAGATGATCAAACTCGGTGCGAAGACGATGATCCGGATCGGAAATAGCGGTGGGCTCGACCCGGCGACGGAAATCGGCGACCTCGCGATCACGACGGGCTGCGTCCGCGATGACGGGACGAGCAAGACCTACGTCCTCCCCGAGTATCCCGCGATCGCGAACTGGGAGGTCGTCGGCGCGCTGGTCGAAGAATCGGCCATCACGGGCGCACCAGCGAAAACGGGTGTGACCTGGTCTCTCGATGCATTCTATGCCCGCAACGCGATCGCAGGCCCGAACGATTCACTCCTGAGCATGTCGGTCGGAGGCTATTGGCCGAGCCATTTCGAGACACGCATTCGTGACATGCAGCAGGCCCGGATCCTCAACTGCGAAATGGAAGCGGGCATTCTGCTCACCCTCGCGGGCCTTTTCGGAATCCGCGCGGGTGCGATCTGTGTCGTGTCGGACAAGGCACCGTGGCCCGGCCCTTCGAAAATCGATCTCGACAACAACATGACGGCCTGCATCGAGGTCGCGACCCGCGCGATGCTTCGGTTGGCTGGGTCCCGAGACCTGTAGGGGGTCCCGGGCCTCGGCTCAGTCCGCAGCGAGCCCAGCTGGGATCGGCATGATATTCCAGGTGAGGACGGAACGGTCATCCTCTCGCTTGTAGATCACTTCCTTCACGAGACGCCGTCCGTTCCAGACGAAACGGCGCAGCTCCTTGCCGTGATCGTTCGCCACATAGAGTTCCTGGCGACCGTCTCCATCGAGATCCGTTGCGAGCGCCGCGTGCTCGAAGCTGCTCGAGCGTCGATCGATCACCTTCTTGCGCCAGGGCTTGTTGTGGTCCTTTCCGGGGCGAAGCCACCAGACACCCTTCGAGAAGAGCGCCACGACGATCTCCTTCTCACCGTCACCATCGAGGTCGCTCGGCGTCAGAAAGCGGCCCAGGCGATCATCGAGTTCCGCGATCACGACCCCTTCGGCGGCCGGTGTCTCCGCTTCGTAGCGCCAGATCTCGGTGCGATGCAGAAGTCCCTTGCCATTCGGATCCTTCTGGCCCTCGACGATCACATAGAGCTCGTCCTGGCCATTGCCATCGATGTCGTGAACGAGGATTTCCTTGGCATGTCGACCACCGAGATCGGCCACCACCACACGTCCCTCACCCTTGCTCGGGACATAACGAACAACGACGCCCGATTGATGGGAACCGTCGAGGCGATTCGGCTCCGAGGGCGTCGCATAGATCTCCATCGCCCCGTCCCCATCGACGTCGCCGATTTCGATCTCGTGGACGAAGGTGTCCGACTCGTGATCGAGTTCCTCGACCTCATAGCCGCCATCCTTCGGTCGAACGATGGCCACGACACCCTGATCGTGGGTCGCGATGGCGATCGCGTTCGACCCGTCGCCATCGACATCCCCGACTTCGAGATCGCGCATGCGCGAGAAACGGCCACCGAAATCCTTCTCCCAGAGCGCCTGCGAAACGAACTCGCCGTCCCGCTTGGTCCACAGCTTGAGAATCGCCCGCTCGCCCGCCCCGGTCAGGAGCGCGATCTCACCCGACGGCGTCTCGTAGGCCATCGCCTTGTGGAAGACGTTGCTCTGGTCGTCGCGAAGCGTAGTCTTCACCCATTCGCCACCGCGGCGAACGATGAACTCGAGCTCCGCGGGCAGCGGGACGGGCGGCCCCTCGGCGTCGGGGGCCGCTTTGGGGAAGACGGAGAGGCCGAGGACGAGGCCAAACGCCATATCGTCCGGGGTCGTCGCCGGGGTCGTCGAGGGATTCTTCACGGGTGCCGCCGGCGCAGCGGAATCCAGCGCCCCGCCGTCCCCACTCTCCTGGCAGCCGGCGGCGGACAGAACGAGGACAAAGGCACAGATCACGAGCGCAATCCCGCGCGGGGCAGGACCCGAATTCGCGGGCGTCGGACGGGCAACCGAGTTCATGGATTCTCACCTCATCTTTTATTCATCGACGAAAGGGGCGGCCCGGGAATGGCCCGCTGGGCCCCAAATCGGCTTGGTGTGTAGCAATCCCCGTCGGACACTGCGCATCCTGGCCTGAGCGTGGTATTCCCTGACTCGCGAATTGCGAGTGGTTCGGCGACGCCCGCCACTCACGCAGCCAGGCACGGGCCCCGATCGGGCCCTCCGGAGCGCTTTCGGGGCCCGGGTGCGAGAACCGCCTAAGAGGCAGAGAGGAATGCCCGTGAGCAAGGGCAAGGGCAGCGACAAGGGGGGCCGCGGAGGACACAGCCTTCAGCCCCCCAGGGGCACGCGTGATTTCTACCCCGATGACATGCGGCGCCGGAATTGGCTCTTTGCCCAATTTCGCAAGACCGCTGCGAGCTTTGGCTTCGAAGAGGTCGACGCCCCGATGGTGGAACATCTCGAACTGTTCAAGCGCAAGGCGGGCGAGGAGATCGTCGACCAGCTCTATCACTTCGAACTTCACGACCGCGAACTCGCCCTGCGAGCGGAGATGACGCCCTCGATCGCCCGGATGGTGATCGCACGCCAGGGTGCGATGCGCTTCCCGATCCGCTGGTTCACCGTGACCCAGAACTGGCGCTACGAACGCATGACCCGCGGCCGCAAGCGCGAACATTATCAATGGAACATGGATATCTGGGGAGAGTCCGGGGTCGAGGCCGAGGCGGAGCTGCTCTCGGCGATGTTCACGATGCTCGACGGGCTCGGACTCGCGCGCGGCAAAGTCGGGATCCGGCTCAACAGCCGGGCCCTGCTCGAGGAATCCCTGCGCGAGGGCGTGCTCTCCGGCCGGCCGGAGGTCTTCGAGCCGCTCTGTGTCGTGATCGACAAGATAGACAAGATCGGAGCCGAGGCGGTGACCGAACAACTCTGTGATGCCCAGGGCGGTGTCGGACTCTCCGCCGAAGAGGCCGCCCGCGTCATCGAGATCCTGGGGGCGCGCTCGCTGGACGAGGCCGCAAGGTTTGCGGCAACGGATTCCCCTGCGATCGCCGAATTGCGGCGTCTCTACACTCTCCTCGAGGCCTATGGAATCGCGGATCACGTTCCTTTCGACGCGTCGGTCGTGCGCGGGCTCGCCTATTACACCGGGGTGGTCTTCGAAGCCTTCGACGCCGGCGGAACCCTTCGCGCGATCGCCGGCGGCGGTCGTTACGACCGCCTGGCCGAGACGCTCGGCGGCAAGCCCGTCCCGGCCGTCGGATTCGGCTTCGGCGATGTCGTCATCGGTGAGCTGCTCGAGGACGAGGGACTCTGGCCGGATCTCAAGCCCGATGTCCAGGACATCGTGTATGCATTCGGGCCGGAGGAGAAGCCCGCCGCGATCACCGTCGCCCGTCGGCTGCGTCGAGCGGGCAGGCGCGTCGAGCTCTGTCTGGGCAAATCAAAGCTCAAACGCGTTCTCGGAGATGCGGACAAGGCGGGCGCCGAGCGCGTCTATCTGATCGGCGGGGACGAACTCGCGCGAGGCGTCGTCAAGGTTCGCGACCTCGCTCGAAAAGAAGAGATCGAAGAAGCCATCCAGGGCTCGGGGGACCCCATCTGATGTCTGAGTGGACGCCTCGACAGAGTTCCGATCTCTATCGCGTCCCCGAATGGGGGGCGGGCTTCTTCTCGGTCTCCGCGGACGGCCACCTGATGGTCCACCCGCGACGAAGGGTCGAACCCTCGCGCGAGACCGAAGAGAAGATCGACCTTCCCAAGCTCGTCGAAGAGCTCGAACGTCGAGGCTTGCGGCGGCCGATGTTGATCCGCTTCTCCGACATCCTGGCGACACGAATCGAAGAACTGGCGAGCTGCTTCGCGAACGCGGTTGCGGACAACGAATATGCGGGCCGATGGCGGGGCGTCTACCCGATCAAGGTCAACCAGCAGGCCCATGTCGTCGAGGAGATCATCGAGTTCGGGGCGCCCCATGGCGTCGGCCTCGAAGCTGGCAGCAAACCCGAATTGCTGATCGCCCTGGCGCTGCTCGACACCCAGGACGCGCTGCTCATCTGCAATGGTTATAAGGACTGCGCCTATGTCGAAACCGCCCTGCTCGCTCAGAGCCTCGGCCGAAATCCGATCATTGTCGTCGACCGTTTTTCCGAAATCGACCTGATCGTGAAGGCGGCCGCGGCCCTCGGCATTCGGCCCCATGTCGGATTTCGCACGCGACTCGCGACCGTGGGTGCGGGCCGCTGGATCGAGTCCTCGGGCGAACAGTCGAAATTCGGTCTCTCCGCCGACGAACTCGTCCGAGCAGTCGCTCGCTTCCGCAGCGAAGACATGCTCGACTGCATCGAACTCCTCCATTTCCACATCGGCTCCCAGATCACGACGATCCACGCCCACAAGGAGGCGCTCCGCGAGGCCATGCGGATCTACGTCGGGCTTCATCGTCTGGGCGCAGATTCGCTCCATCTGCTCGATGTGGGGGGCGGGCTGGGCGTCGACTATCTCGGGACGGAGGCCGACGACCCATCCTCCATGAACTATTCCATTCAGGAATACGCGAACGACGTCGTATTCGCGGCCGCCCAGGCTTGCAGCGAGGCTGGGATCCCAGCACCGGATATCATCACGGAATCCGGTCGCGCAATGGTGGCACACCAATCGCTTCTCGTGTTCGACGTGATCGGTGTGAACCGAGATCCGGCGGGACCGAAGATCGAGGCCTGCGAAGAATCGGATCATGCCGTCCTCCACTCGCTCTACGAGGCCGTGGAGACGATCTCCCCCGACTCGCTCTCCGAGCGATACCACGACCTCATCCATGGTCGCGACGAAGCCGCCTCTCTCTTCTCGCTCGGGTACCTCGACCTCGAGGGCCGCGCCAAGAGTGAACGACTCTTCCACGCGGGCTGTGTGCGCATCGGACGAATCCTCGAACAACTCGGGGAATCCCCCGAAGAGTTCGAAGACCTACGCAAGATCCTGACCGACACCTATTTCGGAAATTTCTCGATCTTTCAATCGGCGCCGGATGCCTGGGCCATCAAACAGGTCTTCCCGGTCATGCCGATCCATCGTCTCGAGCAAGAGCCCACACGCCAGGGTGTCATCGTCGACCTCACATGCGACTCCGATGGAAAGCTCGATCATTTCATCGGCGAGGGCGAAGACCAGCCGACACTCAGGCTACATCCCTGGACAGATGCGCCCTATTTCCTGGCCGTCTTTCTGATCGGTGCCTATCAAGAGATCCTCGGGGATCTTCACAATCTCTTCGGCGACACCGACGCCGTTCATGTTCGCCTCGACCCCCGGGACGAGTCGGGCACTCCACCCGCCTCGAACCACCAATACTCGGTGGAACATTTCGTCGAAGGCGATGCCGTCACCGAGGTGCTCTCCTATGTCCAGTACGACAAGCAAAACCTGATCGAGCGCGTTCGCCGCACGACCGAACGCGCCCTTCGCGACGGTCGGATCAGCCTCGAGGATTCCGCCCTCTTGCGCCGCCGCTACGACGAAGGCTTGAACGGCTACACCTATCTACGGGGCGAAGACTGAGGCTCGCAGAGCCGTCACCTCCCACGAAGAGACGAAGGCATCCCATTGTCCGCACGCAAGAAGAAAACCCCGCCCAGCGACACCTGCCGCGTCTACTCTTGGAACGTGAATGGCATCCGCGCCGCGACGAAAAAGGGCCTCGACCGATGGATTCAGGAATCCAATGCGGAGATCATCGGCCTCCAGGAAGTCCGCGCGGATCTCGAAGCCATCCCCGAAGAGATCCTTGCCCTCGGCGACTATCAACATCATTACGTTGCGGCCGAGAAGAAGGGCTACTCCGGCGTCGGCCTGCTCTCACGTCGCAAGCCCGATCGCCTCGATACTTCGCTCGGTGAAAATCGTTTCGACTCCGAGGGCAGGCTTCAGATCGCGCGCTTCGGACGCCTCATCATTGCGAATGGCTATTTCCCGAACGGCTCAGGAAAGGATCGCAGCAACGATCGCGTCCCCTACAAGCTCGATTGGTATCGCGCCCTCTTCGATCGCATCGAGAAATGGCGCCGCGGCGGCTATCGCGTACTCGTCATGGGCGACTACAACACGGCTCACCAGGACATCGACCTCGCCCGGCCCAAGGACAACCGCAAGACCTCGGGTTTCTTGACCGAAGAACGCGAAGAACTCGACCGCTGGATCGAGGCCGGATGGATCGACACCTTCCGCGCCTTCGAGAGTGGCGAGGGTCACTATTCCTGGTGGAGCCAGCGCTTCGGAGTGCGCGCCAAGAATATCGGCTGGCGAATCGACTATATCCTCGCTTCGCCCTCTGCTTTGCCCTTCGTCCGGAACGCATTCATCGAGCCGGGGACGATGGGGTCGGACCATTGCCCGATCGGGGTCGATCTGGATCTAGAAATCTTCGGCTGAGTCGAAGGCACAGCGTCCGGTCGCGCCCGGACTATTTCGCCATCAGACTTTCCGGCGAAGCCATCAGGACTTCACGTTCGTAGACTTCGAGCGACGCATGACGTGTAAAGTGTCCCTTGAGTATTCCGCGGGTCGGCAGACAAATCGCGCCGGAGAGGCCCTCGAGCTCGACGACCCAAGCCGTCAGCGCAGCCAGCGGATCCCCCGTGTCCGGTGAGTATTTGAAGGGATCGAAGCGGTCGCTGCGGAAGCGAATCAGTTTCATCGGCTCAGAAGCGTCGCCTCTCCAATTCAACACGAAGTCGAGAATCAACACCGGGCGCGGGCCGAGGCCCAGAACCGCAGCCACCGAGATCGCCTGGATTCGCGCGTAGGGGAGCTTCGATTTGCCCCGACCGTCGACATCGATCTCGACCCATTCCCCGCTGGTCTCGAGCGGCACCGCTTCGAGTGCCTTGAGCGGCCTCAACTGCATGATCGAGGTCGGCTGGTCATCCGCGCTTCCGAACGCGAAATCGTCGGCGGCGCCCCCCTGATCCGGGGCCGAATCGACCGCTGGCGCCGTCATCGGACTCGTCAGCTCGTCCATCGCCCCCATCAGCGGAGTGAAATCCGTATCCGTCTCGTCGTCGCGTCGATCGACGAGATCGTCCTCGTCGCTACGGAGCCCGAAGTCGAAGCCCAGACCCGGCGACTCGAGGTCACCGGGTTCGAGAATCGCCTCGCCGATCCCCGCTTCGCCGAGCGCGCCGCTCACGTCGGTCAAGGGTTCGGCCTGGAGCGAATCCGGACCGTCCCAGTGCGAGAGAACGTCGCCCGACTCCTCTGGGACCGAGGCATCCGTGGCACGGCGCGGCGTGGCGTCGGCCGCAAGGCTTTCGGCCGAGAGCGCCCCGGCGTGCAGAACCTGCTCCTCCGGTGCCATCTCGGCTGTATCCGGCTCCGCGAGATCCACGCTGAAATCAGCATCGAGACCGGCGTCTAGATCCGCTTCGAGCCCGAGCGGGAATTGCGTCGTCTCGATGGTCTGGTGCTCCGCCTGCACGCGACGATCGAACTGGGAAAGCGCCTCCTTCATCACGACCGGCTCAGCCGGCTGCGGCGGATCGGCGCTCGGCACGATCACGATCAGCGCGAGATCCGCGCGGGTCTGCGGATCGAGATCCGGGTCGGCCAAGGCGATGGTCGCGACCTGACGCGTCAAGTCGGCGTCGAGGTCACGAGCAATATTTGCGATGCGCGTCGCATGTGCCGACGAGACGCCCGCGCCGACCGCGAGACGCAGGGAGTGAAGCGCTTCATCCGGATAGCCAGCATCGAGCAGCGCTTCCGCGAGGCGAACCAGGGGGGTCGCCTCGAGCGCAACATCAGATTCGCACGCGGCCAGCGGGAGCCAATAATCGATGGCACGGGCGACATCGCCCTGCCTGAGGGCCGTCCGCAACTGAGGAAGGATGGCTTCGGCCGCGACCGCGGGCTGCCCGACTTCGACCGCGATCGAGTAGAACATCTCGCAGACCTCGGGGTCATTCTGCGCATCGCGCCAGGCCGCCTGGATCAGATCGAAGGCCTGATAGGGATCGCCGTCGGAGCGCAGCCGCGCCGCCCTGAGAACGATCGGGTTCGGGGGCTGCGTTTCGTGCCGCGAAGCCAGACCGTTCACACGCGCTTCGATGTTTATCAGCCTCAGACCGCCCGCGACGAATGCGCCGAAACCAACCGCGGAAAAGAGGGTCGCCCAGGGCACACCGCCCGGATCGTCGAACCAGAACCCGCGGACCAGAAAGGATTCGAGACCGAGCCACACGGGCAACAGAATCCAGCCGGGCACGACGAAATGCCCTCCCAGACCGCGGATGAAGTAGGCTCCGAGCAGAGCACCCGCCAGGCCCGCACCGCCGCTCCAGGGCACGCCGCCCGACGCGTCGAGCATGCGGAAGGCCTGGGCCGTCGTCGGGATGGCCCCGACGACGAAGGCCGCAAAGACAGTGGAACCCCAGGTGCGTTCGAGCGGGATGCCAACCAACAACAGCACAAAGACGCTGAGGATGACGCCCGCCGTGGTCTCATGGACGAATGCATGCGCAACGTAGTTCCGCCCGGGCGAACCGGCGTCGAGGATCCCCACCCGCCAGGCCGGATCCTCCTGCATGCGCGCGTCGTAGGCCGCCCCGATCAATCGATCGAGTCGTGCCTGGGAACGCGCGAGCACGCGCGGGGGAAGCTGGACCTGGCTCGCGGGCTCGCTGTTCGCGGAAGCCGCGCGTGTGTCGACGAGCCAGAGCGGATCGAGGATGAGTTCGCCGAGCGCATCGACCTCGAGCCGGGGATGGCGGACGAAAAAAATGCGCGCCCCGTCACGGACCTCTTCGAAGCCCGCCGAGGTCTCCACCGGATCCTGGGCGAGCATGAAGGAAGCCCCGGCCATCGCCACGGCGAAGAGCAGACTCACCACCGGCATCTTCTGGCGCCAACCCAATTCGCTCATCTCCCATCCCAGCCCGCTGAAAGGACGCACCCTCGCCCTGACGCTCCTGGCTCCTCTGCTCAACGGTGTGATGCCGGACTCTCCTTAGCGGGAATCCGTGCGGTCGGTTATGGCGAGGTTAAAAGCACCCAGTTCTGGAAATATTCGCTCGCAGGCCGCCGGGCCGATGCCCCGCGGCTGCTCCTCGTCGTCGTAATCATCAGCGTTCTGCTGCTGGGCTGTGATCGCCCCGAGAGCGGATCGGCACCTGGGCCCGACCCGATCGCGCCGGCCCCGACCTCCGTCTCGGAGAAAAACCCGATCGTCGCTGTCGCGCCCTGGTTCGAGTTGCCCGAAGACTGGCAGGAGCAGCATCCGATCCTGTCCCCGAACGCCAAGCAGGAAGCCCACTTGATCGGGCTCGCCGAGGGCATGGTCGAGAGACACGCCGCGGATGGGGGCGGTCACGCCTGGCTGGAATCCTCTCGCTCCGTAGACCCGACGCGCCCGTCCTCCGAGTGGCGACGGAACGATTCGAGCGAGCCCCGGCCCAGGCTCGCGGCCTCTTCTTTCCACCGTTTCGAGATCGGCTTCGAAGTGGGCCCGATGGGGATCGACGAGGGCGGAACGCTCTTCCTGAATCCCGAAGCGTTCTGGTATTGGAGCAATGCACAGACCCAGGACCGGCGGGCTCCGGGATACACGACCGCCCGCGCCCGAAGCGACGACGTCGAACTCCGTGCGACCGGGATGGGTGCCGGGTTTCGGGTCGTGGGACGCGGGCTCCGGGCCGGGGAAAGGATCGACTTCGTCTATGGCGCGGGCGAATCGGGCGCACGGGTGGACCGATACGCGGAGCGGGGTTCGGAGATCATGATCGCCGTCGACGCGAACGGAGACGGCTTCCGCGAATGGATCGACGATGCCGTCCGAATCGATGTGATCGGCCGCCCCGGCAGTCGGCTCCTCGCATTCGGCCCCGCCGAGATCGCACCCGGGGAACCCTTCGAGATTCTCGTCTCGCTCACGGATGGTCTCGGGAACCGCACGAGTTGGCCGGAGACGATCCAAGATCCTTCCGGCGCTTCGGTCGGCCATTTCGCCGTGCATCGCCTCGCGCAATCGAGCCTCGAACTCGAAAACCCGGCGACGCGGCTCGAGGCGGTGAGTAGTCGTTTCGCACCCATGCGTCTCCCGCTCACACCGACTCCGGGGACCGGAACCATCCGGCTGCGAATCGAAGGGCTCGACGCCCTCGAAGGACTCGCCTTCGATCTCCCGCCGATCGTGGTACGGGCTGCTGAGAATCGCCTCGTCTGGGGAGATCTGCATGGACATACCCGCCTATCCGACGGCACCGGTACTCCGAAAGACTATTTCGCCTACGCGCGCGATATCGCTCGCCTGGACGTCATCGCACTCACGGACCATGACCACTGGGGCCCCCGACCACTCGACGAGCGACCAGATCTCGTCGCAGAACAGCTCGAAACGGTCCAGTCCTTCAACGAGCCTGGCCGCTTCATCACGATTCCCGGCTACGAGTGGACCAATTGGCTCCACGGCCATCGCCACGTCCTCTATTTCGAGGGGGCCGCGCCGATCTTTTCCGCGCTCGATCCGGAGACCGATCGGCCGGACGAATTATGGGACGCCTTACGCAGCTATGCGGCGCTCACGTTCGCGCACCACTCGGCCGGAGAACCCGTCGCGACCAACTGGTCCTTCGCGCCGGACCCCGAGTTGGAACCACTGACCGAGATCGTCTCGATCCACGGTTCGAGCGAGGCAGGGGACGCCCCCTGGCCTGTTCGAAACGGGATCCCGGGCAATTTCGTGCGCGACACGCTCATGCGAGGCGCTCGTCTCGGTTTCATCGGCAGCGGCGACTCCCACGACGGCCACCCGGGTCTGGCCCAGTTCACCGCTGGCCAGGGTGGCCTCGCCGGAATCTTCACCCCGACCCTCGATCGTTCCAGCCTGCTCGGCGCGCTGCGCCGACGGCACACCTTCGCGACCAATGGCATCCGACCCTGGCTCGAAGTCCACATCGACGACACCGTCATGGGCGGAACACTCGATCTTCGCTTGGGGCAAAGCGATCCGGATGGGTCTGGCGACCCCGTGCTCCGGATCCATTACGAAGCGACCGCGCCCATCGAAGGAATCGACCTCATCCGCAGCGGGCGAGTCGCGTCGCTCCCGGCGCCGGAGGGCCTCACCTACCGTCTCGAACGAGAGATTCCGCCGCTCGCATCGGGCGAATTCCACTATGTCCGAATCCGACAGAGGGATGGCGGAGTGGCCTGGTCCAGCCCGATCTTCATCGACTGATCGAACCCTCTGACCCGATCCCGAGAGCAACTCCAGAGCGCGGGCCATCGACTCGGTCGACTGATTCAGGGTATCTGCGCTGTGTGCGATTTCCCGAATGCTGAATCGAGTCGTGGTCGACGTCTACCCTTCTCACCGCATCTCCCTCGGTGGTTCCTGCGAGCGCGGGCGTCGGTTTCTTTCGTGGTCAGCATCGGACTCCTATTTCACGACCTTCGCCAGGCGAAGCAGGAGAGAGCTCACTTTCAGCCCGGCCTTCTTCTCAGCGCTCGGATTGATCTCGAAGCGAACCTTGTTATCCATCTGGATGAAGTTGGCGATGCCCCCACCCGCGGCGAAGCCTTTGTGATCGACCACCGTGAAGATGCTCAATCCGGACACGCTCGAAGCCACATTGCCGGGATCGGAACTGATCTTTTCGCCCACGAAAAGGATAGGGCAGCTCGACAGACCCGAGAGGGCGTCCAGGGCCACGACGGCGACCGGTCGCCCCTCGACGCTCCTTCCGGAAACGGTCCGGACGATGACGTCCGCAAAGCTGTCGCCCCCGACCACGCAGACCAGGACCGAGTCATCGGGCCCGGCGAAAGCCGCCGTGGACCACTCGACAGACCGAGCGAAATTGAAGAGGAAGGCCCGCTTCAGCCCAGTCCATCGGCCGCCGACCTGCCAAAAAAAAACCTCTCGGTGCAATTCGCGCTTCTACATGGGCGGAAACCCTCGAATTTTCAATGCTCACTGGAGCCACCCTCCGGTGACGCCCCAGGTCTCGGTTCTGTTGCCGGTGTGGAACGCCGAGGCGACCCTCGACACCGCCCTACGAAGCCTGGAGCGCCAGAGCGAACACGACTGGGAGTGTCTGATCGTCGACGACGGATCGGCGGATCGTTCGAGATCGATCGCCGAATCCTTCGCGAGCCGGGACCCCCGCTTTCGGGTCGAGCCGCGTGAACACGCCGGGCTCGATCGTTGGGCGCGGGAGACCTACGGCCAGGAAGGACCGTGAATCCGGATCGCTCGGCGGATCCGATCAGAACTCCGCCTGGCCCGGCACACGCGGAAAAGGGATCACGTCACGGATATTCGCCATCCCAGTCATGAACTGGACGATCCGCTCGAAACCGAGCCCGAAGCCCGCATGGGGAACACTGCCGAAGCGGCGCAGATCCAGATACCACCAATAATCATCTGGCTCGAGGCCCTGCCCGCGGATCGCGGACTCCAGCACATCGAGTCGATGTTCGCGCTGCGATCCCCCGATGATCTCGCCCACTCCACCGACGAGCACGTCCATCGCCGCAACGGTTTCGCCATCGTCGTTTCGATGCATGTAGAAAGCCTTGATCGTAGCGGGCCAATCCGTCACGACGACCGGACAACCCACGTGCTTCTCCGTCAACCAACGTTCATGTTCGCTCTGCAGATCGAGTCCGAATCCGACGGGAAATTCGAATTTCTCTCCTGACCGCTCCAGAATCGAGACCGCCTCGCGATAGGAAATCCGCTCGAAGGGCGCGTCGATCACGTTCTTCATTCGTTCGATCGCCTGGGACTCGATGCGTTTTTCGAAGAAGGCCATATCGTCTTCACATCGGTCGAGCACGTCCTCGAAGACTGATTTGAGAAAGCGCTCCGCCAGATCTGCAAGATCGCTCAGGTCGTAGAAAGCGGCCTCGGGTTCGACCATCCAGAATTCCGCCAGATGCCGTGCGGTATTCGAGTTCTCCGCCCGGAAGGTCGGCCCGAAGGTGTAGACCCGAGAGAGCGCGAGCGCGCCGATCTCGGCTTCGAGCTGCCCCGAAACGGTCAGATAGGTCGGCCGCCCGAAAAAATCCCGCGCATCATCGACGCTCCCCCCCTCGTCCCGCGGCGGGTCGCCGACGGGAAGCGTCGTGACGCGGAACATCTCACCCGCGCCTTCAGCGTCCGATGCCGTCACGATCGGTGTGTGCAGATAGAAGAATTCCTCGCGCTGAAAGAACTCGTGAATCGCCATCGAGGCTGCATTTCGCAAGCGAAGAACGGCTCCGATCGTGTTGGTTCGTGGGCGGAGATGCGCAATCGTACGCAGGAACTCGAAACTGTGTCGCTTCTTCTGAAGGGGATAATCCTCCGCGGCCCCACCCACGAGCAGAACCTCACTCGCATGAAATTCGAAGTGCTGACCCTTGCCAGGGGATTCGACGACCTCGCCGCGCGCCTCGATCGAGCAACCCGTCGAAAGAGCCCGCACGACCGACTCATAACCCTCGGTCTCGGGATTGGCGACGACCTGCATCCCGTCCATACAAGAACCGTCGGAGACGTCGAGAAAGGAAACGCCCTTTGCGTGGCGAACGCTGCGGAGCCAGCCCCGCACGACGCCCTCACCCCCGGCAGCGTCCCGACCCAACATGCTGCGGATCGACTCGGTCGACATCAATCTCACCTCCCGGGTGAAGAGTACCCTGTGATGCCATTCGGCCGCTATCGTCGCGGACGTCGGAGTCGCAGGGAAACGAGTCGGAACGAGACGAAAGGAATCCGCCCTTGGCGGTGTTGCACGATGACGATCAACTGGTTCCCCGGTCACATGAATCGCGCTCGAAAGGAGATCGCTGCGGCGATTGAGAAGGTCGACGTCGTGATCGAGTTGATCGATGCGCGGCTGCCGGTCTCGAGCCGAAATCCCCTTCTCGGGAAGCTCTCCGAGGACAAGCCGATTCTGACCCTCTTCACCAAATCCGATCTCGCGGATCCCGCCGTCACCCGGGCCTGGCTGGACGCCTGGCCGGAGCCACGGCCCATGGCACTCGTCATGAGCGAACAGAAAAGCGTCAGACGGGTCCCGGCGCGATGCCGAGAACTCGCGCCCCATCGAGGGGGTCCCGGTCGAACCCTTCGCACCCTCGTCGTCGGTATCCCGAATGTCGGCAAATCGACGCTCATCAACTCCCTGACCGGACGCAAGATCGCCAAGGTCGGCGACCGCCCCGCCGTGACGCGCCGGGCGCAACGCGTCGAACTCGACCATGATCTGTCGATCTTCGATTCGCCGGGCGTGCTATGGCCGAAGCTCGACGATCAAGAAGGCGCCCGAAGACTCGCGGCGAGCGGCGCGATCGGCGAGAACGCCTTCGAATTGATCGACGTCGCGGGCTGGGCGGTCTGTTTCGTGGCGACGCAATACCGTGCCGAACTCGTCGCGCGCTACAAGCTCGGAGACGAAGTCGAGAAGATCCTCGCGCGCACCTCCACCGACCCCGCGGATTCTTCACGCGCGGTCGAGCTCCTCGAAGCGGTCGGCCGCAAACGCGGGGCGCTTCGTTCCGGCGGACACGTCGATCTCGACCGTGCCGCAGACCTCTTCCTGCGCGATCTGCGCGCGGCGAAAGTGGGCGCGATCAGTTACGAACGCCCATCGGACGATTCGAGTTCCTCGAGCAGCTGAAGATAGCTTCGGTGACGGCGCTCGGAGATCGTCCCGGCCTCGATGCCCGCCAGGACACCGCAGTCGGGCTCACTCTTGTGGACGCAATCGCGAAACCGGCAACCCTCGACGATCGCCTCCTCGAAGCCCGGGAAGGCCTGGGCCGCTTCCAGTGCAACGACGTCGACGGCGATGAAATCCTTGAAGCCGGCGGTATCGACGAGGAAGCCACCGCGCTCAAGCGCGTGGAGGGTCGCCGTCGTCGTCGTGTGCCGCCCCTTTCCGCTCCCGCGATTGAGTTCACTCACGCGCAGGTCGAGGTCGGGGACGAGCGCGTTGAGCAGTGAGCTCTTGCCCACACCGGATGGGCCGACGAGCGCCCCGAGCCGACCCCCGGCCAAGGCCTCGAAGATCAGATCGAGGCCCTCTCCGCGATCCGCGCAGACGCAGAGCACCGACGCTGAGGGAGCGTAGATCTCGATCAGTCGCGCGGCGAGTTCATCGCCATCGTCGAGGTCGGTCTTGTTCATGACGAGGATCGGCTCGATCCCGGCGGAGCGTGCTATGACGAAGCCTCGGTCGATATAGCCCGGAGGTTCTCGCGGCTCCGGAGCAACGACGATCCCCAATACGTCGAGATTCGTCGCGATCGTGCGTTCGCGACCCCGAGGATCTCGACGGCGGAGCACTCCCCGAGCGGGTTCGACGGCCAGTCGATTCCGCGCAACGCGCACGCGATCACCGACGACCGCACGCTGCTCGGGCTGCAGCCACACCTGACGTGCTTCGCCCGACTCGAAGCGGACGAGGACGGCGACCCCGTGGTGCGCCACGACGAGTCCGGGCTCGCCCTCGTCCGGAGCGAGCGCCGGAAATGATCCACCCTCGGGTTCCCTGCGCCCAGCGTCCCGGGGTGTCTTCTTTTTCTTGCGTCCGGCCACGTTCAATCCGCCCAGAGTCGTTCGCCGAGACCGGAGTCCCGCTGGATCCGGCGACCCAGCATCTCGCGCAGAGCCGATTCGCTGGCGTGAACCCGAAGCGTCCGACGCGCGCGGGTGACACCCGTGTAGAGAAGCTCGCGCGTCATGAGGGGTGAAGCCACATCCCCGAGGACGAGATCCACGACATCGAACTCAGATCCCTGACTCTTGTGGACACTCATGGCGATCGCGCTCTCATGAAGGGGGAGACGCCCCGCGGACAGAGCGCGAACACCGCCGGAAGCATCTGCAAAGAGCGCCCTCAGCCCTGTTTCCGTTTCCTCGACCAAGCCGACGTCCCCGTTCCAGAGATCCTGGTCGGGTGCATTCCGCGTGACGAGCAGCAGGCGACCCCGCCACCATCCCGCGCGGGGAGTCGTTCGCCGAATCGCCGCGGCCGCCTCGTCGAGCCGGGTACAGAGCGCTTCGACACCGAGCGGCCCGCGGCGGTGAGCGCAGAGCACGCGGTAGAGGCCCATGCGATCGAGTTTATCCTTCGGGTCCAGCACACCCTCGATCTCGGCATGCATCCCCCGACTCTCCTCGATCAGCCGCGCCGCGAGCGAATCACTCGAGACGACCTCACAGCGCTCGATCTCGGGAAGCTCCGGATCCGCGAACAAGCGAATCACACCCTCGGCATCGCCCGCGCGAATCGCTCCAGCCAGACGGCCGATGCCACCCGAATCGCTGAAGCGATGGCTCTTTTGCAATGTGACGATCGAATCCGCCAACCCCTCGGCCGCGTTCTCCGGCGACGGCGGCCCCGCCGCAGCCAATGGAACCGAAAAGATCGACATCGGCCGATCCAGCCCAGGGTCATCGCAGAGTTCGGCCAACACCGCACCGGAGTCGGCCGACGCCAGCTGCCCGGGATCACCTAATAAGACGACCCGAGGGATCCCCTCGCACGCCTCGAAGAGTCGATTCATCAACTCGAGATCGACCATCGACGCCTCGTCCACGACGACGATCTCCGCGTCGAGTCGGATTCGTCCCGGTCTCCCGAAGGCATCGGGGCGGGTCTGCCGATGAAGCGCGCGATGAATCGTCTCGGCGGCGCTCGGGAGCGCGTTGCGGACCTCGTCCGAGACCTCGAGGAGATCCCGCCCACGCGCAAATGCACTCGCCATGGCCGCGGCAGCCTTGCCCGTCGGCGCGAGCAGCCGGATGCGCGGCACATGCCCCCCCGACTCACTCGCCTCTTCGATCAGGAGCGCGATCAATCTCGCCACCATCGTCGTCTTGCCCGTACCCGGCCCCCCCGTCACGATCGAGAGTGGCCGCGCGAGCCCCGTACGAAGCGCCTGTCGCGCCGGATCGTCGTCGGCCGCGCTTCCAGGCATCAGGCGCGCGATCGCCGATTCGGCCCAGGCCCAATCCACACGCAGAGAATCGACGGTCGCTCGGGCGCGGATTCGCTCGGCCAACTCCATCTGGTGACGATGCGCCCGGCGCAGGAAGAGCCGACCGCGTTCGTCCAGCACGAGCGGACGCGGTGCGCCCGCTTCGTCGCGAGTGTCCCCCGTCGAATCCACGAGGGCATTCTCACGAATCTCCGCGAGCCAATCCTCCAGGGAATCATGCGTCGCGAGCACGGAATGGACGCGCATCTCGCCCGAAACTTCGGTCACCAGGCCCTCGCGCCCCAGTCGAAGGAGATCCGCACAGACATGTCCCGCCGCTTCCTGACGACACGCGATCGCGAGGGCCCAGCGGATCCCGTCGTCGGGCTCGTCGTAAAGCCGCGCGAGGCGCGTCGCGAATTGCTGATCGAGGGCAGACAGGAGCCCCAACGAGCGGGCACGTTCGAGCAGATCGCCCTCCCCGACACTCGACCACTCCCGATTCGGCGCGCTCATCGGGTGCGCTCCGATCCAAGGCCCATCAATTCAGAAGCCCCACGAACGATCTCCTCTTCCGGCCGATCGAAGAATACGCCGCAGCCCGGCGCGTGGTCCCGCGCAAGACCACGCAGGAAGAGATAATAGACCCCGCCGAAATGCTGCTCGTAGTCGTAGTCGACCAACCTCTGGGAGAGATGGCGATCGAGTGCGACCGAATACACGAGGTATTGGAGGATGTAGTCGTGATCGACCATGGGCTCGATCAGCGCCTCGGGTCGATAATCGCTCTGGCAATCCCCCAGATGATTCGACTTGTAGTCGATCAAGTAGTAACGCCCTCCCTCGAAGAACGTGGCATCGATGAAACCGCGCAGATAGCCCTCGAGCGCACTGAAATGCATCCGGCTCGCGCGCTCCGCATAACGTGCCAATGGACTTCCTTCTGGCGATCGGACCAAGAGGGCCGCCAGATCCTGCGGGCAGAAAGAGGACCCGCCAGCGGCGCCGGGCGTCACGAGCGTGAACTCGATCTCCGGCCGAAGCTGTCCGGGCGCAAGGTCGGCCAACGCACGATGACCCGCTTCGTCGCCGAGGGGCGTATTCGCCACGGAATCGACGACGTGAACGACCTGGTCCAGATGAGCGGAATCGAGGCCGTTTCTTTCCAGACGCTCGGCGCCGAGTTTCCGCACCTCAGCCTCGTCGTAACTCGAAAAATCGATTCCTTCGAGGACTTCGTGGAGCAGCGTCCCCGCATCGGCCCCGCGCGGAAACGCGTGCATGTCCGCAGCGAGGTCCGGAACGCGTTCGCCTGTATCGGCGCGCTCGGGCTCAGGTGATCGCAGACCCGAAAGATTCGCGTCGAGATCGCGACCGGTGATTTCGGGAAGACTCGCCGAGGCGGCGACGCGATGCCCCTCCCGCACGAGGGCGGAGAAGCTCGTCGTTCGGATCGGTCGGCCGAGAATTCGCTCGGCGGCCGCATAGGCCAGGGCGGACTCTTTCTTCGCCGGGGCTTGCCAGCGCTCGCGTTCCTCGAAGACGGCGTCCTCGACTTCGATCGCCCCCGCGCAAGCCGCATCGGCGAGCTGGCGCCAGGCCGCCACCCAATCCTCGTCCCTCCACGCCTTGATCCGCTTCAGGGCCGCGTCCGGCGTGAGCCCCTCGACTTCGATCAGGGGCCCTTGCAGGAGCCATGCGAGCGGAGTCCGGACATGGGGCGAACCGATCGCTCCCCAGGCGACGACACATTGATGTTTCGCTCGCGTCAGACCCACGTAGAGCAACCGAAGCTCTTCAGAGAACGCCTCACGCTTGCTCTCCTCGACATGTGCCGGATAGTCGGCTGGATCGCCGAGATCTAGGGTTCTTCGACCGCTTTCACCGTCGTGAAATCGAATGGGCGGATTCTGCGTGCTCCCCTTCTGCGCGCTTTCGGCGGAGGGCCCGCGCCCGGAAGCGTCTTCCCAGAGGCTCGGCAGGTAGACGATCGGATATTCGAGACCCTTGCTGCGGTGCAGGGTGATCAAGGACACCGCGT
Organism: Deltaproteobacteria bacterium; assembly: GCA_002719955.1. Taxonomy (GTDB): domain Bacteria; phylum Myxococcota_A; class UBA9160; order UBA9160; family UBA4427; genus UBA4427. Next base: position 180,425 of record PBFW01000008.1, on the reverse strand, counting down.
CGTCGTCTCGTTCGAGGCGAAGGAGAGAGGCCTCCGCCCCGGCGAGCGTGCGGGCCTCCTCGGACACGATCGATCGTTCCAACCAGGTAACCAGACTCGCCCGCGAAGGCGCGCGCTCACTCGCCACCCGCTGCAAGAGTTCCGCCAGATGGATCCAATTGGTCAGGCGCCGTTCGCCGTCGACGTGCCCGAGCAGCCTCTCCGTCACGCCCTCGGCTCGGCGCCAGGTCTCGAAGGCTCGACCGAAGCCCGATTGTGACCAGATCCGTCCATAATCGGCAAAACGCTCGGAGATCTCGGCCAGCTCCGGCGCCTCGTCGTCCAGTTCCGCCAGCGCCCGCGCTCCCCAACCATGTGCCCCCGTCGAGAGCGCCCCACGCAACGTCGCGGGATCTCCCGAGCGCATCATCGCCTGCAGGACGCAGACGAATTCCCAAGCCTCGCGGGATTCGAAGACATCGGCGTCCCCCCGATCGACACAGGGAATCCCGAGCGCCTCGAGCGCCCGCCGCATCGCGCGAAGTTCACTCTTCCGGCGACAGAGAATCGCGATATCCGAGGGCGCGATCTCGCGATTGCCGAGACTTCCCCGCGCGTCGAGCAGATCCGCGATATCGCGCGCCACCGAGGCCATCAACACGGTTCGCCCGAAGCGAGGGGGCAGCGCTTTCGTCTCGTCGAGTTCTTCGCCCAAGAATTTCCCAGCCGACCTCCGGTTCGCGAACAACACCCTCAGGCCGGCCGCCGAACGTCCCGGCACCTCGAAGGTCGGAGTGAACCCTTCCTGCGGCGCGACCGGGTCGAACCCGATCGCCTCCAACCCGAAGGCCTGGGTCCGTAATCGGAAGAGTGAATTCATCGCCTCGATCAGACCGGGATCCGATCGCCAATTGATCGCAAGGCTGTAGGTGGCCTCGACCGCATCCTCTCGGGCCGCCAGATACGTGAAGACATCCGCCCCGCGAAACGAATAGATCGCCTGCTTCGGATCGCCGATCAGCACCAGACCGCGACCCGCAGACTCCTCCACGCCTTCGTGCCAGACCGTCCTGAACGTGTCGTATTGGACGGGATCCGTGTCCTGGAATTCATCGATCAGCGCGAACCGGTAACGCTCCCTCAACAGATCCCGCAGCCGCTCGCCACCCGGGGCAGTGAGGGCGCGGCGCAGTTCGCTGAGAAGATCATCGAAGAAGAGCAGGTGGCGTTCGTCCCTGCGCTCTCGAGCCGCTGCGCGGGCGGCCGCCACGAATCGCCAGCGAAGACCGAGGGCGCGGTGGTCGAGTATCCGGGTCAGCGCTTCGACCGCTTCGAAGGCCTCGTCGAAGGCGGCGAAGCACGGATCCTGAAGCGTCTCCTTGCCCTTGTTCGTGCGCTTTGTGAGGGTCGCGTTCGTCAGGTTTTCGAATTTTTCCGGAAGCGCGAGAAGCGCCAGGGCGCCCTCACTCTCGCAGGCGTCGATGCGGGCGGCGAAGGCCGAGAAACTCGGAAGCCAGATCGCTTCGATCGCTTCCTTCTTGTAGGTGCCCTTGGCCTGACCGTTCTCACCCAGCAGCAAGGCCGCCACGACCTCATGGCGATCTTGCCACGCCCTGGCCCAGGCACGCAGCGCCACAGCCACCCGCGCGCGCCCTTCGGCGGGGTCGGTCGCGCAGAGCAATGGATCTTCGGCGGGGACGAGCGGCATCTCTTCATCCGCCCCGATCTGCCGCAGCAGCTTCGCCTGCAAGGCGGCGGGCTGGAATTGCCAGCGCCGACCCCTCCCTTCGATGAGCCACTCGACGAAATCGGGATCCTCCCCTTCGAGGATCTGGGCCCAGAGATCGTGGGCCAGCGTCCGCTCGATCAGATCGGGCTTCTCGACGAGTTCCGCATCGAAGGCCATTGCGCTCTCGAACGCGTTCTCCTGGAGCGATCGCTGACAAAATCCGTGGATCGTGAAGATGGCCGCCTCATCGAATTCCTGAAGCGCGCGCCGAAGCCTGTCCGGCCGACCGCTCGAGCGACTCTGCTCCCGCGCGCGCAGCGCGAGTTCCTGGAGACGCCTCTGCTCTTCGTCCTCGGGATCGGCTTCGATCGCGTCGAGCGCATCCTGGATTCGTCCCCGAACCCGCTCGCGAAGCTCCGCCGTCGCCGCCTCGGTGTAGGTCACGACGAGAATCTGGGAAGGGGACAATCCCTCCTCGACGAGCAACCGCAAATAGAGCGTCGTCAGCGTGAAGGTCTTGCCCGTCCCGGCGCTGGCCTCGATCAAGGAGGTCCCGGCGAGCGGCATGGCCCAGGCGTCGAGTTTCTTCATTGTGATTCGACCACGCGCGCTGCCAGAAAGGGCGCGAAGAACTCTTCGGCGACGGCGTCGAAGCGATAGGGAAAGAGGCGTTCGCCGGCCCGGGAAATCGGTGAGAGGCCCTCCCAGAGCCGGGCGTGTTCGAGACCCTCCTCGGACTCGGGCGTTCGCCATTTCCCACTCTCACCGCCGTGATAGGTCTCCTCCGCCCCGCGCCAAGCCCGATCGAATTTTCCGTCGAGGAAATCGGCGGCGAACCTTCTCGAAGCCTTCGGGAAGAAGGGCAGCGGAGCAAGATTCGCGCTCCAGGCCCATTCGAAGAGTCGGGAGAGATGGCGGCAGGGCTCGGCGACGCGCTCGAAGGCGACGATCTGGTCGCTGGAGGCCTTCGAATCCGCGCGTCCGATGAGCACCGTCCGCGGTTCGAGTTCCGCCCCCTGCTCGACGCAGGCGCAGAGAAAGAGATGGCGGATCCACGCCTCGAGTTCGCTGCGACCCGCGATCTTCCGAAAATCGACCACGACCCGACCCGCGGACCCCAGACCGTCGAGATGACCCTCGATTCGACAGGGGCCCAGCCCAGCGACGTCGAGTTCGATGCCCGATTCGAGGTCCGCGAGACGCGGGCCGGCGAACCGCTCTCCAGCCAACTTGGCGATGCCCTTCACTTCTTCGAACAGAGCGCGCACGGCGAGTTCGCCGGGACGACCGATCGGAATCGTCGAACGCGCACAAAGACGCGCCGTCGCCTCATCCGCACTCACCCCCGCGGTGAGATCCTCGAGCAGAGCACTCCCGAGCGAGTATTGCTCGAGCCGGTCGAAATCCACCGGATCGAGATCACTCGCCACATCCTCGCTGCGCGGAAGACGCAGGCGAAGACGCTCGCGCGTGAAATGACGGGTCGACCGCAGCAATCTTTCGGCCAATTCATCCAGCTCGAGCAGGGGTGGAGCCAGCTCGGCAGCGCTCGCCGGATCGGCACTCGAAAAATCCGCGAGGAATTGGCGGGGCGCACCCCCACCGGCCTCACTCGCGCGGCGACGTGCCCGCGCCCCGGCGTACGCCTCCTCGTCGCGACCCCGTAAGCGAGGATCACCCGGAACTTCGAAATAGCGATCGCTGAACGATTGCAGCGCGTGCTCGACGACGATCGCCTCACGCAGCGTACGAGGCGGATCCACTCCGCCAGCCGGATCCTGCGGAAGGGGGGCGAGTTCGAAGGAGCCTTCGAGGGCGTCCAGGAGTTCGCTGACGACGATCGAAGGCGGCAGATCACTTCCATCGCGCACGTCCCGTCCGGGGACGGTCAGAATCAACTGATCCCTCGCCGACAGGAGGGCTTCCAGAAAGAGATAACGATCATCGCTTCGCGTGCTGCGGTCGCCCGCGCGGGGCGCGCGGGCCATCAGATCGAAGCCCGGGGCGGGGCGACCCCGGGGAAAGGCCTGATCACTCATTCCCAGGATGACGACGACGCGAAAGGGTATGGCGCGAAGGGGCACGAGTTCACAGAAGGTCACGCCTCCCGCGAGGAAGGCCTGCGGGGCCGGCGTCGAAGCGAGTGCCTCGGAAACACGCTCGCGCATCGCTTCGAAGGGAATCGGCTCGTCGAAGCCCGCCTCCGTCGCGCTCTCGGCGAAACCCTGCAACAAGCCTCGGATCGTGGAATGCTCGTGGGCATTCGCATCCTCCCGCGCACAAGCCTCTTCGAGGAGATCTCCGAGCCAGCGACACCACGCGGCGACGCCGCGCTTCTTCACGACCTGGTCTCGGGCCGCGCGCAACATCGATTCCACATCCCCGAGCGATCCCAGGACCTCGGGATCGCTGAAGGGATCGAGGGGCTCCGGCGCGGTCCCGGCATAGACGTCCGCGCCGGCGCCGACCGCGTGGGCCAGCGCCAGACGTTCCAGACCGTCGGCCCAGGTATGCGTGCGGTCGCGCGCCAGACCGAGCGCTTCACGATGATCCTCATCGAGGCCAAATCGAATCCCAGCTCGTTCTGCCCACTCGCCGAGGCGTTCGACCGCTTCCTCATCCAACCCGAAACGCGCGCGCGAAGGCTCCCGGGACAACCAGTCGAGGACCTCGCTGCGCGCTGCGCGGCCACTCAACAGGTCGAGCAGCCCGCGAAAGGCCTCGGCGACGGGGGAGCGTTGGAATACGCCGCGATCCGCGATTCGATGCGGAATCCGTCTATCCTCGTCCTGGGGTACGCCGAAGACGGCCTCGATATCCGGGGCGATTTCGTCGATTCGGGGCGCCATCACGATGACATCTTCCGGGGTCAGCGTGGGATCGCGATCGAAGGCGTTCCGAAGTGCAGCCTCGACGACTTCGAGTTCTCGCCGCGGACCATGACAGAGATGAACCTGGATCGAATCATCGCCCCGATCGACGATTCGCGACGCTCGAGCGCCCGACCCGAACCCCGCATCCGGGTCGATCTCCGAATCGAAATCGAGCAGATCGGCCTGGAGTCGAGCCAGCAGACTCGGGCACGCCGCGTTGTCGACCGGTGATTCGAATCCCTCGACCTCACCTCCACCCGCGCTCGTACACTCCTCGAGGCAGCGCTGAAAATCTCCACCCAGACGCCCGAGTCCCGCCAGCAACCTCGCGGCGGGCGTCGCGGGCGCGGCGTCGAAGAGCCCAGAAGCGCCCTCGCCCCCGCCGCTCTGTGCGCCTTCGAGATCGCCCTCGCGAACCTCACGCCAGAGATCCGCCCAATAACTCCGCGAGGGACTCAGGATCGAGAGATGGACGTCGCGATGATTCGCCAGGCCATCGATCAGCGAGAGATAGAGCGGCGGCAGAGTCGACACCGCGAAGATCTCGACGATGTCCGGGAGCGAAGTTCCGAGCCCTGCGGCCAGTGCCCGGGGATCGGGTGAAGCGACCGCTGCGAGAAAGTCCTGGGCGCGGTCCGCGAGATGATGGCGGCCGAGATCTGCAGCGAGTTCCCGCACGAGCCGTGCCTGCCAACGCTCGTCGCGGGCCGTGGGAAGGGCGGGGGCGTCGCTCCAGGCGCGAATCCAATCCGGTCGGTAGGTCATGTAGCGGTCGAGCAGGATGGCGATCTGCTGCGAGAGTTGAACGAGTCGCCGATCGCCGTCGACAGCTTCGAGATGTCGCGCCAGCGGTTCGTAATCCGCGTCACCGCGCCCCTCGCTCAGACGTCGCGCGATCGACCAGACCAGACAGCCGACCTCCCAGGCGGAGTTCGGCCCCGAGACCGCCTCCGTCGGCGTGCTCTGAAGGAGCTTCTCGAGAAATTGGCGGGGGAAGAGAAATTCGGTGTTTGCGCACACCCCGTATCGGCGAGAGATCGACTGCGCGAGCCAACGCTCCATTCCCGGGCCCTGCACCACCACGACCGAGGGGGCCAGGGGATCGCGCCCGGGCATCACCAGACGCGCCGCGAGGCCCTCGAGCAATTTCTCCGTGCGATTGCTTCGTTCGACGAAGAGCAATCGACCGCCTAGAACATCGACTTCTGGTTCGCTTCGAAGTCCCAATAAGAACGAAGGAGCGTGATCTTTCCCGCCTCGTCCACTTCGTAGATGTTGATCACTTCGTTCCAGGCCACTGTCCCGTCGGGCCGCTTCGCATAGATCGTGCCGACATTCACACAGGCACCATTTCCGTTCAGCGTCTGGCGAATCTCGAAGCGGATCGTGTCCGGGCGGATATAGGCAGCGCAGAATTTCTCGATCGCCGCTTTCCCAACCTGTCCCTTGCCCTCGGGATCCATCGGAGAGGGCCCATAGGGATCCTGAACCACGGCATTTTCCGCGAAGAGGTCGAGCCAACCCTCGGCATCACCGGCCATTGAAAGCTGCATAGACCTGATGCTCGCCGTGCGAGCGGGCGTCTCGGGAGAGTTGAGGACGAGATCGATCGACATGGGGGATTCCTCGAGTGAAAGGGCTTGCAGGAGAGCCCCCGAGCATACTCGATCGCCGACACGTCTTCCGCGCTCGGCGTTCTGCGAGATCATCCTGTGGGACGGGAATCGCTTTTCGACCGCCCTCACTCGACCTTGGGCAGACGGGTGACGCTGTCTCCGGCGAATACGCCCAGCCAGATCTCATCGTCGACTTCCAGCGCGACGCTCACGGCCCCGCGCCCCTCCGCGACCTTGGTCGCGACGAGATCATCGACTTCGATCGACGTGACGGAATAACCGATATCGCAACCACCTGCTTCGATCCTCCCGCAAGAGACCACCTTGATCGGCCCCGCTCTCTGCGCACCCACGAGCAGCCGGCCATCCGCTGTCCAGGTCAATTGGCTGGGGTGGCCCTCGACCGCAACCTCATCGCGAAGGGGGATCGCGCCCCCTCGGAGCCCCCCTGCGAATCGCAATCGGTAGACCGCCCCTCCGCCCCACTCGGCGACGTAGACCACGTGACCGTCCGCGGAGGTCGCGATCCCATTCGGTGCGCTCGCTTGGCTCTTTTGGAGTTCGCTCCACCCGCCCGACGGCGACCAGTGCAGAACCGAACCCGTGTGCAGACCCAGCCTGATCTTCAACATGATCCAGATCGCCTTCACTCCGACCGATTCGAGGCGCGGGATCATGTTCGTCACGACGAGACTTCCGTCTCCCAGGAGGGCGACATCGTTGGCCGACATCTCCCCGAGCATTTCCACGCAGCCACGCCAGGCGAGCGCCGGTTCCGACCCAGCGGCAATCTCGAAGAGGTCGATCACCTCTCGGAAGCCATGGGTGACGACGGCCAGCGCCGAGCGACCCTCGGGCCCCATCCCGACATCGATCCCATGGGGCTGAAAATCTTCGCTGGAGGGCGGCCCCTCGCAGCCGGGATCACCCCATCGATTCGTCTCCGTCGCAGCCTCGGCCCACTCGTTCGGGAAGAGTTGCCTGCGCTCGATCTTCCCGTCCGTCTCACGCGATCGAATCGCGGTCAAACGACCGGGAAGGAAGGGGCCGGCCTCTTCCCCCGCCCTCGGATCCGCCAGATGCATTTCACTCACGACGACCCAGCCGCCATGGGGCAGCGAGCCGAGATCCTCGGGATTCATCAGGCCGCAGATCGCGTGGTCCGCGCTCCAGGAATCACAGGGCGGCAAGCTCCCGGGCATGCCGAGGCAGCCACTGGTCGCCAGCACGAGAATCGAAAGAACGAGGGCACGCCGCATCTCTGATGATCTCCTCATCGCCCCAACACGCTCGCCAATCTCCGAGCCGCCTCTCGCACTGCGTCCCCGGGCGCCGCTGTATAGCTGAGACGAATCCATTCGCCGTATTCCTCACCGCAGCTCGTGCCCGGCGCAACGAGCACGCCCCGCTCGAAACAATCCTCCAGCAATCCCGCGAGCCCGCGCTCATCGAGGCGATCGCGCACGTCGAGAAAGAGGAAGGTCCCGCCTTCGGGCGACGCAACCCCGAGCCGCTCGGCCACATCCACACCCACGGCGCGATCCTCTTCCCGCGCGTTCGCGATCCAATCGTCCCCCTCCTCGAGCGCCGCGAGGGCGGTTCGCTGACCCACGATCGGAGGGTGGTAGTAGATATGCGTCGCGATCTTCCGCGCCTCGGCAAGGACTCGTTCCGGTCCGGCGAGATACCCGACGCGTTGGCCCGCCATCGCATAGCTCTTCGAGAACGAATATACGGAAATCGTCCGCTCGGGAGCGAAACGGCCCATCGAGACATGTCCGCCTATCGCGCTCGACTCGCAACCGGAAGCGCCGTGGGGATAGTGGTAGTCCTCGTAGACCTCATCGGAAAAGACCCAAAGGTCATGGTGCCGAGCGAGGTTGGCCAGCGCTTCCAGCCAGTCACCCGGAATCACGCGACCCGTGGGATTCGAGGGCGTCGACACATAGAGCACGCGACTGCGGGCGGTGATCCGGGATTCGACCTGCTCGATCGCCTCCCGCCGACACGACACACGATCGAAGAAGGGGACCTCGATCGACCTTGCCCGAAAACTCTGCGCGATCCCGCGAATCAGCGGCCAGAAGGGGGCCAGGATCAACATTTCATCACCCGGTGAGAGCACGGCGCCCGCGACCGCGGCGAGCCCCCCGGTCGCGCCGGCCGTGATCAATACCTCCTCCGGCGAATGGCGGAGCCCGTTCTTCTCGGCGAGTTTCTGGCTCACCCGTTCGATCAAGTCGGGCAAGCCGCGCGTGTCTCCATAGGCGTGCAGCCGCGGGTGCAGGGCCGAGCGGATATCCTCGGAGCGTGCGCCGACGAAGGGATCGCGCCAGGTATCTCCAACATGGAGCGGAAAGAGGGGCCCGTCGCTGGGGTCCGCCATCCGCTCGGCCATCCGATCTGCGAAGGGCGAGTAGATCACACCGGGCATGGCCGCCGTCCCGGGCGCGATCTCCGGCCGGGACGAAGAGGTCGTCGAGGGCGGGCCCGCGCTTCCCATCAACCGACCTGGATCGCCCGGACCAATTCGCCATAGCCTTCCCGAAAACTCGGATAGCGGAAGCGGTAGCCGCTCTCGCGGGCCCGCCGGTTGCTGCAGCGCTTGCTTCCGACCGCGCGCCGGCGATTGCTCGCCCCGCTCTCGCCTTCCGGCGATTCTTCCCGCGGCGCTTCGACCCCCAACTCCTTCGCGAGCCAACGCAGAACCTCCCCCTCCTCCTCGGATCGATCGTCGACGCCCAGATAGAGGGGTTCGGGATCGGGGTGGAAAAGGAGATGGCGGATCAGGCCAGCGGCATCGTCGCGATGAATCCGATTGGTGAAATGTTCGACGAGACGAAGACGGAGAGCCCGCTCCCGAATGCGGTCGATCAAGTCCGCGCGTCCCGGCCCATAGATCCCGCCCAGGCGCACGACGACACTCGAGATCCCGCTCGCCGCGAGCAATCCCTCGGAGGCGAGGAGCGTCTCGCCCCGAAATTGGGTCGGATGGGTCGGGGAGTCTTCATCGATGGGCTCACCGCGGCGCTGACCGTAGACCGCCGTACTGGAGGCCATCACGATTCGGCGCGGGCGCTGCCCCTCGTCCCTCAGCCACTCCAGAAATCCAGCCAGTCCATCGAGATACGCCTGCCGATAAGCCTGCTCGCTCCCCCCGTCGGCGGCTACGACATAGACCGCATATTCGACCCGGGCCGGCGCCGGGCCGAGCGACTCCGGATTCGCGACGTTGCCGGCGATCCCCTTCACGCCCGCGGCCAATCCGGTCACATCGCGACGGATGCCGTAGACCTCGTGTCCCTCTTTCCTCAACATTCCCGCCAGCGCATTGCCAACGTAGCCGCATCCCGCGATCACTACCTGTGCCATGCGGGCAGCATGCCGCAGATGGCTATGCTCGTGCCATGCATCGACCGCGAATCGGGATCCCACTCAGCCTCGACGACCGTGGACGTTGGCGCGAAGGCCGGGACTACCACTACATCGATCGCCGCTACGCCGACGCCGTCGACCGCGCGGGTGGGCTTCCCGTCCAGCTCCCGATCCAGACGGATCCCGAAGAGGTCGCGGGCACCCTCGACGGATTGCTCCTTCCGGGCGGTGACGATTTTCCAGACGACGACCCGCTTCCGGTGGGTGTCGAGCTCGACCTCGTCTCGCCGCAGCAGCTCGCCTTCGACGAGGCGCTCTTCGAAGCCGCCGCCGAGCGCAGATTGCCGATCCTCGGGATCTGCTACGGAATGCAGCTGATGGCGCGCGCGCGCGGCGGAGATCTCTATTCCCATCTCCCCTCCCAGCGTCCGGACATCGCAGAGCATCGCCTTCCGCCGGAGGGGCGTCACACGATCGAGGTCGTCGCAGAAAGTCTGCTCGGCGCGATCCTCGGTGCGGATGCAGGACGTGTGAACAGCCTGCATCATCAAGCCGTGCGTGAACTCGGTCCGAAACATCTCGCCGTGGCCCATGGCCCGGGTGGCGTCATCGAGGCTCTCGAAGCCCCTACGGGCAAGATGGACGAGAGGGGGGGGCGCAGCGATGGCGGGTGGGAGATCGGCGTGCAGTGGCATCCCGAGAAGCTGGACGAGCCATCGAGCGCGAGACTCTTTGGTGCCTTCGTCGAAGCGAGTCGCCAAGGGCATCCCTCCTGAGATGCGTCCTGAGATGCGCCTGGCCTTCTCCCTCGCGTTCTGGGGTTTCATGCTCCTCTCGTCGGCGATCCTCTTCCCGCTTGCGCTCCTGCTCTTCTGCGTGACCGTCGCCTTCGACCGTCGACGCTGGGCGATGCATCGGTTCACGTCTTGGTGGGCATCGCTCTATACCTGGCTCAACCCGGCCTGGCCCGTTCGGATCCATGGGCGCGAGCGCATGCACGAAGCCGGACCGGCCGTGATCGTCGCCAACCACCTCTCCCTGGTGGACATCCTCGTGATCTTCCGATTGCAGAGCCATTTCAAGTGGGTCTCGAAGCACGAGAATTTTCGTGTCCCCCTCATCGGCTGGAACATGAGGCTCTGCGGCTATATCCCGCTACGGCGCGGAACGGCACGCAGCATTCGCGCGATGATGCGCAGATGCAATGAAGTGATCGGCGAGGGAAGTTCGATCCTCATGTTTCCGGAAGGCACCCGCTCCGCGACGGGAAGACTTCGATCCTTCAAGTCTGGCGCATTCGAGATCGCCAAGAAGAATGGGGTCCCGGTCCAGCCGATCGTAATCCGCGGAACGGGCGAAGCCCTGCCGAAGCGAGGATTCGTCCTGCAGGGACGACATCCGATCTCGATCGAGATCCTCGAGCCGATCCCGTCCGGCGAGGTCGACGAACTCGAGCCGGAAGAAATGATGGATCGGGTTCGCGCGACCATCGCCGAAGCCCTTTCGAGCGACCCGCGCTGATCGCGAAGCGTGCCATCGAAAGCCGATCGATCGCCTAGCGTTTCTCTTCCCAGAGATCGCGAAGGGCTCGACGCCGCAATTTTCCAGTCAGCGTCCGCGGAAGTTCATCGATCGCCGCGAACCCGACCGGCTGCTTATAACCGGCCAACCGGGCCCGACAGTGCTCTACGAGCAGGAGCGGGTCAAAGGGAATCCCCTCGCGCATCGAGACGAATGCGGCCGGACGCGCACCGAATTCGGGGTCCGGAACCCCACACACACCCGCATCCAGAATGCCCTCGACTTCGAGCAGGATCGACTCGATTTCGGCCGGGTAGATATTCTCGCCCCCGGACAGGATCAGATCTTCACGGCGATCGAACACGCGAAGCCGGCCGGCGGCATCGAGACGACCGACATCTCCGGTCGAGAGCCACCCCTCCCGAATCGTGTCACGCGTCGCCTGCGGATCGTCGAGATAGCCGTGCATCACGATGGGCCCACGCACCTCGATCTCGCCTTCGAGTCCCCGGCCGAGATTCGCGCGATTCGCGTCGACGATGCGAATCGCGACCCCCGGCAGGGGGACGAGGCCCGAGCAGAGCGCCTCTCCATCCGGCACGACACGATCGGGCGGCCGCGTCGCCACCTGGGATGCGGCCTCGCTGAGGCCATAAGTGGGTGCGATCGGATAGCCGAGGACGGCCGCGCGCCGGAGGAGATCCTCGGAGGCGGGCCCTCCCCCCAACAGAACGAGAGACAGGGATCCCGGCGAGCGCTTTGTCCCGCGCGTCGCGAGAAGCCGCTCGAGCATCGTCGCCACGAAACTCACCCGCGTAATCCCATCGTCCTCGAGCGCGCGCGCGACCCTGGCCGCCTCGAAGCGCTCGTGCAGGACGACGCAGGCGCCTACGAGCGCGCTCCGGATGAGGATCGAGAGCCCACCGATATGAAAAATCGGCATGCACAGGAGCCATCGATCCCCCGCATCACTGCCGAGAAGCCCTGCCGAGGCGCGCGCGGAAGCGACCAGGTTGTCGAAGCCCAGAACCGCGCCCTTGGGTCGGCCATTGGTTCCCGAGGTTCTCACGACGATTGCGGCCCGCATTTCCAGTTGCTCTTCACGGCGGGCGAGCGCCACCGGATCGATCTCCGGCGAGGGCGCGACGCAGATCTCGAGCGCGGGGGCGGCGGCTTCCGCTCCCGAATCCATCGCAACCAGACCGCAACCCGATCCCCGGACGAGTCGCCGGCCCCGAGATTCGACATCCCGGGCCTGCGCTCCGGGAACCACGACATAGCGAGGCGACGCCGACGAAATCGCTTCCCTCAGCTCGGGCTCCGTCAGACGCGCATTCAGCGGAAGCATGACGACACCCCGCGCGAGCATCGCATGAATCAATACGATTGCCTCGATCCCGGGCGGGGCGAGGATCGCGACCAGGTCCCCCACCTCGATCCCGAGGGCCGCCAGGCGATCTGCTGTGGCCCGCGCCGCCCCGCCGAGCTCGGCGTAGTCGAGTCGGTGCCCCCCAAAAAGAAGGGCCTCGCGCGCGTCCCCAAAACGCTCGAGCCCGGTGATCCAATCCTCGCGCCGGTCGACGCTCATCGCTCACCCCACCCGATCATGCCTCGACCTCGAAGATCGCACCGCGCCCCCCCCCGAATCCGTCGCGGCCGGCCCCCCCCTCGCTCCCCCTCTGGTCCGCGTGCGTGTCGGAGAAGGGAATCACGGGAGCAAAACCAATCCCCGCAGCCGCCGAGACCTGCATGCGCCCCCGCGCATCGAGTCGATCGCCAGAAGAAGTCTCGCGGAGGTCCGTGGCGAGCAGACCTGCCGTCCCGAGGCCATGAACCTCCTGGGCGGATCCGAGCCCTGCCGCCAATGCCAGCGGCGCGGCACGGCCCACCGCCCCATCGATCAGCGTCGACCAGACGACCTGAAGGCCCTCGCTTCGGGCGCGTCTCCATAACGCGATCGCCCCCGAGAGCCCCCCGATCGCAGCGGGTTTAGCGATCAGGATCGAAGCCGCGCGGGCCTCGAGACAAGCGGCCAACCCGCCCCCGAGCAGCGACTCGTCCGCAGCGACTCGAATCGCGCCCTCCTCGGAGAGACGCTTCAGGCTCACCAAATCGCCGCGCTCCACCGGCTGTTCGACGTAGTCGATCCCGAAGGGTTCGAGGGCGGCCAACGCGCCCGACGCTTCATCAAGGCTCCATGCCTCATTCGCATCGAGCCTCAATCGCGCCGTTGATCCGATCACGCCCCGCAACGCCGAGACACGTTCGAGATCCAGACCCGGATCCCGAAGACCTCGCGAGACCGCAAGTTTGAGCTTGAACGCTTCGAAACCCGCAGCAACGGACGTGCGGGCACTCTCCTCCACACTGGCCGGCCCCCCGCCCCCGACGAGCGCCTGAACAGCGACCCGCGACTCGGGTTCCCCGACGAGCCCCGCGCGATCACGAACCTCGCGCGCGAGGCTCCGTGCCGCGCCTTTCGCGGCGAGATCGACACGCGCCGAGTCGATCGCCGATCGGGCACAGGGCGCTCCACCCCCACGAAACGCGGCGGAGTCTGCCAGCGAAGCGCTCGGGAGATCCGCGCCGATTCGGATGAGCGCGAAGAGCCCCTCTTCGAGCGCACGCCGGCAGGCGTCGAGATCCTCGGTCCCGAAATCCGGGAGCGGCGTCGCCTCGCCATAGCCGCAGCGACCTTCCCCGTCCTCGAGTTCGACGAGAAATCCGGCGCGCCGCGAGACCTGACCGTGGGCGGTCTCGAGGGGGCGCCGCAGCCGGAGCGCGAAGGGACGAAGGGCCGCCCGCCGAAGCATCACGCCGCGAGCCCCAGCGCGAATAACACCGAGAACAGAAAACCCAGCTGCGCCGTCCCCGCCAACGCTTCATTGAGCGCGGGACCCCCTTCGTTCGAGCGAATCACGTCGAAGAGCCTAATGGCCCGGGGCGCCGAGACCCAGGGCAAGAGGATCCAGGGCGCCTCCCCAGCCCCGAGCCACAGGACGATCGGAAGCAGATAGGCCCCGGCGACGAGCAGGGCCCACTCCACCCGCGCGCCGCGACGCCCCAGCCGCACCGCCAGGGTTCGCTTCCCGGCGGCGACGTCGGTTTCGATATCGCGCAGATTATTGACGACGAGGATCGCTGTCGCGAGTCCACCCACGGGCAGGGCCGACAGCCACGCGAGCATCGGCAAGGTCCCCGTCTGAACGAAAGTCGTCCCGACGACCGCGACCAGCCCAAAAAAGAGAAAGACGGCGAGATCCCCGAGTCCGTGGTAGCCGAGCGGCCAGGGACCCCCGGTATACGCGATCGCAGCGACGATCGAGACCAGGCCAACGGCGATGATCACCGGACCGGCGACCCAGCTCAGGTAGGCGCCGACCAGGATCGCCAACGCGAAGACGCCCAACATGCCGCGTTTCAGGGCGGCGGGGGTGAGCAGGCCGAGCTGTGTCGCGCGCGGCGGACCGATGCGATCTTTGGTATCCGCACCCTTTTCGAAATCGAAGACATCGTTGGCGAAATTGGATCCGATCTGGAGCAACAGTGCGCCGAGACCGGCAGCGATCGCCGGCGCGATGCGCGCGCCGCCATGAATATGCGCGACCGCGGTGCCAACCAGTACCGGGCCGATCGACACGGGGAGCGTACGCGGGCGAATGGCCATCACCCAGGCCGCTCGACTACCGGGATGGATCTCTTTCATGCAGGATCTCCACCGTTCTCGTTCACTCGCGCGTTCCACTCGCTTCGAGGCAGGCTCGCGAACGGCCTTCCCCCCTCACGATCGGCTTCGATCGCAGCGATAAATCTTCCGACGACCCGCGCGAAGGATTCGGGCGCCTCGAGATGCACCGCGTGCCCTGCGCCGTCGATGAGCTCCGTCCTCGCGTCCTTCAAGCCCCCCTCGATCGACGACGCGACCCGACGGAATTTCGAGTCCTCCCGACCCACGACGAGCAGGACCGGCCGAATGAAACGATCGAGCCGATCGTGCAGCGGCGCCTGCGCACCCGCACCCATTCCGCGCAAGCTCCCTGCGAGTCCGTGTGGCTGGTTGCGTAGGCGCTGCGTTCGCGCCTGCATCTGCGCCCGCGTCCCCAACCGCGATTGCGTCGCGAAGATCGGCAACGCCATCCAGTGGTCGACGAAGGCGGTCATGCCCTCGCGTTCGATCCGATCAGCCAACGCCTCATCCGATTCGATGCGTTCGGCCCGGAGCGCCGCGTCCGCGATGCCCGCCGAGGCGCCAACGAGAACGAGACTCGAAAACGAATCCGGGTGCGAAAGCGCGGCGGCGAGTGCCGCGCGGCCCCCCATCGAATATCCGAGCAAATGCGGCCGACCGAGGCCGAGAACTCGTGCTGCCTCGGCGATCTGATCCGCGCAGGCCGCCATCGCGTAGGGGGCGACCGCATCGGGTGCATCGCTCCCCCCGTGCCCCAGCAACTCGAGCCGCGCCACGCAGCGGTCGCCGCAGAGGGACGCGGAAACACCCGACATGCTCTCGGCGGCACCGGTGAATCCGTGCAACACCAGAACGGATTCGGAATTCGACGGAGTCGAGCCCTCGAGCACCGCCCGAAGCCGCACGTCTCCGACCTCGACGAAGGCTTCCCGCTCGGTACCTCCGCTCATTCCGAAAATTCCGCCTCGACGGCCTCGCATGCCGCGGCCACCCCTCGCCGAAAGCGCGCCTCATTTTCCTTCGCCTCGACCGGAACGTGAATGATCGACACGCCGGGTCGGGCGAGGGACGCCGCGATGGCTGCCTCGAGCTCACCGATGCCATCGGCGACGCAATAGTCGAGTTCGAAGAGCGCGGCAACGCGAGCCAGATCGAGTTCGTGCGGCGCCCGAAAGAGTTCCTGGAAGGCGATCTCCTCGCCTTGTGCAGCAATAGGCAGGAACGAGAAGATTCCGCCCCCGCCGTCATCGATCACGATGATCGTGAGCGGAATCGCTTCACGCCTCGCGAGCAAGAGCCCGGTCAGATCGTGAAGAAAGGCCAGATCCCCCGTCAACAGCAGTGTCCGCTGGCTCGACGCGGCGGCCGCTCCGAGCGCGGTCGATATCACGCCATCGATCCCGCTCGCACCGCGGTTGCACAATACCCGAAGCGGCTCCGCGCGCCGGGCCAGTCCCAGGTCGAGCAGCCGAATCGACATGCTATTCGACGCAAAGAGCTGGGCCCCGGAAGGCGCGACACGGGCGAGGATCACAGCGACGCTCAGACCTGACCAGCCATCCTCGGCGAGGGCCACGTCCTCGATCGCCTTGGCGGCCGTCCGATTCGAGGCCTCGAAGGCGCGGCACCAGGTGCGGTCCCGATGGAGCCCCGCCGAAGTATCCGCCTCGAGCTCGGCTGCCGCGGCGTCGAGCAGGGAGGCGGCCCCGCCGCGAATGACTCGGGTGACGCGATGCGAGGGCTCGCCCCAATGGCCCCCTTCATCGAGCCAATAGATCACATCCGGCTCGGCCGCTTCGATCCAGAGTCGCTGGGCTTTCGAGACGGGCGTATCCCCGATTCGAATCACGACATCGGGCTTCATGCGTTCGAGAAAGGCGCTCGTTCGGGTAAGAAGATCGCCTCGATCGAGAAGCGGCGCGCGATCGGGAGCGACTCCGCTGCGAAGATTCGAGGCGGGATCCGTCAACACCGGCCAACCCGCGGTCGACGCGAATCTTGAAATCGCCTCTCGAAGTTCGGATCCTGCGTCCAGAGGTCCGCAGCAGACCACGCCGCGCGCTCGAGCGCTCACGAGTTCGACGAGTTCACGCAGGTCCTCTGGGTCGGCGACCGATCGCGCGCGCGTGAAGCGCGCGGGCGCAACGTCGTCGGCCGACGCCAATCTCATCGCATCCAGCGTTCCCGGCAGCGGAGCGAGGCTTTCCCGCAGAGGCCAGTTCAGATGAACTGCTCCTGCGGGTGTGGAGATCGCCCTCTCCACCGCTCGCGCGGCCAACTGAATGGCATAGCGTCCAGCGTCCTCGCCGGCGGCAGGAATGGGCACTTCGACCACCCAACGCGGATAGCGACCGTAGAGACCCGCCTGGTCGATGGTCTGCCCGGCACCCCAATCTCGCAGCTCCGGAGGCCGGTCCGCACTCGCCACGAGAAGCGGGGTTCGTGAATAATGGGCTTCGATGACGGCGGGCAGATAATTTGCCGCCGCCGTCCCCGACGTGCATACGAGCAGAGCGGGACGGCCGCTGGCCTTGGCGAGTCCGAGTGCGAAGAAGGCCGCGGCGCGCTCGTCGAGTTCAACCCAGGTCCGCAGCCCCGGTGTGTGCTTGGCCACGACTGCGAGCGGCGTCGAACGAGAGCCTGGAGAGACAACGACGTGTTCGACACCCGAGGCGCGAAGCGCCTCGAAAAATCGCCCGACGAAGACGTAGACCGCTTCAGGATCGGCTTCGAAAGCGGCGGCCTCTCGAGACGGATCGCTATCGGAGCTTCTCTGCGGACCGGATTCTCTCACCTCAGATCTCCGTCAGAGGCGCGAGCAGCGCTCGAAGTTTGATGCGGGTCTCGATGAGTTCTTCTTCCGGATCCGATCCCTCGACGATCCCAGCGCCAGCGAAGAGCAGTGCCCGGCTCGCTCCCGACCGACCCGGCTCAGCGATCCCGTTTCGAATCAGACCCGAGCGAAGCGCAACGCTAAAGTCCCCACCCCCCTGGCTGTCGAGCCATCCGATGGGAGCGGCATACCATCCGCGATCGAGCCTTTCGAAACGATGCAGAAAATCCTCCGCTGCGGCACGGGGAGCTCCCCCGACCGCTGGCGTCGGATGAAGCGCTTCGACGAGGGTGAGCGCATCGGACTCGGCCTCGGATTCCATGCCGGACTTCAAGCGGCCGCGAATCGGCGTCTCTAGGTGCTGGATCCCGAGGAGGGGTCGAAGGGCTGGCACCTCGGGAATCTCAAGCGATCCACAAGCCCCCTCTAGAACCCCGCGGATCGCCTCGACGACATGCGCGTGTTCCGAACGCTCCTTGGAACTCGACAACAACCGCTCAGCGAGCGTCCGATCCTCCTCCGGATGACGCCCGCGCGGGGCGGAGCCCGCGAGGGCCGTTGTCTCGACCGCGCCATCGCTCACCCGAATCAATGTCTCCGGAGTCGCCGCAAGGAACGTATCCTCCCCCCGGCCCATCGCGATCAATGTGCAGGTCGGGTAGAGCACGTGCAGTCGACCGAGGAAGGCGGAGACATCGAGAGCGTCGTCGTGGTCGATGGAGAGCGAGCGCGCGAGAACGACCTTCGAAAGCTCACCTCCCGTAAATGCGTCGAGCGCGGTCCTGACCTGGGCACAAAATATCCCGTGGCTGCGATCGGCGCGAACCCGATACTCAGGGCCCGCCGGCCAATCGTCGAGTGACGTCGGGTCTTGCGCGACCGACTCCGGGGCCTCGGTTTCGGAAAACGCTTCGCGGTCCGAGGCGACACCGCACCGACCGATCCGCTGGAGTTCCGCTCGGCGCGCACGCAGATCGGAGACCACCGATTCCACACTCGAACTGGGCTCGACCCTCGCGATGAAGACTCCGCGCGTTCTCCCTTCGCGACTCTCCGTGATCACCTCGGGCAGAAAAAAGCGCGCGGCGGGGAAAGCCTTCCACTCGGCCGACCCGCGAGACTCGGCTTCGAAGCCGAATCCACCAAAGAAGGTGGCCGCCGTGGCCGGTCTCGCATCACCGATCCAATCGATTCGAGCGCGGATCTCCTCGGACCAGGCGCGCACGTCGCGGAATCGGCCCACACCCGCACTCTCGATTTCGTCGGCCACTCCCCAGCAGACGCTGAAATCACCGGATTCGCTCCGATTCCACAAGAAGCGATCACGCTTTCCCGCACTGGCATAACATCTGAGCGAGTGTTCGAAACGCAGTCCAACCCGGGCATCGACCACAAACGCGACCCAACGGGTCCGACCCGCCTCTCGCGCCCGCTCGACCGCCCGAGCGACCTGACGCGCCTCATTCAGACCGAGTTCACCGCCTTCCGCTTCGTTCTCCCCACTCACGAGAGGGCTCCTCCCAATGGCGCGAGAGGCCCTCGAACGCCGGTCAGGATCTGCGCCGATCCCAAGAAGAGACTCTCTCGACCGACCTCGAGAAAACCGGCCGCTGACATCATCTCCCGCAACTGGTCCGGCGGCGGAAGATACGCGGTCGACTGTGGCAGATATCGATAGGCCTTTCGATCGGAAACGAGTCCCCCGACCAGGGGGATGATGCGATCAAAGTAGAGCGAATGGGCCACCCGCACGGGACCCCATGTGGGTCGATCGACGTCGATCAGCGCAGCGCGCCCGCCGGGTTTGAGGATCCGGGCGATCTGATTCATCACACCGCCGAGGGAGACAAAATTGCGCAGTGCGAAACCACAGGTCACCACGTCGACCGAGCCCGATCGGAAGGGCAGCCACTCGCCGTCGCCCTGGACGGATCTGGAATCGAGCCCTCGGCTGCGCCCCTGCTTCAACATTCGCAAGGCGAAATCGACACCGATCACCTCCGCCCCACGTTCCTCGACGAGCCCACAGAAATCACCGGTCCCACAGGCGAGGTCAACGACGAGATCACCGGGGCCGACAGCGATCTTGTCGAGCGCCCGGCGGCGCCAACGCTGATCCATTCCGACCGACATCACTCGATTGAGCGCGTCATAACGGGGAGCGATCCGGTCGAACATTTCGCGCACCCGAACACGTTTTTCCTCGCCCGACGGCAGATCGCCTAACGCCACTGAACCTCCAATCTTGCCGCCTGGGTCACTTCGAGCGCCTTTTCGAGGGCGCTCTCTTCGCCACGGCCCCGCAGGCGCGCGAGCGCCCGAGCCACGACGGTTCTCTGGAAATGCAGAGCGACGATCTGTGTCGCCTGCGGAAGCAACCGTTCGAAGGCGCGCCGCACGCTCTCTTCGTCCTCGCCTCGGGGCTTGCGCACGTGATCATCGAAAAGGTCGATCGCCTGCTCGGCGAGCCGATCGACGTTGGTGGCGTGCCGAGCGGCGAGTTCGAGAAGGCGATCGAGTGGCATCCCCATCCCGAGGATCTCGAGCGCCGCGACGACCATCTCGAGATCCGATCGAGGGAATCGCTCCTCACCCCGAATCTCGAGGGGCTGGATCAATCGGGCCTGGATCGCGGAGGCGATCAGCGCCTCCGGCACACCCGTTTCGAGGGCCAGCTCCGATCGGGAAAGAGTGCCGTCGCCGACGCTCTGATCGGCGAGGGCCTCGAGCAGCCCCCTGTCCTCCGCCCGGGGGGACCGGTGACCCGGCGAAGGGGGATTCGCCGCCCCGAGCGGAGGGTCGACCGTCTCGTCCTCGAGAAGGCGTCGGATCTGGGCCAGACTGAAACCAGCCTCCACAAGCGACCGGATCCGGCGGACCCGCTCCAGGTGGTCGGCGGAGTAGATCGCGAAACGCCCGCGACGCGTCGGCGCAGGGATCAAGCCGCGAGCCTGATAGAAGCGGACGGTGTCTATGCCGACCCCTGCGGCTTCGGCGAGTTCAGCAACTCGAAGTTCCATGCGATGACTTTAAGAGTTATCACTCTCAAAGTCGAGAAGCGAAGCGCTGCGGGCATCTCCAGAGTCGTTGCAAGAGCGCCGAGGCGGATTCGGGCGTCGCCCCGCGGGATCATGACTCCTTGAATCTGGCTCACGACGATCCCCAGAAGACCGAAAAAGGGGATCCGGGATCGGTTCGGTTGCTCACCGCTCCGGCGGGAACCCCTGACTAGGTGGATCATGGAAGAGTCCAGCCCCAATTCACGGCGGATCATGGTCGAGGCCGGAGACCTCGTAATCCCCCCCCCGACGGCCCCGCCGGCGGCTTCCCGATGATCGCAGCCGTCGATCAGGTGAGCACCGGAAATCATTGGTTCGTCGGCCGCTGTGACCCCATCGGGCGCGGTCAAACACGGATCGTGGAATCTCCTGTGCCGAACGACGCACGCTACGTGACCCGGGCGACCGTCTTCGCGAGTTCCCGCGAGACCTTTGCACTCAAACTGGATCCACTCTGGGAGCGAGTCCAACAGCGCGCCTTCGTGCGCATTTCCGCGCAGGGGCTGCAGGTGCGCGTCGTGCGGCTCGCCACCCGCCCCTCGGCCGACAACGAGCCGAGCGCCGAATCTGACGACGACTGCCTCCAGCAACTCCTCGACGTCTCTGCCGGCGGCATCCGTTTCGAATCGGACGGCGACTGGGATCCGGACGAAGACGTGATCTGCCATTTCGAATTGCCGAGTTCGCCCTGCTTCGAACTTCCGGCGTGGATCACCCGGTCGATGGAAGACCTCCCCGAGAGATCGACCAAACCGAGCGTGGCCTTCGAATTCGTCGGGCTCGGCGAGGATCACCGATCCCAACTCCTGCGCTGGGTCTATCGCGAGCAGGTTCGTCGGCGTCGCGCGAAAGCCCGGATCTCGACGAGCGACCTCAGCATTAGGACCGGGCACGACAGCACGACAAAATCACACCGGATCCGCTGGACCCCGATCCACCATCCCCGCAAATCTCTCGAGTATGCGAGTCAACACGGGCGTCTCGACCGCAGCATCGATCAACGCATCCGGATCGAACCCCTCACCGATCAGGATCTCGCGCCGCGCTTCGACATAACGCCGCATGATCTCGCGGTCGAACTCGGGATGGAATTGGACACCCCATTGACGCGGACCGAATTGAAGGACCGCGTGCTCTTCGATCGCCGTCGTCCCGATGACTCTCGCATCACGCGGGGCAATGAGCACCGATTCGACATGTGACATGTGGCCCGGAAAGACACCTGTCTCGAAGAGCGGATCTGCGTCGATTCCGTGCTCCGGAAGAACCACATCCACCGTCCCCATCTCACGTCCACGCGGATTCGAACCGACCTCTCCGCCCAGACCATGAGCGATCAGCTGATGGCCATAGCAGAGGCCGAGAACCGGAATCATGTCGCCTTCGACGATGCGTGCGAGCCAACGCGCCGAGACTTCACTCCAATCCGCACGAGCGGTCACCATCGCGGGCGAACCGGTCACGATCACAGCTCTGATCGACTCGGTCGGCGGCAGGGGGTCGCCCTCGTAGACGGCGGCGACAGCGACCTCTTCGGTGGCGCGGCCGAGCCCCCGCGCGATCCAGTCCTCGAAGTCTCCACAATGCGCTCTGACCTCGGAGAGCGCCTCACCGGTCTTGAGCACGAGAATCGCATCTTCCTGCAGCATCTCGTTATTCGCTCCCCGCGCAGCCCACTGAAAGGCCGGACTTCTTCGTGTCCGAATCTTGAACGCGCAGACGATGAAGCGCAATCCCCGCCGCCACCGAAACGTTCAGGGAGTCGACTCCGGACTCCATCGCGATGCGTACCCTGCGATCCGCCAGCGCGAGCGCCATCTCGCTGAGACCCGGGCCCTCGGTCCCCAGCAGCAACGCGACGGGCCCGATCTCACGGGCCACGAGACCGTCGAGATCGACGCTCTCCGGCGCGGGATCGAGGGCGAGGATCTCGAAACCCAGCTTCCGCAAGGCGTCGAGCAGTTGCGCCAGATCCGCGGTACGCGCAAAGGGCAGAACCAGGCTCCCGCCCATCGAGGTGCGGATCGCCTTGCGATAGAGCGGATCGACCGAGCGCGGGCACAAAAGGACCGCCCGCCCGCCCAGCCCCATGGCGTTGCGAAAGATCCCGCCCATATTGTCGTGATTCGTGATGTTTTCGACGACGACGATCCGCGGGGCTGCTTCGACCTCGAGCAGATCCCGGGCCAGCGCCATCGGATCCAGCCCCTCCGGGCGGCGACAAGCGGCGAGGCAACCGCGATGAATCGGGAAACCCACGATGCGATCGAGCACCGCCTGATTCGCGACATAGACGGGGCATGTGGGAGCGAGGCTCACCAACTCCTCTTCCATCGTCGCACGCGCACGATCGCTCAACAGGATCGAGTCCGGCGCGAAGGTCGAGTGCTCGAGCAGCACGCGTAGGTTGACGCGGCCCTCCACCATGAAGCGGCGCCGGTCCACCGCGAGGCGCACCTCCTTCAGGTTCTGGTAATCCCCGATCCGAGGGTCCTCGAAATCGCCGATTCGATCGAATTGCATCGCGCGAGCGAAGCACAAAGGTGCTCGCGCGCAACGATCATCGCCTCAGCACGCTCGCCGGCCCCCCCAAAAAAAACCGCCCCAACGCTCGAGGCGCGATGGGGCGGCGGTCCATCCAGGGAGTGATGGACCTGAGTCGGGGGCTCTGCGAGCGTCGGCGGCGGGCCTTCGCATCACACCCGAGGAAGGGAGTCGGTCCGCGCAATGGACGATGCTTCTGGATCCGGGTCGGACACGGAAACCGCAGCCAAACAGATCAGAGCCAGACCAAGACAGGTACAGAACCCGTATCGAACCCAAAGCAATGCGCGCGTCATCTCGCCTCACGTGTCCCGCTTGTGGACACGCCACTCCTCTTTTCAACTCATTCGCAACAACGAAAAAGGCCGCATTCGGCCTGAGATCGATTTGCTGCTCATCTTGCAGAGTGAGTACTTGGAGGACGAGCGGAGGTGACGGGAAAAACCCAAGCCCCCCCCTGGACCGCCGGAACCGCAGCGTTTCCGCACACCGGTTGCCTGACGTCTTCGCCTCGCCTGCCGAACTCGCCCAGGGCGGACTCAGCGACCGCCGCAGAGCCGCCCGCGACCGGGCCATTCGGGAACGCCGCAGACGTCCTAGAACTGCGCAAAAAAATCGTTGCCCTTGTCGTCGACGATGATGAAGGCGGGAAAATCCTTGACCTCGATTCGCCAGATCGCCTCCATCCCGAGTTCTTCGTATTCCTGGATCGCGACGCTCTTGATGCAGTTCTTCGCGAGGATCGCAGCCGGGCCACCGATCGAACCGAGATAGAATCCGCCGTGACGCTCACACGCGTCGGTCACCTGCTGCGAGCGATTGCCCTTCGCGAGCATGACCATCGATCCGCCGCGAGACTGGAAGAGATCGACATAGGCATCCATCCGACCGGCGGTCGTAGGACCGAAGGATCCCGAGACATAGCCCTCTGGCGTCTTCGCGGGTCCCGCGTAGTACACCGCATGATCCTTGAAGTATTGGGGCAGGTCTTCTCCCGCGTCGAGCCGCTCCTTGAGTTTCGCATGGGCGATGTCGCGGGCGACGACGATGGTGCCCGTCAGCGAGAGCTGCGTCGTCACGGGAAACCGCGAGAGGTCGGTGAGGACGTCCGCCATCGGCCGATCCAGGTTGATCTCCACCGGCTCGCGCGTGAGTTCGTGGGCGACTAGGTCGGGCATGAAGCGCGCGGGATCCGTCTCGAGTTGCTCGAGGAATACACCCTCTTTGGTGATCTTGCCCTTGATCTGTCGATCCGCCGAACAGGAAACGCCTATCCCCACTGGACACGAGGCCCCGTGCCGAGGCAAGCGGATCACGCGCACATCGTGACAGAAATATTTCCCCCCGAATTGAGCGCCGATCCCGACGTCGCGGGTGAGCTGCAGGACCTGCTCTTCGAGTTCGACGTCGCGGAAGGCGCGACCATGTTCGTTTCCCGAGGTCGGAAGATTGTCGAGATAGTGGCAACTCGCGAGCTTGACCGTCTTGAGCGTGGTCTCCGCTGAGGTCCCACCGACCACGATCGCCAAATGATAAGGCGGACAAGCCGCGGTTCCGAGCATCTTGATCTTGTCGATGAAGAATTGCTTCATCGATTCGGGGTTCAACAGCGCCTTCGTCTCCTGAAAGAGCAGCGATTTATTGGCGGATCCACCCCCCTTTGTCACGAAGAGGAATCTGTACTCGTCCCCTTCCGTCGCGTAGAGGTCGAGCTGCGCCGGAAGATTCGAACTCGTATTCTTTTCCTGGTACATGTCGATCGGGGCCAGCTGGCTATAGCGGAGATTCGTCTCGGTATAGGTCTTGTGGATACCGCGCGAGAGGGCTTCCTCGTCGTTCCCATTCACCCAGACATCCTGGCCCTTCTTGCCCATAACGATCGCGGTCCCAGTGTCTTGGCAGGAGGGCAGGACCATGCCCGCCGCGATATTCGCGTTCTTCATCAACTCGAGCGCGACGAATCGGTCGTTGTCCGAGGCCTCGGGGTCCTCCAGGATCTTGGCGAGCTGGGCGAGATGGCTGGGCCGGAGCAGATGCGAGACGTCGCGGATCGCAGCCGATGCGAGCGACGCGAGCGCCTCGGGTTCGACCTTGAGGATCTCGCGGCCGTCGATCTCGACCGTAGAGACGCCAGCATCGCCGAGCTTGCGATATCGGGTGTCGTCGGTACCGAACTCGAACATTTCCTGGTAATGAAAATCGGCCATCGAATCGTCTCCATTCAGCTACGAAAAAGGACTGTCGGGCGAGCCTCTAGGGTCCCTCCGCACCGGTCACGTCCGGAGACGGCGGCCGCGTCCCCGGTTTTGGGGCGCGCAGAGTAGCCGAGACCGTCCCACGACGACGCGGCAAAAGGTTGCGGGACACGGGAATCCTCGCCAAACCTTCGATCCCCCATGGAAATCGGCGCCTGGAAAGAGCGGTGAGGGCCCAAAGCTCAGATCTGAGGCCGAGGCAACCGATGGGTACTGCGGGGAGGAGCCCGGTGTGAACCTGACGCGGCCGACGCCCCTCTCTATCATCGGAGTAATGATGCACAGCTACCACGCCCCAAAAGCCGACCCCGGGTCCAGCAAGCCCGAGATCCTGAAAACCGCAAAGCGACGACGTGTCCCGTCGACCCTCGCCTGTCTGGTGCTCACCGCGTTTCTCGGGAACTCCCTCGCACCCACGGGGGCGATCGCCTTCACCTCCCCTGAGCTGACCTGTGCCAACAGCTGGGATCTGGTCCAAAGCCTGCTGAAGCGCCACATCAGTTTCCGCGGCCTCGATTCGGAACTCCGCGAACGCGTGATCGACACCTATATCGAGCGCATCGATCCCTCGAAGACCCTCTACCTCAGCCATGAGATCAGCAAGCTCCGCAATCAGCTGAAGGGCGTGTTCTTCGCCGTGCAGAACGGCGAGTGCGGACTCCTCGACGAGATCCGCAGCGATCTCGTCGAACGCTATGAGCGGATGCAGGAGGAGGTGACCAGCTACGTCTCGCGCGAGGCCTACGCACTCGATACGGATGTGCGCCTGATCCTCGACCCCGGTAAGCGTGGTCACCCACCGGACGATGAGGCCCGGCTCGGACTGGTCATCCGCCTCGTCCACTTTACGATGTCCAACTACCTGAGCAGCGATATGGAGCTCGAGAAGGCGAAGGAGAAATTGATCCATCGCTATGAGCTCATGACGAAACGTGCCAGTGAGCTCGAGCCGCGCGATACCTACGCGGATTTCCTGAATGCCTTCGCTGGCGCGCTCGATCCCCACTCGACCTACTATCCACCGGAAGCGGTCGAGGATTTCCAGATCCAGATGAGCCTCTCCCTCGACGGCATCGGGATCGCATTGTCCTCGAAGGATGGCTACTCGATCGTCGAACGAATCATCCCCGGTGGTGCGACGGACAAGACCGGTGCGCTCGAACCCGGCGACAAGATCATCGCAGTCGCCCAGGAGAAGGAAGAACCCGTAGATATCATCGACATGTCGCTGCGCGACGTCGTCTCGATGATCCGCGGCGAGCGGGGCACGACGGTCAAGTTGACGATCCTGCGCAAGTCGGACACGACCGAACGATTCGATGTCGCGATCCAGCGGGACAAAGTCACGATCGAAGATGCCGCTGCGACCCTCGATTTCCACGAGATCGAAGTCGCTGGAACCACGCGCAAGCTCGCCGTTCTCGATCTACCCACTTTCTACGGCGACGCGGACCCGAGCAAGCGGCAGAGCGGCCGAGACGTACGCGACCTCCTGCGGCAAATTCGAGAGGCCAAGGCGGAGGGCGTGCTCCTCGACCTCTCGCGCAACGGCGGCGGCAAGCTCGAAAGCTCTGTCGACATCGCCGGTCTCTTCATTCGCGAAGGTGGCGTCGTCGCCGTCAAGAATGTCTTTTCCGAGGTCCAGATCCTCGAAGACAGGGACGAAGATATCGTCTACGACGGTCCTCTCGTGATCCTGACCTCACGGATCACCGCCTCGGCCTCGGAGATCGTGGCCGGCGCCATGAAGGATTATGGCCGCGCCGTCATCGTCGGCGATGACCACACCTTCGGGAAGGGAACGGTTCAGAGCTTCATCCATCAGCCCGGGCGCCTCGGCGCGATCAAAGTCACGACGGCGATGTTCTTCCGGCCGGGGGGCGCATCGACCCAACACGAAGGGGTCGCGGCCGATATCGTGCTCCCCTCGCTCTTCGCGACCGACGACCTCGGCGAACGCTATGCACCCTATTCGCTCAAGAGCCAGATGATCCCTCCCTTTCTCTCGATGCCGTCACGAGTCTCGAATAGCCTCTCGAGCCTCACGACCCCCAGCAAGAACTGGAAGGACCTTTCGGACGGCGTGATGGCCGAACTCCGGCGCCGCTCGACCCTTCGCGTCTCGAGCGACGACGAGTTCATCAAGATCAACGAGCAGCTCGCCAAATTCGCCGAGGAAGATGATGTGATCCATCTCGCCGAGTTCATACGTGAACGCGAGGAGAAAGAAGCCGAGAAGACCGCGTCCGGAGACGGCTCCGACTCGGACGAAAAAAATGATCAGGCCTCGGACGAAGCCGGCGCTTCCCAGCCGGAGGACTCCGAAGGAAAGACGGGCGGAAAAACACCGGAGTCGTACACTGAGGAGGAGGACGAGGAGCCCACCCCGCAGCGCATGGAAGCGCTGCGTATCCTGGCCGACCTCGTCGGACTCCAGGAGACCGCTCGTTCTTCATGGCACGCACCGCAATCGGCCTCGCGATTGGAATCCTCTTCGTCACAGCAGTGATCTGGTACGCCCTCGACGCCACCCAGGTCGAATGCGAGATCTGCGTCGGATACAGAGGCCGCAGCGCCTGCTCGTTGTCACGCGCAGCGGATATCGAGACCGCCGAGAGGCAGGCCCATAGCGGTGCGTGCGCCCAGGTCACCGGAGGGGTCACCGAGACGCTCGAATGTGATCGAATCCCGGCGACCGTGCGACGCTGTAACCAGTAGCGCGAGCCTGCTGAGCTCACGAGCTCCAGGCGTATGACGTCCGCTCGACGATGACGCCATCGGAAACCCGACGGACGCGTGGCGCAATGCCGATGGCTGATTCAGCGACGAACTCAGAATGCGAATGTCGGTCGCGTCCAGCGACGCGATGCGGATCACGCGGAGGCACCGATCCCGACGCCGCCCGCGTAAGACGCCAGCGCATCGCGTCGCTGATCGAGTGACGCGTCCGGACCGAGGCTGAAGGTCAGGGGGTGATTCACGATCGTCACCCTCGAATCATCGAGCGCGCGATACCAATCCAATTCGCCCTCGTTCGGTGCCGCCACGACATATCTGAAGGAAGAATCGGAACGACCCGCACCGGTCCGGGCGGATTCGATGGTATCTCTGATCCGCTCGAAATCGGATGTGGCGATGCCGGGACTGATCCAACCATCACATAGGCGACCCGCACGTTCGAGAACTCTCGGGTGAAGGCCGCCGCACATGATCGGCACCGGTGCGACCGGCGCTGGAAGCATGCGCAAGGCCTCGAACTCGAAGAACTCACCCCTGTGTTCCACCATCTCGCCACTCCAGAGCTTGCGCATGATCTCGATCATTTCGTCCAGGCGGCGGCCCCGAGTGGGAAAATCCTCACCGAGCACCTCGAACTCTTCGCGCAGCCAGCCCACACCGGCACCCAGGATCGTTCTCCCACCCGAGATCACCGAGGCGGTCGCGAGCGCCTTGGCGAGCAGAATCGGGTGACGCAGCGGCGCGACATAGATCTGGGTGTTGAAACGAAGAGTGCGCGTGACCGCTGCCATCGCGCAGATTGCGGAGAAGGGTTCTGGGAACTCGACCTCCGCCACGAAATCCGCCTCACCCTCGTTGTACGAATACGGATATCGAGAATTGGTCTGCCGATGACCGACGACATGATCGGCAAGGAAGACCCCCTCGAATCCAAGTTCTTCGCAGGTCTGCGCGAGGGGGACGAGATCTTCCGTTCGTTCGTAGGAAAGCGCCTGCCAGAACCTCATCCCCACTCCCCCTATATGGCTTCGGAATCCGAGAGGAGCGCTCCACCTCGGATCTGCGCCGCCGCATAATACCATCTGAATTCGCTGCGAGCCGTTCACCGTCTGGCGCCCCAGGAAGATCCTGGAGTGCTGGCTGCCGCGGAAGACAATGCGCGCGGGCAGGGCCAGGGTGGCCAGGATCCCAGGGCGGCCCTCGATCCCGGGTAGACCCGTATCCACCGAAATCTCGGAACCATTCTCACCATGGGTCCCAAAGAGCCGATCCCAGAAAGAGAAGATCGTTCCGAAATTCGTGTCGAGCAGCCCCCTCTCTCGACCATGGTGACGACGATGGCGCGCGGGGGTGATGAAGACGCGGCCGATGGACCGCTCGACCTTCGAGGGAAGGTCGAAATTGCCGTGCTCGCAGAAATTCACGAACGCGAAGGTCCGAGCGGATCAGGGCAGCTCGAATCGAGCGGAATTGAACGAAGCGAGAATCGGACCCGTCAGATTCGTCATGAGATCGACGTGCGCGGGATGATCCACGTAGATTTCGAAATCCGCCCTGCTCTCGAAATCGCCGACGAGGACGTAATCGGCATTTCGCTTGTTCGTCCCGAGATCGGGCCCGAACCGATAGGCACGGATCTGTTAAATCTTGCCCGGAAGCGCCGCCAGCCCCTCCGACACCGCCTGTACAGCGGACTCCGCGCATTTCTCGTTCCAGTTGAGCAGAACCACGTGACGGATCATCGACTCTCCTCGACGGGTTTCGCACGCACCGCGGACCGCGCCTTCGGCCGAACCCGCCGGTGCTTCCCGAACCGCCCGTCCACCCCGGGCCGCCGCCAATCCTGCCAGATTCCGATTGGCACCCGATTTCGGGCAGCGGCGAGTGATGATCACTCCCCAAGCGCTCCACGGGGCACCGGCGGCACATCGAATCTGACCCCAGAGGGGGGGGGCAACGATCGATTCTCCACGAATCCAACGCTCATGCGAGACGCCGATCTGGTCAAAACACCCCGAGACGGCAAGCACTCGTGCGCGCGGAGAGGCGTGTTCGGAGCATGTCTTCTCATGAGCAATCGATTCGACAGCTATTTGAAAGCCTCGGGGGGGTGACCTTCCGACGATGCCCGCGATCGCGAACCAAGTCGTTCAAGCAGTCGACAACCCCGACAGCTCGATCGACGATATTCGCAAGCTGATCGATCAGGATGCCGCGATCGCCGCGCGAATTCTCAAGATCTCAAACTCGGCGCTCTACGGCTTTCCGAGCGAGGTCCAGGGTCTAACACACGCGATTTCGCTGCTCGGAACGATGACGGTTCGCAATCTGGTTCTCGCCGCCTCCATGAAGGAGACCTACAAACGCTTCGGACTGCGCGAGAAGCTCCTCTGGCAGCATTCATCGCTTGCGGGCCCGGCCGCGAACCTGCTCGCGGGCCATCGCGAGATTGCCGCAGATCCCAGAATCGCCTTCACCACCGGCCTGATGCACCATATCGGCAAGACCGCGCTCGCCAATAGCCACCGTTCCGAATACGAGACCGTCATGATGACCGTCTACAACGAGGGTCGGAGCTTTGCCGATGTCGAGGACGAGGCTTTCGGCTTCAGCCACGCGGAGCTCGGCGCCGCCGTCATTGAACAATGGGGCCTGCCGGGCAGCCTCGCCCTGACCATCCAGCATCACCACAACCCCGGGGTGCTCACGCAGCTCGACGACTCCGTCGCCCGGATGTGCGCCCTGACCACGATCACGAGCCTCTGCCTCTCCAAACTCGGAGTCGGGCGTTCGAAGCCGCTCGAGGATCTCGACCTCACCGCCCAGCCCGCCTGAGCCTTTCTCGACCTGACCGAGGACGACGTCGAACCGATCCTCAATGCCTGCGCGCACCAGGTCAAGGACGGCCACGACATATTGACCTGAGCCCTGACTGGGAGCCCGACTCAGCCAATGTCGACTTCCCGATTCGCGCTCTCCTCACCATTCCTGCTAAGTTCCGCCCGGACCCGAGACCCCGTCCCGGTTCGCCCTGGCACCCGAAGCCGCTGCAGAGCCTATCGGCGCGGGCCGCCCGCGTAATTCGAAGCCGATCGGTCACCGGGCCCGCCGCGGACACTCCGCGATCGACGAGCCACGAAACGCGCGCCGAGTCATGATGGAGAAAACGATGCCCCTCGACGAAGCCGCCCGTCAGGAAATCACTGCCACGATCGAATCGAACGAGGTCGTCCTCTTCATGAAGGGCACCCGCGGCGCTCCGGAATGTGGCTTCTCCGCGACGGTCGTCGGTATCCTCGACTCGATCCTCACCGACTATCACACGGTCGACGTTCTCTCGGCGCCCCATATTCGTGACGGCGTCAAGGAATTTTCCGCGTGGCCGACGATCCCCCAGCTCTACGTGAAGGGCGAATTCATCGGCGGCTGCGACATCATCCAGGAGATGGTCGGGACGGGCGAATTCTACGAAACCTTCGGTCTCGACCCCGTGCAGATCGTCCAACCGAGAATCAAAATCTCAGAACCCGCTGCAATCGCCCTCGCTCAAGCTGCGGCGGAGCACGGCGGCTCCGGCCGCGAGCTCCATCTCTCGATCGACGCGACCTTCCAATCACATCTCTCGATCGCACCGAGAAAACCGGCCGATGTCGAATCGATCAGCGACTCGGGCGTGCTGGTTCTGCTCGATTCGATTTCCGCGTCCCGCGCGGACGGCATCACCATCGATGTCGCCGACACGCCTGATGGCCAGGCCTTCAAGGTCGACAATCCGAATGCTCCGCGCGTGCAGTCGATGTCCGTAGCCGATCTCAAGGCCGCAATCGATGGCGGCGAAGCCCTTGAATTACTCGATGTCCGCACCCCGGAAGAGCGCGCCATCGCGGCGATCCCCAGCGCCATTCTGCTCAACGAGGGTGAGGCCGCGCGGATCGAGTCGCTCCCGCGAGACGTAAAGCTCGTCCTCCATTGCCACCATGGTGGCCGTTCGATGCAGGCCGCAGAACAATTCGTCTCGCTCGGGTTTACACAGGTCTTCAACGTCGTCGGCGGAATCGACGCCTGGAGCCAGGAAATCGATCCGGAAGTTCCCCGCTACTAACGCTTCCACGCGCGCTCCCGCGCGGATCTTCTCGCGTCTGTCCGGGCTTCATTTTTTGCTTTCTTCTTCGCTTTATTCGCAAGGCGTCGATCCGAAAGGCTCACTCATCCATGGCACTCCAGATCATCAACGCCGGACCGCCCGCCGAGGAAATCGCAGGACGGATCCGTTCGGCGATCGCGGATGCGATGCCCGACGCGACGATCGAAATCCAACCCCAGGGCCCCGGCCACTTCGAGATCCGGGTCACCGATGCCGCCTTTGAGGGCCTCAAACGCGTCAAACAGCAACAGCTCGTATACGGCGCGATCACCGAATTGATGGCCGGCCCCAACGCGCCCGTCCATGCCATCGACCGGCTGGAGTGCAACGTCCCCTAGCGACGAAGGAGTGTCGGGCGGGCGTGAGGTCGTGCGGAGCGTCGAAACCCTTCGCGCGGGCGATGTCCGCTGCCCACACCCCTTGGACAGACCCCGAAAGCCCGCGGCGTATTTCGTGGCCCTGGCGCAGTGTTCAATGTGCCATTTTATGCCGATCTGTTTGATTTCATGCTCATTTCGGACTAGAACAGCACAGGCCATCTGTCATCTCAGCAGGTCAAGGTCTCACAGACCCGTCCCGCAGGCGACGAGGTCCACTCAAATCCGCTCCGGCCCGAGTCTCGTCTACGACTCGGCTGGAAGCGACAAGGGGATTCTCACCGACATGCCTTCCTCCGCACGCCCGCAGCCCCCCAGATCCCGCCTCAACTCGCCCCTTCGACTCGTCACACCCTCCCTTGTGTATTGCGTGGTTGTGATCGCGGGATCGCTTGGCGTGCCCTCGGTCGCGATGGCCGCGGAGGGGATCGACACCGGCGATACGGCCTGGCTCCTGATCTCGACAGCGCTCGTTCTCTTCATGACGATCCCCGGCTTGGCACTCTTCTACGGCGGGCTCGTCCGAACGAAAAACGTGCTCTCGGTTCTGATGCAATGTCTCGCGCTGACCGGACTGATGACGATCGTCTGGCTGGTGATCGGCTATTCGCTGGCCTTCGACACGACGGGCATGGTCGCCGGCGAGACCGGGCTTCACGCGTTCATCGGCGGAACCGGGAAGGCCTTCCTCTCCGGAGTCGACGCGAATACGCTCTCGGGCACGATCCCCGAAGTGCTCTTCTTCCTCTTTCAATGCACCTTCGCGATCATCACGCCGGCGCTGATTTTGGGCGCATTCGCCGAACGAATGCGCTTCTCGGCGGTGCTGATCTTCTCGGCGCTCTGGCTGATCGTCGTCTACGCGCCCATCTGCCACATGACCTGGGGCGGAGCCGGCGGCTTCTTCGCCGACCTCGGCCCGAGAGGCGTTTTCGACTTCGCCGGCGGAATCGTCGTCCACATCACGGCCGGCGTCGGTGCACTCGTCGCCTGCATCGTCATCGGCCCGCGCGAGGGCTACGGCAAGACGGCCATGCCGCCCCATAACTTGACCATGTGTGTGACGGGGACGGGCATGCTCTGGGTGGGCTGGTACGGATTCAACGGCGGTTCTGCGCTCGGCGCGAACGGCGATGCAGCCATGGCGATCACATCCACGCAGATCTCGGCCTCGACCGCAGCGCTCACATGGATGTTCATCGAGTGGTTCAAGCACGGAAAGCCGAGCGTCCTCGGAATCGCGACCGGCGCGATCGCAGGCCTGGCGGCGATCACCCCCGCCTCGGGTGTCGTCGGCCCGATCGGCGCCCTCGCGATCGGCTTGAGCTCCGGCGTCCTCTGTTTCCTCGCTTCGACGGCCCTCAAGACCAGACTCGGCTACGACGACAGCCTCGACGTATTTGGCGTCCATGGTGTCGGTGGATTCGTCGGCACGATCATGGCCGGAATCTTTGGCGCCGCCGTCCTCGGCGGGAACCAGGAGGGCCTCGCGATCGGCACCCAGGTAGGTGTCCAGTTGATGGCCGCACTGATCACCGCGCTCTGGGCTGGCGGCGCGAGCTTCGTGCTTCTGAAGATCACGGACGCGATCGTCGGCCTGCGTGTCTCGGACGAAGATGAATCGACCGGGCTCGACCTCGCCCTTCATGAAGAGCGAGGCTACAACCTCTGATCCCAATGCGTACTCCGAAGGAGCCCTGCCAGAAAATCATTCACGCGAACATCGCGCCCTTCAAGCTCGACGACGTCCGCAAGGCACAGCCGCGGCAGGTATCGAGGGCCCGATCGTTTCCGAGGCGAACGACTTCGGTCGACAGTCAAGGGAGGTGCCACCTTCAATACTGCTCGACCGGATCCACGAGATAGTCGAGCGCCTCACCGCGGTGATAGCGTGCGAGATTCTCGACGAAACGATCCATCAGCCCCGAATGTGATTCCGGCGAACTCCAGCTGATATGCGCAGAGAGCCTCACCTTCGGATGCGAATAGAGCCAATGTCCCTCGGGCAGGGGTTCGGGATCGACACAATCGAGGGTCGCCAGGCCAACCCGCCCCGAATCGAGTGCGCGGGCGAGTGCGGCCTGATCGATCAGGCCGCCGCGAGCGATGTTCACGACATGAACACCGGGCTTCATCAGGGCGAAACTCTCATCGTTCAGCATATGCCGGGTCGCCGGCGTCTCGGGCGCGGCGACGACGACGTGGTCCGCATCGCACAGAAGTTCTTCGAGGCTCGTGACGATTTCGACTTCGGGGACGGAACTCTGCCGACCGGTTCGCCGAAAGCCCCGGACCTTCATTCCAAAGGGCAGGGCACGGCGCGCGATGGCCTGGGCGATTGCGCCAAAGCCGATCAGGGCGAGTCGCGAGCCCGAAAGCGTCCCGAGATCGGCGATATTCCATCGTTCCGGTGGCTCCGAGAGCCATGTCTGAGGGAGCTGTTTTTCCGCGGCCAGCAGCACGGCGATCACCCACTCCGAGATCGGCGTCGCGCTCGCGCCGCGCGAGCAGGAGAGCGGGACGCCCTTCAACACCTCGAAGGGAAATCCGTTGACACCGGTCCCATAGGCGTGGACCCACTTCACTCCGCAGGCGAGTGCGTCGGCCAGGTTGGGTGTGCCCCAGGGCAGCGTCAGGAGGATCTCGGCCTCGAGATCCGGTGGGAGTTCCCCTTCGACGGGGAGTGTCACGACCTCGACCTCTGGGAAGGCCGCGCGAACGGGCGCGAGCATCTCAGCCACCATATGGGTCGCGATTCGTAATTTCTGGGGGGGAATCTTCTCACTCAATGAATCGATCTCCTCGCACGCCCTCGAGGCGCGCCTACCCGGACTCATTCCGAGGCGAGTCCACCCGTCATGATCTCCTCGACCAGCATCATGCGCTGGACCTGAGACGTCGCTGATGTCCGTGGAAGGGATTCCATCAGCGCGATCCGCCGCGGTTTCTTGAAGCCCGCGAGCCGACCGTCGCAATAAGCCTGTAGCTGGGCGAGCGTCACCGTCGCCCCAACCTTCGGCACGACGGCCGCACATAACACATCCCCCCAATCCGAATCGGGCAACCCAACGATCGCAATCTCCCCGACACCCGGCGCATTCCGCAGCACGGCCTCGACCTCGTTCGGCGAGACACTCTCACCACCCGTTCGCAAGATTTCCTTCTTGCGACCGACGATCGAAAAATAGCCATCATCATCGAGCGCTCCGATATCCCCCATGCGAAACCAACCCTGCTCGAAGGACGCAGCCGTCGTTTCGGGGTCATCGAAATAACCATCCATCAAATAGGGACTCCGGACGCAGATCTCGCCATCCTCCGCGAGCCGAACATCGGCATTCACCGCGGCAATTCCGACGCTCCCCGGCTTGCGAAGCACATCCGCATCCGCGAGCACAGTCGCCGACCCGACCTCTGTCGAGCCGTAGTAGATCCGCACATTCGCCTTCGGAAAGAGCGCCTTCATGTCGCGCAACAACTCGATGGGCGTCGCCGAAGTCCCAGAGTCGAGCTGAACCAACGAGGAGAGGTCCCAACGGCTCGTGTCGGTCTCGACGATCCGCTTCCACACGAGGGGAAGGCCGTAGAGCCTATTCGCGCGACGCGACTCGCAGGCGGCGAGCAGCGCCTCGGCGGAAGAATCGGTGTAGGTGATCTCGCCGCGGGTCTGCCAGGCGGCGATCGCCAGCGTGAAAGCCGCCATATGGAAGAGCGGAAACATGCAGACCGTGCGCTCCGGTTCATTGCGGAACACGCCCTGAAAGCCGCGCAACCAATTCGTGCGGTGGGAGAGCACGACACCCTTGGGTCGGCCAGTGCTCCCGCTCGTAAAGAAGATCACATGGGGATCGCTCTCCTCTAGATTCGGTTCTTCGATCGCCGTCGGCGGATCCGGCAGCGCCTCCGCATCGAGCACGAGACGATTCGCATCGGCACCGGCGTCCCGCGGCGCAATCGCTCGCCCCGCATCGCCGACGGGGAGGAGTGCCCAGCGATCGAGCCCAGCCGCTTTCGCGAGCCGTTCAGCGCCAGCGGCGTGATCGGAGTCTACGATCAGGAGCGTTCCCCGCGCGAGCCGCGCAACCTCCCCCGCCTCTTCCGGACCGAAGCGCGCGTTGAGCGGCGCGAAGACGGCACCGAGCTTGGCCAGCGCAACAAAGAGCGGGAGCACCTCGATCGACGTATCGGCCCATCCGAGGATCCGGTCCCCCAATCCGATGCCGAGTCGCTCGCGCAATGCCAGCGCGAGTCGATTCGCATCGCGCTCGAGCCGCGCGTAGTTGAGTTCGGCGTAGCCCGACGTCTGGGAGCCGACGCAGGCCGCGGGGGCCAGTGGCTCAGCCTCTGCAGCACGGCGGATGATGTCGCCGATCAGGAGCTTCCGCCCACTCGAGTCCCCTGTCGTCACCTCGACCTCCTCCTTGCGTGGCGCCCGATCAGCTGCCGCTTGCAATCCTGAAATTTGAGAATACCATTCTCAATATGGAGAACAACGTTCCTGGAGTTCCCAAAGCTTTGGGCGCCTTTTCACCTTCTGTCGACCCCAAAAAACTGGATCCGGCTGATCCCTCTTCGACGGCGAGCGCGGTCGGGCAGACGCTCGACCGAAGCCTCGAAGGACACCGCGCAACCGCCCAGAACGAGATCGAAGGGCTCGTCTCCGCCGCCTTCCGCGTGATCGAAAGGACCGGCCTCCTCGAGCCCAAGGTCTCGGATATCCTGGCCGATGCCGGCCTCTCCAACCAGGCTTTCTACCGCCATTTCCGGGGCAAGCACGAGCTCCTCGTCGCGGTCCTCGACGAGGGGATCCGCGGCCTCGGCGATTACCTCACAGGCCGAATGGCCGGGGCGCTGGACCCCGCGCAGGCGGTCCGAGAATGGATCCTGGGCATGGCCGCCCAGGCCCAGGATCCGAGCGGTGCCCGGGCTTCGCGCCCCTTCGCCCTCGCGCGCGGGCGTCTGGCTGAGGCGTTCCCAGCGGAGATCGCGCGATCGGAGCGCTTGGTCACCGCTTCCCTGCGGAGCGCGCTCGAGGACGCGTGCGCGGCGGGAAAAATGCCCGCCGTCGAGGCGGGCCCCGATGCGGAAGCGCTCTATCACCTGATGATGGGCTGGGTCGAAGCCCGGCTGATCGAAGCACGGATCCCGAGCGATCGCGAAATCGCTCGACTCGAAGCCTTCGTGATGGCCGGGCTCGAACGTCGGACCCCGGCCTTCTCCGATCTTTCTCCGGACCCGACCTCCGACCCCAGAAGGGGAGATCCCCAAGCATGACGATCCCGCTCGAACGTGAAGTCCTCTGGACCGGAATCGGCGGCCAGGGCGTCCAGCTCGCCGCCAAAATTCTCGCGCTGGCAGCCACCCGCGAAGGGCGCGAAGTCATGTCGCTCGGAACCTATGGCGGCACGATGCGCGGCGGCAACACCGATGCGACGGTCGTGATCGCGGACGGTCCGATCAGCTCACCTCCGATGGTCTCGAAGGCCTGGTCGGCACTGATCGTCCATCCGCGCTATTTCGAGCCGATCCGCCCGAAACTGCGTGAGGAGGGCATCGTATTCGTCGACGGGGATCTGCTCGAAGAAAACCTGCCCGAAACCTCGACCCCGATCATCACGATCTCGGCCACGAAGCTCGCCCGCGAGGCGAAAGCGCCGAAGGCGGCGGCGCTGATTCTGCTGGGGGCCTTCGCGCAGGCGACGGGGATCGTCTCAGCGGTCGCCCTCGATGAAGCCCTCACGGAATCGCTGCCCAGCTATCGGCAGCAATTCCTCGAAGCGAATCAGCGCGCCCTCACCGTTGGACGATCCGCGGTCGAGGCGCTGACCCAGCCGGCCTGGAATCCGGAGACGATATGAGCCAGAAGAGAGCGAAGAGCGGTCCGCGCGGAACGGTCGTAATCGAGACCGAACGATGCAAGGGCTGCGAGCTCTGCATCCCCGCCTGCCCGCCCGGCATCCTGCGCATGTCGCCTCGCCGGAATGCTTCGGGCTACCTACTCCCAGAACTCCTCGGAGGCTGCACCGGTTGCAGCGCCTGCCTGATGGTCTGCCCGGATTATTGTTTCGAGGTCTACCAATTCGACGACATGGCGGAAGCGGATCGCCGGGAGGCGGGGCAATGACCGAATCGACGAATCGACGTCTCATGGAGGGCTCCGAGGCGATCGCCGAAGCCGCAATCGCGGCGGGTTGCCGTTTCTTTTCCGGCTACCCGATGACGCCCTTCACCGAAGTTCTCGAGTGTTTTGCCCGACGACTTCCCGAAGAGGGGGGGGCCTGCATCAACGCAGAGAGCGAACTCGAGGCCATCGGTCAGGCTTGGGGGGCAGCGGCGACGGGTGCACGCGCGGCGACGGGATCGACCGGCCAGGGGCTGTCGCTCATGCAGGAATCGATGTCCGAGATCACACGGGCCGAAATCCCGATCGTGATCTTCAACATGGCCCGGGGCCAGGGGGATTATTTCCAGGCAACCCGCGGCGGTGGACACGGCGACTATCGACATATCGTACTCGCTCCCGAGAGCGTGGGCGAGGCCGTCGAGATCACCCAGCTCGCGTTTCATCTCTCCGACAAATGGCGCCATCCGGTCGTGATCTACGGCGACTACCTGATCGCTCACACAGCGGAAGCCGTCTCGATCGAAGCGATCGATTTCGGTGAGCTCCCAGACAAGGATTGGGCCGTCGATGGGAGCCTCGGCGGCACCGGTCGATCACGAAACGTGAATCCCATCGGAATGGAAAAGGGCTCGAAGGGCATCGAGCCCAATCGCTTCTGGCAGAAGCTCGTGGACAAGGAAGACGAGATCGCCGCCCGTGAAGAGCGCTGGGAAGTCGAGGGCGCCGAGGACGCGGAATTGCTGATCGTGGCCTTCGGAACGCTGGCCCGCTTCGCCCGCGCGGCCATTCGTGATCTGCGAGCGGAAGGTCTGAAAGTCGGCCTCTTCCGTCCCATCAGTCTGTGGCCCTTCCCGAAGCAGGCGCTAGTCGACGCGGCCGCGGGTTGCCGGAGGGTCGCGTGCCTCGAACAGAATGCCGGCCAGATGATCGAGGACGTTCAGCTCTCGCTCCTGGGTTCGGTTCCGGTCACCCCGATCGGGGGAATCTCGACGGATCCCGCCGGATTCGGCATCGGAGCCCTGCTCGACAGCGACCGGATCGCAAGTCGAGCCCGAGATGCGTATCACGGCAAGGATGTGCCCAAAGGAGTCGTGGCATGAGCGATCAGACGAATTCGACCTCGAACCCGAATTCATTGCGAGTCGTTCCCTCGGACACAGCGCCCGTCGCGGGTTGTCGCAAGACGGGCACCTTCGAACCCGCACTCACGCTGATGGGCGAACACGATCTCTGCCCCGGCTGCGGCGAGCCCCTTGCATTGCGTCAGATCCTCGAATCGATCGCGGCGCTCGGCCATTCGCAGACCGCCATCTGCGCGGTCGGAATCGGCTGTTATACGGCGCTGACGAGCTTGATGGATATCGACCTGATTCAAGCGCTCCACGGACGCGCACCCTCGGTCGCGACGGGCGCGAAGCGGATGCTCCCGGACAACCTCGTCTTCACGCTCCAGGGCGACGGTGACATGGTGAACGAAGGCCTGCAGGAAGTGATCCACACGGCGGCACGGGGGGAGAACGTGACGTGTATCCTGCTCAACAACGGTGTTTTCGGCGAAACCGGCGGACATATGACCGCGACGACGGTCCTGGGACAACGCACGAAGAACTCGATCGAGGGCCGCGACGCCCGCGAGCACGGCTACCCGATCCTGATCGCTGACCTGCTCTCCCGACTCCAGGGCACGACCTATTGTGCCCGCGCTTCGGTCCACGACGCCAAGGGGGTCCACCGCGCCCGACGTTTCATCGACCGCGCCTTCAAATCCCAGCTGAAGGGCCAGGGATTCTCCTTCGTCGAGATCCTGACGATGTGCCCGACCGGTTGGTTCCTTCCGACCGCGGAGGGGCCCGGCTATCTGGACCAGGAGCTCGGAGCGATTCACGAGGTCGGCGAGCTGAAGAAGGATGGGGTGCTGATCGAGGTAGGGCGTTAGGTCCCGAGGCCGAGGCGCCCGATGAGGAGATATCGGAAATACCGGGATTAGCGAGTGAGGCGCTCGATCTTCGCCAGCGCGGCCCGATAGTCATCCTCCATCAACACCCCACGAATCCCGAGCGCTTCCGCCGCCTCGACATTCGCGGCGAAGTCATCCACGAAGAGCGCCCGGCCGGGATCGGCGACACCGAGCCTCTTTAATGCGATTTTGAAGATTCGGAGGTCCGGTTTGCGGATCCCGATCTCGCTCGAATCGATGATCTCGTGGCAGATATCACCGATCGGCACCGACTTCGTCCAACTCTCCCGAAACTCCTTTGCGTTATTCGTGACGATCGCAGTTTGGAATCCACGCGCTTTGATCTGCCTCGCGAGAGCGACGACATCCTCGCGCATCCCTCCACCCTCTTGACCCATGCGGGTGAAGAGTTCGAGGGGATCGGCCGCCATCCCGTCGGCCTTGGCCAATTCCATGATCGATTCGCGGGCGGCCATGAAATCGATCTCGCCCCGCTCGAGGCGATGCCAGGGATGATCGGTATCGCCGTCGTAGGGTCCGAAGATCGCATGGAAGAAGCGCTGGGGATCGTGTCCCTTTTCGCGACCGATCGTTTCGATCGTCGTGAAGGGAGACGGCGAGAAGACCCCACCGAAATCCCACATCACTGCATCGAAAATTGCCATCGAATGCGAGACCTCCTCGATCCTGCGCGACACCACCAAAACTCGCCGGATCAATCCAGTGAAAAGAGCGGCTCCGGGATCTTCAAACCGAGATCGCCATCCCAGGAATTTCGAAACGACACCTCGTGGGCCGGTCGGCGAGGTGCCACGCCCCATCGGCCCGTCGGGTAGCCGAAGGTGACACAAGCGCTGAAATGCCAATCGCCCTCGTCCGGAACACCGAGGATCTTCCGCATATCATCCAACTGCAAGAAGAAGACACTGGTCAGCGCGCTCCCGACCCCTTCAGTACGCGCCGCGAGCATCGCATTCCAGACGGCAGGGAAGATCGACCCTCCACTGTTGTCGTACTGACAGAAGGCGAAAAGAATGAGGGGGTAGTCTTCGAAATGTTCCGCGAGATGGCTCGCGGACCTGAACATCTTCATGAACTCGACGCTCTCCTCTTCTTGGGGGGCAGCCGTGGCAGCGTCGATCCGGTCCTTGTAGATCGATCCCCAGAGCGTTTCCATACAGCCTCGATAAACCGGAGCGAGCCGACTCTTCACACCGGGATCGTCGACGAGGAGGAAGCGCCAGCCCTGGGTGTTCCCACCGGTCGGCGCGCGGATGGCCGCGTCGAGAATCTTCTTCTGGACCCTCTCTGGGATCGGATCGGTCTTGACCCGGCGCATCGCGCGAGTCGTGTAGAGGGCCTCCATTGCGTCCATGATTCTTTCACTCCACTTGATGGGATCGAGTGTGATCCATCCCAGCGACCGTATCGCCTCCGGTCGGGCGGGGTCTCGCGACGCCGATTGACGCTCGCGATTTCCGAAGCCACGATAACAGCCGCGCCCGCTGCCGGGCCACCGCCCCTGGAACGAAATCACGGCAAACAGGGCGATGATCCGAGCCACCCCAAGGAGCCATGATGAAGAGCCCCACTCATCTCTCTCGCCAGACCCGTAGGCATCTGGCCCATCGTGTTCTTGCGCTGGGCACGATCATCATGGGCGCGCTCCTCTTCGGGAGCGGATGCGCCCGTCCCAACGATCACCCCTCCGCGCCGAACCCAGAGGTCATCACACTCTCCGCGAGCTCCGAGGTCGCGCCCGCCGCCCTCACCACGGGCTGGGTGGACCTGCTCGAAGGGCTCGACGAGGCGCGGCGCGCCGT
Source organism: Deltaproteobacteria bacterium (assembly GCA_002719955.1). GTDB lineage: Bacteria > Myxococcota_A > UBA9160 > UBA9160 > UBA4427 > UBA4427. The sequence continues at coordinate 137,789 of PBFW01000008.1, read as the reverse complement.
CGAGGACCCGACCTATTACCCGCCGCCCCCGACGGATCGCAACCTCGCCGAGGGCTATCGCTACCTGCTCGGCCATCTCGCCCGCATCATCGAATCCCAGACCCAACGCCACCCGGACTTCCCCTATTTCCAGCGTTCCGTCCGGATGTTGTCGAAGTGGACGATCGACAACCCGGACACCCTCTATCTGTCAGCGTCGATCGACGCGGATGGGATCTACCGGATTCGTGGACGTGCCCGCGACGCGACCGAATGGCGAACGAGCGATCGGGGGCGCCGAGGCCCACGTGCCCCACGTGTAGCCATCTTCCAGACGACGACCGCGCTCGTCGGACAGACCGGCGAACTCGCCGAAATGCGGAATTGCCGCAATCAGACCCTCGACTCGATCGATCAATTCGGAATCGAACTCGACGAGGAGGGTCGCTTCGAGATTCTCATCGCAGCTCGCAGGCCCAGGGGGTATGAAGGATATTTTCTGGCCAGCCGAGCCGAGGCGTCCTGCCCGACCCCCTTCGGCACAACGACCTATCGCATGCGAGAGGCGACCCAGTTGAATGTTCGCGAAACTTTTTCGGAATGGGACGACGAGGTCCCACTCGAACTCGAGATCGTTCGGCTCGACATGCGAGGCGTGCCGCGACCGCCCCGAACGAGTGCCGAAATGGGACTTCATTTGAGCGCGATCGGACGTCGCCTCGGCAATCAGATCAAGTTCTGGAATCGGCTACACGAACTCGGGCTCGAAGTGAAAGGCGATCGAAACGGAGACGGCCGACTCGCCCTCCCCTTGAATGATCTGAATACCCCCTCACCCCCCTTCATCGCGGCCGGTACCGCAGGCGCCGGCCAGCTCTATTCCGCTGGCACCTTCGAACTCGAAGACGACGACGCACTGATTTTCCGGGTCAGGACGCCGGTCGAACCCCACTACGTCGGTTTCCAACTGGGAAATCTCTGGGGGGAGTCGCTCGATCAAGCCAACTACGTGAGCAGCCAGACCGGAGCGCAGAATCCGATTGCGTCCGACGGAGCGCGCTACTACATCGTGTCGAAACGCGACCCCGGCACGCCGGGGTGGCTGGATACGACGGGACTCCCGAAGGTCACGATGTCGATGCGCTTCATTTTTCGCGAGGCTCCACCGCGAGAAGACATGCCGACGATCGAGCGGTTCGCCGTCAAGATCGATAACGTTTTCGATATCCTGCCCAAAGACACTCGCATCATCACGCCCTCGGATCGGCGACGCGAAGTCGATACACGCCAGCGACACATCCAGCGGCGCTGGCGACAATATTAGGTCGACTCGCCGAGGGCTCTAGCAACACCCTCCCGCGGCGGCACCCTCCTCGGCCTTCGGGACCTGCTTCTCGAAGAAGGTCTCGCTGTCCTCGAGCACGCGGTAATACTCCCATCGCAGGCCCTGGGGCTCCACCGCCCACACCTTGTCCTGCTTCGCATAACAGCAGGTCGATTCATCCTCGACACTATCCGCAAGCCCAGCCTCCTTGAGGCGCTCCGTGGCGGCCGTCACCTCCTCCGCTTCGAAGACCTCGACACCGAGATGGTTCAAGCGCTCTTCCGCGCCCTTCACTTCGAAGAGCACGAGCTTGAGCGGCGGGTCCGCGACCGCGAAATTCGCGTAGCCAGGCTTGCGCTTGGACGGCTCGGTATCGAAGAGCTTCGAGTAGAATTCGATGGCCTGATCCAAATCATTCACGTTGAGGGCGAGTTGCAGTCGCATGCTGTTCTCCTTGTTCGTCAACAATGACGTTCATGTCCGGGCGTGTTCTTGCTCTCCGGAGCATTCACGGACGCATCCGCAGCGGTCCGCTTCTCGAGTCGTGGCCTAGCCGGCGGCCGCTGCGGGGCCGCCGCAGGTGTCGCGGCAGCAATTTTCTCCGAGGTAGGCGACGAGGGCCCCGATCACCAAGAAATCCGGTGCATACCGGATCGAGCGCCCCTCCCGCTCACTCGTCACCAGGCGCGCGTTTCGGAGTTCTTTCAGATGGAAGGAGAGTGTCGCAGGGGAAATCGACAGCTCGCTGGCCAATTCTCCCGCCGGCAGCCCCGACAGACCCGCCTGGACGAGTCTGCGAAAGACATCGAGCCGAGTCTCCTGCGCCAGCGCGGCGAGGGCCGAAAGGACATCTTGTTTTTCCATAATTGTAAAGTTATCGAACTATAGAAATTATAGCAACCTCCATCCCTCATCTTCTTTTCGAAAGGACGAATCTCCCCGTCGCGTGGTGACCGCGCCTAGAAGAGATCGCCCTGTGCGCCGGAAGAGCCACCCGATTTTCGCCCGCCGGATTTCGCGCCCGCCTTCTTTGCAGCCTTCTTGCTCGCTCGACCGGCTCGTGGGGAAGGGGAATCTCCGGCCGAGATCAGCTTCACTCTGCCGACCGGCTTGGGCGCCATCCGCGCACCGCGCGCGGTCGGACTCGTCATTTCGAGGGTGGCTAGGTCGAAGTCGGCCTGCTTCAGGCGCTGCCGCTTCGCCGGCACGAAATCCATGTGGACCGAGCCCATCTGATCGGGAGAAAGCAGGAGATCCACCCGCCCGCCCTTCTCCTTGATCAATCGATATTCGCGATTTCGGATGAATTTCTCGATCTTGATCTTCTTGGCGAAGGCCATCTTCTTGTTGTCGCGGTAGACGACGGTGAACTCGACGCCCTCGTCGGGATCGAATCGTTCGGCGTAGATCATCGGACCGGTAAAGAGAACCTTTTCCGGCGCGCTCATCACTCGATAGGTGCCGTCCCGGGCGATCCCCAGGACATGCTCGAACTCGGAGACGGTCAGCTTGAACTGGTCCCCGCGTACCTCGGTCCCGAAAAAGCTCGACTTCTTGTCGTAGGAAAGCCGGAGGTTCTGACGCGCAACTGCCCGCTTGTCGACGGCCTTGATCTCCGTGATCTTGGTCCGACGCGGATATTGATCGCCGTATTTCCCGATCATGCCCTCGAGATAGTCGACGGTCGTCTTCACCATATTCTTGAGCTTTTGCCCGATGCCCTTGATCTTCTTGTCAATCTCGTCGATCTCTTTGCGGTTCCGCTCGATGTCGTAGGCGGAGATCCTGCGAATTCGAACTTCGAGCAATCGCGCTACATCCTCTTCGATCATCGGTCGCACGAAGAGTCGTTTGTGCTTCTTCATGCCATCCCACACCGCCTTGCGAACGGCCTCGGACGTCTTCTTGTTCTCGATATCCTTGTAGACACGCTTCTCGACAAAAATCTGTTCAAGGGTCAGCCAATGCTTGCGATCGACCAGCTGCTCACGGTCGTATTCGAGTTCGCGCGTCAGCTCGTCCTTCAGCCCCGCGGTCAATACCTTTGCGATCGCCGAGACGGTGAGCTGGACCGGCTTGCGCTGATCGATCACGTTCAGATTCGATGAAACGGAAACGGAGCAATCCGTGTAGGCGTAGAGCTGCGGGATGACTTCTTTCGCGTCCGAGCCACGCGCGATCGAAAGTTCGACCTCGACCTTGTCCGTGGTGAAATCGTCGATCGACGAGATCTTGACCCGTCCCTTCTGGACAGCGGACTCGATCGACGCGATCAAGCCCTCCGTCGTCGTGCCGAAGGGGATCTCCCGGATCACGACGGTCTTGCGATCCCGCGACTCGATCTTCGCTCGCAGATCGATCTTCCCCGCGCCATCCTCGTAGGCGGAGACATCCATCAACCCACCCTGCTGAAAGTCGGGAAAGAGCGTGAATTTCTTCTTTTTCAAGATTGCGATCTGCGCCTTCCAGATCTCGGGCAGATTATGCGGCAGGATCTTGGTCGCCATTCCGACCGCAATCCCCTCGGCTCCGGTCATCAAGACGACGGGGAGCTTCGTCGGCAAGACGACGGGCTCCTCGTTCCGTCCGTCATAAGAGGGTACGAATTCCGTGAGCGCCGGATGGAACATCGTCTCGAGGGCGAGTTCAGTCAGCCGACATTCGATATAGCGCGGGGCCGCCGCGGAGTGGCCCGTCAGCAGATTCCCGAAATTGCCCTGCCGCTCGATGAAATATTCCTTGTTCGCCAGGACGACCAGAGCATCGCCGATCGACGCGTCCCCGTGTGGATGAAGCTTCATGGTATCGCCGATGACATTGGCGACCTTGTGGAAACGCCCATCGTTCATCTTGAATAGCGTATGCATGATACGCCGCTGCACAGGCTTCAGACCGTCCCGGAGCTCCGGGATCGCACGGTCGAGAATGAAATAGCTCGCATACTCGACGAAGTGCTCCTTCATCAAGGATTCGAGTTGGCTCATCGAAATTCTCCGCTCATGGCGTTAGGCAATTCAAATGGAAGGGCGCCTCTTCCAGGAGACCCCTCCCCTAGAGGACATCCGTGGCGAGGTTCTCGACGATGAAATCTTTGCGAGCGGGCGTATTCTTGCCCATGAAGAAATCGAGGCTCTTCTCGACCTCGCCCATCGACCCGACACTCACCTGCACCAGACGAATTCCCTCGCCAATGAACTGTCCGAATTCCTTCGGACTGATCTCGCCGAGTCCCTTGAAGCGGGTCACCTCGGGTCCCTTGATCTCCTCGATCGCATCGTCTCGCTCCTTTTCCGAGTAGCAGTAACGCGTGTCCTTCTTGTTTCGCACGCGAAAGAGCGGTGTCTCGAGAATATAGACATGGCCTTTCAGGACGAGATCCTCGAAATAGCGAAGGAAGAAGGTCAGGAGCAGATTGCGAATATGCATGCCATCGACGTCCGCATCCGTCGCGATCACGACCCGGTTATAACGGAGACCGTCCATGCTTTCCTCGATCCCGAGGGCGCGCATGATATTGTAGAGCTCTTCGTTCTTGTAAATCGCGTCGCGCTTGAGCCCGTAGCAATTGAGCGGCTTGCCCTTGAGCGAATAGATCGCCTGGGTATAGACGTCACGCGTCGGGACCATCACGCCAGCGGCCGAGTCGCCTTCCGTCAGGAAGAGGATCGTATCCTCTCGGCGCTTCGCTTTCGGATCGTCGTAATGGAATTTGCAATCGGTCAGCTTCGGAATGCGGATCGCGACCTTCTTGGCTCGTTCCCGCGCATCCTTCTTGATCGCCGAGAGTTCCTTCCGGATCTTCTCGTTGAGCGCGACCTTCTCAAGGAGCACTTTCGCCTCGTTCTTGTTCCCGTGGAGCCAGCGAATGACCTGATCTTTCACCGCCGGCACGAGCCAACTCCGAACGTCCACCGACCCCAACTTGTTCTTCGTCTGACTCTCGAAGACCGGATCCTGAAGCTTCACCGCGATCGCGGCGACGATTCCGTCGCGGACATCCTCCCCCGCGTAGCTCTTCTTGGCGTACTCATTGACACCCTTGAGCAGCCCCTCTCGAAAGGCGCTCTGATGAGTTCCTCCGTCGTTCGTGTATTGACCATTCACGAAGGAGAAATAGGACTCGCCGTAGGCGTTCCCATGCGTGAAAGCCATCTCGAAGCGATCGCCCTCACCGTGCGCAATCTCGTAGAGCGGCTGTGCCTCGCCAAATTCATCGAGGAGCAGATCCTTGAGGCCGTTCTTTGACTGAAAGATCTCCTTCCGCCCTCCCTTGGGCGTATAGGCGAGTTTGAGACCGCTGTTGAGATAGGCGTAGTAGCGGAGACGGTGCTCGATGAACTGCTCATGAAATTCGTAGCTGCCGAAGATCTCCTCGTCCGGTGTGAAGCGGATGAAGGTTCCGTCTGGTTCGCTCGACTTGCCCCCCTTCTCCTTTTTGAGCTTTCCACGGATGAAGCTGGCTTGCTTGAATTTTCCGTCTCGAACGCTGCGCACTTCGAAATCCGAAGAGAGCGCGTTGACCGCCTTCGTCCCGACGCCGTTGAGACCCACTGAAAATTGGAAGACATCGTCGTTGTATTTGCCGCCGGTATTGATCTGGCTGACACAGTCGACGACTTTACCGAGTGGAATCCCGCGCCCGAAATCGCGCACTTCGATAGTCCGCTCTTCACGCGAGATCTCGATCTTCTTTCCCTCACCCATGATGAATTCGTCGATCGAATTATCAACGACCTCCTTGAGCATCACGTACATGCCGTCGACGGGCGTCGAGCCGTCACCGAGTCGGCCGATATACATGCCGGTGCGAAGCCGGATATGTTCGAGCGCGTCGAGGGTCTGGATCGCCTTCTCGTCGTAGGCGACGTTCTTCTTCTTGCCGGCGGCTTTCTTCGCTTTGGCTGCCATGGGGCCTCAGCTCCCCTCTCTTTCGGCACGTGCTCGACCGAATGCGATCGCCCGGATGCTGGGCGCGTAGACGAGGCTGAACTCTCGATTCACCAGAACCACTCCAAAAACGCGCTGTACCCGCTCCGAGCTGCGAACACAGATGGGTCTTCCGCTCATCGAGGAGCGGTCTGTGGGGGGGGATTGCGGCGTAGAGTGGGCCATTCGCCGCGATCGTCAAGCCGCGGAACACGAGTCCCAGCCTCCGGCGAGCAAGGCGATGCGATCCCCGGGGGCCAAGAGAGGCGGGGCGAACCTCGTCGTGCGGATGAAGAAGAGGCAGATCTGATCCTCGGGGCTACTCGACGCACACAATGCGGTTGGCGGCCAACGGGTCGCTGGGATGGGCCGGCGCGGATCCCGCGAGATGGTGTGTTCGTCGTCCTCGGCCCGAGCGCCTCATTTGGGATTTTGATTCCGCCCCGCCCACACCCGTGGTATCAACCTCGGCCATGGATCCGATCTATGTGAGCGAATTCAATCGTGATGTGCGGCCCGCTGCCCCCGGCGAATTCTCGCCGGTTTCGATCGGCCCGATCCCTGCCGACCCGCCGATCGTGCTCGCGCCGATGGCCGGGATCACGAACGCGCCCTTTCGCCGGCTCTGTCGCAAGTTTGGCGGAGGCCTCTTCGTCTCCGAAATGATCACGGCCCGCGCACTCGTCGAACGCAACGGAAAAACGATGCGGCTGGCAGAATTCGATCCCGACGAAAGCCCGCGAAGCCTCCAGCTCTATGGCGTCGACCCCTACTACGTCGGGGAGGCGACGAAGCTTCTCGTAGGCGAGGACCGCGTCGACCATATCGACATGAATTTCGGTTGCCCGGTCCGCAAGGTGACCCGCCGCGGCGGGGGCGCCGCGATTCCCGCGAAGCCACGCCTTCTCCAATCGATCGTGCGCGCAGCGGTCCGGAACGCAGGGTCGGTCCCGATCACGATCAAATTCCGCATGGGGATCGAGGACGGCTGGATGACCTTCCTCGAAGCCGGTCGAATCGCCGAGAGCGAAGGCTGTCGGGCGGTCGCGCTCCACGCACGCACCGCCGCTCAACTCTACGACGGCGAGGCCGATTGGAATGCGATCGGAGAGCTCAAGCAGGCCCTGACATCGATCCCCGTCTTCGGAAACGGTGATATCTGGGAGGCGTGGGATGCTCTACGGATGATGCGTACGACCGGATGCGATGGAGTCATCGTCGGCCGAGGTTGTCTGGGGCGCCCCTGGCTCTTCGCTGATCTCGCAGCGGTCTTCGCTGGACGCGATCCGGAGAACCCACCCAATTTCGGAGCCGTGATTGAAACGATGCGAGAACACGCCCACTCGTTATGCGAGTGGAGCGGCGAGCGAATCGGAATCCGAGATTTTCGAAAACATGCTACCTGGTATACGAAGGGCTTTCCCAGAAGCACCCGAATGCGCGACAAGCTGATCCGAATCAATTCACTCTCAGAGCTGGACTCGATTCTGGACGAAGGAAATCCCGAGCTGCATTTCCCACCACGCGCGATGCGCGTCAAGCGCGGGAAGAAGGGCGGGCGTCAGAAGGTGATGCTGCCGGAGGGATTCCGAAACGACCTCGAAGATGCGACTCCACCGGCCTCCGAGGAAGCGGGGGATGGGGGCTGAAACGAAGCTCAGCAAAGCACGCTCTANCCCTCNTTTTCANCCNCNCCCGCCACTACGAAATTCTTGTCCCTCAGCTTCGCGAGCAGCTCGTCGATCGTTCCCGAGTTCAAGACCAGGGCGAATTGTGATCGATAACTCGATACGAGCGAGACACCCTCGATCACCACATCGATGATCCGCCATTGACCCTTTCGATGGCGAAGCCGATAGGCGATCTCCGCGTTATCGAACTCGCCACCAACGATCCTGGTCTTGATCGAGACGTCGTCGCGAACTTCGACCTGGGCGGCATAGACATCGATCTCCTCCTGGCTATAGCGGCCGAGGCGCTTGCCATAGATCCGGGACAAATAACGCTTGAATTCCCGAACGAACTCGGCGCGTTTCTCGCTGTCGATCTTCCGCCAGTTGCGTGCGAGGACGAGCTTCGACATGGTCGTGAAGTCAAAGATTTCGTAGGCGAGCCGCTCGATCTTGGCGACACGGATTTCGTCGGCATCTCCGCTCTTCGCCAGAATCGAAACGATCTCGTGAGCCGTCTCCTCGATCAGCTGACGAGGCTCGGCCGTCAGGTCGGGATTATCCGAAGCGTATGCAGGCGAGGCCCCGAGACCCCCCCCGCAGAATAAGGGGAAGATCGCAGCGACCGTGGCAATGACGTTGTGCACGCTCAACGTTCGATTCGAGATCCGGCAGCCACCGGGACGCGCGTCAGAATTCATCGTAATCCTCCTCCTCGTCGCCGTCCTCGAAATCGTCATCGCCATAGAAATAGAGATCGCCCTCGTCCACCACAGCCGCGTCCGTCCGGTCGAGAGTCTTGGCCAGGCGATTCTGGAGATAGGCGTTTCGAACGAAAACATAATAATCGAACGCATCTCTGCGACTGTCTTCGAGTTCCTCGAAGTAGATCGCACGCAGGTTCAACATCTCCAGCCCCCGCAGCCCAATCACGGCCCCGGCGGTCTCGGCATCGTTCAAGCCGGCGACATCGCTCCAGAGCGCATTATAATAGGCAAACGAGGTCGCGACGATGTCGACGATCTCCCCGAACCCGTCCCGGAGAGTGTAGGGACCGAGGATCGGAACCATGAGATAGGGTCCCGGCGGCACACCCCAATAGCCGAGGGTCTGCCCGAAGTCTTCCTCGTTCTCGGAAAGACCGACCATCGAAGCGACATCGATAAAGCCTCCGAGTCCGAAGATCGAGTTCTGGAGAAATCGGGTGAGATCTTCGATCGCGGCCATCGGCTTCGCCTGCAAAAGATCGTTCGCGAACACCACGGGCATTCTGAGATTCGTAAAGAACTCGTTGATCCCGTTCTGGACGAGGCCCGGCAGAACGAAATCCCACGCGATGGCGGCGGGTTGGAGGGCATACCGATCGAGACCCTCGTTGAAGGCGAAGGTCCCACGGTTCATCTTTTCCCAGGGATCGGGATGCTCGGGCGTCGCGCATCCGGCCCCCAACGAGACCAGTAGGAGAAGCGCGCTCGAAAAAATGATGAAACGAAGATCCTTCAACTCAGATTTCCCTGGCTGCGTTCGCCCTTCCTATACGAAGGGCGATCCAATTCGGCTACCGCGCGTCGAGATCGCGCAGGCAGGACAGCGATGCAGCGATGCTAGAGGGTACGGAACATGCATTGCGGCCGCAGCGATTCCTCGCATCGCAATCCGCGGGACTAGTTCGACACTCCGGCGTCGTGAATGAGCCGACCAACGAGCTTATCGATCGAGAGTGCGCTCTCGGTGAAGGAGAACGCCTCGCCGTCTACGAGGACTTCATCCTCGGCGCCGAGCTCGATCGAAATGAATTGGTCGCCGAGCAGACCCGATGTGCGAATCGCAGCGGAGGAGTCGATCGAGATCTCGAGGCCCGATTCGATCTCGAAAGAGACGGTCGCACGCAGCTCATCGTCGAGATCGATTTCCGAAACCTGCCCGATCTTCACGCCCGCGATCCGGACCGGGGCACGGGCGGAGAGACCGCCCACATCGTCGAAGGTCGCTCTCAGAACGATTCGTTCGCCGTCGCTGAATTCGAGTCCACCCACCTGAAGAGACAGGTACGCGAGCGACCCGAGCCCAGCCAGGACGAAGAGCCCCACGATCAGATCACGCGCCGAAGTGTTCTGCATGAATTCTTTCCTCTTTCGCGATCGGCCCACTCGACGCAGGCGACCGTTTCAGTTGAAGCGGAAGCGCCCCCGGATCCGAAACGCCGCAGCCATACGTGCCTAGACACCCCAGAGCGCCGTGATCATGTAATCGCTCAACAGGATCGCGACCGAAGCCGTGACCACCGTCGAAGTCGTTGCGCGCGCCACCCCGGCCGCATCCGGCACGCACGAATGCCCTTTATAAGTCGCAATCAATCCGAGAAGGATCCCGAAAACGAGACTCTTCAGGAGACTCTGCCCCACATCGTCCCCGAAGCGAACCGCGTCTTCGAGTCCCGCCAGATAGACGCCCCCGTCGAGCCCCTGGAGCGTCACCCCAATGCTATAGGCGCCCGCAATCGCCAAGACGATGAAGAGCGCATTCAACAGAGGCATCGCCACGACCAGCGCGAGCGCTCGTGGCATCGCCACGAAATGCACCGGATTAATCGCCATCATGCGCAGCCCGTCGAGCTGTTCCGTCGCCTTCATCGCGCCGATCTCCGCCGTGATCGCTGAGCCGGCACGTCCGGTCACCAGCAAAGCCGCCACCACCGGACCGAGTTCACGCACGAGCGAGAGGCCCACGACCGCACCGAGCCCCTCTTCTGCACCAAAACGCGTGAGAGTCGTGTAAAGCTGAAGACCGAGGACCATTCCCACGGTGAAGCCCGATAAACAGATCAGGGCAGCCGAGAGAACACCCGCATCGTAGAGGGCACGTAGAAAGAAGCCGAGCCGCGTCGGGGGGAGCACGAGCGATGTCGAGATCGCGCTCCCGAATCGAGCGATCCGACCCAACCCCTCGACGAGGGAGGTCGACCTCGCTCCAAGGCTCCGGATCGATTGGATCATGAGATCGCCCCCTCCACATCCGCAGCGGAGCGACCCTCTCGGATCTGATGAAGCCGCGCAAGAAAGGAGCGGCCGTCTTCGCCGAGAAATTCGATCACCCCCTCGTCGCTCCCACCGGCGAGCTCTTCGGGGGTTCCAGAAACGCAGGTTTGATCGCGCAGAAGAATCATCTGATCCGCCATTCTCAGTGAAGAAGCCATGTGATGGGAGGTCACGACGACTGTCAGACCGAGTTCCCGGTTCAGTTGGAGGAGGAGACCTTCGATTCGCGTCACGTTCAACGGATCAAGCCCCGAGAAGGGTTCATCGCATAATAGAATTCTGGGTTCCATCACGATCGCCCGCGCAAAAGCGACCCGGCGCAACATCCCGCCCGATAATTCGCGCGGCAAGAGCGATTCGACGTCCTCGAGCCCGACGGCCAGGAGCACCCGCGCGACCCGATCCGCGATCTCCGGTGCCGATTGCTTCGTGTGCTCACGAAGCGGAAGAGCGACGTTCTCGAGCACGGTCATCGAATCGAGCAGCGCCCCGTTCTGGAAGAGCATCCCGATCCCTTTGCGAATCTCGCCAAGTTCACGTTCGTGAAGCCCGCTCAGGAGTTCGCCACCTACCCGGACTTCACCGGAGTCGGGCTTCTGCAGGCCACCGATCATCCGCAAAAGCGTCGATTTGCCCGTCCCGCTTCCTCCGAGCAGGAGATGGACCCCTCCCCTTCGAAGTCGACAGTTGAGGCCGTCGTAGACGGGCCGATGACCGAAGGCGAGACAGACCTGCCGAACGGTGATGAAATCCTCATCGGATGAAGAACTCAGAAACGAACGCAGGGTCGATCCTCCCGGGCTGGTCTTCTCGGGGCTCTTTCGAGGAGCTTCCGACCCCGAGCGCGGAAGACATTTCGTTTTGGCGCTGCGAGGACGACGGGGGTCGCGATCGCAAAGCGCGGGCTAAAATAACCCAGACGCGGGAAGGCCGTCCACGCACGGAACCAGGTGACCGGGACGCAAGACTTCGGCAATAAGGGAGGTCAGGGACTCCATGCGGTTCGGATTCGCGCTTCGATTGATGGGGAAAGCGGCGAACGCGCCCATTCTGAGGGAAAGCGCCGCACGCGCCGAATCCGCCGGCCTGGACACAATCTGGGTCCCCGACCATATCGCCATCCCCCCGGACCAGACCGAGGGCTCGGGCGGACGCTATCTCGACCCGCTCGCCTCCCTTGCCTGGCTCGCAGCCGCGACGAAGACGATTCACCTCGGCACCGCCGTCCTCGTCGTCCCCTACCGACCGGCCCTGCCCACAGCAAAGGTCATCGCGACGATCCAGGAATTATCCGCTGGGCGGCTCGAACTCGGGGTGGGCGTTGGCTGGATGGAGGCGGAATTTCGAGCCGTCGGGGTCGATCGTCACACCCGTGGCCGGATCACCGATGAGACCCTCCGCTTTCTGCGAGGGGCCTTCGCGGCCGTGAACGATGAGACCACGTCGAAGGGTCAGCCCTTCGTCTTCCGCCCGAACCCGCCACGGCCACGCATCTGGATCGGCGGCGGGGCACCGCACGCGCTCGAACGCGCCGCGCTCTGGGGGGATGGCTGGATGCCCATGACCGACGATCCGAAGAACCTCCGATCGAATGCCCAGGAACTCCGCTCACGCTTCGCGGAGGCCGGGCGCGAACTCCCGGAAATCGCGGCCTTCGGCGCGATCGGCCACGAGGTGCTCGAAGCGGATCTCGACCGATTGGCGGCCCTCGAGGAAATCGGCGTGACGGAGTATATCCAGGGTGCGCGCTACGAGGACCTCGACGGATTCATGCGCTCTCTCGATCCCTTGACGGAACGAATCGAGGCCTATCGCGCACATTAGGTGTCTCGAACGATCGGCGCCCCCGCACTCGCAGGCATGAGGTCACCGAGTCGCTTCCGCTGAAACCCTTCGTTATCAAAATTCGCAGGGGAGAGCCAGGCTTCGAACGCTTGTCGGATATCCGGCCACTCGTCCTCGGTGATCGAAAACCACGCCGTGTCGCGATTGCGACCCTTCATGACCAGATGATTCCGAAAGACCCCTTCGTAGCGGAAACCCAACCTCTCGGCTGCAGCGCGCGAGGGCCCGTTCAGGCTGTCGCATTTCCACTCGTAACGCCGATACCCCCAATCGTCGAAGACCCGCTTCATCATCAGGTACATCGCCTCGGTCGACGTCGGCGTCCGCTGGAGAACCGGTGCAAAACTCAGGTGCCCGACCTCGATCGAGCCGGAATCGGGAAAGACACGGAGGTAGGCCGCGACACCCACTGGCACCCCACGTTCGAGATCGATGATCACGTAGAAGGGGTCCTCGCTCGCCTCGAAAAGACGGACCTGCTCACGATAGGCGTCGATCGAATCGAAGGGTCCATAGGGAAGGTAGGTCCAGTCCCCACCGTCACGATTTTCGGCGTAGGCGGCATGAAGCGCTTCTGCGTGGCGACCCACATCCAGAAGCTCGAGCCGACATCTCACTCCGAGGAGTTCTGTCCCATCCGGTCGCAGCGCACGGGGCCACCCCTCGACCGCACGCCCGATCCGTTGTCCCAGATCGTTCTCGCGCTCCATCCTCGCTTCCTCGTGTATTCCCCGCCCGAATCGATCGCAGTGGTCTGTCACCCATGGCGACGGGATCGAAGCCCTAGAGCGTCTGTGCCATCAGCTTGTTGACGAGCTCGGCAAAGCCCGCCGGATCCTCGAGCTGCCCACCTTCCGCGAGAACGGCCTGGCCGAGCAGCAGCTTGGCCGAATCTCCGATCCTCGGATCCAAGGGATTATCCTCGAAGCATTTCCCGAGTCCCTCGACGACGACATGATTCGGATTCAGCTCGAGGATCGGTTTGCGATCCGGAATCTCCTGTCCCGCCTGACGCAGCATGGCCTCGAGCTGAGGCGTGAGATCACCCTCCTCGAGCACGAGGCAGGAGGCAGAACTCTTGAGTCGACTCGAGAGACGAACCTCCTTGACGTCGTCCTCGACCGAGGCCTTCAGCGCCTCGAGCAGGTCCCCGAAACTCTCTTCCTGTTTCTCGAGATCGACCTTGGCCTTTTCCTTGTCCTCGTCCGAGCCGAGCTCGACCTCGCCGTGACCGATGCTCTTGAAGGCCTTGTCCTTGTAGGCGATCGGGCCCTGGCCCACCCAGACTTCGTCCACCGGGTCCGTCAGGAAGAGGACCTCGATCCCTTGCTCCTTGAAAGCTTCGAGATGGGGCGATCGACGCAGGACATCGAGTTTCGGACCCGCGATATAATAGATCGCCTCCTGATCCTCGGGCATGCGCTCCACATAATCCGACAACGAGACGAGATCCGAGTCGTCTTCGCTCGACGGTGCGAGCACCAGATCGAAGATCCGATCGCGCTTCTCCTCGAAGTCGAGGAGCCCCTCCTTGACGACAGGACCGAACTCGGCCCAGAATTTCCGGTAATCCTCCGGCTCGTCCCGAGCCATCGTCTTCAGGCTCCCCGCCACCTTCTTGACGAGGTGCTTGCGGATCGTCTGGATCTGACGGTCCTGCTGCAACATCTCACGCGACACGTTCAGCGAGAGATCTTCCGCATCGACAACTCCGCGCACGAATCGCAGCCACTCGGGGAGGAGCTCGCGGCATTCGTCCATGATGAAGACGCGACGCACATAGAGCTGGACTCCATTGTGGAGTCGCTCGCGGTGGTAGAGGTCGAAGGGCGCCTTGCTCGGCACGTAGAGGAGAGCACGCGCCTCGAAAGTACCCTCGATCGAGGTACTGACCCGAAGCATGGGTTCCTGGAAGTCGTGGGTGATATGCTTGTAGAACTCGTCGAAGTCGACCTGCTCGACATCACTCTCCGGTCGAGTCCAGATCGCCTTCATCGAGTTGAGAGGCTCTTCGACTTCTCGCTCGGTCGGGACGCCCGGGGTGACGTCGATCGCATCATCCGCACCGCCCTCTTCCGTGTCGGTCGCCGCCGGAGCCTCTTCGATGATCGTCAGCTTGATCGGGTAGCCGACAAAATCCGAGTATTTCTTGATTATCTGACGAACAACCCACTCATCACAGAAATCCGAGACACCGTCCTCGCCATCGACCTCCTTCAGCGAGAGCAGAACCGTCGTTCCCGCGTCATCGCGACTCGCGTCCTCGAGGGTGTACTCCCCCGCGCCCCTGGACGTCCATCGCGTCGCTTTGTCCTCACCCACGCGCCGACTGACGACGTCGACCTCATCGGCAACCATGAAGCTCGCATAGAAGCCGACACCGAATTGGCCGATCAGATCCGGAGTCACCTCCGCGGATGGATCCGTGTTCTTCAGAAACTCGAGAGTGCCGGAACGGGCGATGGTCCCGAGATGCTCGACGAGCTCCTCGCGGTTCATGCCGATTCCGTTGTCGGAGACGCTGAGCGTTCGCTCGAGGCGGTTGGCGATCAGCTGGATCTCGAGTTCACCCTCCGCCTGGAGATCCGTGTTCGAAACCGCATCGAAACGCCGCCGATCCAGGGCATCCGAGGCATTCGAGATCAATTCTCGAAGGAAGACCTCCTTGTTGGAATAGAGGGAGTGGATCATCAGGTCGAGCAGCTTCTGGGTCTCGGCCTGAAAGGCGTGGGTTTCCATCGAGAGATCTCCCTGGTGAGCGCACGCCGAATCGCGTGCGATCGATTTGAATCGGGCCCGCGCGCGCGGGACGCGCGAATGTTGTTCACGAGCGGCGCGGAATCAACCGGGGCGGGGCAATCGGATCACCGATTCACCTGTACCCGCGGGTAAGCGTGATCGAAAACCGCGATCCGGGGGGACTCATCCGCCGAGTAGGGCGGAGAATCAGACTCCGTAGAGCGCCATCGCGTTGCCGTAGACGACCGCGCTCTTCTGCTCGGCGGACATCCCCGCGCAGAGTTGGTCCGTGATCTGCCGGGATCGGGGATAGGTCCCATCGCCGTGTGGAAAATCGCTGGCCCACATCATGCGCTCGATATTCACCGCGTCGACAACATGGCGAAGGCTCGAATCGTCCTGGAAGGTCGCGTAGACGCACTCGTTCATGTACTCGCTCGGCGGACGCTGCAGATTGCCGATCTCCATCGACCAGCGGTGGCGCTCCCAGGCGTGGTCCATCCGAAAGCAGAAATGCGGGATCCAGCCGGCATCGTTCTCGACCATCACGACGCGCAGGGCGGGATGTCGCTCGAAGACCCCCCCTAGCACCATCATCAACACGATATTCTGGTTGCCCCGAATCGTCACGATCTGTTGGATGACCTGGGGCCCACGAACAGCCATCCCGTAGGAATCCCTGGCCGTCAGGATATGAAAGTGGATCGGCAGGCCCAGATCGATCGCGGCCTCCCACACGGGGTCATAGCTGGGGTGGTCGTAGTCCTCGAAGGCCGGGGCCCCACAGAGCATCACGCCCTTGAAACCCGCCCGCTTGATCTGCTCGAGTTCCCTGACCCCCTCATCGGGCGTGCGAATCGCCGCCATCCCGATTCCGAGCAGACGCTTCGGCGCCGCCTCGCAGAACCCTTCGAGCCAGCGGTTATAGGCGTCGAAACAGGCCTTCTTGTAGTCGACATCCTCGTGCTGGCAGATCACCATCCCCGAACTCGGATAGATCACCTCGCCGGCCACCCCCTCTTCGTCCTGGATCACGAGTCGCGCCTTGGGATCGCGACCAGCGGGATGCAGGTCCTCCCAGCGCTGCGGCCGACCCCAATCCTCGTAGGCGATCCCGGCGCGGCTGAGCTTGCTCGCAGGAATATCGAGACCGAGCCCGGGGACGATCAGCAGGGCGCCTTCGACGGGATCGTATGCTTCGCGCGGCCGCCGATCCCGAAAGGCCGGATCGATCTCCGCGTAGCATTCCTCGTTCTCGTTGATGTGGGAGTCGGCAGAGAAGAGTGGCTGCATGACGGTTCCTGCCTCGAGGATTCTTCGGTTCTCAGTCTAGACCAAGCCCCAGCAGAAACGCGCCCGCGACCCTGGCCAGAGATTCGCTCGGCGCCCAAGGGACGAACGGATCCGGCCCAATTCTCGACGCGCCAGGAAAAGAACACTTCGAACCGTCGTGATGGCAGCCACGGAGGGCCAAAAAGGGGGGATCGAGCCCGCTACTCACGGGTGGCCAGACCAGAACTCGCCCCCCCCACGGGTCACGAAACTGCTCAAGAATACATCTGGATATGCAGATATCCTGATGATACTTTCTGGCGCTGCGAACTCCGTCGAATCAGGAGGCCGCATCCGGAGGCCCAAACATGTCGACCCACCCGCCCCGTCTCGAACGAATCGCCGAACTCAATCGCCAGCTGAGCAATCGCATCCTCGTCCTCGATGGGGCGATGGGATCGATGATCCAGGGCTTCGGCCTCGAAGAAGACGATTTCCGAGGCGAATCTTTCGTCGATCATCCGAGCCAATTGAAGGGCGACAACGAACTGCTCTCGCTCACCCGTCCGGACGTCATTCGCCAGATTCACGACGACTTCTTCGCCGCGGGGGCGGATATCATCGAGACGAATACCTTCGGCTCGAACACGATCTCCCAGGCGGATTACGCGCTCGAACACACGGCCCGCGAATTGAACCTCGCGTCGGCGAGAATCGCGCGGGAAGCCGCCACCGAGTGGACCGCCCGGGATCCGGCCAGGCCGCGCTTCGTCGCGGGCTCCGTCGGCCCGACCCCCAAGACGCTGTCGATTTCATCGGATGTGGACGATCCCTCCGCCCGGAGCCTGACCTTCGAAGCGCTTCGGGCAGCCTATGCCGAACAGGTCGAGGCCCTCATCGAAGGAGATGTCGATCTCCTCCTGGTCGAAACGATCTTCGACACCCTGAACGCGAAGGCCGCGCTGGTCGCGATCGACGAGGTCTTCGAAACGACGGGGATCCGACTCCCGATCATGATCTCCGTCGCGATCACCGACGCGAGCGCCCGCACGCTCTCCGGGCAGACGGTCGACGCGTTCTGGCGCTCCGTCGCCCACGCAGAGCCTCTCTCGGTCGGTGTGAACTGTTCCCTCGGCGCGACCGATATGCGGCCGCACGTCGCCGAACTCGCGCAGATCGCGAATTGTCTCGTCTCGAGCTACCCGAATGCGGGCCTCCCTAATGCGTTCGGGGAATACGATGAGGAGGCAGCAACCACCGGCGAACTGATCGGCGAGTTCGCGCGGAGCGGCCTCGTTAACATCGTCGGCGGATGCTGCGGCACGACCCCGGACCATATCCGGGCGATCGCCGACGCGGTCGCAGGCGTCGCTCCGCGACCGATTCCCGCGCTCGACGAGCGGGTGACCTATTACGCCGGTCTCGAAACCCTCGTCATTCGCGCTGACTCGAATTTTCAGATGATCGGTGAACGCACGAACGTGACGGGCTCGGCCAGGTTCCGGCGCCTGATCGAAGCGGACGACTACGACAACGCACTCGAGGTCGCCCTCGACCAGGTGCGCGGCGGTGCCAACCTGCTCGACGTCAACATGGACGAAGGCATGCTCGACAGCGAGGCGGCGATGACACGCTTCCTCAACCTCGTCGCGACCGAACCCGAGGTTTCCCGAATTCCGATCATGATCGACAGCTCCAGATGGAGCGTGATCGAGGCGGGGCTTCGCTGTGTTCAGGGCAAGGCGGTCGTGAACTCGATTTCCCTCAAGGAAGGCGAGGACGATTTCCTCGCCAAGGCGCGCCTGATCCGCCGCTTCGGCGCGGGCGTGGTCGTGATGGCCTTTGACGAGCAGGGTCAGGCCGACACGACGGAGCGCAAGACCCAGATCTGTGAACGGTCGTACCAGCTGCTAGTCCAGCGGGCAGGCTTCCCTCCGGAAGACATCATCTTCGATCCGAATATCCTCGCGATCGCCACCGGCATCGAGGAACACGCGGACTACGCGAAGAATTTCATGCAGGCCTCGAGACTGATCAAGGAGCGCTGCCCGGGCGTCCATATTTCGGGCGGTGTCTCGAATCTCTCCTTCTCGTTCCGCGGCAACAACCGCGTTCGCGAGGCGATTCACGCAGCCTTCCTCTATCACGCAACCCAGGCCGGCATGGATATGGGCATCGTCAATGCGGGTCAGCTCGAACTCTACGAAGACATCCCGAAAGATCTCCGCGAGCATGTCGAGGATATCCTCTTCAACCGCCGCGAAGACGCCACCGAAAGAATGGTCGAGTTCGCTGCGAACGTGAAGGGCGCGGGCAAGAAACGCGAAATCGACCTCTCCTGGCGAGAGGCGACGGTCGAGCAACGCCTGTCGCACGCCCTCGTCCACGGAATCGTCGATTTCATCGACGAAGACACCGAGGCCGCTCGCCGCAAACTCGGCAAGCCGATCGACGTGATCGAAGGACCGTTGATGGACGGAATGCGCACCGTCGGCGATCTCTTCGGCGCCGGAAAGATGTTCCTGCCCCAGGTCGTGAAGAGCGCCCGCTCCATGAAGAAGGCGGTCGCCTATCTCGAGCCCTATCTCGAAGAAGAAAAGGTCGCGGGATCGGCCCGCGGCAAGATCGTGTTGGCGACGGTCAAGGGGGACGTCCACGACATCGGCAAGAATATAGTCGGCGTGGTGCTTGGTTGTAACAACTACGAAGTGATCGACCTGGGGGTCATGGTCCCGACGGACAAGATCCTCGATCGCGCGATCGAGGAAAGCGCTGACCTCCTCGGCCTGTCCGGATTGATCACGCCCTCTCTCGACGAGATGGCTTCGGTCGCCAAGGAAATGGAACGACGCGGGATGACGATCCCGCTCCTGATCGGTGGTGCGACCACGAGTCGTCAGCACACGGCCGTGAAAATTGCGCCCGACCACACACAGCCCGTGGTCCATGTCCTCGACGCATCCCGCTCTGTCAACGTCGTTTCAGACCTGCTCTCGGATGATCGGCGTGCAGAGTTCGTAGCCGCCAACCGCGACGAACAGGAAAAGCTCCGTGCGATCTACGAGGGCCGCAAGGAAAAGAGCCTGCTCTCGATCGGAGACGCGCGCGCGAACGCCGCTCCAATCGAGTTCTCTTCGGCCGAGACATCGCGACCCTCTTTTCTCGGTCGACGAATCGTCGACGACATAACGGCCGCCGACCTCGCTCCCCTGATCGATTGGACCTTCTTCTTTTCGGCCTGGGACCTCAAGGGCCGATTCCCGAAGATCCTGGACGATCCCAAACGGGGAGAAGCGGCGCGCGAACTCTACGAACACGGCTGCGAGCTCCTGGACGAGATCATCGCGAGGCGATCGCTGAATCCCCGTGCGGTCTACGGTTTCTGGCCCGCACGGCGAGAGAACGATGACATCGTACTCTACGCGAAAGAAGACCTCGCTGCGGAGGTCGCACGTTTTCCGATGCTTCGGCAGCAATCGCTTGTCGCCGGCGACAAACCGAATCGATCGCTCTGCGATTTCATCGCACCCCACGACGCGGGTGTGCCCGACTATATCGGAGCCTTCGCGCTGACCAGTGGAGTCGAAGCAGATAATCTGGCGGCTCGCTACCAGAAGGACCACGACGACTACCGCTCGATCATGGTGAAGGCCCTCGCCGATCGCCTCGCGGAGGCCTTCGCGGAGTTCCTGCATATGCGCGCCCGAAAGGACTGGGGCTACGGCGCCGACGAGAACCTCTCGAACGATGACCTGATCGCTGAGCGCTATCGTGGGATCCGGCCGGCCTTCGGCTATCCTGCCTGCCCCGATCACCTTCCGAAGCGGGCACTCTTCCGGCTCCTGGATGCGCCAGAGGTGGGGATCAGGCTGACCGAGAACTGTGCGATGAATCCGGCGGCGAGCGTTTCCGGACTTTATTTCGGACATCCCGAGGCGCGCTATTTCAGTGTCGGTCGACTGGGACGGGACCAGATCGAGGACTATGCCGCGCGAATGGGAATCGCGCCCGAGGAAGCGGGGCGCTGGCTGGCATCGAATCTCGGCTACTGATCTGGCAAACTCAGCCACCTCTCGAGTGCCTTCCGTGAGCGAGCCACACCCGCCACGGCGGTCGCCCTACAAGGAGGAGACCCGATGAATCGCCTCGCCCTGATCCCGCTACTCGGCGCACTACTCGTCACGACTGGCTGCAGCTTCCTCGGACTACACGGTCGAAACGCGACCGACCCGGCCACCGCCGAAGCCATCGCGATGGCCTCGATCGGAACCCACCGAAGCGAAAAGAACATCGCGCGCAACGTCTACCGACACCCCGTCGAGACACTTTCCTTCTTCGGTCTGCGCTCGGACATGACCGTGATCGAAGCACTCCCCGGTGGCCTCTGGTACTCGGAGATCCTAGCGCCCGTCCTACGCGACAAGGGCCTATATATCGCTGCGAACTACGACGCCGACCTGCCCGATCAGCCCGACTACCGACTGCGCGGACGCGCCAACATGGTCGCTCGTTTCGCGAACGAGGCGGAGTTCTTCGGTTCCGCGAGGATCGCCAAGCTGTCCGCACCGATTTCGATCGACCTCGGGGAGCCCGGTTCCGCA
Source organism: Deltaproteobacteria bacterium (assembly GCA_002719955.1). Taxonomy (GTDB): domain Bacteria; phylum Myxococcota_A; class UBA9160; order UBA9160; family UBA4427; genus UBA4427. The sequence continues at coordinate 116,395 of PBFW01000008.1, read as the reverse complement.
GATATGGTCCTGACCTTTCGCAGCAATCATGGCTGGATTCGCGAGGGGGCGATCGATGCGGTGTACGCGGCCTTCTTCGAGGTCCTGAAGCCGGGCGGGGTTCTCGGCGTCGTCCAACATCGCGCGAGCGACCAGACCGATCTGTCGACTTTCAATGGCTACGTGTCCCAGGAACGGGTCATCGAGCTGGTCGGGGCCGCGGGCTTCGTGCTCGAAGCGACCTCGGAAATCAATGCGAACGCCAAGGACAGCGCCAACTACGAAGGCGGCGTCTGGACGCTCCCCCCCACGCTTCTGCTGGGAGACGAGGATCGCGCGAAATACCTGGCCATCGGCGAGAGCGACCGGATGACGCTGCGATTTCGAAAGCCCACGACCGAGCCCTAACCGAGCCCGAAAAGCCATCTCAGGGCCCCGACAACCCGAGCAGTTTCCTCAGCTGATTCATCGGAAAGTTGTCGTGGAACATCGCCTCTTCGATCGGCACGCCGCGACGGCGAAGTTGCCGCATGACGGCCAGCTGAACCGCGCCCCGCCAGAACGTCGCGAAGACCAGGTGATAGCCGAAATTCTCGACCGGCCCCCCACTCGCTTTCTCGTAGAGTGCGACGAGTTCGTCCGCCGTCGGTGTGCCTGATCGCGCGCCGCCCGCCAGATCCTGCGCGCGCAAATCCGAGAGATGGAGCGAAGCGAGATCCGCCTCTGGATCACCGATGATCGCCATCTCCCAGTCGATGATGGCCGCGACGTCTCGGGTCTCGGGTGCATAGAGCACGTTCCCGAGCTTGGCGTCGCCCCAGCAGAGCGAGAGGCGTCTCGATGCCGGGTATTCGCGGACGAGATAATCCCGCGCCTCGTCGAAGACCTCGAGGGACTCGTCCGGATCCTCCTTCACGAAATCTCGCAGATAGGCTGTCCAATAGTCGAGTGATACGCGGGCGGGATCTTCTCCCGCGCGTGAACCCGGGACGATTCCCCCTCCGAGTTCCCGCCAATCGAGTGCATGCAGTCGGGCCACCGCCTCGATCGTCCCGGCCCACATATGCTCGCGCATCTCGCGTGAAGCGTCGTGGTAGAATCCCTCGGCTTGATAGGCGGGGCGGTCGAGCGGGGCATCCCCGGGAACGACCCGCATCACCAGGAAGGGGACACCCAACACCCCCGCATCCTCTTCGAGCCAGAGGACCTCTGGCACCGGAACCATCCCGGTCTGGCCCACCGATCGCATGACATGCGCCTGCAGACCAAGATCGTATTCCGGAAAGGGCCCCTCTGCTCGCGGCGCGCATCGCAAGACGGCGTCGATGCACTCGAGTGAAGCGGCGCGTTCGATCTCGATCACGCAGAGCTGGGTATCACTCGACTCGCCGGCACCGGGCTTTCGAGGCTCGCTCACGCGGATTTCGGTCGCGTCGGGGATCTGGGATCGAAGCCAGCCCACGAGCGCCGGGCGAATATCGTTTGTTTCCGTCACGACCCGAGTATATTCGATGTGACGAACCGTCGAGGGGCCCATTCGCGACCGGCGCGGAGACACCGCACCCGACGGACGAGAAAGAATGTGAGACCGGCCATGCTGACCCCGATGGATGACACGCTCTGGCACCAGCTGCCGACCACCTTCGACCACGTCGGCACCAGCGATCCACGCTTCTTCGACCGCTATTGGTTCGCGGCCAGCGATCCGCAGGGCTCGAGCACCCTTCAGTTCACCCTCGGCGCCTACACGAACATGAACGTCATGGATGGTGGCTTCGTCGCGATCCGAGGAGGAAAGCAGCATAATCTGCGGGTATCGCGCTCGCTTCGTCCCCGCTTCGTTCCGCAATGCGGGCCAATGCGCGTGGAGATGATCGAGCCACTCCATCATGCGAGACTGATCGTCGAGGGGGGGGGGCACGAGATCGCCGCCCAGCTCGAGTGGAAATCGATCCTGCCGGCCCAGGAGGAGATCCCGCGTTTCACGCGCGTCCGCGGTCGGATCGTCGAAGATTCGCGGCGTTTCGACCAGATCGGCGAGTGCAATGGCTGGATCGAACTCGCCGGCGAGCGCATCGAACTCGACCACTGGTGGGCGACCCGCGACCACTCATGGGGGGTGCGCGAACGCATGGGCGTCGAAGAACCCGAGACCGGCCCCGCCCCGCCCCCCAGCGCCGGCAGCCTCTTCTCCTTCCTCTTCTTTTCGACCGGTGAATTCGGGGGCCATCTCCAGCTCGCACAATTCGCGGGCCGCCCCGACTATTTCACCTGCGAGTTGACTCGCCGCGAAGACCCCGAAGCCGCCCCTCTGCATCTGAATCTCGCCTCCCGCGCATCCCTCGCGATCGAATTCTCCGACGACCAACGCCCGCGACGTTTCCGCAAGGTGACCTACGAAGCCCTGCTCTCGGACGGCAAGGGCGGCGACCGCGAGGTCGTCGTCGAAGCGACGGCGCTCGGCTCGGCGATCGACATGCAGGGCCTGGGCTACGGCGGCTACGACGATGCCCGGGGACTCGGGGTGTGGCGGGGCGATGAATACCTCGAACACGACGTGTGGGACGTTTCGCATGCGAGCGACGTCGTGCGTGGTGAGGAGGTCGTACGCCCCATTCATCGCATCCAGCCCGTCCGGGTGACGATTCGGGGGGGCGGGATCGACGGCCAGGGCACGGGCAGCCTGACGATGATCGCGGAGGGCAGCCTCCCCCAACTCGGTCTGGACTGACGAAACCGAGGCGGAACGCCGCGGGCGTGATAGCGTCGGGCGCTCGCCAAACCGGAGACCGATTGTCCAAGCCCGCGCTCCCCTCCTCCGACCGCATCGCCGCTTCCGAGTCGCCGCCGGCTTCCGATCGAGTCGCGGGTTCTCATCTGGGCACGGCTCCTCGTCACACCACGGCTCTCGATCAGGTCACGACGCCACCTGAGGTCACGACGCCACCTGAGAAAGGTGAACGCGTCGGCTGGGTGACGCTCGTCAACTACTCCGCGCCTCTGGCGCCAGCTTCACTCCTCCTCATGATGGTCACCGTCGTGTACATGAATTTTGCGACGGACGTGCTCCTGCTCGCACCGGGCGTGATCGGCACGATCTTCTTCGCTTCGAAGCTCTGGGATGCGTTGTCAGATCCGATCATCGGCTATGTGAGCGATCGCACGCGCTGCCGTCTCGGTCGCCGTAAGACCTGGCTCTATGCCTCGGCGATTCCACTCGCGGGGACGGTGATGATGATGTGGTCGCCGCCCGCCGACCTCGCCGGTGGCGCATTGCTCGGCTGGGTGGTCGTCTCGGTACTCGCCTTCTACACGGCCTTCACGATCTACGCGATCCCCCAGATGGCGCTCGGTCTCGAACTCAGCCCCTCTCCCCACGAGCGCGCGCGCGTCTTCGCCGGTCGCCAGATCGCACTGTCGATTGGTATGCTAGGTGCCTTCATCATCGCCACTCCGATGATCGTCGGCGACCCATCGGCCCGAGAGAACGCGACGCTCATCTCGACCATCGGTGCACTCGTTCTCGCTCTCTCGATTCTGATCTGCACCTACTTTCTGCCCGGGGAACGAAGTGAATCCGTCGGAAAGGGCGCCAAGAATCCCGTCGCCGCGATCCGAGATGTCGTGCGCAATCGGCACGCACGACTCCTGCTCTTCGTATATTTCATCGAGGTCTTCGGAATCGGCGCCACCAGTGCGATGACGCCCTTTCTCCTGAAATACGTGATCAAGGCGGCTGATTATGTGGGAATCGTCTTCATCTTCTACACTCTACCCGCAATTCTCTCGATCCCTTTCTGGGTCTGGCTGGGCAAGCGCTACGAGCGGCACAAGCTCTGGCGCTTCGCGATGGGGCTGCAAGCGGTCGGCTACGGCCTGATCATCTTCCAGGACGAGGGTCGCATCGGACTCATGGTGCTCAGCTCGATCATCAACGGATTCGCGACCGCTTGCGGACAGACGCTGGGCTACGCGATCAAGGGCGATGTCATCGACTACGACGAATATCTGACCGGCGAACGCAAAGAGGGCTCCTATCTGGCAGCCTGGAATCTCGCCTCGAAATTCGGAACCGGCTTGATGATCGCGATCTCGGGATGGGCCCTTCAAGGGTCGGGTTTCATTGCAAACCAGGCCCAGACAGAGACCGTGAACTGGACGATCAAGGGGATGACCGGCGGCGCTCCCTTCGTCTGCATCCTGATCGGCATGTTCGCCTTCTCGCGCTTCTCGCTCAATCGCGACGAAGCCGCTCGAATCCGCGCTGTAAACCACGCACGACGCGCCGATCAGGCGGCGACGGTGTAGGGCGGCGCGGGATCGTATTCCATCGCCTTCTGGGTCGATCGAGCATGCTCGACTCCGAAGAGATCACCCGTCAACCAGAGCGCCATATCGATTCCGGCGGAAACGCCTGCCGCGGTGAGCAACCAGCCGTCGCGGACATAGCGAACGTTTTCGAGAACGGTCGTCGCCTCGCCGGCCTCCTCGCGCTGCGTCGGCACGTAGACCCAATGGGTCGTGATCCGCTTGCCCGGGGTGAGCCCCGCAGCCTCGAGCACGCCCGAGCCCGTACAGACGCTCGTCACCCACTCACATTCGCTCGCCTTCTTCAACAGAAACTCGAGCATTTGGGCATCCTTCAGTTCCGCCCGCGCCCAATCCCACCCGGAATCAGCAACACATCGAATTTCGGTGCATTCGCAAAAGACGCGTCGACCTCGTTTCGCAGACCTTTCGGCCCCGTGACGACTGCGCCTCGCTCGTTCACGAGCTCGACACGAAGGGTCCGACCCAGTCGAGTTCCTCTGCGCCCTCGAAGAGGACGATCCCGATCGTCAAGCGATCTCGAATCGTTTTTTCCATCGGGTTCATCTCTCCTTGTCGAGCGGCTTCGCCTCGCTCTGCGTTCCAGGGCGCGCGTCGGGCCGCGCCGTTCTGTAGAGTCGGCATCATGCGCCGGTGAAACGTTCTCGATAAGCTGAAGGCCCGATACCGATCTGGCGCAGAAACGCTCTGCGCATCGTTTCCGGGGTCCCGAAGCCCACTTCGACCGCAACCTCGTCGACCCCCCGCTCGGATTCCTCGAGCCGACGCCGCGCCGCCTCGACGCGCACGCGCTCGACGTAGCGCACCGGTGATTGACCGACCTGCGCCGAGAAGACCCGCGAAAAATGTCGCGGGCTCATCGCGACCCGCCGGGCCAAGGCGTCAACCGTATGCAGAGCCCCGGGGTTCTCCACCACCCAGACCTGCAGATCCCGCAGCGGGTCGCGATCCGCGAATTGCCCGGCGAGTTGCGCCGCGAACTGCGATTGCCCCCCTGGCCGCTTCAGAAAGAAGACCATCCGGCGCGAGACCTCGAGGGCGAGCGAACGACTGAGATCGTCCTCGACCAGAGCGAGCGCGAGATCCATCCCAGCCGTCACCCCTGCGGAGGTCCAGACCTCTCCGTCTCGCACGTAGATCGAGTCCGGATCGACCTCGATCGCCGGGAAGCGCTGCGCGAAGGCCTCGACGGCGCTCCAGTGGGTCGTCGCTCGGCGCCCGTCGAGCAGCCCCTCGGCCGCGAGCAGGAAGGCCCCCGTACACACCGAACAGACCCGCCTCGACCGCGCCGCCGCCTGCCGCACACAGGCGCGGATCCGCGCTACACCGAGCGCCGCCTCGACACCGGATCCACCGGCCACGATCAGGGTGTCGATCCCTTCCGGCAGATCCTCGTAGGCCCGATCAACGCCGATCGTCAGACCGGACGAGGCGCGCACAACGCCCGGCTCGGGCCCGACGATCTCGAGGGCATAACCTCGACCGCGGCCCCGCTCCCGGGTCGCCTCGGTCGCTGCAGCAAGGACTTCGAGGGGTCCTGTGACATCGAGGAGTTGGATGCCCGGGAAGGTGACCATGACGATCCGACGCGGCGGAGCCAAGGGCTCGCTGATCGCTGCGCGGACGGGATGGGCCGTGTGCTCCGGCGGGGCTTCCACGACGGCAGGATCGCCCGAAGCCGGCTTGTCCTCAATGATAAATATCCCTCGCTTTAGGACACCCGATCGAAGATGCCGAATCCCCGCTTCGCTTATCCCCGCGGGTCACAAATTCAAATGGCCGGAACCGCTCAGACTGTCGTAGACGATCCCCGTGAAGCGATCCGGCGTCATGAATCCTCCGCCGAAGGTGGCGTCGAACTCGCGAGTGGGCCGGGCCGCGATCACCGCCTCTTTGTCGAGCCCCTCCCCAATCATCTTGCGAACACGATCGCTTACCGAGCCCAGCATCTCTCGGGTCTTCTTCAGGTCTTCGGCGGTCGAGAGTGGACCATGGCCGGGAATGATCCGGGTCCCGGGCCCCGCCAACGCGAGGCCACGATCGGCGGCGGCGATCATGCCGTCGATGTGACCACCGCTCGACGTATCGAAGAAGGGATAGATCCCGGAGAAGAAGGTGTCGCCGAGATGAAGGACGTCGGCCTCGACGAAGCGAACGATCGAATCACCGTCCGTATGCGCGGGTCCGACGTGCCGAACCTCGATCGTATGGCCGTTCAGGTGCAGGGTGATCCCGTCCCCGAAAGTCAAGACGGGCCAGGCGATCGGCGGCGCTGCAGGGATCTTTCGGCTGCCTGCAGCCATGACCTGATCGGTGCTGAGCCGCGCTCGCACCCGATCGTGCGCCATGATCAGGACACCCCCGCGACCCAGATTCTCGTTCCCCCCGGTGTGATCGCCATGCCAGTGGGTGTTGAGTAAAAAGCGGATCCTGGCACTCGACAATTTCGAAACGGCGGCGCGAATCTTGTCCGTGAGCGGCGCGAACTGGTCATCGATCAGGAACACCCCCTCCGGCCCGACCGACACACCGATATTTCCACCCACCCCCCGAAGCATCGCGAGACCGGAGCCGAGCTCGATCGTTTCGATCTCGACCTTCGACAGGTCCTGTTGCGCGGAAGCGGCCTGTGCCGAGACGATTCCCATCGCTGCAACGATCAGGATCCCGACCGCACCCATCGCAGGGCGGACCGAGCGCCCTCCCAACAAGGCCCGCTCCACTCGCATTTCGTTTCGACTCATCTGCGTCGCCTCCCTCGCGAAGCGCCCGATCGGGGCACCACCCAGACTGTCGCACGGGGATGCGATATCGTCTCGCAGATGGGGGATGATTCACCCGAAACGATCGATCCAGATCCGGGCGACGAAGGTGACTTTCGCCGTGACTTAGGCGTCATCGAAGCCATCACGTTCGTCACACGCTCGTGTCCCAGCGGGGTGGTCGTCGAGGCGGCGGAGCGTGCGCTCGAGGCGATCAAGGAAGGGGGATCCGACGTAATCCAGCAACAGGCCTATTTCGTTCTGACGGCGCTGCAGGGTTGGCGGGGAGATCGCGCCCACCAGGTTCATCGCTCCCTCACGCGATATCTCGAGCAAGCCCAATCCCAGTAAAGAAGAATCATCCTCCTGAAAAATACTCGACCCGCACGAGAAAACGGGCGCAAACCGATCCCGATCCCCCTGAAAGACGAAGCCGGATAGCATGTCATACGTTGAAACCTTGAAAATCGCCAAGAGCCCCGAGGATCTGGACAAGCTCCTCATGCGCATCGAAACGGGCAAGCTCGCCAAGCCCGACTGGATCCGGCTCCAGGGGACCTGCCAACTCGAGAACATGAAGGCCGAAGAACGAAGTGCTTTTCTCGCGCGGCTCCATCCCAGCGTCCTGCGAGGCTTCAGGAATGCCTGCAAGAAGCCAACCGGCCGCAGACAACGCCTCGATCTCTGGCAGTCCATCGCCCGCTCCGGATTCCACGACTTCAGCGAACTCGGCTGGACGAAGAATTTCGACTCGCCCTTCGTCGAGAACTACGACTATATCTCGGACTATCAGCGCGGCGGGATCGACGCGCTCGATCCATACAAGGTCTATTCGTCGGTGCTGGGAACCTTCGATTTTGGCGTCGCCGATTTCATCAACACCCAGCTCTGCCAGAATGTTCGCACGATCGTCGAGCCGATGGCTGGAACCGCAGAGTTCTGTTATTCCGGCCATTTCCGTTTTCCGGATTTCCAATACCTGATGATCGATCTCGACGATGAGGCGCGCGACCTCGTACTCACGCAGAACTGGCTTCCCCAGGCATCGAAGGAATATATCCTCGGCGATGTCCTGCTGGCGGATATCTGGGACAGTGTAAAGTCCAAGAGCGAGGGCGAATCCCTCGCCTATATCGGCAAGCAGAGCCATCACTATTTCACCGCCAAACAGCTCTTCCGGCTGATGAAGATCGCGACCGAGCACGTCGACTACCTCATGCTCGAAACGCCTCAGATCTGCCTCGTTTCCGAGATGGGCGATACCGACGAACTGACCCGCGAAGAGCAGGAGGATGCGGGTTTCAAATGCGCCCTCGTCGGCGAGCGAGACGGCGAGCCGAATCCGCTGACGAATCAGCTCAGCTTCCATCTCGAAGCGGACAACGGCCGCAAGCAGAAGACGATGTTCAACTACCACGCCTGGACCTCGTGGGCCCATTCGACCCTCATCGCCTTCGCAGATCTGCTTGACCTGAACTCCTTTTACTACCACTCCGAAGAAGAGGAGTTCACCTCCGTGCGGGATTGGGACGAGGAGGCGGATTGCGAGGACAATGTGACCTTCATGCTCTTCACCCATCGCAACGCCTGAGAACTGTTTCAAAGGACAGCTCCGATGCGGATCCAATCGCTTCTCTACGCCACCCTGAATCCGCCGATGCGAGCCCTGCTGCGATCGCCCTTCCACCGGATCGCGAGCGCGAGTCTCTGCCTGATTTCATATCGGGGACGCCGCTCCGGCCGCCCCTTCACGACCCCCTTGAGCTTCATGCGCGAGGGCAAGATCGTGCGTCTGCTCTCGAGCCACGAGACGCGCTGGTGGCTCAATTTCATGGATGGCCCGGTCGAGGTCGAAGTGGAGATCGCGCGAGAGATCTTTCACGGCCGAGCCGTCACGGTCCTCGAAGACGGTGAGCGGTTACGAGAGGGCGTGCGGACCTTTCTGACGGCCGTCCCTCGTGACGCGATGATTTACGGAATCAAACTGAATCGCGAGCGGCGGCCGCGCGAAGAAGACATCGCGAGCGCCGCGGGGCATGTCGTGCTGGTCGAGATCGAGCTTCAGGAATGAGACGAAGGCGGGCCGCCGCGAAGGCGCCGTTGTCGCGGCGGCGCTGACTCGCGAATGGGCCTCTGGTATGTGCGAACGATCTCGAGAATATCCTCCCCGAATCGTTCGACCTTGGCCGGTCCGAGTCCGGAGATGCGAGCGAGCGCCTCGAGACTCTCAGGCTCTTCCCGATCGATCGAGAGCATCACGTTCTTCTGAAAAACCATGTAGGTCTTCCATCCCAGCGCGCGGGCGCGACGCCGTCGATAATTGTCGAGCGCGCGGGCGATCTCTCCGCCATAACGCCGAGAGCGGGCGGACGTGGACCTTCGCGACATGCCGGCGTCGACATCGCTGTCGCCGGTCGCTGATCCGCGAGTCCGTGAACGCGTGCGGACGGGCTTGCCTGGAATCCAGACCGTCGGGTATTTGCGTCCCGTCTTTTCGAGCCGACCGACGCGAAGCAACTCGTCGATCGATGCCAGCACTGCATCCTCGGGGTAGTCGCCGAGCGTTCCGTATTCCGGCATCGTCAGCAGTCCACCCCGCGAGAGCGTCTTCGCCTTCCCCCCACGGAGTGCCTGCGCCAGGTTCCGACGGCCGACCGGGCGTGTCAGGCGACCGACGGCGCTGACGATCACATCCTTCGCATCCTCGGGAAGAATCTCGATCGGATGCGCTCGCGCATCCTCGTAGACCTCCGCGTCATCGTCCGCCAGCTCGCCCAGACAATGATCACACCGGCCGCAGGCGCCCTCTTCTTCCTCGTCCGAAAAATGGGAGACGAGTGCCCCGTGACGGCAGCGCGGCACCATCGCATAACGCTCGATCGCCCCGAGCGCATCTTCACGCCTCTCCTCGAGCAGCGCACTGGTGGTCCCGCCTTGGGAGAGTCGACGCTGGGTGGCCAGGTCGGCGCGCCCGAAGAGCATCAGGCATCGCGCCGGATCGCCATCACGACCCGCGCGTCCGGCTTCCTGGTAATAGGCCTCGACGCTGCCCGGCGTTTGATAGTGGACGATCAAGCGGATATCCGGAAGATCAATCCCCATTCCGAATGCGTTCGTCGCGACGAGCACCCGAGTGCGGCCCTGCTCGAATGCGCGCTGGGCTCGCTCGCGCGCAAGTCTCGTTCGCCCCGCGTGATAATGACCAACGCGCAGACCCGCGGAACGAAGGGCCTTGGCGACCCTTTCGGTGACCTTGCGCGTGCTGCAATAGACGATTGCGCGACCGCAACCGCTGCGGCCGCGAATCCCGGCCTTGTCGATCTCCACGAGGGTCGCTTCGGTGCGCGCCTTCTCGGTGCGAATCGCGCGGACGGCGAAGGCCAGGTTCGGGCGGTCGAAACCGGTCCGCACTACACACGCCGATTCCAGACCGAGCCGCTTCTTGATCTCCTCGAGCACGATCGGCGTCGCCGTCGCCGTCAGCGCGATCATCGGCGCCTCGACGACATCCCGAAGCTCGCTCAGGAGCATATAGTCGCGTCGGAAATCGTGACCCCATTGGCTCACGCAATGGGCCTCATCGATCGCGATGAGCGCGATGGGCGTACGCGCCATCATTCGCCGGAAGCTGGCTTTGGCGGCCCGCTCCGGTGATACGTAGAGCAGGTCGAGTTCCCCGCGCAGGAATTGGGCGACCCCTTCGCGCTGATCCGCATCCTCCTGGTTACTGTGAAGCGATCCCGCCGCGATCCCCCGAGCGACGAGCGCCCCGACCTGGTCCTGCATCAGCGCGATCAGAGGAGAGACGACGATCGTCGTGCCCATACCGCGGCGCGCCTCGACCAACGCCGGAAGTTGGTAACAGAGCGATTTCCCCAACCCGGTCGGCAACAACACGAGCGTGTCTCGACGGGCCAGAATCGCCTCGATGGCCTCACCCTGCCCGAGACGAAAATCCGGATAGCCGAAGACTTCGGAGAGGACCTCGCGCGCTTCCCCCAGAGACGCTCGTTCAGTCATCACGAGTAGATATCACGCTTGGGATGGGGCGTCTTCACATGCCCACATTCGGATTCGTGCGCGGCGCCGTGTCGGCGTCGAGATGGGCCGTGCAGGCGAGCAGACCGACACGATATCCGAGCCCCCCCGACGTGAGGCGAGTCGGCTCGACGAAGCTGATGGCCGTATTCGCGATCGAGACCTGGTGCTGGTCATCGGCGTGGGATTCGAGTTCCGCCGCGCTGAGAAGGCGACGTTCGAAGAGCGAGCGCAGCACGAGACCGTGAGTGACGACCGCGAAATGGCTCGTCTCCTCGCGATCGGCGAAGGATTCGAGCCAACGCGCCTCGATCTGCTGCCAAGCGCGATCAACCCGCTCGTGGAAGATCTCCCAGCTCTCTCCTCCCGGCGGCTGGTATCCGGCGGCAAAGGGGTCGAATCCGAGTTCTGAGTAGGGTGTCCCACGGAGATCGCCGAGGCTGCGCTCGCCCAGATCGACGAGGACCTCGAGCGGCGCACCGGTCGTCCTTTCGACGGCCGCAGCGGTCTGTTGAGCGCGCTTGTGATCGCTCACCCAGATCTCGCCGATCGGCTCGCGCGCGAGCCTCTCGCCGAGACGCGCCGCCTGTTCGAGTCCGCGATCGGAGAGCGGGGTCTCGGGAAACTGGATGATGCGGTCGCGGTTACCGGGGGTCTCGCCGTGTCTGATGAGCAGGATCGCCATGCCGCGCAGCGTAGCGTTCTCCTCGACGACGAGCGGCGACGAACCCACCCGGCACCACGATCCCGCAAGAGGAGCCGCCGAGAAGAATTCTGGGGGGCGCTGGGCCGCAGGCGGGCTAATGACTCGCGGCGGAGAGCACCGACAGCAGCCGGGCCAGATATTTGGGCTCGACCAGCATATGGGACACGGCGCTCACGACCTCATCACGAATGTCGATCCGCATGCGCATCGAGAACACCAGGGTGTCCGACGGTGCGTGGGTCTTCACGAGCATCGCCAGCTCCGGCTCCTCGACCAGCGCCGCTCCTTCGAAGGAAGCCTCGCCGGAAAGAATCTGAGAAATCGCCGTCGTCATCCCACCGAGCAGCCGTCGGCCGATCTCGACGAAGACATCGAGCGGATCGCCGTCACTCCCCAGACGCGCCCAGAGGAATGCTTCTTCGGGCTCGATCACCAGGTTGAGCGATCCGGGCATGACCCCCTCGATGCGCCCCATGACGCCGGCCACAAGATCCTCCGAAAGGCACAAGCCCCGTTCCCCGAAATCGGAAAGCGGCGTGCAGCGAATTTCCTGGACCTCGATCTCGGTCTCACACCCGCTGAGTTCGGCGAGTGATGCTTCACCGACCGCCGCAGCCCCGGCGAAAAATCCGTGCAGCGCAATCATCTGTTCTGTTGAAATCTTCAGGGGGGTCATCTCCGATCGAATCTTGCCCGATCCGCCAACTCGATGTTGCCCAATCAGCGGACCCTCAAGCTATCGTCCAATCGACAGTAATGAAGAAGGGGGTTCCCACCACCGGGGCTGCTTTTTTCGCCTCGAAACGCAGTTGATCCGCATCGGGTCGGCACCCTCCCCGCAGACTCTCCACGGATGGATCGAATGACGATGCCGCTGGTTCTCTCGAATGATGATGGAGTGAATGCCGAGGGGCTCGCAACCCTCCATTCGGTCCTCGAACCACGCTGCGAATGCCTCATCGTCGCCCCGAGCGGGCCCCAGAGCGGCGTGGGTCACGCGGTCACGACCGACGAGCCGATGCGGCTGGAGGCGCTCGGGCCCCAGCGCTTCGGCCTCGGGGGAACACCGGCGGATTGTGCACGGGTGGCGCTGGGCCGCAGCGCGGCATTCGCCCGCAGAGAACTCGGAGAAACCGCCCGAGCGTCGGGTCTCTGGCTCGTGGCCGGAATCAACCACGGCGCAAACCTCGGTGTCGACACCTATGTCTCCGGGCCCGCCGCCGCCGCGCGTGAGGCGGCGATCCTCGGCTTTCCCGCGATCGCGATCTCCCAATATGTCGGGCGGCACCGGATCCCCGACTGGTCGGCCAGCGCCGAGCGCGCCCGCTCGGCGCTCGACACGCTCCTGGCCCGACCGCCGCGACCGGGAAGGTTCTGGAACGTGAACCTCCCCCACCCGGCGAACGAATCCGTGCGACACGATCTCGTATTCTGCCCCCTCGACCCGAGCCCCCACGCCTTTCGATACGAAGACCGTGGGGGCGATCTCCACTGGGTCAGCGATTTCCACGCGCGCCCACGCCTCGCTGGCCACGACATCGACATCTGCATGGGCGGTCGAATCTCGATCACCGAAATCCCGATCCAACCCGTCTTCGACGACCCGAAGATGACCCCCGACTGATTTCCATCATTGTATCTGTGTGAGCATGCAGATTCGTCTTTGACTCTGACGATCGCAGCCGATACAAACCCCCAAACAGATTTCAGAGAGTTCCCTTTCATGTACCTCACGACGGACAAGAACCCGGTGAACCCGAAGACGGCCGAGACGATCGCGATCGCGATTGCCCCGAAGATTTCGGTCGGCCTTTCGACCGGAGTAGCGGGCTCGGTTGGGGGCAGCCGCAGCGATCACAGCCTCGATTGGATGGGCGAAGCGTCGGCCCTGAATCCGGACTCGGCGCGCTTCGCAAAACGACCGGGCACAAGCGCCCAATGCCCGAGCAGCACTCTCCACCCCCGTATCACCAGCCGTCAGGGCCGTTTCGGAGACATCACGAGAAACATGGGAGGAAAACTCCGCTGTCGGATCGAGGTGATCGAGCATTAGTCAGCAACACACCTCGACATGCTCCCGAAAGCGGAGCCCGAGGCGACGAGAACCCCTCCCACCCCATTGGCCGGAGGGGTTCTCGCTTTCTGGATCCCGACATCGAATCGGAGAAGCTGGCTTGGATCCCCTTGGCGGAAGGGGCTCGAGGCCCGTGACATCGACGAGGGGAGTGGCCGGAGGGGCCCGTCCGGATCCCGATGCGACATCGCCAGGAGAACGAAAAAATGCAGCGACGAATCGAGGCGAATAGCCAAACCACGCTCGGGACCGAACGCATCGTGTGGAACGCGGCCGCGGGGGCCGCCCTCGGACGGGAAACCAAGCCGTTCGTGGGGCGGATCCGTGCTGCAAGTCGCTCGTCGAGGCGGCGCCCTTGCCTGCGAACTCGCGACCGACCGGGTCGTCGCAATGGATTTCAGGCGGGGGGGTCTCGAGGTCGACGAGAAGTCAACACGAGAGCGAGGAAGCCCGTTGTCATCCCGGACAGGAACCCGGGCTCGGGAAGGGCGGCGAGCGCTGAAGGAGTGAACCGGTCGAGGCTGATCGCATCACTACTCACCCCGGTGATCGGGTCCACGACGGCGTAGAAGGTCGTCGTAATGCTTCCGGGCTCATAGGTCAGGTTTCCGACGAGATAGAGCATCCCGGTGTCGGGAGAAAAAGCCAGGCTCGCGTTCTCCCAGGCGCGCGGGGTCCAGGTGGACAGCGCGGTCGTCGTGCACGAAGGGCTGCAGCCCGCGAGATCCACCTCGTAGAATCCGGTCGGCTCGAAGAAAGAAGCCAGGAAGAGTCGCTCTTGGAGGCTGTCGTAGGCCATCCCGCTGAAATGGACGGCCGGGCCGATCGCCAACGTGCCGAGCAGAGGGGCGATCGAGGGGGAGGCCGGGGCGATCGAGCGGAATTCTCCCCCGGACCCGCCGGCCTCGACCTCGAGCACGATCAGGCGATCGTCGTTCGCCGCGGGGGTCTCCCCGGGATCGTAGGCCATGGAGACGATCTCATCCGTGCCGTTGGCGATCGCGCCGATGAAGGAAATGAGGGCGCCGCTCGAGGAATCGAGGGTCACGACCAGATCGTCGAAAACGCTCGGCACGATTCCGTAGAGCGTTTCCGAATCGACCGCATAGGCCATCGCACGGAGATCATCGGCGGTCGCTGAAATCTGTCCGAGATTCGCCCAATCTCCCGAGAGCCCCGAGACGCGGATCGCATCCTCGGGCGGCCCACCGAGGTCACCGGGATCTGAGGCCGAGAGAAGATGGACTCGAGCATCCCCGGCGATCCCTCCGCACAGCCCACCGGAACAGATTCCGCCGCCCCCTTCGCTGCAGATCGCTCCATCGGCGAGGATCCCCGAGATGTCGTCGTGGCAGGAACACCCGACCCCGCTGGTGAGCTCGGTCCGACCGGCTCGATAGTGGCTACATTCGGTGGCGCCCAGGCAGGCGCCGAGACCGGGTGTCAAGATCGTGTCCGACATGAGCTGACAGGGCGCCCCGGTGATATGCGACAGGCAGGCGTTATGTCCTCGCTCGTGGGCGATCACCGAAGCCAGCGTCCCGTCCCCGAAAGCGTCGACGGTCACCAGCATCCAGACCTTGGGATCGTCATTGGGGTTCCCGGTGCAAGCCGGTTTCAGCGCACATCCGATCGCACCCGGCGAAGCGCCGTCGCAATAGGTGATGCTGTCGACGAGAAAGGCGCTCGACCCCGTCCCGATGGCGGAGATCGCACCCTGCTCCGCGGGCGTATCGATGACATCGAGTCCGTCCCCCGGTGCCCCGAAGGTCACGAGCGGAACCGAGGCCGCGAGCCGCGTACAGCAGGATCGGTCGATCGGACCCTGCTTGCCCTCAAGCAGCTTATTCGAAGTCGACATCAGCTCGTCGAGAACGCCCTGCCAATAATCCAGATCCTCGCCCAGACCCGCATTGATCAGATCGACATGCACATACCAGGTCAATTCATGCAGATCGACCTCCGGCGCCGCCCCCGCCCTGGGTACGCACAAGAGGAGGGCGGCCAGCCCGACGAGCGCTGCCCACACGAAAGCGCTGCGCCCAACAGGGCGGCGCGAATTCCCCTGTCGATCCAGCAGGGACTTCATGGAGAGGACCCGTGCGTTCCGCGGCGAACCCGGCGGGCACGTTCCGATCGGCGATGCATCGCCCGCGTTTCGTCGAGGTGGGCGCGAAATCCCGGATCGGAGGTGCTGCCTCGGGCGCGATCCAGGGCGTCGCCCGCTTCGGGCATGCCCGTGAGCGCCAGGCATGTCGCCGCCGAGCGCCTGGATTGCGAGAGCAGCCGCGCACCCCGGTGATGCCGAAAAGTCCAATCCGGGAGTTCGGCGTCGTTCAGTCGCCTTTCGAGCCCCGTGAGCGCTCGCCGATCGTGACGGGCGAGGTGACCGAGCGCGAAGGGCAGAGCCTGCCAGGCGCGGAAGGTGGCGCGGTCGACCTCTCCCGATCGAGGGGCCTCCGCCCAATCACGGATCGCTTCGAAGCCGCCCGGCGGGCCACAGAGCCCGATCGCCACGAGGATCTGACCGTGACTCCGGCTCTCCCCTGGATCCGTCAGCATCTCGAGGAGACGGACGCACCCGGCGGGACCGATCCGCTCGGCCCGCTCCTCGGGCATCCCCTCGTAGTAGAGGGCGCGAACCAGCGACTCCGTCTCCTCCAGCGACAACGTCTGGGCAGCCAAGCCGCCGGGCGCGGTCAGGATCAGGCCCACGGCCCAGGCGGCCGCGGCGAGGCGCCCGATTCCGCCGCACAGGCCAGAAGCCCATCCAATCAGATCTCCCTGCACCATCTCATACTTCCCGAACCGCGAAAAAACGAGCTCGGATTCCATCCTCCCGGCTTCGGGTTCTGCTTGAGAATGTTGACACCTACGTATATTCCGCGATTCTCGATCGGCTGACGAGTTCGAGTGGCGGGACACGCTCCCGGCCGGCGACCCACAGGCTTCATCCGCATGGAATGTAGCCAACCGAGAGGGGGCGCGATTGCAAGCAGGGGGCCGCTCTCTCACCCCCACACGAGAGCGGTGCGAATCAACACATAGGCGCACACGGAGATCCCAGTCATGAATTTTGATTTTTCAGATGAGCAGAAGCTCCTACAGCAGACCGCGCGGGACTACCTCGAGGCGAACTCACCGCTCTCGAGCTGTCGTGAAATCCTCGAGGGCGACCAACCCTACGCCGCTGATCTCTGGAAGGGCGCGGCGAAAATGGGCTGGCAGGGTGCCGTCGTTCCCGAAGAATATGGCGGCGCCGAGTTCGGCCATCTCGAACTGGCGATGATCGCCTACGAGGTGGGCCGCTCCCTCGCACCGATTCCCTTCGGCCCGAGTGTCTACGTCGCGACGGAGGCAATCATCCGCTTCGGCAGCAAAGCCCAGAAAAAGACCTGGCTTCCGAAGCTGGCCGACGGCTCCGCCATCGGAACCTTCGCGCTCTCCGAAAAGCCCGGCCAGAACGCGGCCGAAGACGTTGCCACGAAGGTGAGCGGAGGGAAGCTCTATGGTGTGAAGACGCCCGTCGCGGACGGCGACATCGCGAATATGGCGGTCGTTGCGGCCAAGGAAAACGATCGGGTCGCGCTCTATGTCGTCGATTTGGAGGGGGACGGAGTCGAGCGAAAAGCCCTCGACTCCTTCGACCCGAGCCGTTCCCAGGCGCGACTCGACTTCGACGGTGGGAATGCGGAAGTACTCGACGGCGCCGATGCGGCCGGCATCGCGGCACTCCTCGATGCCGCCGCCGTCCTGCAATCCTTCGAGCAGGTGGGCGCTGCGGAGCGCGCGCTCGAAATCACGCGCGAGTTCATCCTCGGGCGCTATGCCTTCGGCAAACCGATCGCCGCTTTCCAGGCGATCAAACACCGCATGGCCGATCTCTGGTGCAAGATCGAGCTCGCCCGCAGCAACGCCTACTACGCCGCCTGGGCGCTCGCGAACGATGATCCGCAACTCGCCACGGCGGGCGCGATCGCGCGCATCTCCGCCTGCGAGGCTTTCGAGGACACCACGGTCGAGATGATCGAATTCCATGGAGGCGTCGGATACACGTGGGAGTACGACTGCCACCTCTTCTATCGACGCGCAAAGCTGCTCTCGGCTTCACTCGGTACTCCAAAATACTGGAAAAATCTGCTGATCGACCGGCTGCAAGCCGAAGCCGCGGCCTGAACCTCGACCGGAGCCCCATGAAATGGGCTCATGGAAGAACCTGTCCGATCGGGGCCATGCGAATCGCGACCTGCCCCGCCCTCCGAATCAGAGGAGCTCGAAAATGGATTTCAACGATACCCCCGAAGAAGCGGCCTTCCGCGCCGAAGCGCGCAGCTGGCTCGAAGCCAACGCCGAACCCGTCGACCCGAACGAGGCCGACCACGGCATCGGCGAACTCCTGACGCCCGAAATCGTCGCCGAGGCGCAGGCCTGGCAAAAGAAGAAGGCCGAGTCCGGTTGGGCCTGTATCACCTGGCCGAAGGAACTCGGCGGACGAGCCGCGACACCGATGGAGAACGTGATCTGGAACGAAGAACAGGGCCATTTCAAGCTGCCCGCCAACATCTTCTCGATCGGCATCGGCATGTGCGGTCCGACGATCCTCGCCCACGGCACGACCGAACAGCAGGAGCGCTGGATTCCGCGGCTGCTCTCTGGGGAAGATATCTGGTGCCAGCTCTTCTCCGAGCCCTCCGCCGGCTCGGACCTGGCGGGACTTCGTAGCTCCGCCGTCAAGGACGGCGATGAATGGGTCGTGAACGGCCAGAAGATCTGGACCAGCGGTGCCGATATCTGCGAATGGGGCATCCTCGTCGTGCGCACCGACCCAGAGGTCGTCAAGCACGCCGGCCTCACCTATTTCGTCGTCAACATGACCTCGCCCGGCATCGAGATCCGGCCGATCACCCAGGTCAACCGGGCCCAGGGTTTCAACGAGGTCTTCTTCTCCGACGTGCGAATTCCGGACGACCAGCGCATCAGCGAGGTCGGCAACGGCTGGACGGTCGCGCTCACGACCCTCATGAACGAGCGCCAATCGATCGGTTCGGGCATGGGGATCGGCGCGCTCGAAGAACTCATCGATTTCGCGAGCGAGATCGAGGTCGACGGCGCGCCGGCCATCGAGGATCGCCAGGTCCGAGAGCAGATCGCCGACTACATCGTCAAAGCACGTGGCCTCAAGAATACTTCGCTGCGCACACTGACCGCGATTTCCCAGGGGCGCCCGCCGGGCCCCGAGGCGAGCATGGGCAAATTGGTGGGGGCCGCGCTGCAACAGGAAGCGGCCTCCTTCGCGATGGATCTCGCCGGGACATCCGGCGCTCTGCTCGATCCCGAAGCGACGCCCGCCGCCGCTTCGTGGCAGGAGCGTTACCTCTCGCTCCCCGGCCTCCGAATCGCGGGCGGAACGGATGAGGTGCTGCGCAATATCATCGCCGAACGAGTGATGGGGCTCCCCTCCGACGCACGCGCCGACAAAGGGATCGCGTTCAGGGATATCCCGAGCGGCCCGCCCAATTCCTAGAGATCCACAGGGCGTATCGAGCGCACCTGGAAGGAGATCGACAGCACTTCGCGATCGCCCAACGATTGGAGTTCCGCCCATGCCCGAAAAGTACATACGCCGCGACGGGGTACCGATCCTGGTGCGGCATACCGGACGCACGACGCTTCCCCAGGATCCGCCCTCCCTCGGGTCGGGTCCGGCGATCCTCTGCCTCCACGATGCTGGGCTGCAGAGTTCGGTGTTCACGGAACTGCTGGCCGCCGCTGCGTTCTCGGAGGAGAGCGGAATCGGAGGAGCCCTTGCATTCGATCTACCCGGTCATGGTCGTTCAGGTCGCCTCGACTCGCTGCCCTCGATCGCAGAGATGACCGAGATGGCACAATGGGTCGCGGGCTGGTGCCACGCGACGCGGCCAATTCTCGTCGGCCACGGCATGGGCGCCCTCGTCGCCCTCGAGTGGGCGCGTACCCGAGGCGATTCGATCGCGGGCCTTGTGTTATGCGGCGCGGGCCTCGCGCTAGGGATCGAAGACGAGACGATCGAGACGATGCGCCGGGTCACCCGAGGAAAGGCACCCCGGCCCTTCGATCCCAGCCGGGTCTGGAAGGAGGGCGGTCAGGAACTGATGCGACGCGCCTATATGGAGGGGATCCGGACGGATCCACGCGCGACGCTGGTGGATCTCGAAGCCAGTCGCGCCTGGTCGGATGCCTTCGACGGTGGCTCGGGAATCCGCTGCCCGGTCTCGATCGTCAACGGCCAGGCCGAAAACGACGCCTGCCGATCTCGAGCCGAATCTCTGGCAGGAACTCTCGGTTCGGCTTCGATCATCGAAGTCGAGGGGGCTGCCCATTTCCTTCCACTCGAAAAACCCGAGGCCCTCGCAAGCGAGATTCGCCGGGTCGCAGAGGCCCTCTGAGCATGGGAAAGAACAGTTTTTCGGGTGAAATCGCGATCGCCGGCATTCACGAATACGAGAGCCGCTGGGCCCCCGACAAAACCGCCTTCCAGATCATGGGCGAATGCACGCGCGAGGCCCTCGACGATGCAGGATTGACGCTCTCTGACGTCGACGGGGTCTTCGGGGCAACGATGGCCATGGGGGCCATGGGCATGGTCCAGCTCTCGGAATACCTGAATATCAAGCCCCGCTACATGGACGGCAGCAATATCGGTGGTTCCTCTTTCGTGTCCCACGTCGCTCACGCGGCGGCGGCGATCCACTCGGGGCTCTGCGACGTCGCGCTGATTCTCTACGGGAGTACGGCCGCTTCCGAGGCAATGGCGATCGGCACGGGCGACTCCAGTGGCCGCGACCCGGCTTCCGCCTTCAATGCGCCCTACGGCATGACCCTCGTATCGTCCTACGCGATGGTCGCCCAACGACATATGTACGAATTCGGCACGACCCCCGAACAGCTCGCCGATATCGCCGTCTCGACACGCCACCACGCCTCGCTCAACCCTCATGCGAAGATGCGGCGACCGATCACGCGCGAAGAAGTCCTCGAGAGTCGCGTCATCGCCGATCCGCTCCATCTGCTCGACTGCTGCATCATCAGCGATGGCGGTGGCGCCGTGATCGTCACATCGCTCGAACGCGCGAAGGATCTGAAGAAGAGGCCGATCATCGTCCGCGGGACCGGCGAGTCCGTTGCACACCGCGAAATCGGTGCCCCCGATCTGACGACGATCGCCGCCAGACAATCCGGCGAACACGCGTTCGCGATGGCCGGTCTTTCCCACTCCGAGATCGACCTCTGCACGATCTACGACTCCTTCACCATCACCGTATTATGCACCCTCGAGAACCTCGGGTTCTGCCAGAAGGGGGAGGGTGGCCCCTTCGTCGAGAAAGGCGGAATCGGCCTCGGGGGTCATCTACCCGTCAATCCGGACGGCGGTGGGTTGTCGTCGAATCATCCGGGCATGCGCGGCATCTATCTGGTCATCGAGGCAGTTCGGCAGCTTCGCGGTGGACTCGGCGAACGCCAGGTCGAGGGCGCTGAAGTCGCGCTCGCTCATGGTACGGGCGGCTATCTCGGTCTGATGCATAGCGGTGCGACACTCATCCTGAGCGCGAATTAGGGGCAATCTACATGGTGGACAAAAAAACGAATCCCGAATACCACGCCCCCGCGATCGATTGGGAAACCCGCGCCTACTGGGAGGGCTGCGGTCGAGGAGAACTCGTGCTCCAGCGCTGTCGCGCCTGCCAGGCCGTGCAGCATCGGCCACGCGGCCTCTGTGTGACCTGCCTCTCCGACGACATCGAATATTTCGTCGCGAGCGGTCGCGGCGAGGTCTACACCTACTCCGTCGTCCGCCAAAATCAGATGCCCGCTTTCAGCGCCGCGGTCCCCTACATCGTGTCCTATGTCCAGCTCGAAGAGGGCCCGCAGCTCCTCACGAATATCGTCGACTGCGACCCGGACGAGGTCTCGATCGGGATGGCTGTCCAGGTCGACTTCGTCCCCACCCCTGCGAAGAACGGGGATAAATTGGGTGTGCCGAGGTTCATTCCCGCATGATACTGGACCTCCATTCCCATTCCGTCGCCTCGGACGACGGTCGCGCCAAGGTCGAGAATTATTGTCAGTGGATCCAGCGCAAGAAACTGCCACTCGATGGGTTCGTCCTGACCGAACATCGGCAATTCGATGAGGCGAACGATTACCGCGCCCTCGAGGACAGATTCGGCCTACTCATCCTGAAGGCCAGTGAAGTCGAAACCGAATACGGCCACGTCCTCGTTTTCGGTGTCAACGACGACCTTCGAGTCGCCTTCGATTTTGCGAAGATCGACAACCCGCTCGCGACGGTCCTCGCAGAAGCGAAACGCGCCGGAGCCATCGCCATTCCCTGCCATCCCGGTCGCCCCAAGGTCGGAATGTGCGCACATTGGGAGACCCGGGGCCCCGTCGAAGGCATCCAAACGATCGAGACGCTCAACGGTGGCAGCCGCGAGGGTGAGAACGAGGAAGCCCAGGCCTACGCCGACAAATACGGCTGGAACTCGATCGGTGGTTCAGACGCCCATATCGTGAGCCATATCGGCCGCTGTGCGACCCGATTCGAGGACGAGATCCGGGATATCAGCGGACTCGTCGAGGCGCTCTCCGAGGGGCGTTTCGAAGCGACCCTCCCCGAATCAGGCCGCTGAGCGCTGCTCCAACCGGGTTCGACAACGCGTCCCAAATCAACGAAGCTCGTCGCCGCCCCCCGAAGCAAGACCTCCGCGGGGACACCCGAAATGGCACCCATCGGCGCACTCAGGCGGGGAATGACATGAACGCAGAAGAACTGAAAGCCAGATTCACCGGCTATGTCTTCGACGAGATCGAACTCCACGCCAAGACCGGATCCCTTGTCGATTTCGCGACCGCGTGCGGAGAGACACTGCCCCGATTCACGGATCCCGAGGACGCCGACTTCCAGGCCGTCCCCAACTACCTCACCCGGATCCACGGCACGCGGGCGATGCCCGAAGATTTTCCCGTCGACATGCATCGCTGCTTCGACGCGGGTAAATCGGTCGAGTTTCACGCGCCCGTGCGCCCGGGTGACAAGATCCAGGGCAGAAGCGAGATCGCCGATATCTTCGAAAAATCGGGGCGCTCGGGTTCGATGCTCTTCATCGTCCACCGGATGAATTTCTACAACGAGGGCGGCGCCCCCCTGGCGACCGTCGATTGGCGCCTCGTCCAACGCGAATTCGATTGAGAGCGGATCCACATGAAAGAGGCTGCACACAAGAATTTCGAAGACGTCGAATTCGGAGAGGAACTCCCGGAGATCCAACCGAATGTCTCACTGCCCAATGTGAAGGTCTTCGCCAAGGCCGCCATGATGGAGGCGGGTCGCTTCATCGACCACGAAGATGCCCGCAAGAATGGACTTCCCGGCGCGATCGTGCCCGGCATCATGAGCCAGGGGATCCTCGTCGCCCTGATCCACAGATGGGCGCCTAATGCCGAAGTCCTGAACATCGATACGATCTTTCGGGCGCCGCTGCTCGTCGATTCCAAACCGACCGCAAGCGGCGTTGTCACGGATATCGACGAAGAGTCGAAAATGATCGAGATCGACCTGACGCTGAAGAACGAAAAGGGCGAGACGCCCGTCATGGGCACCGCGAAGATCACGCTCTAACGTCCTCGCATAAACGCACGAGCTGCCCCCTCCTCGCCTCTCGGCCATCGACAGCACCTGATCCGTCTCGAGACCCGTTCCACCCTTGCGACGCCCCAACGCGACTGCCAGTCTCCTGAGCAGCGAATTGCCCCGCTCGAGGCGATCGGCACGGCCTCGAGCGCATTCTCGTCCCCGATCAAATCTAGGAGATCAACCATGCACGACCTCGTCATTCGCGGCGCCAAGATCGCCGATGGAACGGGCGCGGAGCCCTTCACGGGCGATATCACCGTCAGCGACGGCAAGATCACCGAGGTCGGCAAGGCGGTCGGCGAGGCCCGCCGAGAGATCGATGCCGATGGCCGACTCGTGACACCCGGGTTCGTGGATATCCACACGCATTACGACGCCCAGGCGACCTGGGATCCGCATCTGCTGCCCTCGGGCTGGCACGGTGTGACGACCGCAGTCATGGGCAATTGTGGTGTCGGCTTCGCGCCGGCAAGACGCGACCAGCATCAGATGCTGATCGAACTCATGGAAGGGGTCGAGGACATCCCGGGATCCGCACTCGCCGAAGGCATCCAGTGGGATTGGGAGACCTTTCCAGAATATCTCGACGCACTCGAACGCAGGCCCAAAGCCGTCGACCTCGGAACGCACGTACCCCACGGCTCCGTCCGCACCTATGTGATGGGCGACCGGGGGGCGCGTAACGAAGCGGCCACGGCGCAGGACATCGCCGAGATGGCGGCGATCGTGAAAGAGGGCGTCGAGGCGGGCGCGCTGGGATTCTCGACTTCGCGCACCCGGGGCCACACCGCGCTCAACGGCGAGCCCGTCCCCGGCACCTTCGCCGCCGAGGATGAGCTCTTCGGAATCGGCCGATCGCTCGGCGAACTCGGCATGGGTGTCTTCGAGCTGGCCGGCGCGGGTGCGGCGGGCGATATCGGCGGAGACAAGATCGAAGCGGCCCTCGAGGAGATCGAGTGGATGCAGCGGCTCTCTGCGGAGATCGAACGCCCGATCTCCTTCGCCATGCTGCAATTCGACTCGGCACCGAACCAGTGGCGCCAACTCGTAGAGATCTGCGAGAAGAGCCAATCGAAAGGTGCGAACCTACTGGCCCAATTCGCGCCACGGCCCTTCGGCATCCTGACCGGACATCAGACCGAGGCGAATCAATTCTTGAACCGCCCCGCCTATCTGGAGATCCAGGACCTGCCGCTCGCCCAGCGAGTCGAGCGCATGAAGGATCCGTCGGTGCGCGAGCGAATCCTCGGCCCCGATCGCGACTCGAGCGCTGGATTCGGCAGCCTGCTCGACAATCCGGCGATGCTCAAGAAGATCTTCCCGCTCGGCGATCCACCGGACTACGAACCCGGACCGGAACAGAGCATCTGGGCGATCGCTGCGCGCGAGGGGAAACCCGCGGACGAGGTCCTCTATGACTTCATGCTTCGTGACGAGGGCAAGGAGTTGCTGCTACTCACCTTCTTCAACTACAGCGACGGCAACCTCGACCTGATGTACGAGTTGCTGAACAACGACCGTGCGGTCATCGCGCTCGGCGATGGAGGGGCGCATTGCGGCGTGATCTGCGATGCCTCACTCCAGACCTTCATGCTGACCCACTGGACGCGTGATCGAACGCGCGGTCCGAAGGTATCGATCGCACAGGCGGTCAAGGCGATGACACAGGACACGGCTGCGGTCTACGGGCTCTTCGATCGCGGGATCATCGCGCCGGGGTACAAGGCCGACTTCAACGTCATCGATTTCGAAAATCTGTCGCTGCAACGACCGGAGATGGCCTTCGACCTGCCCGGTGGCGCGAGACGCCTCCTCCAGAGATCGAGAGGCTACGACGCCACGATCGTCGCCGGCGAAATCGTGATGCAGGACGGCGAGTGTACGGAGGCCCGCCCAGGCCTTTTGATCCGCGGAGCGCGCCCGATACCGGCCTGACGGCAAGCCGAGCGGCGGCAACGCCAGCCACGATCGGGCCCAGCGCCGGGATCGCGTGTCGTCAAAGCCGCCGGGCGGTGCCCCGCCTGCGTCGCCGAGGGTTCCCGGGCGCGCATCATGGCTCGCGCCCCCGAGCGCAGGGCCCAAAGGGGCGAGGGCGTTCGGCGAGGGCGATGGCACGCCCCGTCAGCGACCGCCCCTACTTCGATTCACGATGACCCAGCAGAGCCCAGGCGCTGCGCGCGCCATCGATCGCCGCGCTCATGATCCCACCGGAGAAGCCGGCCCCCTCACCGACGGGCCAGAGGTTCGCGAAACCGGGGGCCAGGCGGGTCTCCCGATCGCGCGGAATCCGAAGGGGCCCCGAACTCCGCGATTCGACCCCGACGAGCAGGCCCTCCTCTCCGGCATAACCCGGAATCTGCTTGTCGAAACGTCGCAACGCGCCGCGCAGTGAAGCCGTCATTCTGGCCGGAAGAAGCTCGTCGATCCGGACTTCGGCGAGACCCATCTTGTAGCTACTGCGCCCGAACGAGGAACTCGCGCGGCCCTTCAAGAAATCCTTCACCCGTTGGGCCGGAACCGTGTAATCGCCACCACCGGCCTCGAAGAAAGCGGTCTCGAGCCCCTCCTGAAATTCCACACCCGCGAAGACGCCATCGCCGAAAACGCCCGGACCAACGCTCACCACGAGTCCGGAATTCGCGAAGGGTGACGAATGCCTGGAATTGCTCATCCCATTGGTGCAGAGCATCCCGGGTTGCGCGACGGCCGCTACGATCTGCCCGCCGGGGCACATACAGAAGCTGTGCACCGCGGACGTTTCCGGGGTCGACTTCGCGACCAGCGAATAGTAGGCGTGCCCCAATCGTTCGAGATCGGCGCCCGGACCGTATCGCCCCTCGTCGATCAGGGCCTGGGGATGTTCGATCCGCAGGCCGATCTGGAAGGGCTTCGCCTCGAGGATCAGCCCCTCCTCGGCAAGCGAGCGCAAGGTGTCCCGTGCGCTGTGGCCGAGTCCCAGGATGACCCCGTCGCAGGGGAATTCACCCGCCGACGTCCTGAGCGCGCTCACCGTGCTCGCCTCGGAGCGGACAAGCCCCTCGAGGCGCGTCTCAAAATGAAAGCGAACACCCATCTCCTCGAGGCGCCTACGCAGTCTGGGCAGGATCCGATGCAGCCGATCCGTCCCGATATGGGCCCGCGCGTCGAAGGCGATCTCGGGGTCGGCGCCGGCATCTATGAGCGTTTGAAGGATCGGCCCTGCCAGGGGATGCTGAGTGCGCGTATAGAGCTTTCCATCGGAATAGGTCCCGGCCCCCCCCTCTCCGAAGAGGAGATTATTCTCGGGGTCGAGTTCTCGCGTCGCCGTGAACCGAGCCACCGCCCGCCCACGTTTGCGCAACGCAGGGCCTCGATCGATCAGATCGACCGCCACTCCGTTCGTCGCCAAGGTCCACGCCGCATAGAGCCCCGCCGGCCCGGCGCCGACGATGACGACCCTGCGACGACGCCACATCGGATCGACCTCCGAAACTTCGAATAACACCTGGCTTTCGATCTCACGGGCGCGACCGCTCTTGAGGGCCTTCGCGAGTGCGGCGCTTCGCGCGACGACGGGATCGAGATCGAGATCGACGTGATAGACGAAGCGAAGATCGTGTGTCCGCCCGCGACGTCGAGCGTCGACGGAGCGCCGCGCGATCCGCAAGCCATGGATATCCTCCTCCGAGATGCCGATGCGCTGCGCACTCCTTGCTCGCAGAAGCGTTCCCGGCTCCTCGAGACCGAGTTCGACAGCCATTGCGCGAACGCGAGGTGGGTCGGATAACGTACGGGATCCGGTCGTAGACGATGAATCGGTCGGGTCTGCCATGAGCATCGGGAGTCTATCGCCTCAAGCGAATTCTCGGTGACACCGATTGAGTGCATCGGAGCCGGAATCATCGGGCTCGAATGGGATATGAACAGAGAACGCGATGAAACCCTGGAATCAACCGCTCCTGGCGCGCCCCTCGACGGATCCGATCCTGGTGATCGAACCCGCCAGCCCCTTCCAGCACACGCTGGCGCGGGAGGTGGAATCCCTGCCCGCCCCCATCGCGCGAGCGGAGTCGATCGCGGAGGCCTCCGAGAACACCCAGGGGGGAATGACCGCCCACGATCGTGCTTCTTCCCGAAAGCGAAATCCAGCCCAGTGACTTCGAAGCCGAGTTGGCAAAGCTGCGAATCCGAACCCATTCCCCCAGGCTCGTCCCCATCGCGTTCGGCCGAGCGCCCAGCGACGCGCGTCGACTCGAGATCCGGCAGGCGGGTGTCGGCCTCGCACTTTTCGGTCATTTCGGTCGGCACGCGCTGCGCTTCCAGATCAACCCCGCGCGCGCACCTTTTCCCGAACGTGCGCACCAAGGAGAATTGGGCGCTCCAAAGGAATGGCGAACGCGCACCTATTTCATCCGGCAGGGAGAAGGCCGCTCGCTGCTATAGCCTTTCTCCCGGCGGCGCCTATTTCGTCACGCCCCGACCCTGGATCATCGGATCTGAGATCGCTCTCGAATTGCCCGTCGATCGCGGCCGGCTTCTGGTGGCCGGCACCATCCTCTCTACCAATGTCGGCGACCCGACCGATCGCCACGCTCTTCCCCGGGGCATGGCCATCGCTTTCCGACCCCTCTCCGAGCATATCCAACAGACGATCCGTGAAGACGTGACCGCCACCCATCGGGCGCTCGAAGTCTGAGCGCTACGCTCGCTTTCAGGGGAAACCGACCATGGATCCGGCCCGTCTCGATCCGGCCCAAAGAAGCGCGGATCTCGATCGCATCAGCACGCAGACTTTTGACGTCGTCGTGATCGGCGGTGGCGTCGTCGGGGCGGGGACCGCCCTCGACGCCGCGAGCCGCGGACTCTCGGTCGCGCTCATCGAACAGCGCGACTGGGCTTCCGGAACATCGAGCCGCTCGAGCAAACTCATTCACGGCGGTCTCCGCTATCTCGAAAGGCTCGACTTTCGCCTGGTCCGTGAGGCACTCACCGAACAGACGCTCATGCTGGAACGCCTCTGTCCTCACCTCGTGCGGCCGATCCCTTTTCTCTTTCCGCTGACGCATCGATTCTGGGAGCGTGGCTATATCGGCGCCGGCGCTCTCCTCTACGACACCCTCGCCGGCAAGCGATCGCTTCCGCGCCATCACCACCTCACGCGGCGAGGCGTACTCGCTCGCTTCCCGGGGTTGCGCGGCGACCGCACGATCGGCGGGATCCAGTACTGGGATGCCCAGGTCGATGATGCCCGCCATACCCTCGCCCTGGTTCGCTCGGCGCGAGTTCATGGAGCCATCACGCTGTCGAGCGTCCGTGCAGAGGGATTCCGCATGTCCGGCACGCGCGTTTCGGGCGTCTCCGGGCGCTGTCTCGAAACGGGGCGGGTTCTCGAAATCGAGGGGCGCCAGGTCGTGAACGCGACCGGCGTATGGACCGATTCCGTCCAGAAACACGCCGGCCGGGGCCGCATCCACGTACGCGCCTCGAAGGGGATCCACCTCGTCGTTCCCCGCGATCGGATCCATGGCGACGCGGGGTTGATCTTGCGAACCGAGAAGAGCGTGCTCCTCGTGATTCCGTGGGAGAACCATTGGATCATCGGCACGACCGACACCGACTGGAATCTGGACCTCGCGCATCCCGCCGCCAGTCGGCGCGATATCGACTATCTCCTCGACCGCGTGAACCAGGTCCTCGCTCAGCCACTTCGCCACGAGGACATCGAAGGGGTCTACGCCGGCTTGCGTCCGCTCCTCCAGGGTGAGAGCGACGCGACCAGCCAGCTCTCCCGCGAGCACGCCGTGAGCCAATCCGTGTCGGGTTTGATCACCGTCGCGGGTGGCAAATACACGACCTATCGCGTGATGGCCAGAGACGTCGTCGACATCGCGGCGCGCGGCCTGGAACAGAGAGTCCCCAAGAGCTGCACCGACTCGATCCCGCTGATCGGCGCCGCGGGCTATCGCGCGCATTGGAATCGCCGCGAAGCCCTAGCCGAAGAATCCGGCCTGCACGTGAACGTGATCGAGCATCTTCTGAATCGCTACGGCGCGCGCACCCAGGAACTCCTCGATCTGATCCGGGAAACACCCGCCCTCGGTCTCCCCCTCGAAGGCGCAACGACCTACCTCAGCGCCGAGATCCACTACGCCGCCTCCCACGAAGGGGCGCTCCATCTCGACGATGTCCTGACCCGCCGAACGCGCATCTCGATCGAAACCTTCGACCGAGGCGTCGTTGCCGCTCGCCCCACCGCTCGCCTGATGGCCGGGATCCTCGGTTGGGACGAGGCGACCCTGTCCGGGGAAATCCAGCATTACGACGCACGCGTTCACGCCGAACGCGAAAGCCAGACCCAGCCCGATGACCAGACCGCGGACGCCGCACGCGTCGGAGCCCCGGACGTGCGGCTCCTGGGGGCAAGCGCCGGACACGCACCCGTCGTATCCCTCGAAGACCGGCGCGGTAGGGACTAAGCTCCACCTCCGCTGCGCTGGGACGTGCCCGGACGACCGACTTGGAGATGAACCATCGATCGCATCAAGAAGATCGGCCGGGGTGAATGCGAGAACGCCTTCGCGAACCCTTCCGATGACCCGACCCTCGAGGATTGCCGGAGGAAGCAACGCGGACACCCGCCTCGTCGGAATCGAGGGGCTCGACCGGCCTCACCAGATCGCTTCACCCTGTCGGCGAAGAACCGGGATCGTACCAGCGACGCGATCCAGAACAAGACGAGGAGGATCGAATGCCGTCGAAGAACGCCACTAATATGGGCAACAAGATCGGTGGACCGGATAGCCTGAAGGGTCAGCGGGCGATCGTCCTCGGTGCGAGCGCCGGAATCGGCCTCGCGACCGCGGAGACGCTCCTGCACGACGGCGCCGACCTCTTGATCTGCGCCCGGGACGGCGACCGCCTCGAAGCGGCGGCCAGATCCCTTCGCGAAGCCGTCCCGGAGGCGAGGGGCTCGCTCTCGACGCGAATCTGCGACGCCATGGATGGCGAGCAGGTCCACTCAGCCGTCGAAGAAGCCGCGGGAGAGACGGGGCTCGACATCGCCATCACGATCCCGGGCGGCGCCAACTACTGCCCCGTGCTCGGTTACGAAGACGAGGAATTCAGTGCCACCATCGACATGAATATACGCCCCACCTATTTAATGATCAAATATGCCGGACTTGCGATGGTGGGATCTGGAGGGGGGGCGATCGTCATCGTATCCTCGACCGCCTCCACCCTGTCCTCCCCTTTTCTGTCCGCCTACTGTGCATCGAAGGCCGCCTGCGATCAGCTCGTCAAGGTCGCCGCCGACGAGATTGGACAATACGACATTCGCGTGAACGCGGTCCGGCCGGGCCTGACGCGAACCGGCGCGACCGACGCCATCTTCGAGAATCGGCCACTCGTGGACACCTTTCTGGCCGAACAGCCGATCGAGAAGGACGGAGCACCCGAGGATATCGCCCGCGCGATCCGCTTCCTGGCCGGCCCAGAATCCGCTTGGATCACCGGGCAATGCCTGACGGTCGACGGTGGCCACACGATTCGCAAATTTCCCTGGCTCGAAGACGTCGCTCGCAGCATCAAGGGCGATGCCCTCTTCGAGTCCATCGAGCGGGGCGAGCTAGCCTGACCGGACGCGGTCGCCCTCCGAGACACCTCGTCGAACCACTCGAGGGTTTCGGCCAGAACTCTCTTCCGCAGTCGCTCAGAGGCTTCGCGGATCCTGCGGATCCATCTCCGTGAGCGCCGGCGGAAGAGTCAGCGCGTGCCAGGCACCGACGGGTTCGAGCAACTCCGTGACCCGCTTTCGGATGGGGCGATCGAGTTCAGCGATCTCACGGCCGAGATCGATCCGTCTGGATTCCGCGACCTTCTGAATCGGGAGTGCCTGCAGGCCAAGGCCGAGATCGATCGGCACAGTTTCCTCGTGCTCCTTGAGTGCCTGATGGTTATGCGCGAGATAGGCGTGATAGTCGGTCGCGATCTCTTCGAGAATCCCGAGCAGCGAGATCGGGATCGCATCATCGACCTCTTCGGAAAGGGAAAGCTCCCGAGCGAGCAGGTCTTCACCCAGCGAGACCAGACGCGGGGCTTCGCGTTCGAGATGTAAACGCGCCTGCGCGTGGACCAATACCTCGCTCTCGAGCCATCCCGCGAGAATCCAATCCGCTCGGGTCGGACGCCGGCCGAGCAGAAAGCCAGCGGAACCGAGGTGGGCACCCAGCCGCTCGAGGGTTCCCCAGGACCGCCTGGGCCAATGGGGCAGCCACAATTCCAGCCAATCCTCGATCAGCCGAAGGCAGATCCGGCGCACCGGCTTCGTCGGAACCAGCGAGGGATCCGGGTAAACGCGCTCGATGAACTCGAGTATCGAGTGGAGATTCGCCAGAACGAATCCCTCCGGTGTTCTCAGAAAGGGCCCCTCTTCGCGACCCGCGCGACTGGCGAGGGCCAGCGAGAGCGAAGCCGTTTCTTCGATGTAGTCGGCGGCGACCCCCTTGACGTGGAGGACGCTCGCCAGGGTAAGCGTCTCCCGCGTCGCCAGATCGCCGTAGATCGCATATCGCTCCATCCCTCGCCCCCGTCTCGTCAGCGGACCCGACCTCTAAAGCCAGCGCAGCGACAGATCGATCACCGTCTCCGGATGAAGGGAGACCGCAACCGGACAGCCGCGAGCGGCCTCCTCGAGACGTCCCCTCGCGTCGCCCGGCAAACCCGCCGGCAGGTCGAGTTCGACGACGACGCGTCCCACCCGTCGACGCGGCACGAGTTCCATATGCTTCTCGACCCGAGCACGAGCTCCGTCGAGCTCCCAACCCATGCGGTCACCCGCGATCGCCATCGTCGTCAGCATGCAGCTCGCCAGCGACGTCGCGAGCAGGTCCGTCGGAGAGAAGGCTTCGCCCTTGCCCTGATTGTCCACGGGCGCATCCGTCTCGACGCAGGCCCGCGACGGCCCGTGCTCCGCGCTCGTATGCAGTCCGCCCTCGTAGACGAGTTTCATTTCCACCATCGACGCTTCCTCCTCCCTGCTGGCGACGGATGAAGACCGCCCCACGAGAGAGTGCCCGAATCGAAGCATTCACGCCGCCTCGCCGAGGGCGAGTCGTGCTAGCCTCCGCGCGTAGCATTCCATCAGACGACTCTGCCCGGAGCAGTCTCCGAAGGATCATCCACTGGCCGGCTCCGCGTCTCCTCCTCATGCCCTTTCCGACGCCCTTTCCGAAGGTCTGGCGCGCCTGGGCCACGCCGAATTCCGCCCGGGCCAGCGGGAGGCCATCGAGGGGCTCCTCGACGAACGGCGCCTGCTACTCGTCGCCCCGACCGGCGGCGGCAAGAGCCTCTGTTACCAGCTACCCGCGCTGATCCTGCCGGGAACGACCATCGTCGTCTCACCGCTGATCGCATTGATGCGGGATCAGGTCGACACCCTCGAGTGCCTCGGAATCGAGGCGACGTTCCTCGCCTCCACGCTGGACGGTGCCGAGATGGCCCGACGCCTCGATGCCTTCGAGGGCGGACGCCTGCGGATGCTCTACGTCGCCCCGGAGCGCCTCGTCTTTGCGCGCTTTCGAGAGATCCTGCGCCGGATCGAGTGCCCCCTCTTCGCGATCGACGAAGCCCATTGCATCAGCGAGTGGGGCCACGATTTTCGTCCCGAATACCTCGAGATCGGGCGGGTCCTCGCGGAGCATCCGGAAGCGCGTGTGTTGGCCTGTACGGCCACCGCAACCCCCTACGTCCGAGACGAAATCCTTGTTCGACTCTCCCTTCCGCCCGAGACGTCTCAGCTCGTTCGCGGCTTCGCCCGACCCAACCTCTCACTTCGCGTCGCCGAGGTCGAGCGAGCGAGCGATCGTCGCCGAGCCGTCGACCGCGTCCTCCATGAAACCCTCGGCGAGCCGGGTGCAAAACGTGGCTGCGCGATCATCTACGGACCAACCCGCAAGAGCACCGAATCCGAGCGCGATCGGCTGATTGGCCGTGGTTGGCGAGCCGAGTCCTATCACGCCGGGCTGACCTCCGAGCGACGCGAGGAGGTGCACACCGCTTTCGCCGAAGGAGAACTCGAGGTCATCACAGCGACGAACGCATTCGGGATGGGAATCGACCGCTCCGACGTGCGCGCCGTGATCCACCTGGCACCGCCCGGATCGATCGAAGCCTATTACCAGGAGGTCGGGCGCGCCGGGCGCGACGACGATCCAGCGGTCGGGCAGATGCTGGTCGGCCCCGGTGACCTCGCGCGCCGTCGTGCGCTGATCGAATCGGATTCGCCAGCCCACGGCTTCGAATCGAACCCCGGCGCCGAGCGTGCAGCGAGCGAGAGCGCGCGCCATCGCTGGTCGCTCTTTCTCGAGTTGATGCGTTTCGCCGAGGGTGGCAGCTGCCGACACGACGCGGTCTTGCGCTATTTCGGGGACGAAGAGGAGACCCTCTCCGGTTGCGGGCGATGTGATGTGTGTGAGCGCATGGCTTCGGGCCAATCGCTCGCGAACACGGAGAGCGAGGAGGAGGTCACGCTGCTGCTGCGCAAGGCGCTCTCCGCGATCGCCCGCATCCATGGACGCTTCGGCCTGAGCGCGGCGGTCGCGCTCTTGCGGGGCCAGGCGGATACGCGATTGCGAAGTTCGGGCCTCGACCTGACGAAGACCTTCGGCATTCTCGCGAACCGCGATGAAATCTGGCTCACGAAACTGCTGCGGCGCTGTGTGACGGCGGGGTGGGTCGATTTCGAAGGCGGCGATCGTCCTGTCGCCACGCTGACGGAGACCGGTGTGGCGGTCATGCGGGGGGAACGCGCGGCGCGCCTGCTACTTCCTCCTGAGAAGGGCGCTCTCCCACGCACGGGCACTGCATCGAGCGACGCCGGGGGAGGACACTCCTTCGTCATCCGGCGCAGGGGCCAGGCCGCGAAGCGCGAGGGGGGGCCCGAAGACCTGCCGATGGATGATGCTGCGCAAGCGCGCTTCGAAGCACTCCGAATCCATCGCCTGACGACGGCTGAAGCCGAAGGCGTCCCACCCTACGTCGTCGCGAGCGATCGATCCCTGCGAGAACTCGCCCGCCTCTCTCCGGAACGAGAGGAGGATCTCACGCTCGCCCATGGCATCGGCGAGGCCAAAGCAAACAAATACGGCGAGGGCATTCTCGCAGTCCTACGCGATGTGAACGCGGGACTCGCAAACGACTAACAAATAGGTAATCGATCGAACCTCTCGCCCCGCACCAACGATCGATGCGCGCGACTCGTTTTTCAGTGCATGCTGGAAAGCCGAGAGAAGGAATCGACCCACCCGCCGGCCCGCGTCCGCCCGCCTCAGCCCACAAAGGAGGCAGAACGAAGGCCTTCAGTCCACGAGATCGAAAGATCATTTTCGACCGAGCCTCTCGACTCGACAGCCGCCGTCTGCTGACCCACCGATACGGTACGACCCCGAAGACCCGCTCGGGGGATGGTTTCGCGGAGCAGAAACCCCCCAGGGTATGCCGCCGGGGCAGTAGAACGTGTTTCACCTCCGGAATCTCGCCG
This sequence comes from Deltaproteobacteria bacterium, assembly GCA_002719955.1. Taxonomy (GTDB): domain Bacteria; phylum Myxococcota_A; class UBA9160; order UBA9160; family UBA4427; genus UBA4427. Next base: position 81,316 of record PBFW01000008.1, on the reverse strand, counting down.
TTATAGTCTCCGGGCTACGCGGCGTCCGCATCGCGATCGCCGCCCATTTCCCAGCACTTCCTCACCGACTCGTCGCAGCCTTTTCGCCACGAGAAGTGAGGGGTCCCTTCAGAGGCGACGAACAAGATGCATATCGACCTGACCCCCGAGCAGAAGGCCCTTCGCACGAAATTGCGCGCCTATTTCGACAACCTGATGACCCCCGAAGTCCGCGCGACGGTCAGCGGGATGGAAGGCGGTGCGAAATACCGCGAAATGATCCGGCAGATCGGTAAGGACGGATGGCTCGGCGTCGGATGGCCGACGAAATTCGGCGGCGGCGGCATGACGATGGTCGAGCAGATGATCTTCCTCGAAGAGCAGCGCCGCTCCGGCGCGCCCTTCCCTTTCGTCACCGTTTCGACCGTGGGTCCGGCGCTGATGGATTTCGGCAACGAGGAACAGAAGGCCGAGTACCTCCCGCGCATTCTCGCGGGCGAATGTCATTTTTCGATCGGTTACAGCGAACCCAATGCCGGAACCGACCTCGCGAGCCTGTCGACCACCGCCGTCCGCGATGGTGACGATTGGATCATCAACGGCACCAAGATGTTCACCAGTGGCGCGACCGACACGGACTATATCTGGCTCGCAGCGCGCACCGACCCCGAGGCCAAGAAGCACAAGGGCATCACGATGTTCATCGTGCCCGCTGATTCGCCCGGCTTCAGCGCCGCCCCAATCCACACGCTCAGCGGCTCAGCGACCGCGATGTCCTACTACGACGATGTCCGCGTCCCCAAGGAGAACGTCGTCGGCGGCGTGAACGGGGGCTGGAAACTGATCACGACCCAGCTGAATCACGAGCGGGTGGGGCTCGCCGCATTCGGGTCCGCAACCTACGCACGAACCGAAGGGGTGATCGAATGGGCCCGTGACACGGAGACGCCGGAGGGTGGAAAAGTCCTCGACCTCGCGTGGGTCCAGCAGAACCTGGCCGAGGTCTTCGCGCGGATCGAAGCGATGAAACTGCTCAATTGGCGCATGGCAGCCCAGCTCGAAGCCGGCTTCGTGAATCCCGCGGATGCTTCGGCGGTCAAGATCTACGGAACCGAGGCCGTCCTCGAAGTCTACCGGCTACTCCAGGAGATCGTCGGGCCCAGCGCCCTGGTCCAGTCCGGCTCACCCGCCGCCCAGATCAACGGCGAGATAGAGCTCGAAGCGCGCCTCGGCACGATCAACACATTCGGTGGCGGGGTCAACGAGATCCAGCGCGAGATCGTATCGATGGCTGGACTGCGCATGCCGCGCGTGCCCCGGTAGCCCGAGCCAGCCATGAGCGAAACGCCGAAGAATGCGTCTCAGGATTCCCGCGCCGAGGACCTACTGAAAGCCCTCCAGGCTTTCGAGGGCACTTCGGGCGGTGCACCCGGAACCTGCCCCTACCCGATCAATATCGCGATGATCCATCACTGGTGTGACGCCATGGGCGATCGCAATCCCGCCTATCTCGACGCGGAATTCGCATCGACCACGGAGCGCGGAGGCGTGATCGCGCCGCCGGTGATGTTGCAGGCGTGGACGATGCGGGGACTCCGCCCGAGCACGGCCGAGGAGAAGGCCCACGCCGCGAGCGCCAGCGATGATAAGTCGGTCATGCAGTTGCTCGACGAGGCCGGCTTCACATCGGTCGTCGCGACCAATTGCGAACAGGAGTATCTGCGCGACCTCGTGCCGGGCGATGATCTGACCCACGAGGTCGAACTCGAATCTGTCTCACCGGAGAAGAAGACCGGACTCGGTGTGGGGCATTTCGTGACTAGCCTCTATTCGTTCCGGGATGCCCGAGGCGAAATCGTCGGAACGATGCGCTTTCGAATCTTGAAATTCAGACCGCCCGCAGCTTCCGATCCGTCTGCGAAGAGCAAGCGGGACACGGGAGAAAAGGAGCCCGTGATCGGGCCTCGCATCGCAGGGGGTCGGCCACGCCCGAGTCTGAACCAGGACGTGACCTTCTTCTGGGAGGGCGCGTCCGAAGGCAAGCTCCTCGTCCAGCGCTGCACGGACTGCGAAAACCTCCGCCATCCACCGGGGCCCGGCTGCCCGGCCTGTTCCTCGATGGAATGGGAGCCCGTCGAAATGTCGGGCAAGGGGGAGATCTACAGTTTTGTCCGGCATCACCATCCACATATCCCGCCCTTCGAAATCGGCCATCCAGTGATCCTCGTCCAGCTCGACGAGGGGCCGCGGTTGATCTCGGAGCTTGCGGAGGGACCGGACGCGGAGATCGAAATCGGGATGCGTGTCGAAGTCCAATTCGATGAGCTGGAAGAGCGGCTGACCCTACCGCGCTTCAGGATCGTCGACGCCTAGACGCACCCATCCGCGCGCTTCGCATCGCCTTCGGGCGAATCGAAGCGCTCAACCTACGAGACCTCTCAACCCGAAAGAAAGCGACTCGGATTCGTCGCAAACGATCGAGAGAAACGGAGACCTACATGAACTTCAATTTCAGCGACGAAGAAGAGGCGGCCAAGGAGCTCGCCGAACAGATCCTCGGCGATTCGACCAGCTTCGACCGGCTGCGTGAAGTCGAAAGCGACGACGATGGACCGGGCTTCGACGGGGAACTCTGGGCGAGTCTCGCCGAGGCGAACCTGATCGGCCTCCCGATCTCGGAAGACCTCGGCGGCCAGGGCTTCAGCAATCTCGCTCTCTGCCTCCTCCTCGAACAGGCGGGCCGAAATCTGGCCCCGGTCCCCCTCCTCGAGTCGGTCGTCTACACCGCGCTCCCGATCGAGCGATTCGGCAGCGACAATCTGAAGAAGGGGCTCCTGCCCAAGGTGATCTCGGGCGAATCCATTCTGACCGCGGCCTTCTTCGAGATCGGTGCCCCCGCCCTTTCGCGCAAGGCACGCACGCAAGCGGTGGCCTCGGGTGATGGCTACACCCTCTCGGGAGAGAAGGTCTGCGTCCCCTACGCGGCCGCCGCCGACCAGATTCTTGTGAGCGCCTCGAGCGAGGATGGCCTCGGCCTCTTCTTGATCGAGCCGAATGCCGCAGGCGTCTCCCTCGCGCAGCAGGAAACAACGGCGCACGAACGACAATTTGTCCTGAGCCTCGATGGCGTGAGCGTCGAAGGCGACGCCGTCCTTGCCCTGCCCGGCAAGGGTGAGGAGATCATCGACTGGCTCGAACCACGCGCCGCCACCGCACTGGCCGCCATCGCGGTGGGCGTGGCCAACGAGGGTCTGCGACAGACCGCGGTCTACACGAGCGAGCGCAAACAATTCGGTCGCGAGATCGGATCTTTCCAGGGTGTCGCCCTGCGTGCGGCGGACGCGTATATCGATGTCGAAGCGATGCGCTCGACGATGTGGCAGGCCGCCTGGCGACTCGACAGCGGCAATACAGCCCACAAGGCCGCAGCCGTCGCCAAGTGGTGGGCATGCGTCGGCGGCCATCGCGTCTCGCATACATGCCAGCACCTGCACGGCGGGATCGGAGCGGACATCGACTATCCGATCCACCGCCACTTCCTCCGCCTCAAGCACATCGCGATGACCCTTGGCGGTGCCAACGAACAACTCTCGCGTCTCGGCGACCTGATCGCCGACGAAGCACGCGCAGGAGTCGACCCGGGAGCGATCCTCCAATGAGCGCCGCCGCGTCGCTCGATGGGACGCAGACGCGCGCCTTCACCTCCGTCGAGATCGGAGATGCGCTGCCCACCCTCGAGATCCCGCTCACCCGAACGCTGATCGTCTCGACAGCGATCGCGTCGCGGGACTATCAGGACGTACATCACGACCCCGGGCTCGCCCAGGAGCGTGGTTCTCCGGATATCTTCATGAACATCCTCACGACCAATGGCTTCGTCGGGCGCTTCGTGACGGATTGGACGGGGCCCGGTGCGCGACTGCGCAAGGTCGACATCCGGTTGGGCGCACCGAATTATCCGGGTGACACGATGACCATCGAAGGAGCCGTCACCGCCAAAGACGAGGCGACGAGCACGATCGAAGTCTCGCTGCGGGGCCACAATGGCCTCGGTGACCACGTCACCGGCAGAGTCCTCGTCGCGCTTCCCGTCTGAGTGGCTGAAGGCTCGACATTCGATCGGCCTTATCGAATCCCCGCCGAAAAAGGGCTTTCCCATGAAGATGAAGAACGATCTCAAGAATAGAGCGGCGATCGTCGGCGTCGGCCAGACGGAGTTCAGCAAGCGTTCGGGTCGCACCGAACTCAAGCTGGCCATCGAAGCCATCGGTGCCGCCCTCGACGACTGCGGGCTCTCGCCCAAGGACGTCGACGGGATGAGCATCTTCACGATGGAGAATAATCCCGAAAACGAGGTCATCCGAAGCCTCGGCGGTGACGATCTGCGCTTCTTCAGCCGCATTCATTATGGTGGCGGGGCCGCCTGCGCACCGATCCATCAGGCGGCCATGGCCGTCGCGACCGGGGCGGCCGAAGTCGTGGTCTGTTATCGCGCCATGAACGAACGGTCGGAGCAGCGTTTCGGCGCAGGCGTCCAGGACCGAGCGAGCGCACCCACCGTCGAGCAGGTCGGCTTCGGCTGGTACGCACCCTATGGCCTCCTCACACCCGCGGCCTGGGTCGCCATGTTCGCCCAGCGCTACCTGCACACCTTCGGAGCGACCACCGAGGATTTCGGACGCATCGCGGTGGCGGATCGAAAACACGCCGCGACGAACCCCGCGGCCTGGTTCTACGAAAAGCCGATCACCCTCGAAGACCATCAGAACTCACGCTGGATCGTCGAACCGATGCGACTCCTCGATTGCTGTCAGGAGAGTGACGGTGCGGTGTCCGTCGTCGTAACGACGCCCGAGCGCGCCAGGGACCTAAAACAAAAGCCGGCCATGATCCGCGCTGCAGCTCAGGCGATGGCCTCCGATCAGAAGATGATGACGAGCTATTACCGCGAGGATATCTCGGGAATTCCCGAGATGGGGCTCGTCGCGCGTCAGCTCTTCGAGACCGCGGAACTCGGCCCGGACGATCTCCAGACCGCCATCCTCTACGACCATTTCACCCCCTTCGTACTCGCCCAGCTCGAGGAATTCGGATTCTGCAAGGCGGGGGAAGCCAAGGATTTCATCCGAGATGGGCGCATCGAACTCGGTGGGGCCTTGCCCATCAATCCGCACGGTGGACAACTCGGCGAAGCCTATATCCACGGGATGAATGGAGTCGCCGAGGGCGTACGCCAGGTGCGCGGGAGTGCGGCGAACCAGGTACCCAACGTTGAACATGTGCTCGTCACGGCGGGCACCGGTGTCCCGACCAGCGGCATCATTCTCGGCGCGGATTGACCCCTACGCCCGCATTCCGAGGCGCAATCCCGGTAAATCCGATCCGGCGTTCGAACTCGAAGACCGGCTCCACGAGAGTCACGGGCGGAGCGTGACGGGCTCCGCGAACGATCGCGTCGTCCAGCGAAAACCGCTGATCACCGAATGAGATCGATTCGGGAGCAGCATCGGAGAAGCGGACGCGCAGAGAGACTCAGGCCGGCTGCAGATAGTCCGGGTAGCGCTTTCGGACCAGCCGCTTACGACTCATCTCCTCCATCCCGCGCAGGACATCCCGTCGGCTGATCTGCCCCAGCAGCTTTTCCTCCGCGAGCACCGGCAAGCGCCGAATCGAAGTGGTCAAGAAATAGTGGGAGATCGCGTAGATACCGAGATCTGGGGGGATCGTCTTGCCGCCACTCGTCATGAATTGCGAAACGAGCGCGCCTTCCTCCTGCTCTTCCTGGTAGAACTCGTCCGAGGCCAGCATCCGGAGACAGTCGAGTTCCGAGAGGATCCCGATGAACCGGCCCTCATCATCAATGACGGGCCCACCGGAAACACCGTATTTGGTCAGGGCCTGAATCGCGTCGAGGATCGTCTGCTCCTGCCTGAACGTGACCAGGCTCGTCGACATTAGGTCCCGCGCCGTCAGGATTTGATTGGGTTCTCTCATAAAGATCTCCTGTCGAAGACCGATCGAGGACCAATTGGATGCCGGAGCGAACCCAGAACATGCGTTGAGCGCGGCGGGGTTCAACTGAAATGAATTTTCGCTGTCTCTCCGGCCTCCCGCCCTCTTCGACCTTGCCCGTTTCCGACCGCCGCACCTCTTCGCCCTTGCACCGAATCGAAGAACTGCTTTATCGTACCTTGAGGGGAGCAGGCCCTTCAACCGAAATCGTGAAAATTCGAGGACCCGCGGGTCTTCGAATGGCCTTCGGAGCCCCCCGCCCACGGGCGACCCACCTAGGACGGCGCCTAACACCTCGAGATGGGCCGATGACCAGAAGGGTTCTTCGTTCCGATTTCGGCCATCTGGGAGGGGCTGCCCCCGAAACCGGAGGCACACGCGCAGAAGAGCCCCCTACCTCTCGGAACCCGATCGGATTCAGCGCGCGATCCAGAGTCCGCCTGCCCCCGAGGCGCGCGAAGGAAGAAGCGGCGAACCCGATCTTGCCCCCTTCATCCCTACGCAATTCAGTTGAAAATCCCCCGCCGGGACTCTACTCTCTGGCCCGTTCCTTCAGGCAGAATCTTTGCAAGACCGCTGACTTCCCATTTTCGCACACAGTCCTTTGAGCGACCGCCGCGCCGCTCGCAGCCTCGACCATCATCGAGGCCCGGGGTGGGTTCGGGAGCCGAGCGAACGGAAGGGTTGTGCCATGGGACGGAGAGATTCGTTTTCAGCCGCGCCAGGAAGACCGTCGAACCCATCGACGCTGCCCCGCGGACTAGCACTGCTCTCGTTGAATGATCGATATTCGACAGCGAGTAGCTGAAATAGAGCAAGCATGTCACTGCACAAGATCGAGAAGGGCCTCGACCTCCCGATTCCCGGGAGACCACTGCAAGTCATTCGGGGCGTATCCCCCTGCACGCGTGTCGCGATCATGGCGGATGACTTCCCGGGCATGAAGCCACGAATGCACGTCGAAGAGGGCGAGGCGGTCACGCGCGGCCAGGTCCTCTTCGAGGATCGCAAGCAGCCGGGCGTGCTCCATACCGCCCCCGGTGCCGGCCGGATCCTCGGCATCAACCGCGGGGACAAGCGCGCGCTTCAATCGGTGGTCATCGACTTGTCGGAGGGCGAGCGAAGGGGCACCCCCGGCGACGATGAGTTCGCAAATTTCGAGAATTTCTCCGGGGCCGCCCCCAACACGCTTTCCGGCGACGGCATTCGCGCGTTACTGGTCGAGTCCGGGCTCTGGACCGCGCTACGCGTTCGCCCTTTCGGCAGGGTTCCCTCTCCGACGGGCAGCGCCGCGGCGCTCTTCATCACGGCGATGGACACCAACCCGCTCGCACCGCTGCCGGAGGTCGTCCTCGCCGATCAGCTCGATGATTTCCGGTTGGGCGCCATGCTCGTGGCGAAGCTGCTCGACGGCCCGACCTATCTCTGTGTCGCTGAGCACTCCGAGCTCGCCGCTGATGCACCTGTCGGCGTGAAGGTAGAACGCTTCGCCGGACCGCATCCGTCGGGAACCGTCGGCGTTCACATCCATACGCTCCGCCCGGTGAGCCGTGAAAAATCGGTCTGGCACCTCGGCTATCAAGATGTCGCTGCGATCGGCCGGCTCTTCACGAGCGGACGTCTCGACCCTTCGCGAGTGATCTCGATCGCGGGACCAAACATCGAAGATCCGCGGCTCGAGCGATCCCGGGTCGGCGCCTGTGTGAGCGAGGCGGTTTCGTCGGATATCGCGCAAGCGATCGACAGCGCTGCGGCAGCCGCCCCCACGAAGGAAATCCGCGCCATCTCGGGCTCTGTCCTCTCGGGCAAGCGCACCCACGGCGACGCCTTCGACTTCCTCGGCCGCTACGAGAGGCAGATCAGCCTCCTCGAAGAAGACCGCGAACAGGCTTTCGTCGGCTGGCTCTCGCCGGGCTCCGACCTCCACTCGATGACCGGCATCTATCTGTCGAAGATCCGGACGCCCGAACGCTTCCGGTTCACGACGAATACGAATGGGTCCCTGCGAGCAATGGTGCCCATCGGACAATACGAAAAGGTCATGCCGATGGATATCCTGCCGACCTTCCTGCTGCGCGCCCTCATGGTGGGCGACCTCGAACGGGCGGAGAGCCTCGGTGCGCTCGAACTCGACGAGGAAGATCTCGCTCTCTGTACCTACGTCTGCCCAGGCAAGGTCAACTACGGCCCCCTGCTCCGACAAAACCTCGAAATCATCCAGAAGGAGGGCTGAGGGAGCCATGCAGTTCCTGAAGGACGCTCACCTCAACGTCAAGCACCATTTCGAGAAGGGCGGCAAGCTCGAGTTCTTCTATCCGCTGTGGGAAGCCCAATTCACGGGACTCTTCACACCCGGGGAAGTCACGAGAACCGCCTCTCACGTGCGAGACGGAATCGACAACAAGCGACTCATGATCACAGTCGTACTCGCCCTCTTGCCCTGTATGGGTATGGCGATGTTCAACACGGGCTACCAGGCCCTGCTCGCGATCGCCCACGGTGCAACACCGCTCGATCAGTGGCAAACCAGCCTCTACCAGGTGCTCGGGCTCAGCTTCGACTTCAAGAACCCGATCAACTGCATCGTCTTCGGCGCGCTCCACTACCTGCCGATCCTCAGCGCATCGATGTTGACCGGCGGAATCATCGAGCCGCTGGTCGCGATGATCCGCAAGCATGAGATCAACGAAGGCTTCCTCGTGACGGGCATGCTGATCCCCCTCACGCTCCCGCCGACGATCCCGCTTTGGATGGTTGTACTCGGAACGGCTTTCGGGACGATCTTCGCAAAGGAGATCTTCGGCGGGACCGGAATGAATTTCCTGAATCCGGCGCTCGTCTCCCGAGCGTTCCTTTTCTTCGCCTACCCCGCCGCCATGAGCGGCGACTCGACCTGGGTCGCCGCGGATGTCCTGAACGCTGACGGATTCTCGGGCGCCACGCTACTGGCGCAGGCCGCGGTTTCAGGAGAGGGAGCCCTGGCCGCCGCGAGCTGGACCGATTCGTTCCTCGGCTTCGTACCCGGTTCGATGGGCGAGACATCCGCACTGGCATGCACGCTCGGCGCCTTGCTGCTTCTCTGGACCGGGATCGGCTCCTGGCGAACGATGGCGGGCCTACTGCTCGGAACGATCGTGATGGCAGGTTTCCTGAATGTCGTCGGCTCGGACACCAACCCGATGTTCGGGGTCCCCTGGTACTGGCACGCCGTCCTGGGCGGCTGGGCCTTCGGCGCAGTCTTCATGGCGACCGACCCGGTCTCCTCGGCCTTCACCAGCCCGGGGAAACTGATCTACGGCGCGCTGATCGGCGTGCTCGTCGTCCTGATCCGGGTCGTGAATCCGGCTTATCCGGAAGGCATGATGCTTGCGATCCTTTTCATGAACATGTTCGCGCCACTCATCGACCACTTCTTCGTCCAAGCCAATATCCGCCGGAGGGAAGCGCGCTATGCAGCATAGTACCGGCTACATCGTCGGGTTCGCAGTCTCCGTCTGCCTCGTTTGTGCGATCTTCGTAGCGAGTTCTGCCGTCGGCCTGAAGCCCTTGCAAGACGCAAACAAGCTCCTGGATCGGCAGACAAAGGTCTTGACCGTCGCGGGCCTCCTAGAGGAAGGCGCGAGCATCCCTCGCGACGAGATCACTTCGCTCTTCGAGACCACGATCAAGCAGAAGGTGATCGACCTGAAAACGGGAGCGGCAAACGCCGAGGTCAACGTCGCCGATTTCGACCAGCAAGCCGCTGCGAGTGATCCCGCCCGGAGCTTCGAAGCGCCGAGCAACGCCGCAAAGGTCAGGCGTCTCCCAAATAACGCCCTCGTCTTCGACGTGGTCGAAAAGGGCAAACTCAAGGCGTTGATCCTTCCGATCGAGGGCTATGGGCTCTGGGGAACGCTCTACGGCTATATCGCCCTCGCCCCCGACGCACGAACGATCGTCGGCATCACTTTCTACAAGCACAAAGAGACACCGGGACTGGGCGGTGAGGTCGACAATCCGCGTTGGAAGGCGGGTTGGCCCGGCCGTCTGGCCTTCGACGATCGTGGCAACACGAAGATCGCCGTCAAGAAGGGCGTCGCGGGTTCCCCCGAAGACGACCCCTACAACGTCGACGGTCTTTCCGGCGCAACGATCACGAGCCGAGGTGTGACGTCCCTCGTACGATTCTGGCTCGGTGATGATGGATTCGGACCCTACCTGGCGAGCTACCGCACCCAGGCCGGGATCTAGGGGAGCAGAGGAAGCAGCCATGGCAGAGATCTCGACGCGCGAAGCGCTCATCGACCCGCTCTTCAACAACAACCCGATTTCCTTGCAGGTCCTCGGCATCTGCTCAGCGCTCGCCGTGACGACCAAGATGTCGACCGCACTCGTCATGTGCGCGGCCGTGACCACGGTCACGGCCCTCTCCAACGTCTCGATCTCGCTCATGCGGAACCATATTCCCAGCAGCATCCGGATCATCGTCCAGCTGACGGTGATCGCCTCGCTGGTGATCATCGTCGATCAAGTCCTGCAGGCCTTCGTCTACGCGACGGCCAAGGAACTCTCGGTCTTCGTCGGCCTCATCATCACCAATTGCATCGTCATGGGTCGCGCCGAAGCGTTCGCCATGCAGAACCCACCGAAGCTCGCCTTCATCGACGGCATCGCCAACGGCGTTGGCTACTCGATCGTCCTGATGGCGGTCGCGTTGCTCCGCGAACTCTTCGGTTCTGGGTCGGTCTTCGGATACACGATTCTTACACCGGTCAACCAGGGAGGCTGGTACGTCCCGAACGGTCTGATGCTTCTGGCACCGGCCGCATTCTTCTTGATCGGGTGTTTCATCTGGGCCGTGCGCTCTTGGAAGCCCGAACAAATAGAAGAGGAGTTCCACGTTGGAGCATTACTTGAGCTTAGCAACGAAGGCAATCTTCGTTGAAAACATGGCCTTGGCCTTCTTTCTGGGGATGTGCTCTTTTCTAGCCGTCTCCAAGAAGGTCGAAACAGCAATCGGCCTCGGATTTGCGGTTATCTTCGTGCTGGGCATCACGTGCCCACTCAACCAGATGTTGATCAGCGTGTTGCTGAAGCCGGGGGCGCTCGCGTGGGCGGGCCTACCGAATATCGATATCGGTTTTTTGAGCTTCCTCACGTTGATCGGCACGATCGCGGCTGCCGTGCAGATCGTCGAGATGACGCTCGATCGTTATTCGCCGGAGCTCTATAACGCACTCGGCGTATTTCTCCCCCTGATCGCGGTGAACTGCGCGATCCTCGGAGCATCTCTATTCATGCAGGAACGGGACTACTCGCTCGGCGAGGCGACCGTGTTCGGTGCAGGATCCGGGATCGGCTGGATGCTCGCAGTCGTCGCATTGGCCGCGATCCGAGAGAAGATGCGATACAGCAACGTTCCGGGTCCGCTTCGCGGCCTCGGCATCACCTTCATTACCGTCGGCCTCATGTCTGTCGGGTTCATGGCCTTCGCTGGAATCCAACTCTAAGGCAAACACATGCGCGGCCTCGGACCCGAGGCTGTGACGATCTCTAGAGAGCCGAGGAGCTCACATCGATGGAAACCATAATAATTGGTGTCGTTGGATTCACTGTCGTGATTCTCGCGCTCGTGTTGATCTTGATGGCGGCGCGGAGCCAACTCGTACAGAGCGGCGACGTGAAAATCTTGATCAACGACGATCCGGACAAGGCCCTGATAGCGGCGGCCGGTTCGACCCTGCTCAACACCCTGGCCAATAATCAGATCTTCATTCCCTCTGCCTGCGGCGGGCAGGGAACCTGTGGCGTCTGCCGCGTCAAGGTCAATGAGGGCGGCGGATCGATCCTTCCGACTGAAACGGGCCATATCAGCCGGGGCGACGCGCGCGAAGGCTGCCGCTTATCGTGTCAGGTGAAGGTCAAGCAGGATATGGAGATCGAGATTCCGGAAGAGATCTTCGGGGTGCGGCGCTGGAATTGTAAGGTCCGCTCGAATCACAATGTCGCGACCTTCATCAAGGAGCTCGTGCTGGAGCTACCCAAGGGCGAGAGCGTTCCCTTCCGCGCTGGCGGCTATATCCAGATCGAGTGCCCGCCCCACACGGTCAACTACCGAGACTTCGAGGTAGAGGACGAGTACAAGCCCGACTGGGATAATTTCGATGTCTGGAGATACACGTCGACGGTCACCGAGACCGTGAACCGCGCATACTCGATGGCAAATTATCCCGAGGAAGAGGGCATCATCATGCTCAACGTCCGGATCGCGTCGCCTCCGCCGCGCGGCCCCGAAGGCATCGCGCCGGGCAAGATGTCATCGTTCATCTTCAACTTGAAGCCCGGGGACGAAGTCACCATCTCGGGCCCCTTCGGCGAGTTCTTCGCGAAGCCGACGGACAACGAGATGATCTTCATCGGTGGCGGTGCGGGAATGGCACCCATGCGGTCGCATATCTTCGACCAATTCCGCCGCTTGAACTCCGATCGCAAGGTGTCGTTCTGGTACGGCGCCCGAAGTCTTCGCGAGGCCTTTTACGTCGAGGATTTCGACTCGATCGCGCGGGAAAACGAAAATTTCGTCTGGCATCTCGCGCTCTCCGAGCCCCAACCCGAGGATCATTTCGAGGGCTACACGGGCTTCATCCACCAGGTGCTCTTCGACAACTACCTCAAGGATCATCCCGCACCGGAGGATTGCGAGTACTATATCTGCGGACCGCCGATGATGAACGACGCGGTCATCAAGATGCTGAGCGACCTCGGCGTCGAGCCGGAGAACGTCCTCTTCGACGACTTTGGTGGTTAGCCATGGCATCCGCTCGCTGAGAGCCGATTGAATAGAGGGCGGGCCTCGACAGAAGTCGGGCTCGTCCTTTCTCTTGCTCGGCGTAATCCTCTCGGGTGAACTCGAAACCCGCCCACACGCGCGACGAGGAGGATCATGGCTCCACGGCTCGAAATCGACCAGCGAACGATCCGAATGATCGCGATTTCGTTTGTGCTGCTCGCCGGCCTCTCGATCCACCGACTCTATTTCGCTGAAAATCCGAACGCGCCGGACGTGCTCATCCTTCGCGGCGAAACGATGGGCACGACCTACGAGATCCGCGTCGCGGGCAAAGGGCTCGACGAACGTCTGCGGCGACGGATTCAGGCGGAGACCGACGAACGACTCGCGGAACTCGACGGCTGGATGTCCAATTGGAATCCCGAGTCCGATATCTCACGTTTCAATGCGCACCACGACACGACCGGATTTCCGGTCTCACATAACACCGCAGCGGTTGTCGCCTTCGCCATCGAACTCGGGAAATGGTCCGGCGGCGCCTTCGACGTCACGGTCGGGCCGCTTGTCGCGCTCTGGGGATTCGGAAACGAGGCGCGGATCGGCGCACCGCCCTCGCAGGACGAGATCCTCGAAGCCCAGGCGCATATGGGGGCCCGACTCCTCAGGGTCGGCCGGGGGGCACCGAAGGCCGGTGGATTCCTTCGAAAGAACGATCCCGAGGTTCAGGTCGATCTCTCCGCGATTGCGAAGGGGTACGGCGTCGATCACGTCGCGGGTGGAATCTTCGAGCTCGGACGCGGAGATTTCCTCGTCGAGATCGGCGGGGAGATCTACGCAGCGGGGGAGAGACCGGGCGGAGGGCCCTGGCACGTCGCCGTCGAGAAACCTCTCGATGATGGACGCGCGATCCAGGCAATCATCGAATTGTCGGATCAGGCGATGGCGACCTCTGGCGACTACCGGATCTTCTATCGCGAGGGTGATCGGCGCATCTCGCACACGATCGATCCACGTTCCGGCTACCCGGTCGAGTCCGGTCCAGCCTCCGCGACCGTCATCGCCAATTCGGCGACCGAGGCCGATGCCTGGGCGACCGCCCTGATGGTGCTGGGCGACCCGGATGGCCTGATGCTGGCACACCAATGGGAGATCGCAGCGATGCTCCTCCTGCGAGGCGATGACGGAATCATCATCGAGCGACGAAACAATCTCTTTCCGGAAACCGAGCGCCCCTGAGTTCGAGGCGGGCGCACCACGACTCGTACGATCTCTTCGTCGGCTACAGTGGCAAGCGCAGGAAAGGGAGTGTCCTGAAAATGACCGACCCGCACCCGCTCGCAAAGCGGCTTCGAAGCTTCCGTTTTGCCTTCCGAGGAATCAGCGAGATGCTTCGCACCGAAGCGAATGCCCGGATCCATACACTCGCCTCGGTCTTCGTTCTCTGCGCGGGCTTCGCACTCGACATCGGGCGGACCGAATGGCTCTTCCTGACGCTCACCATCGCGGCGGTCTGGAGTCTCGAAGCCGTCAATACCGCCTTCGAATCCCTCTGCGACGTCGTCGCTCCAGAAGATCGTCCCGAGGTCGCGCGGGCGAAGGACATCGCCGCAGCCGCCGTCCTGATCGCGGCGATCGCAGCAGTCATCGTCGCCTTGCTCATCTTCGGCAGACCGATCCTCGCCCTCGTCTCTCGCTAGAAGGGGTTCCGAGCACCCACCCGCCCGACAGCATGCGCGCGTCGAGCGGCCCACTCCGACTCGTTGTGGCAATAAGGGGGCGCAACGCTCTACTCTGCCTACACCGATCGCCAGGCTCCCCAAACGAGCGCCGAGGAGGCCAACACCCATACCTGACTTCGTTCCCATGCCCACGATCACCGCCCTCTCCGCCGGTCTGATCGGACTGATCTCCATCGTGATCTCCGTGATGGTCGGTCGCGTTCGCGGCCGCCCGGGCGGTGTCTCGATCGGGGACGGAGGGAAGCCCGAACTGATCCTCGCCATGCGACGACACGCCAATTTCGTCGAGGTGGTGCCGCTTGCCTTGATCCGGATGGCCCTCCTCGAGATGAACAAGGTCCAACCCAACGCGATCCACTGTCTGGGGGCGGTCCTCGTCATCGGCCGCGCATGTCATGCCTACGGCTTCGGCAATGAAGGACCTCTCTCCGTTCTTCGGGCCGTCGGTGCCGTCGGCAGTCTGCTCGTCACCGTCGTCGCTTCGACCTGGGCGATCTCGATCTTCTAGACACCTGACAAGCGAACAGCGAACGAGGACGAAGAACACATCGCGAAGAGGAAGACGCGGGCAGCTCTCGCCGCGGCGAAGAAGCGCTATTCACGATAGTCTCAGGGCGCTCGAGCGACCCGTGCCCGGGTCATCTTCGGAGAACCATGCAGACCTTCCTCGCCACCGTGCTGATCTTCGGCCTCGCCATGGTCGCAATGGCGATCGGCGTCATCTTCTCCGGCCGGCGACTCAAGGGCTCTTGCGGGGGGACCGGCCGCGATTGTCGGTGCAGCGCAGAGGTTCGACGCGACTGCGCAGTCGCCGCCGAGCATGGCGCCGAATAGGCGCAGACGACTCGTCTTTTTTTCTCTTTCGAGCGACAAATTCTGTGGCGCAGCGCGCCACAATGCTCTTGAGCGCCTAGGGAGAGACCTCCGCCGTGAGGGCGTCCCAGCCCTCGGTCGAAGCGATGCGCCCCGCAGAGGCAAAAACGGTGGCCTCGAGACCGGCCTTTTCGACCAACCGGATCGCACCGCGTTCGGCTCCGAGCACGAGGAGCGCCGTGCTCCATCCATCCGCGATCGCCGCCCGATCCGCAACCACGACGGCCTCGACGGTGCCTTCGACGATCGCCCCGGTCCGCGGGTCGACGATATGCGAGATCGTCTGACCGGCGATCTCGCTGATGGACCCCACACTCGAGCTCACCGAGAGCGCACGATCACGAAGCCGGATGACGCCGAGCCGACTGCCCCTCGCATCCCTGGAAACGAGTTCGAGCAGCCATCCGCCTCCCTCGACCCTGCTGGCATCCTCCGGGTCGCCCAATGCGAGAACGCTGCTCTGGCCGAAGCTGAGTAGCGCCGCGACCCCGGGCAGGTCTGTCCGGAGACGCTCACGAAGCCGATCGAGCACGGCGCCCTTCGAGATCCCGTCGAGATCGATCCGCATTCCCTGGGTGGTGATCCCGAGTTCTCCTTCGCCGGGGAGCAGAAGCCGACCGCTCCCGATCCGGCGCTTTGCGCGTCGCAATCCTTCGACCGACGGCCAAACCCCCCGTTTGGCGGCGTGGAGCCAGACATCGATCAGCGGACCAATCGTGACATCGAAAGCGCCTCCACTGCTCTCCCAGACTTCGATCGAGCTGAAGAGTACGGACTCCAGATCCGGGCCCACCTCGAGGCTGCGAAGCAGAATATCGGGGCGGCTGAGTTCGCGATTGAGCGCGGACAGCTCGCTCTCGGGGTCGTGACGTGAGTGGATCTTCTCGAGGCGCTCCATTTCAGCGCGCGCCCAGACCAGCCAGGCTCTCGCTCGCCCAGCCTCATCCGGTCGGACGCGGAGGTCGGCTTCGAAGAACGTGCCCATGGCGAGCCAGCCGTCGGAGACCACCGCCCGTCGTATGGCGGGAGACTTCTGTCCCGATGGTTCCATGATCGTGCAGCCCGATCCCGACACCAGGAGGGTCATCACCGCGAGTCCCGCGAACGTCCCGACCCAGACCCTTCGTCGCCGGATCGGGTTCACTCCGAGCGAGTTCAATCCCAATCCTCGCCCCCCTCCGAATAATTCTCGGCCTGGCGACCGGCGAAGACCGACCAGAGCGCAATCGCCACGAGCAGTGCGAGGCTTCCCTGGAGGAGCAGGATTCCCGCAATTTTGGTCCACGCGAAACCCGCACCTCCCCAGCGCACCAGCCACCCGGCCCCCTCCGAAGCCAAGGCAGAGAAGTAGGGCACGACGATCAACGCGATCTTCCACTCCGTTCTAACCGGAATGAAAAGTGCGAGATGCGTAAGCACCATCATCAGCATCCCCATCGCGAAGAGATGGAAATGTGCAAGCTCGACCATGCCACGAAAAGTCCGCGGAGCACGAAACTCGGCCTCGTTGCCGAGATAGTGGTCGACGACCGACGCCGTCGTCAGATCCATCGAATCGAAATAAAGCATCCAGTTAGTCGCCCACAGAAGAATAACGAAGAAGCAGTAGAGAACGACAACGACCTGGAGCAGGCGGTTCTGATCCCACTCTCCTGTGACGGTAAATCGCAAGATGGATTCCTTCTCGTGATTTCGCGGAGTGGGCGAGACGCCACTATCGGCGCAGAGTCTAGGGGGCCTGCTCGCCGACTTCAGCCGGCTTCAAGAGCACTTCCCAATAGGCCAGCATCCGCCGCACGCCATCCGCCGCAGCCCTCGCGGAGAGCGTTGCGCCAACGACGCCGTGGATATCACCACCGACCCGCAGACGATCCCCGCGCGTCTTTCCCAGGAACTGCTGATACCAGCGCTCAGTCGGGAGGAAATCGAGCGGCTCGTGGAAGGCGAGCATGCGAACGCTCCGCACGGCGCCCTGCGGCGTCAGCACGACCATGAGGGCTTCGGGCTTCGTTCGCACGGTATGAACGTCGATATGGGCGTAGCCGAGCAGCACATCGCCTCGCCAGCCGGTGTGCAGGACGATGATCCGCGGCGGCTTTGCATCCTTGCTGATGGCCGAGATCTTCGCGAGATCGGTCTTTCGCACGATTCGCGTATTTCGGTCGATCCGCGTCGCGTCGGGAAAGGCCTCCGCGAGCGCCGCATTCTGACTCGCAAATACCTTGGCATGCACGCCGATCGCGCCGGAGAACACGAGCATGACGGCCATGAGACCACCTGAAATCGCCGACCGGAAATGCGTCACTGCTTTCGCCTAGAAGGCGTATCCAACCAGCGCCTGGACCTGATCCGCCTTGTCGTTATTCGTCGGGTCGAAATGTCGATAGTCAACCTTGAAGACGACATTCGGAATCGGCCTAAACTGGAGACCCGCCGTATAGAGATCGACTTCCTTGCTCTTGTCCTTGGAGTAGGCGCCCGAAACGTCGTGTTGGGTATCGTAGTATTCGTAACGAAAATAGGGCTCGAGCGTCGCCTTCGTGTCACAGAAGAGAGGCAGGATATTATAGGCGCCCTCGACGTACCAGCCGCGCAACCGGTTCGCGATCCCCGCATTGCTGCCCATCGGATCGAACCCTCGCACGCCGCCACCGATATCGATGAATCCCTTGTCGAGCGAACGTGAAAGCTTGCCTGCTTCGTCGATGAAGGCCTCCGTGAAGAGACCACGCAGGCTCAGCCCCTGGCCTCTGTACTGGGCGTGTAACTCATAGATGGTCGTACGCGCATCCGGGAGATCTCGACTCGACAGATCGATCCCGCTCGTGAAGTCCTGCTCCTGACCCGCCTGGCCCGTATAGACGGAGCCACCGACGAGTAATCCGGGGGCGACATCGACGTCGATCCGGCCCACGAAGGCGAAGTCGTTGGCGAGCGCCTCGCTGCCTTTCTGACGCCCCTTTCGGAGCCCACCGCTGCTGAAATCCGAACCGTCGAAGCCGTTGACGACGTAGATGCGATATTCGATTCGGTCCGCCACACGACCAAAGAGACCGGCACCATTCTCACGCCAGGTGGAGGGCATGATCTGACGTTCGACCTCCGGTCGCTCCGCGCCGAAGAAAAAGGTCGGTTCATGAATCTCGTTGACGAAACCCATCGGAATCAGTACGAGCCCGGCCCGGGCGTTGACCTCTTCACGCCACAGATAATCGACCGTCGCGAACTCCGTCGAGACCGAACCACCCCCGCCGGTTCCGGCGTGTTCGAATTCCATCTCGGTATTCAAGACCCATTTGTCGTCGAATTTGTATCCGACGTAGAGAACGGCTCGCAGCGCGTCGAAAACATCGTCCTGGTCGTCGTCGTCCTGATCGTGAAAGCTCCTCAATCGGATCTCGCCATAGCCACCGATCGAGAGCCCCTGGTCACGCTTGTAGACCTTGGACGCTGCGGGGCCAAGACCGCCGAAGGATTCCAGAGCAAGCTCTTCCGGGACCGCAAAAATCGATTCGAGGCGTCCGATTTCATCCACCAGGACCTCGACCTTCTCCTCGACCTCGGCGAGCCGTTCGGCGTCGCTTCGCGCGCCCTCCTCGGCCACCCCGCGCGCCACGGAACCCGCCAAGAACAGCAACACCCACAAAGCGACCTGCGCCCCACCGGCCACAACCCTCTTTTCACTCGTCATCGATCTCCCCCGCGCCGCGCTCATCTGTTTTAAATTGAAAATAGTTTTCAACAAGACCCAATCTTTAACGAAAACGGTTTTCATTTTCAAATGAAATTTCGAGGATCTACAAAAAAACCGCTCACAAAAACCCGTAAGTATCTAGAACCACTACTCCACGAGCCGATCGGGACCGAATGGAAACGATCGGATATTTCGCCCTCGGAAGCCTCGACCTCTCGACCCTCGCGTACTCGGTCGCAGCGCATTCCCCTCTCCGTGATCGCTCGCAAGACGGGCCCCAGCAGGGACTCGAGCCGGGGCAGAGCATCCCGGTCAGCCTCGCCGAGTGGAGCGAAACCGGGGCCAACAGATTTGCAGACCTCGGACAGCTCGATGCGATGCCCAGCACGGTCGACGAATGGGACGCATCGGTATCCGGCGGAGCGCCGGCGGCGATACCGACGCAAATCGCTGAAGACCATGGGAAATCCATTCGGGCCCTGCTCGACCTGAAGGAGCGCTTCGACACGCGCGACGCCCGGACCGCGCCCGGAAATATGTTGATTCAGGACCATCGCGTTCGTGCGCTCGGGCTGGTCCAATCGATTCGCGCCCAACTCGAAGGCCACCGCAGCGATCTCGACGACCGGGCCTACGCGTCGGTGCTTGGACGCGCTTTGCCGCTCCGAAGAGGTCCGCGCCCAGGCCGAGTTAGAAGAGGGCCTCCAACACGGATGGCTACTTTCCTTCAACGAGAGGAGCGAACGCAAGAAGGCCGTGCGCTTCGAACGGGGCGCTTTCTGGGCCAGATACTCCTTCTTTATTCGCTCCATCGTTCTACGTTTGATCTTCGATCGCTCGGTCAACACTTCGTACTGCCTGCCGGAGTAGACATCGGCGGGCGTGACGTTTTGGAGCGATTCGTGAGATCGCTCATTGCTGTAGTAGGCGACGAAGTCGCGGAGGGCCGCTTCTAGCTCCCACGGGAAGTAGTAGTGCGTCAACTCGGCTCGGGGCTAGCTCTGTCGCTGTCGAACTTCAGCGTGAAGGCCGCGGTCGCCCCAGATTCAGGGCTGGTTCTTCCGATACACCAGAACCCGGGCCGACTCGGGATGGGCGTGCGTGCCGAAATCCTGTCCCGCTCCGACGACCACGCCAACCTCATAGAGGGCGCCCCGGCGGGCTTCAGCGTCGTCGTCAGCTGCACGTCGACGAATCATTTCGAGGGCGGCACCGAGCAACTGAACCTCGGGATCCGCTCGGAGGCGACCCTCGGTGCGCTGGGGGACAGCGAGCACGTGTGTCGCCAGATCCAGGCGTCCGGTGTGCTCTGAGCAGTCTGCTCGAGGGGCCTGAAATAGAAAAATCCCACAGGCCATATGACTTGTGGGATTTCCTAAAACGATCTCAGAATTTTAGCACAATCCGGATTTTCCGCAACCATCGCCTCTGGAATTCTCTCTGACCCCGCACTATTGGTTCTCCCGGGCCCTGCAAGCACCCCAGACCCAGCGAATTTCGCAGACTTCGACCCCTTTTCTGCATGCATCGTTTTCCCATCAGCTCACAGGCAGCCATCGCTTCACCCTCGGGAATCTTCGCGCTACCGTGCCCCGCATGAAATGCCTCTGCGCATCCCGAATTTCCTGCGCTCACCCTTCCGAAGGGGCCCGCGGAGCGCTCTCGATGGTCTGCGTCTTGGTCGCGCTGCTGCTCTCCAGCTCCGCGATGGCACACGGCCGTAGCATCTCCTACTCGAGCTGGGAGATCGACGCGACCGGAGCGAAGGTCTCGCTGCGACTGAAACTGCTCGAATTGAGCCGGCTCGGCCCCCAGGCCCTGCCACCGGGCAGCCTGTCCACCGCGGCGCCCCCAGGCAGCCCCGACCTGCCCGCACGCGCCTTTCCGACCGAGCTCGTTCTGATCGCAGACGGAAGGCCCTGCTCGCCGGAGAGCGTCGCCCAGCGCCGCCCCGACGCGCCGGGATGGATTCGATACCAGTGGCGGATCAACTGCCCCGAGAACGCCGAGCACCTGGCGATTCGAAGTCAGATCCTGCTCGCGGTCGCCCCCTCCCACATGCATTTCGCCCGCGCCCGATTCGTCGAAATCTCGGACGTCGCCCGGGAGCAGGTGCTGACCGAGGCCTCGCCCCAGTTCGTGCTTCGCCAATTCGGGGAGACCAGAACCGAAACAGCGAGCGGTCACCGGCTCGTCGATTACCTCGTCCTCGGGGTCGAACACATCCTGACGGGCTGGGACCACCTGGCCTTCGTCTTCGGGCTTCTGCTGCTTTCGACACGACTCGCGGATGTGGCACGTCTCGTCACAGGCTTCACCCTCGCCCACAGCGTGACACTCGCGCTCGCCGTGCTGGACATCGTTCATCCCCGCGCCGCAGCGGTCGAGGGCGTGATCGCGTTCTCCGTCGGACTCGTCGCCATCGAAAAAGGCTGGCTCCTGGCGGGACGCCCGCGAATCGTCCCCGCAATGGTCCTCGCGGGTCTGGGCATTCTCGCATTCGCTGCCCTCGCCGGGATCGCCTCGATCCCCCTGCTGACGGTGGTCGGGCTGATCGTATTTTCGGGGTGCTATTTCGCGCTGATTGCACGCTCCGAGAACGAGTGGTTGCGTGTGTGCTTGACCTTCGCCTTCGGCCTCGTCCACGGCTTTGGCTTCGCCGGCATTCTCGTCGAACTCGCTCTACCGGCCGACCGGCTCGTTCCGGCGTTGCTGGGGTTCAATCTCGGTGTGGAGGTGGGGCAGATCGGTGTTGTCTTCGCACTCTGGCCCCTCCTCTGGATCGGGCGCCGCTGGACGGGGCCCCGCTTCTCTCACCTGGCGGGCGAGCTCTCGGCGGCGGGTCTGTGTGGACTCGGCGTCTACTGGCTCGTCGAGCGCGCTTTCTCCACTTGACGCCACAAAACTGCAGGTTTGCTGCGTGCCGCGACCGACGCCATCTTCGAGAATCGAGCCTCACATTCACATCTATTTCGGCCGATAGAGACTGAATGCCTCCGTCGGATCGCAGTGATCGAGAAACGAGTCGCGCGCTGCCGACCAATCGCCCCCCGCTCTCGACCGGAGCCGTGAACACGCCCGAATGGGATGGTCGAAACCGTCGCGCGGAGGATCGCCGCAGCGCGCCGACCCGGCCCTGGTCCAGTTGGCTGACACCCCTGCGACGAGAACGCGGCCGACGGGTATCCGACCTTTTGGGATACGTCGACCGCTACACCCGGCAGGACGCCGTGCTCCTGCTCTCGATCTTCCTGCTCAATGTGGGGGACGCCTTCTTCACCTTGCTCTGGCTAGAGCGCGGGGGGCGGGAAGCCAACCCGATGATGGACTTCTTCCTCGACATCGGCCCCGGTGCTTTCCTCGCCCAGAAATGTCTCGTCGTCGGCTTTTGGCTGTTGATCCTGCTCGTTCATAAGAATTTCCGATTCGCGCGGATCGGCCTCTATGCGAGTCTCTGCATTTACGCGGTCCTGATGCTCATCCAT
Organism: Deltaproteobacteria bacterium; assembly: GCA_002719955.1. Lineage (GTDB taxonomy): Bacteria > Myxococcota_A > UBA9160 > UBA9160 > UBA4427 > UBA4427. The sequence continues at coordinate 58,765 of PBFW01000008.1, read as the reverse complement.
TTTTTCATCATCGCATTCGACATCAAACCACCCCCGGAGAGCGATCTCGCGAACGCGAAGATGATCTTCGAAGAAGCGCTCTCCGATGCCTCACTCGCCTCGGAGGCCCCGCTCGCAGGGTCATCCGCAAAGATCGAAATCCGTCCGGCCCGGACCGTCGCTAGAAGAGTCGCCCGACCAACATCGGAATAACGGGCTCGACCCGCAGGACCCGCGTCCCGAGACTGACCGGCTCGAAACCAATCCCCCGCAACCGCTCGATTTCGTAGCCGACGAAGCCGCCCTCGGGACCCACGAAGAGCGTCACGGGTTCCTCCACGAGATGGGGACAATCCGTTGGCGCACCCGGGTGCGCCAACAGCGCGCGCCGCCCCTCGACCCATGACGGAAGCACATCCTCAACGAGCGACTCGAAAAATCGGTGCAGCGTCACGCTCGGCAGGATGGTGTCACGCGCCTGTTCGATCCCGAGTAGGAGCCGAGCACGAATCTCGTCTTCTTCGACGATGCGACTCTGCCAGAAACTCTTCTCCGTTCGCGCGGTTCCCACGACTAGGAGGCTCTCGACCCCGAGACTCGCGATCGTAGAGAGCAGGCGTCGAAAAACCGGGGGCCTCGGCAACCCCAATACGAGACGAAGCGGTATTTTAGCCGGCGGCTCATCCTCCAGCAGAACCGCGAGCTCGAGATGCTCGCGATCGAGTTCGAGGATCCGACCGCTCCCGAGACGACCGCCGATCATTCCCACTCGAAGCGTGTCACCGACGCGGGCACGCAGGATCTCGTCCGCATGCCGACGGCGGCGCCCGGCCAGCCGCACGCGCCCCGAATCCCGATCGAGTTCAGATTCTTCGATCAACAGACAATTCATCGCCCGAGCATCCGGTCGGCTGGGGGCCACCAACTGCTAGAATCTCGCCCGTGAGCGATCCCGAACTCTTCGAAACGAGCTCCGAGGCCATGACGAACGGTATACGAGTCCTCGTCCTCGCACGCTATTCGCCCGAGCACAGCAGCCCCTCTTCGAGTCGCTGGTTCTTTCTCTACACCATCCGGATATCGAACGAGAGTGACGCGCGGACCCAGGTCTTGAACCGGCGATGGACGATCGTCGATGGCACCGGACACGTCGAAGAGGTCCACGGCCCCGGCGTCGTCGGTGAACAACCCGTACTCGAACCCGGACAGGCCTTCGAATACACGTCGGGGTGTCCCCTCTCGACGCCCTTCGGTTCGATGACGGGAACCTTCGAAATGCAACGCGCCGACGGAACGGAATTCGAAGCGGAAGTCGCGACCTTCGACCTGATCCAGCCCGGATCGATCCACTGATTCCAACTCGAGCAACGAGCTCCGCGAAGCGAACGCGCGCAACGAGACGTCGCTGGCCGCCGCGCGCATCACGCGTTCAACCGTGCGGCCAAGACCGGAAGATCCATCAGGTCTTCCAGGGCGAAGTCGGGCTGCGGGCCATTATATGCCGCCGCTGCCGCCTGCGGATCCGCGATTTGCCGGGTGAGCCAGACGGTACGCAGGCCGATTTCGGCAGCACCCTGGACGTCGGCACGCAGATCATCGCCCACGTGGAGGATCTCGGAAGCCGGCATCTCGAGGGACCGGACGACACTCTCGAAAATCTCCATCCGCGGTTTGCGAATCCCCATCTCCTCGGAGATGACGATCGACGAAAAATGCGGCTCGAAGGCAGCCTCGCGAAGAATCGCTCTCGCCGTCTCGGCATGGGTGAAATTCGAGCAGATCCCGAGGCGATGCTCGACTGCGAGAGAGGCCAGGATCGCCTCGTGATGGGGAGGGACCGTGACCGCTTCGCGGAGGGCCCCCATATGCACCTCGGTCAGGGCTTGCCCAAAAGCCAACACATCACGCTGACCGAGCCGCGTTCCGAGGGCAGTAAATCGGTCGAGGGTCGATAATTCGATACCCTGATCGACCGTGTCGGCCCGAAGCTCCAGATCGACGGTACGAAGACGCTCCGCGAATTCAGTCAGCCCCAGCGAGAGACCGAACGTCTTGACTGCCAGAGCGTAGAGCCCCGGCGTCGTCGCCCCCACTCGACGACCTTCGACCTCGACCGGAGCGAACCGATCGTGGTTCTGGTCGACGAGCGTGTCGAAGAGATCGAAGACGATCCCGCGAATCAAGATTCAAAACCGTATCAGGAGTTCTTCTCGATGGCCGCGTCGATGACGCGCTTGAAATTCGGAAAGGGCTGCGCACCCGATAGAAATCTTCCATTGATGAAGAACGAGGGCGTACCCGTCACACCCAGCTTGGTCGCCTGCTGCATATCCTGATCGATTCGCTGCTTCACTTCGGTCGCTTCGACATCCTGCGCATACTGCTCCATGTCGAGCCCGATTTCGCGGGCATAGCGGTCCAGGGTGGCCACGCTCAGGTCGCGCTGATTCGCGAAGATCCGATCGTGCATCTCCCAGAATTTACCCTGGCGATGGGAGGCCTCCGCGGCGGCATGGGCACGTGGCGCCTGCGCGTGAATCGAGAGCGGCATGTGCTTGAAGGCGAAACGCACCTTGTCGCCGTATTCCTTTTCGATCTGGGCGAGTGTGGGGGTGACTCGATTGCAGAAGGGGCATTGGAAATCCGACCACTCCACGATCGTCACGATCGCATCGTCGCCCCCCTTGATCGGCGCGTCGTCGACGTCCACGTCGTACTCGCGATTGGCGTCCGGGCGATTCGGCCGACCCGCACGGGCCGCACCCGCCGGTGCAGCAGCGATCTCGAGATCGCCGAGGACCGCCGTCGCCCGCCCGATCTGTTCGGTCGTCCGGTCCAATGAATCAGCGACGAAAAAACTCCCGCCGATGATCGAAAAGCTGACCAATACAGCGGCGATGATGATCGCCCGTCCACCCGTGCGCTCTGCCACGCTTGATTTCCCCCCGCGCTATTCGAATCTGAGCCCAGCCATCAGGGCCACACCCGCTCTTCGGCTCGCGCATGGTAAGGCCCTAGCCCTATCCTTTCGACCCCGGATCGCCTCTCGCTTAAAAAGCCCCAAGGGAACAGGCGTAGAGCCGTCCGTCAGAATGAACGGGGCCTTTTTCTCCTAATTCTCGATCTCAATATGGATAATGCTTGAGATCTGGTCATTCATGGGCCGCCCCCCTGGACCGCGGATCCCCCCGTGCAGATTGCGGCTGATACGGGTGAGCGACCGCGAATTTCAGCAGACCAGGGGGGCTTGCCCCTCCCCGCTCCGGGTCCTCCACGCTCGGTCGAAGGCGGGGCGGGTGCGGGCAGTCGATCCCGGCCCGCTCCCTCAGAGTTCGTGACGAAGAATCCGACGAAGCTCCGGCGCCCGCGCACGGACCTGCCGCGCGACCCGCGCCATCCGGCTCTGGAGTCGAGCCGGGCTCGAACCGTCCTCACGCGCAATCTCGGCGAGGCTATGCCCCGAGGCCACCGCCACCAGAAGCTGTCGATGGCTCGCATCGAGTGTCTCGAAATTCTCTTCCACGACCCGCCACCGCACGCATCGATCTGCGAAGGATTCGGGATCCTCGCTAGCTCGACCGAACGCCCATTCCGCCTCGCAGACTTCGTTTGCGAGCCCCCGGTCGAGACCCGCGGGGTCGCAGTGGACCCGGTTTGCCAGCCGGGTCAAGAGGTGTCGCGCCTCGTCGATCACCGCGCCCTCGACACGTCGCGACACATAGGCGGACAGCTCGTGCTCGTGGGCGTCGGATCGACGATTGCGAAGCGCCTTGAGCAATCCCCAGTAGCCCGCCGAAATCAAATCATCGCGCCAGGCGTCGGCCAGGCCGAAACGACACTGGACTCGGCGCGCGAAATATCCGACGCGATGTTGGAAACGGAGGGTCAGCTCGGCGAGCTCTTCGCGTGTGGGCTCGCAGGACGCGGACGATCCGGCGACTTCGAGTACGTTCATCGGAGCGCAGAATGTCCAAAGCCCAGCCCAGATGAAGTGATCCGACTCACATTCGACCGGATTGACGGAGCCTCAGAAAATCGCAGACATCCCGCCTCCGCAGGCCGCTAGGCCGTGATCGGATCGATCTCGGTCAACGCGCGCAGAACGTCGGCCGCGCTCTGCACCCTTTCGTCCCGCTCCTTTTGGAGCAGATGAAGGATCAGGTGCGACAATGCGTCCGACAGATCGGGCCGCAATGATTGAGGATCGGGGACGGGCGTGTGACGATGGTGATAGCCGATTTCGCCCGAGTTGAAGGGCACGGCCCCGGTCGCCAATTCGAAGAGCATGACGCCCAGCGAATAGAGGTCCGAACGGTGATCGACATCCTGGCCGAGCACCTGTTCGGGCGACATATAATAGGGTGTCCCACTCACGAGGGTCGTCGCCCCGCGCACCTCCTCGAGCACCTTCGCGAGTCCGAAATCCATGATCTTCACGACGCGCTCGGTGGTCACAAAGAGATTGGCGGTCTTGATATCGCGATGGATGACGCCTTGTCCGTGCGCGTAGTCGAGTCCACGGCACGCCTGGCGGGCGATACCCAACACATTCGAAGGCGAGAGCTGCCCCCGCTCGTGCAGAATCGTCTGCAGGGGCTGACCTTCGAGGAGTTCCATCGTGATGAAGAATTGTCCATCCTGCTGATCCGCGTCGAAGACCGTCACGATATTCGGATGATTGAGACGCGCGGCCGATTGGGCTTCCCGCAGGAATGACTGCAGTGCACGCGGGTGATGGCGGCGAAGACCCTCCGGCAATCGTTTCAGCGCGACGATGCGATCGAGGCGCGTATCCCGGGCGCGATAGACGACCCCCATCCCCCCCCGACCGATCTCCTCGAGCAGATCGTAGCGGACGTCTCCGACGAAAGCGGTCGCACCGCCGTCGTCGTGCCGACTCCCGGAGCTGTAGAGATGGCCCGAGGCGCTCCTCTGTTTGCGGAGAAGCTCGATCCGCGCGGCGACATTCGGAAAAGTCGGCTCCCGCCGCCGCAGATCTTCGAGCACGTCGAGCGATCGCTCCAGATGACCCGCCTGTTCCCAGAGTTCGGCGAGTCGGGAGTAGGTGTCCGCAGTCGCAAAGGCCGGCCTGAAAGTCGAAATATGTTCATCGAGTTTCCCGGCTGCGAGGTCGAAATGTCCCTCGGTTTCGAAGGCTTCCGCAAGAAGCGCACAGGCCTCGCGGAAATCATCATCCGTGGATTCGACCCTCTGTAGCAGCCGAATGGCCCGGGGCCGCTGGTCGTATTCGAGCGCGAGCTTGGCCGCCTGAAATACATCCCCATAGCGTTCGAGCGCGGTCAACCAGCGATCGATCGCGCCCGACTCGCGGTAGCACTCGATCGCTCGTTCGTAGTCGAGGGCCCGCTCGTAGCAACTGCCGGCATTCAGGATTTGTCCATCGCGTCGATAGGCCTTCGCGGCTTCCAGCCACTCCTCCGCTTGCTCGAAGAGCGCGGCCGCACGGCCGAGGTCGCCCTGCTCGAATCGAAGGCGCGCGGCGGCACGGGGATCGCCCGCAGATTCGTAGAAATCAGCAGCCCGGCCGACCTCGCCCTCCTCTTGATGTTTGGTCGCGAGCAACCGAAAGCCCAGCTCGGCCTGGCCATCGCGTTCGAGCGCGCGGGCCACCGCGGAGAGGTCGCCTATCAAATAGGGATGGACCGCGGGCGGGCACCCCTTGAAGACGGCCTTCGCTTCGAGTACATCGATCGCATGGGAGGCGGGCCGGAAGCTCGCTACGGCCAGTCCTTGATCGAATACTCGATCCCCACAACCCACTAAGAGGCGATAATCGCCCTTCGGCAGCAGCACACGGATCGCACCCCCGACGGCGGCACGGGGTTTGTCGATGAAACCAGGAACGGTGACCTGCGCTTCCTGAGCGGACCGATCGCCCCACACGACCCTGATATCCACCGGACACGTCGATGGATAGACATCGAATTCGATGCGCATGGTCCGCCGGTGGCGCACGCGAACGATCTTGTCCTCACGAATCTTGCCGAGAATCTCGTCGCTTTCCGGGTCGACCAGGAGACCATCCATGATGATGTGATAACGGCCTGTGAACAGGCGTTGGAATTGCGTCTCACGGGACACCATATGATGTTCCTTGCGGCCAGAGGCCCCGCCCTTGCGGATCTCTTCTTCGTTCAACGGCTCCGGCAACGCGCGACGTCCGCTGCGCAATCGCACGCGAAAGACACCACGAAGTTCTTCTGGATATTCGATCGTGACGGCAACATCACCGCGCTGCCGCAACACCGCTACAATCGCGAGAACGACCAGGAGCCCGACGACCGCGAAGACCGCCGTGCGAACCCGTTCCTCCTCCGCGAAACGATGAGCCCAAGGCAATAGCTGGACCTGAAGTGACTCGGGCAGTTGCCGGGCCGCGGCGGCGAGACGCGGACCGAATTCATCCCAGACGGGCTCGGCCGCCTTCGTCGGCCACATCCGGAAGGTGCCGCGCGGCCGCGCGAGTGCAGAGACCTCGAGCGAAAGCTGTAGACCGGCGCTCGCCTTCGCCAGTGCGGACGATTCCGGTGCATGAGGCATCAGGGCATGAACGACTGAGAGCGCTTCGATCAGACGCCCCTCCCGCGCATAAAAACGGGCGAGATCGTATCGAAAGCGAATCTGATCCGACGCGCGACCCGAGGCATCGAGCCCGCGCAAGAAAGCGCGCTCGGCGGCCGTGGCATCTCCCGTTCTCGCCAGGTTCACCGCGAGTCCGTGCCACACATCGACCACGACGACCTCGCCCCCGTCCACGACACTCGCGTAGGCACTCGCCGCCGCCGCAGATTCTCCTGCCGCTTCGAGCAGGCGGGCCGAATCGATCGCCGCGCGACGAAGAATCGGTGCGCGCGCGGGGGGCCGCACGTTCCAGAAGCCCGACAGAGAACCGTCCCTGGCAACCAATTCCGCTTCGAGCCGATTGACCTCCAGTTGACGCCGTTCATGATCACGAGTAATCGCGATCTCGCGCCAGGGGCCCACCTCGAGTGCATCGACCGCCCGCAGATCATCGAAGGCCGGCTCCAGCCATCGCCACGGCCCGCGCAAAGCATATTGCGCGGGCGCATCCCTTGGTTCGGGCGCGGACGAAGCCGCCCCGACCAGGCCCACCCATCCACAACTCACCAGCAGCCCGACCCAGAGCGCGCGGCGCAGATCATGAAGTACCCATTCACGCCCCGTCGATCGCGGCCGGACGCGGCTGGAACGACGCGGACCCACCCCCACCTGCGAAGGCAGGGGCTCTGGCGCACACGAGTTTCTCATCTCGAAAAGGAGTTCGGGGGTCGGCCTCACGCCGCCTCCACATCCCGCCCGATCCCCACCCCGGACGGAGCGGGTCCGACGGATGGGAGAACAAGGCTGGGGGCCGGAATTGGTGCGCCAAGAATAGCGCGCGCGAAACCGGGAGGCGTTCGGGCGCCCGCCCCAGCGGGAAGAGACGCATAAACACGTGCATCGTATTGGAAAGACTACGCATCTCGGTTTCATGCAGAACAACGTCAGGGCCCGGCGATCTCGTTGCCAGTCGAGGCTTGAATTGTGCAATTCTACCGCGACTAAGAACGATCGCGAAGGTTGGGCGATGGATCCCGACCAGGAGGAGCGAGTCTACGGAACGAGCCAGAACGCACGATTCGTCTCTGGCCGTTTCCTGAGTGACTTTTTCGGCGCGCTCGAGCGCCAAGGGATTCCTGCGAGCGGGCTCCTCGGTGATTTGCCGATCTGCACGGGCGAGCGGGGCGAGGTTCTCGGTTCCGTCGAGGGGAATCACTTCGCCGACTTCATGCGCCGCCTCGAGTTCGAAGTCGAAGGCAGGCGGGTCTCGGAACATGCGGCGAATTGATCGGAGATCGGGCGCCAGCCGCAGCACTGCAGGGCATGGAGTGTTATGCGTCCTCCCCCGATCTCGTCTACCAAGCGGCCAGCCAATCGGCGCTGCGTCGTGCCCTCCCGGGCGTCGAAACGCGGCTCACGCAACATGACGATGGACATCTCGAGATCGAGGCACATCTCGCCGAGGGATTGCGCGCGTGTCCGCAGATCTTTCATTTCGCAACGGGCGGCGCGCGCGTGCTATCACGTCTGATCGGGTTGACCGATGCGGCCGTCTCGGCCTCGATCGGTGATCGCAAGGCCATCTACCTGATCGCGGTCTTCCTCGAAGAGCCCAGTCGCGAAGCTCAAGCGACTCTTTCGAACCATTTTCTCTGCGGGGTCAATCCTTCATTTCCTCGAAGCACGGCAACTCGAGCACCACGCCAAGAATGATGAACTCCAGTGCGCACGCAACGCGCTCGCCCTCAGTGAACGACGCTATCGCGCGATGGCTTATACCACGGTCGACATATCATGCGAAGTCGACGAGACTGGACGAATCGTCTACGTGAGCGCGGCGATCCAGGGCATGATCGGCGACTCGACGGAACAGGTCACGAATAGTCATTTCCGTCTGTGGATCCCTCGAAACCTGCACGAACGAGTCACGAAGTATTCGATTGCCCGGTCTCCCTGCCCGAGGGCGAGTCACGCAGGAACGCGTCCGTCTCCATACCGAGAGCGGCGAGCAGATCGCTGTGGAGTTGACCGCCCGCTCCTATGACACGTCCGACGGTGCCCGACGGATCATGTGTATCCTGTGCAATCTGAGTTAAGAAGCCGGGAGCATCTGCCAAAACGACGAGAGTCCCTTTTCTCCTCTACGAGCGGAAGCAGCTTCGCGAAAACCTATCGCACCCGCCCTATCTCAACATCCGTCCCACGCCATCGACCGTTCAGTTCAGCAGCTTCTGGAACGCCTCGACGAATCCGTCGACGCCTCGCGACCCGTCGGCGGCCTATCCCTCAATGAATCCAACAAGCGAATGACGCGTATCGTCGAGAGCGCCATCGTTCGCGAGTCCAGCAGCTCCCCGCTGTCCCAGTGGACAGAAACGAACAAACTGACACGAGGCGTCCAGGACGATTTCTTCGTCCGGAGAGGCCTAACGGGAATCAATCTAAAAACAGACCTCTCGCACGCACCGTCCGAGGTCTGGACCGAAGAGGCCCTGCTGGGCATCAGCGTCGCAAGCCTGCTCGACTGGGCGATCGACCAGCCGAACCCGGCGAACACATGCGGCCCCCCGCGGACCATTTCTCTCGCGGTCGAGGCGAGGGGCGATGAGGCCACGGAAGATCGTATTGCCATTTCTGTGGGCCCAGAGGGCGTGTGCCTCGACGGCGCGGTGGAGGAAGAGCCGACGGTCAGCGCTCTCGCGATCGCGGCGGACGCGGCGGACGCGGTCGAAGTTCTCGGCGAACAGTTGAGCGAGAAGAACGAGCGTGACGACTGCATGAGGATCATCGAGCTTCCCCAACCCTCGAAGTCCAGCGAATTCAGCTGACGAATCCACTCGGCTGGAGCGACCCGCCGGGAGAGATCCACGCGCAACGAGAATGCGTGTCGGGCGGTCGCAATGGTCGGGCTCGTGATCAGTCCGCCTCGCGTTCGATATCCGCACCCAACGCTCGCAGCTTCTCTTCCACGCGTTCGTAGCCCCGGTCGACGATCTCGGCGTTCTGGACGATGCAGGGCCTCTGGGTGGCGCAACACGCCGCAATGATCATGGCCATTCCCGCGCGGATATCCGGACTTCGAACGGTCTGGCCGCGCAACGCCGACCGGCCCGAAATGATCACTCGGTGGGGATCACAGATAATCACGTTGGCCCCCATCTGAACCAGTGGATCGACGAAATACATACGCCCCTCGAACATCTTCTCGAAGAAGAGGATCATCCCCTCGCTCTGGGTCGCCAGAACCAGGAAGGGACTCATCATGTCGGTGGGGAATTGCGGCCAGGGCCCGTCGTCGACCTGGGGGACGGCACCACCGGCGTCTGGCTGGATTCGCGGGATCTGGCCGCTCGGAAGGACGATACGATCGCTCTTGATGTCGAGTTCGAGGCCGAAGCGCTCGAACACTCGATTCATCATCCAATAATGCCCACGCACCGTGTCATGGATCGTGATCCCACCACCGGTCGCGGCCGCGAGCGCGAGATACGAACCGACCTCGATATGGTCGGACACGACACGATGGGTGGTTCCACGCAGCCCTTCGACGCCCGTGATCGTGAGCGTATTCGTGTAGAGACCTTCGATCTGCGCACCCATGGAAACGAGCATGAGCGCGAGGTCCATCACGTGGGGCTCACTGGCAGCGTTCAGGATCGTGGTGGTCCCATCGGCGAGGGAGGCGGCCATCAGGATATGCTCGGTCGCCGTCACGCTGGCTTCATCGAAGAAGATCATCGCCCCTGCGAGGCGCTCGCTCGCTCTAAACTCGAACTCTCTTTCGTCGACGGTCGCCCCCAGTTGGCGCAGCCCATAGAAGTGGGTGTCGAGTCGCCGGCGGCCGATCCCGTCGCCACCAGGCGGATGGAGCTTGGCGCGGCCGAGACGATGCAGCAGCGGTGCCACGAAGAGGACGGAGGTCCGAACACGCTCACATAATTCATTCGGGAGAGGCACATCGATGAGATTGGCGCCCCGAATCGCGACCCGATCACCCGAGCGGGAGACCTCGGCGCCCATATGTCCGGCGATCTCGAGCATCACCTCGACATCCCGAATCGAGGGCACGTTCTCGAGAACCACCTCTTCCTCGGTCAGCAGTGCCGCCGCGATCATCGGAAGGACCGCGTTCTTGCTTCCGCTCGCCCGAATCTCCCCCTCGAGCGGTCGCCCACCATGAATCACGAATCGGCTCAAGACGTTCTCTCCCCTCACCACCCAAGAATCGCAGCCATGATCGCTGAATCTGGAGAGCCGGGCCACGACGGAGTGAGGCGCGTCCATTCCACCCCGATTGAGTTCGGGCCCGAGGCCCTCTCCTTTCTCTTCGGCAGATTGGACGATTCATCTGTGAAATGGTTCACGGTTCATCGCAGGGGATTGGACCAAAGTCTGCTTCTCCCATAGCTTTCCCGATGCGGACCAGAGAAGCGCCTCAAAGCACGAGGCGCCCCCGCCGATACGATCGGGCGGGGGCACTGTGTTTCGGAGTGCGGTGATCCCTAGCGGTCATCAAAATTCGGTCCACGGGCACTTAGAGTCAGGGGCCGAGCAACAAGATCATCGATGGTGAAGAGAGTCTGGACGCCCTGGCGTCCCAGGCGGAGCGAACCAGATCCAATGCACATCAGATATCCGAACGCGTCGACCCTGCTGGTCATCGCCTTGCTGAGCATCGGCCTGACGGGATGTGGTGGGGGCGGGGGCTCCGCTGCGGGCATCCCGATTCCCGCCGACCCGACGGTGGCCAGCCAAGACGATCTCGAATCCCTCTTCGACCAGATCTCGCTCCAGCTCTCGAGTGCAAAGGTGGGCAGTGACCTCGCGGTCGCGCTCCAGGACAAGCGCTCGATCGTCGGCGGCGAACTCGCCAAACGTGCCTCCGCCGCAATCCGAACACGACTCAGCGAGATCGAACGAATCGATGACCAGCTACCCCTCGACGCGCTCGAGCGCGAGCTAGGCGGCCTTTCCGCAACCAAGCGATGGGATGTCGGGGTCCACGCCGAGATCAGCGCCGAGTTGAGCGACGAGCTCAGCACGACGCGACGCGTGATCAAGGAACGTGAGAATCGCCTCTCCTCCACCTCCGAACGCGAAATCCTCGAGCGCATCAATCTCCTCTCCAACCTCTCCGCACTCTCGGGTACGGGCTCCGTAAGACAGGCTCGATACGCGCAGCAGCGTGACGAGATCCTGCACAACGTATCCAAGGAAGCCGAGGAAGCGATCCTCGCCGAGGATTACGAAAAGGCCCAGAATCTTCTCGGCATCGTCCAAGAGGTGAATCCCCAGGACGAAGGCACGCGCCGGGCGAAATGTGAAGTCGACGGCAAGGTGATCGTCAAACGATTCAACGACGCGCTCGAGACCGGCCGCATCAGCCAAACGATCGAAATGCTGACGGAGTTCTCGGAGACGGACTGTTTCAGTGACATCAAGGATGGACTCGCCACCGAAGCGGCACCGATGGCCGAAGCCTTCGGGATGCTTGGCCAGGAATCGGTCGCGGAGGGTGATCTCAGCGGCGCCTATCGGAGATATCAGGATGCGGCCATCTTTTCGAAGCTGCTGCTCGATCGCGAGGCCAGCCTTCCGGGTGTACAGACTTTCCTCGACCGGCTCGACGAGAAATACGAAACGGCCGCTGCGGCCGAGGAGTATGCGGTCGCCTGGGGTTACCTGAACGCGATGACGGAATTCGGTCCGACCACCCCACAGATCCGACAGAAGCTGCGGCAGATGCGCGACGAAATCTCACGGCGGGCCGTACGCGGGCTGACCGCCTATCCCTTCGAGGATCCGAAGGCCGCCGCGACCAAAGTGGGCGACGCCGTCTCATCGAAGGTCGTTCAACATATCTTCCGGACGATCCCGAGCGATGTTCGCATCGTCGAGCGCGAACAACTCGAGCGGATCCTGGAGGAGTGCAATCGACGCGGCACCTGCAACGCCCTCGATACCGCCGATTTCATCGTCCAGGGATCGATTCTCGATGCCAAGGTCGAAACGACCGAGAAGTCCAGCAGCGAGACCCGTCGAGTCCTGACCGGCCACGAGGCCGTCACCAATCCCGAGCACACGCGCTGGGCACAGCTCGCGGAGAAGGAGCGCAAGAAGACGCCCGAACCGAGCCGGACCGTCATGCGGGACGTGACCGAGGACGTCACGATCCAGGTCACGAATGTTCGCAAGGTCGGCATCATTTCCGTCTCGTACCGGATCATCGAAGCCAGCTCGGGGCGCGTGCTTTTCACGGATTCGATCCAGACGAAGCAGGAATTTCAGGACGATGGGCGGCAGGGCATCCAACTCGGCGATTTTCGGCAGGAAACCGATTTCGTCGAATTGCCACCGGACATCGAGATCCTGTCCGGATCCGGTGGCCTCGCCGATAATATTTCCGAGGCGATCGGCATCAAGCTCGTGGACTTCCTGAAGGATCCGGAAGATCAGTACTCGCTGGATGCCACTCGTTTCGTCGGCGAGGGAGATTTCATCGGTGCCGCGCGCATGGCGGCTTATTCGATCGTGCTGCGTGAAATCAAGTCGAAAGAGATCGGAACCCTGCGCGATGATCTCAAGGGCTACGCGATGGAGAGCCCTCCGCTCTGATTCGCTTTCCGCCCTTCCCCGATGCCCTCCACGTCACTTCCGAATTCGGGAGTATGCGGGTCCGAAGCGGATCAGTGGTCGATTCGTGACTCGAGGGAGGCAATGCCGGGTTGGGTCGCGTCGGCGCGCTTCGCGCGATCGACGAAGGTTCGAGCCCCTTCGAGATCGCCCTTGTCGAGGGCTTGACCCGCCAACCTCACATAACGTGAGGCCACCTCTCGAAGTCCGTTTTTCGCGCGCTCTTCGTTCGGATCGAGGGTGAGCACCCGGCGGTAGCGGTCATAGGCGTTGTCGTTCGCCGGTGACATCAAGCGATTCTCTTCGAGGGCGAGCTTGGCGTTGTTGATCAGCCCGATGATCTTGATTCGATCCCCTGCACTCAACCGTCGGGGCGTCGGACGCTCGGGCATCGGCGCAGAAGTGTCCAATCCAGTTTCGTCGACGGTGGGCAGATCTTCCTCGAGCCCACCCTGCTCGCGACCAGGCGTTTCCAGGTCGAGCGCCCCGGGTTCCGCGCCCGTCGTCGCGGAGTCGACCACGACCGTCGGCGCTTTCGCCTCTGTCGTGCCTGTCCCGCTCCATCCCAGATAGAGCCCGCCTCCGACGAGCAGAGCCGCCGCGACAGCGCCCCCCGCGATCGGCCCGATCCGATTCCCACTCTTCGCTTTCGTACCGCGGCTGCGCGCGATCGCATCGTCCGGAATCGGCCCCGTGCCCTTCCGCCCCTCTCCTGCGCCCGGCACCACGAAGAGCCGATCCACATATCTAGGCCGGTCATCGGGGTCGAGCGCGAGCAGAGGCTGAATGGCGGAACGCAATCCGACGGGAATCTCATCGGGCAACGTCTCGAAACTCCGACGCGCGTCCACCGCCTCGACGACGGTCGTCCCCATGCCCATCGGCCGCCCCTGAGCCGCCGCCACGAGCACGAGCCCGAGGCTGTAGAAATCCGATTGACCATCGATCTTGCCGCCGAAGAAACCGAGCTGTTCCGGAGACGCATAGGAGAGCTTGCCCTTGAACCCTTCGACGATCGTTCCTTCACCGTCCTCGAGCAGCTTCGCAATCCCGAAATCAATGATCTTGGCTTCCTGGACCCGGCCATTGGGGAGAACGATATTATCCGGGGACACATCGCGATGAATCACGCCCTTGTGGTGGGCGGCCGACAATCCCTGCGAAACACGCGCTCCCAGAATCGCGACATCATCGGGTGAGAGCGGCCCCTCATCTATCTTCTTTGAAAGCGGGATCCCCTCGATCATTTCCATGATCAGATAGACCCGTCCAGCGTCGTCCGAGAGCAGGTCGTGACAGTGAACGACAGCGGGGTGACGCACCGCGAGCAGCGCCTTCGCCTCGCGATAGAAGAACTCGCTCGCTCCTTTTTTTTTCGAGAGTTCGGCGTGCATGACCTTGATCGCACGATACTCCTCGAGACGGCGATGCCGGGCACGGTAGACCTCGCCCATTCCACCCACACCGAGCACGTTCACGATCTCGTACTCACCGAAGAGAATCGTGCCGGGCGTGAGCCCGCGTTCCGAATCGCCCGACGGCGGATGGGCCGGGGGGGCTGCGGGGGGGGCTTGCGGAGTCGCAACCGCTTCGGAAGCAGAGTCGGGGACTCCAAGTGGCAGCGGCACCGTTTTGTCGAGATATTCCAGGGCGCGCGTACCGGCGAGCGGCGGTACGCCGACCTCGTTCGGGTCCGCCGGCACAACGGCGGGGTCGAGAACCCGGGTCGGCTTCGTGGACGAGACCAGCGCGTCGCCGGAGCCTTCCGAGCCCGAGGGTTCTCCACCGGATTCCGAGCCCTCTGCGATCGCGGTGATGCCCCGCATCACCAGCTGAGTTCGGTCGTCATCTTTCGCCGGCTCTGCTTCCACGAACACGACCTCCGCATCGGAGCTCTTTCCGGCGGCCGCGGATTCTTCCTCACCCGCAACCAGGCGGCTCTCGAGTTCGGCGGCATCCTCCACGGTCGGGGCTCGAGTCTCGGGCGATGCGGGGAGCACAGCGTCGCGCTCGCCCTGCGGCGCATCTGCTTCGGAATCTCGCCCGTCGTCTGCCGGCATCGTTCTACCCACCTCCGGGACCGCGGCTGCGCCCCAATGAACGCCTCGCACCTTCTCTTGGCGATGAGCGATCCCATCTCCCTTTACGGCCGCCCGATCACGCGGATGAAATGACCTCGGGCCGACGGGGACGCCTCAGGCGACATGCGGATCATGGGGCATGTGAAGGGAATCGCCCAGGAGAAGTTGTCACGCATGCGCACCCGGAGCGTGCCGAAATAGACCCGCGCATCATAGGACCGCTCCGCTCTCTGCTCGGCGGTCCGGATTTCACCTGCCCAAGGTGGACAGAAAAGCGAGCAGAGCGGTCATGACGAGGGGCTCCACCGAAAACGTGGAAGCGCCCTTTCCTCTACGCCGCCGCCCGCCGAGCGGATAGAGGCAGAGCAGAAGCGAAACGAGAAAGCACGAAAGATGCATTCGTAGAAACTCCGAACCGTTGAGGCCGACCCGCACGAGGAATCCTACCGGGCTCGCATCGACCACCGCCAAGCGCGGCGGCGACCGGCAACTCGAACGCTTCCTGCCCGACCTGCCGAACGAAATCCGATCCGCTGGGGACGGGCCGATCGGGCCCGACGATCCCATGCCGAAAGCCGCCGTCTTCGGCTCGCTGATCGCGGATCCGCAGAGAATGCTCAGATCGCGAACGGCTTGCTATGGTCCGGCTCGCTCAACCCCGACCTGGGTCGTGAGGGGATGGCCCGGTCTCTCCCGGCGGATCCCGAGCACCGCGTCTCGCTGGATAGAATCCGGAGGGCGAATCGGAGTCGAAGTATGCGGATTGGTGATCTCGAAGGCGAAAAAATTGGAATTTGCGTCTCGGGCGGCCTCGACAGCAAGTCGGTCACGGCGCGCCTGATCGAAGCGGGGCTCGACGTCGTCGGGTTCACCGCGGACCTCGCACAGCCGGACGAGAACGACATCGAAGATGTGGCCCGCCGCATGGCGCCCGCCGGTGCCGCGACCCGCATCGTCGACCTGAAGGGCGCCATGGCCAAAGCTTCGATGCTCGTCATCAAGGCCCAGGCTCGCTACGACGGGGGCTATTGGAACACCACGGGAATCGCGCGCGCCGTCACCGTCCACGGACTCCTCGGCGCCATGCAAGCCGAAAACTGCACGGTCCTGGCCCATGGCGCAACAGGGCGAGGCAACGACCAGCTGCGCTTCGAGCGCTATACGAATGTGCTCGCCCCCGAGATGAAAGTCTACGCTGCGTGGCGCGACCCGAAACTCCTCGAACAATTTCCTGGCCGCAAGGAGATGGCCAACTATCTCCAGAACAAGGGCATCGAAGCCTCGACCGGACCGGCCAAACGCTATTCGACCGATGCCAATCTCGCCGGCCTCTCGCACGAAGCCGAAGATCTCGAGTCGCTGGAAACACCGGCGACAATCGTCGATCCGACGATGGGTGTGTGGCCCCAGGATGCACCGGACAAGGTCGAGACCGTCAAGCTTCGCTTCGAAAAGGGCGTCTGCGTCGAACTGAACGGCAAGGCACTCGGCGCTTTCGACATGCTCGTCGAAGCGAACGAGGTCGCCGGCCGCAACGGCATCGGCATCTCGAACGCCCTCGAGAACCGCATCATCGGCACGAAGAGCCGCGGCGTTTACGAGTCCCCCGGCATGGAACTTCTCGGCAGAGGACTCGAGGCCGTTTATCAGGCCGTGCTCGACCGCAGAGCGACGAGCCTCTTCCGCCAGATGTCTACGCTCGTGTCGGACCACATCTACGATGGCCGCCTCTTCGACCCCGCGCCGCGCGCGGCGATCGCCGCCATCAACGTGATGGCGGCCTACGCGAACGGAACGATCGAGTTCGGGCTCTACAAGGGAAGCCTCTTCTTCCAGCAGCTGACCGATATCTCCGCCTCGCTCTACAATCCGGCCGATGCTTCGATGGAGGCGAGCGATGGGTTGAACCCGACGAGTAGCCAGGGCTTCGTCGAGGTCCAGAGCGCGGAAGCGATCGCGATGGCGAATGCAGGTCAGATCGTCGCACCGGCCTGGGAAGACTGATCCCTTCGAGGCTCGCCCCCAGAGCAGGCGCCATCGGCAAGATTCTCGCTCTCGCGAATCCGTTCGGGCCAATCACGCTCAAACAGATCGGCTCGAAGCCCAGCGAGATGCGCTTTGAACGTGGCGGGGCAAAGGGGCGCGTCAGAACCCCGCTCTCGAAGTGCTAGGCGGCCGCACGCAGCCGCGTTTCGAGCGCATCGAGCTCAGCCACGAGTTCTGCGGGCATCTGTTTCCCGAAACCCGCATAGAATTCCCGAATCTTCGGGATCTCTGACAGCCAGCCCTCGACATCGACGGTGGTCAGCGTCTCGAGCGACGCGTCGTCCACCTGAAGACCCGCGAGGTCGAGTTCCCCTTCACCGGGCAGAACGCCGATCGGCGTCTCGACACCGCTCACCTTCTCGGCGCAGCGCTCGTAGACCCACTTGAGGACACGACTATTGTCGCCGAAGCCAGGCCACAAAAATTTCCCGTCGTCGCCTTTGCGGAACCAATTCACGTAGAAGATGCGCGGCAGCCGAGCGCCCTCCCTGCGGCCCATATCGAGCCAATGGCTCCAATAGTCCGCCATGTTGTATCCGCAGAAGGGCAGCATGGCCATCGGATCACGTCGCAGCTCACCGACCGTGCCCGCTGCAGCCGCCGTCTTCTCGCTCGAGATGATCGATCCGAGAAAGGTGCCATGATTCCAACCGCGGGATTCGTGCACGAGGGGCACAACGGTGGCGCGGCGCCCACCGAAGAGAATCGCGCTGATCGGAACGCCGTTCGGATTCTCCCACTCCGGCGCGATCACCGGACATTGGCTCGCGGGCGCCGTGAAGCGCGCGTTCGGATGGGCCGCAGGAGTACCGCTCTCGGGGGACCAATCATCGCCACGCCAGTCGACGAGATGAGCGGGCTTCTCCCCCATCGCCTCCCACCAGACGTCGCCGTCATCGGTCTTGGCAACATTCGTGAAGATGCAATTGCGTTCGAGACCACGCATTGCATTCGGGTTCGACTGATCACTCGTTCCCGGTGCGACGCCGAAGAAGCCTGCCTCGGGATTGATTGCGTAGAGCTGACCATCCTCACCGAATTTCATCCAGCAGATATCGTCGCCCACCGTCTCGATCGTCCAGCCGTCGAGCACCGGTTGCATCATCGCGAGATTCGTCTTGCCGCAGGCGCTGGGGAAGGCGGCCGCCACGTATCTGGACTCTGCGCCCGGGGCAGTCAGCTTCAGAATCAGCATATGCTCGGCGAGCCAGCCCTCCTCCCGTGCCATCGCGGACGCGATACGAAGCGCAAAGCACTTCTTGCCGAGCAGTGCATTGCCACCGTATCCGGATCCGTAACTCCAGATCTGTCTCGTCTCCGGGAAGTGGACGATATATTTATTCTCGCCGTCGCAGGGCCAGGCAACATCCGCTTGTCCCGGCTGGAGCGGCGCACCGACCGAATGCAGGCAGGGCACGAACTCGCCCCGATCCCCGAGGACATCGAGCACCTTCTGGCCCATGCGAGTCATGATCCGCATATTGGCGACGACGTAGGGGCTATCGGAGATCTGCACGCCGATATGCGCAATATGCGAACCAATCGGTCCCATGCTGAAAGGGATCACATACATCGTCCGCCCACGCATAGCGCCCTTGAAGAGGCCCTCGAGCTTCTCGCGCATCTCCCCGGGGTCACACCAGTTGTTGGTCGGCCCGGCGTCCTCTTCCCTCTCAGAGCAGATATAGGTTCGGTCTTCGACACGGGCGACGTCCGCCGGGTCGGACTGCACCAGGTAGCTATTCGGGCGGGTCGCATCGTTCAGACGTTCCGCGGTCCCGGTCGAAAGCATGATCTCGAACATGCGGTCGTATTCCTGCTGGGTGCCATCACACCACTCGATCGCGTCCGGCTGGGTCAGCTGAGCGACCTCGGTCACCCATTCGAGCAGATCTTGGTTCTTCGTCGGGGCGTTCTTCACAGAAGCTGAGACAGGGGAGTCGGGCATCTGGGGGGCTCTCCAAGCAGAAAACGGCCCACTGGGGGCCGAGAGGCCGATACGATATCGCGATCCGAGGACGGCGCGACAGTCCTGTGACCATTTGTGGCACTCCAAGGAAGTGACCCGTCGCGACCGGGGGTTACGCTTTTTCGACCTGATGCCCCTTGTCCTCCAGCGGAATTGCATCCGTTGTGCACACCCGTCCTCAGCCAGCCCGCGACCCTGGGCCGAATGGCCCCCTCGCATGCTCAGTGGGCCGAAGCCGCCCGCCAGCGCCTGAGCGTCATAGCGTCCAGAGAGAACCGGTCCGCTGGGCTTCTTCGAGGTCGAGCGCCTCAGGCTCCACCAGGCGCCCGGACAGCCGAGGGCGCCACCAATCGCTGCACCAGATAGAGACGCAGCCCCAAGCGAACCCGCGTGCCCTCCGAGCTGGGATCCGATTCGAGAAACGCGAACGCAGCAGCAGGGGCTTTGGGCCAGCGCTTTGGTGATCCCGAGACTCAAGCAGCCCGGCGGAAGAGCCGATTTCTCATTCTCACCCGCGGTGTTCTCATTTCCGCAAGCCAGCGAGCGATCCTGCATGTCGGCGTATTTGAAGTTCTTCGAGCTCGAGCGGTCCCCCTTCGAGGGGGAGGCCCAGGCTCAGGTCGTGGTGGGCACACGCGCCCTGCGTGACGCCTTCGGCGCGATCCAGACCGGCCTCGAAGAGGGCATCTCCCGGATCTGCGTGAGTGGAGAGCAGGGGCTCGGCAAGACGAGCCTTGCCCGCGCGCTGCCGAAGCTGCTGGGCGAATCCGCACGTGTCGCGTTGGTTCTGGATCCGACGATTTCGTGGGAAGCCTCCCGGACCTCCCTCGCAGAGCAATGGGGCATCGAGCCCGGCAGCCACGCGCGAGCCCACCTGATCGAGGCCGCAAAGGACCGAAGGCTGGTCCTCGTCATCGACCAGGCCGAGAAGGCCGATGAGGAATTCCTGGACCATCTCGACGTCGTCCTCAGCTATCGAAACGAGCGTGACGAACCCGTCGTCCAGAGTGTTCTGCTCGCACGGCTCGGGGCCCGCGAAGGCGAAGCGCCCTCGCCGCTCATCTGGTGGATCGATCGAATCCACACCTTGCAGCTCGCGTTTGCGCCCCTCCCACTCGGCGGCATCGAATCGTATATCGACAGACACCTGGAACGCGCCGGCCGGAAAGAAAAGCGCCTCTTCAGCGAGGATGCAGCGGTCGCGATCCACGGCTACAGCGGTGGTGTACCCGGTGAGGTCTCGGCACTGTGCGAGAGGCTGCTCCGCGAAGCCGCCACACGGGGCCTCCCCTCGATCGACGCGACCCTCGTCCATTCGATCTGTGATGCGCACGAGGAGGAGAAAGCCACGGATCAGGAAGAAGAGTTGTGCAGCCTCGAAAACGAAATCGAGCAATGCGCGCTCGAGCACGAATCGGTACACGCGAGCCGCACCGCCAACACACCCGTCGACACGCCACCCTCGTCCGAGGACGGGACGCAGACCGCCTTCGGTGTCACGGCGAATACAGAACCTCCACCCGAAATGCCGCCCCCCCCCGCTCTCACCGAAGGCCCCGAGTCTTCTCGAGCGCGGGAAACCGAGCCGGCCCCCGATGAAGTCAGCAACGAAGAAGTCGAGCCAGCCGCGACCCTCGCGGTCTGGGAGATGGTGGAACCGGAAATGGAAGTGGCGAGCGAACGGTTGTGGCCGATTGCGGATCCACTCGATGCACCGGTGACCGAGGAAGAACTTCGCGCGATTCGCCACAGCAGGCTCACGCGCCATCTGCGCACGCTCTCGCTGGCCGCGATCGTCGCGATCCTGTGCGGGATCGGATACGCGATGCTCGACAGTAAGCCCAAGCCGGCGACCTCCGATCTCGCGAATTCACTCGCGCGCACGACGGCGAAACCGGATCTCGCTTCTCACCGCGATCCGCGATCAGCCGTGGCCATTCCGGCTCTCACGAAACCGACCGAGGGTCCGCCCCCCGGCCCACTTGGGCTCGGCGGCTTCGTCTCGATCGAGGTCCTCGAGGGCTCCATCGGGCCAGATCTCGACCCGGGGCCCGCGCCCCTCGAGAGCGAACCCGCGGCGATACCCCCGAAGGAGAATTCGGATTTCGACCCCTTCTCGGCGCCGCCAGCGGCCCCTCGACCCGATCGCGATGGGATCGCCGAAGACCGCACGGCCGAGGCGCATTTCTGGTGAGAGCGAGCGAGAGAGACGCCGAGGCATAAAGCCACCTTCAATTCCGGAGCCGATCGGTCGATACCCATTGGAACCCCCGTCGGGCTCGACCCGCCGGGGGTTCCTCTGACTTGGAGTCGTCGAACACGGGCCTAGGCTTTGGGTTCGACCCCACAACCACAGAGGGTCTCGAGGAATACCGACATGAGTGCATATCTGGGCGACGCCGCCCTTCTCTATCTCCAGGAACTCATCGACTGGGATACGTATTTCAATTGGCGCAAGGGCGAGGCAAGCGACGTCGACGTCGACCGAGCGGCCCTGCAAGAGGTCCTCGAGACCGCTGCGCGGATCTGTCAGGAACAGGAGCCGGCGCTGCGGGCGGGTTGGCACGAATGCGCCCAACTCGAAGGCGACGAGGTCGTCTACCCGCGGCATATCCAGGAGACGATCGACAAGCTCCGCGACGCCGGGCTGATCAGTTTTGGCGTCGAAGAAGAGTACGACGGCTTCGGGCTGCCCTCCTTCGTGGCCAATGTGATCTTGCAGATGGTTTCCCGCGCGGACGCCGGCCTCATGACGATTCTCGGACTCCAGGCGGGCGTCGCCGAGGATATCCAACAATTCGGCTCCGAGGAGCTCAAGCGAGCGTATCTGCCGCGCTTCGCGTCCGGTGAGGTCATGGGCGCGATGGACCTCACGGAGCCCCAGGCAGGCTCCGATCTCGGTGCGATCCAGACCCGCGCGACCAAGGAGGATGGACGTTATTTCCTCGATGGCGACAAGATCTTCATCACGAACGGCGGCTGCGAGATCCATCTCGTGCTCGCCCGGGACGACGAGACCTACGATCAGTCGAAGGGGACGACGAAGGGCCTCTCGCTCTACCTCTCGCCGCGCACGATGCCCTCGGGCGAAAAGAACGGGATCAGCGTCACCCGACTCGAAGACAAGCTCGGCATCCACGGTTCACCGACAGCCGCCATCCATTTCGATCACGCCGAGGGGTTCCTCGTCGGCAAGCAAGGCGAGGGCTTCAAGGCGATGCTCGCGCTGATGAATAATGCGCGCCTCGGCGTCGCCGCTCAGGGAGTCGGGATCGCAGAAGCGGCGTTGAACGTCGCGCTCCAATATGCCCGAGATCGCGTGCAGTTCGGACAGCCGATCGCGGAACAACCCCTGATGAAGGACCGGCTCGCGAAGATGACCCTCGAACTCGAGGGGAGCCGCGCGCTCCTCTATCGGGCCTGCGCGCTCGTCGACCAGAACCACGCCATCGGAAAGGTCCTCGCACGGGCCAACGAGGAGGCGAACGAACTCTCGAAGGCGGAGCAGGTCGAAATCGAAACGCTCTACGAACGCAACGACACGCGCATCCGACTGCTCACACCCCTGGCGAAGTACATGGGGACAGAAGCGGCAGACTCGATCAGCCGCGACGCGATCCAGATCCACGGCGGCCTCGGGTTCATGGCCGAGGCCGAGGTGGGCAAGCTCCACTCCGACGCCATCATCACGACGATCTACGAGGGCACATCCGAGATCCAGGTTTCATTTGCGCTCAAGGAGATCGGCCGGGGTGCACTCACGGTCGTCTTCGAGGGACTCGAACAGGAACTCAAGACCTTTGAAGATCCGAAACTCAAGGAGCAAGCCGACAAGGTGCTCGAGGGCATGAACCTGATCCTCGGTGCGGCCGGCGCCCTGCTCGCCGACTTCAGCTACGCGCTGATGTCCGCTCAATCCCTGGCCGAGGTCGTTGCAAGCGTCATCGCCGGCGCCGAATTACTGAAGCAGGCAAAGACGGATCCGCGACGCTTCGACCTCGCCGCCTCCTGGATCAGCCGCCGAATGGTCGATCTCGAAAGTCGCTGCAAGCGCATCAAAGAGGGATCGGCGGATCGACTCGACCGGGCGTCCGCGATCATCGCGCTCAACGATTGAGCCACAGAGCGAGGCGCGGGGCTCGAAGGAGCGAGGTCGAGTTCCGCCCGGCGGGACAGGATCGATCGGAGACGATCGGCGTGCCGGGCGGCCCGTTCCTGTGAGGCGACCCACTCGAACACGGCCCTCTCGGTATTCGGGAGGCCCACGCGTTTCCAGGGTCCGCTAGGCGTCCCGCGTCTGTCGCAGCCATTCTCCCAGGAGCATCCCCGTAGCCGCCTGCACATTATAGGAGGGGATGAACCCGCGCGTCGGAATTCGCACGACCTCGTCCGCTTGGGCGAGGAAATCACCCGAAATTCCCTTCGTCTCACCGCCCATCATAAGCGCAGTGGACTTCGATAGATCGACCTCCCAGGGCAGCGTGCTCCCACTCGTCTCGACGGCGACGAGGCGACGGCCGGCAGAGCGCGCGGCCGCGATCGCATCTCCCGCTCCCACTTCCAGCACCGAGAGAAAGCGCTGCGCACGCATCCCCACGCGCTGCGCCTCCTGCCACTCCGAACCCGCCCAGTCGTTGGCGACGACGACCCCCGCGGCGCCCGCGACTTCGGCCGAACGTAGGATGAACCCGATATTGCCCGGGTAGCGAAGGCCGATCAGAATCAGGACAAGTCCCTCCGCCGCCATCAGGGTGGCCAGATCATGTGTCGGCGGAGGCCCCGTCACCGCCAGGAGCTCCGGGGCATCGCCGGTCTCGGACATGCGCCGCATCTCGCGCTCGGACTCGATCGAAATCGCAACACCCGCGGCACGCGCCCGCTCGGCCACCGCGCTTACGGCATCGGATCGAGGCCCTTCTCGGACCAGGATCAGCGAGATGGGCATCCGGCGATCGATCGCCCGCTGGATCGAAGGGAGATCGGTCAGTCGCCCGCGCGCGAAATTCGATCCCAAGCGACTCAGTACCGACCGGGGGCCCGGCGCGGGATGATATCGAGAATGGCCTGCACACTCGCCCGACGCATCTCCGACGCACGCGAGGACGAATCGAAATACGAGAGGAATACATCGCCGTCGAGCATGACGAGGATGCCCATCGCGATCGCGTGGGGGTCATGATGCGGCGGAACGATCTCGGCGATCGTCTCCGTCAGAGCGCCCCCGAAGCGGTTGTGCAAATCGAGCACGCTGCGGATCAACCAATCGCGGAAACTCGTGTGTTCCATCGCCCAACGGATGAAGCCGTCGACATCGGCGCGATGTTGCGCGATGAACGACTGATAGAGTTCGACCTGCTCGCGCAATCGCTTCTCGGCCGGGAGCGCCGACTGGTCGCGAGCGAGCGAGACACGGAAGGGTTCGCAGATTCGATTGAAGCACTCTCGGAAGAGGGACGCCTTGTCGCTGAAATGCCAGAAGACGGTGGCGCGGGAAACCTCGGCGCGTGCCGCGACCTGCGCGACGGTCGTATTCTCGTAACCGCGCGCGAGGAAGAGTTCCGAGGCCGCCGCAAGGATCCGCTCCTGCGTCGCCGCCTTGCCCGTCAGGGGTTCGGGTTCTTCGAGCCCAGAAATCCCTCCGGTGATCTGCGGGCCGGATCCGGATGCCTGACCGGCTCGCTGCGCGACGTCCCGATCCCCCCGCTGATCCTCGATCTCAGGTTTCTTCGGCTGCAATCTCGCCACTCCCGCACCTCTGGCCTTCGCCGCATGAGTCTACCTGGCTGGTCGGTGCCTCGCGCCCGCCACCGGTTCCTCGTTCCCAGTAGCCCGCGGGACGGAGAAACGAACGATCGTTCGCAGGATCACCGCGAGACCGCGCTAGCTTGCAGGACAGCGGGAAAGGCTCACCGATGGATCGGATACCCACAACGCGAACCATGGCCGCCGAACTCGCGCAGACGCATGGGCGCGCCGCGCTTGTCCGGGGAGACGCGGTCCTGGTCGGTAATCGAGCGGGCGTCGTCGAATGGGCGAGCGCAGCCTTCAGCCAACTGACGGGCTTCCCGCTTGGCGAGACCCTCGACAAACCGATCACCCATTTTCTCGATCGGGCCGGTCTCGAAGTCGAACTCGTCGAATTCGTGGCCCAACATTTTCTCGAGGGTCACGCCTGCACGGTCGAGTTGCCCTTCGAAACCTTCGACCAACGCTCCATCCACGTTCATCTCGAGGTCGAACCCCTGCGCCAGAACGGTGGCCCCGAGGATGGCGAGATCACCCGGTTCCTCGCGGTCGCCCGCGACGTGAGCGGCCGCGTGCTCGAGGACTCCGCCCTCCCCCTGCACGAAACGGATCATCGCGCGCCGCTTCCATTCGCTGAACCGCTCCAATCCTCGCCGGAAATCGGGGCGATCCCGTTGGCCGATCTCTTGTCGAGGGCCGGTCGACGAATCGCAACGCACGTTCGCAGCGAGATCTTTTTCGAGGTCCTGGTCGAGCCCGACCTCGAGACAATCGTTCCAGACCCCAGCGCGCTCGCTGCCCTGCTCGATTGCCTGCTCGAAGCCGCGCTCGGCGACGCGGATGGCGGGCCGATCTTCGTGACCGCACTGGCCGGAGTGCTCGCCCCGGGTCGCAGCCACATTTCCCGGGTCCACCCCGTTCCAGCACGTTCGATTCCACACGCCTTCGACGAGCGGATCTACCTCGAGATCCACGACACGCGCCCACACCTCGCCCGCGACGTCTGGACGCGCATCCAGGCCGGCGAGCCCGGCCGAAACCCGCGCGAGCGCGCGCTCGCACGTGCAGCTGAAAAGGCAGAACGACTCGGCCTCACCCTCCATCTCGACAGCACACCGGGGTGCGGGACCCAGGCCCTGCTCCTGGCGCCGGCGAGGAGCCTCGAGGACTTCACCTGATCCGGCGCGGGGACGGGGTCCAACCTCAGGCCAGGTACATCCCACCGTTGGCCGCGAAAATCTGGCCCGTCGTGTATCCCGAGATCTTCGGACAGACCATCCCGACGACGGTCGCCGCCAGTTCTTCGGGCTCCGCGACCTTGCCGAGCAGCGTCGACCGACGCATCGCCTCGATCCCCTGATCCGGCACACCCGCCAACATCGGCGTATTCACCGGTCCGGGCGCGATCGCATTCACGCGTACGCGATAGCCTGCAAACTCCCGCGCCGTCGTTCGGGTCACGGCTTCGATCGCGCCTTTGGCCGCAGTGTAATCGACCTGACCGATGTTGCCGTTTCGCGCTGACACGGAGGAGAAGTTTACGATGAAGCGGTTCACGCCATCATCGAGGGGCTCGTTGCCATTCGCCTTGAAGAGCGGGTGCCAATGTTGGACCGCAACCTCCCGTGTAAAGAGGAAGGTTCCACCGAGATGAACCGACAGGACCAGGTTGAAATCCTCGAGCGACTTTTTCGTGATGCGCTTGTCGCGGGTGATCCCTGCGACGTTCACCACCCCATTGATACAATCGCTGGCCTCGAGAACCTGACCGACGGCACGTTCGACATCTTCCTCCGATGTGACGTTGGCTGGCACGACGAGGGGCGAGACGGCGGCATCTTCGATCCTCGACCTCGCTTCCTCGAGGCGCCCTGCGTCCAGGTCGACCATCGCGACTTGCGCACCATGGCGCGCAAGCGACTCGGTCACGGCAAAGCCGATCCCCTGGGCAGCTCCGGTCACGATATGGGTCTCTCCGAGAAATGCGTTTTCGCGCAGAATCAGGTCCATTCTTCCACCTTGCCATTGGCATTGTTCCAGCCGCTCTGAAGCAATCGCCCTTCCCGCACGCGACGGGTCGGGCTCAGATCAGAGTCGAAAAGAAGTTTGAGTTCAAATGCAGCGTCGGGGGTCCGAACGAGACCGGCGCCTACGCCTCCGTCAATCCGATCGGACACGACACGCCCGTTCCGCCGAGGCCGCAATAGCCGTTCGGGTTCTTGGCGAGGTATTGCTGGTGAAGATCCTCGGCAAAATAATATTCCGGCGCGGATTGAAGCTCGGTCGTGATCTTTCCAAGTCCCGCGACGCTGAGCCTTTCCTGAAAAACATCCCGTGAGCGATGTGCGAGAGCCTTTTGCTCATCATCGTAGTAGTAGAGTCCAGAGCGATATTGGGTACCCGTATCGTTGCCCTGACGCATGCCCTGTGTGGGATCATGGCTCTCCCAGAACACCCGAAGCATCTCCTCGTAGCTCGTCACACTGCGGTCGAAGATTGCGCGAACGGCCTCGGTATGACCCGTTCGACCGGAACAGACTTCTTCGTAGGTCGGGTTCGGTGTATGGCCCGCCACATAGCCCACCGATGTACTGATCACGCCGGGCGCCTGCCAGAATTTTCGCTCCGCACCCCAAAAACAGCCCATTGCCACCAGGATTCGACCATGGCCCTCGAAGGGGGCGTCGAACGCTTCCCCCGTCACGACGTGTGCACCCGCGATCGGCATTCTTTCGGTTCGCCCCGGCAGCGCTTCACTCGCGCTCGGAATCTCCATCTTTTTCCCGAAGAGCCCCATGTCGATGACCTCCCTGTCCGATCTGAGCGCGCTGGAGAATAGCCCTCTCGACAGCATCTGGCGGAGCGGTTCCGAAGCCTCCGTCGGCTCTTTGACCCGTGATACGCTTGCCCGAGCCCACACACGTCCCGACCCATCGAGAAGAAAGAGCCGGACCTTGCAGATTGCGACCTGGAATATCAATGGCCTGCGCGCCCGCATGGACTTCATCAAGCTCTGGCTGGAGGAGCGACAGCCCGATCTCGTCGGGCTTCAGGAACTCAAGGTGGAGGATGGAAAATTCCCCCACGACGACTTCGAAACGCTCGGGTACAAGGCATTGACACACGGCCAGAAGAGCTGGAATGGCGTCGCGATCCTCTCCCGCCTGCCCATCGAGCCGATCGAAATCGGGCTGCCGGGCCAGCACGAATTCGGAGCTCGCCTGATCCGTGCGCGCGTGGGGGAAGGCGATCGCACGCTCGATTTCACCACCCTCTATTGCCCGAACGGCAAGAACACCGACCACGAAGACTTTGCGCGCAAACTCGCATGGTTCGACGCGTTGCGCGATTGGGCGGCGGGTTTCGTCCGCACCGATGCGAGCACCGTCCTGTGTGGCGACTTCAATATTGTCCCAACGGGGCTCGACAGCTGGAATGAAGACGAGTTCGGGGGTTCGATCTTCCACACCGAGGAGGAGCGCACGCGCATGGCTGCGCTGATCGACGTCGGTCTGACCGACCTCTACCGCGAACGCGAGCCGGAGACACAGGCCTTCAGCTGGTGGGATTACCGCGGCGGCTCTTTCCACCGAAGACGTGGATTGCGCATCGACTTCCTGCTCGGAACCAGAGCCGTCGTCGAACGACTGCGCGCGGTCGAGATCGACCGAGACTTTCGCAAGAAGAAGGATGGCCTGACCGCCTCGGATCACGCACCAGTCATCGCTCATCTCGACGATTGATCGTTTCCGTAGCGCCGCGAAAGACGCGGGCCGCGACTGGGAAGACGGGAGACCGGCGAGGATCCCGTGTCAGGCCGCTAGCCCGAGCCAAACCCCCAGGACGATCGAACCGGTCGCGCTGAGCCCGCGCAGGACAGTCAGCGAGGAGCTCTGGGCGCTGCGAGTGAGGCGAGCGGCGAGATGGCCGAGCGCTCCGCTCACGAGGGCCATCGCGACTGCGACACCGAGCCCGAATAGCAGGAGGTAGGCGATACCAAATACGGGTGAGCGCGCCGCCGTGGGCAGCAAGGCGAGGATCGGCGCCGAACCCGCCAGCCCGTGAAGCGCACCCACCATCGAAGCGGCGTGGGCGTGATGATGCCGGTCGGCGCGCGGGTGAGGGCGTCTCTCGGTGTGGGAATGCCAGTGGGCGTGAGGTTGGAAGCCATCGTGTTCGTGAAAGTGGACATGTCTCCGGCGACGGGCGAGATCCACCCAGACATAGAGGCCGAGCGCAACCATGGCCAGACCGACCGCGCGCTCCGCGGCGACGAACAATTCCGTTGGCAGGGCGCGGCCCAGCCCGAGCAGCGCCACGCCGACCCCCAGCAAGACGACACCGTGGCCGAGAGACCACCCCAGGCCCCTTCGGAGACCCCGACGACCGCCTCGCTCATCCGCCGCAAAGACGGAGAGCGCCATCACATGATCCGCGTCGAGCGCGTGAACGAGCCCGAGCCCGAAAGCCAGCGCCAGCCAGGCGCCCGCCCCCGAAATAGACGGTCCGGCTCCGCTCGCGAGGGCCTGTACCCCGCCGAGAAGGCCTGGAATCTCGGTGATTTCCATCAGCGCATCCACGATGATCGCGCTCCCCTCCCAGCGCCCGACCGGGTCGAGCGACAATAGCCCGAACGGGACCGAACGCGTCAGAAATTCCGTCCGCCAGAACGGAACCCCACGAATCCGGGCGGATCCCGGGCGGATGGGAAAAGCCCATTTCCCCTGTCCGATCCCCAAAACCATCTCCGAGAATGATTGACTGTCGCTGCGGATCTATCCATCATGGGGGCTCGTCTGGAAATGGATGGACGACCCCAAAAAGAAGGAGCAGCCATGGGCGATCAGATGATCCGAGTCGACATGACGACGCAGACCGCAACCGTCGAGGATTTCCCGAAAAAATGGAAGATGCTCGGAGGCCGATCGCTGTCGGCACGCATCCTCCTCGAAGAATGTGATGCGGCTTGTGATCCTCTCGGCCCGGACAATATTCTGGTCCTCGCCCCCGGCGTCCTCTCCGGAACCGCGGCCCCGACCTCCGGTCGCATGTCCGTTGGCGGTAAGAGCCCACTCACCGGCGGCATCAAGGAAGCCAATGCGGGCGGAAACCCCGCCCAGGACATGATGAAGCTCGGCTATCGCGTGATCCTCGTGACCGGCCAGCCGGCGGATCGGGAGGCGCGCTACGCGCTCGACGTGACGGCGGATGGCGTCACACTCAAGGAAGTACCCGACTGCAAGGGCATGTGGAATTACGCGCTGATCGAACACCTCGCCAAGAGCTACTCGGCGAAAGCCTCCTTCGTTTCGATCGGACCGGCAGGCGAGCGCATGTTGCGCGGCGCCTCGGTCGCTTGCACAGATCAGGACGAAGTGCGTCGCCCGGCGCGACACGCGGCCCGGGGTGGTCTCGGGGCGGTTATGGGCGCAAAGGGTCTGAAATACGTGGCCGTCGAAGCGGGCAAGGCCAGCGCGCGCCACGGCGCCGATAAGAAGGCCTTCACGAAGCTTTGCAAGAGCTTGTCCAAGACCTACCTCGACGGCCCTAAGCCCATGCAATATGGCACCGCCCCCTCGTGCGATATGGCCCAGATGCTCAACACCTTCCCCTACAAGAACCGAATCGAGGGTCAGTCCCCCGATGTCGCGACGCTCTCGGGAAGCGGCATCATCTCGAGCTTCGAGGAACGCGGCGGCGGCATGCACAACTGCATGACCGGCTGCATCGTTTCCTGCTCCAATATCGTCCACGACGCCGACGGCAACTACAAGACATCCGCCCTCGAGTTCGAAACGCTCACGCTGCTAGGCGCCAACTGCGCAGTGGATACCTGGGACAAGGTCGCCGAGCTAGACCGGCTCTGCGACGAAGTCGGGCTCGACACGATCGAGACCGGTGCCGCGCTCGGCATCCTGATGGACTCCGGCGGGTTGGAATGGGGTGACAGCGAGGGCATGAAAAGGCTCATCGCCGGGGTGTCCGAGGGCAGTGAGGTCGCCGACATGGTCGGCAATGGTGCAGATGCGACCGGCCAGGCCACGGGGCATGACCGCATCCCAACCGTCCACGGCCAGGCGATTCCCGCCTGGGATCCGCGGCCACTCAAGGCAACGGGCGTCACCTACGTGACGAGCGCGATGGGGGCCGACCATACCGCCGGGTTGGTCGTGAACCCGGCGGCCACCCCGGATCAGATGCCCCGCCTCTCCCAGGAGCAACAGCATGTCAATGCGGCGATCGATGCCTCGGGGCTCTGCATGTTCCTCATGACGGATATGGAGACGATCCGCGAGTTCTATTCGGCCTTCTTCGGAGAGGAAGTCTCGCGCCAGGCCTTCCTCGACCTGACGTGGCAATGCCTCCAGGACGAGTGGGATTTCAACAAGAAGGCTGGTTGGACGGCAGCGGATGATGTCATGCCGAAATGCATGCGGGAAGACCCGGTCGGGCCCGAGGGCGCCAGAGTCGTCTTCGATATCGAATCCGACGTCATCCAGGCGACCTATGAGCGCATGATCGAGCCGACGGACGAAGTGTTCACCAAGGGCGGAGCTGGCTGATCCATATGGGCCCGACCACTGATCTGATCCGGATCACGGATTTCGAAGCCCCCCAGCACTCAGAAGCGGCAACCGCCGCAATCGAGATGGTCGACCAGATCCCCTTCGAGCTGAGTTCGAAGGCGGTAATCGAGGGCGCGCGCGTTGAATGCGACGTCCCGCTCTACGAAAACGAGAACTGGAACGACCGCCTGGAGTCCTATATCCAGGCGGTCCTGGCCGACTCGGGATATACCCGGACGGGTCGCTTCATGACCTTCCAGAGCCTCAAGCGCTATCTGATCCAACGCAGTCGCCTCGAGGCGCTCTATCGCGAACATCCCGAGATCGAAGACATCGAGATCGACCGACCGCTGATCATCGCCGGCCTGCCGCGATCCGGAACGACCCATCTCCTGAATCTGATCGGGGCCGATTCACGGCTTCGCGCGCTTCGCCGTTGGGAATCCCAGGAGCCACTCCCAAGCCTCGCCACCCGCCGAGGTGAGGTCCCGGACGATCGGATCGCGAACGGCCAGGTCGCCCTCGAGCAACAGAACCTACTGATCCCGCTCATGACCAACATGTACGACGTCCCGAATGACGGAATCCACGAGGAGGTCGAGCTCCAGCACATGTGTTTGTCGTCGCTCTTGATGGCGGCAGGCCAGCCCATCACAGGTTGGATGGAGGGATATTTCGCCGAGGATCAGCGACCGCATTACGCGTTCCTGAAGCGCTCCCTCAAGGCGCTACAATTCCTGGAGCCAAAGGAGCGCTGGGTCCTCAAGAGCCCTCAGCATCTCGCCTGGATTCCCACGCTCCTCGAGATTTTTCCCGACGCGACGATCGTGTGTACGCATCGGGATCCCGTGTCGGTTTTCACTTCCTGGATCACGATGACCTGTTACGCGACTCGGCTTTCCAGGGATCCCATCGTCCTCGCCGACATCATCCCCCACGCGCAGCTTCTCCAGAAACGGCTCCTCGACGGCCTCGTTCGTGACCGGGAGCATCTACCCGAAGTCCGCACCGAGCACGTCTATTTCCACGAATTCATGGCCGACGACCGCGGCACCCTCGAAAGAATCTACGAACGCGCAGATCTTCCCATGACCAAGCGGACGAAGAGCGAGATCGACCACTATATCGAGACCCATCCCCGCGGCCGCCACGGCAAGGTTGTCTACGACCTCGAAGGCGATTTCGGAATCGACCGCGACGAGATGTACACGTATTTCAGCGACTATCTGGAAGCGTTTCCAGTTCAGAGGGAAGGGCCGAACGCGTAGGGTCGAAAAGGAAACCCAATATGAGCAAAGAGGAAGACAACAAGGCGCTCATGCGTCGCTGGTATGACGAGATGTGGGCGAATCTCGATTTCGCCAAGATCCCCGAACTCGCGGGGCCGAGCTACACGCGACACGATATTCGCGGCACGCGAGTCGTCACGGCAGAGGAGTACCGCGAGGAACTCCTACCGATCGCAGGCCAATGGGCGATCTCCGATTTCAAGTATTTCCTCATGGCGGAAGGCGATTACGTCACGGCGATCGGGACCTGGAAGATCAACGACGAGATGCAATGGGACTGGGTGCAGACATTTCGGATTGAAACCGGGAAACTGGTCGAGACGTGGTTGCCCGCGATGGCCACGGAGGGGAAATGGGAGCTCTCGGAGATTCCGGAGATCTAAGGCTTCTCCCTGGGCACGACACGCGTTCGTCAGCGATCACCCAGAGCGAGGGCACCGCCCATTCGAGTCGATTGGCCGCCTCGAAGATCGCGGATGCGGACCCATGAATCCCGTCTCTATCGCCGATCCCCCCGGAGACGCTCGACAGCATCGCATTCGGCGAGAACACCATGATCTTCATGCTCAACGCATTGAACCGGTTCATGAAACCGGATGGAGTCTTCATTCCCCGAGGCATCCAGGCCGAAATCGCCCTCACGACCCCCTCCGAGTTCGAGCGGCAACGAGACTTCTGGACATCCGCCCTGCTCGACCGCTACGGCTTCGACTATACCGAGATCAGCCGCGAACTCGCACGACATAGTCAGACTCTCTCCATATCGAACGATGAACTGTTCAGCGATTGGACCCCCTGGCGGTCGATCGAATTCTCCGACCCGTCGACCTACTCCAGCGTCCCGCCGACCGTCCTGAAAGCGTTCCCTAAGCGAATGTCGATCCGCCTAAAGGTGCGCCCCAATCGGCCTCTCGGCGCGACACGGGCCAAGCCCAGCTTCGAGGTCCTGCAACCTCACAGCCGCAGACCCACAAGAAATGATCGATCCCGCCCTCCACGAGGAAGAACGAGAACTCCGGGAATCCCCTCACGGGCCATACCAGATCGGACTCGTCCAGGCGCGCTCCTGTACCGTCCGGGCGACGCTCGAATCACAACACAGCCCGTAGCCGGGACCGACCGTCGCCGGGTCCGCGCAATCCACCTTCGCCTCGACACAGAGATGTTGCTGCCATCGGCAGGTGGGGTTTTCGAGAACCCGCACGTAGTAGAATGCGCGCTCACCTGCATCGAACTCGGGATCGCGCCAAACCGCACACAGGCTCCGCGCGCCCGCGCCCTTCGGCGTGCACGAATCCAGGTCAACGGACGCCTCATTCGCATGACCGGCCACATCGTAGACCCGTTCGTGAGCCTCACCGTCCCGAGTCCAGCCCTTCACGATCTGAATCCGCTGGAGTGCGGTGCCCGGCCGCCGAGCGGTGCCCGGATCCTGAAGAGCCGAGACCACGAATGCCGGAGCCAGCGGATCATCGACCCCAGCGGGGCGCGCCGGGAGATCCGCTCCCATCGGGACGCCTAACGCATATCCCTGCTCGGCGATATTTCCTACCTCACATAGATCTTCTGGATAATTCCAGCCCCCGAAGAAGCGAACCTCCGGCCGGGTCCCGCTCGTTCCATAGACCTCACGCCGGGAAAGCGCCTCGAAGATCGAATCCCGCGCGTTCTCCTCGGCCCAAACCACCGCCAGCCCGCCCGGATTGAACTCGATCGCATCGGGAAGTCCCTGCGGCAGGGCGGGCTGCATGACGCGTGATGCACCACCGTGTCCCACGTGGCCCTCTTCCGCGACGAGACCGGGAGTACCCAGATGGGTGTCCGTACTCGCGATGATCCCGAATTTGAGCGGATTGGTTCCGAGTTCCTCTTCGAGGAGGAGACCCTTCTTGAGCGCTTCACGCACCATTGCCGACCGTTTGGGTGGCGTCCGCGGCGCGCCGATCGCACCGGACATCGCATCGTAGGGCAACTTCTCGAAGCCACAGGCTTCGTCGGTCGTCTCGGCGCCCAAGAGACATTCCGAATCGCCCTTGTGTTGCATGATCTCGACGACGCGTTCGAAGCGGTTGCGCAGGCGCGCCTCTTCGCGATCGACCTTGGCCTTGCCTGTCTCGAGTGAGGTCAGCCGTGTCGTCTTGAACATATAGCCATCCATGCTGATATTCGAATTATGGGGAATCACGACGGCATCGCATGTTTCGAGCCTCTCGAGACATCCCCGCTCGAGCCCCTCGAAGAGCCGGAAGGCGCTGATGGTATCCATCGACGAGAGTGCGTAGTCGGGAACGACGTGGTTTCGAAATAGGACGTTGCGATGGAGATTGCTCGCAATCGAGGAGGTCCATTCGTAGCCGATCACACTCGTGAACTGGCAGGCAGCACTTCGGTCATAGGCTGCTTCCGCCGCCGCCTGGATATCGGCCCAGGCGCTGCGCGCCGCGGCGTAGCAGAGTTCGCCACCCGGTCCGCACATCTTGTGACGTTCGCCGACCTGCGATCTCGCCAGAAATCCAAGCAGCGCAAAACGCGCGTTCCGCTTATTCCAACAGACATCGCTATCGTATTCGGAATGCTCCGAATCGTGACAGATCCGGACCTCGCCGAGCATCTCTGCATGATCCGAGATGGCCGTCCAATCGAGGGGCCGATCGAGTTTGACGCGGCGTTTCGCGATTCCGTCTTCACCATAGGGTTGGATCCCGATTTCCTCGCCGCGAGCGAAGCGGTAGGCATCACGCGGCGTATTGCGGGTGTCCTGGGTACTCGCATCATGGGAATAGGAAGTATGGACGTGGGTGTCGCCGAAGAAGGGGCGGCGGAGTGGATCGTAATCGCGACAGGCTTCGCGTTCTTCGGTGATCGCGTAGGGGCGGTCGGTAGCGGTAGCAGCGGCGCCAACGGCGGCGAGAAAAAAAGCGATCGTGCACACCCCCACCAGAGTGGCCACTCCGATAGTGCGTGACAGGGACCGGGTCTGAAACGGATCGAGTCTCATGGGCAGCTTCCTTTCTCGTTCCTTAAGCGTTCAAGGGTGGAGCGCGGCGCGGACAGCCTCCGCCGCGAGCGCCTGGACGCGGCGTGCCCGATCCGGAGAACCGAGAAACCCATGCAGCGCACCCCCTTCGCGGTGGAGTTGCACAGAGATCCCCGCATCTTCGAGGCGATGGGCATAGGCTTCGCCCTGATCTCGTAACGGATCGAAGAGAGCCGTCACGACGAGCGCGGGGGGAAGCCGACTCAGATCTCCTTCGAGGAGTGGACTCACATAGGGATTCATCCGTTCGCGCCGCTCCGGCACGTAGGCCGCCACCATCTGCTCCATTCCAGAAACCGTCAGGACATAGCCCTCGCCGACCTCATCATAGGACTGCCATTCGCGGGTCCCGCTCAGATCCGTCGCGGGAACGAGCAGGTATTGGAAGGCGATCTCGGGACCGCCCTCGTCTCGCGCTCTCTGGGCCAATGCGGCGGAGAGGTTCCCGCCGGCACTGCCACCGCCGATCGCGATTCGCGTCGGATCGCCGCCGAGTGCCGCACCATTCGCGGCAATCCAGCTGAGCGCCGTATGACAATCATCCAGCGGCGTCGGGAAGGGATATTCGGGCGCGAGCCGATAGTCGACGGAGACGACGATCGCCTCTGTCCTGGCGGCAAAATCGACCGTCGCGCCGTGGAAGACGAAGCCATTGCCCATCCACCAGCCCCCCCCGTGAATATCGAGATAGAAGGGCAGCGGACCCTCTCTCTCGGTCTCTATCGGGTGATAGATCCGAATCGAAATCTCGGCACCATCGGGCGTCGGGATCCGTCGATCCTCGATGCGAACGTCCGGGTTCGCTGGATATTCAGGAAGTAGATCCATTGTGTAGGCGTTGGCCGCTGCGCGCATCTCGGCGCTCAGTTCCGAATCGACCCCCTGAAACGACGCAGCCTTCGCGATGAGGGCGGCTCGGTAGTCGAGTCGACCGATGCGTGTGAAGGTCCAGCTATACGTGACGGCCGCGAATGCACCCGCGAGCATCCCGAGCCCAATCGCGATCCGAAGCGACCCACGAATCTGCACCGGCTCCCCTCAACTCATCTTCGCGATGACTTCGCCCGCGAAGCGCTTCGTGCCGTCGACCTTCTTCGCGAGATCGTCCGTCAATCCGTGATAGAAGGCCCAGGGCATCGTCAGGATATGATTGACACCGCCCTCGCCCAGCCTCCGATAATCATCGATGCCGGACGCGTCGTTCGCGCTCGCCATCACATCGAAGCGCTCATCCTTGCCAAGATCCCTGCGATATCCACGCACTTTGTCGATACACGCGATGATCTCCTCCATCGTCTGGAGATCCGAGAGCCATCCGTCGTTGCGCGCCGCACGACGCAGCGCAAAATCCGAGATCCCCCCGACCCAGATCGGAATCGGCTCGGTCGGGATCGGTGGTGTGAGTTTCAGGCGATCGAATTGATAGAACTCTCCCTCGTGCGTCACCCACTCTCCCGTCCAGGCCTTCTTCATGATCTCGATCATTTCGTCCGCACGCGCTCCACGCCTCTTGAATGGCTGGCCGACGAGCTCGAACTCGAGATTCGACCATCCGACCCCGATCGTCAGGGTGACGCGATCGTTCGACAGGGCAGCCGCCGTGGCGACCTGCTTCGCCGCCATGAAGGGATTGCGCATCGGGAGAACGTAGACATTCGTCGTGAAGCGGATCCGTTTGGTGACCGACGAGAGCGCTCCCGCCAGAACCCATGGATCCGGAAACTGCGAGGTCTCGTCGTAGCGTCTGACACCATCGTCGGTGTAGGGATAGGGCGTATCCAGCATTTCGGGATAGACCGCGTGATCCGAGGACGCGATCGCCTCATAACCCGCCTCATCCGCCGCCTGGGCGATGGGGATGATATGTTGGGGCGGTTGGAAGGCGGCCGAGATGACGAATTTCATGTGGGCTCCGAATCGGCAGGCTCGAAATGAATCAGCGTTTCCCCACCGAGATCTTCAAAGGCAACTTGCACGGCCTGACCGACCGAGACCTCCTCCGGTGGGCAGCCCACGATATTGCTGGTCATTCGAGGGCCTTCATCGAGTTCTACGATCGCGACGACCAAGGGCAGCTGACTACGCTGGGCGGGGTCGAGCCCCATGCGTTCGACCGTATAAGAATAGACCGTCCCGTGGCCGCTCACGTCCGCCCAGCTCCAATCGTCTCCCAGACATTCCGGACATGCGGCACGGGGATAGAAGAAAAAGCCGTCTCTCGGGCATTTCTGCAGACTGAGTCGCCCCTCGCGCGCAGCTTCGAAATAGGGCGCGCTCGTCGGAGTTCGGCGCGGAATCGGCCGCCCCGTCGCTTCGTCATAGGGTTGTTCGATCCTGATCATCAGGCCCCCTCCATCACGAGACCCACATTCGAGGCCATCAGGCCACCGACACCGGTCACATAGGCCAGGTCGGCCTTGGCAAGCTGTCGATCTCCGGCGCGGCCCTGGATCTGCGTCAAGGAATCGACTACGTGGGAGAGGCCACCCGCCGCGCCGCCCTGCCCCATCCCCAGCTGACCGCCATGGGTGTTCAGCGGAAAGTCGCCCGCGTAGCTCAGATCGTGTTCCTCGACGAAATATCCCCCCTCGCCCTTCTTGGCGAAGCCGGCATCCTCGATCGTCAGCAGAACCGTGATTGTAAAACAGTCGTAGAAGGAACAGAGATCGACCGACGCACGCTCGGCGCCCGCCATCGCGAAAGCCTGGTCCGCCGCCGGCTTGGCCGGCGTGACGGTCAGATCGTGCATATAGGTCACGGTCTTATGACTGATGAACTCGCCGTAGCCAGAAAGGAAAACCGGTCGATGGAGCGCGCGTTTCGCCCTCTCCGCGCTCGTCACGACGACTGCCCCCCCACCCCAACAGGGCATGACCATCTCGAGCAGATGGATCGGGTCGTTCACCATGGGCGAGTTCAAGACGTCGTCGATGTCGATCGGCTTCTCCTTGAAGACCGCCTTCGGATTCTTGATCGCACTCTTTCGCTCGTCGACCGCGATCTTGGCCAGAGCTTCCGGGGTGACATCATATTGAGACATGACTCGTTGAGCGACCAACGCGAAACCCGGCGAAGCGGCGACGAGGCCGTAGGGAATATCGAATTGGCCCTGGGGCGAACCCCAGGAATCTCCAGCCAGATAGGGTGGGAGCATCATCTTCTCCCCGGCACCACCGGTCTCGACCGGCGGCGGTGTCGATGGAACCAACACCAGGACCGTCTCACAGAGCCCGATTTCGATCGCGGCCGCTGCCCGCCAGATCATCCCCGCAGAACTCGCACCGCCAATATCCACGATCTCACCGAAATGGGTCTGGATCCCAAGATATTCAGCGAGCGCGAGCGGCGAGAACATCGGCGACTCCTGGAGCCCACCGATCACGAAGCCGTCGACCTCCCCCTTCTCTAGTCCGGCATCGGCCAACGCCTCGGCGGCGAGCTTGACGCACGCCTCCATCCCGAACATCGGATTATCCCAGTTTCGCTGGGGGGCCCATTCGGCGAAGCCGACGAGCGCTGCGGATCGCTTAGCCATTCTGATTCCTTCTTCGATTGTCGGCCGAGCCCGAATCGGACACTTCCAGCGCACCCGGGCGGCTCTGGAGCGAGACGCCCTTCCGCCCCGCGAACATCGTCTTTTCCTGCTCGGCAGCGCTTCCCGATCACACCGCCACCGCGATGGACTTTCAATCCTAGTTTGAAGCGCCCCCCTTCGCCGCGCCCTGCGCCCGGGGCAAACCCGCAGCCCCCAGACCAACAGGACTTCTTCTGTCGACCGTGAAGCCGACCGGATGGACACAGCTATTCGTCCTCTTCGAACTCTGCCTCTGCCTGCGCCTCGGGAAGCGGTGTCTCGAAGATCTCGCGGCGACGGGCATCACGCGGAGGCGCCGGCTCTTCGGCCATCGCGTTGAGCCGATCGAGCAACCCGCGCAGCAGACCCACCTTCTTGCGATCGAAATGGAGCTGAAGGCGCGGGAGATGGACAATCTCACCCTCCTCTTCGGGCAGGGGCTCCGTCCTCTCGATCCGGCCGGATTCGAGAAGAAACGAGAACTCGTCGTTCAGTGATTCGAGCTCTTCCTCGGTCGGCGCGACGTGGACGCGCAAGATCAATCTCCCACCCACGAATCGACTCGAGTGATAATTCCGATAGAACCCCTCGATCTCGGCGACCGCATCCTCGACCGAGTCCGTGACCCGGAAGAAATTGATATCTTCGGGATTGATCAGACCCCGCTCGCTCAGATGCGCCTCGACATATTCGAGCCAATCGCGCCAATAACACCCCCCGGGTTCATCCACGAACACAACGGGGACGATCTCGCTCTTTCCCGTTTGCATCAGTGTCAATGCTTCGAAACCTTCATCGTGGGTTCCGTATCCGCCCGGAAAGAGCACGATCGCATGCGCCTCCTTGACGAAGACCACTTTGCGCGTGAAGAAATATCGGAAATTGATCAGCTTTGAATCACCGGCGATCGTCTCGTTCGCGGCCTGCTCGAAGGGCAGGCGGATATTGACCCCGAAGGAGGAATCACGGCCGGCCCCGCCCTGCGCAGCCCCCATGATCCCACCTCCCGCACCGGTGATCACCATCCAACCCGCGCGGACGATCTGCTCGGCAAAAGCGTGCGCGTGCCGATAATCCGGGTGATCGCTGGGCGTCCGGGCGCTCCCAAAGACCGCCACCTTGCGCAACTCCGAGTAGGGGCTGAATACGCGAAAGGCGTGGCGCAGCTCCTTGAGTGCGCTGTTCACGAGCTTCAGCTCGGCATGAGAAGTGCCATCGCGAAGCAGATGGATGCCCGTGGTCAAGAGTTGCCGGACGAGTTCGGCATCGCCCGAATCCGTGCCCTCGCGCTGCGCGGCGGCGAGCAGATCTTCAATCTTTTCATTGAGATCCGAGCGTCGAAGCTGGTATCGGCGGCGAGAGGGGGGAGACATCGTCCCAGCATAGCGGGATTCAGCCGCCCTTCTTCATTCCTTCGAGCATCGTGGCCATCTGCGCATGCACCTTCTGGATCGCCTTGAGCGGCCGGATCATCACCTTGAAATCGATGATCTTCCCCTCACCGTTCCAGCGGATCATATCGACGCCATTCACCTCGATCCCGTCGATCTCCGTCATGAACTCGAGCACCGCATCGTAATCGCCCACGACTTCTCGCACGTAGCGGAAATGGCCCTCGCGCTTCGTCGACCCAGCGGATGTCTGCTCGATCTTCGTCTGTCCCGGGAGGACGTTGAAGGCGGCCATCAGGTAGAGCTTCGTCAACACTCGACCTTTCTGGGGCGTATGGACAATCGGCGATTGAAAGACAACCTCGTCCGCGAGGACTTCGTCGAGGGCCGCCTCGCTGAGATTTCGAACCACGCAATGCCAGGATTCCAGCCCAGCGACGGCGGGCGCTTCCATGATCCTCTTCCTTTCGGTTCTGCTCTACTAGATGAATTTCTGGGGCACCGCGCTGAGTGCCGCATAGACCCCGAAAGCCAGACCACCGACGATGGCAGCACCGGGTGGGGCCTGGGGAAAGAGGATCGGCGCCAGGATCGGGCCAGTCACGAGGAAGACCGCCAGAACCGCATAACCAAAAGGTCGGCTCTTGATCTCCGCCTTGAGACGTTCTTTGACGGGGCGACGACTCTCGTCCGGGGCAGCTGTGGTCGACTCGGCATCGGATCGCCCGGCCTCTTCGGAATCTCGCTTC
Organism: Deltaproteobacteria bacterium; assembly: GCA_002719955.1. Taxonomy (GTDB): domain Bacteria; phylum Myxococcota_A; class UBA9160; order UBA9160; family UBA4427; genus UBA4427. The sequence goes on along the minus strand of PBFW01000008.1, from coordinate 17,124 downwards.
ATGGATGGGACCTTCCTGGGCCGCGTCGAGTCGGCCCCCTGTCGCTTCTACGTTCGCCGCTCCTACGTTCACCGGTCGTCCGAAACAGGACCGTGAGTCTATCCAGCTGTGTTCCCAGAGGCCATCCAATCGGCGGCCATAAACGCGAAACCATCAGTCCCGGAAAAGTCTCAGGGCGAAAAGGTCTCGAGAGAGCCCTCCGCTCGATTGATTTCCGCCGCGACACGCGAAGACAACTCTGCGATCGCCGCCTCATACGCCTCGACGATTGCTTCGATCGAGTCACCCTCGACCGGCAGCGAAGCCTCCATCAGAAAGAGCCCCGGCGGGGCATCCTCTCCGACTCTAACCAGCGCCCAGCGAATGCGTGTACGCAGAATCTTCCGGTCCGAGACGAAGACGAGGTCATCGATGTGGAGCCGTACCCGGTAGTCGAGAGAAAACGGCGCAGAAGACGGGTGAGCAACAACCTGGATCGAGTGGAGATCATGCGCCAAACCGAGTGAGAGCGAACGCAGAAAACTCACTTCGAAGCCGCCTAACCAGCGGCTGAACTCAGCAAGTTCGACCTCACCTCCATTTTTGAGAATTGCGATCTGTGGCCGCTCCAGATAGATAGGCAATCGAGCGGGACCGACGAGTACGGCAAGGTCCACCGGTGCACCGGGATTGCTCGGTGCCGGCTTTTCCGTCGTCCCCAGCAGATAATGTTCCACGTCGGGACTTCGACCGAGACATCCCAGCATCGAGACCCCGAAAGAAACCAGCAGTATCGCGACCCGTAGATCCGAGAACCGCGAATTCCGATCGATCATTCGTTCTTTCCCCTCAGCAACTCTTCCGGATGCTCCTCGAGTCGCTCGGCCAGCATGCGCAAAGAGCGGGCTGCGATCGACAGATCCCGCATCAACTCCTCCAGATCCTGCGCGATCACCGACTCTGGCGCGATCATCGCATCCGCAGAAATCAGCGTATCCTCAAGTTTTTCGAGGGAGGTCGCCAGATTCGGAACGAGATCGGAACTCGCGACACCCGCCAGACTCTGAAGTGATTTCAGCGTGGCCGAGAGACTCAACAGCACTTCGTCGAGATTCTTTCCGATCGACTCGATTGGCAGGTGATCGACTTTTCCGACGATTCGCGCGACACGTTCGGTGATCGCCTCGAGTCCACCCGTCGAAGTGGGCAGGACCGGATAGACGCGACTGAAGTCGATCTCAGCCGGTTTGGCGTCCTGGATGAAATCGAAGTTGATCGCCTTCTGTCCAGTCAAGATATTCCCCGATGCGAGTCGGGCGCGAAAGCCGCGGGCCACGAATTCCCTGAGCCGACTGGCTTGATCCCCTGCCTCAGCACGCCCGGTCAGCCCGAGTCGCTCGGGCTCGATCTCGATGACGACGGGAATCCGAAGAGCACTCGTCTCGCGGTCCAATTCGAGATCCACGTCGAGAACCTCACCCAGCTTGATCCCCCGGAACTCGACGGGCGAACCGCGAACGAGCCCCGACACGGAGCCATCGAAATAGAGCAGATAGCGTTCTTTCAGCGAATAGCGAAGACGCCGAGTCGCCTGCTTGTTCGGATAGAGCTCGAAGATCATATTCTCGGGAACATCCCGCGCAACGGTGACGGTCGCAGGCGTCTCGAAGGCGATCCCGCCAACCAGTATCGAAATCAAGGATGGGCTGTCGATCTGAATGCCCTCGGCACTGACGACGGCATCGATCCCCGAAGCATTCCAGAAGCGCGTCGTCGACCGAACGCGATGATCGTGGGGGGCATCGATGAACACCTGAACGCTGACCGATTCCCCGGCTTCATCGAGAGAATAACCTGCGACCTGCCCGACTCGAAGCCAGCGGTAGTAGACGGGAGACCCCACTTCGATGGAACTGAGTTCGTGCGCCCGCAGCTCGAAGAGCGTACCGGGCTTGTCCGAGGTCACGACCGGCGCCTTCTCCAGGCCGATGAAATCGGTTGTGCGTGCGCCCTCCCGAGACGGGTCGACGGCGATATAGACACCGCTCAGGAACGTGTCGAGACCTGAGATCTGGCCTGCGGAGACTTCCGCTCGAACGACCCAGAAGCGCGTGCTCCCAGTCAGATAGCGGGAGAGCCCGTTCACCAGAGTCGCCGTCACGCGAACCTTCGCGAGGTCGTCGGTCAGCTCCACCGTTTCGACGACTCCGACATCGACTTCCTTGAACTTGAGCTTCGTTTTGCCAGCCTCGAGCCCCTCGGCGCTTTCGAAGACGATCGAGATCGTCGGACCCTGCTCCGACCAGGCCCAGTAGGCCAGATAAAGACCAACGGCCGCAGCGACCAACGGGATCAGCCAGACGACCGAGGGCCGGGCACGCATTCGAACGATTGCCTGGGGTGCGCCCACACCGGATTCCCCAGAGCGATTCGTCGAGTCATCCGTCATCAACTTCCTCTTCCCCTGCTTCGCCTGCGACGAGCTGATCCCAGATCAGTCGCGGATCGAAACTCTGTGCCGCAAGGATGGTCAATACGACGACCGCCCCAAAAAAAAACGCCCCGATCTCGGCCTCCACGGATGCGAGCGAACCGAGATGGACGAGCGCCACGAGGATCGTCACAACGTAGACATCCACCATCGACCATCGACCGATCGTTTCGACGATTCTGTAGAGCCGCGCTCGATCGCGAGGCCGCCACTGGCTCTGGCGTTCGACGGAGACCGTCAGTACAGCGAGAGTGAGGATCTTGAGAATGGGAACAACCACACTCGCAACGAAAACAATCGCGGCAAGGGGCCACATCTCATGTTCAGCCAGAAAGACCACACCGGACAGGATCGTATCGGATTGGCTCTGACCGAGCGATGTCACTTCCATGATTGGATAATGATTGGCTGGCACATAACAAATCGTAGCGGCGACGAGTAGTGCCCAGGTTCGGGAAAGACTATTGGGCTTTCTGCGATGAAGGGTTGCGCGACACCTCGGGCAACCGAGCAGCGCGAGGGGGTCCACTGGAAGCGTTACGACCAGATGACAAGTATGGCACTGCGCGTGCAGACCCTTCGCAGGTCTCTGCAATATCGTCATTCGAGATCCCCGATCTCTCGCCAGACAATCTCGGGGTCGAGGAAGGCCGACGTCCCCGCCAGGGTCGGAATCAATAATACAAAAGCCCAAAGCGCCAAGCCGGGAACGATTTCGGCCATGTCAGCCAATTTGACGAGCGCCACCAGGATCCCAATCAAGAAGACCTCCATCATGCTCCACGGCCGACAGCGCTCGACCCAACGAAACGCCACGACCGCACCGGGGGCACGCCCCGCAAGATGAATCGGACCCACGACATAGAGAAGCAGGCCGATCTGGAGGGCGGGTGCAAGAATCGTCGTCAGGAAAACCAATGCCGCGACGGCATAGCGCCCCTGCTCCCACAGCGCGGCTGTGCCCGACGCGAGCGTCGTGTGGGTCACCTGCCCCTGCATCTCGAAAGACAGGAAAGGGTAGGCATTCGCGACCACGAAGAGGATCGCCGCGGACATCGTCAGGGCCAGGGTGAATTCGACCGTCCGGCGCTGACGCCGGAAGAACGTTCCACCGCAGCGGAGACAGATCGCCGACCCGCCATCCGGCACATCGGGCTCCTCGACGACCGCGTCGCAGTCCTGACAGCCAACGAACGCCAATCCAACTCCCATCGCCCGGAGCCGATGCCCGAGTCGAGGGCCCCCTAGAGATTCCCCGCTCCGATGCCGCTGAGCCACGATACTGAAGATCGACTCCGATCCCGCGTCCTACCCCTTTGCTAGATGCATGTCCACATCACCACAGAAAACGACGATCCCGCGCCTTGATTCACGCCGATGGGCGATTCGGAAAGCTCGGCGGGATCAGCCGGCGAGCACGCTGCGGCGATCGATGGAGTGGGCATCCGATCGCAGGCCCTCGCGAAAGTCGGGGTGCGCAATTTCGGCCAACGCGCGAGCGCGCTCCCCGACGGTCTTCCCCGCCAACTCGGCCAACCCGTACTCGGTCACGATCACATCGACCTGGTGTCGCGGACTCGTCACGATCGAATCAGCGGCGAGGGTGGCGACCACGCGCGAACAAAGCTGCCCGCCCACATCGACGGTTGCGGGCAGGCAAAGCAGCGATCGACCCTCGGCGGTCAGCCCGGCACCGGCCAGGAAATCCTCGTGGCCACCGATGCCCGAATGCTGAACACCGCCGATCGAATCAGCGACGACCTGGCCCAGGAGATCGACGGAGAGCGCACCATTGATCGAGATCATGTCGCGGTTGCCGGCGATGACCGCTGGATCGTTCACGATCTCGGCGGGTAGGAAGCGGACGACCTCGTTTCCGTCGAGCCAATCGTAGAGGGCGCGATCGCCCATCGCGAAGGTCGTGATCGAGAAGCCATCGAAGAGGCCCTTTCGATTCGAAACACGACCCGCTTTGTGAAGCTGCATCAAACCGTTGGTGAACATCTCGCTATGGACACCGAAATCTCCATCCGATCGGTCCGCGAGCAGCGCGACCACTGCATTCGGAACGGCACCGATTCCGGTCTGCAGAGTCGCTCCCGGCTGGATGAAGCGGGCGATATGTGCGGCGATCGCCTCCTCGACCTCGCCGATTGCCGATTCGGGGAGCACCGTGGGCTCTGCATTGCCCTCGATCCAGACGTCGACGTCGGCGAGCGCGATCGAATGTGGATGCTCCGGGGGGAGCCCCAGGGTTCGCGGCAAGCGGGGGCTCGTCTCCACCACCAGCAAGCGCTCGGGGTCGCGGGCCGCCGACCGAATCTCTTCGACCGTCGCACCCGCATGAAGCGAGAGGGAAAAAATCCCGCGCTCGTCGGGAGGCGCAGCCGCTGTCGCGAACACACGGGGAGCGAAGCGCTGAGCGACCTCACGAAATCGCCGAAAATCCGCCGGTACGAATTCGACCGCATGCCCCGCCGCCCGCAGCGCACGTTCTGCAGGGCCAAAAAAACCCGACCGCAGGCGGACCCCGGGCTGCGCGAAGACCGGAAAGAGCTCGACCAGGAGTGCGCCGAAGACCGTCAGTTCCTGCCAATCCGAACGCCCCCCGAGCGCGCGCAGGAAGGCTTTCGGCTGCCCCGGACCAAGCGGAATCCCGAGTCGGTCGACAGGTTCGAGCATCGCGGCGGCCACTTCGGCGGAGACGGGTTCGGGAGCACTCATTTCGCCCCCATGATGAGCCACGGCCCCTCCACCCGCCAACCATGGGCCGATCGGGAGCACCATGCGGCTGCACGCGCTTCGAGGGACGAGCGGAGCTTCTCCACCTCGAAAGAGCGGGTGGCAATCACGGGAGCGTGGCGAGCCAGGAGGCCTCTTCCCGGGCGCGCCCAAGCGCCCGGATCACCCGTCAAACCCCCGAAACCACAGCGCCATCCGCAACCGCTGCGACTTCCGCACGCCTTGGCCGGGTTCGGTGGGTAGAATGGAGCCATGGGATCAGTGCAATCGCGACGCGTCGACTCCGTTCGAGACGGTCCCGAATGGCCGTGCAGCGAGCCGGGTACGCGCGTCGTCTTCCTCACGGATACGTCGAGTCGCCTCGAACGGCGGCTGATCCATCGCTGGATCGAGCACGCACGCCCCGAGTCCTTCCCGATCGAATCGGTCGAAATCATTTCGATCCCGGCCTCACGCCGCGGGCTTTCCCTTCGTCGTCGAGCCTTCGATCACCAGGCTGACCCGATCGGCCGCGGGCGTCGAAATCGCGAAGGCCTGGAACTCGAAGCGACTCTCGCGACGGCGGGGGACCCCCTGATGTGCCCCCTGCGTGTCATCTGGCGCGGGGCACTTCGCGAGGGCCAGCGATCGGCGAGCGCGTTCGGACTCCTCACGTTCGGGGACCCACGCGACCCCAACTGGATCCGGCAAGCGTGGGTTCTCCGAAGCGCGCCCGATCGATGCGTGATCGTCGCCGGTGAACCCGCGACTGCCTCCAATCTACGCGAGCGATGGATATCGGCCTCCGGCCCCGACTCAGCGGAGACAGCGGGATTTGCCGAATTCGTCACCCAGAAAGCGACCCTCGCCCTCGAACGCGCAGAAAGGGGGATCCGCGGTGCGCGCTACAAGGTCCCGCGTCTCGTGCACGAAGAGATCCTCGGCCGACCCAGCTTTCGCGGTGGACTCAACCGGATCGCGAACGAACAGCGCGCGGCGGGAAAATCCGATGCCTCCGCCGAAGCGCTCGCATCGGAAGCCACCAACGATCTGAAGGAGATCGCTGCGACCCATAGCCCCCTGATCATCGATCTCGTCATCAATGTGATCCGCTGGCTCTACACTCGCGGCTATGACGAGCAGCTCGTTTACGACACCGCGCAGCTGAAGGGCATTGCCGCTCTCGAAGAACGTCACCCCGTCGTCTTCCTGCCCACGCATAAACACAACCTCGATCACCTCGTGTTGCAATACGCCCTCCACGAGCACGGCCTTCCGCCCAATCACACCGCCGGCGGGATCAACATGAATTTCTTCCCCGTCGGCCAACTCGTCCGACGCGCCGGCGTCTTTTTCATCCGTCGGACATTTCGTGACGACCCGGTCTACAAGCATACGCTCACCCACTACATCGACTATCTCATCGAGAAGCGCTTTCCACTCGAGTGGTATATCGAAGGCGGACGTTCCCGGTCGGGAAAGCTCCTGCCCCCCCGCTACGGCCTCCTCTCGAATGTCGTCGACGCCTATCGTCGCGCAAAGAGCGATGACGTCTACCTGGTACCGGTCTCGATCGCCTACGACCAGATTCAGGGACTCGGCAGCTACGTCGAGGAGCAGCGGGGCAGCACGAAGCGGGACGAGAACTTTTCCTGGTTTCTCGGCGTGATCCGCCAGATGAAGCGGCGTTACGGGCGCATCCATATCGCCTTCGGCGAACCGCTCTCGTTACGCGAACGACTCGGTGAGGCCGGGGCGAACATTTCCAGCCCTGCTGGCCAACGCTTCGATCTCGAGAAGCTCGCCTTCGAAGTCTCGGTTCGAATCAACCGAGTCACGCCGATCACCCCGACCTCACTCGTCACCCTCGCATTGCTCGGAACGACCGGTCAGGCGTTGACCGTGCGGGAGACCCGACGATCGATCGGGAATCTCCTCGAAAATGTCCGCCTGAGAAAGCTCCCGACGACCACCGATTTCTACCACCTCGAGAGCGACGAGGGCATCGAGTTCACCCTCGACGCACTTCTCGAAAATGGCGTCGTCACGCGCTTCGACGAGGGTCTCGAACCCGTCTACGGAATCGGTGACGATCAACAGCTCTCAGCCGCCTACTATCGTAACACCATCGTTCATTTTTTCGTGGGTGGGGCGATCGCCGAACTCGCAATGCTTCGCGCGATCGAAGGCGAACGTCGAGAGGTCCTCACGATTTTCTGGGACGAGGTCATGCGTCTTCGCGACCTCCTGAAATTCGAATTCTTCTTTCCTGAAAAGGAAGCTTTCCGAAACGAGATCCGAAACGTCGTGGAAGTGAATCATCGCAATTGGGAGAAGCGGATCGAGACCTTTGAACTCGATCCCGAGGAGATGGTTCGCCGAACACGCCCCTTCATGTCCCATCGCGTGCTCAGGCCCTTTTTCGACAGTTACCGTGTCGCAGCCGATCAATTGACGACTCTTCCCCTCGAAGCGGAATTCGACGAGAAACGTTTCTTGAAGGATTGTCTCGGGCTCGGGCGCCAATACGAGCTGCAGAAGCGGATTCACGCTGCAGACTCGGTCTCGAAGCCGCTTTTCCAAACCGCGCTCAAGCTCGCGCAGAACCGCGGCCTGATCGAGGCGGGCGACAGCGACCTGGCCGCAGCGCGGCAGGCTTTCGCCGATGAGATCCGGGACGCCGTCCGACGGGTCGATATCATCGTCGCGCTGGCTGCAGGCCGTCGCGCGGGCTTCGCGTCCTAGGGGATCCGCCATTCCGACCGGACCCCAACCACGACCCCGTCTGATAGAATTCTCCCCCGTACCCGACCCCATACGACCAGGGAGAAAGACCATGCAGGACATGACCCTCCGGGCGATCCAAGACCGAATCGAAATCGAAGAGATCCTGAATCTCTACGCCGAGATGGTCGACCGCCGCGAATGGACGAAGATGGACCGCATCTTCGCTCTCGAAGCAACGATCGATTACACCTCCACCGGTGGACAAAAAGGTCCCTTCCGAGAAACCCTCGTGTGGCTCGACCGCGCGCTCGAGAGCTGGCCCATCAACCTCCACGTAGTCTCGAACGTGATCATCGAATTCGACGGAGACGTCGCTCGAAGCCGTTGTTATTACCATGCCCCGATGGGTCGAAATACGCCCGACGGCCCTCAATTCGTCATCACGAACGGTGGGCGATATGTGGATCGGCTCGTGCGGACTGCCGACGGTTGGAGAATCGTCGAGCGCGTCTGTGAACAGACGGTCATGCAGGGTTCGCTGCCAGAGGGATACGAGATCCCGGGTTAAGCCTCGATCCGCAGCTCGATATATTGCTCTCGATAGGCTGCAAAGGCAGCCTTGATCCCGTCTTCAGTGAGCCCGTATTCCGACAGCGTGTACTTGTGAGGCGGACGCCCATCTCGCGGATTGTCGACGCGCCACTTTTCCATGCCCGCCCGTGCAGCATCCGTCATCTCGATTCCAAACACGTCATAAGCGCGTTCGATTTCGGCGATCGGGTCCTTCATGGCGTCGCGGAACCAGATATCGACGAATCGGTCCTCGGCGTAGCGCTCACGGGATTCCATCGAACGCGCAGTTCCCCATGCGAGTCGCTCCTGCCACTGAGCCCCAGCGACGTTCGCCGCAAAATCGTCGCTATAGAGAGCCCACATCGCATGATTCATCGATGCCGCGGAGGGGACCGTATCGATCGGGTCGCGATGCGTCTGAATCACATTCGCTCCGGGAAAGACTTCGAAGAGCGTGTCGATATAGCCAAGATGGCCGGGCGTCTTGAGGACCCACCTTTCGCGAATATTGCCACGTTGGCGTTTCTGCCATTGCAAGGATTGGAGCAATTTCTTCAGATAGAGATAGGAGGGCGTCCAATCCTCCTCGTTGATCCAACTGCGATAGGTCGGAATATTGACGAAAGCCTCGGGAACGTGAGACCGGAACGAATGTTCGAGGAGCATGATCTCTTCGTCGGGTGCGTTCGCATCCCAAGGATGGATCGATGCTTGACGCGGATCGGCCGCGAGGATTGCCGCCACCTCGGCTTCCGCGATCGGAATCCGCGGGTCGGGCTGGCTCCAATCGGTATCCGGATGCGGAGCGGGAAAGCGCGTTTCCCACCACATGCAGGCGTGGTTGCGGGGATCGCTCGCGATGATCCGTTGCAGCATCGTCGTACCCGTCCGCATCAAGCCGATCACGACGAGGGGCGCGACGATCTCCTCCTCGAGGATTTCTGGATGACGCACGACCCAATCCTGGGTCTTGAGCCGGGTCTCGAGACTCTCGAGAATGCGCGAACGCATGAGCGTTCGGCCGAATTCATTGAGGGGCGCCTCCTCGCGAAGTGATTTCAACAAGACTGCGAGCGGTCTGCGAAACTCGTCCGCTCCGAAATCGCTGAGACCCGAACTCGACTGTGCGTCGGAAATCAGCCGGGCCTCATCGAAAGCGGCCTGGTTCTCGTCGTATCCGCTGCTCATTTCGTCGACTCCCCGGCCACGCTGAACCCCTTCACTTCGATCGCCCCGGAAACGGGCCTCGATGGACCGGACCGAACGTAGGAGTTCCGAAGGGCCGCATCAAACCGCTCTGCGCAGCAGAGACCCGGAAGCCAACTTATGCAAGAATGGGGATCCGACCGAATGCGGAGGAGCCCCCCTGATGCCGCAGGATTCCCGAGACACGCCCGAACTCGCTTCGACTTCTCCCCCTCCCCCTTCCGAGCCCATGGAAGTGCGCACCGAGAAAGTGATCCGCTGGATCGAGCGGAAGATCGGTGGCCGGGTCACCCACATCGACCCACAGGCACGCTGGCGACCCGTCTGGTTCGCCGAAGTCGAGGTCGACGGCGAGAAGCTCGAACTCTGCGTGCGAGGGGATCGGCTCGATTGTCGCCATGGCTTCCCACTCGAACACGAGATGCACCTGCAAGAAGGGCTCTACGCCGCGGGGATTCGAGTCGCGAAGGTATATGGATGGTGTAACGACCCGCGCGCCTACATCATGGATCGCGTACGAGGCGTCGAACATTTCCACCAGACCGATGACGCCGAGCGCGACGCCGTCATGCACGACTATATGGAGATCCTCGCGGAGATCCATCGCCTGGAGATTCAACCCTTCGTCGACGCCGGGATCCTACGGGCGGAGAGACCCGAAGACTCGGGGCGCCTGGGGATGAAAATCTACGAAGACGCCTATCGAGCCGTCAAGAAGCGGCCCGACCCCTTTCTCGAATTCTGCCTGGCCTGGTTGAAACGAAACCCGCTGGACGGCCCGATTCGCGAGACCGTCATCGTCTGGGACTCGGGCCAATTGATGCACGAGAACGGCCGTGTCACAGCGGCGATCGATCTCGAGATCGGTCATATCGGTGATCCGATGATGGACCTCGCCGGCTTCCGGATGCGCACGAGCGTGCTCGGCTTCGGCGATTTCAACGCGCTCTATGATCACTACGAAGGGCACGGGGGTCAGCCCATCGATCGCAAGGCGATCCAGTATTACCACTTCTGCTTCACACTCAGCAATCAGCTCGCCTTCCACGATGCCCTGGCCTCGCCGCCGCCGGGGTCGGACTACATGACGAATATGCAGTGGTGCGCCGAGACCAATATCTACGCGATGGAGGCTCTCGCGGAGATTCTGGGGATCGATCTCGATGAAGTCCCCATGCTCGAGGCCAAGATCTCGACCGGGGCTGTCGCCCACGCCCATCTGATCGACTGGCTGCGCAACTTCGAAGCCGAGGACGACTTCACGCAGCACCAATTTCGGATCTTCTTCCGACTGGCGCGCCATCTCGCGCGAACCGATGAGATCGGCGATGCCGTCGATCAGGCGAATCTCGACGAGCTCGAGGAGCTTCTCGGCACACGGCCGGCGACCTGGCAAGAAGGCGATGCAGCCCTCGAACAATTCGTCCTGGAGGACGACGGCCGCCACGATGAAGCCCTCCTCCGGCTCTTTCACAGGCGGACCAGTCGATATCTAATGCTATGCGGACCTAAAGGATCCGCGATCGCACGCCACAACCCGATCCCCGACTTCAAGGTCTGACACTCCGTTTGCGAGCATGAACCCAGCTCGCTCAAGCATCCCCTCGACCCCGGAGAAGAAATTGTCCAGCTACGAACACATCCAACTCGAAATCGACGGTGCCGTCGCGGCCCTCATACTCGACGAGCCCCGAAAATTGAACGCGATGGATGTCGCAATGCTCAGAGAAATGATGGATGCGGTCACCCGGATCAACGACGACGACGCGATTCGCGTCGCGATCCTCGCTGCCAATGGGCGTAGTTTCTGCGCCGGTGCCGACCTGCGAAGCGAACTCGGACCCGGCCGGACCACCACCGATCACTTGAATGAAGACCATCGGCCGGTCTTGCTCGCGATCGCGAATGGGACCAAACCGTGGATCAGTGCGGTTCAGGGCGCCGCGGCGGGAATCGGTAGCGCTTATGCGATGAATTGCGATCTGACGATCATGGCCGACGACGCCTACATCTATCAGGCTTTCGCGGCGATCGGACTGATCCCCGACGGCGGTGCGACCTGGCATCTCGCCAACACCCTCGGCCGAAAGCGCGCCTACGAGTTGATCGCGACAGGCGAGAAGCTCCCCGCTGCGCGCTGTCTAGAGTGGGGTCTATGCAATCGAATCGTCCCGGCGGCAGTGCTGCTCGACGAAGCACACAGCTGGGCGAACGAACTCGCAGGACGTGCGCCCCTCTCACTTCGCTACGCAAAGGACGCCGTTCGAACGGCCATCACGAGCGATCTCCCTCGGACCTTCGATCGCGAGGTCGAACTCCAGAAGATCTGTTCCGAGAGCGAAGACGCGATGGAGGGCATCAAGGCCTTCATCCAGAAGCGCGAGCCAGAATTCTCCGGACGCTAACCGCGTCGAGGCCTTCGGCGAGCGGAATCGCTCGATCTGCCCCGCCGCTCCAGAAGACGTTAGTTCGACGAAGCGACATCCTTCGTGACCGCTGGCGGCGTGTACCAGATCGGTGAGGTATAGGCGCGTTCCTGATGTTGAACGCGCATTCCGGCGATCGGCTTCCCATAACGCACGGCATCAATCGCATTCCAGCGAGGTGTCGGTACTTCGAGTACTCGCACGTAATAAAAGGCAAGCGCAGATGCATCGAAATCCGGGTCGCGCCAGACGACCGAGATCTCCGCTTCCCCCTCTATCAGAGATTCAGCCACATGCAGATCGACGACGCTCTCCTGAGCAATACCGGCGGAATCGATCCAGCCCTTCACGATCTGTACACGTTGGAGATTGCCGCTCTCGGGGTCCTTGGCGGCGACGACGAGAAAGCTCGGAGCGGGTCCACCGGAGCTTCGAGGGGGAAGATCTGCCCCCATCGGCACGCCCTTCAAATAGCCATCTCGCGCCGGGCTGCTCGAACGCGCGTCCACATCACTGAACCGCCACCCCCCGAAGACGCGGAGATTCATGCGCGGGCCCGTCGAGGCGAAGACCTCACCTCGCCGCATTGCGTCGAAAATCGCCTCACGCGTATTCTCTGCCGCCCAGACGCCCGCATAACCCGCAGCCGCCTGTTCCCAATTCATGGTCGCTTCGTCCCCTGGGTTCCGCGGATGAATGAACTCGCCGACCATGCGATCACTTCCAGGCGGCATATTGGCCGTCTTGCCCCAGAAATTGTTCTCCTCTGCCGTCGCGAGCGACGTATGCGCATCGGTGCTCCCGATCAGGGCGAATCGGAAGGGATTCACCCCGATCTTCGATTGGACCAATAATCCATTCTTGAGCGCTGACCTCGCATAACTACCGACGTTCATCTCGGGCTCGGTCCCCGCCAATCCGAAAATGTTCGTCTTGTCCCAGCGGTCGAAATCCGCGAACTCGTCGTCGGGAGAGAGAAAGGGGTGTGTCTCGCTATCCCCTTTGATCTGTGTGACCTCGACGACCGGCTCGTAGCGCAAGCGTGCCCTCGCGTAGGGAATACCGATCGCAGCGCCCGACGAATCTTCGACGGCGAACATCAATCCGTTGCTCAGATTCGAGTTGTGCGGGATCGCGAAGGCCTCTCCGCCCGTGCGACGTTCGTATTCCGCCAGAAAGGCCCATAGCTTCTCCGGCTGATCGCTATGGACGGCGGAGAAGGGGAGGATCTGCTTCGTTCGATCGGGGCCATCTCGAAAGAGAACATTTCGGTGCAGGTTGTTTCCACCCGGGGTCGAGCCCCACTCGTAACCGACGATCGCCGTAAAACGGCCCGGTTCATTCATGCGTTCCGCGATATCGATCATGTCGTCCCAGACGAGTCTCTGGAGTTTCTCGTCCTTCGCCATCGGATCCCCGTTCAACAGGCCGTTGAGCACGTTGATGTCGTCGGGACCAAAGAGTGGGTTCTCGATCATCAACTGCTTGACCTTCTTCGCCGTCTGCGAACCCGCGACCGCCGGGTGTCCATCGCGGATCATCGCGAACACGCCCATGTACTCTGCGTGGTCCGAGACGACGAGAAAATCGAGGGGGCGACTCAACTTGGCCGAATCTCCCCTGCCCGTTCGTACCCGCTCGCCCCGCGCGAAGCGATAGGCGCTCTCCGGACCGAGGCTGAAGTTGTTGAACAGATTTGCATCGAGGGAATAGGAGCTGTGCACATGCGTATCTCCCCAGAAGAGCTCGGGCAGCACAACTTCTGCCTCCGCGGAGATCGCATTCGGAGCGGCCACGAGGATCCCGATTGCCCAGATCGAATTCAGCGATACGGATGCGCAAGTGCGAAGAAAACAGCGAAGACCAGACATGATTCCCTCCATCCACCCGCGCGGCATCCGGCGGGAAGAGCAAGGCTAGGGATTTCCAGCAGCCCGCCGCAAGACGTGGGCAGCGAGCCCGAGTGGAAGTGGCGTAGACTTCTCTCAAGGATCCGGAGCGAAGCCAGGAGGATCTCTCATGACCATACGCGATGGCCTCAGTTATAAAGCCCTTCTCGACGAAGCGAACGCCGAGATCGAAACCCTCTCGCTGGAGGCGCTACGAGATGGGCTCCACGATCCGGACCTCGCCGTGATCGATCTCCGCGATATCCGCGAGTTGCAGCGGGAAGGGCAATTGCCGGGGGCCATCCATGCGCCGCGGGGCATGCTCGAGTTCTGGATCGATCCCGACAGCCCCTATTCGAAGCCGATCTTTCAAGAGGACAAACGCTTCGTCTTCTACTGCCAATCGGGCTGGCGTTCAGCCCTCGCCTGTTCCGTTGCCGGCCGGCTCGGCCTCCAACGCGCGAGCCACCTCGAGGGGGGATTCATAGCCTGGAAGGACGCGGGCGGCGAGATCGTCCCCTACGAGAAGAAGAAACGCTAGGGCCAGCTCACTTCCGACCCTCGGGTCGATTTCCGAAGCCCTGACTTCTGATATCTTCGCCCCATCCTTCCACACGGCATCAGCCCGCGCGCAACCGCGTCCAAACGGAGAACCCACTCATGTACGACCTCGTCATCCGCGGTGGAAAGCTAGTAGACGGAACCGGCGGCCGCGCGCGCCAGGCGGACATTGCCGTCGATGGCGATCGCATCGTCGCCGTCGGAAAGGATCTCGGGGAGGCGCGCCGAGTGATCGATGCGATGGGCCTTCTCGTCACCCCCGGATGGGTCGACATCCATACGCATTACGATGGGCAGGTGACCTGGGACCCACACTTGACGCCATCGGGCTGGAATGGCGTCACGACGGTCATCATGGGGAATTGCGGCGTGGGCTTCGCCCCAGTGCGCCCGGGCAAGGAAGATTTTCTGATCCAACTGATGGAGGGTGTCGAAGACATCCCGGGTGTGGCTCTCCGCGAGGGCATCGACTGGCAGTGGGAGAGCTTTCCGGAATATCTCGATGCACTGGAGCGGATGCCACGTTCCGTCGATGTCGCGGCCCAGATTCCCCACGGTGCCCTTCGCGTCTACGTCATGGGCGATCGCGGTGCCAAGAACGAGAAGGCCGAACCCGCCGAGATCGCCGAGATGGCGAGAATCGTCAAAGAAGGCCTCGAAGCCGGCGCGCTCGGTTTCTCGACATCGCGAACGGCCCTGCATGTCGCCAACAACGGGGATGCCGTACCCGGTACATTCGCCGAAGAGGACGAGGTCATGGGCATCGGCCGCGCGCTCGGCCTCGTCGGCCATGGCGTCTTCGGAGTCGCGAGCGACCTCTCACCCGAAAACGAGGAGCTCGATTGGATGAGCCGACTCGGCAAGGAGACGGGTCGACCCGTCACCTTCGCGTGTCTGCAGAGTCCCACCGACGGGGATCAATGGAGGCGCTTGCTCGCCATCGTCGACAAGGACGCTGCAGAGGGTGGGAATCTGACGCCTCAGATCGCCCAACGCCCGGCAGGTCTCCTCTTCTGCTTCGATAGCTCGCTGCACCCCTTCCGGCTCAAACCCTCATTCTTTCCGCTCGCGGAGATGGATCGGGAAGCGCGCCTCGTGGAGCTCCGACGACCGGAAATCCGTCGGGCGATCATCGACGAAGAAGCTCATCCGGGAAATGTCCCGGGAACGACGGAGATGGTCACCTCGGCCTGGCAGATGATGTATCCGATCGGGACACCCCCGAATTATGAGCCCGACCCGGAAGAGAGCATCGAAGCCCGCGCCAAGAAGGCGGGCGTCAGCCCGGCGGAATTCGCCTACGACACGATGCTCTCGGGCGAATTCATCTATATGCCCTTTCTCGGTTATGCGAATGGCAATCTCGATGATATCCGCTCGATGATGATGCATGAAAAGGCCGTCTTCGGCCTTTCCGACGGCGGGGCCCATTGCGCGCTCGTCTGCGATGCCAGCACGCCGACCTTCCTGCTGACCCACTGGGTCCGAGATCGCACGAAGGGCGATCGATTCCCGATCGAATGGATCGTGCAGCAACAGACACAGCGAACCGCCGAGTTCTACGGGCTGAACGACCGCGGCGTCATCGCGGCGGGAAAGAAGGCCGATCTGAATGTGATCGATCTCGATGCGCTCCATATCCACGGGCCCGAGATGGTCAATGATTTCCCAGCGAACGGAAAGCGCTTGATCCAACACGTCGACGGCTATCGCTACACCATCGTGAGCGGCGAGATCACGTATGAGGATGGCACGCCGACGGGTGCACTGCCCGGGAAGGTGGTGCGGGGGCCGCAGGCGGCGCGATGACCCCTGTCCAATCGACCATCGGAGCTTCCATCAGATGAAGAACCCTCTCTCCTGGAAGATCGGCGAACTTCGCGTAACACGTATTCAAGAGTCCGAAGACGTTGGGCTGGATTGGGTACTCGAAGAAGCGACCCCCGAGAACCTCCGCCAGATCCCCTGGCTCGCCCCGCATTTCATGAACGCCGATGGCGAGGCACTGTGGAGCATCCACGCCCTCGTCGTGGAGACAGCAACCCGAAGGATCCTCGTCGACACCTGCGTCGGGAATGACAAGAATCTGCCCATCACCGCCTGGAACCAATTGCAGGGTTCATTCCTGACCGATCTCGAGGCCGCGGGATTCTCCCCGGAATCGATCGACACCGTACTCTGTACTCACCTGCACGTGGACCACGTCGGATGGAATACGATTCTCATCGAGAACCGATGGCAGCCCACTTTTCCGAATGCCCGTTATCTCTTCGCCCGAGAGGAATGGGCCCATTGGGATTGCCAGGACGACGAGTTTTCGAAGACGGTCCTGTCGGAATCCGTTCGCCCGATCTGGGAAGCGGGTCTCGTCGACCTCGTCGATTCGGACCACCGCGTGTGCGACGGGATCTGGCTCGAAAAGACGCCTGGCCATACGCCGGGACATGTTTCGATCCGCCTCGCATCGAAGGGCCAGCAGGCCGTGATCACGGGGGACATGATCCACCACCCCTGCCAATTTGCGAAACCCGGCTGGGGTTCACCGGCGGAT
>PBFW01000007.1 GCA_002719955.1 Deltaproteobacteria bacterium | reverse complement strand
GCCGAGTGGCTGAAGGCGCGCCCCTGCTAAGGGTGTATAGGTAACCCCTATCGAGGGTTCGAATCCCTCCCTCTCCGCCACCCAGGCTCTGGGTATGACGAACTCTCGCTAGGACTTGGCGAGACCGCAGGAAAAGCCCGCGATTCCGCGGGGTCTTGGCGACCGGGTCGGTTGGTTCCGAACCAGAGACGGCCCGTACGGGGGGTGATTCGCGCTGATTCTCTCGTTTGTCTCTGTGGGCCATTTCGGTGGTTCGGTTTGGGATGGCGATCGCCGCGCCAATTTTCGGGATGCAATTTTGCGCTGCTGCGTCTCAAGACATTCTGGAGCGCGGCCGTTGCAATAGCAACGCCCCGGAACTCGTCTCCCCGACGCATACGCCGCATCCCGAGGATCGATTCTCCTTCATTCGTTTTTTCCGAGCCGAATCGCGTGATTCGGCAAGCCCCTCGGTGATGTCATCGCCGATGCCGAAGAAGACCTCGTCGGGAGTCTGCCCCTGGAATGCCGAATGGGGCATTACTTCGTTGTGGGCCGTGACGTAGAACTCGATGAGGCGCCGAAGGGCGGCGAAGCTGTCGAGAGAATGAAGGTAGAGCCACGAGTGTTTCAGAGATCGCCAGAACGCCTCGATCATCGAATTGGAAAACGTGATCTCGACTTGAGCCAGCACGCGCGTCAATTCCTCGCCATCAAGTAGATCATCGACGGCTCCGTTCACGTTCTCGCTTCCCGAGTCCACCATCACGATTGGATGATCGGGACAATTTTTCAGCTGAAGAACGGATTCACGTAGGATCCGGCAGGTCCCGCCGCTCCCGAGCCGTTCCTCAAGACTCCAAGACAAGATCCGCCGGGAATAATTGTCGATCACCCCATGCAGATACGCTCTCGTTCCATCGAGCAACCGGATGATCGTCACGTCCAGATGAAGAAGTTCCCCGGGAGCCTCTGCTCGGATTCCGACCTTGGGTTTGGCGGGATAGACGCGTTTTCGAGGGCGTCTCCATCCCGCGGTTCTGACCAGCCGATACCACGTCGATAGAGAAACAAGGACCTTCCCAATTCGCTGAGCGTGAAGCGCCAGGGCGCGCAGTGACATGTGTCGGTGATCATCACTTTCGACCATGTTCCGCATATTTTCGACTTCATTGGGAGTCAAACGAGTAGGGACGACGCGCGGGCAGCTTGGCTGATCATCGAGATCACATCCAGCCTCGGTGCGACACCAGCCGTGGTAGCGCGACGCGGAGAGACGCGTGATTCGAAGCGCCGCGCGGAGCGGCAGGACCCTCCTCGCCCGTCCGATTGCTCTCAGGAGAATCCTCTTAGCATCGCCTTCTGGAAGTCGCTCGTAATCGAGCTTGACCTTCGATGCCCGAAGCACGGCGACCCGCAGGGCAACCATGGCTCCGAGCCGAGCTGCGTGACATCGTAGTTTCTCAATCTCGGCGACTAGCTCGCCACGGCCGTCCTCGGCAAGATCGCAGGAAACGACATCAGTTGTGCCGCGGTGGATCCAACTTCGAATGGTTGATCGAGGGATGTTCAGCTCGGGAAATAGATCCCGATCTCCGGATTCGCAGATGGCTTCTTGGATTCGGTAGTCGTAGGTCCGTCGAGAGCGGAGAGCTTCCATTTGGAGCGTATCGGCAGATGCTTGGGGGAGCTCGGGGCCGACCACAAATGCCCTGTGTTTTCAGGGCGTTGCAGTAGCAACGCCTGAGATCCAGAATGTTCTGAGACGCAGCAGCGCGAAAAACTCGGGCGCGGGGCGCACATCATTGTCACTGGCAGAAAGGACGAGTTCGTCCCTGTCCGGTGCGCTAATCAGTAAGCGCCGCCCGCATTCTCGTAGATCGTCAATCTCGCTCGGTTGTCGTTAGTGATAAATGTGGACGTATCTTTGAACCCCTTCAGGCTGAATTCGTACACCCTCCCGTCCGGCAGCTCACAATTCATAACTGTGCTGCGCTAGAGAAGCCACTGTGCCGAAATGGGCCGAGGACAGCCGCCGGTTGAAGCGCCTAGGTCCATGATATGCCGTGTAAATTGCATCGGCCGTGTCTTGGCACGCTACGCCCTCCGATCTGCCCGTCGCAACTGGCGGATGTCTACTTCTCTCGCATCGGATTCGCCCCCGCATGCGGGAACCGAGCGTTCATGCCGCCGTCGACGATCAGCGTTTGGCCAGTCATGAAGGACGAGAGCTTCGAGACGAGAAAGAGGAGCGGCCCCGCGATCTCGTCGGGATCGCCCCAGCGCGCGAGTGGCATGCCGTCTGCGCGGACGATCTCGCTCGGGTCGGTGACGCCGCTCGCCTCGAAGCCGGCTTGCGCTCGCGGCGTCAGGATGCAGTCAGGGGCGACGGCGTTCGTGCGGATGTCATGCGCGCCCCACTCGTCGGCCATCGAGCGGGTGAGCGCCATGACGCCGGCCTTGGCCGCGCCGTAGGCGGCGTGGTTCGGCGCCCCGTAGACGCCGCTCACCGAGGCCACCATTGCGATTCGGCCCGCGACGCCGTCGGCGATGAAGCGGCGCGCGGCGGCCTGACCGACGAAGAGGTGGTGGTTCAGGTTGCGCAGGATGTCGTGGTTCCACGTCTCGAGGTCGTAGTCGAGCAGGGGCGACCAGGCTGCGAAGCCGACGATGTTGACGACGACTTCGAGGCCGCCCAACGCCTCATGGGCGTCGTCGACGAGGGCCGTCGCGCCCTTCGGATCGAGGACGTCCCCGGCGAGGGAGAGGCCCCGGCCACCGCTCGTGCCGATCTCCTTCGCCACCTTCGCGGCCCCAGCGCCGTCGAGGTCGGCCACCGCGACCGATGCCCCGGCATGGGCGAGCATCAACGCCGTCGCGCGACCGATACCGGAGGCGCCGCCGATCACGAGGCAGGGGGTTGCGGTCAATCCGAAGAGGTCGGTCATGGCGGGGTGTCTCCTTTGGCCTGGAGTTGGCGGGACAGGTCGGTCGTTTTGGAACCACACCGGTCCACACCTTCATCGATCATCTCGTCTTTACTCGGATGCGGCGGCGGCTTCCGTCTTGGTAGTCACTTCCAACGCGCCCCAGTCCACATTCGAGAACATCTGCTGGAAGACGGGACCGTACCAGGGCGCGTTGACCTGCACGCGGCCGTGGTCGTTATTGACGTAGTAGTTCTTCTCGATCCCACCTTCCTTGGTCATCATGACGAGCTTGGCGGCTTCCTCGTCGAGCGCCTTGTTGTAGCTGGCGTAGGCGTCCTGAGTGACCTCGATCCGGGATACTCCTTCCGTCAGCATGCGTTTCAGGCAGCGGCCGATGAAGGCCGACCAGACCGTGAACCAGGTCGCTTGACTCGGCCCGCTCGAGACGGGTTGTGAGTTGGGTCCGTAGAGCATGAAGAAATTCGGAAATCTGGGGACCATCATCCCGATCCAGGCGCGCGGTCCGTCGGCCCCTTCCCACGCCTCGTGAATGTCAATGTCGTCTCTGCCGATGAAACGGCCCGGGTGGAGATACTTGACGATCTCGAAGCCCGTCGCGGTGACGACGACGTCGACCTCGTGGACCTTGCCGTCGGCGGTTTCGATGCCGCTTTCCGTCAGCCGGGCGATGGGATGAGTTATGAGTTCGACATCGTCTCGGGTGAGCGCCCGGTACCATCCGTTGTCGACGACCGGGCGGCGGGAGAAGGGCGCGTAGTCCGGAATCAGCCGGTCGATCAGGTCCTGCCGGCCGCCTGTTTCGTTCTTGATGTACTCGGTCAGATCCTTGCGTAGTGCGTCGCTCCCTTGATTGACCTGGCCGCCCCCCGCCTGCCAGTCCCTGTCCGTCGTTACGAGCGCGTGCGTGTCGAATAGCGGAGCGCCCGCCATGTAGCGGGACCAGTTCCAGTAGCCCGGGAAGTTGTCCATCAGCCAATGGACCTCTGGCTCCACGGGCAGGCCGTATTTGTCGCGTGGCATGATCCACTGCGGGGTGCGCTGGAAGACGTAGGTCTGTTCGGCATCCTCCGCGATCGCGCCGACCATCTGGATGCCGGTCGATCCGTTGCCGATGATGGCAACGCGCTTGCCTTCGAGCGATAGGTCCTGGGGCCAACGCGCCGGATGGATGATCTTGCCGTTGAACGCTTCCTCGCCCTCGAACTCGATGAGCTTCGGGTTGGCGAAGAGGCCGGTTGCGGAGACGACAACTTTGGCCTCCAGGGTCTGCAGCCCGTCCGGTGTGTCGACGTCGAGCCTCCACAGGTCCCGGTCCTCGTCGAAAGCGGCACGTTTCAGGTCGTGGCCGAACCGCGTGTTCTTGCGAACCCCGAACTTGCCGGCGACATGATCGAGGTAGGAGCGGACTTCCTCGCCGCGCGCGAAGTACTCGGACCAGCGATACGACTTTTCGAAGCTGAGTTCGTAGGTGCTCGAGATCGTATCGACCCGAATGTCTGGATAGCGATTGATGTTCCAGGTGCCACCAAATTCGGCCTGTCTTTCCAGCACGAAATAGGGCACGCCCAGCAACTCACATTGCACGGCCATGACGATTCCGGAGAAGCCGCTGCCGATGATGGCGACCTCGAACCCGTCGGGGATTCGCGGCTTCTCACCGGTCCATTCGACCAGGAACGGAAACTCTCTGAACGCCGCCTGCTCGCGGCGCGCTTCGAACTCGAGGTCACCCATTTCCTCGCCGGTCGCCATGTTCATGAGGCGGCGCAGCAGGGCTTCGGGCGGCTCCGGCAGCGAGCGCGGGCCCGCGTTCTCTGCCAGCCACGAGATGGCTTTTTCGATGAGCAATCCGCGCTGATCCTCATCGAGTTGGAGCGCAGACGGAAGTCGGGCCAGATCCGGGTCGCCGGTATTCTGGTAGAGCGCGATTCGTACGGCGTTCAGGTCAGCCGCCTCGAGCGCGCGCCGGAGATAGGCCCGATCGGTTTTCGTTCCGCTCATGTAAATCTCTTCCTCTTGTCTTCTCTGTCTGAGTCGGTCGGGGATCGTATCCATTCCAAGCGTGCGGTCGAGGCGCGGCGAACGCCGGCCTCGGCCGCGTCAACACACCCCGTAGCGCGCCAAAACTCAGCCGAACAAGAACATTCACGATAACCGGTACTGGGGCGAGCATCGAATCCGCGATTTCGGCCCATTTCTTCGGACTGCTGAAATCGGCGTACCGTCGCTGGTTGATCGATCTGGCCCGGACTGGAAAAGCTCAATGACGCCGGCGTGGATCGATTCTGAGAACCCACAGGCCCTCCCCATTTCTGCCGCGTGCTCCATGCACTCGTGCGACGGCCCTCCGCCTGAGCCATGCTTGGCGAACCCTGGAGCTGCAGCGCCCAAACCGCACGAGCAAAACCGGAGGAAATCGAACTTGGCCTCGACTTTTCCGCACGACCCAAGCGAGCTCCGCTGTGCCGACCTGACGCGCCTCGTGCGATCGCTCCATCCACAGGTCGAGGTCGTCGACTTCAAGGTGGTGGAGAACAAGACCTTCGCCGCCGGCACGGACGATGTCTCGACGGCCGGCCGCATCTCCGCCGACGTCGAGCTCCGCGGCGACGGCGCCGACTCGATCGCTCGTCGATGGATGATCAAGGTCTGCCGACCGGACCTCGGCGACATCCCGCTTTACGAGAACGAGGTGGCCTTCTACACGCGGCTTCGCTCGGAGGTCGACGTCGAAGTGCCCGTCTGTTTCGGCGGACTCTACGAGCCAGACAAGACAGGATTCGCGATCGCGCTCGAGGATCTTCGCCTCCGCGACGTCCACTTCGCCAACGTCAAGAGCGAGGTCACGATCGACCAGATCCGATCGCTGCTCAGATCCCTCGCGGCGTTGCATGCGCGCTACTGGGAGTCGCCGCGATTCGAGACGGACCTCGCCTGGGTCCAGCCGCATACGTCGGGCGCCCTCTACACGATGTTCAATCACCCTGACGCGGTCCCGGCCAGCATCGCGAAGCACGTCGAGATGTATCAATTCAAGACCGAGCTCGTGGAGGCCGCGGGCCAGACGGTGGACGGCCTCTATCACGAGTTTCGAAAGCTCCAGAAGCACCAAGCGAACCTGCCACAGACGCTCTGTCACGGCGACAGCCATATCGGCAACGCCTATCTTCTACCCGACGGAGGCACGGGCCTTCTCGATTGGCAGCTGATGGCGCGCGGCTACTGCCTGCACGACGTGACGTATCTGATGATGACCGGCCTGAGCGTGGCGACCCGCCGCCGTCATCAGAAGGAGCTGCTCGACTTCTACCGCGCGCAGCTGGTGGAGCGAGGCATCGAGGACGCTCCGTCGCCCGATGAGCTCTGGCTCGAGTACCGCCGCGCCGCCATCTGGGGCGTCTACATCGGCTGGCTCACGACGGAGACCATGAACTACGGTTGGGACATCTGCGTGAACAACCACATCCGCTTGTTCACGGCCTACCAGGATCTCGAGTGCAGCGAAGCGCTGGCGGATCTGCCGGACGCTGGGTCGTTCTGAGCTCGCCTCCGTCCGACGTGCCCCGCCCTCCTGCGACAGCCGGCGTCACGACCTCGCGCCGCACACTTCGACATCCTGGAGCGTGCGCGGTGGGAAGATGGAGATGTGTCACCTGTTCGAGCGCCTTTGGATGTGATGTCGCCGCGAGGCGCGGATTGCAGCGCGTTCAGACTCGGTGACCCGTCGATAGCCCGGAATTCGACCTGGAATCTCATCCATGGAGACCAGCTCGCCGACGGGAAACTGCGCCTCGGGAATCTCGCCCATCAACCCGTCGTAGCGCATCAGGAAGACCCCGCGTGAGAGGCCATCCGTCTCCAGCCAATTGGCATGGCCCGGGTCCTCCCGGCTGATTACGAAGTAGTAGGCGTCGTCAGGTGAGAGAACGGCCTGCGTCGCATTGAGACTGGAGACGCGGTTTGCGTACTCGAGCGAAGCGAACCACAGGTCGGTGAGCTGAATGCCGATGTGGTCGGCCGACGTCCTGGGCGCCCGAATCAGGAAGGCCTTGTCGGGGGGAAGGTCGAAGTATCCGTTCGCCATCCAGCGCCCTCGAACGCCCCCGAACTTGTATGTGTCCAACGGCGGCGGGACTCGATTCGGAGCGTACTCTTGCACGTACTGCTCCTGCACGAATCGACCCCATCCGACCGTAAACTGCTCCAGCGTTTCCGCGGTCGTGCGGATTCGCTCGGCGAGCTCGGACGGAGTCTCCCTATACTTCGGAGCTCCTTCGTGACCGATGCGATCGACATGAACTTCAGCCGGCGTGTCTCCGTCCCAGTGGTCATAGATCTGACGGACGAAGAGGGTGTTGGCAGGCTCCGAGTTCGCGAGCCAGTTTCCGTCACGCGCGTCTGGGGTGAGCCAGATCTCGAAGAACCCGTCCTCACCGAACGTGATCTCCTCGTGCGGCAAGTATCCCATCGATTTGCCAGTCCCGAACCATGGTCGCCCAGCGTTCAGCTGTACCTCGATACGACGTGCGGAGCCGATCCAACCCCAGATGCGATACGCGGAGCTCCCTCGAACTCGCGCGATGGAGTACCGCTGATTCGGACTGTCCCCGCCCTCGCGCACCCAGAAATCGTTGATGCGGAAGTAGGGGAAGTCTGCATCCAGCAGGATGTCTGCCTCGATGGAATTCAGCAACATTCGCAGGAGGTGTTGGTATGTCGCTACCCGCTCGGCATCCGTTTCATAGGAGGCGGTCGCACGCATCTCTCGCTCGCTTTGGATCAGACTCCCCAGGAGTTCTTCGAATGCCGCCGGAAGAGGATCGTCCCCATTGGACGAATCAACCTGCGACACGGCTGAAGGCGGCAGGTCCGGGTCTGATGTGCCCATGCATCCGGTCAAGAAGATGAGAATACAGAGCCAACCATGGATCTTCATTGCGGAGTCCTCGAGATGTGTCGAGACCGGGCGTCGCTCGGTCTTGCTCTAGGCGCCCGGCTTCGGCCTGAATGATGAGACGTCGTATTCTTGCCCGTAGTGTGCCAAAAGTCGGACGAACTGAAACATTTGTAAATTCAGATACTTTGGCGAAGGTCGTGTCGACGGCCTCGGCCCATTTCTCCGCGATTGGTGCACCAACGCCCCTAAGCGCAGGTCACGTCACTTTCAACTCCAAACAACCCCGACGGAGACTTTTCAGGGAAAAAGTTGTGCGGACGGCCCAGGACTGGTATTAGAAACTCATGTCGAACTTGGCGTTGCGAAAATCGATGCGATGGATGGGGCTGCTCTTTTCCCTGACCGTATTCGCACCGCATTTCCATATGCCTCTCGATGCGCCCTCCGCGGCCCCGAGCGAATCCGGCGCCATGTTCGCGGCTCCTGCCGCTGCCGCCGAGTCGCTTCCCGACGAGAATGCGCCGGGAACCTTCGAGGGTGACGTCAGCTCCTGCGCCCTCTGTCGTGCGAGCGAGGGCCAGGACGCGGCTCGTCCGCGACCCGCGCTCGCACCCACGATCGACCGCCCCTGGCCCTCTCTGCTGGCCGTCGTACCGATGGCAAGGCGCTCGAACGTTGTGCGACTCGAAACAGCGCGTGCCCCGCCCCTTCGCCTGCACATCTGATCTGCCCCGACCCGGGGCGACCACGGCCCTGCTGCACAGCACCGCGCAGTGCCTTCTCGGACCACCGGGTCATCCGATCTCGTTGCAGCCTACGGTCGCAAGCAAGGCGCCCGTGAAGGAATCTCTAATGCGTATCTCTCCCCGCCTGGCGGGCCAGCGTGCCCGGCGCCCGGCCCTCGTTTTCACGGTCCTCCTCTCCTCGTCGATCGCCGCCGCCTCCGCCGACGACAGCAGCGATCACGCCCATGAGCACACACACGAAGTCCACGGCGTGACCGAAACGATCGTCGTCACCGGAAACCCCCTCGAGCACGATCGCGATGAGCTCGCCATCCCCGTCGACATCGTCGACCGATCCGATCTTCTCGAGCGCCTCGGCTCCACCCTGGGCGAGACGCTCACCGGCGTTCCGGGTATCGCCACCACTGGATTTGCCGGCGGTGCCAGCCGACCTGTGATCCGGGGGCAGGACGCCTATCGCACCGAGGTTCTCGAGGACGGCCTCGGTACCCAGGACGTTTCGCGAGAGAGCCCCGACCATGCGATCCCCGTGAACCCGTTGGCCGCCCAACGCATCGAGATCATCCGCGGCCCGGCGATCCTTCGCTACGGCGGCGGAGCGTCCGCGGGTGTCGTGAACGTGATCACGAATCGGATCCCGGATCAGTTACCTGAGGAGGAGATCTCGGGCGAGGTTTTCGCGGGTATCGGCACTGTCGCCAACGAGCGAGATCTCGCCGCCACCCTCGACGCGCGACTCGGCTCCTTCGCCCTCCATGGAGACGGCCTCCTGCGACGCTCGAACGACTACTCGATCCCGGCCGACAACGGCCCCCGGGTCCAGAACGGCACCGACAGCGACGCTTTCTCCGGGTCGCTCGGCACGGCGTACTTCCACGACGAGTCCGCACGAATAGGCTTCGCCTATACGCGGGTCGAGAGCGAGTACGGCATCCCCGAGGCGGACGAGAGCGTCGAGATCGACATGCGAACCGGCCGCTTTCGCTTCGAGGGGGACTTCTACGCACCGCTCGACGGCATCCGGCAGATCAGCGTTCGTGGCGTCTATTCCGACTACGAGCACGACGAGCTCGAGAACGGCGACGTCGGGCAGACCTATCGCAACAAGGAGTTCGAGGGTCGACTCGAGGCGGTCCACGCGCCGATCCTGGGCTTCCTGGGAGCCATCGGCGTGCAGGGCAAGACCCGGGACTTCCGGGCGAAGGGCGGGGCCGCGGAATTCCTCGCCCCGACGGACACCACAATGGGCGCGCTCTACATCTATGAGGAGCGCGAGATCCTCGACGGTCTGACCGGCGAGGCCGGATTCCGCTTCGAGGTCAACGAGGTCGACGGGCGCGACGCGAACGACCGAAGGCGGAATCGGACCTTCACCCCCCTGTCCGGCTCGCTCGGCCTAGTCTCGTTTCCGACGGACTGGCTCTCGGTCGGTGCCACTGGGGCCGTCAGCCAGCGTGCGCCGAGCCAGGTCGAGCTGCTCGCCCGGGGTGCCCACGAGGCGACATCCACCTTCGAGATCGGGAATCCGAATCTCGACGAGGAGACCTCCTACTCGGCCGAGCTTCGGGCCAAGGTCACGACCGATCGGCTGCGCTTCGAGTGGGCGGGCTTCGTCACCCGCTACGAGGACTTCATCTTCGGCAAGCTCACCGGAATGACCGTGGACGAGGATGGCAACCCCATCGCACCGACGGCTCCCGACGCTCTCGACCAGCTCCTCTACACCGAGCAGGACGCTCTCTTTTACGGCACCGAGGCCTCGGGCGAGCTCGATCTCCTCCCCCTCGAGTGGGGAACGATCGGCATCGAGGGCCGCTTCGACTTCGTCCGGGCGCGCTTCACCAAGGGCCCCAATAGCAACGTGCCAAGGATCGTTCCGATCCGTTGGGGCGGAGGTCTCTACTGGGCCTCGGACTCGCTCCTCGCCCGGGTCGCCTTCCTGCGAACCGAGCCCCAGAAAGACACGGCCGCCTTTGAGACCTCGACCAAGGGCTTCACCTTCCTGAACGCCTCCCTCGTCTACCGGAGATCCTTCCTCGACGAGCGTATCCCCGTGGAGTTCAGCATCGTAGGTCGAAACCTGAACGATGTTCGGGGGCGCAACCACGTCTCCTTCAACAAGGACGACGTTCTGCTCCCGGGTCGCAGCGTGCGCTTCGGACTGCGGGTGGACTTCTGAGACGATCACGCTGCGTGAGGGCGGAGCTCTTGTCCGTTCTCACTATTCGTCCGACGGTCGAGATCTGACTGCGACGAAAAGAAGGGCGGCCGGCGGCATCACCGCGGATTGGAGGCCGTTCTAGTTAGCCTAGATTTCCCTGTGTTTTCCCTGCTTAACAGAGATCGGACCCAGAGACGAGTTCGCGCAAGACTCCCCGCATCGCCATTGAGTCTTCGGGACCGGAGACTTCCCGAACTCATCCCGAGATGGACCCAGAAAACCCCGCGATGCCGCGGGGTTTTCGCGATTGGGTTTGCTTCCGCGGTTGGCGGCACTCGTCCTATTCAGCTTTGCGGCTGGCAGCGGTTCCGATCAGAATATTCCTGGCGCGGAGGACGACAGACGAATACGGAGAACACACAGGACCGATCCTGAGAACGCACAGGCGTTGCCATTGCAACGGGCGCGGTCCAGAATGTCTTGGGTCGCAGCGGGGTTACAGTTCGTTGCTGACGAAGTCCGGACGCTGACCGATAACCCTGGCCTCCTGCAGGGCGGCGATTTCGTCGTCGCCCAGGCCGAGCTTCTCCCTCAACAGCTCTGCATTGTGCTGGCCGAGGGTAGGGGCCGGCCCGCGCAGCGTCGGATACTCGCCGGAGAAGCGCATGGGAAAGTTCGGGTACCCGATGCGACCGGCGATCGGGTGCTCCATGAAGTGCAGGAAGCCTCGGGTGTCGAGCTGGGGGTGGGGCAGGACTGCGCGCACATTGCGCAGCAGGGCGGCGGGCACGCCGGCGGTGCTGAGAGCCTCGACCTGCTCGTCGGCGTCGCGCTCGGCCAGGATGCTCACCAGCGCCGCTTCGAGCGAATCCTCGGCGGCGCGCCTTCCGCTTGCTTTCGAGAGGGCGGGGTCCGTGGCCCAGGCCGGGCTTCCCAGGGCCGCGACCAGCCGTCGCCATTGGTCGTCGTTTGCAACCGAGAGCGCCAGCCAGGCGCCATCGCGTCCGGCAAAGACGCCCTGAGGTACCGCGCTCGGGCCGCGGTTTGC
Organism: Deltaproteobacteria bacterium; assembly: GCA_002719955.1. GTDB lineage: Bacteria > Myxococcota_A > UBA9160 > UBA9160 > UBA4427 > UBA4427. The sequence continues at coordinate 415,946 of PBFW01000007.1, read as the reverse complement.
GTGGCGCTCGAGGAGCACTCCGTTGGCGCTCCACTCCGCGACCTGCTCGGCAGCCAAGTTGAGGCCCACCTCGACGAGCGGCACTTCGATCTGTTGGCCGCCGCTCCCCCGCTTGCGCGCGGCGAGTCCGAGCAGGGTGGCGAAGACCGCCGACATGCCGCCGCTGGGGTCGCACACGCCGCGCGGGACCAGCGGCTGGCGGTCCGGATAGCCCGTGGTCCAGGCGAGCCCGGAGGCCTGCTCGATGTTCATGGCGAAGCCCGTGCGTTCGCGCCACGGGCCGTCGAGCCCGTAGGCGGGCATGCGTACCAGCAAGGCCTCGGGGTTGAGTGCGCGTACCCCGGCCTCGTCGAGACCGAAGCGCTCCATGACTCGCGGCGAGAAGTTCTCGATCACCACGTCGCAATTCTCTATTAGGCGGTGCGCCAGGGCGAGCCCCTCCTTGCTGCCCAGATCGAGGGTGAGGTCGCGCTTGCCGGGGTTTGCCCCGTGGAAGACCGACGCCCACTCCCAGGTGATACCGTCCACTGGCTCGAAGGCGTTGGCGAAGCGCATTCCGTCCGGCCGCTGCATGGATTCGATCTTGACTACGTCTGCGCCCAGGGCGGCGAAGTAGGCGGTCGCATAGGGTCCCGCCCAGAAGGCGGTGAAGTCCACCACGCGCAGGCCCGAAAGCGGCCCTCGCTCGAGCTTTTCATCCGAGCCCTTGCTGCTGGCGCCGTGCATCTGCTCTCGGGCCTCGGCGCGTACTGAGTCGTTGTCGGCGCCGAGCTCCGGCGCCGGGCGCGGGGTGGAGAGCTGGGCCTTGCTCAGACGGAAGGGGACACGGGGCTGGAGGAAGCCAGCCGGATTGGGAACGAAGACTCCTCGATTGCGGTAGTGGTCGGCCTCGAGGACCGAGCGTCCGTCGCCCACCGGAGCCACGGGGATGCGGAGCGCCACCGCGGCCTCCACCACCTCTTCGGTGCTGCGTTGGCTCGTCCACGCCTGGACGGCTTCGAGCACCCGTTCGCGCTGGTCGTAGCGGCCCGGCGGCAGGTCGAGATCGTGGTCCTCGCCTAGCTCGGGTCGCTCAATGAGCTTCGTCAGCGCCACCCACTGTTGGACCGTAACAGTCGCGAATCCCACCCAGCCGTCTCGCGTGGGCTCGATGCACGGAGCCTCGACGTTCATCGCCGCCAGCTCTCCGGGCTGCATCTGCCCCTGTATATAGTGGTAGGACTGGAAGCAGTGGAGCATGACCTCCAGCATCGAGACGTCGACGTGGGTTCCGCGGCCGCCGCTCCCGACGTTCGTCCAAGCGGAGAGCGCCGCCACCGCGGCAAAGATCCCGCTGGCGAACTCGCCGATCCGCCCCCCCGTCGCCACGGGCGGTCGGTCAGGGTAGCCGCGGAAGGCCAGGGATCCCGTCTCGGCCTGGAGGGTGAACTCTGTGGCGGGCCGATCGCGCCAGGGACCGTCCTGTCCGAAGGGCGAGATGGAGACCAGGGAGAGGCGTGGGTTTTCACGGGAGAGGGCCTCGAATCCCAGCCCCTGCTCTTCGAGGGTTCCCGGTGCGAAGCTCTCTACGACCAGGTCCGCCCCCGCCGCCAACCCGCGGAAGAGATCGCGGTCGCTCGACTGCTCGAGGTCGAGGACCGCACTTCGTTTCGAAGTATTGAGGAAGTGGAAGAGGGGGCCTGCCTTGCCGGGGGGCAGCGGCTCCCCGAGCGTAAGCATGCGAGGCGTGCAGAAGCCGCGCATCGGGTCTCCGCCCGGTGCCTCGATCTTCACCACATCCGCACCGGAATCCGCGAGCAGGCGCGTGGCGTAGGGGCCGGCGATCTCGCTCGAGAGATCGAGGACCCGCACTCCATCGAGCGGAATCATGCCGCCGGTCACTCGCCCACCCCGATCCCCGGATTCAGACGGCCGAGTTCGGGCGCCTTCCGCTGCCGCGGGTCAGGCGTCGTGCGTCCGAGGTGAGCGTCAATCGCAGCGGGAGAGGGGCGACTTGCTAGGCAACCGATGAGAGACAAGATCGTTCTCCTTCATCTCGCGACACCTGTGGTCCGAGACGGAAGGAACGATACACCCGATCGCCGCTGCGCAAGGGCGGCCGATGCGCCGGCTCAGTCGGACATGCAGCCGCGGTTGCGTCCGCCGTCAAGTGCATGCCGGATCCCCTGTCTGTTCTCAATATTCGTCCGACGGTCGAGAACTGACTGTGACGCTAAGAAGGGCGGCAGGCTGCATCACCGCGGATCGGAGCCGATCTAGTTTGCCTGGATTTCCCTGTTCAGCGTAAGGAATTCGCTGCTCCGGATCACAGGGAATTCGACGTTACATCTTCGGAAATACTGGGGAATTTCGGACGTGATTCGTCCAGGGGAGATTGAATTCAAAGAAGGCCCCTGTATTTTTCCTGCTTGACCGGGATTCGCCCCGGAGGCGAGGTCGCCCTCGATTCCCCCCCCCGCCATTCAGTCTGTGAGAGCAGAGACTGTCCCCAACTATGTTGCGGGGGGCATCCTGCACCTGCCGGTAACCTGTCTCGAGACTGAATTTCCTCCTGAAACCGGCCTATCATCGGCGGTTCGGCGATTTGCCCCGACCTGGACAAGCTCAATGGATCCGGAGTGGACCAATATTGAGAACGCACAACATAACGACCGTCTGGCGTTGGCCGATCGAGTGCCGAGATTGAAGAGCTCAATATTTTCAGGACGGACCGATTCTGAGAACCCACAGGAGGGCCGAATGGACCACACGGCTCGCGAAGAGATTCTAGAGGCCTACGAGAGACACATCCGCTTGCGCGGTACGGGAGACTGGCCGGGTCTGGCGGTGCTCTTTGCCGAGGACGCGCGCTATTTCGACCCGATCTTCGGCTGGCACCAGGGGCGCGACGCCATTGCCGGTTTCCTGGAGCGGGCGATGGCGGGTCTCGCGGAGCGGATCTTCACCGACGTCTGGCATGTCGCGGACGATCAGAGACTGGTCTTCTACTGGCAATGTTCGATGCCCGGTGCGACCGATGAATCCTCGGGCCTCTACCACGGCATGTCTTCGCTCCTCTATGCGGGCAAGGGGCTGTGGGCTGAGCAGGTCGATATCTACGACCGGGAACAGGCGATGTCGTCGCGTACGGGGGCGCAGCTCGACGGCTCACCGGTTCAATAGGTGCGAAAGGTCCGCTGCTCGAATCGCCAGACCCCATCCTGCTTGCAGTAGCGGTCCTCGTAGCAGCCACCCCCCGTCTCGGGTTGACCGTCTCGGATCTGGCGGATCTCAAAGACCGCACGACCGGAGGCCGAGTCGCCGTCGAGGGTCTCGATCCAGTGGTTGTGGACATAGGGCTTGGGCTGCACCGCCAGGGCATCGGCATAGAGGCTACGAAGTCCTGCCTCTCCCTCGAAGTGACGACCCAGGATCTCCACTCGACAATCATCGGTGAAAAGAGCGACGACCCCATCGACGTCCCCGCTGGCGATCAGGTAGCAATATTGCGAGAGCAGGTCGCGAATCGCCTCGCGATCCTCGATTCGTTGCAGGCGAAGCTCATCACTCATGTCTTGTCTACCCTTTCCTGCCGGAAGAAGAAGGTCTCATCGTCGCCGATTGCGGGCAGCCATTCGTGGGCGACCCGCAGCTCGAAGAGCCGTTCGATCTCCGTCTGCGAATAGCCGAGCTCGGCGAGGACCTCACGGGTATGCGCTCCGACGCGGGGGGTCGGGGCGAGTCTTCGGTAGGAGCGCGCTTCGCCCACCTGGACCCAGGCGGCTTCGGGAAGGACGATCGGCAAACCGCTCGGATGATCGGGCCAGCACAGGATCTCGAGCGCACCTGTTGCATGCTCGTCCGCGGGTTCGTTTCCGACCCGGCGAATTCGGGACGGGTCGCATAGCTCGTCGAGGCTCGTGACCTTGTGACATCCGATGTCTTGCGCCGAGAGCACTTCGATCCATTCCTCGACGCTTCGATCGGCGAAGGCGGCCTCGAGGTCCGGCTCACTGGCATCTGAGCGCCCGGTCACGGTCTCCGCGAGCAACCTTCGTCGATCCTCGCGAGTGCCGACGTAGAGCCATGCGTCGCGACAGGAATACATGCGTTGCGACCAGCAGTCGCCCCGTGTGTCGGGACCCGCGCCCTGGCCCCAATCGCTGCGGCCCTGCTCGCCGATCATGTAGGGAAGCTGATAGTAGTTGGCCGCGCGGGCCAACGAGGATCGTCCTTCGCCCGCGTGGCCGCAGGCGCGCTGCTGATGCAGTCCGAGCAGGCCGGAGAAGGCCGTACCGAGACCGCCCATCAGATCCGCGAAGATTTCGGTCATGCCCCGAGGTTTCGAACGCGTTCCGGCGAGCACGTCGAGGCCGGTGGTCATGTTGGGCATAGGGTCGTAGCCGGGGATGCGATCCCATGGGCTGCGATGTGGACCTCCAAAGGCGGAGTTCTGGCAGACCACGACGTTCGGGTCGATCTCGTGGAGCTGTGCAGGCGTCATGCCGAGTCGTTCAGCGACGTCGTCGAGCCGATTGTGGACGACGAGATCCGCCCAGCGAATGAGGCGCGCAAAGACCTCGCGTCCCGGCGTCGTGCCGAGATCCACCACGGTACTCCGTTTGCCCTGGTTGACCTCGAGGGTCCACTCGAGGTGCATCGGTAGATTGAAGCTCTTGGGTGGTTCGATCCGGATCACGTCCGCCCCGAACTGCGCGAGGGTGTAGGCCGCGTTCGGCCCGGCGACGACGTTGCAGAGATCGAGGACCTTGACTCCCGAGAGGAGCTCGCTCTTCTGGTGGGCACTGCCGGAGGGGGGGCCCGAGGAGCGGGGCTTTTCGTCGAAGAGGTTCTCGACCTCGCTGGAATGGACGATTTCGGGCTCGCGTGGTGCTCGGTCGGTGCGGGTGCCTCGGGGACCGCTCACTTCCGAAACGGGACCGGCGACCGTCAGCTCGGTTGGGCCGCCCCGCATGCGCGTCAGCAGACCAGCGTCGAGGAGCGCATCCGTGGCCAGCCACTCTTCGCGGGATCGCAGGACGCCGACCGGGATGCCGGCATCAGCGAAGGTCGCCTCCCAATGGTCGGCCTCACGGGTCGCGACGACCTCTCCGACGAGCTCGATCACCCGGAGCGAGCGCTCGCGATCGAGCGTCCAGGAGCTCGCGAGGTTGTTCCCGAGGCCTAGGTCGTAGCGTGTCCAGGGGCTCTCGATGACGAAGCCCTCGCTCTTGAGCCTTGCCGTCAGCCCGAGCAGGTCGAAGAAGCGTTTGGCCATCTCGGGTTTGATCGGCATGACCTGCAATCGACGGTCATCCGCAGTCGTGTACTGATGGGTCGTGAAGATCGGTGGCGCCAGGCGCGCGAAGCCCTCGAGCTTCGAACGCCGGGTCTCGGGGTCGTCTTCGTTCTCGATCGCCAACGGCGCCAGAAAAGCAGGCAGCTCGCTCGTCGGGGAAGTCTCGGCCCGGAGCTTGCCTCCGTCGTAGACGAAGCTCCGGGTGCAGGTCGAGATGCCGGCGTTCACGAGTGGCACTTCCAGCAACGCACCACATCCCGTTCGATCGCGATGGGCGATTGCGGCGAGGACCGCAATCGCGCCGTGCATCGCTGCAAAGGTCGAGCAGATCGGTGCGGGAACGTAGAGCGGCGGATAGTTCAAGCGCTGACGGAGGCCCGTCGTATAGAGAGCAGAGGCAGCACTGACGACACCTTCCCAGGCCTGGATGTCGGCGCGAGCGGAATCCGTCGAGGCGAAGCCGGGGAGGGAGAGGTAGACGAGGCCGGGATTCGATGGCGCGAGGCTTGCGTAGTCGAGCGTCCGGCGGGCCATCACGCCGGGGCGAAAGCTCTCGATGACCACGTCGGCTCGCTCCGCGAGGGTACGGGCGGCGGCACGCCCGTCCGTTGTCCGAAGGTCGAGGTTCACCACCCTCTTGTTTCGGTTGAGGACGCGGTGCTGCGGCTGCGGTAGCTCTGGGCCGCTGGGGGCGAGAACGCGGACGACGTTCGCGCCCTGGTCTGCGAGCAGCATCGAGGCGATCGGCGCCGCGAAATAATGTCCGAAATCGACGATGTCGAGCCCGGCGAGCGGCCCAGGATCGTCAGTGCCTGTGCTCATCGCTTCCCGAGTTCTGTGTCGCGGAAGAGGGGTTGGCCTGCTAGCGAGCCGCCGTCCACGAGGAACTCGCCTCCGGTGCTGTAGGCGCTCGCATCCGATGCGAGGAAGGCGACCATTCGTGCGACTTCCGTTGCTGTGCCGATCCGGGCGATCGGCAGAGACCCGACGACTGCGTGGCGCGCGCGTTCGTCGAGTCGCTCCCAGCCGACCATCGCGGTGTCGATGACGCCCGGGTGCACCGAATTCACCCGGATGCCGTGGGGGCCGTACTCGATCGCGGCCGTCTTCGTCATCCCCCGGACCGCCCATTTTGTCGCTGCGTAGGGAATCGCGCGGTTCACGCCGCGAAAACCGGCGGTCGAGGAGATATTGATGATCGATCCGCCACCGGACGCCTGCATTGGCTCGAAGACGTGCTTCATTCCGAGGAAGACGCCCATCTGGTTCACGGCGACCACTTTCATGAAGAGCTCTTCAGGCGTGTCCTGGAGAAACGCCCCGTCGGGCGCGATCCCCGCATTGTTCACCAGTACGTCGAGTCGGCCGAAGCGGTCGACGGCAGTGGCGATCGCCCCCTCCCAGTCCTCGCCCGAGGTGACGTCCAGCCGACACGACACGGCTGCCGCGCCGATCTCCCCGGCAACCGTCTCGCCCTCGCTCTCGAGCACGTCGCCGATCACGACACGGGCGCCGAGCTCTGCGAAGAGCCTTGCCTCGCAGGCCCCCTGTCCGCGAGCGCCACCACTGACCAGCGCTACTTTTCCCTCGAGATCGATCATGGTCGCGACTCCCCGGAACCAGCTGGCTGGCCTTCCAGCATCTCACAGTCCGCTCGCCAAGCCAACCCAGGCCGGGATCGGGGCAGATCGCGCTCGAAGCCGGTGTACAGAGGGCATCGGGTCGGCGATCATCGACGAAACGAGGAGGTGTGCCGTGATCCCGAAGAGTTCCTTCGCGATGGTTCAGACCGGGAGTCGCAAGCTCGAAGGGCGGGAGATCGCCATTCCCGATATCGACGACGAGAGCGCCATTCTCCAGATCGAGGCGTGTGGCATCTGCGGAAGCGACTACGAACAGTTCGAGGGACAGCTGCCTGCGCCGCTGCCCGTCGTGCCGGGACACGAGCCCCTTGGCCGCATCGTGGCGATCGGGGACGGAGCGGCTCGCCGATGGGGCGTTGACGTTGGGGATCGTGTCGCCGTCGAGACCCTGATCGCTTGTCGGAACTGCCCGACCTGCGTGAGTGGCCACTATCAACGATGCACGGATCTTCGCGTCTACTCCCTGATCTCGACCGGCACACCGCCAGGGCTCTGGGGCTCCTACTCCCAGTACATGTTTCTCGACGCCCACTCGATCGTCCACAAGATGGATCCGAAGCTGCCCGCGGAGATCGCCGTGATGTTCAACCCGCTTGGAGCGGGCTATCGATGGGCGGTCGAGATCCCCAAGACCGGCGTAGGGGATACGGTCCTCATCATGGGGCCGGGCCAGCGGGGCCTGGCGAGCGTGATCGCGTGTCGGGAGGCGGGGGCGACGAATATCATCGTCACCGGCCTCGCACAGGACACGGAGAAGCTCGCGCTCGCGCGGCGCTACGGCGCCCACCACGTGATCGACGTGGAGTCGGAGGACGTCGTCCAGCGCGTGAAGGAAGTCACCGACGGGCACGGAGCGGATGTCGCGGTCGACGTGTCGCCTTATGCGACCAAGCCCGTGACCGACGCCATCGAGGTCGTGCGGAGGGGTGGCACGATCGTGCTGGCGGGGATCAAGGGGTACAAGCCGATCCCCGACTTCGTCAGCGACGTCATCGTGGGAAAGGAGATCACGATCAAGGGGGCCACCGGCGTCACTTCGAGCGGTTACCGCTCGGCGATCCGGACGATCGAGGCCGGCAACGTCGATCTCGCGGCGATGCATACCCACGACTTCGCGCTCGAAGACGCCGAGCTTGCGATCCGGACGCTCGCGCGAGAGATTCCGGGCGACGAATCGATCCACTCCTGTCTGATTCCGGAGCACTGAGGATCGCACGAATCAAGCCGCTTTCCGACATTCGTAGAGATGACGTAGTGTGCAAAAAGTCAGCCGAACCAAAACAGCCGAAATTTGAGGTGCTCAGGCGAGCGCCCAATCTGCGGTTTCGGCCTAATTCTCCAGGTTTCGGTGGCCTGAACTCGGGCCAATGAACGCTCTGCCGCTCCAATTTCTGATGCTGATCGTCGCTGGCTGGGCCAACTGGCACCAACGGGACGTAATCGAATATCTCCAGGGCGAAAACCGAGCGCTGCGCGAGCAGCTGGGCGGGAAACGCTTGCGAGTCACCGATCGACAACGCCGCCGGCGTCCAGTTCTCAATCGCGTCCTCGGACAATCACAGGGTGATCTCGCCTCGTTGCACCGGTGCCCTGTCGTGTTCGAACCAATTGTTGACTCGATATTTCGTCTTGTACTTGGGATGGACTCTGGAGTTCATGCCGAGAAGGTGGCCCGTTCGGCCATCGGACGATCAAGATCAGGGTGATTGATCGAATCTACTCTTCTATTCATGCACCAACGCCGTGGTCAATCGGGCGGTGCACGCCGTCGGCGGAGCGTTTCTGCGAGTGGAGGAGTCGATCGCTGTGGGTGTGTTGGGCGCGAAGCGCGCGTCCCTTTGGACAGCAGAATCCGGCGTCAACCGGATCTTCGCGATCGCCCTGATGCGGATCGCTTGTTCCGCTTCCACGTCAACGGAGATCCCGCAATACGCTGAGCGGAAACGGCAAATGGAGGGATGGGTAGGCATCGCTTCCGTATCTAGCTCAGGCAGTCTTCTCGACAGGCCACTGACTTGCGGTGCCCGAATCCGGGTGCGAGCCTCTTCGCGCACATCGCATGCTGCTTTCGCCGGGGGGGGCGCCGACGCGTCTCTTTTAGGACGTGTAGACGCGATTGGCATGGGGGGCCAGAACGATGCCGAGTGATCCAGAGATCAAACAATCCGTTCTCGATACTGCCAAGGCGATGGTGGAGTGTGGCCTGGTGGAGGGAACGGCCGGCAATGTTTCGGCTCGCTTGCCCGGTGGACGAGTCGTGCTGACGCCGTCATCCCTCGACTACGATTCGATGACGCTGGAAGACCTGGTCGTGACCGATGCCGAGGGGAAGGTCCTCGAAGGCGATCGGCCGCCCACGACCGAAAAGGCGCTGCATCTCGCGTGTCTGCGACAATACGAGGACATCGGTGCGGTGATGCATTGCCACGCACTCTTCGCGAGTATGTTCGCCGTCAACCATGAGCCGATTCCTTGTGTGATCGAAGAATTCGATATCTATGTCGGCGGGGAGGTACCCGTTGCCGAGTATCGCTTGACGGGATCGGATGAACTTGCGGGGGAAGCCTCGAGGTGGCTCGGAGATCGTGCCGCCGTGCTGATGGCGAATCACGGCCTTCTCTGCGTCGGCAAGGATTCGGGCCATACCTTGAAGATTGCGCAACTCGTCGAACGCACGGCTCAGCTCGTGTGGGGGGCGAGGATGATGGGCGAGCCGGTGCCGCTGCCGGAATCCACACTCGAAAAGTTTGCGCCGATCTACAAGGTCGTGGGCCGGCTGCGCTGAGTCCGTCGTCCAGGCGAGCTCGTCAGGAAGGAGTCCTGGTGACTACCCAAAAACGGGCCCATGCGCTCGTGACGGCGCCTTTCCGGGGCGAAGGCCTTGCGACACTCGAATCCGTCGCGAGCGTCGTCCTCGATCCGTGGATCGATCAGTTTCCACTCCGAATCTACGGGCCCGACGATCTCGCGGCGCGCGTTTCTCTGGAGGGGGCCGATATTCTCATCTGTGAAGCGGATTTCTGTATGGGCGCAGTTCTCGATCTCCCGCTGCGCGCGATCGCGTCGACACGCGGGACGCCGACCAATGTCGATGTGGACGCCGCAACTTCGCGCGGGATTCCGGTTCTACATACGCCCGGACGCAATGCGGACGCCGTCGCGGAGATGACCGTGGCCTTGCTCTTCGCCGCTTCACGGATGCTGATCTCCGCGGATCGAGATCTGCGAGCGGGCGAAGTCGTGAAGGACGGACGCCTGTCCTATCAGCGGTTTCGTAGCTGGCAGTTGGCCGGGCGGACCGCGGGGATCATCGGACTGGGTGCCGTCGGCCGTGCGACGCAATGGCGACTCGAGGGTCTCGGCATGAAGGTGATCGCCTACGATCCTTACAACAGCGACGCGACCCACAGTCTTGAGGCCCTTCTCGCCGAGGCGGACGTCGTGTCGGTGCACGCGGCGCCCACGCCGGAGACCCTCGGAATGATCGGGGCCGCGCAGCTTGCGTTGATGAAGGAAGGATCCATCTTCATCAATTCCGCGCGGGCCGCGCTCCACGATCTCGACGCGCTCACCGAGGCACTCACAAGCGGCCACCTCTTCGCGGCGGGGCTCGATCATTTCGAGGGCGAGCGACTCCCGAAGGGCCACGCTCTTCTCGCGCTCGACAACGTCGTGCTGACCCCTCATATCGGCGGCGCCACCTACGACACCGAGGTCAACCATTCGCGGATGATCGCCGACGATCTGGTGAGACTCCTCTCGGGTGAGCGACCGAATTTCATCGTGAATCCGGAGGTTCTCGAGGGGATTTCTTGATGAGTGGGCTGTGCGTCATCATGTGAGGCGAGGGGAATGAAGAGCAAGCGTTGGCTGATGGGGATCGATCTAGGCGGCGGTGGAGTGCGTTGTCTACTGGTGGACACCGTTTCTGGCGCGACTTTCCAAGGGACGCGGAGCTGGACCTTCCCGACTGCCGAGGGATCGCTCGGGCTCGGCTTCGACCTCGACCTCGCCGAAATGTGGACGAAGCTCGGCGAGGCAAGCCGCTCGGCGATGCAGATCGCGCAAGCACGCGCGGACGATATCGCGGGCATTGGCGTGACCGCCTTGCGCTTTGGCAGTGTGTTGCTCGATCGCGAGGGTGATGTGCTTTTGGCGGTCCCCAATCGTGACGCGCGCGCCGCCGTAGAATGTTTGCAGTTTTCGGCGTCGGAAGGCGACACGGTTCTGCGCGATACGGGCCTATGGCCCCTGCCGATCCACAGCTCCGCGCGCTTGCTTTGGCTGAAGAATCAACACTCCGAAGTCTTCGCGAAGGCCGCCTGTATTCTGAGCCTGAGTGACTGGGTCAACTACCGATTATGCGGTGTGAAGGCGACCGACTACTCGCAGGCGGGCTGCACCGGACTTTTCGATCTCGCCCCGCGCGAATGGAGTCGGGATCGAATCGAGGGACTGGGACTGCCGATTAACATCTTTCCAGAAACAATGGCGTCGGGTCATATATTAGGCAATGTGATACCGAGCGCCGCCGCGGAACTCGGACTGGTTGCGCAAACTCCGGTTGGACTCGGCGGCGGCGATACCCAGTGTGGCCTCTTCGGCTCAGGCGCGATCGTAGAGGGTGACGTCGCCGCGATCGCGGGCACAACGGCGCCGGTTCAAGTCGTCACCTCCCAGGCGATCGTCGACGACGAGGGCAAGCTCTGGAGCGGTCACCACGTCGTCCCGGGTCTCTGGGTCCTCGAGAGCAACGGCGGCCCGATGGGCGAAACGCTCAGCTGGTTCGCCCGGGTGCTCTTTCCAGAAGCCCCGAAGCCCGAGTCGTGCTTGCTCGAGGAGGCGGCGACCGCACAGATAGGCGCCGCTGGCATGCTCTCGACGCTCGGGGCCGAAGTGATGAACGCGCGCGCACCGAGCTTGCCCGTCGGGCAGATCACGCTGACGCACATGACGAGTGCCAATGACATGAACCCACGTCGGCACCTCGCACGTGCAATCCTCGAGGGCTACGCGTGTGCCGTACGCGCAAATCTCGAGCAGCTCTCGGGTGTCACGGGCCAGGCCTTCGAGTGCCTCCGGATCTCGGGTGGACTTTCGCGTGGGGACGTGTTTGCGCAGTTACTGGCCGATGTGACGGGTGCGGAAGTCGTTGCAACGGCCTTGCCGGACGCGTCCGCGCTCGGCGCGGCGCTCTGCGGTGGCATCGCGGCAGGAGTCTACTCGAGCTCGGGAGAGGCCGCGGCGGCGCTCGTAAAGACCCGCGAGCCACTTGTGCGAGAGGCCGAGTCCGCCGACTTGTGCGAGAAGCTCTACGAAGACTGGAGCAAGCTGCGGGCGGCGGGGAGCGAAACGACGGTACCGGTTGCCGCCGCACACATCATACCCTGGGTGCTTTCTGCGGGCGACTAACCGAGTGTCCGTAATGTGCCAAAAGTCAGCTGATCGAGAACGCGAAGACTTCAGTTGCTTAGGCGATCGTGAGATCAGCGCACTGGGGGGCAAAGTCCGATGTGGGTGTCCAAATATTGGATGGGGAAACTGACGAAGTATCGGGACAAAATGGTGCTCCTTACGGGAGCTTCGTCGGGCGTTGGAAACGATGCGGCGAGAGTGTCCGCTGAGCATGGAACGATCGTCGTAGCAGTAAGGCAGAGAAGGTCATCTGTAGCGCCTCGTCGAAGAAGTTCGGCGAGAATCTCCCGATTCGTTCTACTTGGCCGGTGATCTGGGCGAACAACCTTTCGCCAAGGAAGTATTCCGAGAGACCATGCGGTGCCTCGACCGAGTCGACATCTTGATCAACAACGCAGGCATCTCGAAACACGAGCAGATGTACCCCTTGTCGCCGGACGAAGCCGAGCACGTTATGAGAGTCGATTTCCTATCCGCGGTCTGGACCCGTCTGGCGGCCATCCCTGAAGGGCTCTGGCTGGACCAGGCCGGCTCGAATATTCGCGCATTGATCGTCAAACCAGGACCGATTGACACAGGGATCTGGGACAAAGAGGATGAGCCTGCCGCTTATAACGGCCCGAAGGATCCCACCCGAATCGTCGTCGATGCGACATTCGAGGTTGTCGAGAAACGCCTCCGCGAGGTGACAGCACCAAAAATGGAACGTGCAGGTCGTGTTGGCCCGGGTGATGAGACTGTTTGCGCCATCAGTGCTGCAGGTCGGAAGGGTGAGTAGGGATTCGTTGTGTGCCATCAAATGCTGGGCCGGATCACCAACGAATACGAGGCGAGAGCCGCTTGGACGGTCCGCCAAACTTTTTCACACAACGCGGGTGAGCAGGCTCGTTCGTTCTTCTCGAGCGTAGGAGCACCGGGTCGCCGGCGGTCATCGCATGGATTTGATCCGATCCAGCAGGATTTTGCGTACCGGCTCGAACTGTGAAATTACAGATGCCGCCGGACACCTTGTCATCATGACGACGGGGGGCAATCCGGAGGATCGAGGTGACCGAAGATCAACGTGAGATCAGGCGCAAGAAGAGCATCATTGAGTTCGCCGAGAAGGTCGGCCACGTCGGCAGGGCTTGTCGGCGCTTCGGGATTGCAAGATCGACCTTCTATCTTTGGAGAGATCGGTATCGTGAGTCAGGAGATGAGGGCCTGACGAGTCGCAGGTGCTGTCGAGGATGGATGCAGGACTGAAGGGTCGGGAGGACGATCCGCTCTCGCATGCGCTCGCCGCCGCCGAGCGTCACATCGGCGAACTCTCGATAGAGAACGAGTTGCTCCCCGATCGATCGCGATCCGCGGAGGCCAAGCTTCCTTTGGCGACGAGGAGGTTGCGGCGATGAGCGAAGCGATCTCCGAGACGAAGGGCAAACAGTATGGGATCCAGCGTGTTTGTCGGGTGTGGGGGCGGGCGATTGGCCAATTTCCTCTACGATTCGTGCACCAATGCTCAAATTACGCCGTATTCTGTTGACGCAACTGGTAGAGACGAGCCAATGGTTCAAACGATAGATCGCCGGTCCTTTCTAGGAGCGTCCCTCGGCTTCAGCCTGACAGCCCTATGCGGCGGGCGGGCGATGGCGCTCGCAACGCTGGCGGAGAGCCGATCGCGATCGTCACGCTTCGAGGAGATGCTGCGCGGCTACGTCGCGTCGGGCGCCCTTGTGGGAGTCGCGGGATCGCTCGGATACGGAACCGGGCAGGCGCAATTCCTTGCCGATGGGACCATCGCTCGCGACAGCAAGATCCCTGTCGATGCCGACTCGCTGTTCCGCATCATGTCCATGTCGAAGCCTGTCACCGGCATGGCGGTGATGATGCTGATCGAAGAGGGCAAGATCGGGCTCGATCAGAATCTCGCGGATTTCGTTCCCGGCTTCGCCAACCCGCGCGTACTGATCGACCCCGCCCGCAGCATGGAGAGCCGGCCTGCCAAGGCTCAGATCACGATCCGCCATCTACTCACGCATACCAGTGGTCTGGGCTATTTCAGCCGGATCGAGGGCCCGCTGCGCGATGCATATATCGAGCTCGGTCTGGTCCCTGTGCGGACGGACGGAAAATCACTCCCCGACGTGCAAGATTTCGATTACGCGAATGGCCTGGCGGAGTTCGCCGAGCGACTCGCGACGCTTCCGCTCCTGGCCGTTCCGGGCACGCGTTGGACCTATTCGATGAGCCCCGACCTGCTCGGCCGCGTGATCGAGATCGCTTCGGGAATGGCGTTCGACGCCTTTCTCGAGGATCGCATCTTCTCGCCGCTCGGCATGACCAGCACGTTCTTCACAGTACCGAAGAGCGAAGCGCACCGGATGACTTCGCTCTATTCGATCAGGGATGGAAAGGCCGATGTGTTGGTCGATCCCGGTCCGAGCAGCGTATGCCTCGAGCCTCCGCCCTTTCTCTTCGGCGGCGCGGGCCTTCTCAGCAGCCCGCGCGATTATGACCGGTTCCTGCTCATGCTCGCGGGTGAAGGAGCGATCGGCGCGACCCGCATCATGAGCCAGGAGACGGCGCGGCGGGCAATGAGCAACCTCCTCCCTCCCGGCGTCGACATGAGCCAGGCGCTCGTCTCGAGCGAGGCATTTGGTGCGCTCGGATCGGTCGCGTTGAGCGCACAGCCCGACGGGAAGGGGCCGGGCACCTTCGGTTGGTCGGGAGGAGCCGGGACCACCGCCTTCGTCGACCGCTCACAGGGAATTCGCGCGGCCGGTTACGGGCAGTTCATCCCTTCAAGGGCACTTCCGTTTCTCGCTGAAATTCCCAAGGCCATCTACGAAATTTCGTGACTGTCTGTTCTCCTTATTCGTCCGACGGAGCCAAAGTAGTCTTTCTGCCGTGACGAGCAGGGAGATCAGGCGGCTTCCCGTCACTCGTAGCGGTGATGAAAGCCACCGACTCGAGGCAGTCCAATGACCTGGGCTTCTGGCGACGGTCGATGCTCGGTGGGTCGCCCCATCGGCGAATCCTGCAGCTTGGTGTGGACTCGGCCTCTGCTGGCGCGCTGGGCGCGCCCGTCACGGGGCCACCGCGTGTTTACAGATCGCCCGGTATCGGACGTGCTGCCAGAAACGCAGCCTGTACTCCCCATGCCCGACGGCTCGCGGCGCTAGAGACCGAGATCCACCGGCAGCCGCACCGCGCCGCGAATCGGCCCCGAGGTCATGCGCTCGACGCTGTCGCTGCGCAGGTGGTAGTCGGGCACGCGGGCGAGTAGCTCTTCGAACGCGACACGGCCCTCGAGCCGCGCCAGCCCGGAGCCGAGACAGAAGTGGCTGCCGAAGCCGAAGGAGAGGTGCTCGTTCGGCTTGCGTGTCACGTCGAAGCGCTCGGGGACCTCGAACTTCCGCTCGTCGCGGTTGGCGGAGCCGTACAGCAGCAGGACCATCTCGTCCGCGGGGATCGTCTGCCCGTGAAGTTCGACGGCGCGCGTGGTCGTGCGGGCGAGCCCCTGCACCGGGGCTTCGAATCGCAGGCACTCCTCGATGGCGCCGGGGATGAGCGACGGGTCGGCGAGCAGCTTCGCGCGCGCCTCCGGATACTGGTCGAGCAGGATGAGCGCATTGCTGATCAGGTTCGTCGTCGTTTCGTGGCCGGCCACGAGCAGCAGGAAGCCGAAGCCGATCAGCTCGCCCTGGGTCAGCGAGCGCCCGTCGACGTCGATGGCCAGCAGTATGCTGATCAGATCGTCCTGGGGCCGCTTGCGGCGTTCCTCGATGAAGCCCGCAAAATAGCGCGCGACCTCGAAGGCCGGGCCGCTCGAGTTGGACGGATGGATGCCGCTGGGCTTGGCGGGATCGAACTGCGCGACAGCGTCCAGAAGCCCATCTCTTCGTTGTGGTGGACGGGATGCTCGTCTCTCAGCTTCTGGTAGACGGGGTAGGGATCCTTGTGCAGCTCGGGGTCGTAGGGGTTGAAGTCCATTTTCGCTCTCTCGGGTCTCGACGTGCATGGCAGGCTGCGGTGCGCTGCGAGCCTGGCTCGCAAGTGTATCGCCACGGGCATAGGGAGCCCAAGCGGCGGCGGCATGGATCCAGACTGCTTCGCGAGCCATTCCAGGGTTCGCGCCAGCTGGAGTCGGAATGCGGGGAGTCCGTTTCGAGTCTGATCCGGTCCACTCCGACGAGAGGTCGCAGCGGAAGCGTCGAGGGGTCGGTGAAGGTGGTGAATCAGAAGTTTCGTAGCAGCAAATCGATCGGTGAAAAGTCGCCGAAGTCGTCCGAGTCGTCGAGAACCCGCTGCATGGACTCGATGCGATCGATGAGCATCGGGACCCAGCCGATCCCGCCTTCGGACAAGGCGATCTTGATCTTCGGGAAGCGCAAGGGCACACGGGCGAAGAGCCAGTCAGCGGTCGTCTCCATGCCATTGATCGGAAAGAGCGCGCCGAGGACTGCGGGGGGCGAGTCCTTCGACGGGACGATCGCCTGGGAAGAGGAGCCCACCTGCAGGTTGATGATGGCATGGTGAGCGAAGCGTCAGCCGAACGAAAACACGCGAAATTTCATGTGCTTAGGTGATTTCTGGATCTGCGGCCCGGGGCCGATTCCCCGTGGCCTGCTCCGGATTCTCACGGGTTTTCTGTCGCGTTCGTTCTTGCGCCTCGATCCGATCGATGGTGAGGACTCGACGCACTGGCGCGACGCCCAGCGAAGCGCGAGCTTTTCGGTCAACGAACCACGCCCACAAGGAGCCAGCCATGTCCAAGCCTGCGAAGATCGCCATCGGGATCCTGATCGGTTATGTCGGACTGATCGTCGCCTTCGAGTCGATGATGGGGATTCTCCAGCCCGAGCAAGGGCAGATCCTCAAGATCACGACGACCGGCGACGACGGCGTGGCGAACGATCGCGTCCTCGCCTGGCTCGACGACGACGGAACCATCTTCGTGAGCGCCAACCATTGGCCCCGCGCCTGGTACAACGAGGCGATCGCGAATCCGCAGGTTCAGGCCTCGATCGGCGGTCAGGGCGGCAACTATCTCGCTGTTCAGATCGATGACGACGCAGAGTGGGAGCGTCTCGACACGAAGTTCGCCCACCCCTTCCTGTTCAAGCTCATCACCGGCTTCCCACCGCGCCTCTTCCTCCGGCTCGATCCGAAGGAACCGGCGGCCTAGCTGTGATCGCCCAGTAGTTTGTTCATCCGGGCTCTTAGAGACGAGGGCCGCTTGGACGCTCGGCCGGGGTTTGGCGCACTACGGGTGCTCAAAAGGACCGTTGGCGAAGTTGCCATTGTGCGGGCAAGCTTCACGCCTACGGTCATCGATGCGCAGCGACACCCGCGCGCCGGAAGCGTCTTCGCCCAGCCCAGGCCATTCCGATCGCGTCGACGCCGAGCGACCGGATCATGCCTGGCTCCGGGACGAACACGACATCGTGTTTTGAGGGCGTTGCAACTGCAACGGGCCGTGTCCAGAATGTCATGAGACGCAGCCGGGCGTAGTCGGCACTCGGTCGGTCGGACCGTCGCGAATCTTGCAGCTCTGCGTGGACGCGGCCTGCGTCTTAGTAGTCAGCGTATTCGCGGAGAAGGCGTCGAAGGTGAGGAATTCTGGAGCGGAGTCCTCCGGGAATGCTTCTCGGAGCTGTTCAATCACCCAATATCATGTTGGTTGGGCCGTGACCCCAAAGAGGATGATTTCCCGTCGATCATGGCTGATCACGAACCGGGCGTAGAGTGATTGAATCCGAACACCCGGGATTCGAGATCCCAACCGAGACCCTCGGCCAGGAGGCTCAAGCGGCGCCTCTCTCTCCGGGCTCGGGATCGAGCCCGGGGACATCACCTGGATTCTCTTCGGGAGTCCGCCGAGACATCTCGCCCCACGATGACCCGCTCACGCAGCATCCGCTCGAGATCCACGCCGCAACGGGTGCGGCCCGGAATGGGATGTGAAAAGGTGTATCCTGTTGGCCGCTGAGCCGGGCATCCGCTGCAGTCGCTGCGAAGGCCTTGCGGAGTGACGTGTCGAGGGCTTCATCAGTCCGCGAATGGCGGTACGCACGACGAGGAACCGCATTCCGAGAAATCTGGAGAGCGCTTCAATGCGCGGTGAACCTCGCTCCGAGGCGACCAGCGAACTCTGAGAGACAGCCGACGAGCGGCGACGGTGTGACGGGACCTTCCTGACTACAGATAGGAGCTAGAAAAGACCATGGCCAAGACATTCGATCTGTTGATTCGTGGCGGAACTGTTGTCGACGGTAGCGGCGACGAACCCTTCGTGGGCGATGTCGCGATCCGCGACGGCCAGATCGTGGCGGTAGGCGATGTTTCGGGCGAAGCCGGCGAGATCATCGATGCGAAGGGTCTCGTTGTGACCCCGGGCTTCGTCGATATCCACTCCCACTACGACGGTCAGGCTTTCTTTGACGACACTCTCTCACCGAGCAACGCACACGGGGTGACGACCGTGGTTCTCGGCGTTTGCGGAATCGGATTCGCGCCGGCCCGGGCCGACGACCACGATCTCCTCGTGACCACGATGGAATCGGTCGAGGACATCCCCGGCGATGTGCTGCGCGCCGGGCTTGAGTGGGAGTGGGAAACCTTTCCCGAGTACCTCGACGCTCTTGACCGACGCGGCTTCGCGATGGACGTCGCAGCCCACATCGGGCACGTCGCGTTGCGGACGTACGTGATGGGCGCGCGCGGCGTCGCAAACGAACCGGCCACGCCCGAGGATATCGCCTCCATGGCGAAGCTCGCGGGCGAGGCGGTCGAAGCGGGTGCGCTCGGTTTCTCGACTTCGCGTGTACAGGCACACGTGACTCTCGCCGGCGAGCCCGTGCCCGGAACGACCGCGGGGCAAGACGAACTCTTCGCCATTGGTCGCGCGATCGCCGACACGGGCCGGCCCGTCGTCTTTCAGGTCGCCGAAGCGGGCGTCGACGGACAGGATCCGAACGACGCGCTGTCCGAGATCGTGTGGATGCGCAAGCTGTCCGCGGAGTTGAAGATCCCGGTCTCCTTCCTCGTGCTCCAGTCGCTGACGGCTCCGAACCTGTGGAAGGAGCTGCTCGACTCTGCACTCGAAGCGGAGAAGGAAGGTGGGAAGTTGCGCGCGCAGGTCTCAAACCGTCCCTTCGGCATGCTGTTAGGTCTGACGACTCGTCACCCCTTCCTGAAGCGACCGACCTTCGATCGGCTCGCGCCGTCGTGCGCAGCGCTCGGAGAACTCGTGCGCGAGCTGCGCCGATCCGAGATTCGCCAAGCGATCCTCTCGGAGGAAGACACAGTCGATACTGGCGACAAGTTCGAAGGCATGGGAGCGCTCGTGAACGAAATGCCCGCCATGGTCTATCCACTACTGGACGATCTCGACTACGAGCCGGCCCCGGAGCGCTCGATGGATGGCCTGGCGAAGGCGCGTGGTACGACGCCCGTCGAACTCTTCTACGAGCTGATGCTCGAAGAGGAAGGTGGGCGCATGTTCCTGGTTCCCTTCTTCAACTACGCGAATGGTGATCATGGAGCGATTCTCGAGATGCTCAACCATCCGGCGACGGTACTCGGCCTCGGTGACGGCGGCGCCCACCTTGCCACGATCTGCGACGCGTCGATGCCCACGTACCAGCTCTGCCACTGGGCGAAAGGCCGAGAGCGCGGCCCGAAGCTTTCGCTCGAACGCGCCGTGCAGATGCAGACGAAGGAAACTGCGGCGCTCTACGGTCTGAACGACCGCGGCGCTCTCGAAGTCGGCAAGCGCGGCGACGTCAACGTGATCGACTTCGAACGTCTCGCTCTACTGCCTCCGCGCCGCGTGCAGGATCTGCCGGCGAAGGGCGCGCGCCTGCTGCAGGAGGCAACCGGGTACAAGGCGACGATCGTGGGCGGTGTGGTCGTCAGGCGCGATGACCGTGACACGGGCGCCCGCCCGGGGCGGCTCGTGCGGGGGGCTTGTTAGCAACATGTCAAACCTGGAAGTGTGAAAATCCCGTTCGATTTCGAAGGCATCCCCTTCGTGTGGAACTCGGAACGCCGCGTTTCGCCACCCTGATGAATCAGATCACGTTCGTGATCATCAGTTTCGAGCGCTACATCTGCAAGGTGATGCGCGCGGCTGAGTCGCGAATCACGGATGAGGAAGTCGCGACCGAGGCCCGCCTGTCCAGAGAGCAGGAGGCGGTGCGTTCCGTCGCACGCCAGGGCCTCACTCGAACAGTGTCCAGGCCTGCAATCGGTGCTCGACAAGGCCCAGAAGAGTTACGACGAGCTGTACGAGGTCCATCCCTGCCGCGTCCCACGACATTGTGGAGCCCGGCCGTTGCGATCGCAACGCCCAGGGAGTCTGCCCCTGGAACGCGGAATGATTCGGTGGCTGCTATCCGAGCAGACGTCGCGTCGCGTCGGCCATCTCGCAGGCGTACGCGACGGCGCCAATCTGCTCGACGCGCTCCGTGTGAAAGGCCTCGATGCAGCGCGGCGCCTGGCAGCCGATGGCGTCGAGTGCTCCCAGCATCTCGTCCAACTTGACGACGCCGGCCCCGGGCAGGAGGCGGTGATGGCGGGTCGCGTTGCCGTACTCCGCGGGCTCCACCGCGGGGGCGTCGCACAGTTGCACGCCCGTGACGAGCTCACCCGGGATGCTGAGGAGGTCGGCGAACTCGCCCGGACCCCAATGCACGTGCCAGGCATCGACCATCAGGCCGCCATTGCTTCGACCTGCCGCTCCGACCACGCGCGCCGCACTCTCGATGTCCCCTGGCGTGCGCGCTCGACTGAACTCCAGGTGCACGGTAAGACCGTGTTCCGCCGCGCGGTCGCAGGTTCCGGCGAAGGCTTCGGAGGCGGCATCCTCGCTGAGTGCGTCACGCGAGTGCAGGATGACGGTGACGCCGTGGACGCCGAGCGCGTCCGCCATCGCGTAGGTCTTGTGCTCCTCGGCTTCCTCGTAGTAGGGCGGACCCGGATCGTCCGGTCCCGCCCACACGATGATGGCGTCCAAATCGTGGAGGACGAGCCCCCCGTCCTCGATGCGACGGCGCAGCGAGGCGAGGTCGGAGGCGATCTCTTCCCGTGCCAGATACGCGCCCGGCCACAGCACGACACCCGCGTAGCCGCCAGCCAGGGCTGCGCGCACCAGCTCGGCCGGGGGCGGGTTGTTGAGTGTACCCGAGCTCAGTAGCAGGTCGTTCGGTCCGAGACTCATAGCGGTGCTCTCCTCGGGGTGTGTCCCGAGAAGTAGCACAGTGCCGAATTCTCGACGGGCAGGCGGCGAACCATCGCGGTGCCTACAGTGGTGCGATGTTTCCATCGCGAAGGAAAGCGGAGCGATTCGTTCGCTCCGTCAACTCGGAGTGTTTGGCTCAGATCATCCCGTTGGGCGGGCGACACTTAGGCAAAGTCGTTCGGGAGTGCACGGAGCAGTACCACGCCGAGCGGGATCATCAGATGCTAGGCAATCGGCCGACCGAGAGGCCGAAAGGCGCGGTCGATATGAATTCCGCCGTGGGCCGATACTGACAACTCACAGCGGCTCGACGTATGTGCACAAGTTTTCTAACGTCATTGCGCGGACTGCGCCGTCGAGCGGGCCGAATCGACGCCCTGGCGCCACGGGAATCCTGAATCGATCGGAGTCACGAATGAACGTACGAAACGCCCGGATTGTTCTCACGATCGTCGCTTCTGTAATCCTGACCAGTACCGCCCATGGATGGGGCAGTACGCCGGATACGGAGGCCTACTACGGAGAGCTTCATCTACATACCGCGCTCTCTACTGACGCGTGGATGAATGGCACGCGAAAGCATCCTTATACCTCCTATCGCTTCGCGCAGGGCGACCCGGTCACACTCTCGAATGGGGCGGAGTGGGCGCTCTCCCGTCCGCTCGACTTCGTGGCGATCACCGACCATGCTGAATCCTTCGGTGATCTTGCGCTCTGCAAGCAGGCGGAGTCCCCGGTTTACGACAAACCTCTCTGCCGCGCGATGCGTGGCGGGAATAATCCCGAGATGATGGGGCGTGTCATCGGTGGGTGGGCGGTCGAAGGGGCGAAACGAAACCCTGTGACCTGTGGTGCCGATGGGAAGCTCTGTATCGAAGCCGCCAAGAATACGTGGCAGTCACTTCGCGAGGCCGCGGATCGGGCGAATCGTCCGGGCGAGTTTACGGCGCTCGTCGCTTACGAGTACTCCCCGGTCATGATCGGGCCGACGGGAGCGAGCAAGGTTCATCGCAACGTGATCTTCCGGACCGGCGATGCGCCAGATCGCGCATTCAGCTCCTACGACGGGACGATCGAGGATCTACATGTCTGGCTCGAAGAGGAATGTGCCCCCCCCTGTCGCGCGATGACGATTCCGCACAACTCGAACGCGTCCTCGAGTCAGATCTTCTGGGAAGGTCGAAACTCGGACGGGTCGCCCTGGTCACAGGAGATCCTCGAACGACGCGCGCGACTTGAGCCTCTGGTCGAGATCTACCAGGGCAAGGGCTCTTCCGAGTGTCATCCCGACCTTGGCCTGACGGATGAGGAGTGTGGGTTCGAACAATGGGTCAAGAATTGCGGCGAAGGGGAGCGCCTCGGCTGCTCGACTACGAGCGACATGGTGCGGGACACGATCGTGCGCGGTCTGCGCATCGAAGAAGAACGCGGCGTGAACCCGCATAAGCTTGGGTTTGTTGGCAGCACCGACTCCCATCTCGGAACGCCGGGTGCTGTCGCGGAGGATGACTATCAAGGGCAGCTTGGCTCTCCGGACGACGCGCCGATGAAGCGTCTCTCGGGTGGGTTCTCGACCTTCGACCTCGATTCCCTCGGTCGGCTCGGCACCACGCCGGATGGCGGTTGGGGCTTCATGGGGCCGACGAAATTCAGTCCCGGCGGTCTCGCCGCGGTCTGGGCGACGGAGAATACGCGCGAAGGCATCTTTGACGCCCTCGCGCGGCGCGAGGCTTTCTCGACGAGCGGTCCGCGTATTCGTGTACGTTTCTTCGGCGGCTACGATCTTCCCGAAGACGCACACGATCGGCGCAACGCCGTCGCCGTCGGGTATCGCAAGGGCGTTCCTATGGGGGGTGATTTGCGCGCAGCACCCGAAGGAAAGGCGCCGCGATTCCTGCTCTGGGCCAGCCACGATCCAGAGAGCGCACGGCTTGCCAAGATTCAAATCGTGAAGGGCTGGGTCGAGAATGGGGTCGAGCGGTCGGAGGTCTTTGACGTGGCCTGTTCGGATGGCGCCTCACCGGATGCGACGACGGGACGCTGTCCCGATAATGGGGCGGGGGTCGACTTGGCGACTTGCGCGCTCGAAGGCGAGGGCGGGGATACGACCCTGGGGGCGACCTGGACCGATCCTGTTTTCGACTCCGCGCGACGGGCCGTTTACTATGCGCGGGTGTTCGAGAACCCCGTGTGTCGATGGAGCACGCATGATGCGATTCAGATTGGCGCACCGCTTGCCAAGCATGTTCCGCCGACGATCCGGGAGCGCGCCTGGACGTCGCCGATCTGGTACACGCCCTAGAGGCCTGATCGGCATAGAGGCCTGGAACGGTGCGTTGGTGCATGAATCCTGGAGAAGACCGGGAATAGTAGGTGGCCAGCAGAAGTTCTCAGATCAGGCAATCGAAACGGCACTCGTGCTCCGGCTCATCTTCGAATGACCACTTCGGCAGACGAAGGGTTTCCTTCTCCTGCCCAGGCGGCTCTCAACTGGCTGGTGCGCCAAGAAGACGTATTGCCGATTCCCGGCGCCCAGAATGCCCAGCAGGCGCAGGGCAACGCCCGCTCGATCGATTTCGAGATCAGCGAGCAGGAAGCCGAGCAGCGCGATATCGCGACTTGGCCGTAGTGTGCCAAAAGCCGGCCGAACAAAACATTCACGATTGCGAATGCTTAGGCGAGCGCCGAATCGACCATTTCTGCCCATTTCTTCGGTCGTCGCCGCTCTAGAACCGAGCCGATGAACGCTCTGCCACTCGAATTTCTGATTCGGGTCATTCGGCCCACTTCTGGGCAGGAACAGCTCAGTGGTCCGCCATTACCCGGTCGAGGACCTGCTTGAAAAACGCGACGGATCCATCTGGATAGGTGAGGGTGGCCAGGCAGACCTGCTTCAGCCCGCCGGCGACGACCTGACAGAACTTGTTTTCGTATCGACCGCTTGGGGTCCAGAGTCTCGATTCGTACGATCCACTCGGCAGGCGAATCATCGCCCCCTTCAGCCCCACCTTCGATCCCGAAGCCGGGAGTTCACGCACTATCCCATCTGCAGGGCTTCCGAAGCCGAAGGTATGTTCTTGCCCATCGGGCCCAGTGGCGGTGTAAGCGAAGTCGATGACGGAGTCGGCTCGGCCCACTACCACAACGAATGGGTCGAACGTGACGCCCTGCGGAGCAATGGATTCCTCCAGGTTGAGGCGCCAGGTTCCCAACGTTGGGCTGGATACGTTCGGACCCTCGTCGTCGGCCCCGGATACTCGAGCAAGGCTCATCGCGGCCAAGATCATGATGAACACCCGAGCGAAGTTCGACACGAATCGCACGGTGAAAGCCCCGTTGGTAGCGCCGAGATAGCTTTCCATGGCTCCCCCTTCTGGTAGACGATGAAGAAGCCCGACCAGCCATCCATCGATGGCGGCGAGACGTAGGCCTCTTCGACCAAGGACAAACGCTAGCATGGGCGGAGATCAGGGAAGAAGTCGAGAGTGGCACCTCAGGAACATGGGGGATTAGACGCTCATTTTCTGTACTTCTTTGCTTAATAGGGATCTGACCCCAGAGACGAGTTCGTCCCAGACTCCCCCCAAAAGCCATTGGGTCTGCGGGTGCAGAGACTCCTTCCAAATATCTGGCGACAGCCCTAGAACTTCCCGCGATTCCGCGGGGTTTTGGCAGAGCGGCCTTGGTGAATCCGAGCCGGAGTCGGCGGGCTCGAGGCCCGACGGGCATTGCAGCGCCCGTCTGCGGCTGTTGCCAATTGGGGCGGTTCGGATTGGGCTCAGTCGGCCGAATTCTGGCACACTACGGCCCTGCGCGTGTCAGCGCGAGGGGGCCGCGAAGCTTCGCCCCACCGCAGTAGACTGTCCGTCCGGTTCACAGGATTGCTATGCGGCGGACGAGTCTGCCACATTGCGATATCAGCCGTAGAGCGATCGGACAGCGGTCGCAGAGACCTGCTCGCGAAAACCCGGGTCGCGCAGGTAGTCGGGTGACTCCAGCACCGCAGAATCGAGTACGCCGTAGAGAACCCGAAAGGCGAGGAAGGCGGACGCCTCGGCGTCGAGCCGCTTCCCCGTCGTGGGTCTTCGAACGAGCATGGATGCCAGCCAGTTGGAGAGTTCCTCTCGCCATGAATTCGAACGTCCTGGTCGCCAGCGACGGCTCAGATCGAAGTCATCGAAATGCTCCCGATAGAAATCGGAATGCAGATCGAGCATCGACTCGTGCTGGTCTGCGATACGCCCCACCAGGCCGCGGATCTTCTCCTCGATCTCACCGTCGTGAGGATCGATATTGTTCTTTGCTTCCAGATGGGAGGCCGTGTTGGCCTCGACCAACCGCGACTCGTAGACCTGCGCGATGATCCCTTCCTTGTTCGGGAAATAGCGATAAAGGGAAGCAATATCGACGCCTGCCAGCTCGGCGATGCGATGGGATGTCAGCACATCGCTGCCCTCGCCGAGAAGAATTCGCTCGCAAGCCGCGCGTAGCGCGTCCACAGCCATGCGCGAGCGCGCCTGACGCGGAACGCGCCGCATCTTCAGCAGGGCCGGTGCGGGCTCGACGAGGCTTCCGGGCATCGGGTCGATCATAACCCCAAACTGCAGTGCAGCGACCGGAGTGAGCCGAGGGACGCGTAAGTGGCCGTTTCTGCGGGCATTTCGCACGGCACGCGTCCCCCCGAACTGCACTGGCCGGGCGGCTCGGGTCGCGTCATGCTGCGGGCATGGGAGACCTGCCCGAAAAGATCGACCTGAGCGATGTCGGCCTCTTTGCCCATGGCATACCCCACGAGATCTTTCGCCATCTGCGGGGGGAGAGCCCGATCTACTGGAACGAAGAGGCGTGCGGCTCCGGCTTCTGGGCGCTCACGCGCTACGCCGACGTGCTCGCGGTGGGCCGAGACCCGGAGACCTTCTCCTCGGAACGACGCGGCATCATGATTTTCGACGAGTCATTCGAGACCAGCGGTCGTGAGCGTATGATGATCGAGATGGACCCACCCCGTCATACCCGACTACGTACATTGATCAACCGAGGCATGACCCCGCGCCGCGTCCTCGACCTCGAGGGATTCGCTCGCCGCAGCTTCGAAGGTGTGCTCGATCGAAGCCTAGAATTGGGCCGCTGCGATTTCGTGAATGACGTTGCAACTCTCCTTCCCCTCCAGATCATCGCCGAGCTGGTAGGCATCCCGCAGGCCGACCGGCCGCTTCTCGGCGCCCTCGCCGATCGCGTCCAGGGTTTCGAGGATCCCGAGCTCGGCGGGGGGGATGGCGAGAATACGGACGCGATCCGGCAGATGTCGGCCTACGCCCTCGATCTAGCGCGCGACCGACGGCGAAAGCCGAAAGACGATATCGCGACGGCGATCCTTCAGGCGGATCTCGATGGCGAGTCGATGAGCGATGAAGCCTTCGCCGCGTTCTTCCTGCTGCTGATCACGGGGGGAATCGAGACGACGAAGGCCGCGATCTCCGGTGGAATGTTGGCCCTGACAGAGCACCCCGACCAATGGGCAGCTCTGCGCAGAGATCCGGACGCGCTGCCGGGCGCAATCGAAGAGATGATCCGCTGGGTGACACCGATCCACCATTTCCGTCGCACGGCGACGCGAGACACAGTGATCTCGGGTCAGCCGATTCAGGAGGACGACAAGGTGGTCATCTGGTACTCCTCCGCGAATCGAGACGAGTCGGTCTTCGATGATCCCTTTCGATTCGATATCACCCGCACCCCGAATGAGCATCTTTCCTTCGGCTTCGGACGGCATTTCTGCCTCGGCGCCAACCTCGCGCGACTCGAGATACGAGTCGCCTTCGAGGCGCTGCTCGCGCGCGGTGTCGAGGTCGAGCGGTGCGGCGAGATCGATCACTTGCTCTCGAGCTTCACGAACTCGCTGAAACGTATGCCGGTCGAGATGCGTGCCACGTAACGCAACATGCCCGGTTGCGGGCGTGATTTCCCTCTACGGATCGTGAATGGCAACCCGTAATATGCCAAGAGTCGGCTGAATTAAACCTTAGGCCGACGAAACCGCGAGATGAACTTTGATCTATTCTCTTCACCCGCGCCAGAGGCGATCTGGAAGCTGAGGCAGAGGTCGTAGAAATGAAGGGAACATGAAGAATCCGAGAGGAAGTTTCGAATCCTTGGAGGAGGCGCGGAAGGTGGCTGCGACCGTCGAGGCAGGCGCTCGGATCGGGGAACGGGAGCGTGCACTTCCGCAGGAGACCGTGGACGCGCTCGTGGGCGTGGGGGCGTTTTCGAGTCTCGCTCCCAAGGCGGTGGGTGGGTTGGAGCTCGATCCGCTCTGCGCCATCGAGTTGATCGAGGAGTTCGCTCGGCAGGACGGGTCGGCCGGCTGGTGCGCCGGGATCGGTGCGGTCACGACAGGAATCGTTGCTGCCGGATTGCCCGACGCAGGGGCAGATCAGCTATTCGGCGACGATACCTTCGCGATCTGTGCGGGTGGCTTCACGCCTCGTTCGCCGGTGCAGCGCACTTCCGGGGGCTATCGCATCTCCGGGCGCTTCCCCTTCGGGAGTGGCTGCGGTCACGCCGATTGGATGGTGTTGACCGCGCTCGTCTCCGAGAATGGAGACGTCGGCCCCTGGGATCCGGGCGAGTCCGAGGTCATCTCGCTCTGTGTCCCCCGGTCGTCGGTCACCGTGCACGACAACTGGGATGCCGCCGGGCTCCAGGGGACTTCGAGCAATGACTACGAGGTTCAGGATCTTTTCGTTGCAGAGGAATTGACCTTTCGGCTCTTTGCCGGCTGGGAGTCTCGACGCGGCGGCAGTCTGTACCGGATCTCCGCTATGACATTCGCTTATATGGCCCACCTGGGTTTTGCTCTGGGGGTGGGCCGGCGCGCCCTCGAAGACGTCGCCGTTCGCGCCCTGGACGCGCAACGTTATGGCTCGGGAGTCCTGCTCAAGGATGAGGGGTCCTTTCTTCGCGAGCACGCTCACGAGCTCACAAAGCTCCGTGCGGCGCGGCTCCTGACATTCGACGCATATGGAGAACTCTGGGACTCCGTGAGTCGGGGCGACGACCCGTCGCTTCTCGAACGCGCGCGGGTGGCCGCGGCGGTGGTTCATGTGTATCGCACGGCGGCCCGTGCGGCAGACTTCGCGTTCCGATCCCTGGGTGCCTCCGTTCTCTACCGTTCTGATCCGATCCAGAGATGTTTCCGGGATATCCGGGCCGGGATGCAACATATCGTCGCATCGGAGGTCGTGATGGAGCGCGTGGGGCGGGTCGAGCTCGGTGTTGCGCCCGAAGGGATGATCCTGTGACGCTGCAGGCGAGATCTCGGAGAGCAGCCGCCGCGATCCCTTCGCTCCGCTCCGTGTTATGCCGTACACGATATTCGAAGAGGGGCATGCACAGGTTGCGGTCACAGAGAGAGCATTCGAGGCATACAACTCGCAGCTCGACGCCGTGGGGTCGGAGATGGCCTTCATCAAGGACACGCGCTCCGTCGAGCGGAACGACTACATCGACGCAAGGGCAGACGGCTCGTCAAGACCCCGTACGAGACGGCCGAACTCTACGAGATGATGAAGACGCCGAATCGAGACGAGCTGGAGTTCGCATAGTGAGGGTTACGGCCAGCAGTTGAAACCATCTAGCTCAGTCGAACCTTTATCTCTCGCGCTCCCGATCCACCTCCGTGTTCCGATGGGAAATGCTCAATGGTTCCACAGCCGACCGGTTCTGGGAACGCACAGCCAAGAGTCAGTCGAACCACCGCGTACCCACTACGCTCTCTTTCGTTGCAACGAATCGAGAGATCAAGCGGATGCCGTGACTCGCTGGCCCAGACCCCCCCCAAGGATCTCGGCGGCTTCGCCGACCATCTCTTTCAGGATCTCGGCAGCCGGTCGCCTCTCCTTCAACATGCCCGCCGTCTGGCCTGCCGCGTTCATCAATAATTCGTGGCGACCGGCCTCTCGAATCGAATAGGCCAGATCCCGGATCAACGCGCCTTGCGCTCCCATTGGAAGTGCGGCCATGCCCTCGCGTTCCCAGGCTTCGATCAGCAGATTCGAAACATTTCGCATCGTCTTGCCACTGTAGAGCCGCGTCACGATGGTGTCTTCGGCGGCCGCGGCCAAGATTCGATCCTTTTGTAGATCGGGCTGATTGGCTTCGTTGGAGACCAGGAAGGCGGTGCCACACCAGGCGGCCTCTGCGCCAACGGCGAGTACACCCGCCAAAGCGCGACCACTCGCGATGCCGCCGGCTGCGATCACTGGGGTCGGTGCCGCGGCATCGATCACTTGGGGTAAGAGAGCGAGGGTCCCGATTCGGCCCGTGTGCCCACCCGCCTCGGTTCCCTGGGCGACGACATAATCGGCACCATCGGCGGCGACCTGCTCCGCCGCATGGACCGTCCCGACGAGAGCGAGGATCGTCACACCGTTGGCCTTCAGTTCCTGTGCGAAGGGGGCTGGGGTCCCCAATCCGGACGCAAACACAGGCACTCCTTCTTCGAGGATCACTTCGACCTGTGAACCCGCCCAGCTCTTGCCCTGCTCGATCCAGCTCCCCATGACCTCTTCTTCGCCCGGCGCCTCTTTTAAATCGATGTCGAGATCCTTGGCGATGCGAGCGATGGCTTCGAGGTTTGCCTTGGGTAGGCGGTCACGATTAGGCGCCGTTGGCAGCAGCTCCTTGCCTCGGGGGAAAAGGAAATTCGGTGCCAGCAGGAGATCTACACCGAAGGGTTTGTCTGTGAGAGAGCGGATCTTGCGAATCTCTTCTCGGAGCTCGTCGGGGGAGAATGAAACTCCTCCGAGTACTCCCAGACCTCCCGCGTTGGAAACGGCGGCCACGAGTTCACCCGTTGCAACGGGATCTCCGGTTCCAGCCACGGGACCCATCCCGGCCAAGATCACGGGGTAGTCGACTCCAACGCGATCGCAGAATTCGCTTCGAAGGGTGGGGCGGGGCATTGGCACTCCTGTTCAGATGGGGTCGGGTAAGATATTCCATCCCTGGTCGGATCCCAGCTCGGTGTGTACCACAGCTGCGTCTCACGACATTCTGGACCTCGCCCGTTGCAATCGCAACGCCCCCGAATGCTTCTCCCCGACGCATTCGCCGCATCCCACCGCTCGATGGACCTCCATTCGCTCCTCGCGGGCTGATCTGCGTGCGGCGGCGAGCCATTGGGCGACTTCATCGCCCGTTCCCAAGAACATCTCGTTCAGGGCCTGCCCACCGAATGCCGAATGAGGCATCACTTTATTGTGGGCCGTGACGTAGAATCCGACGAACCCCTCGATCCCCTCTGCCGTGCGTCGGCATCGCTCGAACCGCCACGCGAAGGATTCTCGCAACAAAGGGGACGACCCGAGTCCCAGAGGAAGACATGAGCAAGCCGGACAGCCTCTTCGCACCCTTTCAGAGCGGTTCTCTCAACACCACGAACCGTATCGTCATGGCGCCCATGACCCGTTCCCTGTCACCCGGCAATATTCCCAACGATCAGGTAGTGGAGTACTACCGTCGCCGAGCTGCAGGTGGGGTGGGCTTGATCATCACCGAGGGCACATGCGTGGATCACAGGGCCGCCAATGGCTACCCCGATGTGCCCTTCTTCTACGGGGAGGATGCCCTGGCGGGTTGGAAGAGAGTGGTGGAGGCCGTTCACGCTGAGGGAGGCAAGGTCATCCCGCAGCTGTGGCATGTGGGATCGATTCGCGACTCCGGTGCCGAGCCCGATCCAGAGGTTCCCGGTTACGCTCCTTCCGGTGCGGCGATACCCGGTGGAAGAACCGGTCACGAGATGACCCAGGCAGACATCGACGAGGTCGTCGCAGCCTTCGCCAAGGCCGCCGGAAATGCTGAGGCGTTAGGCTTCGACGGCGTCGAGATTCATGGCGCCCACGGCTATCTGGTGGACCAGTTCTTCTGGGAGAAGACCAACCAACGTACGGACCGCTACGGTGGCTCCCTGCAAAACCGCTCTCGCTTTGCCATCGAAATCATCGAGGCCATCCGCGCCTCGGTGGGCAAGGCGTTCCCCATCGTGCTGCGCTGGTCCCAGTGGAAGCAGCAGGAATACACCGCTCGCCTCGTGGAGACGCCCGAAGCTCTGGAGGCCTTCATCAAGCCACTCTCGGATGCCGGTGTGGATATTTTTCACTGTAGTCAGCGCCGTTTCTGGGAACCGGAATTTGAGGGCAGCGAACTGAACCTGGCAGGGTGGGTGAAGCGACTGACAGGCAAGCCCACCATCACCGTGGGTAGCGTTGGCCTGAATGCCGACTTCCTGCCCATCCAGGGCACCACCACCTTTCGCGAAGCCGAGCCAGCCAGCCTGGACAATCTCTTCGACCGTCTCGAGAACGATGAGTTCGATCTCGTCGCCGTGGGTCGGACGCTGATCACCAACTCCGATTGGCCCAGCAAGGTTCGAGAGGGAGCGCTCGATACGATCAAGCCCTATGTGAAGGAGGCCCTGCTGACCCTGGATTGAATTGGCTTACGCGACTCTGGTGTGCGTGGAACGACTGTCGGTTCTCTCTACTGATCCGGTCGGATTCGGGTCGATACTCCCAGATGACGAATCGCATTGATCAAGCTGCTCAGCCGAAATTCCTTGCGATGCCGGCGGATCACGGTGTCGGGCCGGATGATGCCCAGGACCTCTCTCCAGCCCGATCAGAATTGAGACAAGAAGACCCAGGAAACCCGATCGAGAAAGCGATCCCGTCTTCGTCGGGAAATATTCGGAGGGTTCGATGCAGAAGCTACTCGCGTTTTTCGCCGTTCGGGATGGATGCGATCGAGAGGTGGGTATGGCCCTCGCGGCCGCAGCATCTCGAGTCGCGGCGGCACCGGGAATCGAAGGCGTTGCGGTGCTGCTGGCAGAGTCAGACGACCCATTGCCGGCGCTCTATCGAATGCGTAGATACGAGGCGGTGCTCGAGGTTCGCTCGCTCGACGCGGAATCCCTCGACACCCTGATCGAGCGCCTCGCCGAGTTGCGTTCGGACCTGGGCGACTGTGTGCACTCCGATCTCTCGGCCCTTGTCGTCGCGGAGGAGAATCGGGTCGTCCCAGCCGAGCCGCCCGGCACGCGCTACATGTCGCTGATGCGCCGCAAGGCTGGTACGGGCCACGACGACTACATCTCCTATTACCGCAACGAGCACGCCCGCTTCGGCATAGAATGTCCGGGCGCAACGGGTTACCACCAGAACTACGTCGACCTGAAGCGGTCGCGAGAGGCTGCCGCGCGCGGCGGTTTCGGGATCTGGGACGTCGATAGCGTCACTGAGATCTTCGTGCCCTCGGCGCGGGTGTTCGAGGATGCAACCTCCGACGATCCGATTCGAGAGGAGGCGGCCATCGACGAGGCTCGATTCATCGATCGTGGGACACAGGCGGGCTTCTGTGTCCATGTCGCGGGGCATTTTCCAGAATAACGGTTGCAACAGGGTGGGGCGTCACTCCGGCGCTTTCGCAAGACACGTCCGCAGCCGAGATCAGTGCCTCTCCTGCGATCCCATTTGATTCCCGCGTCGGTCGATGTCGTTGAGTTCCTACTTGAAGACCAGCCCCACAACGGAGATCGCCCAGAAACTCCAGTGAACGCTGCGAGTACTGTGATCGTTCATCCCGTTCCTTATTTGTGCGGGCGCGTCATCTGAGCTGCGCAGGCATGCTCCGAATCTCGCGCAGGAACGCGTTGGACGGGTCCCAGACCATTTGGGCGGGATCGACGCTCGCACCGACGGGAAGGTGGTCGAGGAAGAAGTCGAGCAGCTCTTTGAGCTGGAGTCGGGCCAGATGCGAACCCATGCAATAGCCGCGTCCGAATCCGAACGACAAGCTGCCACGCAGGTCGCGCGTGATGTCGAATCGCTCCGGCGCCTCGAAGACACGAGGATCCCATCCCGCGCCGAGGATCGAAATCAGAACGCTCGACTGTGCGGGAATGGTTTGCCCCTTCCAGTTCACGTCCTCGAGGGTCGAGCGCGCGAGGAACTTCGTCGCTCCCTCGTAGCGCATGAGTTCGAGGATGGCGTTCGGGAGCAGCTCACGATTGGCACGTAATCTTTCCAGCTCGTCCGGGTGTTCGAGCAGTGTCTTGATCGCGAGCGAGGTCGTGAGTCGTGTCGTGTCGGTTCCCGCGGCGAGCAGGACGACGAGTGTGGGGATGACCTCCCCGGGATCCATCCCCTCCGTCTGGTCGACCTCCTCGATCACGTGGGAGATCAGGTCGTCACGCGGAGCGGTACGCCTTGCCTCGACCTCCTCGGCGAGTACCTGGATCATCGCGTGCGCCGCGGCCTCCGCTCGATCCTTCGCCTCATCGGAGACGAGCGGGCCGATCCCTCGAAAGAAATCGGGCCCCGCCGTCAGGAAGATCTCTGCGTTTGGGCCCGACTCGGCGAGCCCGAGTAGCTGGGCGATCACGGTCAGGGGTACGCCCTGGACGAGCTTGACGATGTCGACCTCTTGCTCCCACTGGATGGGGGCGCAGTGTTTGGCGACGACGTCGCGGATCGTCGCCGCCAGCTTGCGGATCGTGCCCGGTCTGAAGTCGGGCGCGAGGACCTTTCGAAGCACGAGTTGGTCGTTGTACTCCTCGTCCTCGGGGGGTGGGCCACCGCTCATCCTCGCGTCGAGAATGGGCCAGCGGGCCAGGCGCGCCTCCATCTCTTCCTCAGAGTACTGGGTCACGCTCGGGCGCCTCGACATCTGCGGATGATCGCAGAGGGCACGAACCGCGTCGTAGTCGTGCGCGAACCACGCGCCGAACTCTTCGTGCTCCACGAGGCGACCCTCGGCGTGGAATTGTGCGAAGTAGGGCTTCGGGTTCGCCGTGTACTCGAGCGAGAAGGGGTGGAAGGGCGGAAGGGTCATTTCACGATCTCTCCCAGCGAGCCGCGCTCGGGGCCGATGCGCGCCGCGATCGGCGCCAGCTTCTCGGCATCGAGGCCGTAGAATTCGACGGCGTTTCCGCCGAGCATTGCCTCGACCTCGTCTTCGGGAATTCCGCGAAACGTGTCGACCTGGTGTTGACGCGTGACAGGCCAGCTCCCTTCCGGATGCGGGAAATCGCTGCCCCACATGATGTTGCGGACGCCAATCTCGTGTCGCATCTCCGCCTCCTTTCGAGACATGCACGACGCACCCACCATGAAGTTCTTGCGGAAGGTGTCCGCGGGCGATTCGGCCAGATGGCCTCGGAAATCGCCCAGCTTCTGTGACTCGCGAGACTCTTTGTAGTGGAACTCGAGTCGGTCGAGGAAGTCGGGGACCCACGCCGAAGTCCCCTCTGCGGCCGTGATCTTGAGCTTCGGGAAGCGTGTGAAGACGCCGCCCCAAATCATGAAGTTGATGGGGCGCGTCAGCCAGACATGGACCTCCATCAGATACGCGCCGACGGCGCCGTGCGGCATCTCGTCTCCTTCCTGCGGCGGTATGGGACCGAAGAACTGTTCCATGGGTGCAGGACCGGAATGGAAATGGACGGGCATTTCGAGGTCCTGGCAGGTTGCCCAGAAGGGATCGTATTTCCCGTGGTTGTAGCCCGGGAAGTCGCCCCACATCGGCGGCAGGAGTACGCCCTGTAGACCGTTCTTGCGCGCCTCCTTCGTCTTCTCGACGGCGAGATCGACATCCCAGTAGACGGGGATGCAGGCGAGTCCGATTCGGCGCTCGGGGGCCGTCTGGACGAATTCGGTGATGAATCGGTTGTGCGCGTCACATCCCGCCCACATGAGTTCGGCGGTCGTGCCCTCTGGACGCATGTTGAATCCCGCGCCGAAGGGCGGCGCATTCATCTCGGTCACGCCATCGGGAAAGAGCACTTCCGCGACGATTCCGTCGTTGTCGAGCATCTGGTCCCGCGCCTCGGGATCCCAGGCGCCCGCGAGCTCAACCTCGTTGCCGCGGCGCCACTCTTCGTTGATCTCGGTGATGAGGAAATAGTCGCTCATCCGTTTGGTCGCAGCGATCTGGACTGGCAGCGCCGCATCGAATGCGTCGCGATACTTCTCTTCCACGTAGGGGCGATAGTCGGACGCATGAAGTCCGGCGTGGCCGTCGGACGAGATGACGAGATAGCGATCCATGTGTTGTCTCCATTTGTCTTCGAACGTTGCCAGGGCACTGTCCGTGTTTGGCGAGCGCATGAGCGCGCGCGAGAGAGAAGTTTGGCCGTGGCGACTTCAGGCTTCGTCGCGGATTTGCGCGATCGACGGGCCGATTTCCTGCGAGATCTTCGAGAGCGCTCCCGCATCGAACCCATAGAGTTTGGCGGCGTTGAGCCCGAGAATTGCGCGGATGTCCTCTTCTTCGAAATCATGGAAGGTCTCGGTGAGCGCCTTCCGCGTGTTGGGCCAGGTGCCCTCGAGGTGGGGGTAATCCGAGCCCCACATGAATTTGTCCACCCCGAGCTTCGTGCAGAAATGGGCTTCGTGGCGCGCGAGGAAGGATGAGCCAAGGAAACAGTTGCGCTGGAAATACTCGGTTGGGGAGAGCGAGAGGTCCTTCGTGAAGTGTTTGAAGATCGGATCCCGCGCCTTGAACTCCAGAACGCGCAGCTTCTCGCCGACCCAGCCTGAGCCGACTTCAGTCAACACGTATTTGATGCTCGGGTAGCGTTCGAAGACGCCGGACCACATCAATGCAGTGAACGGGCGCTGGCCCCACATGTCGACCTCGCTGATGAACATGGCTGTCGCGCTCTCGACGTCGCCATAGTCCGGAGCCCAGCCCGCATGGGACTGAAGCGGCAGGTCGAGCTCGGCACACACGGCCCAGATCGGCTCGTAGCGCGGATGGTGATAGAAGGGGTGGCTGCCTGTGCTCGACGGCAGCAACACTCCGCCCCAGAGACCCATCTCTCGCGCTTCTCGGATCACCTCGACCGTCGTGTCGATGTCGTCGACGTTGATGAGCGCGACGCCCGCCATGCGTTGGGGGTTCGACTTGCAGAAGTCGGCGAGCCAGCGGTTGTAGGCTCGGCATCCCTCGAGGTTGTACTCCGGCGAAACCTCGTGTCGGTATTGCATCAATCCCGCGCCGAAGGGAGCCATCTGCGGAAAGATGACCTCGCCGGCGCTCATGTCCTCGTCGATTTCCTTCGTTCGCACCGACGCGTCCCATTCGCCTCGGCGCGGCGCGAAGGGGTTGGTGGGATCGCTGAGCATCTCGAGCAGATCCTCGTCGCTCGGAGTGATATTCGGGTTCGACACCGCCTTCATTCGTTCGCCGCCTTGCCCGGCCTTCTCCGCATAGGCGTCGACCGCCTCCTGGTCGAAGAACGTGCCCACGCGGGACATCATCTCGCGCGTGTAGTCGACCCACCAACGATTCGCGGCGTCGTGGTATTTCGCCGGTATGTATTCGTTGTAGATCGAGGGCAGGGCGCCCGCGTGACAATCCGAGCTGATGATCAGGACTTTCTCATCGGACATGGCGTTCTTGCTCCGCTCTCTTGTCGTTCCGATTCATTGGGTCGACGGGCAACAAGCCGACGAGGAACGCTCCGTGCGCCGCCGTGCGCGCTTCTAAGTCGTAGTCTTCACGGTGGATCCACTCGAGGGTCGTCGAGTAGATCGCCCCGAGGATGAGTTCCGCGAAGGTTTCGATCGAAGTGTCCGGCGGAAGATCATTCGCCCCGCCGGCTTCGAGGAGCGCCTGAATCGCCGCCGAGAGCCGTAGCTCGTCCTCGGTCGCGCCAGAAGTGCCGTGGGCGACATGGAAGAACGCACCGACGGATTCGCGATGCACCGGACCCGTTTCCAGGGTGCGACTCACGAGCCCATCGAAGAGGAGCCCGACCCGCTCGTGATTCGTGCAGCCCTCTTCACGCGCATGATCGATCAGTGCGACGAGCCGCGAGACGGCTTCGCGCGAGAGCGCCCGGACGATGTGCGCCTTGGTCGGAAAGTGATTGCAGAGCGTACGTCTGGCGACGTCGGCGGCCTCGCAGATGTCGTCGATCTTCGTTGCCTCGACGCCATTCGAGGCGAAGAGCGCCTGGGCCGCCTCGAGCACCCGCGCCCGAAACTCGCCCACCCGGCGATCGACCCGGCTCGCACCCGTTTCGGCGGGAACATGATGCATCGAGGAACTCACTGGCACCAACACTCCATTTGGCATCTGCGTGCCAGATCGCTCACAATAGCCACCGGAGGCGAGAGAAGTCAATGAGCCGGGGGGCTTCGAAGCGCTGCTGCGCCCGAGAATTCCCCGAGATGCAGCAGGGTCGAGCCTACGCGGACAAGGCCACGACCTCACGGAACACCGCTTCAGCTCTGACCCTACGAGCGGACAGATGGCGCGGCGGGTGCGCCCTCAGTTCTTCTTCTTCGCATAGTTGAAGATCGGGAAGAACTTGAAGAAGCCGTTCTCGGCCATGTTGAGGAAGCCGAACTGGAAGCCTGTGATCTCCTGGGTGATGTTGACGAAGCCGATCTGGATCCGGGACTTCTTCGATATGTTGAGGCCCCCGAGGTCGGCTGAAGTCTCCCCCTCAGCGATCTGGATGAAGCCCAGGTTGAACGCGTCCTTCGTGTTGTTCAACATGTTGACGAAGGCGAGGTTCGCGCCTCTGTCGGAGCCCGAGTGGAAGTTGATCAGGCTCAGCGCGACCGCACCGTCCGACTTCTCGGTGACGCGACTCATGCCGCACAGCGAGGCGTATTTTCCCGGGTTGGCTGTGAGTTGCGAGGCTGATGATCCGGTCGGATTCGGACTATCATCGATCGTGGATTCTACGAGTTCAGATGGAAGAAGCTCAATGATTCCACAGTGAATCGGTTCTGAGAACGTCAACTCTCGGTCATGCGGCCGACACGCGTGCTTCGTTATGCATGAAGTTGCATTAGATCTCTTACTTCTGCTCGCTGGAATCTGGCTGGTCGCGGTCACGCTTCGCCCACTCGGCCTGCCGACGGTGATGGGCGAGCTGATCGTCGGCGTGCTCCTGGGCCCGGCCGTATTGGGACTGATCGAGCCAGGCGATGAGATTCAGCTGCTGGCCGAGATCGGCATCTTCTTCCTGATGTTCCACGCTGGCGTCGAGACTCAGCCGCTCGAGTTCTACGACGCGTTGAAGCGCTCGATGGGTGTTGCAGTCGTCGGCGCCCTCATTCCCTTCGTGGTCAGCGTCGGGGTCGCGTTGCTCTTCGGCCTGGACCCCGTCGGGGCGACCTTCGTCGGATTGACGATGACGGCCACCGCCGTCGTGATCACACTCACGAGTCTCAAGGATCTCGGCCTGGTCAACACGCGGGTGGCACGCGTCATCGTGGCCAGCTGTGTGATCGACGACCTCTTGACACTCGTGTTCTTCGGGCTCGTCGTTGGGGTGCTCTCGGGAGGAACCTTCGAGCCTCTCAGTATTTTCATCACGCTGGGCAAGGTCGTCGGTTTCTTCGCCGTCGCGGTGTTATTGGGACGATTCGTCTACCCGCGGCTGACCCTGCCGTTCCGCTCGGAGGGCGGAAAGGGTTTTACCTTCGTTTTGCTCATGGCGATCGCCTCGGGGCTCTTCGCCGAAGCCATCGGGCTTCACATGATCCTCGGTGCCTATCTGGCGGGTCTCTTTTTCGAGGAGAAAGTGGCGCATCCGAACCTCGTCCGGATCGTAAAGGACCGTGCCTACGGAATCGCCTATTCATTCCTCGGTCCGATCTTCTTCATGTCGCTTGGTTTCTCGATCAGCTTCGATATCAGCCCATCGGGCGTGGCCTTCATCGGCCTGCTGACCGTTGCGGTGATCGTCGGCCAGATTCTCAGCGCGGGCGGAATGGCTTTGCGCATGGGATTGCCACCGCGAGAGGCGCTCACCGTTGGGGTTGGCATGTGCGGGCGCGCCGAGCTGGCCTTCATCCTCGCTTCGCTGGCTCTGGCTCAGGGGGCGATCGACCAGCCGATTTTTACGGCGCTGATCCTCACGGCCTTTCTTCTCAACCTGTTTACACCGCTCGCGTTGAAGGGCTGCGCCGTGATCCTCGAAGGGACGGCCGCCCCGCTGGCAGATGCGACGAGCGGAATTCTCCAGGTTACGCCCTTCGGCACGCCGCTCGTGGAGGAGCGCTTCGAAGCGCAACTTCCTCGCACGCTGCCCGATATGGAGGATACGGTGGTGATCTGCGGATATGGTTCGGAGGTCGATTCCTTGATGGGCGAGCTCGACAGCCGAGGAGTGCCGCTAATCGTCATCGAAGAGGACGGAATCGTCGCGCGCCGACTGCTGGCTCGAGGCAATCGCGTCGTCCATGCTTCGATTGCAGAGGGCGGCTTCGATCTGCGACCGCTGACCCGGGCGCGGGCGCTGGTGGCCAATGGTTCGGACGAGCACGACGCTCTGCTCGCCGTGAGCGTGCGCGAACTCGGATTCTCCGGTCCGATCATCGCCCTGATCGACGACCCCAAGCGCCGCGCACCGATGCAGCTTGCTGGGGCAACGGCTGCGTTCACGCCGAGTCACGTGCTGGCGGCCGCGATCGCGGCCCGAGCCAGCGCCCGGATCGGACCGCGCATCACGGGTGTCCAGCCGCTCGCGCAGCTCCTCGAGGTGGCCGAGGTCCGCATCCACGACGCGAGCCCGCTCGCGAACAAGACCGTTGCGGAATCCGGCATCCGTACCGAGACCGGGGTGCAGATCGTGGCCCAGTGGGTGGACGGCGCCCTCCATTCGCCGCCCTCATCGGACCAGATACTCCGGCCTGGAATGATGTTGGTGGCTGCCGGGCCTCCAGACAACATGAAGCGGCTCAGCGAAATTGCTCGTCCGATTACAACGGAAGGCACGATCGTCGTCGCGGGCTTTGGCGATGTCGGGAGCAAGCTGGTCGAGATGTTGAAAGACGCGGGCGAACGATTGTGCGTCATCGACAAGACCGAGCAGGCCGGAGTCAGCGTGGTTGGAGACGTTCTCGATGCCGGTATTCTTGCGCGCGCCGAGGTCGGAGCGGCTCGCGTCGTGATCCTTGCCTGCGAGAACGACAGTGCGACGGTTCTGGCCGCAACGATCGTGCGAGATTTTGCTCCGGATGTGCCGATCATCGCCTGTGCCGAATTCGTGGAACAAGTCGGGCATATCCAGCAGGCTGGCGCTGACTTCGCTCTTTCGGTGGGCCAGGTGGCCGGCCAACTTCTCGCTCATCACATCCTGGGTGAGATCGTTTCGCAGCAAGCCCGCGTGAAGCTCGTCAAAGTGGGCGCGGGTCGGCTGGCCGGCCACCATCCACTGAAATCGTCGATGCGTGAGCGCACCGGGTGCACCGTGATCGCAGTCGAGCGTGCGGGCGAAGTCATCATGGANATCCCGTCGTCACTCGTTCTGGGTGAAGACGATGCTCTCTACGTCTGCGGCACGGCCGATGCCTTCAATCGTTTTCATAAGGAGTTTTCGGTCTAGCGCGTGGCGCCAGCCGGTCTCGATGTTCACCTGATCTTCGACAACCCTGCGAGGCATGAGGCGGCGGTGCAATGCTCGGTTACTCGCGTTTCCACGTTCATCTCACGCTGACCTCCCGCTACCCCTTGTTGTCGCTTTCGAGCGAAAGAAAGCGCTGGCGCTGATCGGCAGTACCGATCATCACCAGTTCGCTCGCGGCCTCGAGTTCGGCCGAGGCAGGGGGGTTGGCGACGAGTTCGCCGTGTGTCCGGATGCCGATCACGTTGAGTCCCGTTCGGGAGCCGATCTGGCTCGCAGCGAGGGCTTTGCCGACGAGGTGGTCGGGGACCTGCTCGACGAAGAGTTCGATGCCCTCGCCGACGACGATCAGCTCGCGGCTCAGGATCAGCGAGACCAGCGTTTGGATTGCGAGCGAGGAGCGACTGAGGGCAAAATCTGCTCCTGCGCGATGGATCGCTTCGAGATTCCAGTCGTGGCTGATGCGGCTGACGATATGGGCGACCCTAGACAGGCGACGGCAGTAAATCGTCAGGAAGATGTTCGTCGCATCATCGTTGGTGGTGAGCACGACGGACGGAGCCTCGTCGATACCGGCGGCCTTCACCGTCTGCAGACTCGAGCCGTCCCCGATCACGACGTTATCGGCCACGCTCGCGAGTTCTTGTGCGAGGTCGGCATCGTGGTCGATAATCGTCACCGAGGCGCCCCGATCGCGCAGCGCCTGGCTCACCGCGCGCCCGACCGTGCCACCACCGATCACGAGCACCGGCGTGTCCGTCGCCTGGTAGATCACGAAGAGCGCATCGAGATCCGTGACCTGCTCGTCGGTCCCGACCACCACGGGAACGCTGTGCTCGTGCAGCACGGTTTCGGGTTCAGCGGGCTGGATTTCACCCCGCTCCCAGACACCCACGATATTGAGTCCCGTCAGATGGCGCAGGTTCGTATCACGAATCGTTCGGCCGACGAGCGCCGTGCCATGAATGGGGAACTCGGCGATGACGAGATCTTCGAAACGACCGATGCGATGCGCCGATCGAATGCCGGCCGTGACGCGCGCGGCGAGCTGTTCGCCGAGGTTGCGCTTGAGCGGAACCACGGAGGTCGCCCCGGCGAGCTCGAGCACGTCGATCGAGTCCGCGTCTTCGGCGAACGCGACGATGGGCACATCGTCCGTCACCTCCCGCACGGTCAAGGTGACGTTCGTGTTATCCGTATCGCCAAGATTCGCGATCACCATCCGGGCCTGCCCCACGTTGGCCGCCTCGAAGGTTGCGCGCACGTCGCGCCTTCCCGTCACGACGTGCAGGCCGTCGGAATGGAGATGGGCGGCGGCCGTCGTATCGGGCTCGATCAGCACGTACTCAATCGCCAGGTCATCCAGCCGTGCGATCAGCCCCCGTGCGATCCCGTCGTCTCGACAGATCACGACGTGGTCTGAGAGCCCCTGCTCGACTTGCCGCGGAGCGCGCAGCCGAATCTGTGCCTCGAGCCAAGGCGCGTAGAAGAAGCGGATGAAGGTGAAGGGCGCGACGATCAGCAGCATCACGATTCCGTAGACCAGGACGAAGATCGTGAAGAGCCGACCGAGGTCGCTTTCGAAGGTGATATCCCCGAATCCGAGGGTGCTCATCACCGTGAGCGTCCAGTAGAGACCCGTGAGCCAGGAATGCTGCTGGCCCTCGTAGACCATGATCAGGTGAAATATGACCGTGAAGCTGACGAACGAGGCCGCCAGAATCGCGACGAAGTTTCCGAGCGATCGGAGGTTCCGCTTGCTCTCGCCTTCGTCGAGCTCATCGAGGATAAATGCGATCTGGGAGGGCAGGAACTTCACGCGGAATCGATCTCGTTAGCGAGCGGGGGAGACGGTATGAGTTCGCGGCAGCGGAGATTGTAGGTCGGAAATATTTTCCGGACAACAACGCTCTTCTCTGATCGGAGAGCCAGTTTCCGCCCGACTCGCTTTCTGGACCAGATGCCTCTTTTTTACTCCGCTCTGCCGCTCTGCCGCTCTGCCGCTCGACGTCGACAGCCATCACATTGGCCAGCGGATCGGGCAGCGTTCGCGGTTATCGTCGTCGACGAAGTCCCGGACGACCACACTCAGCTTCCGTAGGAAGCGGTCATTCTGGTAGTTGCTAGGTCTGCTACGCGGTTCCGTCTCACGATATTCTGGACCTCACGCGTTGTAATCGCAACGCCGTCTGTTCTCCCTCTTCATCCGAGAGGGTTCGGTTTCAGCTTGGCAGTCGATCAGGCTGCCTTCCTGGGTGCTGACCGGTCAAGAGTGGGAAGGAAAACCCCAAATGGTTCCGCGATAGACCGATATTGGGAATCCAGATGCGAATCTGACTGAATGGCGAGCTATCGTGTTCGAAACTTCTCGAGGAGAGTTCCATGAGCGCGAAAACGACCAGAGTCATGCAGGCGCTTCTGCTCGTCGTGATGCTTGGCTTTCTGACTTCTTTGCCCACTCGAGCGGATGAAGACCC
This sequence comes from Deltaproteobacteria bacterium, assembly GCA_002719955.1. Classification (GTDB taxonomy): domain Bacteria; phylum Myxococcota_A; class UBA9160; order UBA9160; family UBA4427; genus UBA4427. The sequence goes on along the minus strand of PBFW01000007.1, from coordinate 372,484 downwards.
CGAGCTGCCCGCCTGGGCCAAGACATTCACACAATCTCAGCGCGATCAGCTCGAACACATGCACCACCAACTCGACGACGATCAAGCGCCCCACAAGAAAAGGGAAGCCCAGGCCCTTGCTGAACTCAATGCGATGACGATCCGCGAGGATGCCAAGATCGCCGATATCCACGCCAAGATCGATGAGCTGATGGCCGCCAAGACGCAAATCATGCGGCAGCGTTACGAACATCTCATTGAAATGCGTCGCGTGCTGACCGATGAACAGAAAACCGGCTACGACAAGGGGGTGCTGAAGCGCTCCGCAGTTCGGTGAGTCAGCTAAGTAGTCCAACCACTTCGCGTAACGCGCTGATGGTGTAGTCGATCTCGTCATCCGCGTGTACGGTGGAGATGAAGAATTTCTCGTGCCCCTTGGCGATGCCGCGATCGAGCAGCAGGTTGGTGAACTTGGTATTGATCGCCATGTCTGCAGTGAGCGTACCGCGGTGGTCGATGACCTCCTCTTTGGTAAACCAGGGCTGAAAGGCTGAAGCCTCCCCGATCACGGCAGCCGGAATCTGCGCCTGGCTCAGCAGGTCGGTGAGCGCGTTCTTTAGTTTGTTGCCCTTGCGCTCGACCTCCTCGTAGACGCCGGGCTTTTTCAACTCGCCGATCACGGCGAGCGCCACCGCCGCGGAGATGGGGTTGCTGCTATAGGTGCCCGTCAGGTTCACATGGTCAGAGGTTCCGGCGGTCGAGGGTCCGGCATAGTCCATGATCTCTGCCCGGCCACACACGACGGCCAGGGGGTGGCCGCAGGAAATCACTTTGCCGGTCGCGCACAAGTCGGGGGTCACTCCGTAGAATTCCTGGGCGCCGCCAAAGGCCAGTCGGAAACCGGTCACCACTTCGTCTCTTCCCGGGAGGGGCGCGGCATCGGGTTGTCCGCCAGCCAGTACTCCAGGTGCTGGCGATTCGGGTCGCGGGCCATCAGATAGTGCAACGCAGTACTGCCCGTGCGCACAATGCCGGTGATCAAGAGCGGCTTCTCGATGGGCTTCTCGAGGATGGCCGGATCGTCCTTGAATGCCTGTTCCGCTGTCAAGCGCTGCTTCAGGTTTTGGACCAGTCTGAGCGGCGCCGCGTAGAGCCCCATTTCATTCAGGTCGCAGTCATCATCCATTGATTCCAGGATGACGCGTAGGCCGGTCTGATAGCTCCTGTCGGCGCCGAAATCGCTGAGCCCGGTCTGCTCGCTGGCGATCGTGTGGAGCGGTTCGAACCAATCTACATACTTCTTGTATTGCTGCAGTCTTTCCAAGGTAACACCACGTCTCGTCAGGCTGTTGAGCTGCCCCCGGTTGTTGGATCAGGTCCCACGCCAGCCCGAAGGCCTCATTGAGCTTGCCCCTTTGCTCGATCCTCTCAATCTAGCGGCATCGATCCGAGCGGGGCAGATTCCTTGATGGTCCCGAAGTGCTCGCACCGGCGCATAGGGACATGTGAGTGTTGTCCACGCGGTCGTGGCTCTGGCCAGACATATGCTCGTAGGCCAGGAGAGGGTCGAAGTCGGACTCCTCCGCGGCCTGCGCCAGATCCTGAACGACGATCGGGTCGCTTCCGATCTCGGTCTGCGGGAAGACGGCCCCTAGCCTGATGCGGAAGCGGCGGCGGGTGCCGCATCGTTCCCCAGCGAGAAGGGCGCGAAGCGAATCGGGACCCCTAGATAGCCCTGCATCCACTCGGAATGCGCCTGGACGCAGCCCGTCATGTCGACTTCGTAATCGGGGATTGCGGCCAATATCTCCTCGAGCAGGATCCGCCCCTCGAGGCGCGCGACATGCTGGCCCAGGCAGGCATGCGCGCCGTGCCCGAAGGTCAGGACTCGAGGAAGACTACGTCGAATGTCGAACGTGTCGGGGTCATCGAATTCGCGCTCATCGCGACTCGCGGAGGCATAGAGAAACATCACGGGCTGCCCCGCGCGGAGCTTCTCTCCATGGAGCTCGACATCGCGAAGCAGCGTGCGGCCAAGCATTTGGAGCGGAATTTCATAACGCCCCATCTCTTCGATGGCGTTCGGAAGCAGCGACGGGTCTTCCAGCAGCAGCGCGCGCTGGTCGCGATCCGCGTCGAGTCGAACCAATCCACCCGCGAGCACCTTGGGGAAGGTCTCGGTTCCCCCAATTACCAGGGTCGTCATGAACGACGAAATTTCTTCGTCCGTCGGGCGCCGATCCGAGAGCTCCATACGCAAATGGCGATTCAACATGTCGTCGGCGTCACTCGGTTTCATCCTTCGCTCGCGCACCCTCTCGAGGAAGTAGGCGTCGAGCTCACCGAAGGCGGCGATGCTCGATTCCGGTAGGCCGATGGTGCCCGGTTCGCGCGTGAAGATGCGCGACACGATCTCATTGAGTCCCGGCCCATCGTTCACCGGGAGGTCGAGCACAGCGCAGGTCACACGGGTGGCGACGGGCTGCGCGATGTCGGCGAGGGCATCCGCCTCACCACGTTCCGCGACCCGCGCCAGCTCTTCCCGGACGATGCAGCGAAATTTCGGTTCGAGCTCCGCTACCCGCTGCCGTGTGAAGGGGGCCTTGATCTGCGAGCGCATCCGCGTGTGATCTGGCGGATCCGTGTGCATCAGACTGGGAAAGATCGGTAGCTGCCGGGTGAGCAGATGTCCGGAAGAGGCGCCCGCGGCCGCCACGGAATACGACTTGGAATCCAACGAGGCGTTCCATATGTCCTCGAAGCGCGAAAGCGCCCAGGCATCGTATTTCTCGAGATAGTAGGCGGGCTTCTCAGCCCGCAGACGCTTGTAGATCGGATGCGGATCCTTCAGCGCTTCCTCGGAGTAGGGATCGTAGTGGGGCTCGCTCATGTCATTCTTCCCCGGAGCTTCGTTCTCTGCCGGGTACTCGTCGGCACTCAATCCGGCAGCCGCTGATCGTCCGGCGGGTCCAGATAGCGATCGAGGATCTCATGCATGCGGCCGATTCGCGCTTCGGCGGGCGTGAGCCGGAGGAAATCGAGTCCCGGCTGATGGAGTCCCTGCTGCGCCCTCGTGAGCACGTCTAGATCCTGGGGAAGAACCGTGCCAAAGGAGGAGAGGTCGTCCACGCCGAGGAGACTCTTGACCGGGCGTGGGTGATTCTCGGGGTGATCTTCCGCGCGCAAATCGAAGTTCCACATGTCGACGAAGCTCTCGTCGGGTGTCGCGCCCGGGCGCATGCGGATCAGCCCATACCAGCCCGCAAAGACGTTGAAGACCGCGTTTGGGAAGATGTGGTAGTGGAAATCGTCGATGATGTGATGGTCGTCGAGATCGGCAAAGCGGGGGCCAATGCTCGCGAGGTGCGCGCGGATTCGTGACACGAGCACATCGCGCATCGTCTGGCCCTCGGGCACCGGTGGGTGGGTACCCTGATCTTCCGTGGAGGCGAAGGTCATCCCCATCCGATGCCCCAGATTGGCGGCGAACTCCTCCCAGAGCTCCTGATCGGTCACAGTGCCCTTTCGGCGTGGGCTGGGTACGCCATAGGGCTGCATGAACATCGTGTGCTTGTCGTAGAGGGTGATCGGCGTATGGACGTCGTCTGCGATCGCGAGCATCTGGGGATGGACGGCGTGCAGGTGATAGGTCTCGATGAACGCATCGACGACGACCTTCCAATTGCAGGGGAGCGGCAAGGTCAAAAAATCGGAGCAGCTGTAGTCTTCCATGCCGACCCAGGCGAGCTCTTTGGGCAATATTTCCAGGAACTCCTCGAGCGGCTCGCAATCCGGATCCGGGTTGACGAAGACGAAGCCGCCAAAGGTGCCGGTCGAGACCGGTATCAGGCTCATCGGTCCCGGACGCCCCTCGAGCTGGTCGCTCTGAGCGTCACCGCAGAGGTGACCCTTCAGGTCGAAGCGCCAATGATGGTAGGGGCAGCGGACTTCGCAGAGCCCTCCTCCCGACCCCTTAAGAATCGCTGCACCGCGGTGTGGACAGACGTTTTGGAACGCGCGCACGATGCCCTCGTCGTCGCGCAGGATGACGATCGACAGCGGACCAATCTCGTATTCCCAATAATCGCCGGGCTCGGAGATGCAATCTTCCGTGCAGGCGATCTGCCAGACTCGCGCCCAGAGCCGCTCGGTTTCCAGATCTTCCCAATCACGCGAGGTATATCGAGACGCGGGAATCCGGGAGGCAACCTTCAGGTCCGGCGGGGAAACGTTGCTCTCGGTATTTGCACTCATGTCATCCTCTCCCGGGACGAGCTTTCCACTCGATCCCCCTTTCGGCAGACACCTCGACCTCATGGCTCACGATCATCGTCGGACTATTGGCTGTGTCCATGAAGGTGTCGAGATCCTTCTGGTGCGCCTGACCTTCGGACGTTTCGTACCAACGGATGGCCGCATCCAGACTCTCCTGATCCGGCCAATGGTTCTCGGCCATGCCCAGATACTCGGAACCCTCGTGGAACATCGTCAGCCGGTTCAGCGTGATCTCGGGATGGTCCCGCACGTCCAGGTTGCGGGTGTGTTCACACCAGCGGTCGAAAAAGGCGTCCCGCGAAAAGCCTGGCAGCATCTTTACGAATGTGAGCGTCGTGATCATTGATTCCTCGGACTCGCCTATCACCCGCGCCGCGAGTGGGAAGCACACCATCCAGCTGGCGTGCCAGAGCGGGGTCGAAATAGATTTTATGACTTGATAAAATCGGCGCAAGCGGTGGTCGCAGAATTTTTGATCTTCTGATAAAAATCCTTGGGGCGGCGATGCGAGAGCCAGGGGGGCGGCGGTGAAGGCGGTGCGACGAAAGGTGGCGACGGGCCCCAGGCGCCCCCAGAAGCGGAGCGAGGAGAACCGACAGCGCATCCTCGCGGCCGCCGAGCGCCTCTTTGCCGAGCGCGGCTACTCGGATACCAGCATCGATGCGGTCGCTGAGGCCGTAGACATGCATCAGCCCGGTATCTACTACTACTTCTCGAGCAAGCAGGCGCTCTACGAGGAAGTCGTTCGCGCCGCCATCGCGTCACTCGATGACCGCGTCAAGGAGCTGCTGATCTCCTCCGACCCCGCCGAGGAGCGACTGCTCGCGAGCGTCACCGCCTGGGTCGATCTGCTGACGGAGCGACCGACGCTCGCACGCCTGATGCTCCACGAGGCCGCCAAGCCCGAGTCGAGTGCGATCGCCCGTTTTCTGCCCGAGATGGGCGGCCGGGTCCAAGCGATGATCGAGGGTGCCTTCCTCGAACTCGGACTCGAAGCGACGCCCGACGACATCATTCACTACGCAAGCGTCACAACCGGGGCCGCGCTCTTTTTCGTGGCCGCCATGCAGCCGCTGATGTCGGGACGCAAAGCGCCCGAGCTCAAGCATTCGATGGAGCGACACAAACAGCTCTTGCTAAGCGGTACCCGAGATCTGATCCAGGCCATGCGGGACGAAAAGACGGCGCCCGAGAGAGCCGGAAACGCCTGAGATCCCGTAGTGTGCGAAAGTCCAGCTGAACGCAAACGTACGAAATGATCCGTGCTTAGGGGAGTGTCAGAAATGCGGTGTGGCTCTTCGGCGTCTGAGCTCGTTCGTAGGGATCTTTTGGTGCCATTTGATGGAGATGACTTTTGACGACTATCACGGGATCTCAGCTCGTCGCGCATGCCCTGCGCGACAATGGAGTCGATACGATTTTTCATATTGCCGGCGCCCCCAATGTGTCGCTCACACAGGAATGTGAAAAGGCAGGGATCCGGCTCGTCGGCGTACGTCACGAACAGGCCGCGGCGGCGGCTGCGCAGGCCTTCGCCAGGGTGAGTGGGCGCCCGGGCGTATGCCTCGCCCCGGCGGGACCCGCCATTGCGAACATGGTTTCCGCGGTCAGCCACGCGACACATGAGCAGGTGCCTATCATCGCGCTGGGTGGCTCAGGCCCTCGGGATCAGAAGGGTACGGGCAGCTTTCAGGAAATGGACGAGCTCGACCTGATGATTCCGGCTGCCAAGAAGGTCTTGCAGATCCACAGCGCAAAGCAGGTGGGCTCCAATATCTGTGAAGCCTTTCGGGTCTGCCAGTCCGGAGCCAGAGGGGCGGTCTATGTCGATCTGCCCGCCGACATGCTTTATCAGGAGATCGACCCGAAGCGCTGCTTCAAATCATATCCAGGCGTCGAGCCGGCGCGGCCTTCCGCGTCGACTTCGGATCTGGAAAAGGCCATCGAAATCCTGAGCGGCGCGGAACGTCCCCTGGTCGTGGCCGGAAGCGGCGTCATCTGGTCGAAGGCCTCGGCGGAGTTGAGAGGATTCCTCGATCTCTCGGGCATTCCCTTCTATCCGACGCCCCAGTCCCGTGGCATCGTGCCCGATGACCATCCGAGCTCGTTCCCGGCCGCGCGCGGCCTGGCCTTCAAGAATGCAGATGCCGTCCTGGTGGTCGGCACGCGAGCCAACTTCATCATCGGCCACTTCACTCCGCCCCGTTGGGATGCGGACGTCAAGATGATCGCCATCAATATCGACCCGACACAGATGGGGAGAAATAAGGCGGTCGAAGTCGGTATCGCGGCGGATGCCAGGACAGCGCTGACGCAGCTGAACGAACTCGCACTCGGCAGGTTCTCGCCCGATCAGTACGAGAGCTGGATTCGGATGCTGGCGACCAAACAAGCACAAGCAGAAGAGAGGTCATCCGTAGCGGCCAACTCCAACAGCATCCCCATTCATCCGCTCCGGCTCATGAAGGAAATCCGCGACCTGCTTCCGCGCAATACCGTCGTCATCGAAGATGGCCACGACACGCTGGGCTTTTGCAGGCATTCGATTCCAACCTTCGAGCCGGGGCATCGTATCAATCCCGGCACTCTCGGCAATGTGGGCGTGGGAGTTCCGTTTGGAATGGGCGCCAAGGCCGCGAAACCCGATGTTCCGGTGGTCGTCATCTCCGGGGATAGCGCCTTCGGCTGGAACGGAATGGAAATCGACACCTGCGTGAGAGAAGATCTGCCCATCACCGTCATCATCTGTAACAACGCTGGGATCACCGCGCGCTCCGAGAATTCTCCCATGATGCCGAGCCAGGATCTGGGCTGGTCCAACTATCAGCGGATTGCCGAGGCATTCGGCGGTTCTGGAGTGCGGGTCGAGTCGCCCGATCAGCTGAAACCCGCCCTCGTCGAGGCGCTGAACAGCGGTGGGACAACGATTGTGAACGTCATCGTCGACAAATTTGTCGCCTCCGCGACCAATACGGGATTCTCGGGCGTGATGGGCGAGTCCTATCAATAATAGGCAACAGACGCGAATCGAACGAATGCGCGATCGTTCGAAGAGGGGCCTGTCGGTTCTCTCTATTCACCCGGAGGAGCAGGATTCGTCTCGAGAACATGTGCAACTGGGGGGGCGACCAGAGTCCGGCTCTTGAGCGCCGTGGAGAGCTGGCGGAGGTCTCCATTCGTACGAAGGGAGGGCCGCTTAGACGGTCGGCCAAGGCTGGCACATCACGCGACCAGCGGATCACTTCCGGCGTACCCGTTCCTTGCCAGCGGCGCCGCGTTTTGCCCGAGCCGCTCGCTCCGCTAGATTCGACCCGTGGCCCCCGTTTTGCCATCACATTCCTGTTGCGCTTGTCAGCGCTGGTTGCCGTTCCCTCCGCTCGCGCGGAAAGCCCCAACATCATCGTCCTTCTCGCGGACGATCTCGGCTGGAACGACGTTGGCTATTAGGGAGGCCCGATCGCGACGCCCAGCATCGACAGGCTGGCGCCAAGGCGGTGTCATTTTCGACCGGTTCTACGGCCATCTGGACGGCGCGATCGACTGCTTCACACACGAACGGCCGGGTGGATCGCTCCCGAGGACTGGGCGGCTGCGGTACGCAGCGGTCGATCGAGGGGGACGTCGAGTCGCGCCATTTGATCAGGCGCGAACTCGTCTATTCTTTCGATTCATCCAGAGGAGTCCGCGAGGCATTTGGGAGTCGATGAGCCACACGGATCAGGCTATCTCCCGCCACGCGTGGCGATGATGAAGAACAGCGACTCGTCGAACAGAGATTGAACGATTGGGAGGAAGTTGATATGCGCGTTGGTTATATCGGTCTCGGCAGCATGGGGAAGCCCATGGCGTCTCATCTCGCTCCTGCTGGATTCGAGACGACGGTCTTCGATCTCGTTTCCGATTCGGTAAAGGCTCTGGTCGACACCGGTGCGCGCGCTGGCGCTTCAGCCGGGGAGGTCGCTGCGGCCTCGGATGTGCTCTGTCTCTGTGTTCCGGCGGACGAGCACGTCCGCTCTGTATTGCTAGGCGATAGCGCACCGGGAGCCCTGGATGAACTCGCACCGGGGAGCGTGGTGGCCATCCACAGCACGATCAGGCCTGAGACGGTGGAGGAGATGCATGAGGCGGCCTCGCAAAGGGGTTGCACGGTCATCGATGCGGCCGTCACGGGAGGTGAGCTCGGGGCGCGTGAGGGAGAGCTCGTCTTTCTGGTCGGCGGCGAGGACGCTGCGGTCGAGAAGGTGCAACCCGTACTCGAAGCGAGCAGCAAGCTCGTCATTCATGCCGGACCCCGAGGCGCCGGGGCGAAACTCAAGCTGGCGGTGAATCTCCTCTCCTATGTTCACTTCGCGGCGGTTCGCGAAGCTTTCGGACTCGCGCAGGTGGCGGGGATCGACAGCAAGCACCTGATCGAGGCGACACGGGCGAACGGTCAGCTCTCCGATATGGAGATGCAGTTCGTTGCGTCGGCTTCGCTTCCGCAGGAGATGGTCTTGCCGGACGAGGTCCAGGACGCGATGCGGGTACAGCTCTTCAACGCTGAAAAGGATCTGGCACATGCGCTCGAGCTGGCTCGAAAAGAGGGACTCGCGCTGCCCACGGCTGCAACGGTGAGCCAGGGAATCGCTCGGGTCTATCGAGTGGAAGATCGCCGCCGTCGTTGAGTTCACCGCGACCCGTCCCCGCGACGATCGCTACGTTCCCTTCGAGTGGACCCACCTGAGCTGGAGTCCTCACCTCATTCGCAGCACGCTGGGTCGGACTACCCCCCGTCCTCGTGAATCATTTCTTCGAGCGCGGGAACCGGAAAGGCGAGAGGCACCTCGTCCGCACCGCCATTGACCGTAATCGAATGTCCGGTCACCCAGCCCGAGGCCGGGGACGCGAGATAGAGCGCGCAAGCCGCGATATCCGTATCTCGCCCGAGCCGCTTCATTGGGATCTTGGACGCCGCACGCGCCTTCATCTCGTCGCTGAGGACGGACGCGGCTCCCGGCGTGTCGATTTGGCCAACGATGATCCCGTTGACTCGAATGCTCGGGGCGAACTCGACGCCGAGTAGATGGGTCAGTTGGTTCAGCCCAGCCTTCGCTGCGCCGTAATGGGCCATGCCGGCGATCTGTTGGACACTCGAACCCGACGAAATGTTGACGATCGATCCCGAACCGCTCGTACGAATCATATGAGGTACGACCCTCTTCGCGAGAAGGAACGGGCTCGTCAGGTTGAAGCGAACGACTTTCTCGAAGGAGCGCTCGGAGACCTTCAGCGCGGGTCGAGGGATCGCGCCGCCCGCATTATTTACGAGGATATCGATCCGTCCAAATTGCTGCATCGTCGCTTCGACGAGGCTTTCGAGTTGATCCGTCTCCAGTACGTCACAAGTCAGGGCCAGACTCTCGCGGCCGCACTCGCGAACGAGTCGAGCGGTTTCGTCGACATCCGACTGCGTCCTCGCGCAGCAGACGATATTCGCCCCGGCCTCAGCGAGTGCAACGCAAATGGCTCTACCGATCCCGTGCCCCGAGCCAGTGACGATCGCGATCTTGTCCGTCAAGCGAAATTGGTCAAGGATCATCGAATCTCCGTCATCTCTTGATGCGCTGTTGCGATTCAGTGTTGCACAGAGAAATGGCTCTAGCTACATAACATGATAGGCATCTAAATCGGAAGGAATCAGAAATGGTCGGGCGAGTGAATGAGGGGCGGAGGGATCGAACACGCGTCGTGTCGTGGTCGACCGGCGGTGTGGGATCGATCGCAGCGCGCGTGCTGACAGAACGTCCGGATTTCGATCTCGTCGGAGTATGGGTTCACAACCCGGACAAAGTGGGTCGAGACGTCGGGGAAATCGTGGATGCCCCACTCACCGGGCTGAAAGCGTCCTCGGACCGAAAGGCATTGCTCTCGTTGCAGCCCGATTGTATCTGCTACACGGCGAGTGGTGAGCCGAGACCCAGAGAATGCGTCGACGACATCTGTGAGATGCTCGCTGCGGGGATCAACGTCGTCACGACCTCGATTCCGGGCCTCGTGCATCCACCGGCCTTTGATCCGACTCACGTGCAGCGGCTCGAGCAAGCTTGCCTGGAAGGTGGAGCGTCGCTCTATGCGTCCGGGATCGAGCCTGGATTCGCTGGTGACGAACTCGTTCTCAGGCTTTCGACGATGTCGAATCAGATCGAGTCCGTGCGCACTCAAGAGATCTTCTCCTACGCGGACTATCCAGTTGCGTTCACGATGTTCGAGGTCTTCGGGTTCGGGAAGGCACCAGAGCATCGGTGCATCATGGAAATGCCGGGCATTCAAGTCATGACGTGGGGCCCACCGGTTCGGATGGTGGCGGACCAGCTGGGCGCGAAACTCGAACGCATTCGAGAGACTTACGAAAAGTGTACGACCGATCGACGGATCGAAGTGGCGGCGGGGGTGATCGAAGCGGGCACCGTCGCCGCGGTTCGCTTCGAGACGATCGGCGTCGTGGATGGCCGAGACGCGATCGTTATCGAGCATATCAACCGCGCCGCATCCGATATCGCACCCGATTGGCCGACCGCGGTGGATGCGGGCACGTATCGAATTGTCGTCGACGGCGATCCGAGCTTCAAATGTGAGCTCACTCTCGGCACGGACGAGACCTTCAGCGACCAGGGAATGGTCGCAACGACGATGCGCGTCGTGAATGCGATTCCATACGTCTGTGAGGCGCCGCCCGGCCTCGTCTCGTCCGTGGATCTGCCGCCGCTGCTCCCACGTCACGCTTTCGATCGCCCCGTAGTGAGAGCCGGCGCAAACGGATGAATTCTCACTCACCGAATGCGGGGGGACTGCGCTGAGAGCGCGACGCGCTGCTGTCTCTCTTCGCTCTCTCTCACGGGATGGGCGGCCTAATATTGGCAGCCTCGGTCTTCGGACGACCGTTTCCGGATGGACTCAGACACGGGCGGGGACTCTGGGCGGCCCTGGCGGAAACCTCTATTCGATTCCAGACCCGACCGATGATCCCTATGCCCGGATGTGGGGAGCGTTTGTCGTCGATCTAGCTCCGTGGTCTCGTTCCACTACCATTGAGTCTGCGGGACAGAGAATCCAATTCATAATATTCCTTTCGGCGTGAGTTCCAAGGAATTGGAGAGCGCCTCGGGTTGAGGTTTCCGACGGTCCACAGTTTCGCCGAAATCTGCGGACCTCCCCCCTCGGCGGATGTCACCAATCCCCATCCCGGATGTCGACGGAACTTGCCCCCTTCGTACCCAGCTTCACGACGACCGGCACCGCTACCGATCCATCCTGCTGCAGCGGGTGAGTCGACTTCTCGAGATCCTTCTCCTTCACACTCTTCACTCGCCGCAGCGCGGCACTGCCCTTGAGCGTCCCCCGATGCTCATCGTAGAGCTCGAACCACGGCAGCCCGGCCCGCTCGTACTCTCTTGCGGTCACCGGGGTGGGGGGGGCCGCTTCGCCGGTGATCTCTCGCCACAGATCGCTGTTCACGATGTGTACAAAGGATCGCGAGGTATTCTTGGGGTCCCAGATTTCGAGGCTATGGGGATCGGGGTAGATCGATTGGCAGATGCGGCCACCCGCTGCGAGGCCCATGGCGCCGCATGTCGGCTGCGCTTGGAAACACACGTCGTAGACGCTCTCGGGCGCGCCGAAGCGGACGTGAGATGACGCGGGTTTGTCGAAGAGCCCCGCCTTCGGCTCGAATGCCTTCAGCTGGATTCCACCATGAGTCTCATCTCCCGTGATCTGGCCTTCTACCGTGTATCCCATGCCAAGCGGCATCGCGACGAACTGTCGGATGTGCCCATCGCCGACCGAGATGCCATCCAGCCAAGGCTGATCCGGCGTGACGACGTAGTCCTGGGGGTCGTCGCGAAGAATCTCGCTCCAGGGGTCGCCGGTGATCGCGCAGACCTTGCCGACGGCGATCTTCAGGGCGGTGGGTCGCCAGTCTTTTCGATGGTCAAAACAGAGCCACATCGCTTCGCGCTGATACATGGGGATGAAGACGCCTCCGTGCTCTCGCCAATCGGCGGGCACACGGTCGATGTAGTCATCCACGCGGCGAATGGGAAAGTCGCCGAGGCCGGGCGGTAGAGGGTAGGTCTCTCCGTCGTCGGGGATGCGAAGGGTGCGCTGGAAAGTGATCTGGAGATTGGGCCCGAGGTGGAGTGTGTTTGCGTGGATCTTCGTGGACATGGACTTGCTCCTCAATGCTTGGGGTCGATGGGTCGCGATTGCTGTCGAGGTTCTTGACGAGTGAGCCGGTTGGAATGTCACGAGATTTGTCTGGGAGCGGTCAACTGAGCGATATTGCTTGTATATTCCGAAAAGTGGCGGTCTGGTGTGACAAATCCCCCTCCTCGTTCGTCTGGTCTCTGCATATGACTGTTCCGTCTGAAGCCGATGAATTCCGTAGCCAGATCGAAGCCGGAAACCTGAAAGGGGCGGCCGAGTATCTGCTCGAGCGGCATGGGGCCGACAGTCTGGCGGTCTGTCGAGCGATGGTCGGCGACGCTGACGCCGCACGGGATCTCTTTCACGACTCGTTCATGCGGGCCTGCGACGGATTGACCGGATACCGCGGCGAGGCCACACCGAAGACATGGTTCCTGCGGATCACCCACAATCGCTGCATCGATCATCTCCGCCGGGAGAAGCGTCGGCCGTGGGTGCTGGCGGCCGATATGGGCTGGAAGGCGGAAGCCGACGATGGCGGGCAGGATTGGATCGAAGAGGGCCATTCGCCGGAGGAGCGAAGCGTAGTCGACGGCCTCATGTTGGACGCGATCGGTCTCGCGCGCGCGATCGAAACACTCGAAGAGCGCGATCGAAGCCTGGTGATTCTGAGGTACGCGCACGAGATGAGCTTCGCGGAGCTGGGAGAGGCCTTTGGCGTGAAGCCCGGCGCGATGAGGATGCGGGTTCAGAGAGCGTTGGCGCGATTGCGAGAGGTGATGGAAGGTTCTGTAGAGGAGTTCTCGGCGACGTTTGAGGACAGCGCACCGAGCATGTCGCCGAGGCCGAGTGCGGAGAAGCTGTCGTACGACAAGACCGACGAGTATTTTTCCGAGTCCCCGCCCGATCGGCTGGGTCAGTTCGTCGACCAGATGAGACGGTTTCACGTGCCGCTCGAGAAGGCCGCAATCCGAAAGCTGCTCGAGAGTGTCGACAGCTTTCGTCGATCGCTCTATTAGATCGCGCCACAAGCAGAACCGATACGAATCGGCTTCAAACTCTTGCCGAGGGGCGCGCTTTGAAGAATCTGGTCTCGAGACTCGATGTGCATTTCGGCGAGATCGGGTTCCATCCGCATGATTTCAGGCGCTCAAGTCGGTGCCCGTGATTTGTCCCGCGCCGTGCGAATCCGGGACATATCCTTCACGCTGGAACCCCGCCCCCAATCGGGCGCAGCAAGACAGCTCGCCCGCTGTCGAGAGGAGACGCATGAGACTGCAAGGCAAGGTGGCGATCGTGACCGGCGGGAGCTCCGGCTTCGGCCGCGCGACCGCGATCCGATTCGCTGAAGAAGGTGCGAAGGTCGTCGTGGCGGACCTCGACGAGGAGTGGGGCAAGGCGAGCGTCAGCGACATCGAGAAGGCGGGAAGTGAGGGTGCGCTGGTTCTGGGAGACATCTCGACGGCGGAGGGTGCACAACGCGCTGTCCGCTCGGCGGTCGAGCAATTCGGGGCCCTCGACGTGCTCGTCAACAATGCGGGCATCGCCCAGCGCGGCGACCCGATGGACACATGGGATACGTCCGAGGAGACCTGGGACCGGTTGCTTCGCGTGAATCTGAAAAGCGTCTTCTTATGCTCGAAGTTTGCGATTCCGCAGATGCTCGAGCGGGGCGGTGGATCGATCGTGAACGTGGCTTCGATTGCGGCGTCCTGCTCGGTCGGGGGCTCGGCATACGGTGCTGCGAAGGGGGGCATTCTCAGCTACTCGCGGCAGGTTTCCCGAGAGCTGGCTCCGCGGAACGTCCGAATCAACAGCGTCTCTCCGGGTTATATGCGGACGCCGATGTCGACAGGAGAGCGGAGCGGCGCCACTCCCGAAGAGCAAGAAAAAGCGATGGAGCGCTTTGGAGCGCTCGTCCCGATGGCGCGCGCCGGCCGCGATCTCGATATCGCCGAGGCGATCGTCTACCTGGCCTGCGACGAGTCCCGATATGTCACGGGGCAGGAGATCGTCGTCGACGGCGGCTACCTGGTTCGATGAGCGAGCGACCGAGTGCCGAGGGCGACATCACACCGGACATCGCTCGGGCGGTGGCCGCCCGATCCCGCTCTGTAGGATTCCGTCATGGGATCCGACGCTCGTGGCTGTCGGGCCATGACTTTCAGCGAGCTGTCCTCGAGTCAGGTTGCCGGCCGCGTATTCGGATGCTCCTTCGACGATATCGTCGGAGTCGACCTGCGCCACGCGGTGAGGGTACACACGGAGCATGATCACAACGAGACTCAGCCCACGCGGATCTCACGCTTGACGATCTTTCCCATCGTATTGCGGGGCAGGGCGTCGACGACCTTCAGGCGCTCGGGGCATTTGTAGCGGGCCAAGCCGGCCTCTCGGCAGTGCTCCACCAGCTCGGATAGCTGGACCTCGTGGCCGGGCGCCGCGACCACGACGGCGCAGACCTGCTCGCCCTTGCGGTCGTGGGGAACGCCGATGACGGCGACATCGGCGACTGAGGGATGCTGGGACAACGCCTCCTCGACCTCGAGCGCGGAGATATTCTCAGCGTTGCGCATGATCACGTCCTTGATGCGGCCCTCGATTCGGATCCTGCCGTCATCATCGACTGACCCGAGGTCTCCGGTGCGGAACCACCCGTCCTCGTCGAAAGCATCGGCGTCCAGTGATGCATCGACGTAGCCGAGAAAGCAGGAGGGTCCCGTTAGTCGCAGCTCTCCGTCGACGATGCGCATCTGCACGCCGGCGGCGGGAGGCCCCACGGTCGTCCCGACCGACGGGTCATCGGGCGTCTCGCTCGTGGCCACAGGGAACTCGGTGAGGCCCCACGAGCCGACGGCGCCGGACACGCCCAGTACCTCCTGTACCTGTTGGTTGATCACCGTCGGGGTCGGTGCACCGCCGGCGACGCAGGTACGCAGGTTCGGGAAGAGCGCTTCACTTCCGTGGCGGCGCTGGGCTGCGATGTACATCTGGAAGAACGGCGTCGCAGAACCGAGGATCGTGGGCTGGTGCGCAGCCATCCGCTCGGCCGTCGTCGCGGGATCGAAGGTGTCGAAAAGGACGAGTCGCCCCCCTGTGCGGAGCACCGCGGTCAGCATCGTGACGCCGCCGATATGCGCGATCGGCCACGCAATGGGATACACATCGTCCGCGCTGAGCCCGAGTCCATCGACCACCCCGTTGCTCGAGGCCATGACGGACGCGTCGGTGTGTCGGGCACCCTTCGGGTCGGCGGTGGTTCCCGACGAGAAGTAGATCCAGCGCGCAGCGTCCGGTTCCATCGGCAGCGGCGCCGGCAGCGAGGCGGGCGAGCCGGCCGGCAGACGCATACCGTCCTCTGGCTCGCACTCGAGGTCGAGCGCGAGCACCTGGCGCCCCGTGGTGCGGGCGTGCTCAGCGTGCTCGAAATCCGCCCAGCGCTCGGGCACGATGACGAGTCGCGCATCTACCTGATTCACGATGAACCCCACCTCCCGTCGGAATACGGGGATGATGGGGTTCTGGACGGCACCGAGTCGCGCGCATGCCGCCATCAAGACTGCGCTTTCGAGCATCGTCGGCAGCTGCCAGGAAACCACGTCGCCGGGCTCGACACCGAGTGCGTAGAGTCCGGCCGCCGTCTGCTCAGCAGCGTCGCGCAGAGTAGCGGCCGTGAGCCAGCGACCGTGGTCGTCGGCGAGGACGACCTGGTCGGGGTGTTCCCGGGTGGCGAACTCCACGAGGCTCCAGAAGCTGGTGGGCAGCGCGGTCATCGAAACGATCGCCTCTCTTTCCCTTCCGTCCCCGACCAGGGCCGCGATCGGTGCACACTCTGGACAGGATCATCCCCTCCGCAGGGCCGGCTGGCAAGGCGCAGTCGCACTCTCGAATTTGCTCCCTAGCATGAACATCGGTCTCCGCTCCGTCCTGCAGCCGGACAAAACACCATCGAGTGAAGTCTCGGCGATCGATCTCAGAGCATCGCTGACCTGATCCCGCTTCTTTCGCAGGCGCACTCCGCAGGGGTCGCAGGGGCTCTCCGAGAGGCCGTTGAACAGAGGTATTCGGTCGCTTCCCGGGTTTGAGCAGCTGCGGTGGTCTTCTAGAGAAGGTCGAGGGGGCGTCTCGGTTCGGCATGGGGGCTCGGGCAACCCGCGAAGATGCTACACAAGATTGATCGTGCGACGCGGGTGGCCGTTCCAGCGGAGAAGGATGGCGTGCACGAAGAGGAGAGGAAGCGGTGGTGCGGAGCGCCCTGAGCAACGCGGCGATCGTCGGGATCGGGCGGACGCCCTTTGTGAGGAAGTCGGGTCGTACTCCGCTCGCGATGGCGAGTGAGGCTGTGCGCGATGCCCTGCGAGACAGCGGCCTCGAATCCGCCGACGTCGACGGATTCACTTGTTATGGGACGGGAGATTCGGCGTCGCCGATGCAGGTTGCGCACGCCATCGGGATCGACGACCTGGGATGGTCCACGAGCGTATTCGGCGGAGGGAATGTCGTCGCCTCGGTGGTCGCGGGCGCCGCCGCGGCGGTCGTCACCGGTCAGGCCGAGGTCGTGGTGGTGTTCCGCGTTCTGGGGTCGGACACGCGCTACGGCAAGGCGGTCGACGGGGTATTCGTGCCGGGCGACGGGCAGTTCGCCGCCCCACACGGATTTCTCGTCCCGCCGCAATGGTTCGCGATGTGGTGCCGTCGCCATCAGCACGTCTACGGCTCTACGGCCGAGGATCTCGGCGCCATCGCGGTACAACAACGCGCCCACGCGGTCGACAACCCGCACGCGATCGCGCGCAGCCCCATCACGCTCGATGATTATCTGGAGGGGAGGTGGGTGAGTGAGCCCTTCCGCGTCTTCGACTGCTGTTATGAGGTCGACGGTGCGGTGGCATTGGTGGTCACCTCTGCCGAACGCGCGGCCGACCTCGAACACCGGCCCGTCTATCCGCTGGGTGTCGCCGACGCGAATGGGCAGGGTGGCTCGGTCTATGAATGGGACGACATGACCTGTATGTACTCACGTGACGCGGCACCGCGCCTCTGGTCGCGTACCGGGTTGCAGCCGAGCGATATGGATCTCGCGCTCATGTACGATTGTTATACCTACACCGTGATGGCCACGCTCGAGGATTTCGGGTTCTGCGACAAGGGTGCGGTCGGGGACTTCTATCGAGAAGGCCGCGCCACGCATGGCGGTGATATCGTCGTGAACCCTCACGGTGGGCTGCTCTCCGAGGGCTATCTGCACGGCTTGAACCATCACTACGAAGCCGTTCTGCAGCTGCGGGGCGACGCCGGAGACCGCCAGGTCCCGGACGCCGAGACCGCGCTCGTCACCGCGGGTTCGGGACCCTACGGTGGCGCCTTGATCTACGCGACCGAGGCGCAATGATGTCGTCGAACCTTCCGCCGCAACCTGCGCCCGACGCCGATACCGAGGGCTTCTGGGAGGCTGCCGCGGAGGGGCGGTTGACGCTATGCCGCTGCGTCGAATGCCAGATCTGGCTCCATCCCCCCCTCGAGCGTTGCCGGCGCTGCGCGGGCGATACCGCGTTCGAGCCGGTCTCCGGTACGGGGACCCTCTACAGCTTCATCGTGCAGCGACAGCCAGCCGTTGTGGGATATCTGGATGGGACTCCCTACGTCGTCGCACTGGTCGAGCTCGATGGCGCGCCCGGCGTTCGACTTCCGGCACGCATCGTCGACACCGAGCCTGATTGCGTGAGCGTTGGGATGCGTGTGGAGGTCGATTTCGCCGACCTCCCGGGCGGGGAGTTCAAGGTCGCTGTCTTCCGACCCTCGTTAGCGTCCGATGAAGCCTAACGCTTCTTGCAACGGAACGGCATGAGCAGGATTCTTCACATCCTTCAACGCCTGGTTCTCTGGAGCGCATCGTGAGGTCACTCGAGGGGCGGCGTCCTCGACGACTCTGATTGGAGGGTCGCTGAGAACGTCCATCGAGTTTTGGCACACCTCCGAAATAAATCCGCTGGAAAATGTCGATTCGATTCTCTGTCGTTTATCTGATCATCTATGTGACCAACTCGGTCTCCGTGATGTATTGCATCATTCGCTGGATCTCTGTCGTCCTCCGATTCACCCATACTCTGGTGCACATGGGCTATAACAATGTCGTCCATCGACGAAGAGTCTTCGCGATCGGCAACATCGCCCTTCCATCCGGGCGAGTGCGCCGGGACCCAGCCAGCGTATTAAATCGTCGGTCCGCGAGAGACCACAAGAGGAGGGCACCTGTTGAGTTTCAAATTCGATTCGGACCACATCGACTGGCATCAAATCCGTGCGGAGCCGAGCTTCGACGAGTACAAACTCGCGTATGAGTACTCCATTCTTGGGCACGACAAGGAGTCGGGGACCCTCGATATGCTGATGCGGTGGGCTGGTGATGGCGGCCATTGCGAGCGACATCGCCACACCGGTGTGACCTCGACGCTGGTCCTCGAGGGCGAGCAACACTTGGATGAACTCCTGCCGGACGGATCGATCCGGCACAAGGTGCGCCGAGCGGGAGACTACGCGCTATCGCTTGGAGTCGAGCCGCCTCATCTGGAACGGGGTGGACCGGAGGGCGGAATCGCTCTGCTCTCGATGCACACGTCGAATGGTCTGCTCTTTGAAATCCTCGATGCCGAGCTGAAGGTTCTGGCTGAAATCTCGATCGAGGAACTCGTGACTCGTTGGGGTGCTCGTTAGGTCTGTTGTCTGAACCTGGACTGCTCTTGGCCACTTCCATTCTTCTTGCGTCGACCAACGATGCCCAGCTCCGCTACTTCTCACAATATTCTGGAGCCCGGCTGTTGCGATAGCAACGCCCCGCTTGCCTGTCCTCCCCCGCGCACTTGATCGACCGGAGGAATATCCGCTTGGCCTCGCCTTCTGGAAATCGATCGCAATCGAGCGGAACCTTCGAAAGGTTGCCCGTGGGATCTTCAGTTCGGGAAGGAGAAGGCGAGTCATTCGAGGATCGCGAGGGCCTTTGCATCCTTCATCGTGCTTGCCCGTCCTCATGATTCGTTTGCGGAGTATCGGATCCGTCTTCGACGTCGATGAATCGTACGCAACGTGCTGATCGAGAGCGTCGTGTCCTCGACGCTCCACTGGTCTCGAAGGGCTCGCGTGAAACAGAGTTGTCGACTGAGAGCTGTGGTCTTTGCGTTGTGATGTTTACTCATTCAGGGGTCCCCTCTGCTGGAGGTTGGAGTGTGGTAACCCCATCTCCGACAGAGGGCTCTGAATGAACAACCTATCGGGAACGCAGAACTAGGCCTCGACCGAGAGTCCGCGCTCCGCCCATGCGACGGTCCCACCGTTCAGGCTGCGAACGTTTCGGTAGCCGAGCGATTGCACGACGAGCAAGCCCGAGATCGACAGGTTGCCCAGGTTGCAGAGCGTGACGATCGGGTGATCGCGTTCTTTCGGCAACTCGCCGAGGCGTGCGCCCAGCTCGGCGATGGGGATATTCTTCGCCCCTGTGATGTGCTGTTTGGCGTAGATCTGTGGCGAGCGTACGTCGAGCAGGAAGGGCGGCTCGTCGCCCTCGAGGGCGGTGCGGAGATCGTCGACTTCGCAGGTGTTATGCGGGTTGCGGGCGTTCTCTACCAGGGTACCAAAGAGCTTCTCGTTCGCGCTGGGCTCGCCGGTCGGATCGCCGCCGGGACGTGCGGCGCGGACTTCGGGGAAATGCCGTTCGAAGGTAGAGGCGTATTTGAACGAATTGTCGGGGAAGATGATCACGACGACCGCGTCCGGCTGATCCTCGATGACCTTGAGCGCCCCGACCAGCGCCATCGCGGAGCTGGGCCCGGCGATGATGCTCTCTTCACGGTTCAGGCGCAGGCACATGTCAAAGGCCTCGCGGTCGCTGACCTCCACGATTTCGTCGTATTCCTGGGGCACGAAGAGCTTGGTGAGCTCGAGCTGCTTGAGCGAGCGGACGCCAGGGATGTCGTGGCCCTCTTCGGGGTACGCGCCGATCACCTGGACGCCGGGATTCTTCGCTTTGAGAAAGCGTCCGTTGCCCGTGATCGTTCCGCAGGTCCCGAGCCCGGCCACGAAATGCGTGACCTTGCCCCCCGTCTGGCGCCAGATCTCCGGTCCGGTCGTCAGGACATGCGCTTCGAGGTTCGCCTCGTTCTCGTATTGGTTGGGCATATGAAACTCGGGCTGGGAACCCAGCTCGATGGCGCGCGCGATGGCCCCCTCCGGGGACCCAGGCATCGGTCACAAATCGTCGTCCAACTCCTCGACGTGCGAACCAAAGAAATTCAGCATGACGCGCTTCTCCGCCGGAATCTGCTTGGACAGCGGCGTCGTCAGCTCATAGCCCCTGGCGTTGGCCAACATCGCGAGCCCCATGCCGGTATTTCCGCTCGTCGGCTCGACCAGCTGCTGCCCCTCGCCGAGGAGTCCCTTCTCGTCGGCGTCCCGGAGCAAGTTATGCGCGACGCGATCCTTGACGGACCCGAAGGGGTTGTACCACTCGAGCTTGGCGTAGATCTTGGCCTGTGTATGGGGCACGACGCGGTTCAACCGGACGATCGGAGTGGGGTTCTCCTCGCCGGAGAGCATCTCCAACATCCCTTCGTAGACTCGTGTTGTGTGGTTCGGCATGGCTTCCTCCGGATGGCGTCGGCCGAGTCTATAGCAGCTGAAGTTGCAAAGGGTCCTGTTTTGGATCAGTTTCCCCCCACTGCTCCAGCGTCCTTCGAGCTCGCTCGCTCTCAGGGGGCAACGGTCTTCCGCAGCGCGGGCAATACCTCTGCCGTCAGCAGGTCGCGACTGATCTGCTCCTCCGCCGGGTCGGTCCAGCCGAGCGGCCCGCAGATGACGAAGCGCGTGATCCCCAGCTCGACGAGCCGAGCCAGACGGTCGACACAGTGGTCGGGTGTGCCGACGACCGCGAAACGGTCCACGAAATCAGCGGTGAGCACGCCCTCGGGCGCTCGTCCGTGCTGATTCATATCGTAATGCGCGCGCAGGTTCTCGAAGACCTCGAACTCGGCGGGGCTGGCTGGACCGACGGTGCGCCCGTTGAGGGTCGAAAAGCGGGCGAGCGATGCGGTCAGGCCAGCGGCGAAGCGGCGAGCCCTTTCCGGATCGGGATGGGGCATGACGATGACCTGTGCGCCGATGGAGCTGTCCGCGCGCGCCTTTCGAGCGATGTCGACGGCCCACGCCACCCTCTCTGGCGCCGCACCGACCCCGAGCGTCACCCGCTCCGCGCGACGAGCCGCGGCCGCGATGACGCGGGGGCCCGTGGCGGCCACGTCCAGTGGCACCTTCGGAAGATCCTCGGGGATCCAGCGGAGCTGGGCGGCTTCGGGCGCGCGGCCGAGCTCGATCGTTTCCAGGGATGGAGCCCCAGCCCCACTCCAATCGAGTGCCTCGAAGGGTACGGCCTCGCCGCGCAGATAGGATTGCAGGGCCGAGAGGCATCGTTCGAAGGCCTCGACCGAGAGGGGGGCACGCCCGAGGTAGGCGAGCGACGAGTCGCCACGCCCGATCCCGAGGACGGCTCGTCCCCTGGACAGCGCCTGCAAGGACACCATCGCCGCCGCGGTCACGGCCGGGTGGCGCGTGTAGGGATTCGTGACGCTGGTGCCCAGCTTCAGGTGCGCGGAATCAACGGCGAGCGCGGAGAGGACGACGTAGGGGTCCGCTGCCAGCGATTGAGAATCCATCGCCATCTTGCCGTCCCAGCCCGCGGCCTCGAGGGCGGCCCCGTCTCCAGGGCGGACAGCGACCGTGTCGTAGCCCGCCTGCCAGAGTTCGAGGCCACGCGGAGCGATGCGATTGGAGGCATCGGCCATCAGGTCGATTCCGAGACGAGCACGCGCGAGAGGGGAATGTCGGCCATGACGGTGAATAAGGATCGTCTCGATTGGAATGTCGCGCAAATGGCTCGAGGTCGGACTCATGGGCGACGAGAAGGATCGTGAGCGGCGGGTCTGGGCGGATGGGATCAGGCCGAACCCGATGAAGGATCGAAGGATCGTCGTGCTCTTCGTCGGTCTCGGCGAGGGTGCCGAAGGAATCAGGCCCGAGCGTCCGGGCTCTTGATGAAGGAGAGCAGAAGCGCGCCTACGGCGTAGAGGGGAATCGCACCGGCGAAGACCACCGCGTAGTCGTCGGTGAGATCCTTCACATAGCCCGCCAGCGGAATGAGCAGTGGGCTGAAGGGCAGGGCCACGGTCTGCATCAGTCCGAGGGCGCTTCCGAAATTGGCGCGCCCGAAGAGCTCCCCGACGAAGGCCCCCTTGAGCGGCAACATGGCGGCGCCTACGAAGCCGATCCCCACGCCGAAGACGGTGAACCAGATCGGGTCCCGGGTCTGCACCATCAATGTCGTGAGGGCGATTTCGACAGCGAAGCAGCAGTAGATCATGCGTTTGACGCCTACGCGATCGGAGAGGCTGCCAAGCATCACCTTTCCCAGCGCACCGAAGAGCGAGCGCAGGGAGAGGATCGACGCGCTGGCCACGAGCCCGAGCCCGAGCTGTTGCGCGTAGGGGACGGTGTAGAGGACGCTCACCGAGCCCGCAGTAAATTGCAGGGCGAACAGGATGCCGCAGAGCCAGAAGGCCGGGAGGCGTAGCAGGTCTGCCGTGCTGAGCGGACTCTCGCTCGGGGCTGTGGGGGCGTCTGTTTTCGGGGCCGCGGCTCCGTCGGGACTTTCGCCCACCTCCTCGGGCGTCGAGCGAGCCAGCAGCGCGGCGATGGGGAGCGGAACCGCGAGCATGATGACGCCCAGGATCGCGAGGGCGTCGCGCCAGCCAAAGAGCTCGATGAGCTGCGCCGCGAAGACGGGCACGAGTCCCCCCGCGACGGTGGTTCCCGCCACGACGATGCCGAGCTTCTGACCCCGAGTGGCTTCGAACCAGTTCGTGATCATCGTCTGGGTGACGAGGGGCCCGAGCATCACCGTACCGGGGGCGATCAGCAATGCGAAGATCAGAGCGGCCCCGATGGCCGACTGCACCCATGAGATGCCGAGGAGTCCTGTCCCTATACCGAGGGCGCCCACGACCATCGCCGTCCGAATGGAGACGCCGGGACGTGCGCGGGTGGCGAGTGCGCGCCCCACGAAGGGGGAGAGAACGCCCGAGATGATGCTCATCACGGTGGGCGCCAGGGAGAACATCGCGACACTGCCCTCGAAGGACTGCAGCATGGCGTTCTGGAAGACGCCGAACAGATACATGCTGAAGCCCACCGAGAAGAAACTCCCGGTGAAACCCGCCATGAGGACCTGGCGCGAGCGGTTCTTGAAGCTGGGGGAGGGCAGGGCCGCGGTCGTCATGGATGGGCCCAATCAAAATCCCCCCAGCTCTGCCGGGGGCTTGAACAAGACTGACTCACTCGGAAATCCAAATGGAAACTCCCCTTTGTGAATCGTCAAAGCTTCACCGAAGGGAGTTCCGCCGGCACCGCCCAACCAATCGTAAGCGCCGAGAGTTCAATGATCAGGACCACCATCGTGAGCCAGGCCAACTCCGATCGAGATCAAGCCACTCGCAACCTCGAAGGCGCTCATTCATTTCCATTCTATCAGGCAACCCGGTTTTTCGAACGGACCTCTACGACGGTCCGGCGCCGGGCGCCGGGGTCGCGAATCCATGCGGAAACTGGAGACCAGCGGAAGCACCCAGCTCGCCGGGGCGGGCGCTCTTTTCCAGAAGAAGCCAAGATCGCAGCCCACATAGAGCTGCCCCTCGTGGACCAGCACCCCGGCCACACCGACAACGTGCTCGGCCGCGTCGGCTGCCTCTCACGGCGCCGGGTGCAGCGGACCCGGACCCAGATCACCGAGCAGGCGTTCGCGGACAGGGGGTGCCCAGGCCTCGTAGCCCTCGCGGTTCAAGTGGATGAAGTCCCAGCGAATGAGCCGCGGATTCGGGGAACCGTCCGCAAGGGCCAATCCAGCGCCCGCGTCGAGATAGTGAAGGTCGGGCTGCGCTTCGCAGTCCTCGCGCACCCGCTGAAGCAGGCGATCCCGGGCATCGGGGAGGCTCGACGGTCGCAACGCGAGGTAGTAGATCGGGACGTCGGGGAGTTCTTCCCGAATGAGCGCGATCAGCGACTGGAAATCTGCGAACGCTTTCTCGGGTGTGCGCCGTCGGTTTCCCGGTGCATCGGTCAGCTCGTTGCCTCCCGCGTGGATCACGATCGCTCGGGGCGAGTAGGGGAGGATGATGCGATCGGTGAAGTGGATGAGGTCCGACAGCTTCGCTCCGCCGAAGCCGCGGCGGATGACGTTCATTGGCGCCATGTCCTTGGCGAGATCATCCCAGAAGCGGATGCTCGAGCTCCCCACAAAGAGGATCGCATCGCGTGGCGGAGGCGATTCGCGATCGACGCGTTCGAAGGCAGCGATCTCCGGTTCCCACACCAAGGGGTCGTCAGAGAAGGTTCGACCGACCTCGCGATCGATGATCCAACCGGATGTGCCGAGAAAGAGCACCAAGACGACCAGGAGCGCGCGAACGAGAATATTTCGATTCATCTTGTCACCTGAGAGGCTTTTCGTCTCGGAGGCATGTCCTGGTGCGACCGCGCGATTGGGAGGCTTCCGAGACCCGTCGATGAGCGGTGGGGCAATGGGCTTCCAGGATCCGAATGGGGGAAATATGCCGTGCGTCAACCTTGATTGTCATATGTAGTACGCGAGGTGGGCTGGCGGCCGCTATGGGGTGACACAAGATCGGTGTGGCGGCGGAGCGTGCGCTGATGTCGTAGTCTGCGAAAACTCGGCCGATCAGGGAGATTATTGAAATCTCAGCCTAGCATCTTCAGCAGATGAGATTCGATCGGCCGAGATTCCCGGAACGGGGTGAGTGTTGCCCGTCTGGGTTCTAGTTGTCATACGGCTGCCTACGGGCGGTGCGGTAAGAGCCAATTGGATTCTCTATCTGCGGAGGCAATTGCGGTGGCCTGCGAGCCCTGCGCGTGGGGCATCCCTTCGTCCACGTAGGAATCGTCTCGGGTCCACGGTCGGATCGTCTGTGTTATTCTCACGGACGCGCGCGTCTCTTCGAAGTGTCGAAAACGATCGGGAGGGGGGTAGGGATGCCTTGGTGGGGTTGGGTCACGGTTGGAGCCTTGCTTCTGGCGGCCGAGATGACCTTCGTCGATCTCGAGTTCTATCTCGTGTTCCTCGGTGTTTCGGCGCTCCTCGTCGGATTGCTATCGGTTGCGGGGGTAGACATGCCGTTCTGGCTGGAATGGATCGTCTTCGCGGTCCTGGCCGTCGGTTCTTTCGTCCTCTTCAGACGTCGTCTCTACACGGTCCTGCACCCCCCTCCGGAGGGCGCGATTCGCGAGGGGGTCGAAGGCGATCGGGCGATCGCGCTCGACGAGATCGCGCCAGGAACGACCGGGTCTGTCACACTGCGCGGCTCGACTTGGACCGGACGCAATCAGGGAAGCGCGACGATCGTGCCGGGGGCACCCTGCCGGGTGGAACGTTCCGAAGGGTTGGTTCTCGACCTTCGCCTCGACGACTAGCTTCGCGGTGAATCTGGTGCTCGAAGGGATACCCGATTCGAATGCGAAGGTGAGGGTCCATTCAGCATGAACGGGTAGAGGGAAGGGGGAACGGATCGTGGAGATTTTTACCTTTGGGATCATCGGGCTCGTGGTGCTCGCGATCGTTACGATCGCGAAGACGGCGACTATCGTGCCGCAACAGAAGGCATACGTCGTCGAGAACCTCGGGAAGTACAGCAGAACCTTGCGGGCCGGCTTCCATATTTTGGTCCCCTTCGTCGAGCGGATCGCCTACAAGCACTCTCTCAAGGAGATGGCGGTCGACATCCCCGAGCAGGTCTGCATCACGATGGACAACGTGCAGGTCGGTGTAGACGGCGTCCTGTACATGCAGATCCTCGATCCGCAGAGAGCTTCCTACGGGATTCAGGACCATGTCTTCGCGATTTCCCAGCTTGCCCAGACGACGCTCCGAAGCGAGATTGGGCGCATCGACCTCGATCGAACTTTTGTCGAGCGAAACGTGATCAATGCGAACGTCGTGCGTGAAGTCGATCTGGCGAGCGATCCGTGGGGCGTGAAGGTTCTCCGCTACGAGATCCGAAATATCAATCCGCCGCGTGACGTCATAGAAGCGATGGAGAAGCAGATGCGTGCGGAGCGCGAGAAGCGTGCTGTCGTACTCGAGTCGGAGGGTGTGCGGGACGCGAACGTCAACCGCGCCGAAGGCGAAAAGCAGATGGTCATCAAACAATCGGAAGCGAAACGCCAGCAGCAGATCAACGAGGCCGAGGGCGAGGCCGCGGCGATCGAAGCCGTCGCGGCGGCTACGGCGGAGGGTCTTCGTCAGGTCGGGAGCGCCGTGGCCAGTCCGGGGGGGCACGAGGCGATGCAGCTTCGGGTGGCGGAACAATATGTTGCCCAATTCGGGCAGCTCGCAAAGGAAGCCAACACCCTGGTGGTCCCTGCAAACCTGAGTGATATCGCATCGATGTTGGCTCTGGCCACGACGGTCGTGAAAGGGGGGGACGATGAACCGGAGCCGTCTCGGTCCTCAGTGAGTTCCGCTGACAGCGAAGAATTCGCACTCTGACCCGACAGCCTTTGAACGGGGTGAGTGTTGCCCGTCTGGGTTCTGGTTGTCATACGGCTGCCTACAGACGGTGCAGAAAAAGCCGATTGAATTCTCTATCCGATTCGAGCGTACTACCTACCCTCTTCCTTCCTGCCCTTCAGCGAGCCCGAATCGACCCGATCCCTACCCGGCGACGACCCGCTTGAATCGTGGCAGCGTGATCTCCGGGGTGACGGCTTCGAAGATTGCCTCCACCTCCATCCCGATCTCGAGATCCTCGGGTGCCATCTCGGCCTACCACGAAAGTGATCTGCCACCGGGTCCACGCAATGATTACCGGGTGGTCGCCCAGCGGGGAACGATCCGTGGCTTCGTCGTCCTCGATCACTTCGCGCGCCTGGGGGATGCGACCCGCGATCTCGACGCCTGGGTCGACGACGGAAGCATCGCCTGGAAAGCCGATGTCCAGCGAGGATTCGAGAATGTGCCCAAGGCCTTGCTGCGCCTCTATAGCGGTACCAATTTCGGCAAGCAGCTTCTCGAAGTCTGAAGCGCGGGGGCGCATCGAACCCGGTATCGATGCGCCATGCACGGTTCCGCTCACTGCGGCGGGTGACCTGTGCTTTCTTTCGGGCGCCCCCCTCAGGACGGGACCCCGATGATTCGAGTCTATGGCTGCCGCATCTCGTACTACACCGGAAAGCTCGAGAGCTATCTTCGCTTCCGCTCGATCGCGTACGAGCCGCTCCCCACGGAGCCCCATCGACGTAGAATCCTCGCCGGTGCCGGTGCGGTACAAATGCCCGTGCTCGAGCTCGAGGACGGGCGATGGCTCTCCGATTCGTCGCCCATTATCGCCTGGTTCGAGGGCCAACAGGATTCGCCCTCCGTCTACCCGAGTGACCCCGCACTTCGCTTCGTAGCGCTCCTGCTCGAGGATTACGCCGACGAATGGTTGTGGCGCTCCGCCATGCATTACCGCTGGAGTTTTCGGTCAGATCGTGAGTATGCGAGCGGGGTCATCGTGGATGACGTGCTGCAAGAAAACCGGTTACCTCGGTTTCTGAAGCGCTTCCTTGTAGCGCGCCGCCAATTCGGTGGCTTCGTGCGCGGCGACGGTGTCTCGGAAACGACCCTCGATCATGTCGAGCGGGGCTATTTGAACGCTCTCGACTTGCTCGAAGCCATCTTCGAGCGGCGGCGTTTTCTTCTTGGTGAGCAACCGACCGTCGCCGACTTCGGCATGATGGGACCGATGCTTCGCCATTTTGGGCAGGACCCGACACCGCAGGAGATCATGCGCCGCCGCGCGCCAGGCGTTTACGCCTGGGTCGCGCGGATGTGGAACGCCCGGGCAACCAGTGAGGCGTCTGCACTGATCTCAGAGATCGATGCTCCGTTATCCGCGCTGCTGGGCGAAGCGGGCGAAACGCACCTCGTGCAACTTCGCGAGAACGCCGCCGCCTATGGGCGGGGTCTAGAGCGCTACGACCAGGTCATCCAGGGTTGCAGATACGAAGGGGTGCCGAGTTCGCGTTACCGCGTGTGGTGTCTCGAGGAGCTCCGAAGAGAGTGGGCGGGGCTGGACGATACGGCGCGCGGGATGGTTCTCGAGCATCTCCCGCAAGCGGAGGCCGCCGTGCTCTGGGACGACTCTCCCGTGGGCAGATCCGACTACGATCCCGAGCGGCGCGCGCCCTTCAATCGCGCCATCAATGTCTTTGGCACGGGCGTTCCCCGGCGCTAAGCGCGACGCCGAGATCCTGGGTTATTTTCGGGCGCGAGCCCGGGGCAGCAACCCCAAACGATAGAGAGAAGGGAGGGGCAGGAGATGGAGTTCGGCTGTGCATTTGCATCGACCCCGGAGGCCGCCCAGCAGGCCTGGGTCGCGGAGTCCCTCGGCTTCGACTATATCGGCTTCTACGATTCGCCGGCGCTCGAGACCGACGTCTGGCTCACGATCGCCGAGGCGCTTCGCAGCACACAGCGCATCCGCGTGGGCACCTATGTCCTGATCCCCCACCTCCGCACACCGATCACCCAGGCGTCCGCTATCGCGACGCTCTGGCAGCGCGCGCCCGGGCGTCTCGAGGTGGCGATGGGAACCGGCTTCACCGGCCGAATGGCGATGGGAAAGAGGCCCCTCAGCTGGGCGTTCATGGAGCGTTTCATCGGCCAACTGCGCGCGCTGCTCGCCGGTGAGGAGGTCGAGATCGACGGCGCCGTCCAGAAGCTGATCCGCTCACCCAACGATCCGCTCCCCGAGGCGATCGACGTGCCACTATTCGTGGCCGGGAACGGTCCCAAGGGCATCGACGTCGCGAAGCGCTGTGGAGACGGCCTCGTCTATTACGGCGAGCCCGAGCGGGCCCCCGGCGGCTTCGATCGGCTCGTGCTCCCGCTTCACGGCTTCGCGCTCGAGGACGGTGAATCGGCCACGAGCCCGCGGCTCATCGAGGCGGCGCGTGTGATGTTCACGCTGCAGTACCACCTCTTCTTCGACGGCTTCAGTGGCTCCCGCGAGCAACTGGACCAGCTGCCCTACGGCCGAGATTGGCTCGCGACGATCGAGCAGCTCCCCGAGCGGACCCGCCACCTGCGCGTGCACGAAGGACATATGACCCACGTAAACGCCCATGACCGGGCCTTCTCGGAGCGACATCGCGATGCGCTCGAGGCCTTCGCTCGCGAGTCGGCGCTCACGCCGGGCCAGCTTGGCGAGCAGATCGACTCGCTCAAGGCACGCGGAGCCACCCGGATCATCGGTGGCCATGCGCTGCCGGATTGGGAACGTGGGCTGCGCGCTTTCGCGGCGGCCGCCGGCCTGGGCTGAAGGCAACGAGCCCCTCGGTGGTGTCCGTTCGGATCAGCTCGAGTCGGAAAGTGAAATCAAGGTCGAAGTCGTCCTGATGCCCGATCAGGAACTCCTGCCCGGGGCGCTCGCGACCTTCGTCAACGAGAACGCTCCCTATTTCTTCGTGCCTCGGTATATCGAGTTCGTCGACGAGTTACCTCGGACGCCCTCGGGCCGTGTACGAAAGTTCGAGATCCGAAATCGCGGTGTGACCGATACGACGTGGGATCGCAAAGCAGCGGGCTTCACCGTGAAGCGCTGAGTCCGCCGCTCTTCGATGGCGGGCCTCGACCTCACGAAAAATAATGGGAATTCGTGTTCGCTGGGGGGCCTCTGACCGCAGAGGAGATGCTCGCGCTACTCGCCCTACGTGATATTCATCAGGTTGTCACGCTGCCCCATCGCCACCTCCGCGCAATAGCCGAAGTCGACCGGAAGATTCACACCGGAGACGAAACAGGCGAGATCGCTGCCCAGCATCACGAGGGCGCGCCCCATCTCCTCCGGCTCGGCGAAGCGGCCATTCGATGGGAAGAAGGGCGTGATCGCCTCTTCGGGGATCTCCTTGGTCAGTTTCGACATGAAGTCGCTTGCGGTCGGGGAGGGGCTGATGCAGTTGATGCGGACCCCGCGCCGCGCGAGCTCGCCCGCCAGGGTCTGGGTGTAGACGATGATGCATTGCTTCGAGAAGCCATAGGGGTCGGCTTTGAGATCTGGCGCGTCCGCGAGCCAGGCTGCGGCCGCTTCGAAGGTTTCGAGGGCGAGGAAGCTCTGTACGGTCTCGAGGTTGCTCTTCCACGCCATGCCCGCCGTCGAGGCGATCGACGCGATGGAGCCGCCTTCACGAAGGCGCGGGATGAGGGCGTCCGTGAGATGCCGCAGCCCGACGAAGTTGATCATCATCGTATCGAGGGCCGAGGCCGGTGGATGCGGGACGCCGGCGCAGTTGAAGAGGACATCGATCTCAGCCGGCAGCTCCGCGATCGCCGCATCGACCGAGGCGCGGTTCTTCATGTCGGTTCGTATGGAGCGATGTACGGGGGCTGTGACGTCGCCGATATCGAGCGCATGGACCTCGGCGCCGAGATCCACGAGCAGGTGCGCCGCCGAAGCACCCATGCCCGAGGCGGCTCCCGTGAGGACGACCGTCTTTCCTTCGTAGCCCAATGCATTCTTCATCTTGTACCCCTCAGAGATCCTTGTAGAGGATCTTCGTTTTCGTTTCATCCCCGGAGCCGCGCGGTTGCTTTCGATGCATTCAACCACGCGCAAACATCATGCGCTCGTTTCCATGGTGTGCCAAAAGGAGGCCGATCAAGATCATGCGCGATGACAGCTTCCCGGGCGAGTACTGAATCTGCAATTTCGGCCCATTTCTTCGAGTGTCGCGGGCCTGAACTCGGACTGAGGAAGGCCCTTGCGCTTCGATTTCTGACTGGCTCGAAGCCGGACAGGCTCCCCGCTTTCGGTCTGGACCGATGAGGTTCCCCGCCAGGCCGCGTCTTTATGGATCGGGGCAGATCGGCCCGGTCCGGTACAGCCGGGCTGGGTTCTCAGAGCGCTGGAGGGGATGCTTTGACTCGGGGATGGATGAGCGTTCCCCAATGCCGGGTCGCCTCCGGGCTCGACCGCCTGCTATTCAGTCCTCGATTCCAGGGGGCCGCCTGTCGGGGCGCATGGGATCGATGTATTCGCTCCAATTCTGTTGGGCTGCAGGGCGAGCGCTCCCGGGGAAACCCCACGAGCGCCCGATCGCGTCAGACGCTATCTCCTCTTCTATGCAAAAACAAAGCGTATGGATCATCTGGATCGGGTCGCTTGCCGCGATGCTCCTTGGAAGCGGATGGATCGAGACGGTCGGTCGATGGGCCTTCGGGTTGACTCTCGTTGCACATATCGTCGAGTTCATCATCTATCGCTCGCTATTCCAGCGCGCCGGTGGTTCGATGGGCCATCATTTCGTGCAGACCCTGATCTACGGACTCTTCCATTGGACGCCCATCAAAGAGCGTCTCGAGGCGGAAGAGGTGAGTTAGTCGAAGGCTCTATCGGCCCGACTCACTGTGGATCGGTCGTCAGCGACGACAGGATCTGTCGAAGGGTTTGCGAGGCGAGGCCGCGGATCTCGTCGTCGGTCTTGTCCTGCACTGGATGGGGGAGGGTGGCGCGCCGCATCGCCGGTTGCCCCAGCCGCTCTGCCTGCATCGCCACCCCCTCGCCGAAGAGATCGGTGTGTATGAGGACCGTCGGTCGACCGCTGGCTTCGAGGTTCGTTACGTCACGCAGACCGCATGACACGCAGCTGCCTCAATCCGCGAGCGCGATGACGGCGGCGTCGCAGGTCTGCGCGATCTCGCTCACCATCTCGGCGGCGGCCGGGCGTGTCATCGTAGGCTTTCGAAAGCGCGACACCTCGTACCCGCGCCCGCGCATTAGGCGCTCGAGCTCATCGAGAAAGAGATCGCCCCTCGGCTTGCTGATATCCAGCAAGCCGAAACGTGTGTCGCGCCGGCGATTCAGAGGTGCACTCAACGCCCAGGCCTCCGGTTCCTGTTCCGAGGTCGGATCCAGAATTTCGAACTCGTTCATTGCCAATCCTCCGCACGGCGCAGGACCGGTGGGGATCCGCGCTCGAGATTTGGAAAATACGCCATCGCCATCGCCATCGAACCGACCTCCCCGCCCGCGTGCACGATCACGATCTCGTCGGGGCTTGCCACCTTGGGCACGCCACTGCCATCGTCGTCGGGCGGCTCTTCGTCCCATCCGACTTCGCAACCGCGCGCGCCGGGCAGGAGGTCCGCGATGGGACGCTTCGAGCGCTCCAGGATCTCCTGCTTGACGCGAGCCTTGCTCCAACCCTCGCGACCGAAGACCTTCGCGATCGAGGGCGGCAGCACCAGCAGCGGCGCGAGCTGGTTGCGCAGCTTGGGATGGGCCATCGCGTCGACGACCATGCCGAGGCTGGCCGCCAGACTGCTCGCGCTTCGGCTCGTCGCGTCGGAGATGACGCGTGGCCCCTCGGCGGCGAAGACGTGGACACCGGTCTCGTCTGCCGCGAGCCCCCGCTCGGTCGACAAGGATTCCCAAGGCGAATCGTCGATCCGCTCTGCAAAGCAGGCGCCGACCTTGCCCATCTGGCCGATCGTGGCGCGATCATCGCGTCCGGGCCGCCCGCCACCGACATTGCGCAACGTGAGTTGCAGCGCGCGCCCGATGCCCAGGTTGGCGCGGTTGCCCTGGCCCAGACAATTACCCCCCGAGTTCATCTCGACGCGATCCGCCAGCGGGCCGCTCACGATCACGAGGGGACCCATGGGATTGGTGGTTGCGATCACGCCCTGCAAGGAGAACGACTCCTCGCACACGGCATCGAGGGCGGCGAGCACGATCGGCAGCGCCGGCCCCGGACAACCCGCCATCACGGCGTTGATGGCCACTTTTTCGACGCTCGCCTCTCCGCCGTAGGGGGGAAGGATGCCGACGACTTCGCGGGGATCCCGGCCGGTGTGGTCGAGCATCGCGACCACCCGTTCGGGCGTGGGCGGCACGACCGGTAGCCCGTCGGTCCAGCCGCGCCGGTAGAGCGTCTCGTGTATATCCTCGATTTCTCCGACGCGGACGCTGCGCGACCGGATCTTGCCCTCACGCCGTGCGCGGCGGGCTCGCAATCGCGCGTCGATTTCGGGATCGCGCGCGCGACTCGCACAGCCGGGTCGGCTCGCCGGCAAATGGCCCAGCTCGAGCTGGATGTCGGCGGCCGAAGCCAGCTCCTCGTAGCGCAGGCGGTCGAAGCCCTCGACGCGATCGAGCTCCTCGTCCCCCTCGAGCAAGAGCAGTGTCGGCACCGCCTCCGGGTCGAAGCGCTCGGAGACTTCATCTTCGGTGTCGAGGTCTAGCGCCCGAATCGCGAGGCGCGTCGTCAGGGCGTCGCTCTCCGCACGTGTGGATTGCGAGAGGATTCGGATGCGCTCCCCGGCGAGGATCGCTGCATCGAGGGCCGGCAAAACGAGGCCACAGGTATCGCAGTCGTGCTTCACCAGGACCAGTAGCTCGCGCGCCACGATTCCTCCTCCGTGGCGCGATGCTACTGAGAGTTCGATCGATCGACCACGGCGCCCGCGAGTGCCTTTTCGGAAGCGGTCCAAAGCGAGAGCGGTCCTTTCGCGGTCTCGCCACGCGCGCAGGGCGCTCTTATAATCGGCCGCATGCCTACACCTGCCCGCGTCGCCGTCGTTCCCGAGGAAACCGGACCCATCCGGATCGAAGAGGTCTCCCTCCCCGATCCCGCCCCCGAGCAGGTGGTAGTGAAACTCTTCTCGAGCGGTGTCTGTCATAGTCAATTGCATGAGATGCATGGACCGAGAACGGGCGATATTGTGCTCGGGCATGAAGCGACGGGAGAGGTCGTCGCGATCGGCTCGGCGGTCGATCACGTCGCCTCCGGTGACCGCGTGCTGGTGACCTGGATCCCGAGAACGATCGGACCTCCGCCGCGCGTGCCGGGAGCGGCTGTCCTCACGCAGGCGAACGGTCGGATGGCGGCGAGTCAGGGGATCTTCACCTGGGCGGACCACACGATCGCCGATGAACTCTATGTCGTGAAGCTTCCCGACGGGGCGCGGACCGATGTGACCTGCATTATTGGTTGTGCCGTGATGACCGGATCGGGGGCCGTCCTTAATACGGCCGGCGTTCGCGCGGGTCAGAGCGTGGCCATTTTTGGTGCCGGCGGCGTCGGGCTCTGCGCCATCGCCGCGGCCAAGGTCGTCGGGGCGAACCCGATCATCGCGGTCGATCTCGACGAGGCGAAGCTCGCGACCGCCCGGCGCCATGGCGCGACGGAGACGGTCAATGCCTCTCAGGTCGACGCGGTCGAACGCATCCGTGAGCTGACGCCGGTCAAGGGTGGCGTCGACATGATGGGTCAACCCGTCGCCGGGGTGGATTTCGCCTTCGACTGCATCGGCGCCGCCGAGACCGCGAGACAGATCCTGCCTGCGGCACGCAACAAGGTTCTCGGCAGTGACGAGCGCAGTACGGCTGTCATGGTCGGCATCCCTCGCGAGGCGCTGACGGTCGAGGCCCTCGACCTGCTCGCCCACGAGAAGCATTTGACCGGCAGCATCGGAGGCACGAGCAAGCCCGAGCGCGATGTGCCCCTATATCTCGAGTGGTATGCCCGCGGCGACCTCGATCTCGATTCGATGGTGACGCGCCGCTATTCGCTCGACGAGATCAACGATGCGGTCATCGCCCTCGAGAAGGGGGAGATCGAAGGCCGCGCGATCCTCGAGTTCTAGAAGCCGTCTCGTCAGCCCTCGGTTGCCGGGCATCCGTTCGATCGCGCGGGATTCTGCGCATTTTCCTAGTTGATTGCAGATTTCGGTCCGGAGACGGGTTTGCTGGTGGACGGCCCCACCACGAATTTACCGGCGCTCGCGCTCGCGGAACGCCTCGGGTTCGCCGGTGGGCAGCCTTTTCATGAGCAGTGGCAAGGGGTTGGACTTGATTTCGGGCGTCTGTGCTAGCTTCGCCAGCGTATTGCTGAGCGCCTCCCCGAGTTGCTGGATCGCGTCGCGAGGTCGAGCGACGGTTCGTGCATCCAGGGGCCCATTTATTTTCCGGAGAGATGGCCGAGCGGTCGAAGGCGCACGCTTGGAAAGCGTGTGTAGGGCAACCTACCGTGGGTTCGAATCCCACTCTCTCCGCCATTTGGTCTGTTGTTGCAGAGACTGTCTCGCTCCTTCAACCGAGATCGGCGCCACGCGGCGTGTCCGGGCTGACTTCCGAGGGTTGGCGATTCGGGAGTCAACCGGAGACCGAGACGGCCGAGCCATGTATGGCGATTCAAGGCGGGATATCTCCGGAGCCGATTTCGGCGGTTGAGAGAAGGGATCCGGTCTGTCGCAGGGCGAGGATGTGACGTCCGCTCTATGTGTCCTGGCCTCGGCCAGTGGCCTGTTTTACCAACGGCTTCATCGAAACCCGAGCGCCGACCGCTGATCTGCCCACGAGATAGGCAGGTCGACTCGTTTGATCAGGTCCTCGACGGATAGGTCTGCTGGCTGCGCCCCCGCCACGACTTGCTCGACAATGCCCGGAGCAAGAAACCCCAGCGGCGAGGACCCTGCTCGTCGTCTCTCGTGAGGATTCTCCGTGCGAGTCATGGACGAATCATGAGCCCCGCAGGTCGACGGCGAAGCACCTCAAACCGCGGAATGCGAGTAGACAACGTCGTGGACTGCGCTTTGTTCTATGAACCCTTCAATTCTCGGAGTCGACTCGGTGCCCACCCTGACATTCCCTCATCTCTTATCAGCAGGCCGAATCGGCAATCTCGAATTGCGGAATCGCATTTTCATGTGCCCAATGGGGTCGAACCTGGGCGAGCCGGACGGCGCATGCGGCGATCGGATTCAGAGCTATTTCGAAGCCCGAGCAAGGGGCGGCACGGCGCTCGTGACTGTCGGATCGGTATCGATTGGGTGGCCGGTCGGCTCTGGCAACGCACCAAACGTGGCGATCTCTGAAGACAGGTTCATTCCGGGCATCGCCGAGCTTGCAAATCGCGTGCACTCGCACGGTGGCAAGGTGGCGCTCCAGCTTCAGCACGCGGGCGCGAACGCCGTCAACGACATTATCGCGGGACGACCTATGTTAGTGCCCTCGGAACCCGAACCGAGCGAGAGCGACATGGGGTCGTATCTGACGAAAGATGAACAGACACGGATCGCAACGCCACACCAGCAGGAAGGCGCGAGAGTTGCTTATCGGGAGGCGACAAGGGACGACATACAGAATGTCGTTCGATTATTCGCCGATGCGGCCGCGCGCGCAAGCCGCGCCGGGATCGACGCGGTCGAAATCCACGGCGGTCATGGATATCTGATTTCGACGTTCATCTCCCCATATCGAAACCGACGCACAGACGAATACGGCGGCTCCGTCGAAAACCGCAGTCGACTGCTCGTCGAAGTCATTGAGGCGATCAAGGACCGCGTTGGAGCTGATTTCCCAGTTTGGTGTCGTCTAGACGCAACCGAGTTCTTCGTCGACGGTGGAACGCGAATCGAGGGGGCGAGGCGAACCGCTCAACTTGCCGCAGAAGCCGGCGCAGACGCGATCCACGTGAGCGCACACGCCGATCCGGCTCGAGCGGTGGGGGTTACCGAAGGACATGCGACACACACGCCGTGCCATTTCGTCGACTTTGCCAAGACGATCAAGAAGGCGGTGGCGATCCCGGTCATCGTGCCCGGACGAATCGAACCCGAAGTCGGCGACAAGCTCATTCGCGATGGAGATGTCGACTTTATCTCCATGGGCCGAAAGCTCATCGCCGAACCCGAACTTGCAAACAAACTCGGTTCGGGACAGGTCGAAGCCGTGCGGCCGTGTATCTACTGCTACGTGTGCATCAGCTCGATCTTCTTTAGAGACAGAATTCGCTGCGCTGTAAACCGTGAGGCCGGGCGGGAGTTCGAGTACGCCATCGTTCCGACGAAAGAGCCGAAGAAGATCGCAGTCGTTGGCGGTGGTCCTGCCGGTATGGAGTTCGCACGGGTCGCCACGCTGCGTGGCCACACCGTGACGCTATTCGAACGTGAACAGAACCTCGGGGGTACCGCAGTCTTCGCTTCCTACGCTTATGAGCCGAACGGCAGACTCGTCCGCTATCTCGCGAACGAGATGCAATCTCTCGACGTTGACGTTCGCCTCGGCACAGCCGCAACTCCTGCGGAATTGACACGGCTTGCGCCTGACGAAATCGTCGTAGCGACGGGTGCTCGAAGAGAGATCCCCCCGATTCCCGGCGCCAACCAAGATCATGTTTTCAGCGGCGACGAACTGCGCACTCTGATCACGCAGGACGACAATATCAGCGAAGTCCGGCAAAAACTGTCCTGGTCGCAACGAACGATGATGGGAGCGGGCGCAATCATCGGGGCGACGAGCGATGCGAAACGAGTACGGCAACTGAGTCGACTCTGGATGCCCATTGGAAAGCGCGTCGTGATCGTCGGTGGCGGCCTGGTCGGTCTTGAACTCGCAGAGTTTCTTGCGGCGCGAAGCCGTGACGTCACAATCCTGGAAGAGGGCGCGAATCTCGGAGCAGAGTTTGCGATTGTACGTCGATTTCGAGCGATGCACGAACTTGAGAAACTCGGCGTCCGTAGCCTTCCGTCGACATCGGTTCTCGAAATCGAGGAGAATGCCGTCCGGACGCAACATCCCGATCGAGGCGTCGAATTGGTTCGCGCTGACAACGTGATCCTGGCCGTCGGAACCGTGCCGAACTCGACGTTACACGAGAGCCTACTCGAAGCCGGAACCGCGGCCCATCTGATCGGCGACGCAGGAGGCATCGGATATCTCGACGGCGCGATCGGGGAAGCGAGCGAACTTGCTCGTCGGCTGTGAGACGACAAGAACGCCTGGCTTGCGCAACCGGCCATCCGCACGAATCGGGAATCTGAAGCCATGTTCTTCGAGGCGATGAAGGTCGGCGCGTCGCTTCATCCCAAGGCTGGCGCAGTGCCTCGAGGAGATCGACGAATCCGAATTGGTTGATTCTGACTAATTGACTCCCCGAGCATCTTGCCCCTATTCACGCCCCCCCCGCTAGTCAAATCGCGGAGTCACGTCACCGCGTGAAGATGTCGGAAGACGTCTCCCGCTCCGAATTTGTCGGGCACAGTCTTTCGTCGAGAGAAACGCTACCGACCCTCGACCAATTCGAACTAGTCGTGGCAGCGGTAGCGGTAGCGAAATACTGGTTGCAACGGAAGCTCCGAGCGCGCCTGGAACACGATGACGTACGATCTGGCGCGCGGTTCGTGCTGGGTCGTCAACGTCGATAAGAAGATTCATCAGATAGCGGCGTGTACGTGGATGACTATCCGGGGCGGATCGGGTCGGCGACTCCGTTCGCATGGTAGAAGACGGTATGCTGGGAAAAACTCGGTATGCCCTCTCATTCGGAGACCGCGCCTCGATCTCGAAGGCCGTGTTTCATGATGCATTCGGACGGTCCTGCTCAACGTCACGTCTCGCGTCCCAGGGAGCAACAGCGTCGGTGTGACTCCCTTGAAATCACCGTATCAGAGGATCACCAGCGTCGTGGTCACCCGCATACAAGGCGAGCGCATCGGGCGCTTCGGCGCCGATGTGCAACAGAAAGGGATCCAACCCGTCGTTGGCAATGAGGGTATCGCCAGAGCCGTCGTCGGGGAGAAGGTTGCGGGCTTCGGGTTCCCCGCGCCGCCGGGCTGGTGGTTGTTGACCAGCTGG
Organism: Deltaproteobacteria bacterium; assembly: GCA_002719955.1. GTDB lineage: Bacteria > Myxococcota_A > UBA9160 > UBA9160 > UBA4427 > UBA4427. The sequence continues at coordinate 333,317 of PBFW01000007.1, read as the reverse complement.
CCGGGGCCGATCGCGGTCACCGTCGTCACATGCGCGAAGGAGACCAACACCCCCGAGTTGATGATTGTCTGTCGATTCTGATTCACGTTCCGCGCTTGCACGGGAATCGAGAGATTGCCGCTGGCGGTCTGGGACGCGGTAAACCAGCCAAGAGGAATGGCTGGATTTGGGCCAAACAGGGAGGTCAGAGAGATCGAGCCATCGACGAATGTCTGCTGGGCCTGCACGGTCATCGGCGCGAAAATCATGCAAGCGGCCGCGGCAACGACGAGGGCCCTGCGTCGAATCTGTAGGTTCATGGTGAATTCTCCGTGTTGAGATCGGCGTGCAGCGGGCGCATTTCCGATCGGGTCTGCTTCATTGAATGACCCTATGATCATGAGCAGATGTGGGAGTACTGGATTTGCTCGCTTTCGAATCGCGTCAGATGAGCCCAAAATCGCTGCAACTGGGCGTAAACATTCCGCTATCCAGCACAGAACACCTGCCAAGGAGGAAACGGCCTTGGAAAGCTCGGAATTCCCCGCTGGGCCATCGACCCTGAGCGCAGACGAACTCTCCGCGCCCGCACTCGTGGGTTGACGCGCATCCGACTAGGGCGTCCTTCGAGTGTGCCGAAGGGCTGTCCTGCAAACTCGTAGACTCGTTCGACGCCGCGGCCCCGATCCGCCGCGAAATCCGACAGCCCCTTATCGTGGTCGACGGCCGGTGCTCGCAAGCGATCGCGAGCCCGGTGCGTGCCTGGCACTCGCCCGTCCGTGCAGCGCGTTCCCCTGCTCGAAGACGGTGTTTCCTCCAGATCCGCGGGAACCGAATTCCACAGAGTGTCCCGTCATCGCCCATTTCGATCCGTTCGTGTGTCAATCGACCGGCGCAATCATCCCCAACGTGGGACCAGCCGAGGGCTCCGGTCCCGGTACAGTGGCTCGGATGTCAACGGCTCCTTGTGGAGGTTTGGGTGACTCTCAGAAGTCCAGGGGGCGTCGCCCGAACTCCGTCCGATCGAGATCACCCACGATCGCTCGACCGGCGGACGCAGCCACCTGATGGAAGGATGAAACGGTCCCACTCCACGAGAATCGAGCCGACGCCGTCGACCGGGCGACGGACGAGTTTTCCTTCTCAATTGCGGGGACTTGCGCGTCCTTCGATGGGCGGAATTCCAACCGAATGCGAGTAGCCCCCGGTCGGCGTGACATGCAATGATCATTTCATGATGTTGAAGGACCGAACGATCGTGATTGCCGGCGTCGGCCCGGGGCTCGGCGAAGAAACCGCGAGAATCGCCCTCCGCGAAGGGGCGAAGGTCGTGCTGGGCGCTCGCGGCGGAGAGCGTCTCGCGGCGATCGCCAAGCGCCTCTCCATCGAACTCGACCAGGATCTAGAATCGGCCGAGTCGCGGATCGCATTCGCGACGTGCGATGTCGCGCGAGATGGCGACCCGGAGTCGCTCATCCAGCTCGCCGTCGACCGCTTTGGTGCCATTGATGGCCTCGCCTGCGTTGCGGCGCGCATTGATGTCGTCGGAACGATCGAGACTACACCGATCGAGGACTGGCGCGGCGTCTTTGAAACGAACGTGATCGGTAGCGTGCGCGTGATTCAGGCCGCGATCCCGGCGCTCAAGGTGAGGCGAGGGGCAATCGTATTGGTCGGTTCCCAGTCCGAGGTCAACCCCGAGCCCTCGCCCGGTTTCATCGCGTACGGAGCAAGCAAGAGCGCACTTCATTCGGCGATGATCTACATGGCTGGGCAGCTCGGCCCTTCTGGTATCCGCATCAATCGCGTCGTCCCCAGCACGATGTGGACCCCCACACTCGAGGGCTTCGCCGAGCAGATGGCCGAGACCCAGAACAAGTCGGTCGCTGAGATCCGCACCCAATTCGAGGAGAAGATGCCTCTCGGACAGATGCCTTCGGGAGCCGACGTCGGCGAAGCGATCGCCTTCCTTCTCTCGCATCGTGCAAGAGCGATCACAGGCCAAGCGCTATTCGTCAACTCTGGGGAGTGGATGGCATGAGCCAACGAGCCGAACGAACTCTGCGTGATGCTAATCGCGCCGTGATGACTGAACTCCTGCTTCGACTCGGTAGCCAGGACTTCTCGGGTGCCTGCTCTCTTTTGAGCGAGGACGTCCTGTGCGACTGGCCCTTTCCCCCGATGTCGACGATGCCGTCGGCTATCAGAGGACGAGGCGAAATGGAGGCGTTCCTCAGCCAAGGAATGAGCGCCTTCGATCCCTATCGATACGAGATCACGGACGTCTTCGAACTCCTCGAGCCCACGCGGCTCATCGCGGAATATCAATCGAACTCGCGATATATTCCGAGCGGTGCCCCCTATCGAAATCACTATCTCGGAATCTTCGAGTTCAAGGATGGGCTCGTCTGCTACTGGCGCGAGTACATCAATCCAGTCGTGATCTCCGAGGTCCTGGCGACGGCGGACCAGGGATGAACGCCTCCGCGCCGGCTACCCTCTTCGACTTCGACTTTGACGCCTGATGCCCCCGCCCGGGGCAATGGAAAGCGCGACCCGGACGGCCGGAGCGCTGTGACCAAGTAGACCACAGGTTCAGGACCCTGCCGGGGCCAGTCCCCCGGGTCGGGCGAGCGGTCGATGGGGCAAAGGGAGATTCTCATGCGATTCGAGAAGAAGACGGTCGTCGTGACTGGCGCAGCGTCGGGAATCGGTCTCGAGACGGCGCGGGCTTTCGCCGCCGAGGGCGCGCAGGTCGTCGGGATCGATCTCGACGTGGCGGGGGCCGAACGTGCGAAAGAGTCCCTGGCGAAGCTCTCCGCGCAAGTCCAGTTCGAGATCGCCGATCTTTCCACCGCCGCGGCCTGCCGGCAGGCGATCGCAGCCGCGATCGATCTCCGAGGACAGCTCGACATCCTGTGTAACGTCGCAGGCTTCTCTCAACTCGCCCACTTCGCTGACATCACCGAGGAGGACTTCCAGCGCATGGTGTCCGTCAATCTGGGTGGCGTTTTTTTCATGACCCAAGCGGCAATGCCCCATCTCGTGCGCTCCCGTGGCAATGTCGTGAGCGTGGCTTCCGTCGCAGGTCTCACGGGCAACCCCTACAACGCGACGTATTGCGCAACCAAGGGGGCGGTCGTCAACCTCACGCGGGCCCTGGCGGTCGAATACAGCAAGCAGGGCGTGCGCGTGAACTGCATCTGTCCCGGCTCGGTCCTCACCGATGCGACAAAGGCAACCCAGGTCCCCGACGACACGGACCCTGATCTCTTCCGCGTCATGATGCCACCGCTCGGAAACTGCGAGCCCGAGGCCATCGCCCAGGGCATCCTCTATCTGGCGTCGGACGCCGCGAGCTATGTCACCGGCACGGCGCTCGCTGTCGACGGAGGACGAACGGCGGTCTAGCTTCGCAACTGCTGGATCACGAAGGTGCCTGTGCTGGCCCTCCGGAGTAGCCCACGAACGCGAGCATCGCATTGACGACGCTCCGTGTGATCTCGTCGATCGGCAGCCCCGGCAGTCGCTCCTCCCAACACGCTCGGCCAAAGCCCTCCGCGAGCAGGCTGACGCCATGGGCGGCAGCGTCCGCGTCCGTCACCGCGATCCGCTCACGGTGCTCGCTGAGGAGTTCGACGAGAGAATCGTGTGTCACCTGGGCGAAGGTGCGGCCGTCCGGCGCCTGCCGCGACGTGATCTCGAAGCGGTAGCCCCATCGCTCGAGAAACTCCCGATGCAGGCCCGCCAGCCGCGAGCGATGCTTGAACATCAGCGAAACGAAAGTTTCGAAGGCTTCCGGGAGGGACTGTCCCCCGTAGATATCCTCCTGGCCCTTGAGCGCAATCTCCTCGGCGAGCTGATTGACGAGCTCTTCGAAGAGGTCGGCGATGATGGCATCCTTGTTAGGGTAATAGTGATAGACGGAGCCGACGGAGACGCCGGCACGTTCGGCAACGTGGTTTGTCGTCAGGCCGTTCGGGCCATCCTTCTCCAGGATCTGCCGCGCAGCCTGTCGGACCGACTGCAGGAGAACCTCAGCGCGCCGCTGCGTCGCCGGCCGCCGGAGCGAGAGCGGGTCGGATTTTGCCTGACTCATCCTTCCACCTCCCCGTACTCGAACGGCTCGACCGCGAGGAAGTAGTCTAGCGAACACCTCCTAGCCGCCGCCTCGGATCCAATCCAGCTTAACGACCTCGGCCATCGGCGTCTGTGGTGGCTCCTCGGGGAGGAAGAAGCGCCAGAACATCGTCCCCGTGAGTCGCCCTTCTGTGTCGATCCAGTTGGGAAGTCCGGGGTCCTCGTGAGCCACAATCATCCGAAAGCTGCCATCCGGCTCGAGGGCGGTCTGAGCTCGATTGAGAGACGTCTGTCGCCGAGCGTAGTCGTAGGTCATCTGGTAGGGATTCCAGAGCACCAAATTAGAGAAGCGGCAGCGCGGGAATCGGCCGGTCACGACGAGCGCTTCGTCGGAGGCGAGGACGTCCCCGCGCGCCGGAGCGCCTCCACCACGACTATGAACCACGTCCGATTTTCCGGGCGCCCGTTTCCAGTGAGGATTGAGCGATCGCACGACAGGTAGTGGTTCTCACGAGAGATTCGGGAACGCACGGGTCGGATGGTCTCCGATCACCGAGTCGACTACGGCCCGGAATGCGCATCGATCCGATCGATCGCAGGAAAGACCGGCTGACAGCCCGAGACCCGCCGCACCCTTGCACGATCGCACCCGCGTACTGACGTCCGCGACGAGCTGATCGCCTATTCTCTCCCCGAGTCGAGCGTCGAAGCTTCTTCCGCATCGTGCCGGAATGCGAGGAGAACAACCGCTGCCGCGACGATTGCGAGAGCAAATACTGCGAAAGCAGCTCCGTAGCCTCCCTGTCGATCGAAGGAGAGAGCGGCGAGCTGCACTCCTGCGATGTTCAGTGGGAGCATGAGCATTCCCATCACGCCCATGATGCGCCCAAAGTATGCAGCCGGCCACACATCGCCGATGAGCGTCGCCCATAGCGCCGTCAAGCCACCCGCAGTTCCACCCACAGCCGCGATCAGGGGGAGCCACGTTCCTGATTCCGACCGGACAAGTGCCACGCACATCGCCATAAGCGGCAGTTGCGCCAGCCACACGACCCTTCGATGATCCATTCGATCGGCGAGCCAGCCAAAAAAAACGTTGCCCGCGATACCTGAGACCGAGAAGATTGAGACAAGCAGCGCAGCGGATGCGCCGTCCGCACCACGGTCCGATGCAAGCGGCGGCAGCGTCGCCCCGGTGGCGACAAGCACGGCGAAAGAAGACCCGAAGACCGCAAGGAGCACCCAGAACTCGCGCTGACGAAGAAACGTTAGCCCTGGTGGATTCGTCGCCGCCTCCCCCTCCTGCGGCCCACCGGCGACTCCGCGGAGCCCGAACCACACCAGCGGCAATATCGCCAAGCCGATGATCCAACCCGTCGCGGCGCAAATCTCCCGCCAACCTAACTGCTCTATCCCGATGGCGAGAACCGGCGGAAGCAGAAGACCTCCAAGTGATGGGCCGACACCACTGATCCCCAAGGCGCTCGCTCGGTTCTCCGTGAAAGCTTCGCTCACGGCCTTTGCGGCGATGAGGGGGCCCAGGGCGACAGCCCCGAGCGCCGTTGGGCCCACGAAGAACACCGCCACGCCGGGAAGCCCGGGCATCATCGAGAGGCCGAGGACGCCGACCGACAGAAGAGCTGCGCCCAACAGGGCGATCGCGCGAACACCAACTCGGTCAGCGAGCCCACCGATCAAGGGCCCTGCGACTGCCTGAGAGACCATGAATAGCGTCAGGCCTAGAGAGATGACCGACCGAGATGTCTCGAAATCCTCAGAGATCGCGGTGACGAAGACACCAAATGACGCCAGGGGGACACCGACACCTACCGCCTGCAAGACGAGAAGAGTCCCCAGAAGCACGACCGGATTTTGATTCGACGACGACAACGGTGGTCTCTTCCTATCTCGTCAATTAGATGGCGCAATGCAAACACGATAGTGGAACTACACCTACCTGAGAATGGGCGACTCACACCCAGCCACACACCGCGCGGCAGGTGATCGCACTCGCCCCTCGCTCTCAGCTCCCCTCAAGTCGGCAACGTTGCTAGCGGAGTCCTCATCGACTGACTCTGCGCGACCAAGGAGGTCCCCCCATGACAAAGCTCCGCGCACAGAGGATCCAGGACATGGTCCTGCGCGGCATGATCATGGGCGGCGCCGCGCCTGCAGCCTGGGTTTCGGGTTCAAGGCGGCCCTTGCTCACCTCTACTCGCCTGCCTTGCGCGGCATGTCCTTGCGAGAACACGACCCTAGTCGAGATCCCTCGCCGCTTATCGGCTGTATCCGGCACGCCTTCTCGTATGACGGTGGTGGCGTCGCTAAAGGAGGGGTGTTCCAGTTGCTCGTTGATGAACAGCCCGTAGACGAGGACCGATTACCGATGACGTCGGCGGGCTTGCTCACAATCCACGAGACGTTCGACCTGGGGATCATCGCCTGTCGACTACCCCAGACAAGGCGGGCTCGGGTATCCCCCTGCCAGTGGCAGGATTCAGCACGTCGACATCAATCTGGACTGAAGTCCGCCCCGGAACGGGACACTTGGGGCCTACTTGTCAATGCCTACTATCGGTAGTACGGAAAACGCAGCGTAGAGCCCCTTATCCGCTCAACGCATCTGAAATACTGGCTACACTACCCAGGTCTGTTAGTGCCGCGTTGATTCGATCAAGCGACTTGCGCGTGTACTCGACGGGCTGCCAGGCATCACGCATGGCCAAGGTACTCGTCGCCCCTACCCACCGGTAGGCAGCGTGCCACTGGTATTGCCGCCAGAGATCATCCATGGGGGGAGCCTGTACGCCCGCTGCCAACAAACACTCGCGATAAAACACCAGCAACGCTCGCTCGTGCACCCGCCTGTCCTCAGTGTCAAGTGTGCCTGCCAAAAAGAAACTCACGTCGCGCATGCCGGTAGTTCGGCAAATCAGCGCCCAGTCCATGAAACCGGGCACATCTTTGTCAATAAACAAGTTGGCGTCATGCACATCACCGTGCACCAGAGTTGGTGCCCCGCGATTCCACAGCTGATGAATGGCATCTGCCTCTGCCGCGTAGAGCTCACCCATTTCACGGAATACCGGCGGCATGTCCCGAGCAAACTGTTCCAGTGCTGCGGCAACCAGGTGGGCGCCAATCTCGTGCTGTAACGGAGGTTCGACCCAGGCCAGGTCTTGCTGCAGTCGCGGACTCTCCCAGAAGCGCGCGTGCAGCAACGCGAACTGGCTCAACATGCTCCGCGCATAATCCATCGAACACCGCTCGGAGGAATTCCGAAAGCTGCAGCCGCTCGCTTCCAAATCCTCCAGCAACATGATGTATTGCTCACCGCTGTCATCGGCAGAAGAAAAATAGCAGCGCGGCACCCTTACCGGGACTTCCGCGTACAAGCCCTGATAAAACATCGCCTCTCGCCGCCCCATGCCATTGGAGGCGACAAACAGGCGTTGCTTGTCATCGTCCGGAGCCAGTTTTACAAAGAGCGTCTGCGGTAAACCACGGTCGTCTACGTAGGCAACATTCAACCGACCGCGACCCGTGGTGCCCGAGTGAGCGTCCACAATCTCCACTTCTCTTACCCGGGTCCCTGGCGCCTGCATCGACAACGCCTGCGACAACCAATCCTCATCGATGTCTCGAAGTGTGGACGGGATACTATCCACTGAGGCGACTCAATATCGAAGCGTCCTCGCGCAACTCATCGTTTGTCCCCGACGCGCGATTTGCCCACCGACGGCCCCGAACCCGCAAGGGCCGTGCGACGCTCGCCGGAACCGTTCTACTTCTTCCCAATGGCGAGCCCTCCGAGTGACTGACATTCGGAAGCCATAGCTGACTCTCGGCTTCCCACTGGCCATAGATATAGCTCATGCGGTCGTAGGCATCCTCACTGTCCCCCGCATGGCGCCAATACTCAGCCGACCGCCCAAGCGGCCCTCCGTTCATGGTAGCTAAGGATCCCACCCAGCCATTCGTGCCGCTCAACACTCGAATCCATCTCGTCCACGCCTGGCAGCTCCTCTACCAGCCGGTTGTCGAGCCTCTGATGCTTCCGTTCGTGGTAGTAGTGATCCGCCTATTCGCTCNCCGCGTGGCGCAGATGTCGCTCTCCGAAGGGGATGATGTGAGTCAAGCACTCGGACTTGANCGAGCGAGCGAATCGCTCCGCGTAGGCATTCAGATTTCGGNTGCGCGCGGAAAGTTCTATTGTCTCGACGCCTGACGATTCTAGAATCGAGCGTAACGGTTTCGTGAATTGAGAACCTCGATCGTAGACGACAAAGCGTTTCTCGTTCAGGAATCCATCGTCGCAATCGGTGAGGTTTCGCGCGATCTGTCCCATCCACTCGCAATCCGGCCCACCAATGATTCCGGCGATCTCGACTCTACGCGTCTTGAGGTCGATCACGAACAGAACGAAATACCGAACCAACCCGGACCGCGTGAGCACTTCGACGCTGAAGAAATCGGTGGCCGCAATCGCGCCGCAGTGAGCCTTCAAGAACGTCTCCCACGACGTTCCCTTTCTCCGGGTCGGATCGGATCGAATCCGTGTTCGAGCTGGATCCGTTTGATCGTGTTCCTACCGATCTCGTGTCCCAGGTTGTGGAGTGCTCCTCGGATTCGCGTGTAGCCCCAACTCTGGTTGTCGCGGGCCATCGTCAGAATCAGAGACAGGATGTCGACCGCGGTCTTCGGCCGGCCCAAGCCGCCGGTTCTTGCTCCTGTGAAATTGCAGATCTAGCCGGACAACCGGCCATGATCTCTTTAGATCATGGCCCAGGAGGTCCAACTAACGAACGACCAGAGGGGAATTCATCGCAAGAAGAGAGTCCTCGAGCACGCGGAGCGGATCGGAAACATCGTAGTCCGTTTGGCACGCGAGCGTGAAGGTCCCCACTCCTTGGCCCCCCGTGTGCGTCGTCGTCGTATGCCCAACGAGCTGCTAGGGGTTGAGGTTCTGGGCGGTGGCTGTGTTGGCGGCCGGGAACAGCAATGCGACAAGCAGGGTCTTCATCATTCATTTCCTCTTCGCGCGAAAGCGAATCCGGCAAGCCCAGCAAGGAACGCCGCGCCGATCGGGAGCGTGTAGGCAGTCGAAGGCTCCGGAACAACACCGGTGTACGGTCGCTCGGTGATGACCCGCTTCTGGATCGTGGGGTCGAGCAATCGAGCGTGCGTCGTAGTGTCGACCGGATTCGCGGAGGTTGTGAACATACCCAACGTCGGTCGCGTGACCGGAATCGGCCCCGAGCGATCAACTGCGACTGTCGAAAACGGCAGTGTCGTCAATCCGTAGGTAACCCCGCCTGCTTCCCACATGTAGCTAAAATTCTCCATCGATGTTCGACCCGAATCGAGCACTAACAGCGGCGACGCAACTGCGATCGGAGTGCAGGCATCGTCAAATTGATAAGTCTCTTCGAGACATCGCTTGGTGACGATTTCTGCGGCAACAACCCCGTAGTTAAACTGGTCAACGAAGATGTCTCCTTTGACCAGCGGACTGATGGGACGATTGTTGATCCCATCCAGGACATATTCGGCGGCAACCACCCGTATTCGGGAATCAACCTAGAGGCCGGCGTCGACCTAGGAGACGCGAACCTGAATAACGCGTACCTGAGATGAGTTTGAGTCGGCCGGAGAAAGCGAAGAGAGCCTCGAGGGGCAGCTAAGCTCCGGCTGAAACGACATTCACTACCACGCCTGCTCTGCACCGGTGGTCAGCTCGCGCTCCGATGTGCCAATCACCGCAGTGGGTTCGACTTCCTCGACTTCTAGGCTGTGAAGTGGACTGCTGGAGAATGGGTTAGGCTCTCAGACTCTGACCAAGAACTCAGTCAACCGTCGAGCGGCACGTTCCGCATCTCGAATCACACCCGCTGCGGAAGCCAAGCATGCCGCTTTCACGTAGTGTTGGATGGAGCGCGCGCTCTCTTCGTGCTGCACGAGCATCGCGTTTGGTTGATCGCCGTTCAGCCAAGCGAGGAACGCGAGGCCCGCCTTGTAGTGTTGCGTCGGTGCTTCGAATAAATGCCGGCTTAGTTGCGCGCAGGGCTCCATCAGCTCCAGATAGCGCGCTTCGTCTCCGCGCGCTAGAAACTGCAAGGCCAGGCTTGCTGGCTCCGCTATGCCATCAAAGATGCCGAGTAAGCCGTGACTGAATTCCCCGGTTGGGACGGTGCGGTTGAGGATGTGCGTTGTACCCGTGATTGGGCCTCCAGCCATCAGTTCAGCGAAGTTGAAGTCGTCACCCGTGAGCATGATTTGATCTCGCGTCGCGAGGTCGGCACGCAGGCGACGCTCGAGTTCGGCATCCAGCAACGAGAGCTTGGCGCCACGCAAGGTCTGCGGGTGGGCGGCCATGATGCGCGAGAAGCTCGCGCCTGGAAAATAGCCCTTGAGCGCAGGCAGGAACATCTCTCCCAGCCAGTGAACGAAGAGTGGGCCATTCAGGGCGTCGGCCAGCTTGCCGTAGACTCGCACAAAGCCATCCTCGTCGTAGCCCTGTTCGCAAAGCCATGGCAGGGGCAAGAGAATAGCGATACCACCCACGGCTTGAATGGCGTTGACTTGGAAGATGACGCCAGCGACCAGTGCGTCCTCATCGGCAATGCAGGAGAGATGGTCGACTCCCGCACCCGCGACGAAGCCGTTCTTGAGCTGGAGCTCACCGGCGCCTTCGATCAAGCGCGCTGCGTTTTCCCAACCGATTTGAAAACGTTGCTCCGTGTCCATGGCCTCGGCGATTCCGAATCCCAGTGCATCGAGACGTCGGCGGAGCTCGAAGGTGCGTTTCCAATCGATGTGATTGGAAAGCTCGCTCGTGGGAACGGAGACATCCAGGGTGTGTTCGACCTCCGCATAATCCGCTTTCATGACGAGGTGAGCCGCGGCGTAGACCAACCGCACCGGATCCGCTGGTGATGTAGCTGCGATCTCGTCGCGGTGCTGCGTGAGCACATCATCGGCCAGTTCTACCGGGCCGAACGCCGAATCAACCTGAACCCTCACGAGCGAATCTCTTCTAGCCAGCCTGGCACGTTGTTCCAGGCAAACCAGCTCAGGAAACCAACCAGCACCGACGTGCTGACCCACATGCCGGCAACCCACAACTTGCCCTGGAACCCGTCCGGGCGATCTTGACCGAGGTATGCGCGGCTGCGTTGCAAACGGATGAACCCGATATACGCCACGGGGAGGAGGAACCCGCAGAACACGTTGGTGGGCACCGCGATCCACAGTCGCATGTCATTCCAAAACACGGACCCCAGCACGCCAATGGCGGGCAGTAGGAGACCGATCTTGTAGCGGGGGCCTTCCGTCTTCCAACCGAACATCTCGCACAGGGCGAAACCCGAGCAAAGCATTTGCATCGTGATGGAGGACAAAGCCATGGCCACGATGCCGAGACCAAAGACCCACATACCGACTGTGGGGCCGAGACGGTCCGGTGCTGCCAACATCTCCGCTGCCTGCCAGGGCGCAATCTTCTTGCCAGTGAACAGTTCAGGGTCGCCGTAGTAGAAGACGCTTGCGGAGGCAACGACCATCAAACTCGCAGCGATGGCGTAGGGTAGAAACATGCCAAAACCCAAGTCTATGCGTGCGAGTCGGCGGTGCGGCCTTCCCCAACCTCGCTTGCGCAGCGTGTAGGGGTAGACGAACACCATGTTGGCTCCCACGGCGGCGGCGAGCCCGGAGACGACGAGGGTCGAACCAACCACGCCCTGGTTTTCACCAGGGATGCGGAAGGGAACAAGGCCTGGCAAGAGGTCTTCAGGGTGGGGGATGCCCGCTTTGATCACCACGAAGCCGAAGCAAGCGATGATGAACCAGACGGTGCCCTTGATGATGTTCTCGTAGAGCTTCACAAGCCGTGGTGTGGCGTCGTACAACAAGGCCACCGCGATACACCAAGCCAGTGCAGCAATTCCCATGGCCGCACTCGACACTTCGTAGCCCGCGTTCTTTGCCAACGCCACGAGCATTGAACTCGCGAGGGCGTACTGCGCGAACTGCCAAATGATTGAGGACGCGATTCCGCTGAAGGCCCAGCCGTAAGCGAAGAAGCCTCCTGCATGACGCTTCATGGCCTGGAATGGATTCTCGCCCGTTGAAAGCGTTTGGTGCGCTACCGCCGACAACACGATGATGCCGAGCAACATGGCGAGGGGCGCGACCCAGAGCAGTTGGTAGCCAAAGGCTGCACCGGCGAAAATTGACGCGAAGGCTGTCCCACCGCCCAGGGTCATCGCCGACTGCATGTACCCCGGTCCGATCAGGCGCAGGTAGCCGAGTGTCCTGGGTAGGAATGGCTTGGCGTCGAGTTGTTCCAGATCGTGGACACCTTCTGCGGCGTCTTTCAATTCATACGCTCCTTGATCTCCTTCAGGATCGTGTAGTCGGGGCGCACCTTGTAGTGGGCGTCGAGCGGATAGCATCCGCTACGTAGACCGTTCCGGGGTCCGGTGGTGCAGTCGCTGAATGTGCGACAGATTTTTTTGCGCTCCAAGGGCTGCCCGCGCAAGACGTGCAGGGGAAGTTCGGGATAGCTTAGGACCATGCGTCCGAGGCCGACGAAGTCCACGTGGCCCTGCGCCAGTTCGTGCTGGGCAACGTTCGGTAGCCACTCTTGCAGGTAGCTGTAGCCCGTGCCCACGAGGGCGAGGTCGGGGTAGGCACTTTTGCACTGACGTGTGATGCGCAGGTGCTCGGCTACCTGATGCAATGGGTCCTCGGGCGGCTGATAGCCATCACTCGGCGGGTAGGCCGCGGGCCGTTGCAGGTGCGGGTTGTAGTAGGGCGAACCCAGCGTCAAGTTCACGAGTGAGATCCCCATGCCTCGAAGCAGCTCAAGAAGCAGGAAGCTCTCGGTCAAGTCCACGCGCCGCGGATCTTGCTCGTCAACACCGAAACCGTAGGTGTAAGGGAGTGAATCGTTCCAACCCGTTGGCTCGCCTCGTCGATCCTCGCCGGGAGAGAAGGGGTGCAGATCACCGATGGAAACGCGCACGCCGATATCGAGACCCGGGCAAGCAGAGCGAATCGCTGCGACAGTCTCGCGGAAGAAGCGCGTGCGGTTTTCGAAGCTTCCGCCGTAAGGTCCTGGCCGCGTCTTGGCGCCGAGCAGTTCGTGCAACAGGTATCCGTGGCAACACTTCACATCCACGAACTCGAAACCTGCCGCCTGGGCGTGAGTGGCTGCTTGCACGTAGCGTTCCGTGATGCCTTCGAGTTCCATATCGCTGAGAATGGCGTCATCGGACTGCACGCCAGCGCGTGCATCGAGTACCGGATGCCTATAGGCGATGCGCGGCGCGGGGCCATCGCCCGTCGGTCGGCAGAAGCGCCCCGAGTGAGTTAGCTGGAGGCCAATGTAGATGTCATCGGTTGCCGCGCCCGTGGACTCGTGGGAATCGATCAAGGCCTCGCGCAATTGCGCCAATCCTGCACGAGTGTCCACGCTCGGGTTCACATAGAGTTGATGGGGGTTTGCCCGACCTTCCGCCATCACGGCTACGGCCTCGCCGCCCCAGATCAACTTGGCGCCGCTCAAGCCAAAACGTTGCCAGCGCCGCAGGGTGTCCTCACTGGGTAGGCCGTCTCCTGTGCCGTCCCAACCCTCCATGGGATGGATGGCCCAGCGGTTGCCGATCAGTTTGTTCTTCAGCGTGTAGGGTTTGCCGAGTGCGCCGTCCGCGCCGTACAGCACTTCATCGCTAGCGAGTTCTGGCGCAATCGCTTTCCAGCGCGCATTGAATTCGTCCCAGCGTTTGCATCGACCTGGCGTCTTGAACTCCATGTCTAGTGCTCCGTGAACGTCCAGCGTTCCAGTGGTGTGCGCGCTTCCCAGTCGATCTTGGACGCGTAGCCGTAACCCTTTGACTGCAAGCTGGAGATGTCCAGGTTTCCTCCGACGATCTTCATGAAATGACCATCCACCGTGCCCTTCCAAAGATCGGGGTGATGCTCCGCTGCGCTCGCGGCCTCTTTCTTCGAGAGGTGATCAAGCCCACGGAAGTAATGGTGCCCGTTGCGTTCCACATGTCCAAGTCCGAGAGCGCTCATAGTCGCCAAGTCCTGCTGAAGTGCAAGCACGCCCATGTTTGTGAGGTCTTCGCCAGATTGGAAGGCGCCTCGCTGCTCGCAGAGGCCGCGATGCAGCATGGCGCGTAACACGCCCTTGCAATTCTTGACCGATACGCCGCCGTACCCGAGGTCGAGAGCGCGCGGCAAGGCTTCGACTCCGTGATCCGCTTCGTCCAAGATGACTGGCGCGATTTCCTTTAGAGCGGCGAGAATCGGCGCGGCCTCGTCGACCAGGCTGATGGCGCGCGGCAAGGGCTGTTCGATATAGAGCAGTCCCTCGAGTAGCGCGCGCCCCCCGGGCTCGTTGTCCAGCTGCTGAAAGAACGAAAGTAATCCGCTGGCGTCCGAGAATTGCTCGTTGCCGTCCACGGTGAAGCGCGCTGCCTGCCCGACGTTTTCGCTCAACACTTCGCCAAAAGCCAACGTGCGTGGAATGTCCACGTTTGAGTCGCCGGATAACTTGAGCTTGAACCACTTGAGGCCGTTGACCCGCACGTCGTCTTCAAAAGATTGCGGGAGACCGTCGTCGACGCGGTCAACTTCCTCAATGTCTGCGTCGCGCAATGGATCGAGCAAGCCAATCGTGTGCCGCAAGGCGATGTGTTCGAGGGGAGCTGTGGGCAGGCTTTGCGCCAATGACCACCCATCGAGTTCTGGGTAAACGAGGTGAGGCTCGACTTGAAACAGGTCCGCCTTCAATGCATCAAAGAAGCTCATATCTGCCAAGCGGCAGACGGCATCCATCACTGCACGCTCTACAAGGGCGACGCCAAAGCCACGTAGCAAGCGGTCTGGCGAGTCCACCGATTGACCGTGAACACGCTGCTGGTACGTGCGCCACCACAGCTCAAAGACTGTTTCGTAGGATTGTGATGTGGCGGCCCGGGCGGCGAGGCGTGCGCTCTCTATCAGTCCCTCCACGTCATCCTGGATAGACTTCCTGGGATCTTTCTCGAACCACTTGGGCACCAACAAGTCCGCCGAGAAACCCACTGCTGTTCCACCGTCTCCTTCGAGTTCAACGCGGGCCGTCAAGGTTGGCGCCCAAGTCATCGTGTTCATACCGAACCGAAAGGGAAGCCGGGTGGTGCAGTCCGTGACTGCGAAAGTGACTCGCTGAATCCGAACTCGCATCCAGGAACTTTAATGGTCGAGGCATTTGGAAGCTACCCGCAGAGTCCTCTGGGCGATGCAATCGGTGGTATTTTGCCCAGACGGTGGATAGGGGAAACAAGCTGCGCTTCCGCCACCACCGCTAAGTACGTTTCCGACAACTAGCGCCCCGCCGGGGAGAAATCGGCCCTTACCGGGGTTCTTACCTTCCCCGCCCCCCCTCTCCCGGCTGTTCTCTCATCGACATCGGGTGTTCCTTTATTCTTGGGGATCGATGGTCAGATCTCCTCCTTAATCCTCAACAGACCTACGCCGTCTGGTCGGCGGTTCCCGAACCGTCCACCGCTCTCCTCCTCGGCCTTGCGGCGAAGAGCCGTCGGCGCAATCGCTCCTAACTCTTCTGTCCGAGTACATGGCACCCGAGCTCGCTCGTAGAAGAACTCGGGAACCGTGCGATCATCCGGGCGGATGCTTCAGTCCGAGATGAGTCAGAACGTGGTACATGGTGCGTTTGACGCCTCCCCGGAAGGGGCCGAGTCGCCTCGTCGAGGCTTAGTTGTCGTCATGCCTTGTATAGGTGGTGCTGAAAACGGAGTGTTTCCCGTCAGCAGGATCCGGACTCCAACCGCTCCTAAGGCAAGAGACACCAGGCGGGGTCCGGAGGACCCCCAGGAGTGTCTCGACATGGCGAAGCAGAAGAATCAGACGAGCGAAGCGGCGGTGGGAGAGATCCGCTGGAGGACCCGGCGGAAGTTCTCTCCGGAAGAGAAGATCCGGATCGTGCTCGAAGGGCTGCGCGGCGAGATGGGCGACGTTGCCGGCATGTGCGCCGATGTTGCGGGGTGTTGTTTGCGCGCAGCCAACCGGAGACGGGTGGGGAGCGGACGCTCGTGCCGATATTGGACTTGAGTTCTCCGCTGTGGATTCTGGCGGTTGGGAGCTTGCGAGGCGCTTGTTGTCCTAGCGGGGATGTTGAGAGGCACGAAAGGCAGGGCGGCCTCCTCAATGACTACGATAAGGAGGGACGCTCAGACGGTCGACCGAGTTTTTGCACACAACGGGTGCGGGCCGAACATGGCCGTCTGGCCCTGACCGGTCAGTTCCCGATGGCCTGGTAGGCCGCGGCCTGGAAGGCCCACCGGGCTGGCTTTGCGTCACCGCCGGGGACCATGAAGATCTGGATCATGTCCTGCTGCGGGTCGGCCTCCCACCACGTGCCGAACACACCCGGCCATCCGAATGACCCCACGGACGCTATGCCCAGCTCCGAGCTCACGACCGTCGGGCTCTGCTTGACGGCCACGCCCAGGCCAAAGCCCTGGCCCTCCCAGTAGCCCTGCGGCCCGCCGAAGGGGAGCCCCTTGCGCTGCTCCGGCGTCAGGTAGTTGGTGGTCATGGCATCGACGGTGCTGGGCAAAAGAATGCGCTCGCCCCCGAGCTCTCCCCGGCCCAACAACATTCGGGCGAACCTCAGGTAGTCGTCGACGGTCGAATGCAGCCCCCCCGCAGCAGAGGGGTATGCCGGCACCTCGGTATGGGTTGGAATCCACGACGCGGGAACGCGCCCCAGGGACTGCAGGCGGGCCATATGAGATCGCTTGTCCGGGGGGACCCAGAAGGCGGTGTCATCCATGCCCAGCGGTTCGAAGATGCGTTCGCGCACGAAGTCGGGAAATTTCTTGCCCGAGACGCGTTCGACGAAGATGCCTAGCACGTCGTAGGAGTTTCCGTAGTCGAAAGTCGTGCCGGGTTCGTGCGCGAGCGGCAGCGCGCCGATCCACGCGAGCCACTGGTCGTAGCCGACGGAGTTGTTCGCGTCGGCCTCCGTGAGTGCATCGAGAAGGGGGCCTGGATCGGCCCGCGGTGTGACGATCCCGGAGCGGTGGGTGAGGAGATCGATGACGCGGATGGGGTGCGGTGAAGGATATCCCGAGTCGAGCGCCTCGGTCGGATCGCGCAGCACCTCGGGATCCGCCAGCTCCGGCAGCCAGCGGTCGACGGGATCGTCCAGCGCGAACTTGCCTTCGTCCAACAGGATCAATGTCGCGACCGCCGTGATCGGCTTGCTCATGGACGCGATCCGGAAGATCGAATCTCGGGCCATCGGGATCGTGGCCGCTTTGTCCTGCCAGCCGACTGCGTTGACCTGGGCCACCTCGCCGCGCCGAAAGAGCAGGGTCACGATGCCCCCCACCTCGCCGCGATCGACCGCGTCCTGCATGGCGGTCGTCACCGCCTCGAGGCGCTTCGCCGAGAATCCCCCCGGACCGACTTTCTGCTGAGGAAGTACACAGCCGCCGGCGTAGAGCAGCAGGCTGACAGCGACTGTGCCGATCAGATCCCGTGAGAAAGTCGGGCGTCGCTTCGAGATCCGAGGCAGAGTGGCATTCACAGCGAGAGTCTCCCTATTTCGTGCAGCGCCTGGAGCCTAGGTGAGTCGCGATGGAGCAGCAAAGCTGGCCGGTCGTGGTATCGGCTTTATCATCGCGAAGTCGTCGAACTCGGGAGGATGGCTCGGGAACGAACCACGTAGCCCCGACGGGAGCCTGGTCGTCAGAACAACTAGCCATCTCGAAAATACCTGAAGAGGATCAACATGCATCCGGGATGTACGAAGCCGAGGAAGTTCTCGGCGTGATATTCGAGCCGGGTGATGAGTCTTCGGTAGTTCTGAAGCCAGGCGAAGAGGCGTTCCACCTTCCAGCGACGAGGGGGACTTCATGCGGGGAAGCACTTGTGATCCCGACGGCGACAGGAAGATCAGCGCTGTTTGAAATAGCTCTCGCGCTAGGGCGTGAAGAAGACGCTTCAGTGTCCCGTCTCGACACCAGTGTGAAACTAGCGGTGAGAAGTTTGGTAGGGCGGGTAGCGATCGGGCAGGTCCGCCCACTGGACGCCGGTTCTGAGAATCCACAGAATGCCGTTCACCACGTCTCGTGGATCCCGCCTCGGTCTTCTTCGACCGTCCGAACGCGGAGGAGGCTTCGAATACAACGGTTCGATGAACGCCCACTGCTCGTCGGTGATATCCAAGCGCGTTCCCCATCAAGGGGGTGGGTGAGCAAATCAGAGGGAGAATCCGACTGCAGATGGAGAGTAGCGCCGGTTTAGAGTATTTTTTAGATAGCCTCTAGTATCGGTGGTGCGGGAAACGCCGCTCGAAGTTTTTTTGTCCGCGGAAAGATCCAGGCGGGTGGCTTTCGGCCCCCGGATGCGCGTCCCGGGTTCAAGAGGGCCAGCATGCAGGTGGGGTCGGACACGTTCTTTGGCCGATGGCGCGTTACGCTGGCCGCCTTCGCGGCCCAGGGGCTCGGGCCAGGTCTCTTCGCCTGCTACGGACTCTTCGTCGATCCCCTGGCGGCTTTCTTCGAGGCCCGCCACGCCTCCCTCGCTATGGGCATGTCGATGCTCCTGATCATTCAGGCCGTGATGGGTCCCGTTCTGGGCCCGCTCCTCGATCGACATTCGATCCGGAGAATCATGCTCGGTGGGGCGGCCCTGGCGACCACGGCCCTCTTCATGAGCTCGCGCGCGACGGATCTCCCACTGCTCTTCGTGAGCTACCTGTTCGCCGTCATCGGACTCACGCTCTATGCGCCGTTGCCCGCCATCGTCCTCGTGACGAACCACTACGAGGCCCTGCGCGGCCGAGCGCTCTCCCTGGCTGCGACGGGCACGAGCGCGACGGGCATCCTCCTGCCCCTGGCCGTGGCGCAGCTGCTCGGACACTTCGATTGGCGCGTGGCCCTCTTGAGCCTGGCGATCCTCGTGGGCGGACTCTCACTGAGCGTCTTCATCGTCTGTATTCCGCGCGATTCACAGGCGCGAGGCTCGAATCTCTCGGGAATCGAAACGGGGAGAGGGCCGGTTGCGCCGACCTGGGAATTCATGGCGAGTCGAGCCTTCTGGATCATCGGGCTGACCTTTTCGGTGCTGCTGGGGATGGCCGCGTTCTACGCCTTCTCCCTCGCACCGCATCTTCGCGAGGTCGGACTCACGGTCGAAGAGGCCTCGATCGTGATGTCCTTCGGCGCCTTCGTGTCCCTGGTTTCGAAGTTGGGCTTTGCGAGCATTGCCGACCGCATCAAGAACCACCTGATCGCAGTGACCGTCGGCTTGCTTGCGCTCCAGGCCGTTGCGTGGATGCTCATCTCGACCGGAGAGACCCTGGCCCTCTTCCTCTTCACGGCGGGTCTTTACAGCATGACGATCGGCCCCTTCCTGGTGCTCGGGCCCTATCTGAACAGCCTTTATTTCAGGGAGGAGATCATCGGTCGTGTCAATGGTAGCCAGGCGCCCCTGGTCCTCCCCTTCGCGCTCTCGGCGCCTCCGCTGGCGGGCCTCTCCTACGACCTGACCGGCAGCTACGTGATGTCCTTCCAGGGTGCCGTCGCGGTCGTTTTGACCCTGGCTGCGCTATTCCTTTTCTTGGGTCGTGCAGATCCGACCCGGGATTCGCCGCCAACTGAAAGGACGCAACGGGATGTCACCTGAACAGGTTCCGTTGATCGATTTTAGGATTCGTCCGCCCTACGAGAGCTTCGTTCCGAGCTTCTTCACGCTCGGCTACCCGCTCGACGAGGGACTCGGCCTGCCCGCGATCGTTCGACTCTGCTTTCGCGATCCAGTCGCTTCGAGGGACGAAAAATCCTTCGATCTCTTTCTCGAGGAGATGGACGAGGCGGGGGTCGTCTTCGCCGTCGTGACGGGGCGGGCGGGGGTGGATAACACCGACGTCGCCGAGCTCGTCTCCCGCTATCCGGAGCGCTTCGCTGGCTTCGGTGGTGTGGATACCAGCGACGTCGAGACCGCACTGCGCGAAATAGGCCTCTTCCGCGAGCTGGGCTTCGCCGGCGTCGCCCTCGACAACGGCATGGCCAGTCCCGCCCGCCACAACGACGACCCGGCGCTGCGCCCGATCTACGAGCTATGCCGGGACGAGGGTCTCCTCGTTAGTCTGAACGGGAGCTTCCTGCTCTCTCCCGACCTCTCCTTCATCGACCCGGTCCGAATCCAGCGGGTCGCGCTCGAGTTCCCCGACCTCCGGATCATCGTGGCCCATGGATGTTGGCCCTGGGTGACCCAGGTCTGTGCCGTCGCGCTGATGTGTCCGAATGTCTACGTGATGCCCGACCTCTACCCCCACATGCCCGAGCAGGAGGGCTTCTTCGAAGCCGTCCGCGCGGGGCTCGAGGGGCAGCTCCTCTACGGAAGCAGCTATCCGGCGATGTCCCTGCCCGCGAGCGCCCGGGTCATTCGGAGTGTGGATTTCAGTCCGGCCCGGGGCGCGCTTCGCGAGATGTTCGAATCGGCGGCGGCCCTGCTCGGGCGCGATCCCCACGAGTTGGCTCCGAAATACGAGCGCGATTGAGCCGCGCTCGAACTGGAGGGGAGACGGTCATGGAGTGCAGACCGGTCGCCGATTCGGGTCTACAGGTCTCGGCTGTGGGGCTCGGAACCGTGGATTTCGGAGAGAGACTCGACGCGGCGGCTGCACAGAATCTGGTGGCGGCCGCCCTGGATCTGGGAATCAACCTCTTCGATACCGGGGACAACTACACCGAGGGACGCTCCGAGGAAATCCTGGGCAAGGCCATAAAGGGGCATCGAGACGAAGTCATCGTGTCGAGCAAGTTCACGGGCCGGGACCGCTATCGTGCGGACGGCTCGCGACAGCACGTGATCGAGGCGTGTGAGGGCAGTCTGCGCCGCCTCGGTATCGACTGCATCGATCTCTACACGATGCACCATCCCGACCCCGACACACCCATCGAGGAGACGCTGGCGGCCCTCGACGACCTGGTGCGCCAGGGCAAAGTCCGTTTCATCGGATCCTCGAATTTCTTCGGCTGGCAGGTGGCGGAGGCGGACCACACGGCGGCCGTCTCTGGGGGCGCTCGGTTCGTCGCCTGTCAGATGGAGTGGAACCTGTTGAAGCGCCATGTCGAGGACGAGATCGTGCCCGCCTGTCGGCACTATGACGTGAGCATCATGCCCTTCTACCCGATCGCCTCCGGCCTACTGACGGGGAAATATTCGCGCGATCGGGCCTTCCCGAGCGGTTCCCGATTGGCCGACGTCGACTACTACGCGAAGGTGGCCTCCTCGGGCAACTTCGACAAGGTCGAGAAGCTCACGTCCTTTGCGGCGGAGCGTGGTCACTCGATCCTCGACCTGGCGATGTCCTGGCTCTCGGGTCGGCCCGGTGTCTCCGCGGTACTGGTCGGCGCGAGCAACGTCGACCAGCTCCGGCGCAACGCGAGCGCCGTCGGATGGATGTTGTCGGACGACGATCGGCAGGCGATCGATCGCGTGCTTGCGGACGAGGGAAATCCGGGCGAGGTCCCCTTTAACAGGCTGCCCGCCGTCTGAGGCTGGCGTTGGTGCATGAATCGGAAATGCGGCAGCGGCTCTTCCGTCCCCGAATGATCTTCATCCACTGCCGATCGCAACGGGCTCTGGCCAACCGAACTCAGCCATTCGATTCAGGATGTTGCAAGCGATCGTTGCTTCCCTCCGCTGCGCGTCCGGATGACGCGTCCGAAGCCGGCCGCCAATGAGCGATTTGTACCTGAAGAAGATGTTTTCTACGCGAGCCTGCTGATAGTATCCCGATTCCTTCTTCCACCGGCGACGGTCGACCTTCCTTACGCGTCTGACGGTGCGATCTCGAGCGCCAGATCGCGTCGATCTCGTCGCTGATACTCTCGGTGGAACGATGACCTTCGCGCCGCGTTCTGCAGCAGCGTCGTAGATCGCAATTGTGTCGCAGGCGGCGTCTGCCGTGAAGCTTGCAACGTCATCCATCTCATAATAGCTGTGGAGGCACTGCGAGCCGGGGCTCAGGTCGAGCGCATAGCGAATCAACTCCCGATCTCAGCAGCGCTCTGGGTGGATCAGAGGCAGCGAAGCGAGCGGCGACCTTGGGAGTCGGGGGTCGACTGGAACGAGTCGGTGGATGATGATCTCCGGGCACGGTATCAGTAACAGCCTGATCTCTGGACAAGGGACACGTTCCGCGTGTTCTACGGCCAGTCCGCGAACTACAAGAGACAATTCGATCGGCCGGCGACCGAGACCGTTGCGAGAGGTTATGTCTGTCGATCGGATGTGCGGGAGTCGAATCCGGGGATGGAAAGGTTCTCCATGGGCGAATTCACGATTCCAGGGGAGGATTCCTATTAATCCTCCCTGCGAGGCCAAGCGTAGTTTCCATCCAAGCAGCGCCGATGAGCCCGTGTCTTCTCAGAATCGGATCACTCGCTCAACGCTAGGTGGTCACGGATCCACCGTTAACATGAATCGTCTGGCCTGTCACCCAGGATGCCTCGTGAGACGCCAGCCATACGACGGCGGGGCCGAGGTCATCCCCTGTTCCGAGCCGTCTGCAGGGAACCGTCGACGCGAGCTTGGCCACGAGGGCCTCGTCGTGGACTTCCGTCATCGCCATCAGTCCGAGCGCGACCGAATTGGCGGTGACGCCCAAGGCGGCATTCTCGATCGCGATGTGGCGCATGAACGAGATCGCGCCGGCCTTGCCCGCACCGTAGGGTGCGACACCGATCGGTAATCCGACGACGCCCGCGCCCGATGAGACGGTGATCAGCCGCCCGAATCCGCGTTCGCACATTCCCGCGAGCACCGCGTGTGTCGTGTTCATGACACCGTGGAGATTGACGTCGATGGGTGGAGCCCACTGGGCTGGATCCATCTCCCGAAAGGGTGCGGGCTGCATCATCCGAGCGCCGGCGTTGCCCGCGTTGTTGACGACGATGTCGAGCCCGCGTGAGGCGAGCGCCTCGACCACTTCCGCGAGGTCGGTTACGTCGAAAACGAGCGGCTCCGCGTCACCACCCTTCGTCTCGATCGACGAGGCTACGCGCTCGGCCCGGTCCAGGGCGAGATCATTCACCAGGACCCGAGCGCCCTGGTCTGCCAGATGGGCCGCCACGCCAGCACCGATCCCCTGTCCTGCTCCGGTGACCAGCGCGAGTCGCCCGCTCAGGTCGAACATTTACCTTCCTTTCGATGCACCCCATCCAAGACGCTCTCGCGACGACCCATCGAGCGGCGAAGCCGTCCAGGGGACCGCGTCAAGAGCCCGACCCGGGGTGATTCTTCATCGGACCATAGGGGTCGAGTTTCGTGAACGCGACGAGCTCCGCAACCTCCATCAGCGCGGGCATCGTCTTGCCGAATTCCTCGGAAGCCTCGTGCGCGGTGCGCGCGTCGTCCGACTCGTAGAGGTCGTAGAACCAGAAATCGTCCGGGCTGTCCGACTCGGTATGGAAGAGATAGACCGGGACACCCTGCTCCGACTGCGTTTTTTCGAGCATCACCGTCGTCAGCGCGATCACTTCGTCTCGCTTGCCCGGCTTCGCCCTCATATGCGTGATGAATGCGTGCATTCGCTTCTCCTCGCTCTTCTCGAACTCGTCTGGACGAGAGAGTAGAGGGCGGATCGAGCCCGCGCTGCCTGCGCGATTGGCCTAGTCTCCCAGCGCACAAGCCACCCGGATGGAAGCAGGGCAAAGGTTGCCATCACCTGTCTCCTGGGTGGCGATCCGTAGCGATCGCGATTCGAACTCGTCGGTTTGGATTCCGATCCACTGATCCGTCTAGAAAGGAAATATTCATGCGTACCCGGAAGCCATCTCGCCCCTCCCTCGAGCTCGACGACTACTCGGGCCCCTTCCAACCCGACCTGCACATCTCCGACTTCTCGAAGGAAGGGCTCGAGAAGCTCGTCGAGATTGGCGGATCGATCTACGGCACCGTCAACCGCCAGTGGTACCAGGCCGCGATCAAACGCTTCGGCCAGGAGGTGGCAGACGAGATGCACCACGAGGTCTGGTTCGCCGACGGCGGTGCGGGCGATCACGAGAACTTCACGATCTCGAAACTGATGAACTTCGAGAACGACGACGATGAGACCGCCGCCATGAAGGTCTGGCAGTGTCTGCCGGCGATGAGCACGCGCATGACGCTGACCTTCGAGCAGGTGGGCGATCACGAGTGGGAGATGTACACGCCCCAATGCGACGTGCCGGAGCAGGGCGAGAGGGGCGGCCCCGAAGTCATGGACTACATGTGCAACAAGATCTGCGGCCACCTCGAGCTCTTCGGATTCCGCCACGGCTCTGCGCGCTGGAACGAGAAGGTTCGAATCGATCCGAAGAAGCTCCCGCCGCGGGCGAGCGAGGACGAGCCGCATTGTCGCTGGAGGATCGCCCTGACGCAGGAGCGGGTCGACTACGCAGCCGATCCCGGTGAATACGTGAAGGAGCACGGCCTCGAGCGCGAGACCGATGCCGATCTCGTGAACTACGAAGCCGGCAAGTACTCGCAGAAGGACAAGTAGGCATGGCGGGTGTCGCGCTCGTCTCGGGCGCTTCCTCGGGCCTTGGACGCTCGATCGCGCTCGAGCTGGCCGATCGCGGCTGGGACGTCGCGCTCGGCGCACGGCGGGTGGAGAGGCTCGAAGACCTCGCCAAGCAGATCGAAGCAAAGGGTGTGCGTGCCTACGCGCAGAGCCTCGACCTTCGGTCAGCGCCTTCGATCGACGGGTTCGTAGCGGGCGTTTCGAATGCCCTCGGACCTGTTGAGCTACTCGTCAACAATGCCGGCATTGCGATTCCGGGTGCCTTCTCCGAGCAGTCCGTCGAAGAGATCCGTACGGTGATCGAGACGAATTTGACGGGCACGCTGCTCCTGACGCATGCGGTCATTGGCGGGTGGGAAGGCGACGAGACTCGCCGAACGATCATCTTCATTTCGTCGAGCCAGGCGGTCGATACAACCCCCCATCTCCTGCCCTACGGAGCGAGCAAGCTTGCGGTCGAATACGTGGCCGACGGGCTCCGTTCTGAACTTCGGGCGCTGAACGCGCACGTCTTGACGGTTCGCCTCGGCGTCGTCGAGACGCCCTTTCGATCCGCGTTCGAGAAGGGCCGGGCCCTCGCGATGGTCAAGTTCTGGCAGGAAGTGGGGATGGGATCCCCCAATCGCGGCGGGGATCGGATGGCGCCCGAGCAGGTGGCCCGAGCGATCGCCGAATGTCTCGTTAAACCCATGAACCCGTTCGTCGAGTTGCTCGATCTGCGGAACTGAAATAGGGAGCGAATGGCGTGGCGCGCCAAGGCTCGACCGATCGGAATCCAGCATGAAATCGGTGACTTGCCAGGCATCTGGAACTTCCAGGATCGGTTGGAGGCTCACCCCTTGCGGGAGCCTGGGAGCGGAGCGGGAGCTCCCTCATCGCGCACTCGGGACCGGCATCGCCCACGCGGAATTCCCCGTTCGCCGAAAGAAGTTCCCCGCTCTAGATCGCAGGGGATTTGTCGCTACGACTGTGAAAAGGCAGGGGAATCTCGGACCTGAACAGGCCAGTGGAGCCTGATTTCGGGGGATTTCTTTGCTTTTCCATCTGAATTAGAGAATGGGCCGCAGAGACGATTTCGCCCCGGACTGCCCGCGCCGCCATGTCACCCCGCCCCGTCGATTCACGGGGACGGCTCGTGAGGACTAGGCGACCCACGGCGGAATCGCTAAGGTCCGTCGTCCAATACAGAAGGGTTCCAGAGACCTCGATTCTTCGAGCGCGCGGAACCCGACGCGCAGAGCGGACCTTCGGATCACGAAAATTCTGCGCGCCCGTAGCTCAGATGGATAGAGCACTAGCTTGCGGAGCTAGGGGTCGCACGTTCGAGTCGTGCCGGGCGCGCCAGATTTCTTTCTGAATTCGCATACTGAGCGGCCTTCCGGATGCGCGGCGCGACATGTTCACGCACGACGCGGGGCCCAGCCAGCCACAGGTTCGTTCCCGCAGCCGCGCTCCCTGCCAGCTCGAGCATGCGCGGGCCCAGGGCGGCGAGGAGCAGCGGGGGCGGGGCCTCGCTCATCCTGACCATGCTGGCCTCGCAGCGCAGCAATTCACTCCGAAGTTTGGCTTCTCCCGTGCGCAGCAGCGAGTCGAGCGCTGAGAGGTATTCACTCATGTAGAGCGCTGGGCGCTGGTGGGACAGGCCCATCTTGTCCTCGACGACCGGGCGGTGGGAGAGCCCGATCCCCAGCTGAAGGCACCCGGGAGTGGCGGCCTGGGTCGTCAAGGCCTGCATGGCGAGCGCCAGGGGGTGGCATCCGTGAATCGGTACGACGGCCGTTCCCAACTCGATACGGGTTGCCTCCGTTGCGATGACCGCCAGGGCAGTCAACGCATCCAGCGACATCCAGTGTGCGAGCCAGTAGCTCGCGAAGCCCTGTTCATCGGCCTCGCGCGCGTGTGCCACCCCCGTCTCGAGCCAGCCGCGCAACCCGACCCAGGTCCCGTTGATCCCGGCGCGCATGAGTGGGCTCTTTTCAGCCGATCAGGTCGTAATCCTCGAGGTGCGGTTCGCTCATCTCGTCGTGGAAGCGCTTCTGGGTGAAGGGCCAGCTCGCCGGGACGCCTTCGGCGTCGAGGTACCAGCTGTTGCAGCCCGACGCCCAGATGGTCTTCTTGGCCGCTTCGATTCGTTCGGCGTCGAAGCGCACCATCGCGTCCGAGGAAGCGCTGACCTCGCGACAACGCCCCGACCGCACGAGTGCGATCAACTGTTCGATATAGGCCAGCTGTCGTTCGGCGATATCGATCAGTGAGAAGTTGCCGACGGGTCCATTGGGTCCGTTCAGCATGAAGAAATTGGGAAAATCCGGAATCGAGATCGAGAGGTAGGCATGGGGTCGCTTGGACCAGGCTTGCTCGAGCTTGAGCCCGTTCCGGCCGATCAGGTCCATCGGTCGCATGAAGCGATCCGCCTTGAAGCCCGTCGCCAGGACCAGCAGGTCGAGTTCGATGAGCCGGCCGTCTTCGAGGCGGACGCCCTTGGCTTCGACCCGGTCGATTTCGGTGGTGACCAGCTCGACATTCGGGCTCTGGATGGCCTCGTAATAATCCGGCGAGAAGATCATCCGTTTGCAGGCGGCTCGATAGGTCGGCCGGAGTCGCTCTCGGAGATCGGGGTCTGCGATGCCTTCTTCGAGGTTCTGCAGGACGACCGCCTCGATCTCCTTCATTTCATCCGAATCGGCGTCGATGATCGCGTTCGTGAAGCGCGCGACGCCGTCGCCGGTGTCGAATTCTTCTTTCATCTCCCGCATGGACGCGGGGTCCTTCCTGAAGCGCGCCTTCTCCTCCTCGGTGAAGGCGGGGTTCTGGGAGGGCATGATCCATTGGGCGGTCCGCTGGAATTGGTAGAGCTCGCCGGCGCGTGAGGCGAGGGCGCTCACGATCTGGACGCCGGTGGAACCATTCCCGATGAGTCCGATGCGTCGACCATCGAGGGGAATATTGTGATCCCAACGCGCGCTGTGAAAGAGTTCGCCCTCGAACTCGTCGAGTCCGGCGATGTCTGGGTAGTTCGGGTGGTGGAGCACACCCGTTGCCGCGATGACGATGTCGGCTTCGTCGCGGCCGCCGCTCGAGAGTTCGATCTGCCAGCGTCCGTCGGCGTGTTCACAACGCACGATCTCTTCGTTGAAGACGATCATCTCGTCGAGGTCGTATTTCGACGTGACCCCCTCGAAATAGCTCTGGATCTCGTCGCCGGGGGGGTAGCGGTGGCTCCACTCCGGATTCGGCTCGAAGGTATAGGTATAGGAATGGGAGGAGACGTCGCAGGTGAGTCCGGGATAAGTGTTCTCGCGCCAGGTCCCGCCGACCCGATCCGCTTTCTCGTAGATCGTGATATCGGAATATCCTGCTTCCCGAAGTTTGATTCCACTGAGGATTCCGGCCATTCCCGCGCCGATCACGATGAAGCGCAGATCATCGCTCTTTCCGTTGGTTCCCATCATCATTCCCTCCCTTCTTTTCGATCCGGTAGAGGCGGAGATTCCACCCCGTCGGTGGACTCGAATCCTATCGATTCGTCAGCGTGCGTGCTCGCGCGGCGATCGCGCCCCGAATGCGTCCGCACTTCTGGGGCGTCGCTTCGATTGCCGCCGCACTGATTGCAGCATCTGGGGGCGTGCACTATTCCTCCTGTCCTATGTCAGATCTCAAACGAAGTGATGTCGTGTCCCTGTTCGATCGGCGCCGCGCCGCCTGGTTGGCGAGCGATGAAGCGGCTTATGTCGCGCTGTGGGCCGAGGATATGGTGATCCACCTGCCTGGGCGAGAGGAGCCGATCAGCGGGCGGGGGGCTTATGCGGAGCTGATCGCCGAGTCGACCGCGAATATGCGTCCGGTCTCCTGGGAATTTCACAGTCTCGCGATCGACGGCGATCGGGTCCTCGCGGAGTGGACGATCTCCGGCGAATTCCGGGCGACGTCGAAAGAAGTCACCTGGCGGGGGATGAGCATCTGCACGATTCGCGATGGCCTGATCGTGACCTGGCGTGAGTATTGGGATCCGGCGGCGTTGCGTCCCTGATCCGCGTTGGGCCGACCGTCGAGTGAACTACGCCATGTCAAGATCCTCTGAGGAGACGAGACCGGCTGCCACCAGGGCATGTCTATCCGACCGCGCGCCGGCAGCGGTCTTCTTTCATTGCGGCCTGGAACGAACCGGTTCCACCTACCTTCAGAAGGATCTCTTCCCTCTCCTCGAGGGCATCCGATTTGTTGTCACGAAGGATTATGCGCGGCTATCCGAGGAGACCTTCGCCGAAGAGGCGCTACTGGTATCGCGCGAACTCAATCTCAACGAGAATTTCGATGAGGAGATCGGGCGCTTCGCAGCGCTCTTTGCGGATGCGACGCCCGTCGTTTTGTTCCGGCGACACGACCACTGGATCGCCTCCCAATACCGCCGCCGGATTCGCAATGGCTTCGACGGCCCCTTCGAGGAACTCTTCGATCTGCGGGGCGACGGCGGGATTCTGCGCAGGGACGATCTTCGCTATGGCCGGCGGATCGAGCGGCTCGAGGCATGCTTTCGACGCCCCCCGATCGTGCTGCTCCACGAATGGCTCGAGGAGGATGCCGTGGCCTTCGGGCAGGTCCTGGCCGGGACCCTCGGAGCCTCGCTCGACGCTCGACGGCTCTCTCTGCGACGTCGTCACGCATCCTCGAGCGATGCCGAGTTGAGGGCGCTGCTAAAAGTGATGAAGGTCGTGGATCTGCGTCGAAGCCGGCGCGGTCAGGGGCTCTTTCGCTATCGAGTCCGTCGCTTCACCCAGGATGCCGCGCGTTATGCGACCCTCTTCCTCGCGCGTAGCATTCCGGGCGGATGGGTCGATCCAGTTCCGCTCATACCCCGCGAGCGACTCGAGGAGATCCGTGAGTATTATCGTGAGGATTGGGAGCAGACCGTGGCATACGCGCGCGATCGGGGAGCGGCCGTCGGGAGGACCTGAGGACACTGATCGAGTTCATCCGGCGCCCGATCATCAGCGAAAGACCTGCCGGGCCCGACGCCTCTTCTCCCGCGCACGAAGTTCCTCTCCGGGAATCTCATAGTCGCTCGGGAGTTCTCCCTTTTCCTTCAGCGCCTCGATCAGCGTAGGCTCCACCTCTCGTTCGTAGTCGACGTCGCCGGCCGTGACCTGCAGGACGATATTCGTGGCCTCCTGGATCGTGAGCACAGCGTGCGTCATCGCGATTCCGACGAATCTCCAATCCGGGTTGGTGTCGAGGATCTTCTGCCTGAAATGGGCTTCGAGCCGGACCCTACCCCGTCTGATCCCGACGCTCCGCCAGACGAGGTAGAGCAAGATTGCGCCCGACCCGATCAGAACGAGAGACCACGGGGGGATCATCGGGCTGGACCGCGCGGTACGATAGCGATTCGCATAGGGGCTCTTCCTGCTGATTTCCGGCGACCGGACGATACTCGGCCGCGCGGGCTCTGTCGGGCCACACGTGATTCGGTTCAATCGGACGGAAACGACACGATCTTCGAGTTTCCAAGATGTGTGATCAAGCATTCACCCGCCGCTTCCTCGAAATGGAAGACCCATCGAACGTGATCACGCTCCGGCTCGCCGGGGCGCTGCACGAAGCCGTAGACGGCCAGCCTCATCCCCTCTTCGATCCAATCCACGGGATCCGAGAAACCCACGTCACCGGCGCTCCAGGTTCCGACGAAACGCTCGATTGCATCGCGACCGAGATGGCGCCCGCCCACGAAATCGTCGATCACCCCGTCCCGGGTGAAGAGCGCGCTCACCGCATTGGGGTCGGCAGCGGTGACGGCGGCGAGGTAGAGCCTGGCGAGATCGATCTTCTGCATGGGTCTCCTCGTTCTTGTCCGAAGGGAGCGGCGCAAAGGGGCTGCCGACACTCTACACTGGCTGGATAGGCTGTCGTTCTTCGTGACTGCGCGCCCCGAAGAGCCCATCGATCCGGGAGCCCCGATGCCCGAAGCCCGAAGCGTCCGTTCCTATTGTCGAACCTGTATCGCCGCTTGCGGCGTGCTCGTCGAACTCGCGGGCGATCGCGTCCTGCGCGTGAAGGGGGATCCCGACCACCCGCTCTCGCGTGGCTATACGTGCCCGAAGGGGCGAGCGATGGGCGAATTGCAGCAGCATCCGGACCGACTCGACGATCCGATGATTCGGCACCGGGGCGGGTGCGAAGCGGTCGGCTGGCCCGAGATGATGGAGGATCTGGCGGGTCGAATGGCCTCGATTCGCGACGAACACGGTCCGGGTTCGATCGGGTTCTATCTCGGAACCGGAGGGGGCTACGACTCGCTGGGTCTCTTCGTCTTCCGGTCGATGCAGATGGCGATCCCACAGCAGTCGACCTATTCGGCGATGACCATCGATACGCCCTGCCTGCCCCTGGTCTCGTCGTTGATGTCCGGTTCGATGATCCCGAATCCGGTGCTGGAGATCGAGGATGTCCGCCTCACGTTGATGCTGGGAACGAACCCGATCTCCAGCCATGGGCATACGACGGCATGGCCGAATCCGACGGCCATGTTGCGGCGGCTCTCGCAGGGGGGACGCGAGCTCTGGGTTGCGGATGTGCGCGAGACGAAGACGGCGCAGGCCGCGACCCGCTATCTGCCGATTCGCCCCTCGAGCGATCACGCGCTTCTGGCCTACCTGATCCGCGAGTTGCTCGGTCCCGCCGGCGGCGCGAACCGGGAACATCTCGCGGCGCACACGATGGATGTCGAGAAACTGGAGGCGGCGGTCGCCTCCTGGACCCTCGATCGTGCGGTCGACGAGACGGGGCTACCGGCTGCGGATCTCGAGGACCTGCTCGCTTCGATTCGACGCCATGGACGTCTGGCGCTCATGACGGGGACGGGCTGTTCCATGCAGCGCAACGCGAATGTGATCGAGTGGCTCTCCTGGTCGCTTCAGATCATCACCGATTCCTTCGAGAAGCCGGGGGGCCAATGGTTCCATCCCGGGATGAGCAATCGTTTCGAACTGATGCCCGATTTCGACGAGCCCCTATTTCGCGATGCCCCGCTGGCCGCGAGCCGTCCCGAGATTCCCGGGCATGTGGGCGAGACGCAATGTTCGTCGATGATCGATGAGATCGAGTCGGGGAATTTGCGTGCGCTCTTCGTGTTAGGGGGGGATCCGCTGACCTCGTTTCCCGATTCGGCGCGGATCGAGGCGGCGCTCCAGAAACTCGAGATCCTCGCGGTTGCGGATCTCGTTTCGAACGCGATGACGGAGATGGCGTCGCATGTCTTATCGATGAGGGGTCCGCTCGAACGTCACGATATTCCGGGATATGTGGAGAGTGCGCAGGTCGCCCCGGTGAGTCAGGTGACGTTACCCGTCTGCGAGCAGACGCCGAATCGGCGTCCGCTCTGGTGGGTGCTTTCGAAGCTCGCCGAGTCGATCGGGGTGAAATTGCTTCCAAAGGGCGTTAGCGCAGACGAGGCCGACGAAGAATCGCTCTTGCGAAGTCTCGTGGAGGGTGGACGACTCGATTTCGACGAGATCCTGGCGGCGCCGGCGATCGTGGACGACGAAGTCCGGACGCAGATGCGGGGCTGGGTCGAGAAGAAGCTGCCACAGGGACGCTGGCGACTCGCTCCGCAGCCCATCGTCGAACAATTCGCGGCGATCACCGCCGGCCCCTCGTCGGTCGAGCGCCTTCGGATGGTTTCGGGCCGACAGCTTCGGAAGATGAATTCGGCCTTCGCGAAGCTCGCCGCCCCGGGCGAGCGCCTCGAGCGGGCGCGAGTCCATCTGCACGCGGCGGATGCGGCGGAGGCCGGGGTCGAGGACGGGGCGAAAGTCCGAGTCACGAGTTCTCATGGGACGCTCGACGGACGTGCGGAGATCGATCCGACGCTTCGACGAGGGGCCGTCTGGGTGCCCCACGGCTGGGCCGAACTCAAGGTAGGGGCGCTGCTCACGGGGGAGCGAGGGGCGATCGATCCTCTGACGGGGATGGTGACGCAGACGGGCGTCGTCGTTGGAATCCAGCCTCTTTGAGAGATGGGCAGGGAGGGGTTGCAGGTGCTGCGGGGTCGTGAACGGGGCCTCTAGAATTCGTTAGCCTCTCCGAGCACAGGGATTTCGCACGCCTCGAAGCGTGCCTCTCCGACCGAATGATTCGAATCAGAAGGACCCCAAATGCCCAGCGAAGACCCCTATATCGTGATCACATGCGACACCCATGCCGGCGCCTCCGTCGACGGTTATCGAGACTATCTGGACCCCTCGTTCCGGCAGGCCTTCGACGATTGGCGTGGGAGCTATCGCAATCCGGCCAAGAAACATATCGGCGGCAAGAAGATCAAGAATTGGGACTCGCAGGTGCGCAGCGAGGACCTGTCCGGGGATGGCGTGGTCGGTGAGGTCATCTTCCCGAATACCGTTCCGCCCTTCTACGAGAAGGCGTTCCACATTTCGGCGCCCGCGACACCCGCCCAATAC
Organism: Deltaproteobacteria bacterium; assembly: GCA_002719955.1. Taxonomy (GTDB): domain Bacteria; phylum Myxococcota_A; class UBA9160; order UBA9160; family UBA4427; genus UBA4427. The sequence goes on along the minus strand of PBFW01000007.1, from coordinate 300,209 downwards.
GAACGCTTCCGCGCGGGCACGCAGGCACATAATCGCTGGCTTGCGGAATTCTGTGCCGAGGAACCGCTGAGCCGGGCGGGCATCGGACTCATCCATCTGAACGATCTCGATGACGCGATCGAAGACGTGAAGTGGATCGCCGAGAACGGGCTTCGCGGCGGCATGCTGCTTCCGCTGCCCTCACCCTCCGATACCCATCTGCCCGCTCTGAACGATCCCAGGCTCGATCGTCTCTGGGCCGTCATCCAGGACCACGACCTCGTGATGAACCAACATGCCGGGCAGGGAAGTCCGGGCTATTCCGGTGGACAGGGTTCCAAGGCGCTCTGGGCGCTGGAGATGAGTTTCTATGTTCAGCGCGGCTTTTCGACCCTGATCATGGGGGGTGTTTTCGAGCGCTTCCCCGACCTCAAGTTCATCCTGACCGAGAGCGGTTGTTCCTGGGCGCCGCAGGTCATGAAGAACCTGGATTCGATGTATCTGGCCTGGAAGATGGGGGCGATTGGCGAGATCGACACTTCGAATGACCCGCCGCTCAAAGAGCTTCCGAGTTTCTATGCGAAGCGGAATTGTTGGTACGGAGCGAGCTTCCCGGGTCCCGCGGATATCCAGGGTCGCGAGGTCGTGGGCATCGATCGGATTCTCTGGGGGAACGACTACCCCCATTACGAGGGCTGCTATCCCTACTCGCGCGAGAATATGCGCTTCGCATTTTCGGACGTTTCCGAAAAGGACGTGCGGATGATGCTCAGCGAGAACGCGGCGGCGCTCTACGGATTCGACCTCGACGCGCTGCGCGCAGCAGCGGGCGAAATTGCCATCACGCCGGAACTCGTTCGCGTTCCCCTCGACGAGATCCCGGAGGACTCGACGTGTATCACCTTCCAGCGCGCTCGCGCGCAGAAGGCGATGGGAAAGGCGCTCTAGATTCTCTTCGGGCGGGTCTTGCCTTCGCTTTTCCGTCGGCCTGCCGTGATGCCACGCACATCTTGATTCTCAGCTCGCGCCGATGTCTTCAGTGGTCCCCATCACTTTGCGGGGCCGGGGAGAAAGACGGTGCACGACGGACGAACGAAGAGGGTCGAAGCGGATTTTTCCGATCGGGCGGGGGATTTTCTGGCGAATCATTGCGCCACGCTGATCATGGCCTCCGGTCCCGCGGCGGGAATGGAATGGTCCCTTCACGGGGCACGCTCCCTGGCGGGGCGCTCTCCGAAAGCGGCGATCGAACTCGACGACCGATCGGTTTCCCTGGAGCACGCGGTGTTCGAGTTGACCGGGAGCGGATTCGGCGTGCGCGATCTCGCGAGCACGAACGGCGTGAGGGTGAACGGGGAGCAGGCGCTCAGCGCCGGGCTCGAACACGGAGACCGAATCCAGCTCGGCGACTGTGAGCTTCGGTACGTCGTCGAAGATCGTCCGAAGAAGCCCAAGGCCTGGAGCGTCGAAGACGGCGCCAGATGACCAGGTCGCTCGTAGGTCGTCGATTCAGCGGCTTCTGCGTCGAGCGAGAGCTCGGTGCCGGCGGGATGGGGATGGTCGTCCTCGCGCGGCAGGAGAGCCTCGATCGCCTGGCGGTTCTCAAGCGGATCCATCCGAAGTTGGTGGCCGACGCGGAGCTCGAGGCGCGCTTTGAGCGCGAGGCGATTGCTGCGGCTCGGCTGCACCACCCGAATGTGGTCGGCGTCTACGATCGCTTCCTCTATCGCGGCGACGCCTATATCGCGACGGAATTCGTCGATGGGCGCGACCTCTCCGGCATCCTGACGGCCCAGGTCCGATTGCCGTGGCGCGTTGCGGCGACGATCGCGCTGGAGCTTTCGCGGGGGCTCGAGGCGATTCACGCGACTGGCACGCTTCATCGTGATATCAAGCCGCAGAATATCCTGGTCGGCCGACATGGAGAGCTGAAGATCACGGATTTCGGTCTCGCCCTGGACGCCAATGGGTCGGCGCTCACGCAGCCCGGGGTCGCGGTCGGCACACCGCCCTATATGGCGCCTGAACAGCTTCGCGGTGAGCGCGTGGATCCGCGCGTCGACCTCTTCTCGTTCGGCTGCGTGCTCTACGAGATGCTCGTCGGGCATCCGCCCTACCGTCAGCCCGAGGAGGGGAGCGAAATATCGCTGCTCGCTCAGGTCGAATCCGAGCGTTATCCGCGCCTGCGCGCGGAGTGTCGCGACGCGCCCCGGGCGCTCGTTCGGCTGGTTCGTCATTGTCTTCGACCGCGCGCGCCACGTCGGATCGCGTCGGCGGTGGAGGTGCGTCGTCGGCTCGAGGTCTTGCTGGGTCGCCCTTCGAGCGCGGACTGTCAGAGCACGCTGGCGGCGTTCCTCTGGGATCGGCACGTCTTCGAGTCGCGGTCGACGGAGACGGTCGTGAGGGTCGCCCGCCCGCCCGCGCCGGGGCGCACACGGCCCCTTCGCCTGGGGCTGGCCGCTTTGGCGATGTCGCTCTCGCTCGCCCTCTTCGCGATGTCGATGCGGGATCCGGCGAGCGCCGTCCGCTTCACGGATCTCTTCTGGCAAGGCTCCGGGTGGGCGATGGCTGCGGATTTCGTGAGCCCGGGAACGAAAAACAACGGGCCCCAAAGCCCGCCCTTCCGAGCGGGCCCCCCCTAGAGCGCGAGAGCGGCCTCGAGGTCGAGAGAATCGCCGTTGTCGAGGCGCTTGAAGTCGCGCGTCGAGGCTTCTTCTGGGGTGTAGCGCAGGCCCGCGCGGTTCGGGGTCCACTTGCCGAGCTGGGTGCGCGGGTAGGACTGGAGCATCGATTCCGTGACCTTCTTGAGGACACCGGTCAACACGATCGAGCCGTCCTCTTCCAGCGTGATGGACTCGGCTCCGAGCTCGGTGTTCTTCAGGGTCTTGAAGGTGATGAGGGGGATGGCGCTGAATTCATCGGACATCGAAGGGGCCTCGCTGGCTGGTATTTCTGGGGGGATCCTCACCGCTGGAGAATCAGTCGGGCGGGAACCTACCGATTGGCGGGGTAGGCTGCAAAGGTGGGTGTCCATTTCCCTCGGAACCCCCACGAAACCCCCGTGAGGGGACGGTTCGAGGGCACTCAGGGGGTATGGGTCGAGAAGACCTTCGCCCCTCCCTCGTCCGCGCCTTCTCCGTCTCCGGGCGCCCCGCCGAACGCGAGAACCTCGAAGGCTTCGTGCCGGCTCGGATCTGGGTGCTCCATCCCGGGCGAACCCATCGGCATACCCGGCACGGCCAGGCCCGCGATCTTCGGACGCTCCGTCAGCAGCCTGGTGATGTCCGCGGCCGGAACGTGTCCCTCGATCACATAGCCCTCGACCATTGCGGTGTGGCAGGACGTGAGGCGCTTGGGCACGCCGTTCATCGCCTTGAAAGCGGTCAGGTCGGGCATGTCGGTCGCCTCGACCTCGAAGCCCGCCTCGCGCAGGTGGTCGATCCATTGGCCGCAACAGCCGCAGGTCGGCGTCTTGTAGACCTGGATGGTCTGGGCTGTGTCGGCGGTTGCACTGCTGGTGAGCAGAAGCGCGCCGTTCGCGAGCGCGGCGGCGGCGAGGAGCGCTGCGAGGCGTGCGTGGGTTCCGAGCACTTTCTTTTCCATTCGATGCTTTTCCATGCGATGGATCCTCCTGAGCATCCGACGCAGAGGCCGATGCGCGAATCGGTCCCCGAGAGTGTAGGTGCGGTCATGGGGCACCGCTCGGCGGCCCCCGGTTGTGTCGGACATCACGGCGTGCTGCCACCGGTCTGGAAATCGCAGCCTCCGTATCGTCCTGATCGTTCTCCAGTATCAGATCCGTGCGACCTTGACGGGCAAGGCGCTCATCAGCGGGATCCCAGAGAAGCGTCCGCAATCTTCTTCGACGCTGATGAGCAGGCCCGTATTGACACCGACCTTTCGCACATCGTCGGGCTTCTCGGGGTCGCCGCCCCAGCAATGACAGATCGAGACGAGCCCCGGTCGCAGATCCTTGTCGGGCCAGACGACGGCCTCGACCTCGGCGTGGGGCGAAGCCAGGCGAATTAGATCGCCGCGGACGAATCCCTCGCGCGCGAGATCGTCGGGATGCATGAAGGCGGGATTCGTGCCGTAGCGCCTCGTGAGAGCCTCGATCTCGGTCCCCACAGAATTGAAGGTGTTGGCCATTCGGCGGCTGATCATGCGGTAGTCGAAGCCCGGCCGATCGAAGCGATCGCCCGCGGCGAAATCGCGGAGCTCTTCGAAGAGGAGGGCCGAACCCACGTCGAGCCTCGCGTCGTTGTCGGCGTCGCGGTCTTCGACGGTGACGGATCCCTCGTCGTCGAAGAGCACCTTGTTCGGGTCGTTTCGCAATCGTTCGAGGGGGATCCGCGAATCCATCGTGAGGAGATCGAGGATCTCCTCCGAGCTCGGCTTGTTCTGCATGTCGAGTGCTGCGGTCGGGGTGTCTACACCCGGGATGGGAAAGACACCGGCCGCGATCGTGAGGTCGAGTCCCATCCGCTGGGCGAGGCCGTAGAAGAATTCCCAGTCTTCGCGCAGGTCGGAGTCGGGTGGGCATTGCGCGATCGGGGGCGCGTATTGGCCATAGCATTCGCTGTAGCCGAAGGCGGGGGAAATGCTGGAGAGATTCTCTGTCGAGAGGCTGCATCCCGGCGTTTCGAGGGGCAGCTTCGGGGCGAGTACGAAATCTGCGAGCTGCGCGGTATCCGTGAGCCGTGGATCGACGCAGACGTGAAGCTCGAGCGCTTCGAGCGCGGCTCGCGTCTTCTTCGGGTCGGGCCACGCGCGCATCGGATTGCCGCCGATCGTGATCAGCGCCTTGATCTGGCCTTCCCCCTCGAGAAGGATCTCGTCCGCGAGGCCCGAGGTCGGCAATCCACAGACCGCGGGCATCAGATCGGGGCGCGAGCGAAGCGGCTCGCCCCGGCCCGCGACGGGGTAGGGCGCAATCGGCTGCGCCTTGAAGGCGCGGCGAGTGGTGAGGACCCCGGGATTGGCGACCCGATCGCCCGCGCGGCGATAGCGGCCGCAGATTGCGTTCAGGCAGAGCACGAGGTACTCGCTGATATTGCTCCAGCCCGACATATTCGCGCCGGTGCCCGCGGTGGCGGTCCCTTTGCGGGCGGATCCGAAGATCTGTGCGGCTCGGATGATCTGGTGGGCTTCGATTCCCGCGCGGGTCGCGACGCGCGCGGGTGTGAAGGGATCGACTTCGGCGCGCAGGGTCTCGAATCCGTCGACGTTCGCGCGCAGGAAATCCTCGTCGACGAGATCCTGAGCGATCACCTCCCGGATGATGCCGGCCAGGACGGCCGGGTCCGTGCCCGGCCGCGGCTGGATATGAAGCGCCGCTCGTTTGGCGGTCTCGCTTCGGCGCGGATCGATCACGACGAGCTGGAGCCCACGCGCCCGGGCCCGCTCGAGGCGTCGCGCCGGGTTCGCGTGGGCGATGCCCCCGGACATCGCGACCAGCGGGTTGGTTCCGACGAGCATCCAGGTTTCGCATTCGTCGAAGACATGGCTGCCTGCGAGCCATTGTCCATGAGCCGCCGCAGCGATCTGCTTGCCGGGCTGATCGATCGTGCCGCTGCCGAAGCGAAGGTGGAGCTTCAGGGCGTTCATCCAGGCGGTCGCGACTGCGGCGGTCTGGGGGAGTTGGTAGAAGAGCGTGCCCGCATAGACGGCGACGGCCTGGGTCCCGTGTTCGTCGATGATGGCCTGGATCCGGGTCGCGACGGCGTCCATCGCGTCTTCCGCGGCGAGCGCCTCGAGCGCGCCGGAGCCATTGCGGGCCAGGGAGTGTCGCAGGCGCGTGGGGCTCGTGTGAAGGTCGGGGAAATGCTTCCCCTTCAGGCAAAAAAATCCCTCAGAGTGCGGGTTGTCCTTGTCACCGCGCGCGGAGATCGGCCGACCCGTCTCGTCGACTTCGACCACGATCGGACAATGGGCCGTACAGATCCGGCACAGGGTCTTCTTCTCCATTCAGTGCCTCCGTCTCCGACGCGAGCGTCAGGAGAGCATAGAAGATGCGGTGGGGCTCGCCCCGGGTTTCGAATTCCGGCTACGGTTGTTGGTGGCGATTCCGCCTCGGTGGTCGCATGCGCCGTATTTGAAGCATTCACAAGGAAGATTTTCATGCTGACGATCATGCATCTCGCCCACTCGCGATCCGACCGCCTGATCTGGCTCTTCGAGGAACTCGGGCTCGAATTTGGCCGGGATTATGAAGTCCAGACCTTCGAACGGAATCCCGAGACCCAGCGGGCGCCCACGGAGATGAAGGCCCTGCATCCCTTCGCGAAGGCGCCGATGCTTCGCGATGGTGATCGTGTATTGATCGAGAGCGGCGCGATCTTCGAATACATGATGGCGCGTCACGGGGATGCCGGGCTCGTTCCGAAAAGCTCCGACCCCGACTGGCCCGACTATATCCAGTGGCTTCATTTCGCCGAGGGCTCGGCCATGCTGCCGATCCTGCTCGACCATTTTCAGGCGGCGGGGCTGGCGGGGCCACCGGGGGAGTCGCCGCTCGCGGCGATGGCGAAATCCGGGATGGAGCAGCTCTTCGCCTACATCGAGTCGGTCTTGTGCGAGCGCACCTTCCTGGCGGGCGAACGTTTCACCGCGGCGGACGTGATGATGGGATGGGTCGTCGAGATGATCGATTTCAAGGGCGAGCTCGGCCCCTATCCATCGATGCAGCGCTACTTGAAGGCGATCCACGCCCGGCCGGCCCACCAGCGTGCCCAGCGGCGAGCGGCCCAGAGCGCAGCGGCGGGGACGGGATAGCTCGGGGCGATCTGATTGGAGGCGCATTCGGATCGCAAAAGAAACGGCGACGCGGGATTCCACGCCGTCGCCTCGATTTCGCGGTTTCGGTTTCGAGCTAGCCGTTCAGCCAGACGCCGGCGTCGACGACGAGCGTCTGTCCCGTCATGAGTCGACTGTCCTCGCAGGCGAGGTAGACGGCCGTGCCGGTCAGATCCTCCGGCTCGAGGGTCGTGCCCAGCGGCGATCCCTGCTTGAGGCCGTCGAGCGCGAATTGCGGGACGATCTTCTTGGTCGCCTCGGACATCGTCACGCCCGGCGCGATCGCGTTCACGCGAATCCCGTCCTGGCCCGCCTGCCGCGCCATCATCTTCGTCATGTAGATCATGCCGGATTTCGAGAGACCGTAGGCGTTGGTCGCAAATGTCTCGAAGGGCATCGAGGGGAGCGGCAGCGGGTAGGCTGCGGTCGAGGCGATATTGATGATCGACCCGCTCTTCTGTTTCTTCATCGCGGGCAGCACCGCGCGGGCGCAGATCAACTGACCGATCAGGTTGATCTCGAGTGTCTTGCGAAGATACTCGATGGTCTGGTCCAAGATGTCCTGGTCGTAATAGAGCGCTGCGTTGTTGATCAACGTATCGATCGATCCGAATTCGGACAGCGTCGTCGCGGCCATCTGCGCGCAGTCTTCTTCGCTCGTGATATCCGTGTTGAGGGCGATCGCGCGTCCCCCCTTGTCGGTGATCTCTTTGGCGACATCCTTGGCCTGGTCCTCGCGAAGATCGACGACCGCGACCGCGGCGCCCTCTTCGGCGAAGCGAAGGCAGTAGGCGCGCCCGATGCCCTGGGCTCCACCGGTGATGATCGCGGTTTTTCCTTTGAGTCGTCCCATGATCTTCTCTCCTTGCGTTGCTTGCCGACGCATCCGATGCCGCACTCGGAGCCTTTGGGTCGAACTCGAGACGAATGGCGTGCGATCCAGTGAACGATCGATTCTACCACTCGAGAGTTTTTCCGGTCGCGCTGAATCTTGGCGGGGCGGGCGCATCGGACGTGTTTCGAAGGCGGGATTCTGGGGCCCCCGGGCTCGTCCCGAGCGTCGAAACTGAGTTAGATTAGGACTCCACGAAAATTCATTCCCGTGGCGGAGAGCACCCGATGAGCCTTTACGAAAATGCCCGACTCCTGATCGACGGCGAACTGGTCGCCGCGAGCGGCGGTCGCACCTTCGAGAATATCAACCCAGCGACCGAGGAGGTGATCGGCGTCGTCCCCGACGCATCGGTCGAGGACGCCGAGCGCGCGATCGCGGCGGCCCGCCGTGTCTTCGACGAATCCGAGTGGGCAACGAACCACGACCTGCGGGCTCGCTGTCTTCGCCAACTGCGCGACGGTCTGCAGGAGCGGATTGAAGAGCTGCGCAAGATCACGGTGTCGGAGGCCGGCTGCCCGATCCAGATGACAGCGGGCGCGGGGCTCGAAGATCCGGTGCGTTGGCTCGGCAACTACGCCGACTATCTGGAAAAATTCGAGTGGAAGCTCGATGCCGGCGTCGCCGAGGTGATGGGCGCCCAGACACAGCGTTGGATCCTGCGGGAGCCGATAGGTGTTTTCGGCGCGATTACGCCCTGGAACGTCCCGCATGACATCAACATGAAGAAGCTCGGCTGGGCGATGGCGGCGGGTTGCACGGTCGTCCTGAAGGCCGCGCCGTCGACGTCCTGGTGCGCCAATTTTCTGGGCGAAGTGATTGCGACGAAGACGGATGTGCCGGCGGGTGCAGTGAATATCCTGAGCGCGTCGAATAACGAAGTCGGCGAGAAGATCACGAACGATCGCCGCGTCGACATCGTCGGTTTCACCGGTTCGACCGCGGTTGGTAAGCGCATCCTCGAAGTCTGCGCGCCTCAGGTCAAGCCCGCGCTGCTCGAACTCGGCGGTAAATCGGCGGCGATGGTCATGCCTGATATGCCGGGGCTCCCGCAGGTGGCGGGCGCGATGGCCGCATCCGTGTGTTTTCATGCCGGTCAGGGCTGCGCGATCTTTACGCGACTGCTCGTCCCCAAGAGCGAGCTCGACGCATGCATCGACGCGACCCGGGAATCGATGAAAGACGTGCCCTATGGCGATCCCTTCGACCCCGCCAACATCATGGGTCCGCTCAACAGCGCCATCCAGCGCGAGCGCGTCGAGGGCCATATCCAGCGTGCGATCTCCGACGGGGCCAAGCTCGTCGTCGGCGGAGGTCGAGCGAAGCAATTCGATCGCGGATATTTCGTCGAGCCGACCGCCTTCGTGGCCGACGCGGATGCAGCGATTGCGCAGGACGAGGTCTTCGGGCCGGTACAGACACTGATCGGTTACGAGGACGAGGCGGATATGATCCGCATCGCCAATCATTCCCGATACGGGTTGTCGGGGGCCATCGTGGGACCGGATGTCGAGAAGGCGCTCGATGTCGCGAGCAAGATCCGGACGGGCACACTCTCGGTCTGCGGCGGTGTCTATTACAACTGGGACGTCCCCTTCGGCGGTTACAAGGAATCGGGAATCGGGCGCGAACATGGTGATATCGGCTTCGAGGAACATCTCGAGTCCAAGACCATCGCCGTTCCCGCCGGCTGATCGAAAAACGGCGGAGTCGCGTTGCAGCGCGCGACTCCGCCCGTCGGAACGCCCATGTCCAGGTTCGTCCCCACTCTCGTATGCGCTGCGGCGTCCGTCCCCGGTCTCCTTCCGGACTTCGAGATCGAACGCGAAATCTTCGTCCCGCGTGGGGAACTCCAGGCCTTTCTCTGCGATCTCCACCGCTACGTCCCACTCCATCCCTTCATCGAGTCGATCCAGGATCTGCGCCCGACCGAAGCGTTGCCCAATGCTCGGCGCTATCGCGTCGTCGATCGGATTCCCATCGGCCCCTTCAGACTGAAGACCGTCTATACCGTCGCGCTTTGTCCCGTCGCCCCGGACGAGGTGCACGCTCAAGCCTGGCAATCGCCGGGGATTCGGCTGCGCACGGTGTATGCCCTCGAGAAAACGGAGCGGGGGACAAGGTTGGTCGAGCGATGCTGCGTTGCGGCCCATCCCCTGCTCCGGGGATTCGTCGTGGCGCGGGCGCGCAGGGCGCACACGAAGACCCTCGACGAAATGAAAGAGCTGCTCGAAGACGGTCGGGTTCCCAGATTCTAAGCCGACGCTGCTCTGGTCCCGCCTGCTCTTCCGATTTAGCGTCTTCCCCATCGACTCGTCTGCGCGCCGCCGCATCGATTCGAAGGAGCCCTCGTGGAAGGTCATTGCGCAGTGATCGAGGAAGCGCGTCGGATCGCGCTCAAGGCACAGGGTTTTGCCGAGGCGCGTCCGCCCGGGCGAATCGATCGCCGTCATCTGCGCCGCGTCATGAATCGACTTCAGCTTCTGCAGCTGGACTCTGTGCCAGTCGTGATCCGAACCCAGTATCTGCCGCTCTTCTCGCGGCTCGGGGCCTATCGGGCGGACCTCCTGGACGAGGTGGCCTATCGCCCCGCGCCTCCGGCGCGGGGCTCGGGGCGCGTGGGGCACGAGTGGTTCGAGGCCTGGAGTCATGAGGCCTCGCTCCTGCCGGTCGAGATGGAGCCCTGGCTGCGCTGGTCGAAGCAGCGGGCGCGGGAGGGCGCGACCTGGGGGCGCCTCTACGGCATCGCGAAGAAGGATCCCGGCTATGTCGACTCGGTCCTGGCGGAGGTTGAGGCGAGGGGGCCGCTCGCGGCGGGAGAGCTCTCCGATCCGCGTCCGAATTCCGGTGACTGGTGGGGGGCCGTTCGGCGGGCGCGCTCGCACTCGATTGGCTCTTCCGGATCGGTGCGTTGGGGGTTCGTCGACGCCCGGGATTCGTCAAGGAATTCGATCTGCTCGATCGGATCGTGCCCGCCGAGATTCGCGCACGCCCGTCCCCGGGTTTCGAGGCCTCGCTGGATGAGCTGCTCGTGCGGTCCGCACGAGCACATGGTGTTGCGAGTGCGAATTGCCTGGTCGACTATTTCCGATTGCCCCCCAGGCCCGCGAAGGCGCGACTCGCGGCGCTTGTCGAAGAAGGAAGACTCCGCTCCTGTCGGGTGGAAGGCTGGCGATCGCCCGCGTACCTAGATCCCGATGCGGGCTGCCCACGAAGGATTCGTGCATCGGCGCTGCTCTCGCCCTTCGACCCTGTCGTTTGGTGTCGCAAGAGAATCGATGTGCTCTTCGACTTCGAATACAAGCTCGAGATCTACACGCCGGCCCAGGAGCGACGTTGGGGCTATTACGTCCTGCCCTTCCTGATGGACGATCGCCTCGTGGCGCGATTCGATCTCAAGACCGATCGTGTCGGACGAATTCTGGAGGTGCGTACCGCACATGTGGAGCCGGGGGCAGCCGCCGTCGAGGTCGCTTCGCGGGCGGCGAGGGAACTCGAGAAACTCGCGCGCCTGGTCGGAGTCGATCGCGTCCGGGTCGGGCCGCGCGGAAATCTCGCCCGAAAATTGTCCCGCGAACTGGCTGCCTGATGCAGCCCTCGCCAGGATCGCCATCGAGGCGGACGCGGGCGCAGCCAGTCACCCGGGCTCGGGCTGTGGTGTGGGCGGCCAGGTCCACCCGGGACTGCGGCTAGAGGCCCGGCCGGTCAGGAGGGAGACTACTGGCTGCCGCTGAGCTCGAGCCGACGCGCCGTCACGGACAATCCGGTGAGACCGAGGAGCATCAGGATTGCGCTCGAGGGTTCGGGAACGGTCGGGATCTTGCCCTTCAGCTTGACGACGCTCGAAGAGGATTCTTGGTCGTCACCTCCTGGCGAATCGACACCGATCACGACGCGGAAATCCTCCCCCGTCAATCCGGCCAGGGAAAGCGGGATCGATGGGTGGGAGATCATGAAGGAAGCCTCTTGCAGCCCCGTCGGCTCATAGGGACCCTCATCCCCAAGATCGACACGCAGGCGGCAAGGGACACAGAAATTGCCGTCGCGAGCCGATCTTGAAAAATGGCTCGCGTAGACATCGGCACCCGTCGCTCCGAGGAGCGGGAAGAGATCGCCGTCGGAAAAATTCATGATGTAGCCACGAACATCGCCGGTCGCTTCGAACATCGAAATCAGGGAAATCAGGGAAATCGTGACCGAAAGGCTGCCGGGCTCGAGCATGTCGTCGATCGTCAGCGAGGCTTCGAGGCCGGGCGCATCTGGGCTCGAAAGGTCGATCGTCTTCGAGAGCGCACTCGCCGTATCGGCGGCCGAAGCAAGCACGAAGAACGCGTAGAATACGGCGACGAATACGCCGCTCGCCGTGCCTAAAAGACGGGGGGCCGGACGGGATCCGGGTCGGAAAGGCAGCATTATGAGTCTCCACTCGCCAGTAATCGATCGGGCCGGAAGGGCTCGTGCACTTCTGGGTATCGAGGAGTGGTGAGCCGGCAGCGGAAATCGCAGACTTTCTGATGGAATCTGGCCCCGCCGAAAAAAAAGATTGGAAATGCGGAATTGCCCACCGGGGGTGGCGATTCAGGGGCGGATGAGCGCGGATGGAATCCCCGCGGGTCAGGCCGCTTCGACCCTCGCCCTCGCCGCCGGCCCCGGAGCCGCTTGGAGGCGTTCGAGGGGCCCTTCGTGGCGATCCGCGAGGCGCTGGACTACTGCTCGACACTGCGATTCAGGCGGGGTCGCCTCGATCGAGGGGCGGCGGGAAATCTGAGGGAGAACGATGGTGAAGCGATTCGAGGGCAAGGTGGCATTCGTGACCGGCGCAGCGGCGGGAATCGGACGGGCGACGGCCCTTCGATTGGCGAGCGAGGGGGCGTCGGTCTACATCGTCGATGTCGCGTTGGATGGACTCGAAGAGACGTCGAAGCTGTGTGAGCAGGCGGGCGCTTCGGTGGTTTCCGCGCGATGTGATGTCACGAGCGAAGAGGAGATTCGTTCGAATATCGCGGCCTGTGTCGAACGATTCGGCCGGCTCGACACGCTCTGCAATATCGCCGGGATCCTCCTGCTCGACCATTTTGACAACATCACGGTCGACCAGTTTCGGCGTGTTCTCGAAGTCAACCTGGTCGGGACCTTCATGCTCTCGCAAGCGGCGTTGCCCCACCTGATCGAATCGAAGGGGAGCATCGTCAATACTTCGTCGACTTCGGCGCTCGCCGGCATGCCTTATGGTGCCGCCTATGGGACGAGCAAGGGCGGTGTCAGTGCGTTGACGCGCACGCTCGCCGTCGAATTCGGGAAGCGGGGCGTGCGCTGCAATGCGGTCAATCCGGGATCGATCCAGACGGCGATGTCGGGCCCCGGAGTCGTTCCCGACGACGCGGATGTCGCGCTGATCGCGCGTGCAGCGCCGCTGGATCAGGCGCGGGGGCCGGAGGTCGTCGCCGCAGCGATCGCGATGCTCGCGAGCGACGACGGAATCCATATCAACGGCGAAGAAATCCGGGTCGACGGCGGTACGCTCGCCTGAAGGCAGGCGGATCAGCGGTCGATCGACTCCTCGCGAGTCTTCTTCTCGTGCCTCTGGATCAGCTTCCGCTTCGTCTTGGCGTCGACGAGGACGCCGCGGTGTTCCGTCGCGTCGAAGATCTCCTTCGAGAAAGGCAGTTCGTTCCGCCATTCGGGCTGGAGAAGCCGGATCGGCGTGACGGCCGCCGCCCAGTCCTTGGGTGCGACCCAGCCCGGATGGGCGACGAGTGTCCCACGCGTCCCCGCCATGGGATGTTGCCTGCGCCATTGCGACATCAGGCGCCGCATTCGTTTGAGGACCGCGCCGTGACGGTTGGAGAAATCCGTTTCTTCATTGGGGTCGGCCGCGATGTCGAAGAGAAATTCGCGGACGACGATCTCCGTCTGCTGCTCTCGCAGGATCTGTACGAGCTTCCATCGCCCATCGTAGATCGCCGTCTGCACGATGCCGGGGAGCGGAATCTCGGAAACGAATCCGATCGGTCGGGTGCGGGGGACGGGTCGGTCCCTGTGGATTGCCGGCCACATGTCGATGCCGTCCAGGTTCGCGGTCGTCGGCATCCGGACACGCGCCGCCTTCGCGAGCGTCGGCATCACATCCATCACGGTCGTCATCTGGTCGACGACACGTCCCGCTTGCAGCTCGGCGGGCCAGCGAATCAGCGCCGGAACGCGGACACCGCCCTCGAAGGTTTCTCCCTTCTGCCCGCGCAGGGGCGTGTTCATGCCGCCGAAGATATTCGAACCCCCGTTATCGCTGAAGAAGAGGACGATCGTGTCGTCCGCGATTCCCTGCTCGTCGAGGGCGTCGAGGATGAGGCCGATCTGTTGGTCCATTTCGTCGACCATGGCGGCATAGGTTCGGCGGCCATTGGCCTTCGGGAGGGATGTGTATTTTTCGATCGTCGCTTGTGGGGCCTGCATGGGGCTATGTGGCGCGGTGAAGGGCACGTAGAGAAAGAAGGGGCGTTGAGGGTCGCGCTCACGGATGAAGCGGACGGCTTCTCGGCCCTCGAGCTGGGTGAGATATCGGTCGGGCTCGTGGATCGACTCACCATTCTTCTGGAGGTCGTGTCCGCCCTCCCGCTCGTGGGAGTAGTAGTCGGTGTTGGTGTGGAGGTGGCCCCAGAAATGCTCGAAGCCCTGGGCGTTGGGAACCTGGTGCCCGAGAGAATGTCCGAGATGCCATTTCCCGACGAGGCCGGTCTGATAGCCGTCGAGCTTGAAGATGTCGGCGATCGTCAATTCGTCGGGGGATAGGCCGACGTTGTACCAGGGATGGATCTGGTCGTAGGCAATTCCGAGCTTGAGGGGATCGCGTCCAGTCATCAAGGCCGCGCGAGTCGGGGAGCAGATGGGCGCGCTGTAGAAGCGATCGAGCTGGACCCCCTCGGCGGCCAGGCGATCGATCGAGGGCGTTTCGATGGGGCCACCGTGGTAGCCGACATCCGCCCAGCCGAGATCATCGGCCAGGAGGATGACGACATTCGTCTGGACGGCCAGCGCCGCGCCCGCCCAGAGGAGCGCGATCCCCTGTACGGGAAGGTGAAGAATCGGGTTCTTCTTCGGGCGGCGCGGCGGGTTCGAAAAACAGGATTTCATGAGGTCTCCCAAGTCGATCAGTAGCCGCAGTTTCACCCAGCGGGGAGGGCTGCGCAGCGACGGGCAACCCGCGTGTCGCCGGGTACGAAACCCTCCAGCAGGTCGTGTGTGTGCTGGCCGTAGGCAGGCCTCCAACGCGGTGCCGCGAAACGCGAAGAGATCGTTTCCGTGGGATAGGGATGATCCGTTCCCCAATCGAGGTCCTCTCTCTCTCTCCGCGAGAAGGTGCCGCAGCGCACAATCCGTGTCTCGAAATCGGTCGATGAGATCCCCATCACATGGGACATGGATTTTCCAGAGGCGAAGGGGAACAGAAAATGGCACGAATCAAGCGGCGCCAGCGTGTCCGCTGCAGATTGCCTTGTGAGATCGTGGTCTCGGCCGGGAAGCGAATTCCGGGTCGGGTCGTCACTCTCTCCGAGGGGGGGATCGCGGTCGTGACCGCGCTGGCATTCGATCAGGGTGATCCGATCCATTTGGTGATCGATCGGCAGGGTGCCCGACCGATTCGGATCTCAGCGATCGTCTGGAACGACACGATGCCTCGGACGCGTAATGGAGAGTCTCGCCTGCACCGTTTGGGATGCGTCGTCTCCGAGCCCTCCGATTCCTTTGCCGAGTTGCTCGGTCGCCTCTTGCCGTTGGAAGAGCAGATCGCATCGGTGCAGCCGACCGGTGGACGCTCCGATTCGATTCCGATCGCCGTGCCGAAACCCAGAAATGCCGCCGGGGAATCGGCGGAGCCGGATCTTCCGCGTTCGCGCGAGCTACAGCCGCCTCCGAAACTCGAGCCCGAAGAGAGTCTGCCCTATTTCCGGATCCGCCTGAAACTGATCGGTCGGCCGAGAATACGCATCATGACGGTCCAGGCGCGTTCGGCGAGCCAGGCCGAGGGGCGCGCACTCGAAGAGCTGGAGACCATCGGATGTGGTTCCGAGGGTTGGGGTGTGGTGCATGTTGCGAAGGTCACGGGCGGGCGTCGCTAGCAGCGGTCCCTATCGTTTTGTCATCGCGGTCTCGCCCTTTCTGTGCGGCCGCCGCGTGAGAACCTAGACTCACTCCAGTGCCACGCGTGGAGTGACGACATGCCGGGACGACGAATTCTCGACATCCTCCTCTTCGCCGTCGGCATCTCCGTCTTTCTGGTTCGGCTCCAACACCTCGGTCCCTACGTCTTTCCGGAGCAGGAAAATCTTCGAGTGGCACTTCTGGCGCTCGCGCTCGGGGCCTAGTTCCCCCGTCCCTGGTTGGAGTAGCTGCCGGGGAGGCGCGTGATCGAGACTGCCCTCATCTTAGTCGCGACGCCGAGCACCGTTTCCATTCGTCTCGAACCGTGCGCATCCGGATGAATTTCGGGGGATTCCCGACCCCTCTTCTCTCTTTCCAGGCGCGCGTCAGCGCGAGGGATCGAAGCGTCGCAGTCGGGCGCTGTTGGTCACGACGAAGAGGCTCGATAGCGCCATCGCGAGTGCCGCGACACCCGGATTGAGTCGCAGGGCTTCTCCTCCCCAGGGCACGAAGAGCCCCGCCGCGAGGGGAATGGCCGCGACGTTGTATCCGAATGCCCAGAAGAGGTTCTGACGGATCGTGCGCAGCGTCTGTCGACTCAGGATGATGGCGTCCGCGACCGCCGCGAGATCGTCCTGGATCAGCACGATCTCCGCAGCTTCGATGGCGACATCGGTGCCCGAGCCGATTGCAATTCCAACATCGGCGCTCGCCAATGCGGGTGCGTCGTTGAGTCCGTCCCCCACCATCGCCACCCGCTCCCCGCGCGATTGCAATTCGCGCACGAAGCTGGCCTTTTCGCCGGGAAGGACGTTCGAGACCACCGCGTCCGTCGCAAGGCCGAGTTCGCCGGCGATCGCATCGGCGTTCGCGCGTTCATCCCCCGTCAGCATCGTGATCCCCAGCCCGAGTGCGCTCAATCGTTCGATCGCGGGGCGCGCGCTCGGGTCCGGCGAATCGCCGACCGCGAAATGGCCAGCGGCGATTCCGTCGATCGCGACGAAGACCGACGACTCGCCGCGCGCCGCGGCCTCCCGGGCAGCGCCCTCCAGACTTTCGAGGTCGATTCCATGGCCTTCGAGAAAGCGCCGGCTGCCGAGCCGAAGTTCACGTTCTCCGACGCGCGCGGACACGCCGCTGCCCGGATCGGCCCGGACGCCCGTCGCCGGTTCGACTTCGACGCGCGGGGTGGCTTCCGCTTCGTAGGCGAGGATCGCGCGGGCCAGCGGGTGTTCGCTCTCGCGTTCGACGGCGGCGGCCAGGGCGAGCACGGAGCGCTCCTCGAAAGGCGAAGCAGTGGCCGAAGCACGAACCCGGGGCCGTCCGAGTGTGAGCGTTCCCGTCTTGTCGAGGACGACCGCACTCAGATCGCCGGTTCCCTCGAGCGCCTGCGCGCTCTTGATGAGGAGTCCGCGTCGCGCGCCGACGCCCGTTCCTGCCACGAGCGCGAGGGGCGTCGCGAGGCCCATCGCGCAGGGACAGCTGATCAAGAGGGTCGACACGGCGAAGAGCAGACCGGCAGCCGCGGGATGAACCCCCGGTAGGAAGCGCGTCGCTGCGAAGCCCCACCACGCGAGACCGGTGGCGACGGCGACGAGGATCATCGTCGGGACGAAGACGCGCGCGATTCGATCGACCGTGCTCTGGATCGGTGCGCGCGTGGCCTGAGCCTCGCGGACGAGTCGCGCGATATCGGCGAGGGCGGTCGCATCACCCACCGCACGGGCGACGAACGCGAAGGCCCCCTCGTGATTGACCGTGCCCGCGTGCACCGTGTCGCCTGGGCGTTTGGTGATGGGTTGGCTTTCGCCTGTCAACATGGCTTCGTCGAGATGGCTCTCACCGGATTCGACGAGACCGTCGACGGGGACGCGCTCGCCCGGATGGACGCGCACGAGATCCCCCACCCGGACCTCGTCGATCGCGAGTTCCAGGATCTGGCCATCGCGTTCGACGTGGGCTCGCTCCGGTTGTTGGGCGAGCAATGCGCGAACGGCTCCACTCGCCTCTCGACGGCCGCGTGTTTCGAGAACCTTTCCGACCATCACGAGGGTGATGATCATGGCCGCAGATTCGAAGTAGAGGGGGAAGAACGAAGGGTCGAGTCCGAGGACGAGGGCCGTCAGGCTATAGAAGAACGCCGTCGACGAACCGAGGCTGACCAGGGTGTCCATATTCGTCGTTCGTGCTCGGGCCGCGCGCCAGGCCCCGAGATGGAAATCTCGTCCCACGTGGAACTGTACGATCGCCGAAAGCGTCGCGACGAGTGGAAGTCGGCCAGCAAATTCCGGCCACCCGAACCGCATCGGCCCCATCCCCAGGAGCATGATCAGCACGCTCAGGGCGATGCCCGTCCCCATACGACGTCGCATGTCGGCGAGTTCTTCCTCTTCGCGGAGGGTGGCTCTCGCCGTCCCTTCGTCGGAGGCGATTTCCGATCTCGGGCGCGCTTCATAACCAGCGGCTTCGACCGCCTCGATCAAGGACGTGGGCGTCGCGACCAGGGGATCGAAACGGATTCGGGCGTCCTCGAGCGCGTAACTCACACGCGCTTCCGATACGCCGGGGAGCGCGTCGAGCTTCTTCTCGACGGAAGCCGCGCAGTTATCACAGCGCATCCCCGAAATGGCGAGGGTCAGGACCTCGCCTCCCCCCGCTACGCCCTCAGCGCTTTGCGTCGGCATTGAATACCTCCAGAATCTCGCCGATCACGCGGTCCCGCTCGGCGCTGTCCTCGCTCCGCAGTCGATCGGTTACGCAGGTCGCGAGGTGGGTTTCGAGGGCGATCGATCCGACGCGGTCGAGTGCCGCCCGGACGGCCTTGATCTGTTTGAGTACGTCGATGCAATAGGCGTCGTCGCGCACCATCTTCTGGATCCCGCACACATGGCCCTCCACGTTCTTGAGCCGTCGAAGGAGATCGTTTCCCGTTCGGGCATGCGCGGCGGAATGGCCAGCAGAGCGGGTTGATCCATGCTCGGCGGACGCGGTCGGGGATTCGGGGGGCGTGGTTTCGGAGGGCATCGAAAAGAGAACTCCAATCCATACTCGCCCCTCCCCAGTGGGGGGGGGTATGAAAAAGCATTATACCGACTTTTCGGGCTTCTGGGTTTTCCGCCGGAAATCAGACGCGCAGGTTGATGCCGATGCCCTTGCCGGGCTCATCCTCGATCGGGCCCTCGGATTCGTGAGCCTCCGCGTCGCCCCGATTGTTTTCTGCTTTTTTTCCGTGGGGGCTTCTTGGGCTCGCGGCCCGATTCGCAAGTCGGACGAATCAGTGGGATGGTCACACCGCTGCTCGGGGAGATTCGGGGTAGATCACTCATGGAGGGGGGTCCCCCTAGCCGCAACACCTACAATCCATTGAGGCGGGGCCTCGGTGAGTCGGCGCTGATGGGACGTACCGGATGCGGAGATGCTTGTGCGCCTCGAAAACTTCGCAGAACCTGGAGGGGGCCTCCGCGCCATCGGCAGAGCACGCTGGACTTGAGCTGAAAAAGGCGAATGTGTTCGCATCAAAGCGGGAGTCCCGATTCCGCTGAGGCAGCGCGGGTATACTCGCGCGATGAGCGGGATTCAGCAGCTTCTAGAGATCATGGCGCAGCTTCGAGATCCCGAAGGGGGATGCCCCTGGGATCTCGAGCAGGACTTCGAAACCATTTCTCCCTACACGATCGAGGAGGCGTACGAGGTCGATGAGGCCATCGCGAGCGGTGATCTCGATGCGCTTCGGGACGAGCTCGGCGATCTGCTCTTCCAAGTCGTCTTTCAGGCCCGGATCGCTGAGGAGTGCGGGGCCTTCGATTTCGAGGCGGTGGTCGATGCGATCCGCACGAAGCTCCTTCGTCGACATCCCCACGTCTTCGCGGGCGCCGATGCGCCCAGGACGATCGAGGCGCAGACGGCGACCTGGGAATCGATCAAGGCGGCGGAGCGGGAGGCTGCCGCCGGCGATCACGCGCGGGAAGACGTGGCCGATCCCTTTGGAGACGTACCGCGAAACCTGCCGGCCCTGGCGCGCTCGGCCAAGTTGATGGGCCGTTTTGCCTCGTTGGACCCGGAGCTGCGGCAGGCGGCGGGGCCCGCATTCGGCTCGGAGCTCGATCGGGCCAATCGTGTTCTCGCCGATGTCGGAAAGGCGCTCGAGGGTCCCATGGCGAGTCCGGATCGCGCCGCCGCAATGCGGATGGTCGGCGAGGGATTGCGGGCCTGGGTCGGCATCGCCCGTGCGTTGGGCGTGGATGCCGAGCAGGCTCTGAGACGGGCGGACGACGTCCGGGTCGAAGACATTCGCAAGCGCTCGGCAGTCTCGAAAGTGCATCAAGCCGGCAATCCGGCGCACCGATAGAACGGGTCATCGGCGCGCGCGATCCGACGGAGAGATCGCGGCGGCGGGGAGGGTGACCCATGAGCCTCGGCCATTCGGCATGGAAAGGGCGTCGCAAACGCGCGTCGCGACGCCTCCGGCGCGACCTGCGATCGCTGCTCCCGCTTGCGGGCGTCGTGCTTTGTTTCGCGTCGTCGGCGACCGTGATCTTCGCGACCGAATCGACTTCGTCGGGACGGGAAGCACCGCCGCCGGTCGCCGCGCGTGGCGTGCTCGCAAGTCGATTGGAACCGGCCCCGGTCGAATCGTCGCATTCGGCACCCCACCCGCGCCTGCCGAAAATGGGGAGCCATCAGCTGGACGGCACGGAGAGCGCTTCTATTTTACGATTTCGAGAAGCTCGACCTCGAAGATGAGCGTCGCCCCGCCGGGAATCCGCCCGGTGCTTCGGTCTCCGTAGGCGATCTCCGAGGGACAGACGAGGCGCGACTTTCCCCCCGCCTTCATCATGGCGACGCCTTCGGTCCAGCACGGGATGACGCGGTTGAGCGGGAACTCCGCCGGCTCACCCCTCTCGACGGAGCTATCGAAGACCGTTCCATTGCGCAGCGTACCGTGATAGTGGACGCTGACCGTGTTGGTCGCGGTCGGAAACTCCCCGGTCCCCTCCTTGATCGCCGTGTAGATGAGACCCGACTCGGTCTTCTTCGCGCCGGGCTTGTTCGCTTCTGCCGCGGCGAAGTCCGTGGAAGCCTTCTTCTCGGCTTCGGCTGCGGCCCCCTGGCGCGCCTGAATCAGGCTGCGAACGAGCTGCGCGCCCTCCTGTTGCTCGACGGCCAGGGTTTTTCCTTCGATGCCATCGCGCAGTCCCTGAACCAGCACCTCGATCTCACGTTCGCCGATCGGCTTGATCGAATCGAATTGTTGGGACAGACCGGCGCCGATCGAGTAGAAGGCCTTCTCGTCATCGTTCTGCGGAGCGGCATCGGCTCCAGCGGTCGTCGGGACGCCCGCAAGCGAGATGAGGGCGAGCAGCGCTGCGAGCGCAGGAGACGAGGCGAGCCCTCGGCTCAAGGGTCGTCGCGTGAAAAAAGCCATTATTCCCCCCGTGTGCGGCGATCGAAGGGTTCGCCGCGGGTCGATCGTGTGAGTGGCCTGGATTCGAGCCGACGGGAGCATACCGCAGAGCCCCGTTCAAAGGGCGGCCAGTCAGCGGCGCAATCGGTGGATCGACGCGGAAGCGGGTCGCTCGGGGGTCGGCCGTGCATTCCGCGTGGCGGTGAACGCCTCGGGTCCTCGATCCTGGCCGGGTTGGATGCCCTGGAAGAGGCCCTTCACCGCCTGTATCCGCTGGATTCTCTGAAGAACCGAGCCCGTCTGGCGTCGATCCGTTGGGCTCTCGGCGCGGTGCATGCCCGCGCGCAGGGTGGGTGCGCGAACTGATCGCCTAGCGCTTCTTCGCCCCCGTCTTGCGTTTGGGCCGCCTCGTTTTCAAGACGGGGCCGAGACTCTTGCCCGTATGCGATTGTTTGACTTGCGCGAGATCCTCGGGTGTTCCGACGGCGACGACCTCACCGCCCTCCGGGCCGCCTTCTGGGCCGAGGTCGATGATCCAGTCCGCGGTCTTGATGACGTCGAGGTTGTGCTCGATCACGACGACGCTGTTGCCCGCTTCGACGAGTTCGTTCAAGACGATCAACAGTTTTCGAACATCCTCGAAGTGGAGGCCGGTGGTCGGTTCATCCAGGATATAGAGCGTTCGGCCCGTGGCTCGTTTTGAGAGTTCGCGGGCGAGTTTGATGCGCTGGGCTTCGCCGCCCGAGAGCGTGGGGGAGGGCTGGCCGAGATGGAGATAGTCGAGCCCCACTCGCTGGAGGAGCTTGAGAGGGCCGGCGACCTTTCTGTGGGCCGAGAAAACCTCGATCGCTTCGGCGACGGTCAAGTCCAGCACGTCGGCGATCGAGTGCCCCCTGTATTCGACGCGCAGGGTCGCTTCGTTGAAGCGCTTTCCGCGACATTGTTCACAGCGAACGAACACATCGGCGAGGAAATGCATCTCGATCTTGCGGACACCATCGCCTTCACAGGCTTCACAGCGCCCGCCCTTCACGTTGAAGGAGAAGCGACCGGGCTTGTAGCCATGGATCTTGCTTTCGGGAAGATCCGAGAAGAAGCGGCGGATCTCGTCGAAGACCTTGATATAGGTCGCTGGATTGCTGCGCGGCGTGCGCCCGATCGGGCGCTGATCGATGTCGATCACCTTGTCGAGCTGTCCGAGGCCGGAGAGCCTGCGATGGCGTCCGATTCGAACGCTGCTGCCCACGAGTTCGCGCGCGGCAGCGGGATAGAGAATATCGTTCACGAGCGTCGACTTGCCGGCGCCCGAGACGCCGGTCACAGCGGTCAGGATGCCGAGGGGCACCTCGACATCGATGTCGAGGAGATTATTCTCCTGGGCGCCTTGGATCTTGAGGCTGCCCCTGGCGACTCTCCGTCGTGTGGGAATCGTGATCTCGCGGCGACCCGAGAGATAGTCTCCCGTGACGGAGCCCCTGTCCCGCTCGAGGGTCTTTGGGGTGCCCGCGTGGACGAGTTCGCCGCCTGCGACCCCGGCGCCCGGACCGAAGTCGACGACATAGTCCGCCGCGCGGATCGTCTCTTCGTCGTGTTCGACCACGACCACGGTGTTGCCTATATCGCGCATGCGCTCGAGGGTTTCTAGCAGGCGCCGATTGTCTCGCGGATGCAATCCGATCGATGGCTCGTCGAGGATATAGATGACACCCGTCAGGTCCGAACCGACCTGGCTGGCGAGGCGGATTCGTTGGGACTCGCCGCCCGAGAGCGAGGGGCCCGCGCGATCGAGCGAGAGGTAGCCGAGGCCGACCGCGGCCAGGAAATCGAGCCGAGAGCGGATCTCCTTGAGGACTTCCGTGGCGATCTTGAGCGCTGCGCCGGTCAGTCTGATCTCGTCGAAGAAGACCCGCGCTTCGTCGACGGTCAGTGAGGAGATTTCCACCAGGGTTCGATTCGCGACGCGAACCGCGGCGCTTTCGATTCGAAGTCGCGCGCCTTCGCAGGTCGTACACGCGGTATCCGCCATGAACTTGCCGTACCAGCGCTTCATGCCCTCGGATTTCGTGTCGCGAAAACGGCGCATGAGGCGGGGGATCAGACCTTCCCAGGTCGTGTCGAATTGGCCACCCCCTCCGTTCTTGCCCGACCAGGTGACCCGATACCGACGCTCGCCCGTTCCGTGAAGGATCTCCCGGTGTTGTTTTTCCGTTAGGCGACGCCAACTCTTGGTCGTGCTGATCTTGAGATGGGCGAGAATCTGCTTGTGGAAGCCGCTGCCCCAGCCTTCCTTCTCGGAAACCTTCTCGCCCCAGGGTCTGATCGCGCCGCCGTCGATCGAGAGCGAATCGTCGGGGACGACGAGGTCGGGGTCGATCTCGAAGCGGTTGCCGAGGCCATTGCAGTCGCTGCACATGCCCTGGGGGCTGTTGAAGGAGAAGGCCTGCGGCGTGAGTTCGGGGAAGGAGATCTGACATTTCGCGCAGGCGGCGTGTTCGGAGAAGGTCTGATCCGAATCCGTCCCCCCCGCCATCGTCGAGGCGATCAGTTGACCGTCGCCAATCCGTAGCGCGGTTTCGACGGATTCGGTCAGGCGGCTCTTGATGCCGGGTTTGACGACGAGGCGATCGATGACGGCTTCGACATCGTGCTTCTTGCGCTTGTCGAGGGCGTCGAGCCCTTCGGTCTCGACGATCTCTCCATCGACGCGCAGGCGCAGCCAACCGGCTCGGCGCGCCTCCTCGAGGAGTTCGCGATGTTCGCCCTTGCGATTGACCAGGAGCGGAGAGAGCAGAACGAGCTTGGCACCCTTCGCGAGCGTGCCGAGGGTCTTTGCGATCTGCTCCGCCGTCTGACTCTCGACTCGGTCGCCGCAGATGTGGCAATGCTGCAGGCCCGTGCGGGCCCACAGTACACGCAGATAATCCGAGATCTCGGTGATCGTCCCGACCGTCGATCGCGGATTGTTGCCCGTTGTTTTCTGTTCGATCGAAATCGTCGGGCTGAGCCCGCGGATCGTGTCGTAGCGCGGCTTCTCCATCTGGCCGAGAAATTGGCGTGCGTACGCCGAGAGGCTCTCGACATATCGACGCTGGCCCTCGGCGTAGAGCGTGTCGAAGGCAAGGGAGGATTTACCCGAGCCGGAGACCCCGGTCATCACGACCAGCTTCTTCTTCGGGAGGTCGACGTCGATCGATCTGAGATTGTGCTCGCGGGCCCCACGGATTTCGATGTGATCGAGTTCTTGGGGTTTATCCCTCTTTCGTCGAGCGGGACGGGGGCGTGCACTGCGTTTCTTGGGAGTCGGCATGGGGCGGCCAAGAATAGGTGAAGTTGCGTTGCGTGGTCGACCGGTGGTTTCGATATGCTCCTGCGAGGAGGGCGCCGCAGCGGCGCCCCGGGATGGGGGATGCATGACGGAGTGGCTGAGTCGACCGGACGGGCACCAATTCCTGGTGGAGGCCCTCGATGTCGGGATCGTTCTTGCGATTGCGACCCTCGTGTATTTCCTGGTGCGCTGGTCGTTGGTCCGGGGAGTTCGTCGTCTGGTCCGAAATACGGCGACCGAATGGGATGATGAACTCGTCCGAGCCGGGGTCTTTGGTCGGATCTCGCATATTGCACCCGCCTTCGTCGTCTATTACGGGATGGGCTTCTTCTCGGGCCTTCCGGCGCAGCTGACCGACGGGATCCGGCGGATCTCGATCGCCGTGATGCTGCTCGTCGGTGCACTCGCCATCGCGAGCGTGCTGCGCGCGGCCGAGGCGATCTACGATAGCCACCCCGAATATCGTCAGCGGCCGATCAAGGGCTATGTCCAGGTCGTCTCGATCCTCGTCTATATGCTCTCGGGACTGCTGATTCTCGCCGCATTGATGAATCGATCGCCGTGGATCTTCGTGTCCGGGATCGGCGCGATGACCGCGGTTCTCCTCCTCGTATTCCGCGACACGATCCTGTCGTTGGTTGCGAGCATCCAGATCGCGAGCAATGACATGATCCGCGTTGGCGACTGGATCGAGATGCCGGAACTCGGTGCGGACGGCGACGTGAAGGAGGTCGCGCTGCATACGGTCAAGGTCCAGAACTGGGACAAGACCATCACCACGATCCCGACTCATCGACTGATCAGTGATTCCTTCAAGAATTGGCGGGGCATGTCCGAGTCGGGTGGACGCCGCATCAAGCGCTCGGTCTCGGTCGACCTCCAGAGCGTGCGCTTCTTGAGCGAGGAAGAGATCGCGCGCTTCGGGCGATGGTCGTTATTGTCCGGGTATATCGCGGGAAAGCGCAGCGAACTCGCCGAGGCGAATGCGTTCTCTGGCCTCGATCCGGCGCTTCCTGCCGATCTTCGCCGGTTGACGAATCTCGGCACGCTGCGCGCGTGGATCTGGGCGACGCTGCGCAGCCATCCGCAGATCCATCAGACGGGACACACGCTCCTCGTTCGTCAACTGGCTGCAGGGCCTCAGGGCGTTCCGATCGAGATCTACTGTTTTTCGAAGGACACGGCCTGGGTCCGCTACGAGGATATTCAGGGGGATCTCTTCGATCGGATCCTGGCGATGATTCCGGAGTTCGGGCTGCGGGTCTTCCAGGAACCGACGGGCTCGGATCTCGCGCGGATGAAAGAGGTCGGGTCGGGCCCGTCACGGGGAATCTCCAGCGCTGGAGAGGTGTGATGGGGGCCCCTTCTCTTGAGGGTCGCGTCGCGTTCATCAGCGGTGCGAGTCGCGGGATCGGGGCGGGGCTGGCCCAGCGTTTTTCGCAGCGGGGTCTTCGTCTGGTGCTCTGCTCGCGGACCGCACCGGCGCTCGCCTGCTCGGAGTCCGTCCTGGCTCGTTCGATCGATATGCGGGACGAAGCGGGGCTTTCAGCGCTGGTCTCCGAGGCAGCGCAGCGTTTCGGCGGGATCGATCTGTGGGTCAACAATGCGGGTGTCCTCG
This sequence comes from Deltaproteobacteria bacterium, assembly GCA_002719955.1. GTDB lineage: Bacteria > Myxococcota_A > UBA9160 > UBA9160 > UBA4427 > UBA4427. The sequence goes on along the minus strand of PBFW01000007.1, from coordinate 274,057 downwards.
AGCCGATCGAGCCGATTCGAGAGGTTTCCATCGAGGCTTTCCGAGAGCATCTCGACATCAACCTGACGGGCGTCTTCATCGGATCTCGTTGTTATGCGAATCATCTGCGTCGCATCGGACGGGGCGGCGTGTTGATCAATCTTTCGTCGGGTGCCGCCTGGAAGCCCTACGCCGGATGGGGGGCCTATTGCGCCGGCAAGGCGGGCGTCGAGCGTCTGACCGAGGTGGTCGCGCTCGAGGAGGCTGGGATCGGTCTTCGGGCTCATTCGGTCGCGCCCGGCGTCGTGGACACGGCGATGCAGGAGGCAATCCGTGCGACACCCGAGACGAAATTCCCCGCGGTTTCGCGTTTTCTCGAACGCAAGCGAAGGGGGGATTTCAACAGCGTGCGTTATGTCGCCGACGAGTTTCTGGCGATCGCCTTCGATCCCGCGCGGGAAAGCGCACAGGTCGCCATTCGCCTCGAGAACGAGTCGGCGGGCGTCTGAGGGCCGCCGACTCGTATTCGCGACCGGGTCGGGGGTCCGCGCGGGATGCGATCGATCAGGGGCGCGTGGCCTCGCGGCGGATTCCGCGACGAGGCGCCTCGGCTTTGAGCTCGAAGCGATCCCTGCGCGACAAGCTGGAGGGATCGTTCGTCGGGGCCGGGCGAGCTTCGGGCGTGGCGTCGTCGAGAAGGGGGGGAGCGCTCCTGCCCTCTCGATTCGCGGGGGCTCCCGCGTCGGCTGCGTGCGCCAGCCAATGCCATAGGAAATACGCGCCCATTCCGATCGCGAGAACGGCGAGGATTCCTGCGGCGCGCTGGGCTCGTCTGCGGTTTCGTCGCTCGTTCTCGATCGCCGACAATTCGACGGGCGCGCTGTCCTCGGGATCGTCTGCGTCGACCTTCGCGGGGATCGAGAGGATCTGGACCGTGATGTTGTCCGGTCCCCCGCGCTCGTTCGCCATCTGGATCAGCGTGGTGACGGCGTCCTGCGGTGAGGCCCCCCGAACGACGGCGGCGATTTCGTCATCCCGGACCACACCCGAGAGGCCATCGGAGCAGAGCACGAAACGGTCACCCGGGGCGATGTCGACATCAGCGATCTCGACCTCGACCTCGGCGAGCACGCCGACCGCTCTGAGAATCTCGTTGCGTCGCGGGTGGACGGCGGCTTCGTCGGCGGAGAGAAGGCCGCGTCGCTGCATCTCGGCAACGACACTGTGGTCGGTCGTGATCGGTTCGAGGAAACCGCGGCGATAGCGGTAGGCCCGGCTGTCTCCGACATGTGCAACCGTTGCCCGGAGGCGCGCGTCGAGCAGCAGAGCGACGACGGTCGTGCCCATCCCCTCGAGTTCGGGATCGCGTTGGGCGATCTCGAAGATCCGGGCGTTTGCAGCCTGGATCGCGGTTTCGAGCGTCGCCCTCGGGCGCTCGCTCGTGTCGCGCTCGAAATGCTCGGCGATGGTTGCGATGGCGGTGTGGCTCGCAGTGGCTCCACCGCGGGCACCGCCCATCCCATCGGCGAGGACGAGGAGCCGCGTTCCATCCTCATGGGTAAAACTGTCGCAGCTGTCCTCGTTGGCCGAGCGGAGCTGGCCCACGTCGGACCCGGAGGCCAGCTGGATCGAGGCCTCCGGGTCCTGGCCGGGTGGGCTGATCATCTCGTCAACGCCCTCGACTCGGGCCGGCCGGGAGGCCCGAGCCGCTCGATTGGAGCAGAAAAGCGCGTGCCCGTCCGTGAATGGACGTGCGGCCAGCGCGTTTTGTTTCCAGACCCTCTACCCCCGCGAGCGGGGCGCGTAGCGCGACGTGCGAAACCTCCTGAGAGGCTTCGTGGATCGTGCGGAGGGCAGCGGCTCAAGGGAGACCGGAGCCATCATGGGGCCCGGTCCGCTCTCAGGCTAGCTGAAGTCGCGATCGAGGACGGTCTTGCGACCATCGCTGCGTGCGCTTTCGATCGCCTGATCGCACATGCCTCGGAGGCGATCAGACAGGGCATCGAGCACGCCCGCGGAGGTCTTCATCTCTCCGTTGGCTTTGATGTAATTCTTGATTTTGGAGGCGACCACCAGCACTTCGTTTTCTGACATCTTTTCAGGCGTCCTTCCGGTTCGCGTCTGCAGTCGTGAGGCCGGGTTACCGGCTCGGTACCCTTGTCCTTCTGCAGCGATTTGGGCGGTCACCCGCTGGGAGATCACGGGCCGCTGAGGGAGAATGCCCGAGATCGTCACGAGCGCAACGCCCGCCGCGTCAATCGATGCCCGGGTATGGGTCAAGTCATTGGATTTTAAGGATTTTGTAGTTTCTGGAGCACGCATCTGGAAGGTCGAAGAAGCGGCTCTCGACCCGCTCTCGTCCTTCCTACACGTGCGAGATGGTCGAATCGTGGCCGAGGGTGCTGCGGCGCGCGCGGCGGATTCGCGCGTGCCGAGGATCGGTCTTCCGGGTCGTGTCGTCGTGCCGGGACTGATCGATGCCCATGTTCATCTGGAGCTGGATCCCGAGTTGAATACACCCGCGCAGCAACTCGCGGTTCCGGAAGAGGATCGTCTGGAGGCGATGGCCGGACGTGCGGCGGCGATGCTCGCCGCGGGGATCACCACTGCGCGCGACTGCGGGGGCGGCGCGCATCGCGAACATCGATTGCGAGATTCGATTCGCGCCCGGCCACAGGGCGGTCCGCGTCTGCTCTGTTGCGGGCAACCGTTGACGACATTCGGCGGTCATTGTTCGTTCTGGGGCGGAGAGGTCGAAACACCCGCCGACATCGACCGAATGATCGCCCAGCAGGTCGAGGCCGGGAGCGATTGGATCAAGGTGATCGCGACCGGCGGCATCTTCACGCCGGGCAGCCGTGCGCGGGATGCACAATTCGATCTTTCGCTGCTCCGATCGGTCGTCGAGTCGGCGCGGCGGCGTGGTCGCGAAGTTGCGGCGCATTGTCACGGAAGCGACGGGATTGCGAACGCCCTTCGCGCTGGCGTGCGGACGATCGAGCATGCTTCCTTTGCGGGGCCGGCGGGTTTTGGAACAGCGCTCGATGATTCGTTGATGCGGGAGATGGCGGAGGCGGAGTCATGGGTCTCGCCGACGGTGAATGCGGGTTGGGGCCGACGGATCGAGGATGCCGAGGGCGAGCCCACGGATTTCTTTCAACGCCTGTCCACAGCCCTTCGGGCCCAGCGCGCGCACGGTATCCGTTTCATCGCCTCGACGGATGCAGGCATTCCCGGCGTCTTCCACCACGACTTGGTCGCGGGGTTGCTCGCCTTCGAGCGCTTTGCGGGGTTGCGACCGGTCGACGTCTTGCGGTGCGCGACGTCGGAGGCGGCCACGGCGCTCGGTATCGCGGACGAGACTGGGCGGCTCGAGGAGGGTCTCTCGGCCGATTTTCTGGTGCTCGGAAAGGACCCACTCGAAGATCTGCGGGCTCTGAACGATCCGGAATTCGTCGTTTTCCGTGGGGACTGGCTGGATCGTGCCGCTCGGGGATCCGTTCCACCCGCTCGTGATTCAGGCTGAGCGAGCGTCGCCCATCGGATCGGTTCCCGAGAGACCGTCGTTCCCCGCGAGTCGAAGCGTTACGAAATGGGAGACGGTTCGTCGGAGTTCCCGCGGCGCCGCGGCGTGTGTGGCGGCATTGGGCGCGCGTACTGATCAGCCCACAATTCGGCAGAGCGAATTGCAGGTCGACCTCCGCACCCGCGTGGAGCACTTCCCTCGTTCCGTTCCCGGCGGTGCGATCAAGGGCACGCGCATGTCGGGTGCCGTTTCGAGATTCGGGAAATCGCTGAGTCGACCGATATCGACGAACCAAATCTGAACCTCCTCGAGGGTGGCACGATCCACTCTATTGGTTTCTTCGAGCCCATATCCGAGGGCGCGTAGTGCCTCGAGGGCTCGCGGAGACAGGCGCCTGGGCGTGAGGCGGATTTTCCGGTCGAGTATCTTCGGTCTGTCGCATGAGGCGTGCATTCTCTGTTATTCGGTGCGACGCTTTCTGGCGTAAAGGAAATTGGGCGAGTTGGAGCACGATTCGCGAATTGCTCGGTGACGGAAACGATGAAAATGAATTCATTGCAATGACAACGGAAAAAGCGCGACCTATTTTAGGCAGGGGTCGTTTTGCGCCTTCGACGACCGGACGCGCGCATCCCGGGACCTTGCTTGCTGCGCTGCTGTGTTGGCTGGATGCCAGGAGGGTCGGCGCCGAGATCGTGCTGCGCCTCGAGGATCTCGACCGTGAACGGACGAAGGTCGGCTATGTCGACCAGCTCGATCGGGATCTAGCGTGGTTCGGCTTGGATTGGGACCGGAGAGTGCTGCAATCCGATGATCGTGAGCGGCACGAAGAGGCGCTCGACAGCCTCGTACGGGAAGGACGGGTCTACGCCTGTGATTGCAGTCGCGCAAGGGTGCGTGCCGAGGGGAGGCCGGCACCCGACGGCAGCTACGCCTATTCGGGAAGATGCCGAGACCAGCGCGTACGCGCTGGTCGATGGCGGGCCGAGCCGAGACCACTCCGCGTCCATCTCGACGCCAGGAGGAGGGAACTTCGCGACGAGAGCGGGAAAGATCTGTCCGGGGATGCAGCCGAACTCTTCGGGGACCCGATTCTCCGCCGACGAGACGGTGCCTTCGCCTATCATTTCGCGTCGGTTCTCGATGATGCGGCCCTTGGGATCGACCGTGTGGTGCGCGGTCGCGATCTCGTCCCCGCGACGATTCTCCAGGTCGCTCTGCAGGAGATGCTGGGGCTAGATACGCCCGTCTATCGGCACCATTGCCTCTTCCTGGAACGTCACGAGCAGAAGCTCTCGAAGCTTCATGGTGCGGTCGATCTCGAGACGCTGCGCACGCGCTATTCGGCCGAGGAACTCTGTGGTGCGATCGCAAGTTTTGTGGGTCTCGCTTCGAAGGGTACGCGCTGTCGGCCGGCAGATCTCGTCGCGGACTTCGATTGGGCGCGTATTTCCGATCTCGACGTCGAGCTACGTTTTGATGCGGCCGTCGGGCTCAGCCCCGCTAAGCGCTAGGTCCCTTCCGACCCATGTCGAGGAGCACGAGTGATGAATGAGCTGATGGGCCGTGTCGCGGTCATTACGGGTGGCGCGAGCGGAGTGGGTCTGGCCACCGCCGACCTCCTCGCCGGGCGGGGTTGCGAATTGGCTCTGGTCGATCTCAACCCGGTGAAACTCGAGGCGGCGGCCAGGGAATTCGAATCGCGTGGGATCAGGACGTCGATCCATCTGGCCGATGTGGCGGATCCTGAGCGGATGTCGCGACTCCCCGGAGAGGTCGTTGCCGAACACGGCGGGGTGAATATCCTGATCAACAATGCGGGTGTTTCGGTCGCGGCGACCTTCGAAGATCAGACGATCGAGGATCTGCAGTGGATCGTGGGGATCAACTTCTGGGGTGTCGTTCACGGCTGCAAATTCTTTCTGCCCGAACTCAAGAAGGCCGATGAAGCCCACATCGTGAATATTTCGAGCATGTTCGGATTCATCGGTGTGCCGTCCCAGAGTTCCTATTGCGCGACGAAATTTGCGGTCAAAGGTTTCACCGAATCGCTCTGGGCCGAGCTTCGCGGAACGAATATCGGGGTTACCAGCATCCATCCGGGTGGCATCAACACCAGCATCCACGAGACGATGCGAAGTTATGACGACGAGATTCGAGAGGCGACGGTGTCTGGACTCGAGCGGTCGCGACCACCGGCGAAAGTGGCCCGGGTGATCGTGCGCGCCATCGATAAGAACAAGCTGCGCGCGATCGCGGGGTGGGAGGCGTACGCGGCGGATTGGCTGAAGCGGATCTTGCCGGTGAGCACCCACAGGTTGATCGCTCGACGGATGGGCTGAGTTCGCGGCTCCGGGTCCGGTTTCTCAGTTGAAGGCTTCGGCCAGGCGGAAGCCCATATGAATGCTCAGGTCGTCATTTCTTCCCGCCAGGATCCGGGCAGCCGTCTCTTCGTGGTCGAGCGCTTCGAATCGCTTCCAGCCGATATCGGTCACGAGTTCGCGGATCCCCTCGAGCCGAAATTGGCTCACGAAGGGTTCGCGTTCGCGATTCTTCTGGGCGAGGGAGAATTGGCGAGAGAGGAGATCGCTTCCCGATAGATCTTCGGTGGGGAGGGCATATTCGAATGCGATCGAACTTCCCGGTGCCGATATCGCGAGAAGATCGGAGAAGGTCGAACGAACGGTTTCGCGTTCGAGATACACGGTGACGCCCATCCAGGTGAAATAACAAGGGAGCCGCTTGTCGAAGCCCGACCGCAAAAGGGACTGGGAGAGATTATCCCGTTCGAAATCGCAGGGGCTGAAGAAGAGATTTGCGGGTTCGCACCAGCCGAGCCGCTCGATGCGCGCACGTTTTTTCGCTTGCGTCGCCGGGAAGTCGACTTCGAAGATCGAGAGATCGCTGTGATCCGGCGGCTGGCGAAACGCGTAGGCATCGAGCCCGGCCCCGAGCAGTACGAATTGACGAACGCCCCGCTCATACGCCGCCATCAGGCATTCCTCCTGATAACGTTGGCGCAGGGGTAGATAGGCGCGCGCCCGGCGGACTTCTTCGAGGGCGCTCTTTTCCGGGTCCCGGACCGGACGATAGTGTTCGAGGATCGGCTGGATCTCGGGCTCGACGAGTTCAAAGGCGAGGGAGTCGTCGAAGATCGGCGGGGATTCGTCGAATCGCACGTGGGCGACTCGGGCGAGGGTGACGCCCCAGGCCGTGGAACTGCTCTTGCCTTCTTTCATTCGAGGACCTCGCAGTGTTTCGGGCACCTGACTCGCGTTGGCCATTCGGCGCGCTCTTCGTGAGGGGTCGCTCGATTCTTCCCGTGGCTCCCCGAACGCCTTGCTAGAGTTCTTCGACGATGGCATAGACCGCGCAAAGGAGTAAAGCGATGGGACAACTCGAGGGCAAGAGCATCATCATTACGGGCGCAGCTCAGGGGATGGGCGCCATCCACGCGCGCCGTTGCGTAGAGGAAGGCGCCCGGGTCGTTCTGACCGATCTCCAGGTCGAGGAGGGGGAGAAGCAGGCGGAAGCGCTCGGGGACGCAGCGGTTTTCGTGGAGCAGGACATCACTGCGGAGGCTGAGTGGGATCGGGTCGTCGCGGCGGCGGTCGATCACGCTGGGCGCCTCGACGGGCTCGTGAACAACGCCGCCATCTGGTGGACCGAGTCCGTCATGGATGAGGACGCGGACAGGCTTCGCAAGATGCTCGAGGTGAATGTGATCGGGACCTTTCACGGAATGCGCAAGGTGGTTCCGGCCATGCGCGATTCGGGTGGTGGTTCGATCGTCAATCTCTCCTCGATCGCTGGAACGCGTGGGATTCCGGGGCACGGTTCGTATGGTGCGTCGAAATGGGCGGTACGGGGTCTCTCCAAAGTCGCGGCGGCGGAATTCGGCTCCTGGAATATCCGAGTCAATACGATTCACCCCGGCGCGATCGAGGGGACGGGCATGTTCCTCATCCCCGAATCTGAACATGCCGACCTCTTTCAGGCGCAGCCTCTCCAACGGCCCGGACGGCGCGAGGAGGTTTCGGGGCTGCTCCTCTTCCTCCTCTCCGACCAGTCGAGTTATGTGACGGGCCACGAGCACGTGGTCGATGGCGGCCGCACCGTCTGGTAGGCCGGCGATCGCGCGCGCGATATTCGGGCGCGCGGTGGGCCGGGCCCGTTCGACCCGGTTCGGGAAGCAGCGATGGACCCCCGAGGTCGGGTTCGTCACGCGGGACTGATCTCGAGCACGGATTGTTCGGCGGGTACGCCGATTCGCATCGGGAACCCGTAGAAGCCCGTGCCGCGGTGGACGTAGAGTCGCGTGCTGCGCTGGGCGAAGAGGCCCTGGTCCGGCCAACGAGAGGGCGAGAGAACCGTCCAGTCGATGCCCAGGGAGACCAGCCCGACCTGGCCGCCGTGGGTATGTCCCGAGAGCACGAGATCGACGTCATTGGCCGGCAGTGCCCGGAAGCCGACGGGGTCGTGGAGGAGTAGGAGGCGCAGGTGATCCTCGCGCCTCGGGTATCGCGCGAGAAGCGCACCGAGGTGCTCTCGGTGGCCCCTGCCCACATAATCTGCACCGACGACCTGGACGTCCGCGACCGCGGTCTCGAAGCAAGCCTCCTCGTCGACGAGGAGCCGAATCCCGATATTCCGCATCGCTGCGCGGATTTGATGCGGCGCTTCGTGGTCGTGGTTCCCGAGGATCGCGACACATCTTTCCGCGACCGGTGTCAGGGGCTCGAGCGCGTCCTCGAGACAACCCGGTGACCCCATACTCTCCATCGTCAGGAAATCCCCGGTCAGCACGACGAGATCGGGTTCGCGTTCGACGAGCGATGCGATGCGGCGGCGCAGTCGGTCGATGCTCTGCCAGGGGCCGAGGTGGGTATCCGTCAGTTGGACGACGCGAAGGGGCCGTTCGAGGAGCGGGGCGGGCGGGCGGCCTCGATAGCGCTCGACCGGGATGCGGCACATCTCCTCAGGCCCCTGTCGTGATAGGCGGAAGCGCACGGTCTCGGGGCGTGTGGTGACGGAGGTGAGGATCGAGGCGAGTGAGACCGCGAGGGGCAGTGATTCGAGAAGGGTCCACGCGGAGAGCAGCGCCGTCCAGCCGAGTACGTCGAAGAGGAGCCGGAAGGGCAGTAGCGCGAGTAGCCATGGGCCGGCGAGCATGCCGGCGGCGATGAAGGTCTGACCCGGAACCGACACGAGCCATCGGAAGAGGGAGCCTCGCATGCGCGCGCGCACCAGGTGGGCGAATTGGAGGCCCGCCGCAGCCATCGAATAGGCGAAGAGGAAATCCAGCCACCCGCCGAGATCCGCCGAGGCGATCTCCCGCAGCCGCGTGTGCAGCACCAGCGCCGCCGGCAGTGAAACCGTGAGGAGCACGCCCGCGAAGAGGGCGTAGAGTCGCCCGCGCGCCAAGGCTGCATAAGCCGGGACCGCGACCCAGGTCGCGAGGGCAATCGCCGGGAAGATCCAGCCCGTGTGGCCCTCGCTCAGCGCGCCGATCGGCCCGTTCAGGTCCATCGATGGGTTGTCCCGCGTTCGATCCGCCAGACGGTCGTGGTCGACGCATCGAGCCCGCGGGCGCGGAAATATTCGCTGGCTTCCTGGGGCCCGCTCGACCAGAGTCGTTCGACCTCGAAGGCGGCCCCGAAGAGCGCTTCGATTTCGCTTGCGGGCACGCAATGGGGTGGCCCCTGCATCCGAGACGGGTCGTACTCGAGCGCGATCAGCAGGATCGAAACCGTTGCGGGCAAAGCTTTCGCGAGGTGTTTTGCATATCGCTCGCGCATCTTGGGAGGGAGAGCGATCAGCGATGCTCGATCGTAGACGGCGCGGACATCGGCCAGATGGTGGGCCTCGAGGGCGAAGAAGTCACCGCAATAGAGGTCATAACCCCCACCCGAGGAGCGCACGAGGCCTCCGTCGGATGCGGAGGTTTTAGCTTCGATGCCGGCTGCTTTGAAAAAATCGCAAACCGCGATCGGCGAGATCTCGACACCGATCACCGGGTGCCCGATCGACCGCAGCCAACGCATGTCAAGGCTCTTGCCACAGAGCGGAACGAATACCGTCGCGCCGGCGGTGGCTTCGAGTTCTGCCCAGAACTGCTTGAGATGCGCATTGGTTTCGGTCTGGTGGAAACCGAGCTGATCGGTTTCCCAACGCTCTTTCCAGAATTCTGCTTTCACGGGAGCCGTCTCTTTTCTGGCCGGAGTCGGCCGTCGTTCAGGCGCCACCGAGTCGATTCATCGCGCTGAACGCGTTGGCTCGTTCTCGTGTCTTTGCGCGGGAAGGCGACGCTCGCGTCGTGGTCGGGAAATCCGCCTTGGGATGTCGTAGAGGACGACGTCTTTCTGGGGCGAGTCGACATCCGGGAAGGTGTGAGCGGGGATCTTCATGAGTTCGGGGAATTCGACTCGCGGCGTCCCCGTGCGTCGTGGGTCTCCGAGCAGGATCGGTCCGCGGTTGCGGGCTTCGCCGAGAACCCATTCGCGCAGCCCGGTCTCGTAGAGTACGTCGGCGGCGAGCATCAGGTCCCACGCGGCGGGTGCCTCGCAGGAGGTCTGGATCTCCAGGCCATTGAGCTCCGCATTGAGTCGTGCGGCGTTCCGCGACAGGGGGTCGAGGTCGAGCGCGGTCACTTCGCGGGCACCGGCGCGTGCGGCGGCCAGGGCGACGATGCCCGAGCCGGTTCCGAGGTCGACGATGTTTTGATCCCGCACGCGTTCCGGATGGTCGAGGACATAACGCGCCAGCGCCTGGCCGCTCCCCCAACAGAAGGCCCAGAAGGGCGGTGCGGCGCCCTCTGCCAACGTCTCACAACCCGCCTCGAGATCGACATCATCTGCGAATAGCCAGAGTTCGAACTCGGGGCAGAGCGGGGGACGTCGACGGTCGAGATGACTGCCGAAAGCGCCGAGATGGGCTTGAAGGTCGGGGTTCACGGCCAAAGGATACGCCACGTGATCGAAGCCCGGGGTGCGTCGTGGGTGATTCGAGTCAGCGCCCGCGCCCCGCTAGCTGGGAGAGACGAGTGTGCGCCAGAGGCCGATCGACGTGAGGATGATCCCGAGCACGATTACGAGGAAGCCTCCGCCGCCGATCGCAGCCCACACGAAGACGCTGGCGCGCTCGTCGCGGGGAATTAGATCGTGGTGGGAGGTGGGGGATCACCACCAGCGTTCTGGGAGGCGTTCGGCGCGGGAGACCGATCCCGTCCCAGATCATCGTATCCGGTCCCGCGCTCGGGAATCTTTTCGTGCGCCTCGTTTCGATCTAGTAGCGATAGTGATCGGGCTTGTAGGGGCCCTCGATATCGATGTCGAGGTATTCGGCCTGCTTGGCGGTGAGCGTCGTGAGCTCTACGCCGAGCTTGTCCAGATGTAGCCGCGCGACTTCTTCGTCGAGCTTCTTCGGTAGGACATAGACCTTGTTCTCGTAGTTGCCGCCGTTCTCCTGGAGCTCGATCTGGGCGAGGACCTGGTTGGTGAACGAGGCGGACATCACGAAGCTCGGGTGGCCTGTGGCACATCCGAGATTCAGCAGTCGACCCTCGGCGAGGATGAGGACACTGTGTCCGTCCGGAAATTTCCACTCGTCGTATTGCGGCTTGATATTGATGTGCTCGATGCCCGGGATCTTCTTCAATCCCGCCATGTCGATCTCGTTGTCGAAGTGACCGATATTGCCCACGATCGCCTTGTCCTTCATCCGCGACATCTGGTCGGCGGTGATGATGTCGTAATTGCCCGTCGTCGTGACGAAGAAATCGGCGATTCCGACGACGTTCTCGAGGGTGTTGACCTCGTAGCCCTGCATCGCAGCTTGAAGTGCACAGATCGGATCGATCTCCGTCACGATCACGCGACATCCTTGACCGCGCAGGCTCTCCGCTGAGCCCTTGCCGACCTCGCCGAAGCCGCAGATCACGGCGATCTTGCCGCCGAGCATCACGTCGGAGGCACGCATGAGGCCGTCGGGCAGTGAATGTCGACAGCCATAGACGTTGTCGAATTTGGACTTGGTGACGGAGTCGTTGACGTTGATCGCCGGGAAGAGCAGCTGGCCGTTCTTCTCCATCTGGTAGAGCCGGTTCACGCCGGTCGTCGTCTCTTCGGAAACGCCGCGGCAGGTTTCGGCCGTGCGATGCCAGCGGGTCTTGTCCGTCTCGGCAACGCTGTTCAGGAGGCCGAGGATCACACCCCATTCCTCTGAGTCAGTTTCGGGATTGAAGGCGGGGATCTTCTCGGCCTTTTCGAATTCGAGCCCCTTGTGGATGAGGAGCGTCGCGTCGCCCCCGTCGTCGACGATCAATTCGGGCCCGGAACCGTCGGGCCATTGGAGGGCCACATCCGTGCACCACCAATACTCCTCGAGGGTCTCACCCTTCCATGCGAAGACGGGGATGCCTTTTGGATCTTCCGGCGTGCCATCGGGCCCGACGGCGACGGCGGCTGCAGCATGGTCCTGGGTCGAGAAAATGTTGCAGGAGACCCAACGTACGTCGGCCCCGAGCGCCGTCAGAGTCTCGATCAAGACCGCCGTCTGGATCGTCATGTGCAAGCTGCCCATGACGCGAACGCCAGCCAGGGGCTTCGTCTTTCCGAAGCGCTCGCGCAGGACCATCAGCCCGGGCATTTCGTGCTCCGCGAGTTCGATCTCTTTGCGACCCCAGTCGCAGAGCGTGAGATCGGCGACCTTGAAAGCCGGTGTGCGCTCCCCGGGTGTGGTTTTTGCCATTTTCTCGAGACTCCTGTCGAGCGGGCACCCCGGATGGGGGCGGCTCATTCCGTCCACCGCATTCAAAGGCGCTCCTGACCTTCTGCGATCAGGCGGGCGTTCGACTTGAATGCGGTGTCGTGATCGGGATGGGTCGGGCGGTGATCCGGATGATTCCGACCGAATATCTGAATATGCGGATATGCTGGTATATGATCTGGCGGATGTCAAGTTCGGTGCGATTTTGCATCCGCGGGTCGTTCGACCCGCTCTTTCCGGACGGGCGTCCAATGAATGCGAATTCGATCGCATTCAGCCTGCGCCCGTGGGAATGATTCGCTCGAGCGGGCGATCCACGGTGGACTTGGAGCGCTGCTTTCTGCGAGAAAGAGCGGATCTATTGAAGGATTGCGGCGACCACGAAGGCAGCGGCCGCCAACGAGAAGAAAACGGACGCGACCAGCCACTTGAGCGTGCGCGTCTGCGAAACGACCGCGAATTCGAGGCGGCGCTGCTGCTCCGACACCCGGAGCAGCGATTCCTGGAGCTCGCCCAGGGTGCCGAGCTGTTCTTCGATGTCCCAGAGTTGGGTCAACCTCTGTTCGACCTGATCGGAGCGGCCGAGGAGTTCGGTATGGCTGCGTTCGAGCTTGGCTTCGACCGAGACGAGCGCCTGCAGGAGCGACTCGACGATGCGCGTTTCGGCCCCCCGCGTGTCGAAAGGTTTGGGCGGCGACGGATCGGCCCGGCGGCGGACCGGGACCTGGGCCTTGTGTGCGGGCTCGCTCGCTCGAGTCAGTTCTTCGGTCGGGGTCGCCTTCCCTCGGGCCGCTCCGATCACGCGGCGACCCAGGGCGATGCGACGCCAGAACGAGGGTCTTTGGGCCTGTCGTTCGCGATCTCGGGCACTTCGGTCGCTCTGGGTGCTTCGGTCACCGGGCAGGGCGATGCCGCGGACTCGCGCGGCATCGGCATGGGGCGAAGCCTGCTTGGCGGCGTCATCGATCGGTCCGTGGCCATCCGATTCGGCCATCGACGATGGCGTCGCGGGCCGAGTCATGTCACGAGATTCGCTCATGCCGATCTCCCTTGCGCGCTGGGGGCCTCGCGTCTCGTCCCTGCCCTCGTCCGGCAAGACGAGTTCGTGGAATCTCTCCGAAATTTCCGCCTCGCGCGGCCTCGAAAATGCTGAACCGGCCATCCGCCCCCCAACCTGATAGCGGCCGCTTCATCATACAGCGAGATCGCTCCTGGCACCGCCTCGCGTCCGGGTTCGCGAGGTCCGAATCGCTCCCTGTGAGTGTGTGGGGTGGATTCCCACATGGTTTCTCGCAGATGCGTGGCTAGACTCCCGCGCCGTGGAGCGATCCATCGACCTCGACGGCTGTGTGAATTTCCGGGATTTGGGTGGCTACCCGGCTGCCGACGGGAGTCGCCTGCGCTGGCGCCTGCTCTTTCGGAGCGATGCGCTGCACGCGCTCACGGGCGCGGACGTGAAGCGTCTGCGGAGCGAACTCGGCCTCAGCGACATCATCGATCTTCGTTCGCGTTTCGAATTGAACGCCGAAGGTCGCGGTCCGCTCGCCGACGAGCCGATCGTTTTTCATCACGCCCCACTCTTCGATGGCGATCCGAGTGCGAGCGGTCGCAAGTCGTTGGCTGGTCTCTCTCTCGGTGATCGATATCTGGGCATGATGGAGCGAGCCCAGCCGAAAATAACGAATGTCATCCGGATTTTGGCCAATGCCAGCGGTGGGGTGGTCTACCACTGCGCGGCTGGGAAGGATCGTACGGGCGTGATCTCGGCTGTTCTGTTAGGCACATTAGGCGTTTCCGAAGAGTTGATCGTCGCAGACTATGCGCTCTCCGGTGAACGCATCGACGAGATCATTTCGCGAGTGATGAACATGAGGGGCTACCAGGACAGCCTACACGAAATGCCTGCGGATACACTTCACGCACATCCGGAATCGATGGAGAGGGTGCTCGAGCGCGTCACGGAGAAATGGGGTTCGATGGCCGGCTACCTGCGCAGTGGCGGGCTCGATGAAGCCGATTTCGATCGGCTTCGAGAGAAATGTCTCGAATGACGATTGAGCCGCTCATGAAAGTGATCAGGGCTTCCTGGCTTCTCTTTCGATTTCGAGGAGCGGGCGCATCTCTCGCGCGCTGATCTGAAAATCCTTTCCACAGAAATCGCAGATGATCTCCTGACATTCATCCCCTTCGATCATTTCGGCGATTTCGGATCGCTCGAGAAGCGAGAGTGTGCGCAGCGCCCGTTCATGGGAACAGGGGCAATGAAAACAGGGTGTCAGCGTGTGCCGATCGCGCGAACCCAGACCGATCAGAAGCCGGTCGATCAGATTGTCCGGGGTGATCCTTTCTTCGAGGAGGCTCGCGAGTCCGGGGAGCGCAGCGATATTCTCCTCGACTCGCGCGAGATCCTCATCCGATGCGTTGGGCAGTGCTTGGGCGAGAAAACCGCAGGCGGCGACGTCCGCCATTCCCGGCGCGAAGGCGACGCCGAGTCCCATCGCCGAGGGCGTCTGCTCGCTTTCGGTCAGATAGAGTGTGAGATCACCCGCCACCTCGCCGGAGACGAGCGGAACCGTGCCGGTATAGGGCGAACGCCAGCGCGGGCGATGCCGGACGACGTTTAGCGGGCCGAGTCCAATCGCGCGGGCGATATCGGGTTTGTCGTCGGCGAAGACGAGTGCGATTTCGGGGTGCGCGACGGTCCCCCGCACGCGTGCTCGTGAGTCGGCGATCGCCGTGAGGCTGCCGAGTGGGCCGTCCCCGCGGAATTGCAGCTGGACCGACTCGACATTCGCTTCGTCCGCGTCGTCGGGGGCGCTGCCCGCGGCGATCAGGAGAGCGCCCATCATGGTGCGGCCCAGGGCGTTTCCCGCCGTGGGGGCGTGGGGCCGTCGCGCGAGGGCCTCCGCGACGAGATCGCTCGCGACCAGCGCCTTGACACCGATGCTGCCCGCTTCGGAAATCGTGCGGACGAGTCGATCGGGTTGGGCGGTGGTCCGCGCTCGGATGGGTCGATCGCCGATCGGGGCTTCGTTCATCGGGCGAGCATAGCGCTGGCCCGGCAGCGCCTCAGATCCGTCGTGCCCAGGTCTCGATCGCGAAGGTGTGGGCGTGGCGAGCGTCGATTTTGTGCGGTCGGCGGTCGACGCATTCCCAAATCTCTTCGTCGATGTCCGGGAAACGAGTGTCGCCCTCGGGCTCAGCGTCGACGCGCGTCAGGTAGATCGAGTCGGCAAGCGCGAGGCCCTCGCGATAGATCGCTTCGCCGCCGGCGATGAAGCAATGCGCGACTGCCTGGTCGCGCGCCCAGGTGATCGCGCTCGGGAGGTCGACAAAGAACTCGACATCCGCGACCGGCTCGTGGGGCCTGCGGCTCAGGACGAGATTCTTGCGGCCCGGCAGCGCCTTTCCGATCGAATCGAAGGTCTTGCGTCCGATGACGATGCAATGTCCCGATGTCTGATCGCGAAAGAAGCGCTGATCGTCGGGGAGTGTCCACGGGATTTCGCCGTCGAGCCCGATGACCCCGTTGCTAGCGGCGGCGGCGATGAGCGACACCCTCATGTTTCCGCCTAGACGGCGATCGGCGCCGCGATCCTCGGATGTGGGTCGTAGCCATCGAGGTGGAAATCCTCGAAACGGAAGTCGAAGAGAGATTTCACGGCGGGATTGAGGTGCATTGTTGGCAGGGGTCTCGGCTCACGGCCTAGCTGGAGCCGGACCTGTTCGAAATGGTTCCGATAGATGTGGGTATCGCCGAGCGATACGATGAGCTCACCGGGAACCAGGTCCGTCACCTGCGCCGCCATCATCGTGAGCAGCGAATACGAAGCGATGTTGAAGGGCAGCCCCAGAAAGACGTCACAGCTCCGCATCGTCATGGCGCAGTGGAGCCTGCCCCCTTGAACGTTGAACTGGAAAAGCAGATGGCAGGGCGGAAGCTTCATCGTGTCGAGCTCGCCCACATTCCAGGCGCTGAGCACGAGCCGGCGCGAATCCGGGTTCGCCCGGATCTGCTCGATGAGCCTCGTGAGTTGGTCGATCTCGACGGCAGCCGAGTCGACGGCGTCGCTGGGCGCCGCCGCGCGCCAGCGGCGCCATTGTGCGCCATAGACCGGACCGAGGTCGCCGTCCTCGTCGGCCCATTCGTCCCAGATCGAGACGCCCAGATCCTTGAGGGTATGGGCGTTGGTGTCCCCGGCGACGAACCAGAGCAGCTCGTGGAGGATGCTCTTGGTGTGGAGCTTTTTGGTCGTGAGAAGCGGGAACCCCCCCGCCTCGACACCATCGCCGCACGCCGTCCGCGGTGAAAGGTCGAAGCGGAGCTGGCGGCCGAACACGCTTCGGGTTCCGGTGCCGGTCCGGTCGCCTTTGTCGACACCGTTCTCGAGAACGTCCTGCAGCAGTTCGAGGTAGGCCTTCATTGGATCCATGGGCGGGGTGGCTATCTGGGGGAATCCGCAGGGTACGAAACCTGGTGTCACATCGCGACCGGGAATCTCCTCAGGCCTCCAGGGCATCCTCGATGAAATAATTGAAATCTTCGGACTCCTCGCCGTTCAGCAGCTCGTAGGCATGGGCCGGGCTCTTCGAGTCGAAGAGCTGGTCCTGGAAGGCGCGGTCGGTGCCCACCGTTCGAGCGAGGGCCGCCAGCACCTGGAGGTGGCGGTCGCGCTCTTCCGGGGCCGTCCCGAGCAGGACCATGCAGTGGACGGGACGGCCATCGGGGCTCGCGAAGTCGAGACCGTCCCGCGAGAGTGCCATCACCCCCACCATCGTTTCGCCCTCGGGCAGGATGCCATGGGGTACTGCCAATCCGCCGCCGAGGCAGGTCGAGCCCTGCGATTCCCGATCGAGCACGCTCGCGAGCAGCGCCTCCCGATCGACGCCGCGCAGGCTGTGGGTTCGCAGGAGCAGGTCGACGAGCCGGCAGATCGCGATTTCTTTGCTCGGTGCCGTGAAGTCGGTGAGAATCTGCTCTTCCTGCAGGAAATCGATCAGGCGCAGCCGGTCACGCCCGGTTTCCCCCGCGCGCGAGAGGGCGATCCGGGTCAGGACAGGGCCGATGATCTCGTTGATCGTGACGACCGAGAGGACGATGGCGGCGAAGAGCCCGGCGGCGTCCGAGAAGCGCGCGTCCTCCTGGATCAGGAGAACGAGGCCGACGGCGACGCCCGCCTGTGGGACGAGCGCCCATCCGAGGTTCTTTCGCACGTTCTCGGTCGCCTGGGCGGCCCGCAGAGCGAGGTCGGCGGCGAGCAGCTTTCCGGCGACGCGCGCGACGAAATAGAGCAGGACGAGGATGCCGGCGTGCTCGAGGTGGTCGAAAGAGAGATGCATACCCGCCAGGGTGAAGAAGACGATCAGGATCGCGGGTTCGAAATTGTCGAAGACGCTGTCGACGAGATGGCTGCGGCTATGGGTGATATTGGTCTGGACCGCGCCGAGTGCCAGGCAGGCGAGCATCGGTGAGATGCCGAGGGTGGTCGCGAGACCGGAGGTCAGGACGAGGGCGACGACGGCTGCGGTCGCCAGGCGCTCGGGGGCGAGGGCGAGCCGCGTGACCCGGTCGAGGGCGAGGGCGGCGAGGGTGCCGACCAGGACGGGGCCCAGCAATTGGGCGAACGCGCCCTCCGGGTCGAGCAGGGCACTGCGAGCGAAGACGAAGTCGGTCTTGATCAGCGCTCGGCAGACCTCGAAGGCCACGATGCAGGCAGTGTTGTTGAGGGCGACGGCCGCGATCAGGGTCTTTACGAAGACGCCCTTCGAGCGTGTTTCTCGAACCAGGGCGACGATCGTCGCCGGGGCGGTTGCGATCGACACGGCGCCGCAGAGCAGGGCCAATTCGAAATCGGCTCCGCCCAGCCAATAGCAGGCGCAGAAGACGAGCAGCGGTGTGATCGTCGATTCTGCGATGAGCAGGAAGAAGAGTCGGCGGACGGCGTTGCTCAAGCGGCCGATATGGAGGTGGGCCCCGACGGTGACGGCGATCAGGCCGAGGGCGATCTCCGTCAGCGGTTCGAGACCCGCGATCGATTCCTTGGAGAAGAGGTCGAGGCCAGCTCCCCCGATCAGGACACCGCCGACGATCTGGCCGGTGATGCTCGGCAGTCGAACGAGGCGGGCGAGGGCGCCGAACAGGCCGCCCGCGAGCAGAACGATGGCGAGCAGTAATAGGGGACCCGCGTGATGTAGCGATTCCAGGGCGGAGGTCATGGGGCGAGGGTATCAGCCGGCGGCGAGATTGCGGATGACGCCGAAACCGCCGGTGTAGGTTCCCACGACGCTTCCAAGGGTCGAGAGCAGGAAGACCAGGAAGATTCGCATCAGCCGACTCCGCCACCAGCGCGACGGAATGGCAAGATCGTCTGCGATCGACCGGAAATCCGCGACGAGGGGCGGTTTTGCCCAGAGCTGTGTGAATGCCGCGACATAGCCGGCACCGATCAGGGGCGAGAGGCTCGTGAAGGGCGCGGACAGCGCTGCCGCCGCGATCGTGAGGGGGTGGCCGAGCGCGAGCAGCGCGCCGATCCCGCTCGGAATTGCGTTCGCGAGGAACCAGATCATCGCATTCTCGCCCGCCGCCTCCGTCCCCTGGGTCATCGCGATCGTCACGATCGAGCCGATGATCAGCAGTGGAATCCCCCAGCCGACGGCCTTCCAGACCCTCGAGTCCGCGGGAATCCGACAGATCTCTTCGAGGTCCGCGCGGTCGTTTCGGGTGAGCCGACCCTTCATGCCGTCGACGTGTCCGGCTCCGACGACGGCCACGATGCGGTCGCCCGGGGTCTCGAGGATCTCGTGCGCGAGGTAGGCGTCGCGTTCGTCGATCAGGACCCGCTTCAAGTCGGGCATCATCTTTCCCAGTTCATTCATCACTTCGGTCACGACGTCCTGGTCTCGGATGCGCGCGAGTTCCTCCTCGGAGACCTCGGGACTCTCGAAGAGGCTCGCTCCGAGCTCTGCCACCAGACGAAATCGCTGGAGCCAGGTGATCGACTGCCAGGCGCGTCGCAGGGTGATCCGGACGTCGCGATCACAGAGCGAGATCGGGATGTCGTTTTCATTGGCGACCTTGGCCGCCTCCATCAATTCGCTGCCGGGAGTGACCCCGAGTTGGAGTCCGAGCCGTCGCTGATAGGAAGCGAGGATCAGATTCAGCATCAGCGTCGCGAGCTGCTTGCGCCGCAGGACCTCGCGAAGGTCCTGCTCCTCGAAACGCTTCTCCTGGGAGAGTGCTTCGTAGCGGCCATCATCGAGCTCGATACAGACCGCGTCGGGCTTCTCGCGTTCGATCACCTCGCGCACGAGGTCGACCGACTGTTGGGAGACGTGGGCGGTTCCGACGAGAAAGATTTCGCGTCCATCGACTTCGACGCGATGGACGTCTCCGGATTCGACCTGCTCGTCGTCGCTCATTCGTTCCTCACAGTTTCGAATCCGCTCGTGCGTGCGCCATCCGGACGACCTCGCAGGAGCGCGCGATCGGGGCGAGAGAATGCGCCGCGGCCCTCGCCAGGGCAAGCATTCTCATCGGCTCATCGACGATTTGAGTGAAGCCGCGGGGCTCAGGCGCGGTGGTTTTGATCACCTGGACCCGATCAGGTCTTTTCTCGCGCTCGCCAGAGGAGCCGTGCGCCGAGCAGACTCGCCAGTGCGGCGGCATGCACGATCGCCGGTAGATGATTCGCCTTGATCAGCCAAAAATGATGAAGGACGGCCAGGATCGCCGCGGTGTAGATCACCCGGTGGAGCGGGATCCAACGTCCACCGAGTCGCTTCATCGAGCCCTTCGTCGAGGTCACGGCGAGCATCGACAGCAACGTGAAGGACGCCATGCCGGCCATCACGAAGGGGCGTTCGGTCAGGTCCTCGGCCATGGCGGCGAGCTCGAGCGCGTGCTCGAGAAAGGCCCAGGTCGTCAGGTGGACCACCGAGTAGCTGAATCCTGCGAGGCCGAGGGAACGTCGGAGCGGGACCGCCCAGCGCCAGCCGAGCCAATTGCGAGCGGGCGTCACCGCGAGCGAGATCAGGAGCCAACGCAGTCCCCACTCGCCCGTGACATGCGTGATTTCTTCGATCGGATTCGCGCCCGGGCCCTCCACTGCGAAGCGGCCGGCGAGGGCGAGAGCGGGCAGCGCGGTCACGACGATCGCGATCATCTGCAGACGTCGTCTGCTCATTTCCGCCTCGGGTCATTCGGGGGATCGCTAGAAGAAGCGCCGAAGATTCAGCTTCGAATAAAGCGTAGCGACTTCGTCGGCATAACCGTTGAAGGGCAGGGTTGGACGCTTGCGAAAATCGCCGAGTCGGCGCTCGCGCGCCTGGCTCCAGCGCGGATGATCGACCTCGGGATTCACGTTCGCGTAGAAGCCGTATTCGTCGGCGGCGAGGTCGTTCCAACTCGTATTCGGCTGGCTCTCTGAAAAGTGGATCCGCACGATCGACTTGATGCTCTTGAAACCGTATTTCCAGGGGACGATGAGCCGGATCGGCGCCCCGTTTTGATTCGGGAGGACGCGTCCGTACATCCCCACCGCGAGGATCGAGAGCGGATGCATCGCCTCATCCATGCGCAGTCCCTCGCGATAGGGCCAGTCGATGACCCGTCGCCGCTGTCCCGGCATCTGTTCGCGATCGACGAGGGTCTCGAACGAGACATAACGTGCCTTCGAGGTCGGTTCGAAACGCTTCAGGACATCGGCGAGTGGGAGCCCGATCCAGGGCACGACCATCGACCAGGCTTCGACACACCGGAAGCGGTAGATCCGCTCCTCGAGCCGCGTCGGTTTCAGGATCTCTTCGAGGGCGACGCGTCCGGGCTTGCCGGCCTCCCCGTCGACGACGATCGACCAGGGCTCGGGTTTCAGGCTGTGCGCGTTGTGGGCGGGGTCGCGCTTGCCCGTCCCGAACTCGTAGAAATTGTTGTACTCGGTCGCATCGCGGTAGCGGGAGATCTCGTCGTCGGCGCGGTGGCGGGCCCTGGCCGGCTCCACGTCCGTGAGCGGTCGAAGGCCGGAATCCGCCGAGCCCGAATCGTCTTTCGCGCCGGCCTCCTCGGCGGCCGGGCAACCGCCGATCGCCGCGCCGATCGCCGCGCCGACGCCCAGACGCAACAGGTTGCGGCGATTCATGAAGACGCCTTCGTCGGTGATCTCGGAGGCCGCGATGCCCGGCGTTTTCATGCATTCTCCTGAGCGTTCGGGCCCCGCGGGGCAGCAATCCTTCGAGGGGAAGGCCGAACGCCTCTCGATCTCTCTGGGGACGATGATTCGTTCGGCCGCATGCTGGGGTTACAGCTTCTCGAGCTTCTCGTCGATGGATTCCAGGATCCATGAACGCCGTCGAGAGGCGCCTAAGCCCGGGGGATGACCCTTGTCGCAGGCACCCAACGCATTCAGTCCGTCGCGCGAGTGCGCGCGCCATCGAGCCATGGGGGTCATCCTCGAACTCATGCTCTGCCTCGTTCTGGGGCTTCCCACGACCGCGTCGGCCCGCGGCACGCAAATTCGGCCGAAGCGTGTCGAATCTCAGTCTTGGCGTCATCGCGATTCCAGGCCAGATCGTCCGCACGCGCCGCGAGAGCGGTCCCTTCGTGGGGGCGACCTGAGGCTTCGCGAAGGGGGTCGGCTTCACGGCTGCGAGCGAGGTCATCGGTGTCTTCGAACTCCTGACCTGCCCCTTCGAGACCCCCCCCGACTTCGAGCCGATCATGAAGCCGGAATTTCCCTGGCAGTATTTCAGCGAGCCCCCCTGAGCCCAAGCGATTCGCGCCCGATCACGGATCGTCCCTGTCCGTCTTGCTGCCGGCGATCTTGGCAAAGGGAAGGAAGCGCTCCTGCATCCGGTGGATCAGGCCGGGCGTGATCTCCTCCTCGAAATCGTCGAGACTGAACTCGAGCCGGAGCGCGCCCTCCACGTGCTCGAGCCCGGTGAGCCGTGTCTGCGGTGCGAGCCGAGGGAGCGGCAGATAAGTTCGGAAGAGCGAGGCCAATCGGCTCCTGAATCCCAGTAATTCGGCTCGCTTGGGGCAGAGCACGAACCAACCCCGCTGTACGCGTAACTCCGTTTCAGCTCGACCGAGCGCAAGCCCCGCGATGTCCATCCGAAACTCGACGGCGCTCTCGGTGAGCTTCAATTCGAAGGGTGCGCGGGACTGCACCAGCCATTGGTCGATCTGTCGCTGGTCGATCGAGACCACGATCCGAGGTCCCGCCGCCGAGATGCGCGCCGGAATCCCAGGGATGAACTGAAAACGTTCGGCTTCGAAGACGAGGCGATCGAAGGGCAGCGCGAGCAGGGCGACTCCAGCGAGTTCGAGCCGCCCCCCCTCGAAGATCCCTCGGGTCGAGTCTGCGAGTGCACCCCGCCAACTCACGCGCGCGGGGAGTTCTAGATAGGTGCTCAGAAGCTGATCGATCGCGTCGGATCGCACGGGCTCTTCTGTTCCTTTTCGCAGTCCGCGCGGCGGTTGCGCGAAATTTTTTCGTCGACCGAACGCGTGGCCTCGCCGCCTTCTCGAGCCGATTTCCGCGCGAACGCGGCGACCAGTGTCGCGAAGGCCTCCGCCGCTCGACGGGAGAGGTCCTCGCGCGTGGCCGGCGAGAGAGAACGGGAGCTTCGCACAGTCCTCTGGATCCGATCGAGATCGAGGGAAAGGAGGGCGTGGACCTCGCCCGTTTCGGATCGCCAGACGGTTTCGAGCCGCGCTCCCCTGCGTGAGGCGCTCGACAGCTGGTGGACGATCGTTTCGAGGCCAGCCCCGCCGCTCCCCTCTTCCACGAGGCGGACGAGGCTTTCGATCGTGACTCTCAGGCTGCGGGCGATCGCGGCGCGCGCTCGGGCGATCGCCGTCTCGCGGGCGGCCAGCCGATTCCGATATGCGGCGGGCGGGGGCGGGCCGGGCGCGCAACCCAGAGCCAGGCCGAGCGCCGAGAGGGCAAGGGTGTGGCAGAGGCGCACGGCGACTCCCCCCGGTTCCTCGGAGTGGTTGCGAACCGCTTCCTTCTAGACATGTCTCGCCCCCGTCTTCGGCTGGCCATCAGGGAACCTAACGACCGGCCTCGCCCACTTCATGATTGCAGCGGGCAGATGGGGCGGCGTTGACCCCCCGGGCCAGAAGGCGGATCATGCCGACGAAACCCGTTCCACATGTCACCCAGGATAGGGGTACAAGCCATGCAATGTGTTCCGCTCAACGGATCAATTTTAAAATCGATCGGATCCTCCTGGCTCGTACTGGCGGTGCTCCTGGTGCTGCTCGGAGGTTGCGCGAGCACGCCGACGGTGAGTCGGCATGATTCGAGCGAGGAAATCGACGTCTCTGGGTTTTGGAACGATACCGATAGTCGACTCGTCTCCGAGGAAATGGTGGCCGACTCTCTCGGTCGCCTCTGGATCGACGAGTGGCGTGGCGCGACCGGTGGCAGGCCGACCGTGATCGTCGGCGCGGTGCACAATCGATCGAGCGAACATATCAATACGCGCACATTCACCAAGGATCTCGAGCGTAGCTTCGTGAACTCGGGTCGGGTTCGACTCGTCGCTTCGAGTGACGAGCGGGGTGGAATGCGCGAGGAGCGTCTCGATCAGTTGCGTCACTCGACCCTCGATACCGCGAAGAGCATGGGCAAGGAGGTCGGGGCCGATTTCATGTTGATCGGGGGAATCAACACGATCATCGACGCGGCCGGCGGAAAGTCGGTTCGTTTCTACCAGGTCGAGCTCGAGCTGATCAATCTCGAATCGAACGAGAAGGTCTGGATCGGACAGAAGAAGATCAAGAAGGTGGTCAAGCGGCCCGGCTATCGCTTCTAGCGGACCGCGCTCTCCGGGTTCGGCCTGCGCGCCGGGTCGGATGCCTTCGCAGGGGCGATTCTGCCCATTCGTGCCGCTCTATTTCGGGTCGGGCTTCGTAGAGAGGGATCATCATGATGTCCTGCCCTTCACGGCGCCCCTCCAGTTCCCGATCGATTCGGTTCTGCCTGCGCACCGGTTCGATTTTGCTCTCCACTCTCTTCGTGGTGGGCTGTGCTTCTACGGGTCACGTCCAGCAAAGGCTGACCGCTCAGATGATGGCGGGAGATTATCCCGCCGCCATCGAGATCGTCGAAGCTGAAAAGCAGAGGTCCTACGGGGGAAAGAACAGGCTGCTCTATTTTCTCGAGCGCGGCATGCTGCTGCATGTTGTGGGTCGATACGCCGAGAGCAATCTGGCCTTCGAGGAGGCCAAACGGATCGGAAACGATCTTTACACGGAGAGCTTGAGCCGCACAGGTCTCTCGCTGGTGAGTAACGACTATGCGCTCGATTATGCCGGCGAGAATTTCGAGCGTACGCTGATCCATCTTTTTTCCGCGATGAACTATCTCAAGATGTACGAACCGGAGGCCGCACAGGTCGAGATTCGCCAGGTCGGCGACTACCTGCGCAAGCTCCAGATCGATAGTTCGAACGAGAACGTCTATCAGGAGGATGCCTTCGCTCGGTATCTGTCGGCGCTGGTCTACGAGTCGAATGGTGAATACGATTCTGCGTTGGTCGACTACAAGAAGGCGCTCGATGCTTATGGCGACTATTCGTCGAAGTTCTCGGTCGCACGCCCGGGGTCGCTCTTTCCGAACGCGGGTCGTGTTGCGGGGCGCCTTGGCCAATGGGCCGGTGATGATCTGCGCGATAGGGGCTGGGATGGCTCGACGAGGGTGATTCCGGCGGATTCGGGCGAGTTGGTGATCCTTCACTACAACGGCCTCTCGCCGATCAAGGGTCAGACCCGGTTCACGATCCCCTTCGCCGAGGCGTGGCTCATGGTCGCGTTGATTCAGGTCGCTGCCGATGACGCTTCGAGAGAGGACATCAACCGCGCGATCGCCCTCGCCTCCACGATTTCGGGCGTCGATCTCATTTCGGTAACCTTTCCGAAATATGTCGATCGGCCCTATTCGATTGCACTGATGGAACCCAGGGTCGAGAGCGCGGCACAGACGACCGGACCTGAACTGGTCGAGGATATCGGTGCGATCGCCAAGAAGGATCTCGAGGACCGTATCGTACGGATCCGAGCGAAGGCCATTGCGAGGGCGGCCATCAAATATGCGATCCAGAAGGGTGTCGCGATCGCAGCGGAGAGGGCCGATGACGATCGCGGGAGAATGCTCGGCCTGGGTACGCATGTCATTGGAAATATCGTGCGCTTCGCGAGCGAACAGGCGGACAAGCGCGTGTGGTCGACGTTGCCTGATCAGATCTGGATGTCGTCGATGATCCTGCCGGCCGGGACGCACGATCTGGAGGTCGACTTCTGGACCGCGGAGTCGGTGTTGGTCGAGTCGCGCGAGATCTCGAATGTAGAGATCGAGGCCGGTGGGCGTCAGTTCGTCATCTTGAGGACGGTGAAGTAGCCATGGAAACGGTCATCGAGACGGGCATCGAAATGGGGACAGATCTGGGCAGGCGCTTTCGACGATTTTCCGTGAAGGGACTCGTCGGGCTGCTGTCGGGCATCGGTCTAGCAGGTTGCGCCTCGATGAACGTGACGCCGGGCTGGGTGGGTGGCGGGGTGCCCGCGGAATTCCCGAAGAATGCGTTCGTCACGGCGCTCGGAACCGGGGATTCCCTGGCCGCGGCTCAGATCGCGGCGAAGGGCGAATTGTCTCGCGTCTTCTCGGCACGGTTGAATTCCGAACTCGAGTGGATCGAGCGGGAGACGGTCGTGGGAGAGGCGGTGGTCCAGAGCTCGGACCTTTTCGATTCGACGAAGATCGAAACGGAGATCGAACTCGAGGGCGTCGAGGTCCCCCTCCATTGGCGCGATCCGCGCAGCGGTGAGATCTGGGCCCTCGCGATCCTCGAGCGCAGCAAGGAATGCCTTCGAATTCGAAGCGAGGGGCGCGACCTGATCACCCAGCTCGACCGGCTCGCCGGAGAGGCCCGCACAAACGCGAACGTCCTGGTCGCCCTTCGCGCGGCGATGATCGCGGTCGATCTCGGGACCAGCCTCGACGGCTTGCAGGCGCGAAGTCGTGTCCTGGGGAGCCAATGCCTGACGCCCCGATCGATCGCGACGGGTCGACTCAAGGCGGACGCCGAGGCGATGTTGCGAAGACTCAGCTTCGTCGTGAAGACCGAGGACGTGGATCCACGCAGCGGCCGCGTCATGGGATCGCTTCCCCAGCTGCGTGAGCAGATCGCCGGAAATCTGACACGCATGGGATTCCAGGTCGGTCCCGCCGCGGGGGCGAGCGTGGTTCCGATCGCGGCGCGGTTACGCCTCCACCGCGTCGAGCGGGGCACCGATTGGGTCGAATTTCGCTGGGAGGGATCCGCCGAGATCGGCAGCCCGATCGCCGGTGATCCGGCGATCATCGCGGCGGAGAGCGAAGGGGCCGAGAGCCATCCCGAACCCTCGACGGCCCGTCTCAGGGCGCGTCGCACGGGTGAACTCGATCTCTCGCGCGAACTCGATCGTCGCCTCAAGGCTTTCCTCGCCGAGGGCGGCGAGGGCTGAACCCCTTTCGGAACGAAGGCGCCCGGCGGCGGCACTCCTGAATCGTAGGCAAATTGGATTCCGGCCGGTCGAGGACGAAGCGGAAAGAGCGCGGGCGGATTCGTGCGCCTCGCGGGTGGGGGAGCTATCTCCCCTGCCAGCTTCTGATGAACCCCGATTGGCCATGGGGCGAGGTAGGCGATGCGAGTAGAAGATCGAAAGATGGACCGGCGGCAGCGACACATCACGGTGGTCGCCAGTCTGGCTGCGGGCGTTTTTGCCCTCGTCTTACTGGGTTTGCCTGGTGAGGTCGACGCCTTCTCGGCCGCCGAGGTTTACCGCGGCGCGTCGAATTCCGTCGTATTGATCTTCGCTTTCGAAGAGGACGGCTCCGGCAGCTCCGGCACCGGTTCGATCCTGACCTCCGATGGGCTCGTGTTGACCAACAACCACGTCATCGTGCACGGTGAGGGGGGCGGCCTCTACTCGACGATCGTCGTCTATCTCAAACCGAACCCGATTTCGGGGGATAACAAGAGGGACCTGACAACGCCCTTGCGAGTCGATGTCGTCGCTCGAGACGTCGATCTCGATCTCGCATTGCTTCGCGTGAAGGACGCGCCGGGGGCTCTCCGTCCGATCGAGATCGGGGATTCCGAAGAAGTCGATATCGGTGAGGACGTCGCCGCGATCGGCCATCCCGGTGGCGGCGGTCTGTGGACGCTCACCACGGGGACCGTTTCGAGCAAGCGTCGCGAGCAGGCGCGCGACATCTTCCAGACCGATGCCGCGATCAATCCGGGGAATTCCGGGGGGCCCCTGCTCGACGAGCACGCCCGGCTGGTCGGTGTGAATACCTTCGTGCGGCGGGTCAACGCGCAGGGGTTGCCTCTCGAGGGGTTGAACTATTCACTTCGCAGTTCGTTGGCGCTGCGCTGGGTGAATCGGCAGGGCGTGACCCGTGTCGCCACCGTCGCGCGCAGCGCGGTGGCGGCAGAAGCGCCCGCAGCCAGCCGTCCGGCGCCCGTGCGGCCCGCCCCGCCCGCGCCCAGAGTGGTGCCCGATCGCCCGGTCGATCCGAGCCCGGCTCAGGTCGAACCGTCTCCCGCGCCTCCCCTGGGGCTCGCTCCGGAGACCGAACCCGAAGCCCGCGAGTTCACGGCCCCGGACGGGACGAAGATGTACGGCGTGCCGAACATGGAGAACGACCTCCACGAAGCGCTTCAACACGCGCGCAAGGAATACGCCGATGTGCTCGAACGGTCCGAGGCGTCGGTGCGCGACCTCGAGGACGCGTTCGACGACTACGACAACTTCTAGCGCTCGGGACGGTTGGAGCCTTGGTGAATCTGCTCCCTCGCGGGCCGTCCGGCGATCCATTCCCAGCCTTCAGCGCTCCTCAGCGCGTGCGCTTCGAGGAGCGCGCACGCTTGCTCTCGAGGCTCGACTGGCCAGATTGCGCGCGTGAACTCGCGCGCGTCGTGGAAGCGCTCACCGCGGAACTCGAGGAGCTCGAGGACGCGCCCTCCCTGATCGTGGCCGAGGATCTGCTCGATCGGATCGGTCGCGCCCGGCGTTCTTTGCTGAAGGATCGCTTCTCGCCATTGAGCGCGACCCAGGCACCACTCGCTGGCGAATGGCTCTGCTATTGGCCGGGGCGATCGCTCTCGACGGGGGAAGCGGAGATCGCGAGTCGTGGCTTCTTCGACATCAGGGCCCGCCCGCCGATCGGGTTATGGATCGAGGCGATCGGGCGGAGACGGGGTCGCTCGTCCGCAGCCCACGAGTTGTCGATCATCTGTTGGGTTCCCCCCGAGGCCGTTCGAGATGCGCGCGCGGGGCGTGAAGCCTGTGCCGCGGGGAGCAGCAGCCTGGCCTTTGTGTCGGAAATTTCCGATGTGCTGAACGAGCAGATGCGTGCGCTCCGGGAAGATGCCGGGAGCGACTGAGCGCGCCTCTAGGGTCTGGGCTCTCGGGCGGATTCGCGTAGATCACGACCGAGGGGGTCTAGGGACGGCTCTTCGTGGGTCGGACGAGGTGCGCGCATCGTCGTGAGATGGAGGGTCTGCTCTGCGCCCCGCTGCTTCTTCTTGCGTGCCAGGCCCCGTGTGTGCACGCCCTGATCTGCTCCATCACGAATGACTGGGTAGGCCTCGCCGTCGATCACGGTCGAGGAGGTCAGCAGTTTCGGTGGCTTTTCGGTGGAGGCCATCGCGTGGATCATCTCGACACCGAAAGGGGCGACGATCTCGGAGGAGATCGGGTACTCGACGAGCTGATTCACCTTGCTCTCGTCGACGAACCACTCCTGGGTGATCGGCACGTGGTCTCCGTCGGTGAGCACGTAGATCAGGCGGGTCCAGGTCGGTTGGTTCACACGCACGTAGACGGTGAGTTCCTCCCCCTCATCGAAGACGATCCCCTGGCTTCTCTTGTTCGTTCGCAGATCGACGCGAAGATCTCCCGAGACGATGTCGTCGCCCGCGAGTTTGTCCGCGTCCTCGATGAAACGGTCGAAATTCGCTGGCCGGGTCTTCATGTCGCTCGGAACACCGGCCTTGGCCAGAGAGATTTCGGCGCTTGCGAGCAAGGCGCCCGTCTCGGCCTCTTTGGCCCCGAGCCGAAGCTGGAAATCCGCGTCGCCTTCGCGGTAGGTCCCGCGAATCACGACGATACCCGTCGCGTCGGCCGCCGGATCCACCGGCGTTCGTCCGATCGCCGATTCGAGGGCGAAGGCGATCTCGCGTCCGAAGGGGCTCCAGATATCATGGCACTGGTAGAGGAGGGGGGCGACCTGGAGTTTGCGGCCGCGGCCGCGGCCGATTCCGGCGATGGCCAGCTGGGCGGCAATTCCTCGGCAGCCGTGCGAATCGAGCCGGCGTCGTCGTGCGGAATCGCGCGGTGATTCGGGTGGCGAAGGACGCGAGCTGCTCACCGACTTCGTCCTGAAACGGGCCACTGCGTTGGAGCGCGGTGGCGATGGCCTCGAGTTCGAGCGCTTCGTCAAGCGATTTGCGACAGCTGTGATAGGCGTCGCGCGCCCCGCTGCCTCTACCTCGGCGGCCGCGTCGAGACACCTTGCGGCGAGGGTGAGGTCTCGCTCTTTGCGTCGGGCCATCGAGGCCGGCAGTCGAACGAGTATGGCGAGGGTCCAGACTTTCTTGCGCTGGCGGTGCGTCTAGAAGCGGATGCCCTCCAGACGAATGTCGGACGTGGCCCTGATCTGGCTGGTTAAATCGCTTATGAGTCGGCCATTCGTTTCGCGGGTGATGTCGACGACGTTCGACTCGATCTGGACGGAGATCTGTCGTGCGAGATCTCCGATCGCCTGTTGTTTGGCGCTCTCAGCGGCCTCTTCTCTGCCGACGGCCTTCGCGAAGCCGACGAGGTAGCGATTGGTCGAGAATTCGGCGCTCGCCCCGTTTCGTTCGACCCATTCCGGGTGGCCTCCGGTCATGCCCGGTTCGGCGATGGGCAATGCGCAGGCAGTGCTCAGAGCCCAGACGGTCGAGGCCGAATAAAAGATGCGGTTGAGCATGTGGGGAAAACCTCCGAGAGCCCTGGGGCGGAGCATCCGCTCAATCACCCAGCCTCTGGTGCGTGCCGCCCGAGGGCTGTCGAGTTTCGGTGATAAAACGGATCCGCGAGTGAAACCTATTTGACTGGATACGCTACTTAAATCCCAGCGCTCGACGGGGAATCGTCCCCCGTGGACGTCAAGATTCCCGAGTGGCTTCGAAGGGCTCGAGTGAACCCGAGAGAGCGCGCGGAATGGGGAGCGGGTCGACCCGACCGGTCGGGCCAATCCATTTGGAGGCGGACGAAAGATGCAAGCCCACAGGCGTGCCCAGAACCGAATGATCAGGATTTTCCTCGCGGCCACGGCAGTGGTCACAGTGGCTGCGATGGCTGGATGTGGCGCCAGGGAAATCACGCCCGATGAGCAGCTTCCGAATCAGTTCGCCGGTGCGCCCGAATGGGTGTTGCAGGGTTGCAGCGCTTATTGGGGCGACGATGGGGGGGCGCGAGTGTGCGGTGTCGGCGATGCGAAGATCGGTCCCAGCATGTCGATCGCTCGCACCAAGGCGACGTCTCGTGCGCGCACGGAGATCAGCCGGACGCTCGAGACCAAGGTCAAGAATATGGTCCGGGACTTCCAGGAGCAGGTCGCCGATGGTGAGCCCGGAATGACCGCCGAGCAATTCTCCTCGACTACGGTCTCCCTCTCGAAGGCGACCCTGAACGGTACGTCGGTCCAACAGACCTGGGTCTCCCCGGCTTCGCAGCTCTATATTCTCGTCGCACTCGATGTCGAGGCCTTCGAGAATTCGGTGCGCGAGATGGACGAGATGTCCCAGAAACTTCGGACGTTCATCGAGTCTCGAGCCAAGAAGTCCTTTGCGGAACTCGACGAGGAAATGGAGGAATATTAGTCCTTCTATCCACCCGAAGTGTGACCCACCCGAAGTGTGACCCACCCGAAGCGTGACCCACCCGAGGTGGGACGCCTAGAACATGATTCGCTTCCTGGATGGATTGGCGGCCTTTCAACGAGCCGAATCGACTCCAAGCACATACTGGCCGCGAGCCTTCCGGGGTTCGCGGCCTTTCTCGTCCTGGATGCGTGCGGTCTCGTGTCCTGTGCCGGGAGCGGCTCGCGCGCGGCTCTCGGCGCTCGAGCCCTCGCAGAATGCGCTTCGGCGGGCGTCATCGCCCGCACCCTCGATCGCGAAGGGTACGGCGAGACGGGAAGGGGACCCGTCGGTCTGCCGGGTGTGCTCTACGGACTCGTCTGTACCGAAGATTGAGTCGAGGTGGAAAACGATTTCGGCGTCCGTGTGAGTCAAGGCGGGACCACCTTCGAGCATTTCGCCCAATACGATCGCCCGCTGAGTGCATCGTCCTCACTCCTCTCGTCGGTCACCGCGTGGATCGGGCTTCTGCTCGCGATGATCACGCTGTGTCTCCTAAAGATTCTGGAAAGCCAGGACCGCTTCATCGTCCCCGTCGTCGCGGATCACACTTGCGATGACGATGAGCGGTTCGGTTTCGGTGCCGCAGTGGAGCGCGATACGGAGGACGTCTCCGATCGCCACCGGATTGGGTCGAGGCGATACGCATGCCGCCCTGGGAGAGCTCACGGCCGACGAGCACACGTGCCGCCTCCCCATCGAGGGCGACGCCCCTTCGATCGTGGGGAATCATCGGGTCGCTTCTGTTCTCGGTCGCTTCTTGGTTCGAGGGGACCTCATCCGGCGAATTCCGATGATTCGTCGGTTCGCTGAATCAAGACGGCGCGGTCGTGTACGTGTTCTTGGCTGGACTCGGGTACGAAGGCGCGCTTCCTTTGAGCCTACTACGGGATCGATCGGAGAGGCCCGGGCTGTGGGCCTACCCCCTGAACGATTCGAGCGATCGGACTCGAGGCTGAAGACCAGCCCGCCAGGGGCGGGCCGAGAGGATCGTTTTGCTGGGAGCGGGCGATGAAGGGCGATTACGAGGGTTGGCGGTCGGATCGGATGCTCGCCGGGGGCAATCGCATTCCTGTCGCCGAGGTCGTCGAGCTGGCGAGCCGCGCCAGCGGTCCCGGGGGACAGCACGTGAATACCTCGAGCACCCGCGTCTCCCTGCGCTGGAATCTCCGCGAATCCAGGGGGCTCAGCGACGAGGCCCGGGCCCGCCTGATGTCGCGTCTACGCGCCAGATTATCGCGTGAGGGGGTGCTGATCGTTCATTCCGATCGACATCGGAGTCGTCAGCGCAATCTTGAGGCCGCCTACGCGCGCCTTCACGAACTGGTCGAGACCGCTCTCTATCAGGCGCCTCCCCGCAGACCGACGACTCCTTCCCGGGCTTCGAAAAAGCGTCGCCTCGACGCCAAGCGTCGGCGGGGGACGCTGAAGAATCAACGTCGCCTCGGCCGCGAGGACGGCGATTAGGCGTTCTTGGACCGTTTTTAGAAGTCTTCGGGACTGAAAGGCCCCGTATTTTCCGATCGGCAACGGCTCATATACAAATGATCCGTTCCCCGTGGGTGGATTTCTCGCCCCACTTGGCGGGCAGCTTCCGCCCGACGCCGTGGAATCCTATGGTCTGTGATCAGCGGTGGGGTGACCCGTTGGACGCGCTCTGGAGGGTGCCTTGTCGACCTGGCTGACCGCCTGGCGAGACCGGGAAGACCGAGAACCGACTGGCGGCCCGGTGATGGAGCTCCTGGTCGTGGCGGGTGCGGATGCCGGCAGCCAGTTCACCCTCGAGGGGGATGAGGTTCTGGTCGGCCGCGGACAGCCCGCCAGCGGTCAGACGGACGTCGTTCGCCTCGACGACAAGTCGATCTCGCGCAAGCAGGCCTGGATTCGTCGCGATGCGAACCGCACGTCGATCGAGCACATCGACACTGCGGCGAATCCGACGATCGTGAACGGAGCGGAGATCTCTTGTGCCCGGCTCTCGGTGGGTGATCGGATCGAGATGGGTCGCGTCGCGATCGATGTGCGTGCGCGAAAGGGCATGAACTTGAGCGGCCTCACCGAGGTCATCGAGGAGGCTGTCCGCGAGTCGACGATCACGGGCTCCGCTCTCCAGCCCCGCACGCTGCCGTCCGCGATCGCGGACGCGTCGACGATGCCGGGGGGCGAAGGGACGCTCACGACTCTCGGTTTCAGCGAAGAGGCGACCGATATTCGACCCGGAGAGGTGGAGCTGGGCGAACTCAGCGTCGTTCGGGGAGCCGGTGAACTCTGCGGGACCTCTTTTCCGATCGGTATGGGTACGACGACGATCGGTCGAGGGGATGACGTGAGCGTCCAGATCGCCGAACTCGGTGTGTCGCGACTCCACGCGGAGATCGAGATCGTGGGTCGAGATCTCGAACTGATCCACCGCAGTGGGACGAATCAGACTTTCGTGAATGGCTTTCCCGTTCTCGACCGCTGCGAAATTCGCGATGGCGACGAGATTCAGCTGGCGGACCGCGTCGTGCTCGAAGTCCGTCTCGCCGCCCGCACGGGCGGCACCGATCGCACCGCACAATCCGCTTCCGGACTTTCACAGCGAATGGAGAACAAGATCGACCTCGAAAGAGAGATCGAGGAATTCAATGTGCTGGGCAGTTTTCTCGATGTCGATGTCGTCGGGTCACGCCGGATGAAGGGGGGAGGAGAAAGGGCCGAACACATCATCGTTTCGTTCGAGCGCTTTCGTGCTTATGTCGGCGGGATCTGCGAAGAATGGGACGGACAGGTCCTGAATAGCAACGGGGATGAGCTGATGTGCTTCTTCGAGCACGCCGGGTCCGCGCTCCTGGCGGCGAGTGCGATCCTCGAACGTCTGGAAGATTTCAATCGCGATCAGAATCTGCTCGGGAAGGATTTCCGCTTCCGACTGGGTGTCCATACCGGAGTGTCTCTCGTCGATTTGAGTTCCGGAATCGCCTACAGCGAGGTCCTGGATACCGCCGGGCATATCCAGAAACAGGCGGAGCCCGATACCCTGCTCATCTCGCAGCAGACGCTCGAAAGGATCCCCAAGGGCTTGCCCGTCTCGCTCGTCGGCGAGCTGAAAGGGGGCGAGGGCCCCCTCTATCGGCTCGACCGGTTCTTGAGCCCATGCGATGTCAGCGGTGATGTCAGCGGTGATATCAGCGGTGATGCTGAGGCCTAGGAGGCCGAGCGATCGCACTCGTTGAGGACGAAGATGTCGCTGCCGCCCTTGGGTGAAGCCTGAACGAAGACGATGGTCGAGCAGCCGTCGTTGGTGGCGGAAATCGTGCCCGATTGCAGGTCGTTTTTCGCGTCGGTGATGTCCCAACCGTTCCCCTTCAGCGCATCTTCATAGAAGCCAAAAATGTCGGTCGGGGCGTCGTTCGAGAGCAGCTGGACGCCGGCACGCGGGATTCCCTTGACCTCGCCGCTGGCCCCCTGAGCAGCCTGCGCGCCGGGATAGATCGGAATATTCGAAGGGAAGCTTTCTGGGACCTCTGCTTTGAGGCCTTCGGGGAGGGTCCTGGGGAAACGATCCGCCGCGATCGACTCGTCGCGGGGCTGCGTGGGCACGCCGGTGGAGTCTCCGCTCGGTTCGGTCGCCGTCCCGGCGGCACCGAATTCGACGGGCACTGCGGGGGCGTCGGGTTCCTGGGTCCCGGAATCGCACGCCGTGGCCAGTGTGATGAGGGCGAAGGCGAGAGCCGTCACGAGGAAGCGGTCAGCGAGCGGGCGAGAGTGATCCATCGGGTGTCTCCGTGGTTGTGAAACGGCTAGAGCATACCAAAGGAGCCCGCGTGACCACCGGTTGTTTCAACGCTCAGCGTTCTTGCACCTGGAGTGCTTGCTGGATGCGTTGCGTAGCGAGGCGAACGTCCTGCAGCGTACGTGACCAATCACGCCGTCGGAGTGACTCGGAGAGGACTGGGCGGATCTCGACGCGACGCCATTGCTCGAAACATTCCCGTGTCTCGTCGGGGCAGGCTGCCGGGGGGCGCGAGAAGGAGGCACCGGACACCACAGCGAGACGCTCGAGATCGACGCGGTCACGAATCGAGAGTCCGTCGGGCCCGACCAGAAAGAGCAGCACGCCGAGAGGCCTCTGCTGTGATCCCACGAGATTGGTCGCATAGGGGGCACGGATGGCGCGGGGGTCCGTGTGACCGCGGATCTCGATGGCCTCGAGGCGGTTCCAGATTTCGGGCAGATTCCGCAGCCGAGCGAGGTAGATCTGGATCGCGGCGGTGAGATCTTCCCGGGCCTCGGGAAGGAGTGTCGCGCTTCCGAAGTCGTCGAAAAGCGCATCCTGGAGGGTGATGATGCCCGACTCGCAATCCGGCTCGAGCTCGAGGGCGAGCAGGACCGGTTCTCGGCAGAGCGCCCTGAGCGCTTCTTCCACCGCCGCGACCGATCGCTCGGCGGTCGAGGTGGAGGCGAGGAGCTCGGGGCTCGGATCGTGGAACGCGGGAGCGGAGGCCCCGCCACTGCGGTCCGCGAGCGACACGATGCCGACCGCGACGAGTGCCAGGACTGCGATGGCCGCCCACCACTCACCGAAACCGGTGTCGGAAATGGGTTCGGTGCGTCGCGGGTGTCCCGGCCCTCCACGTCCGCGAAAGCGCGCCGTCACAGGCTACTCTGCCTCGTCCGAAGGAGCGGAGGAGGCGCGACCCTTGCGCGCGACGCCCTCTTCGACCTCCGACGTGTCGTCGCTCCGTTCGGACGCGTTACCGCTGGGGCCCAACAAGCCCGACAATTTGAGGTCGTTGCTGAGTTTTCGATCCCGCGTCGGGAAAGGACGCCGATTGGGGGGCGCTGCTGGGCCACCTTCGAGGCGCGCGTAGGGATCGGGGCCCTGCGCGCGGGGGCTGCCCATCCGGTATTCGGAGTGCGCGAGGTCGCGACCCATCGATTCCTGATTCCGCTCGTCGTCGCTGGCGAGCGCATCGCTTGCGGGCGTCCGCGGAAGGGCCTTCCCGTCGGCCGTCGCCGATGTCTCGAGGTGCGAGGCCGCCAAAGAGACGGAAGGGGGCGGGCTCGAGGGCCCGGGGGACGTCCCGGGAGGCGTTCGGGCCGGGGTCTCGGGAGGTCCATCGTCCTGTCCGGAGGTGGCGGGTGCCAGCGACCAGCTTCGCTCACGTGGGCCCGTACTCGACTCCGGGCGAGCGCGTCGGGCGACATCCGACGTCGTACTCTCGAGCAGTCCGACGGCATCGCTCGCCTGAGTCAGGCGTCGGCCCAATTCGCTGCCCGCACTCTGGAGATGCCGGCTCTCATCGTGGATTTCCGCTCGCAAGGATTCCATCGTCTTGTCGATCTGGCGCGCGTGATTCGTGAATTCGGTGATCGCGCGCGTCATGTCTTCGGTGCGGCCTTCGACATCGACGAGGCCGCTTCTGAGCGGTTTCACCGCCAGGTTCATCCACTGCCCCAGCGCCTCGACCTCGGTTCGTACGCGGTCGAGGGCGAGGTGAGTCTCGCGCGTGGAGCCCTCGGCCGCGCGGATCGGACCGGACAGGCGCTCGATGGTCTCGTTGCTTTCGGCGAGGGTGTCGCGCAGTTGACCGACGGTCGATCCGAGCACGTCGTCGACCTCCCGAAGCGATCGTTGCAGGCTGTCGCCGAGCCCGTCTCCCAGTCCGCCGAGTGCGCGCTGGATTTCGCCGAGCGATCGCTCGATGAATTGTCGCTGGTCGTCGACGCCGCTCGCGGCGTGTTCAAGCGAGCCGCGAACGCCCTCGGCGGTGCGCGCGACGACCTGCTGGGTGTCGCCGATTCGATCGGCGGTGTCCGAGAGGGAACGGCTCGTCGCTCCCAGATGTTCGAGGACCGGTTGCATCTCCCCCGCGGTCTCACGCATCACACGTGCCGCTTCCTCGACGGCGCCCGCGGATTCGATCAGCGTCCGAGCGATGCGATCCTGTGTCTGGGAATTCTCGACCATCCGCTCGAAGGTCTCGGCGAGTCCGCCGGTGACCGATGTTTGGTGTTCGATGGCTCGCTGGAGCGCGCCTCGCAATTCGTCCAGATGATGTTCGACACCCTGTCGGACGGAAAGGGAGAGTTCCTGCACCACCGTATGCAGCGCGCTGCGTTGTTCCTGGGACACGAGACTCGCCGATCGCGCCGTCGATTGTTCGATTCGCTGCAGGCCCCGGTCGAGTCGCTCATTGAGCTCGCTCGCGAATCGGGTGAGTTCCCGGCCGAGGGTGTCGAGCCCACGTTGTTGGGTCTGGCGGGTGATCTCGGCGAGTTCACCGGGAGAAACCGATCCGTAGGCTCGCTCGACGAGTGCGTCGAGGCCGGAGCTGCGGGCGTCGAAACTACCCTCGATCAGGCGGCCGGCGAGCGTCCCCCCGATCGCGCAGAGAAACCCCCAGGCCGTCACGCGGAGGGCGAGGCCCAATTGGGCCGCCATCCATGCCGACCGGGCGGCGCCCGAAGCCAGATCGGAACTCTCGCTCACGGTCGGGTTCGAGAGGCTCGGGATCAGCCCCGTGAGGGCGGCGAGGACTCCGAGACCCAGAAAGAGTCCGGGCAGCACCGGGAGAAGACTGCGACGGGGTCCGAAGGCCAGCAGGGGTCGGTCGTCGAAGACGTCGATCAGTCGGATCGGGGAGCGTCCGGGGCTCTCACGGAGCTGTGATGTGTTCCAGCGTCGTTCGAATTCCTCGAAGGCTTCGCGGACCGGCGAATCGAGCATCGCCTCGCGCAGCGGGTCGTGTCCCAGATGGACGTTCGGGTCCTCCGCTTCCCGGTTCTGCTCGAGCAGTCTGCGTTCGAGCAGGAAGAGCCGGACGGTCCGAACGATCAGCGGTCCATAGACCGCCACCGCCGCCGCGAGCGCTGCGACCAGCACCAGCCAGATGGCCCTCTGGGTCGTCGGATCCGACGACCAGAGGATTTGTGAAATTGAGTCCGGATCGCTCACGATTCGAGCACTCCCCTCAGAGTGAGACGTCGAAAGCTAGCACTCCGGCTGCGGATCAGGCCCGCGGCAGATTTGCTCTCTAGCGGCGGCCGCCGCCGGTCGCACGCGGTTTTCAGCTGATCGCGGCTCGCACACGTTCGGGAGATTCGCCGGGCTACTCGACCAGATCTTCGAGGGGGGGACAGGTGCAGCGGAGGTTTCGGTCGCCCCAGGCGTTATCGATTCGCGACACGGGGGGCCAGAACTTGTGTTGACGGGTCCAGGGGGCCGGATAGGCGGCCAATTCGCGGGTGTAGGCAAAGGGCCATTCATCCGCGCAAACGGTCTCCGCGGGATGCGGTGCGTTCTTGAGGGGCGACTCACCCTTCGGCGCCTCTGCTCGCTCGATGACGCGAATCTCCTCGCGAATCGAGATCAGTGCGTCGCAGAGCCGATCGAGTTCGTCCTTGGATTCGCTCTCCGTGGGCTCGATCATGAGCGTTCCGGCGACCGGAAACGACATCGTGGGTGCATGAAAGCCGTAGTCGATCAAGCGCTTGGCGATGTCCTCGACCGTCACGTCGGCGGACGCTTCGAAGGGGCGGCAGTCGATGATGAACTCGTGCGCGACCCGACCACCGGGCCCGGTGTAGAGCACATCGAAATGAACGGAGAGGCGCCGCGCCATGTAATTCGCGTTGAGGATCGCGATCTGCGTCGCGCGGGTCAGTCCCCGGGCACCCATGAGGGCGATATAGGACCATGAGATGGGCAGGATCGAGGGGCTCCCGAATGGGGCGGCGGCGACCGCACCCTCGCCGAAGATCGGATGCCCCGGAAGAAAATTCCGCAGGTGTTCGGCCGCGCAGATCGGCCCCATTCCGGGGCCGCCGCCGCCATGCGGAATCGAGAAGGTCTTGTGAAGATTGAGATGGCAGATATCCGCGCCGATCTCGCTGGGTGACGTCAGCCCGACCTGCGCATTCATGTTCGCGCCGTCCATGTAGACCTGGCCTCCCGCCTCGTGGATGGCGCCACAGATCTCACCCACGGCCTCTTCGAAGACGCCGTGGGTCGAGGGGTACGTGATCATCAGCGCACCGAGTCGGTCCTGGAATTCGCCGACGCGTTCGCGGAGGTCGGTGACGTCGATGTTGCCGCGTTCGTCACATTTGACCGGGACACATCGAAAGCCCGCGATCACGGCGCTCGCCGCATTCGTACCGTGCGCCGAGACGGGGATCAGACAGACGTCGCGTTCCGCTTCTCCTCGGGCGCGGTGGAAATGGCGGATCGCCAGAAGGCCTGCGTATTCGCCTTGCGAACCCGCGTTGGGCTGTAACGAGACAGCGGGGAGTCCAGTCATCTGACCGAGCCAGGTCTCGAGTTGCTCGAACAACATCGAATAGCCCGCTGCCTGATCTGCCGGCGCGTAGGGGTGGAGGTCGCTGAATTCCGGCCAGGTGACGGGGACCATCTCCACCGTGGCGTTCAGTTTCATCGTGCAGGATCCGAGGGGGATCATCGAGGTCGTCAAGGAAAGGTCCTTCGACTCGAGCCGATGGATGTAGCGAAGCATTTCAGTCTCGGAATGGTGGCGCTGGAAGACCTCGTGCTCGAGGAATCGCGACCTTCGAATCAGCGCGTCGGGAAGGGCGTCTTCCTCGGACGGGACGAGGTCCGAAAAGACGAAGTCGAGGCCGCGATCCCCGGCGAAACATGCCAGGATATCGAGCACATCGTCTGGCGCCGTCGTTTCGTCGAGCGCAATTCCGAGTGTGCCATCGGGCGTGAGGCCCGCCGTGGGATCCGGGCGAAAAAAATGGGGGCGCAGGTTCAGCTCGCGTTCCCAGCCCGCGGAGAGGGCGTCCTGTGATGTCAGGCCAATCGGCCGCACGCGCAGCGTGTCGAAATAGTCGAAGTCGTCGACCTCTTGTCCCAACCGGATGAGGCCGCGTTTGAGCGCGCCGGTGAGATGCCGGATTCGCGTCGCGGTGTGGCGCAGACCGAGCGGGCCGTGATAGACGGCATACATGCTCGCGAGGATGGCGAGCAGGACCTGGGCGGTGCAGATGTTGCTCGTCGCTTTCTCGCGCCGGATATGTTGTTCACGGGTCTGGATCGCGAGACGGTAGGCGATACGACCCTCTCCATCGCGGGAGACGCCAACCAGCCGGCCCGGTAGGCGCCGAGCGTGCTTGTCGAGGGTCGCGAAATAGGCCGCGTGGGGCCCCCCGAAGCCCATCGGGACCCCGAAACGCTGGGTCGTGCCGAGGGCGACATCGGCTCCGAGTTCGCCCGGCGGCTTGAGGAGCGTCATCGCCATCAGGTCTGCCGCGACGACGGCCAGCGCGCCGGCGGCGTGTACGCGTTCGATGATCTCGCGGGGGTCCGAAATCCGACCATCGGTCGCCGGATATTGGAGGAGCACGCCGCAGACGCCGAGGGCCTCGAAATCGGCCACGTGGGGGTCGCCCACATGGAGTGCGAGGCCGAGGACTTCCGCGCGAGTCCGGAGCACGCCCAGAGTTTGGGGATGACAATCCTCGGCGGCGAAGAAGGATTCCTTCCTTCCTCGCGCGACCGCGCGACAGAGTCCCAAGGCCTCGGCCGCGGCGGTCGCTTCGTCGAGCAGTGATGCGTTCGCCAGGGGAAGTCCGGTCAGGTCCGCGATCATCGTCTGGAAATTGAGCAGCGCTTCGAGTCGCCCCTGCGAAATCTCGGCTTGATAGGGCGTGTATTGGGTGTACCAGCCGGGATTCTCGAGGATATTCCGCGCGATCACACCGGGCACGATCACGTCGTGGTAGCCCATACCCAGATAGCTGCGGTGGACGCGGTTTTCATTCGCGATCTCGCGCAATGCGGCGAGCAGCTCGCGTTCACCGAGCGGCTCCTCCGGCAACCCGTCGAGCACGAGGGGTTGCTTGGCACGGATCGAGGCCGGGATCGTCGCGGCGGTGAGTTCTTCGAGTCGGTCGACGCCGATCGATTGCAACATCGTCGGAATATCGCTGCTGCGCGGACCGAGATGCCGCCGCGCGAAAGTGTCCGAAGGCTGCGAGATGGGGCGGGCGAAAGAAGAGGGAATCTTCGCGGAGGAATCAGTCATGTCGGAATGGAACTCCAGACCCTCCGAGGATCGAGAGGGGTCGAGTGGGGTCGAGCACGGATCGAGCGTCCATCCTGCATCCTGGGGGGAGGGCGCACGACTGATCACGGGGCTGAACCAGGGCTAGCAATAGCACAGGGAGGCGAGTCGGAGCCGGCCCGCAACGGCCTTCCTAGCTTGATTCCGGGCCTCCTTCGAGAAGTGATCTAACGCGTAGGAGGTTCTCCGCGCTGCCCAGGACGAGCAGTCGATCGCCGGGCAGGAGGGCGAAGGTCGGCGGCGGATTGGGATGGCTATCTCCAGCGCGCTCGACGACGAGCACATTTCCGCCCGTGCGAGCGCGAAGGTCGAGCTCCCCGAGTGTCGGTCGGTCGGAGACGCTCATCGGAACCTCGACCCACTCGGTGTCCGTGCGGTCGAGCAGCTCGATCAGCCAGGGATCGATCGGCAGAGCGGCAGGGGCGCGAATCGCGTCATAACCCCCTTCGCGCAGGGCCTTGGTGAAGCGGGCGATCGCGCCCGCTGGCACATCGAAATTCTCGAGGGCGCGGGCGACGAGTTCGATGCTGCCCTCGAATTCCTCGGCGACCACCACATTCGCCCCCGCCATCGACAATTGGTCTACTTCCTGGACATAACGTGTGCGCGCAAGAATCGACGTCTTCGGCGCCATCGCGCGAATTCGTGACACGATTCGGCGGGTGGCGAGGGGGTCCGAGATGGCGACCGCAACCAGCTTCGCCTCCCAGACCTTCAGGTGCTGCAACACCTGGGGCCGCGTTGCGTCGCCGTAGATGACCGGTTCACCGGCGCGTTCGGCCTCGAGCGCAGCGCTCGGGTTCGTATCGACCGCGATATAGGGCACGTCGAGGGAGCGAAGCAGGCGGATCAGTGTCTGCCCCGCCGGCCCGTAGCCGATGACGACGACACGTTGGTGTGTGTCGGGTTCCTTCGGATCGCTCGGCAATTGGGCGCCGGGATGGCGGAGCCTGTCGGCAATTGCACTGGCGATCGCTGGTGCGTAGCGGATGAGAAAGGGTGAGAGCACCAGGGTCACGATGGAGGCGGCGACGAATCGCTGCTGGACGAAGGGTTCGATCAGTCCCGCCGAGCTGGCGACCCCGAGCAGAACGAAGGAGAACTCGCCCATCTGCGCCAGACAGAGCCCGGCTTCGAGGCTGACGCGGAGCGATTGGCGAAGCACGAGCATGCCGCCGACCAGCACGATCAGGGCCTTGCCGAGCATGATCGCCAGCACGTCGAGGACGAGTGTTCCGGGCGCCTCCATGACCTGGACGGGGCTGAAGAACATCCCGACCGCGGTGAAGAAGATGCCGAGGAGGACCCCGCGCAGGGGGACGATCTCGCTGAAGAGTTGGTGGGCGAAGGGGGAGCCGCTGGCGGCGACACCGGCCAGAAAGGCACCGACCGCGAGGGTGAGGCCGAGGGCTTCGGCGGTGAGCGCCGAGCCGAGCACGATCAGGAGCGCGAATAGACTGAAGAGTTCACCGCCGCGGTTGCGAGCGACGCCTTCGAGCGTGCGCGGTACGAGGAACCAGACGCTGAAGCCGACGAAGACGAGGGCGGCCGACATTCGTCCTACGGCCCAGCCGATTTCCCCCAGCCCCTCGGCACCGCCAGCGAGCAGCGGTACGGCTAGCAGGAAGGGGACGATCGCGAGGTCCTGGAGGAGCAGGACCG
Source organism: Deltaproteobacteria bacterium (assembly GCA_002719955.1). Lineage (GTDB taxonomy): Bacteria > Myxococcota_A > UBA9160 > UBA9160 > UBA4427 > UBA4427. Next base: position 231,097 of record PBFW01000007.1, on the reverse strand, counting down.
CGACGGAGAGCTGTCCGCTCGGCGCATCGATCTGTCCCTCGTCGCTCAAGAGGCGCAACACGACGGCGGTGCTCGACATCGAGATGCCCGCCCCGATCGCGATGGCGGTCGGCCAGGGCAGACCGGAGAATATCGCGCACGTCGCGGCCCCCACGATCGTCACGCCGACCTGGAAGCCACCTCCCAGGAGCGCCGGACGCCAGAGCGAGCGCATTCGTTCGAGGGGGAGTTCGAGGCCGATTTCGAAGAGCAGGAAGACGACGCCGAGTTCGGCCAGTTCCCGCACGCTGTCGGGATCGCTGACGAGACCCAGCGCGCCGGGGCCGGCGATCGCCCCGACCACGAGGAAGCCGACGACCGAGGGCAGCCGCAAACGTTCCGTCGCCGCCAGACCGGCGGAGGCGAGGGCCAGCAGAACGACCGCTTCGATCAGGCCATGCGACGCCTCCAATCGGCTCTACTCCCCTCGTTCGATCGGTCGCTGCCACTGGCCCGCGCCGCCGACAAGAAACAGTGCGCCGCATCCGGTTGCGAGTCGGCAGGACGTAAGAAACGGGGAGGCCCTCGCTACGCTCGCAGCGGGATCGCGCTTGGAACGGCCGAGGCCGTCCGGACAGACGCCTTGAAAGGGGAATTGCACGAGACGAGTCTCGTCCGTTGTCGCTGCTCTGTCTAGCCAGTGGCCCGGGTGAGAAAGAGGATTTCGATGCGCGTGGCCCTCTCCCGAGCGAAGAAAGTCAAGACGGCCTCGTGTTCCGCACTCCGTGCCCGTAGCGCGAGCAGATTTCTTCGTTGCCGAGGTCGCTCCACGCTGTAGCCGTGCGCGCGAAGCACCGACCGGTAAGCGGCGACGGCCCGATCCGGGGACCCCGGGACATTCAGGAGCAGGAGTCGATCTCCGGTACTCCGCCGGCTCTCCACCATGACGATTGCCCGGGGGAGCACGGGCCAGCGTTTGGGGAGATCTTCTGGCCAGGATTGAGGGCCGACGCGGGTTTCAGCGTGCGCGTGCACACGGTCGAGTGCGGCGAATGCGGCGTCCGCGGAATCGCGAATCGAGCTCAGCCCCTCGCTGTACGGTTTGTGTGCTCCGAAGATCTCGGGCTTGGCGTGGGGCGCCCGGACGCGCTCGGCCGGTTCTGCGCATGCGCCGAGCACCAACACGAGCGGCCAGAGGCGAATTGCGAATTCCATCTTGAACTCTGTTCTCCATCGAGAATGATGCCTTTCCGGATTCTCGAGATTGGGTGCCGCCGATCGGCCGGAAGGGTCCGGGTGTTCGCAAAAAGATTTAAAGACTCGCCCGCTTCATCGCGATAAGTGGTGTCCGTGGCGGCTCGCGCCCCAACGAGACGGCCACGCGGGGAGAGTGAAGCGGGATGTTGCAGCAGGATCCGAAGCGCCGAACGATTGATGGGCAGACCCTCTGCGGAGGCCCGTCGGAGCCGCAGATCCACACCGAGCACAGGGCTGCGCTCGATGCGACCCTCTTTCGGTCAGCCAGCGATCTCCACGAGCTCGTCTTGGAGCTCGACTCCGGCGAACTCCGGCTGCGTACCCCAGACGAGAGCTGATCCGGGATGGACCCCGCCCCTCGGGTCCCCCAGGGAAATCGAGAAAAATTCGACGACCGGTGTTAACGTCCCTCGAGGCCCCTCGGAGCGCGACGGGGCCTCTGTCGCATTTGGACGGTCATTCGGACGATGGCGGCGTCTGATTCTCGACGAATCGGCCGCCTGATTAGACCCGATCGGCCTTACTTTGGCGCCCGCGTCCCTTGCCAGATCGCGAATCAATCGAGATCAGCCGGTCGACCCGGCACGCACTGCCAGGAGAACTCATCGTGAGTCAGCACCCGATTATCACCCTCGTGAACGATCGCGACGTGAAGCAGGCCAAGGGTTTCCGTCAGGCGGCGGAGAAGCTCACGGGCGTTTCCCTCGAGGCCGACTACCAGACCGAGGTGGCCAACGCCCCGAAGCGGAGCGCGGAAGACCTCACCCACCTCAACGTGCGTGTCGGGCGCAAGGCCAAACAACGCCAGAATAATCGCGACGAAAAGCACCTCTGCGAAGCGATCGCGCGGGCGGCGGTGGCGGCTCGGACCGACGAGGCTTCGGGCTTGAGTCTCGAGCTGCCGACCGGCGAGACCCTCACGATCGTTGACCACTGTGTTCCGATCAAGACGGCCGCCCCGGACAAGGAGAAGGGGGACGCGGATCCGAATGCGGGCGTCGAAGACATCCCGCTGCTGGCCGTGATCGGCGAGGATCGGGTGGGGGTTGGGGTGCTCAAATTCCTGGAGCCCGACGCGACCCGAAGCGGCGCTGGAGACACTCCCCTTCGGCTCTTCCTGCAAGGCCTGGCGCACGCGGCCTCGGTGGACGCCAATCGCGAGGCCCTCGTTGCGGAGATCGCCGAGGCCACGGGGAAGACGATCGGCCAGGAAGCACCGGCAGTGATCATCGCGGCGAGTCCGCGCTATTGGGAACTCTGCCGCAAGCGCGAGGCGCAAAAGGGCGCCGGTTGGATTCGAGAACTCGAACGAATCGCGCGGGAGATCGGCGAGTCGATCGGCACCGAGGTCTTCTTCGTCGGGCTCTCGACGGACGCCCCCCCCGCGACCGAGGCTTCTTCCGACGCCGAAGGTTCCGAAGGGACCATCGGGTGGGATTACGACGACGAGGGTGCCCGACTGGCCGGTGACGTCTCGCTCGAAAAGGCGTGGGAGGTCGGTGCCGGCAAGCTCAAGCCGAAGCCCAAACCGAAGAAGGTCGATCCCGCCGACGCGATCATCGAAGCGGATCTGTCTCGCCCCGTACGCATCTACGGCATTCGTGAGTCCTACGGGCCCGGGGACCGGATCAACCACAAGAACCTCGGTGAGGGTGTGGTCCAGGGGGTCGTTGGGCGCGGCAAGATCGCCGTGCTCTTCGGCGAAGACAAGAAGCTCCTCATTCACGAACGTCCCTAGATCGGAACAAGAATCCCCCCATGTCCAACGCCGCCGCCGAGTCTTCGCGCACCGAAGGCGCCGCATCCACCTCTGGAAATTCCAGCCGCTTCGAGCGTTTCGAGGGCACGAGCGGGTATATCGCCTCTCGTGGTCTGGTCGACGCTGTCAATTGCGCCCTCGCGCTGCAACGTCCCCTGCTCGTCAAGGGTGAGCCCGGGACGGGCAAGACGCTGCTCGCCCACCATGTGGCCGAGGGGCTCGGGATGCCGCTCGACAGTTGGCATATCAAGTCGACCTCGAAGGCCGAAGACGGTCTCTACGTCTATGACACCGTCCAGCGCCTGAACGATGCGCGCTTCGGCGACGGCGACGTCAAGGATATCCGCAGCTATATCCGGCTCGGTCCACTCGGTCGTGTCTTCAGCGCCGAGAATCGCGAAGTCCTCTTGATCGATGAGATCGACAAGGCCGATCTCGAATTCCCGAACGATATCCTGCGCGAACTCGACGAGATGCAATTCACGGTCCTCGAGACCGGGGACGAGGTGGTGGCCAAGAAACGGCCGATGGTGATCATCACGTCAAATAACGAAAAAGAGCTACCCGACGCTTTTCTGCGTCGCTGCGTCTTTCACTTCATCGACTTCCCCGATGTCGAGCAGATGCGTGAGATCGTCGACGTTCACCATCCCCAGCTCGAGAAGAACCTCCTCGAACAGGTTTTGGTCAAGTTCTATTGGCTGCGCGAGCAAAAGGAGCTTCGCAAACGCCCCTCGACATCTGAGCTGATCGATTGGATCACCGCGCTCTTGCGCGCGGGTGCAAACCCCGCCCAACTCGAGAGCGAGATTCCCTTCATGGGGGCGCTGCTCAAGAACGAGCAGGACACTCGGGCCATCCAGGAATTCACCTCGCGCGGTGGTACACCGCCCAGGAACTTCGATGAGCTGAAGGGCCCGCGTCGCTGAGTCGCGGCGTCTGCGCCGACGCGAAGGGTCTCTCCCAGCCATGGTCTTCCTCGAATTCTTCTACGCGCTACGCGAAGCCGGTTTGAAGAGCACGTTTCAGGAATGGCGCATGCTGCTCGAGTGTCTCGAGCAGGGACTCCACGACTCGAAGATCGAGGGCTTCTACCACGTCGCCCGGGCCTGTCTCGTGAAGAGCGAGAGCGACTTCGACGCCTTCGACCTGGTCTTCGCCCAGTATTTCGAGGGGATCGAGGGCGTCGTCGATATCCCCCAGGAATTGCTCGAATGGCTCGCTGATCCGAAGCCCTTCGAGGAGTTGACCGAAGAGATGCGCGCCGCCCTCGAACATCTCGACATCGACGAGCTGATGCGCCGATTCCAGGAGACGATGGCGGAACAGACCGAGCGTCATGATGGCGGGTCGAAATGGGTCGGGACCGGTGGGCGCTCGCCCTTCGGTCACGGGGGAGAACATCCGACAGGGCTGCGTGTCGGTGGGCCCGGCGGCAAACGGACAGCGATGAAGGTCGCCGAGGATCGGTCCTTCGCCGACTACCGAACCGATGTCACCCTCGACACCCGCAACGTGAAGCTCGCGCTCCGCCGATTACGTCAGCTCACGCGCACCGACGGACCCGAAGAACTCGATATCGACGCGACGATCGACCAGACCTGTCGCGAGGCCGGGGAGATCGAGTTGGTCTTTCGACCCAAGCGCAAGAACGACGTTCGACTGCTTCTCCTGATGGATGTTGGCGGGACGATGGATCCCTATTTCGAACCGGTGAGTCGCCTGCTCTCCGCACTTCACGAAGAGCGCGGACTGCGGGATTTCAAGGCCTACTATTTTCATAATTGCGTCTATGAGCGCGTCTTCGAGACCGGTCACCTCCTGCGGAGCGAATCGATCATGACCGCGGATCTGATGCGGATCTACGGCGAGCGTTGGAAACTCATGATTGTGGGGGACGGCGCGATGCACCCCTCGGAATTGAATTCCTCCCGCGGAAATATCAACCCGCGCATGGAAACCGATACGAGTGGGTTGGCCTGGCTCGATCGATTGCGGAGACATTTCGATCGATCGGTCTGGCTCAATCCCGATCGCCCCTCCGAGTGGGCGATGTCCACGACCTGCCGGACGATTTCCTCGCTCTTTCCGATGTCCCATCTCTCGGTGCAGGGGCTCGAAGAGGGGGTCAAGGGTCTCGTCGGAGCGCGGGCCGCGACCGTTCGCCCGATCCTCGCACCTGGAGCAAACTCGCTCTAGACGGTCGCCCGGGCCTTTGACGACAGGCTTTATCGGTCCCGACAAAACGCGTGATTCCCCTGCGGTTCTCTTGCTTTCCAGAGTTCTGTCCGCGGACGGAACGCAGCCCGCGGAGTCATCCGCCGCGAACGAAGGAGTCTCCGGCTCGCTTGACGTGGGGACGGGACTCGCGGAGGCTGTGGAAAGCGTCCGGGGAGGTCGAACGATGACGACTCAGCTTCAGCGGTTCGATGACCCGAAGAGCCCGGAGGGTCGCATTCGAGAGGACCTGGTCGAGGCCCATCGCCATGCCTGGACGCGTCTGGCCAACGCAGGAACCTGGTGGACCGGCACCGAACGCGTCGCGATCGCAGCGGAGTCGCGAGCGGCGGCCTATTGCCGATTCTGCCGTGAGCGCAAGGCCGGGCTCTCGCCCTACGCGGTCGAGGGCGAGCACGATCAGGTCAGTCGCGACCGCTTGCCCCCTGCCGCGATCGACGCGATACATCGACTCGTGACCGACGCGACCCGCCTGTCGAAGAGCTGGGTCGAGGGCCTCGCCGACGAGGGCGTCCCGGATACCCATTATGTCGAATTGTTGAGCATCGTCGTGTGTGTCCGAAGCGTCGATGTCTTCCATCGCGCGATGGGCATCGAACCCGAGCCGCTGCCGGAGCCGGTCGCCGGGGAGCCGACGCGGCGACGACCCGAAGCGGCGGTGGGCGGGGTCGCCTGGGTGCCGATGCTGCCCAGCCGAGCGGCTTCGGGCGAGGAGGCGGATCTCTTTCCGGGTCCGATGCCGAATGTGATTCGCGCGATGAGTCTCGTGCCGGAAGCGGTTCGCTGGTTGAACGAACTCTCTGCGGCCCAGTACCTGAGCGTCGATGGCGGCGAGATGTTCGATTTCGTGAATGGAAAGGGACCGCTCGACCGCGCCCAGACGGAGCTGATCGCGGGGCGCGTTTCCGCCGTGAACGAGTGCTTCTATTGAACGAGCTCCCACGCATTGATGCTCCGTGCGAGCATCGAGGCAGGGGGCGGCGAGGTCGATCTGTCGGGTGTCGCGGATGCGTCGACCGTGGCGTCCTCACCGGTGCGTGGAGCGGCGGCACTCGTCGGCTTCGTTGATGCCACACTCGGTGGAGAAGGATCCGAAATCGCCGGGGCGCGGGATCGGGTGCGCGAGGAGTTGGGAGGCGAGGCGACCATCGACGCCGCAGCCATCATCGGGAATTTCGAGCGGATGGTCCGAATCGCTGACGGCACGGGAATTCCGCTCGATGCGGCGGTCAACGTGGCGACGGAGTCGATTCGGGCCGATCTCGGCATCGACCTCTTCGAGTCCGCTGGGAATACGGCTACCGTGCGAGGCTGGCAGCGCGTCGTGGGCCGCGCGATCGACCCCCTGCTGAAATGGGGTTTGCGATGGTCGGGTCGACGCTCGAAGAGGTCTGGCGGAGCGTCCTTGCCCAACGCGTGACGCAGCATCCGGTGTCGCTCAGGTTCGCGAGGATCCGGTAGTCTCACGACGCGAACACGCTGGAGAACCATCCATTGTTCGAACAACATCAATGGTCGAGATGGGCCGCGCCGAGTCTGATCGCGGGAATCATCTGGCTGGCGCCGGCCACGGCCGTCTCCTCCAACGGCTCGCTCCTGCTCTCGTTTCCTCTCTGGATCGTCGGCGCCGTCCTGCTCGCTTCGGGCGTTTCCCAACTCCTCTGGCCGGGAGATCTGCGGATCACCCAGATGGGGGCGTTGGCCGGGTTCGTCGGGGCGATCATTTCTCTCCCCTATGTCTTCCTGCTCGGCTTCCCGGGTGGGCTCGCGCTGACGGTGTCCGCGATCTTCGGTGCCTGGGGGGCCGGACGGATGGCACTCTCTCTCGAGCCCCACCACGAGGGGGTGCCGATTCCGCGGCCGAACGCCATGCTCGCCGCCAAGGTCGCGGTCGACGAATTGATTCTGGGTTTCGAGCAATTCCATTCGACGGGATTTGCTCTCGACGGCACGATCGAGCGGGTGATCGACGAGGTAGATCGCGCTCGGGCCTTCTTCGCCCGGGAGGGATTTCTCGAAAAACCCGACGCCTATCATGTGACGCCCCCCGATCTGGTCGACCCGGAGATCACGTGCGAGGAGATCGTGGGCTACTCGGTCGAGGTCCTGCGCTTCGAGAGTGGCTACGCACCGGCGGAGGGCGAGCCGGGGCGCACGAGGTGGCTCGGGTATGACGCCTGCCGCGATGGTTGGGCGTATGTGCTGCGCCACGAGGGGGGGCCGCGTCCCTGGCTGATCGCGACCAATGGCTTTCGAATGGGGTATGCACGCGTCGATATCAGTCTCTTCGAGCGCTTTTTCAGCGAAGCACAGGGGCTCGGATTGAACGTGCTGATTCCCGTCCTGCCTCTGCACGGACCTCGTCGGCTCGGTTGGCATTCGGGCAGCAGATTTCTCGGTGTCGATGTGATCGATCTGCTGCACGCGGAGACCCAGGCGATCTGGGATATGCGGAGGCTGCTCTCCTGGGTTCGCGATCAGACGAGTAAACCCGTCGGGGCCTTCGGACTTTCGCTCGGGGGCTACACGACCGCGCTTTTCGCGAGCGTGGCGGAAGGGCTGTCGTGTGCGGTGCCGGGGATCCCCGTGGCCGATCTGCCCAGGATCCTCGAACGCCATGCTGCGCCGCATCAGATGCGTTATGCGCAGATGCTCGGCTTCGACCTCGATCGGGTGGGCGAGGTCTTGCGTGTCATCTCGCCGCTCGCGCTCACGCCGCGCGTGCCCCTCGAAGGTCGCATGATCTTCGGGGCGAACGCCGATCGGTTCGTTCCGGCGGATCAGGTTCGCGATCTGTGGCGGCATTGGGAAGAGCCCGAGATCGTCTGGTACGAGGGGACACACGTGAGCTTCATGAACGAACCCAGGGTCTGGTCGGGTGTCGACCGGACGCTTCGGGAGAATGGCCTCGTGGTCTAGCGCGCCAACGATATTCCGCCTGACTCGACGCGTCTGCGATCTCGATCGGATGAGATCGGCGATTGTCGAGGGGGGGAGTCGACCTATCCTAGACCCCGCAGGAGCATCCATTCGACATTCGGGGGATGAGTTGGGGATTTCGAAACCCTATGCGCTCGATGATCGCTATCTCGCGGACGAGGGTTCCGTCTTTCTGACCGGCATCCAGGCGCTCGCCCGCCTGCCGCTCGAACAGCTTCGCGTCGACCGACGAAAGGGGCTGAAAACCGCCGTATTGATCTCCGGTTATCAGGGTTCACCACTCGGGGGGTATGACCGCGCGGCCGCATACGCTGCGTCGCTCGTCCCTGATCTGTCCGTGACCTGTCGGCCCGCGATGAACGAGGAGTACGCGGCCAGCGCTGTGATGGGTTCCCAGCTCGCTGCCGCCCAACCGGATTGCCTCTACGACGGGATCGTGGGTCTCTGGTATGGCAAGGCGCCCGGGGTCGACCGCGCCGCCGACGCTCTCAGGCACGCCGTGTACGCGGGCACTTCCATGTGCGGTGGAGCCGTGGCCATCGTGGGCGACGATCCCGCGGCCAAGAGCTCGACCCTTCCCTCGTCCTCCGCCGGCGTGCTCGCAGACATGCACGTTCCGCTTCTCTATCCAGGTGACCCGGCCGAGGCCCTCGACCTAGGCCGTCATGCGATCGCGCTCTCGCGTGTCACCGGGTTATGGACCGCGCTCAAGATCGTCGCGGATGTCGCGGATGCGACGGCGACGGTGGAGCTTGGGCCGGATCGGGTCGTACCCGTCCTACCCCTTCTCGATGGCGAGACCTATCGACACCATGCGGACGGAAATCTGCTTACGCCGCGAACGATCGACGTGGAAAGGGAGATCTACGATGTTCGTTACCAACTCGCGCGCGACTACGCGACGGCGAATCACCTGAACCGGATTACGGTCGATCCGAGTGACGCCTGGATCGGGATGGTTTCGTCGGGCATCACCTATCGCGAGGTCCGGGAAGCGCTTGCGCGATTGGGTCTGCGATCGGATGCGGAGATCGAGGCGTGCGGAATTCGGCTTCTCAAGATGGGTATGCCCATGCCCTTCGACCCGGAGATCCTTCGCTCCTTTGCGCGGGGCCTCTCCGAGGTCTTCGTGATCGAAGAGAAAAGGCCGAATCTCGAATCGCTGATCAAGGATGCGCTCTACGGTGAGAGCGTTTCTCCACGGATCGTCGGCAAGGAGGACGAAAGGGGCGACCCGCTCGTCCCCGGATATGGCGCACTCGATGCGGACGCGTTGCTCCCCCTCATGAGGCGCCGGCTCGCGGTTCGGCTCGCGGCTCGGCTCGCTAAAGCGCCGAACTCGGAGCGACCGGCGCTCGAGGCCTTGCCCGTCTCCCGCTCCCCATTCTTTTGTTCCGGTTGTCCGCATAACAGAAGCACGCAGGTGCCGCCAGGAGCTCTGGTCGGCGCAGGGATCGGCTGCCATACGATGGCGCTGCTGATGGACAAGGGACGCGTCGGTGATATCGGCGGGCTCGGCTGCATGGGGAACGAGGGGATCCAGTGGATCGGCATGTCCGATTTTCTCGAAAGAGATCATTTCATCCAGAATCTCGGGGATGGCACCTTCTTTCATTCGGGGCAGCTCGCGATCCAGGCTTCCGTCGCTGCTGGCCACAACGTGACCTATAAGCTTTTGGTGAACGGGACCGTTGCCATGACCGGTGGGCAGGACCCCCAGGCACAGCTCGAAGTACCCGAAATCGCCGCAAATCTCCTGAATCAAGGCGTTGCGCGGGTTCTCATCACGACCGATGACGTGGGGCGTTATGCGAAGATCAAACTGGCGCGCGGTATCGAGGTCTGGAATCGGGATCGGCTCATCGAGGCACAGGAAATCCTCGCACGGATCGCGGGAACGACGGTCCTGATTCATGACCAGGCCTGCGCGGCCGGGGTGCGCCGTGCGCGCAAGCGCGGACGCCTCCCGACCCCGAATCAACGTGTCGTCATCAACGAGCGGATCTGCGAAGGCTGCGGCGACTGCGGCCAGATCAGCAATTGCCTCTCGGTCCAGCCGACAGAGACGCCCTTCGGCCGCAAGACCGAAATCGACCAGACGACGTGCAATCTCGACTATTCGTGTCTCGAAGGCGACTGCCCCGCGATGCTGACGATCACGACCCGCGAGCCAATCTGGTCAGACAAACGCCTCGGGCGTGAGGGCGATTCGGCTTCGCACTCGCGTCGCGAGGTTCCCACCCCTCCGGATTCGTTCGCGGATCCTGTTCCGCGGGTCCCCGAGGATGAATTCGCGATGCGCATCACGGGGATCGGCGGGACCGGTGTCGTCACCGTCGCGCAGATCGTCGGGACGGCGGCGATGCTTGATGGCTATCACGTCCGGGGTCTCGACCAGATTGGACTTTCCCAGAAGGCAGGCCCGGTCGTGAGCGACCTTCGTTTGTCCCGATCGGCTCCGACCCCGACCAGCCGTCTGGGGCGAGGGCAGGCCGACCTCCTGCTCGCCTTCGACCAACTCGTCGCGGCTTCGGAAAGGGGATTGCTGGCCGCGGATCCCGAACGGACGACCGTCGTCGGTTCTACGACCGCGACGCCAACGGGTGAGATGATTACGCATACCGATGTCGAGTTGCCGCCCGCCGAAGATCTCGTCAAGCGAATCGCGGGAGCGACCCGCAGTCAGGCGCATTACTGGGCCGATGCGGCGGCGACAACCGAGGATCTCTTTGGCCTTGCGACGGCCGCGAATATCTTCGTTGTCGGCATGGCCGTCCAATCGGGTTGCCTTCCGGTCTCGGCAGATCGGATGGAAGAGGCGATCCGGTTGAACGGCGTCTCGGTCGACTCGAATCTCGCAGCCTTTGGGTGGGGCAGGGCCCAGGTCGCGGACCCGGAACGGGTGTCCCGTGCGAGGGCAGCCAGCGAGGTCGTGAGCTCCGGCGTCGCAGTGTCAGCGGTGGCCGAAGGGAAGAACGTTTCGAGGGCGTCTTCTGTTCTGGCTTTGAGGATCGCGGCAATCGGAGTCGACGATCATCTCGCTGCGGATCTGGTGCGCTATGCAGAGGAACTCGTCGCCTGGGGCGGACAGGGTGTTGCGAGCGATTGGCTCGCGGTCGTTGAACGCGTTGCCGGGGTCGAAGAGGGCGTGCGTCCGGGAAGCCGTCGACTGACTCGCGTGGTCGCGGAGAATCTCTACAAGCTGACGGCTTATAAGGACGAATACGAGGTTGCGCGGTTGATGCTCGATCCGGAAGGCATGAGGCTCGCGGGAGAAGTCGCCGGCCGCCGGGGGCGGATCGCGTGGAAGCTTCACCCCCCCCTTTTTCGAGTGCTCGGACTGAAGCGGAAGATCTCCTTGGGCGCATGGGCCAGACCCCTGGTCCGCATGCTCGCCGCCGCACGCGTTCTGCGGGGAACGGTCTTCGATCCCTTTGGGGTTGCCGAGGTGCGAGGGGTCGAGCGCGTGCTCGCTGCAGAATACGTGGCGGCAATCGATCGAACCCTCGGGCGGCTGCGCGAGCGGAATTTCGAAGCGATCGTGGATCTGGCGTATCTGCCGGACCGGGTCAGGGGCTTCGAGGATCTCAAACTCGCACGGGTGGCGGATTATCGCCAGGCGCTCACCGCCGCCGAGTCGAGCCTCGAAGAAAACTAGGTGCCGCCTCAACCCGAGCGCGCGATCGGTCGGGCATCACTACGCATTCGACCCGGCACGGGCCCGTGGCCCCCCTTAATGTTCCGACACCGACCGAGATCCGAATACCGGAAGTCGAAATCGGGAGCCTTCGAATCTTGGGCGAAGACCTGCTCGCAAAGCTCTATCGGCCACCGCCCCTACGCATGATGAACGCGTTCGGGCGCGCGTTGGCCGGGTTTGGGGTGGTGACGCCGATTTCGCTGGAGGCGGAGTCGCTCCTCGTCGCGGCGTCCAAGGCGACGGGTCTTTCGGATTTTGGTCCGGACAGTTTCCGGCTCGGCCTCGCGAAGCTCCTGGAATCGATCGAAGCCAAGGGTCGGTTGATGCTCTTCGGAAGGTATTTCGCACGTCTTCAGCTCGTGGAACTGATGAGCCATCGGCTCCAGCTCACCGACTATCGGAAGCGACGCCCCGAGATTGTGGACGAAGTGATTCAGCGACCGCTCTTCATCCTCGGTCTCCAGCGGACGGGGACGACGCTCCTCTACGGACTCCTTGCCGAGGGTCCGGCCCACCGCGCACCCCTGTCGTGGGAGATCGATCAGCCCTGTCCGCCCGCGGAGACCGAGACCTATTTGGCCGATCCGCGCATAGAGATGACGCGCGCGCGTTTCGACTAGATCGGGTGTCTCTGGAGCTTCATCCGAAGGAGGAGTTCGGAGTTCACCGATACAGCCTCAAGGCTTTCGGGCTCGAGGAAGAGGCGGCAAACGCTGCGTTCAAGGGCTGCCGGGAGCGAGTCGGAATCGAGCCGGAGCCCTTCGACGTTCAGCCGACCTTGATCCCGTAGACCCGCCCGAGCAGGGCATCCAACAATCGTGAGGGCAGCATCGCGAGCAATCCCGGACGAGAAGGGGGTGTAGTAGCGCTCTTTGGGGCGGCGGGCGGGTGGCCGCGCGCACGATCACCGCATCCGAGAGCGACGAGGAGATGCCTTAACAGGGGCCCGAGGGTCGATGTTGTGGGAGCGCAACATTCTGTTGACATCGGACACGACACGGCCCGTGGTGCTGGATTCTGTATGGTTAGGAGCGACCTGGATTCAATTTTTTTCCGGTTGACGTTCTCCGGTGGGGAATCACGGTTCTGTCGAGGAGGTCTGATCATGGCCACTGCGATCGAATTGGCGAGCGATCCTGTCGAGAGAATTCTCGTCGCGACAGACTTCTCCGAGACCGCCGCTCTCGCTCTGGAGCGCGCGCTCGACATCGCGATTCGGCACGAAAGCGAGATTTCGCTGCTCCACGTGATGCAGCCGGAATTGCCAATCGTCGCATCTCCCGAGATGATCGTCGTGCCGCCCGACTACGAGAAGCTTCTCCGCGAAGCCTCGACCGAGGGATTGGCCCACGCCGGTGACCGGGTTCGGCAGGCCGGTGTGCGCGTTCGCGAGATTCTCGAACAGGGGAATCCGGCACGTCAGATCTCGGCCTGCACTGACGCGATTCGGGCCGATCTCATCATGATCGGGACGCGTGGAAATACGGGATTCAAGCATCTCCGATTGGGCAGCGTCGCCGAAGAGGTGGTACGAATCGCGAAGCAACCCGTCTTGACTGCCCACCCCGGGGATGACCGTTCGATCGAGCCGGTACGGACACTTCTCTTTCCGACGGATTTCTCTCTGACAGCGGAAGACGCACTCGGCGTCGCGACACGCCTCCTCGCCGGAAGCGAGAACGCGAAGATTCTGCTCGTCCACACCTATCACATATCATCGATCGTCGTACCGCTCGGTGGTTTCGGCAATGGAGTCCTCCCCTCTTTGTCGAGGACGCGCAACAGCTCGCCGAACACGCGACCGCACCGGTGGCGCGATCGCTTCGCTCGCGAGGTTTCGAGGTCGAGGTCCTCGTCGAGAGAGGTGATCCGGCCGAGGTGGTCACGGAACTCGCTAGCGAGCGGAGCGTCGACGTGATCGTGATGGGGACGCGCGGACACTCGAAGTTGCGTCAGATCCTGCTGGGGAGTACCGCGGAGCGGGTCGTCGAACACGCGCCCTGTCCCGTGATGACGGTGCATGCCTCACCGGCGGAAGATTGAGCCCGATCCGGCTTCGTGCCGACCTCATTCTTCCACGAGCTGCCCTTACCCTCGTTCGCCTCGTTGTGCTCGCGCGTAGTCGATTCCTTCGATTTCAGCTGGGAGGGTCGATTCGAGATAGCGAGCATGCGCTTCCCGGCCCTCTTGACTCGTCGAGAAGTGGCTTCCGAAGAATGCACGAACCGCGAGGGTCGTGAGCATATGCTGGCGTCCCGGGTGCAAGGCGTCATCGAACTGCGTTTCGCAGGGGAGCGGTGTGTCGGAGGCATCGAGCATCCCCGCCTCGGCGTCGCCGAGTTCGGCGAAGGGATTGGTGCCGGGCGCCGGGTCGAGATTGTCGAGCAGGCTCTGGCAGCCGAGGTTGTCGGGATTGCCGAGGAGGCGCATGGGCCCGGAGGCCATCGATGAAAAGCCCGCATGGGAAGCCTCTGCGATCGTAACCAGACCTCCCCGCGTGATCAGCTCCGGGACCCTCTCGGCATTCGCCGCGTATTGGATCATCGCGTCATGGGTTCCGGCGATCATCAGGAAGGGAAGATCCGCGAAATCAAAATAGTCGGGGCCGAACATCGAAGACGGTCCCGCAATCGAAACGGCCGCACGGATCCGCGGGTCCCCGAGTGTCGGATGAAAAGCCACCAGGGTGGTCGTCAAACCACCGAGTGAGAGGCCCAGCACGCCGATTCGATTGCGGTCGATCCCGCCGGAGAATTTTCGTTCTTCGGGGCCGAGGGCCAGAACCCGATCGATGAGAAAGGAGACGTCCGCGGGCTGGTTGATGACATCACCCGCATTGGGGCCACCCGGGGCGCCAAAATGTGTGAGTGGATAGTCGCTGGCGACGACGACATAGCCGTGACTCGCCAGATGCTCGGCAAGATATTGGCCGCCATTGCGGTTGGACATGAAGCCGTGGCTATAGACGAGAAGGGGGTGCGGGCCGGGTGCGTCCTCTGGCGACCACATGGCGGTCCGAAAGGTACGATCTGGATCCCCCGCGTAGTCCCCGTTCGCCGAGGTCGGCCGAGAGCTGTCCATCCACACCTCGTCGGTCTGCTCAACCGCGTAGGGGCCGTTCGCGAGGCGCGCCGCGCTCGTCGTACCTTCGGGAATGGGTTCTGGTCCGGTGACCGCGAGTGCGATTCCCACCGAGACGGCGATGACGAGCAGGAGGAGGAGGGCGATGCGTAGGATCTTCATATTCGAAGTGCTCTTTTCGGGCGCTTCGGATCCCTTGCAATTGGGATCCGGGCTGTCCATTGTAGGTGCTCTATCGGGCAAGGGTCAGGAGGCGGGATGGATCGACGAGACTTCATGAAGAACGTGGGACTGGCGGGCGGGATGGCGACGGCCATGGGCGGTGGTTTCACGGCCGAGGTCGCGAATGCGGGGCAATACGATGGCGGCCCCACGATGAATGCCGCTCGCAGGGCGATGCGCGATCTCCTGGCGGCCATCCGGGACGTCGAAGAGAAGTTGATCACCCCGGAGCGCGGTTTTTCGCCTGGGGAACTTGCTGAAGCCGAGCGCTCGCTGGCCCATATCCTCTATACAGGACTCGATTTCTGGCTCGAGGCGAAACCCTATCGGCCCATTTTCCGGCCCTATGTGACGCCCACCCGCAAGCTCCTCGGCTGCAACCCCGATTCCGTCTACTTCTTTGCAGCGATCCAGGACACCAAGAGCTACCGGATTTCGGGCAATGTCGGGGCCGCGACGTTTACCTCGTTCACAATCGAGCAGGGGAGTGAAGAGGGCCACGCCGCGCGCGGCTCTTCCGCGGCGATCAGCGATCTGGAGATGGAGATCTCCGGGGACGGCAACTACGACATCATCGTGAGCCCCACCCAGCCGGCACAGGGAAATTGGCTCGAGCTGAAACCCGGCGGGAGTCAGATCACGACGCGTCATTATCACGAGGCGCGTCAGAACGTCGCCGCGATCGACGGTCGTGTCGTTCCGATCAGTATCGAGGTCCTCGATCCCGACCCCCTTGAACCCGACGGCGGCGACGAAGAGATCGCCAAACATCTCAATTGGGTCACCCATTTCGTTCGTGAGCATTCCGCGATGACCTTTCAGAAGACATCTCCGGAAATGGCAAAGAAGCTCGGCTGGATTTCTCTCGAACCGAACCGGTTTCCGAAGCCCGGCCAGTGGGCATCGGCGGCGGGCGACAACGCCTACGGAAATACCCACGCCTGGTATAGCTCCGGCCGCTACGAGCTTCGTCCGGATGAAGCGCTGGTCATCACCGGGCGTTTCCCGGGCTGTCGCTTCGCCAATGTGGTTCTCTGGAACTCGTTCATGCAGAGCTACGACTACGTCAATCGGCAGGTTTCTCTCAACCGCAACCAGATCACGTACGAGGATGATGGCAGTTTCCGGCTCGTGATCGCCCATGAGAATCCAGGTGTGCCGAATTGGCTCGACACAGAAGGCCGCCCGGATGGAACGGTCTATTGGCGCTATGTCTTTCCAGCCGAGCCGCCGCGTCGCGTCAAGACGGCGGTCGTCAAGACAGCGAGCCTCGTCTAGCTAGGTGCAGAGATTCGTAGGCCGTGGACGTACTGTGTGGTCCGGCTTCGGGCCGCCATATGTTCCGAATCTCGCCAGCGCTGCGCCGACTTCTGACCTTCCCGCGTCCTGGGATAGACTCGTTCGGGGAGGCCAGCGATGGACGAGATAGATGAGTTGCAGATCTTCCGCGCCGAGCGTGAGATCTCGCGCGTGATTCTGCGTTATGCACGCGCGGTGGATACACGAAATTTCGAGGGGGTCCGGGATTGTTTCCATGCGGACGCGCGCGTTCATTACGGCGATTGGTTCAGTGGCGATCTCGAAGCAGCGATGGCCTTCCTGGTGGACTCGATTCCGCGGCTCCAGTCGACGCTGCATGTCTTCGGGACACCCTGGATCGAACTCGATCTCGCGGCCGGGACAGCCGAGTGCGAGACCTACGCGGTCAATTCTGCGACCTATCCACCCGATGCGGGTGGCATCGCAATCCAGAACGTGAGCGGCACGCGTTACCTCGATCGCTTTGCGAATCGGGAGGGCCGCTGGGCGATCGTGGAACGTCGAAATCGCCGGGTGTGGGCGCATAATCTTCCGGAGGGCGGCGAGCCGTCGGTTGCATGACGCCTCGCGGGGGAAGTGCTGCCGCCTCGCCTTTGCTGTCCACACGACACTTCAATTCATTCGGAACCGGACGCAGAGGGCTCTGGCGGGCCGCGAACGTCCCTGCTGTGGTTCTCTCGGGTGTCCGTGAGTAGAGTCCAGAGGCTTGGGGCAGGAGGTCCGTTCTCGTACTAGCGTTGACCGATCCGATCAACCCAGGAGGTTCCCATGTCCGCCCACACGTCGCGTGATATCCGTGCCCATCTCGATCATCCGGTGATCGATGCCGACGGGCATATCATCGAGTTTCTCCCGGTAGTGCGCGATTTTCTCGTCGAGGAGGGGGGGCGGGAACTCGCGGCCGAATTCGATGACGCGATCGCCGCCCCCGATCGTTTCGGGGCGGCTTCCGCCGACGAGCGGCGGGCGATGGGGCTCTTCCAGATGACGTGGTGGCCCTACCCGGCGGAGAACACCCGCGATCGCGCGACCTGCATGTTTCCGCATCTGCTCTACGAAAGGCTAGAGGAATTCGGGGTCGATTTCGCCGTGCTCTATCCAACGATGGGACTCACATCGATGGGTCTCGATCAGGCGGATCTGAGGCGTGCATCGCTGCGCGCCTTCAATCGCTGCGCTGCCGAAATGTTCGAGCCCTACTCCGATCGTCTGACGCCGGTCGGGATGATTCCGATGTACGACCCGACCGAGGCGATAGAGGAACTCGAGTATTGCCGGAACGAACTCGGCTTGAAGGCCGCTCTTGTGAGCGGGCTCGTCTATCGACCTCTGGCTGATTCGGTCGATGCAGCTCGAGGTGCGCGCTGGGTGGATACCTTCGGACAGGAGAGCCCCTATGACTACGATCCGGTCTGGGCCAAATGCGTCGAACTCGGAGTCGCCCCGACCTTCCACTCGAGTTCGATGGGCTTCGGCACTCGGATGTCACAATCGAATTATGTATTCAATCACATCGGGAATTTCGCACACGCAGGCGAGGCGACCTGCCGCACGATGGTGATGAACGGGGTGCCGGATCGCTTCCCGGAGCTGCGATGTGCCTTCCTCGAAGGCGGCGTTGGCTGGGCGGCAAACCTCTACGCCGATCTGATCGGGCATTTCGAAAAGCGCGGCGTCCCGGGCGTCCACGCCTACGATCCGGACAAGATCGATCGCGATCTGCTCAGATCGCTTTTGGAGAGCCACGGGTCCGAACGCTTCAAGAAACATATCGACGAACTCGAGGAAGGATTGGGCTGGTTGTCGGGCCCGGGGCTCTTGGTCGATGACTTCGCGAAGACCGGAATCGAGAGCGCCGAGGACGTCAAGAAGATATTCGATCGGAATTTCCGTTTCGGTTGCGAAGCTGATGACCCCATGAACGCGGTTGGTTTCAATCGCAAGATCAATCCACTGGGCGCACAGATCCGTGCATTCTTCAGCTCGGATATCGGCCACTGGGACGTCCCCAACATGGCGGAGACCCTCGAGGAGGCCTGGGAGCTCGTCGAAGACGGGCTCTTGACCGCCACTGATTTCCGCGACTTCACCTTCACGAATGCCGCCACGATGTGGGCCGAAGCCGATCCGAATTTCTTCGAGGGCACTGCCATCGAGAAGGCCGTCGAAGAACTGACGCCTCGGGTGCCGTGAAGGCATTGGATGCACGACACCTCAGCCGTCTCTTGATCCCCTCTGCCGCGTTCAGAGTTTCGCCAGGATCTCGTCCTGGTAGCGGCGGATGAAGTCGCGCTGTCCGCCTATGTCGGTCGTCTGGGATTCGCCGGCGCTGATCACGACGCGCGCAGCCCCCGCATCCGTATAGGATTTCACGAAATCGAGATCGAAGGTCTTCGTGAAGTCATAGCTCGCGGGCCAGATGCTGAGTTCGACCTTCGAGGCATCGCGCCCCGCCTGTCTGGCGGAAACATCGATCGTTTCGACACCCATTTCGAAATCCTCGGGTGAGATGACGTAGGGATACCAGCCGTCGCCGAGCCGGCCGGCACGTCGTGCAGCGTACTCCGAACTGCCGCCGATCAAGATCGGGACGTCGACGCCATTTGCCGGCCTCGCGTCCATGTGGACGTTTTCGAAATTCACGTGCCTTCCGTGGTAGGTAGCGACCTGTTCACGCCAGAGTACGCGCATCGACTCGATCGTTTCATCGAGGCGGCGACCTCTATCGCGATACGCGACGCCGATGGCCTCGTATTCCTCGCGCTGCCAGCCGATGCCGACCCCGAGGCGAACGCGTCCGCCGGACAATGCATCGAGCGTTGCGACGCGCTTCGCGAGAATCGCAGCGCTGTGTTGGGAGGCAACGACGACGGCGGTGCAGAGATTCAGGTGACGGGTCCGGGCGGCAGCGAAGGCGAGCCACTCGAGGGGATCGGGCATGAGTGTGTCCGGCGCCGTTGGAGCTCGGCCATCATCCGAGTAGGGATAGAGCGGCTCATACCCCTCGGCCATGATGACGTGTTCGACCGTCCAGACGCTCTCGACCCCGACCTCTTCGAGCATCTCGACCAGTGGGATCACGTAGGCCGCATCATCCGTGATTCCCTTGGTCATCGGGGGGATATATCCGAGCCTCATCTTCGTAGACCTTCTATTACGGGCTCGATGAGCCGGGTCCCGGCGCTCGCCTGCTCAATCGTCGAGTTTCAGCACATTGCGTGCATTCTCGTAGAGAAATTTGGGCCACACGTGATCTCGGAAGGGAACGTCCTTCATTTCCGTCATGATTCGTTCCAGCGAAAGGCCCATCGGGAAATAGCCCGCGTAGAGGATCTTGTCGGCGCCGCGAGTATTCGCGTATTTGATGATGGCTTCCGGATAATGCTTCGGCGCAAAGGCGCTCGTGCAATAGTAGAGCCCCGGCCACTTCAGCATCAGCTTGACGGCGAGATCTTCCCAGGGCTCGCAGCCGTGATAGGTGACGAGGCGCAGTTCCGGAAAGTCATAACAGATGCGATCGAGGCGCTCGACTTTCTGGGGGTCCATCGGCAGCCGTGGACCAGGAACGCCCATATTGAGACCGCAGGCGATGTCGAGCTCGACGCATTTGGAATAGAGCGGGTACATCTGCGGTCCGTCGACGGGAATCTGCGGAAGGTTGCCCGCTGGAAAGGTGCTGGCCATGCGTACATCGAGCTCATTATGCGCTTCTTCGATTCGGCGAACGGCGCCCATGATGTCGTTGGGGTCGACGTGCACGTTGCCGACGAAGCGACCGGAGTGCTTCTTGATGGCCTCGTCGGATTCGCTTCGGCCGATGCCAACGAGGGCTGTCTGGATACCCCACTTATCCATCTCTTCGAGGGTGACTTCGACGGGGTCGCGTCCCTCGCCCCAGCCATGGGGCACGCCCTTGAACATATACTGAGCGGGGAACTTGAAATCCTTGGACTCCCCGTCTTTGGCGGCGTGGCGAAGATTTCCATAGGTCGCTTCGAGGTCGAGGATGGGGAAGCTCAGCATGAGGTCGATGATTGGCGCGTCGGTCGGCATTCCCATGTTTCGACGTTATCACAGGGGATCCCGGTCGGAGCACCCCGCACGAAGTCGGCCGCAAGGTCTTGCGCGCTCGGGAGGAGGCGGGTTCGTCTGCTGCGATTTTCGGGGTGGTGGCGGCGGGCACGATGAATCCGCCCGGCGGATTTCGAGGTGTTCCTGGCGCGACGGAGCCTCGCGGCGCCGGCAATTCCGGGGAGCGGGGGAGTTGCCCGGAACCGCGCGCCACGCGCGCCAACCCTCCGTCGCATTGGGCATCCCAGCCGTCTGTGGTCGAGGGTGCGATCTTCTGGAGTTGTTGGCCCGTGTCGCGCATTGCGAGGCTGGCCACCAGGCCGAGCCGTCGAAGACGCTCGCCAGCCCCACCGTTTGCGGCGCCCCCGCCGAGGCGGCGCCTCTGTAGAAAATGCGCGAGCGGCGTCTCCGACATCGAATCGCACAATTCCATGATCAGTGTCGCCTCACCGAAAGAACTCACGAAGGAGGTCATCGAGCCACCGATGAAGCTCGGGTCGTGGAGTTCGAGGTCCGTCAGATAGAAGTCGACCGAGAGGACGCAAGGTCCCGCCCCGTCCACGATTCCGATCGTTCCGTCCTGGGTGCTCTGGACGACGCTTGTGGGCGTCGAGTTGATTCGGCCTTCCTCTGGGAAGGAGAGCCATTTCTGGCCCTCCCGATCTCGGAAACCGACGCGCTCGATGAGCAGATCATCGTAGCGGCCGAGTGGGTGGTCCCGACGGACGAGGAGCAGGCCTCGTCCCTGAGTGTCGACCGCGGTGAGACCATTGCCCGGTGTCCAGGCATTGGCCGGCGGACGCTGGGCATGGCACAGCCGCTGGTGATCAGGAAATAGGCGAGACCGAGCCATCAAGCTGCGATTCGCCGCTTGGATTCCCTCCTCCGGATCGATCGGTCGGCACCGGGCGCCGTCGGCAGGGGGGCGGAAGGCGGGCAGGTCGGAAATTATGTTGAATCCTCCCATGACTATTCCGGCGGTTGATGACGAAACTGGGGGATTCCTCGCGCTCGTCATGGGGGAAAACCCGAGGTGCCTCGATCCGTTCTGTTCTCGAAGTGCATATTCCAGGGTTCTTTGTGGGGGTTTCTATCGAGACTAATGAGGATGGAGCTGTGGCGGAGTCGGGAGGGTGCCGTCTACCTTTGCCAACCCGAATCGATCAGGGCGAGCGCTGATCTGGGCAGCCAGGAGGAATATATGGGTGAGGCGGGGAATCGGGCGCTCGGGACCCTGCGCGTTTTGGATATGACGCCCTCGTTCGGCGCCTATTGCGGGAAGCTCCTGGCGGATCTGGGGGCCGATGTCATCAAGGTCGAGCCGCCCGGCGGTGTCCCTGGTCGCCAGGAAGAGCCCCTGCTCCAGCCGGGTGGGCCGAGCCTTCCCTTCTTCTACGAAAACGCGAACAAGCGTAGCGTCGTTCTGGACCTCGAAGATGAATCGGATCGCATCCGATTCCGAGCGCTCGCCGGGGAGAGCGACCTCATATTGGAGTCCCTGCCCGTGGGTTCGCTCGAGCGTCTGGGGCTCGACTACGCGTCGTTGTCGGCGGAGAACCCAGGCCTCGTGCTCACCTCGATCTCGGGATTTGGTCATACGGGACCCGACCGCACGCATCGTTCGAACGATCTGATTGCGAGCGCGATGGGGGGGGCGATGACTTCGATCGGCCACCCCGAAGATCCGCCCGTGCGTCTCGCCGCGCACCAGGCGGATGTCATCACGGCCTCATTGGCGGCTTCGAGCAGCCTCATCGCGCTCTACCACAGTGCGCGGTCCGGGCGCGGCCAGCACGTCGATGTATCGAGCCTCGAGGTCGTCGCTGCGATCTCGCATATCGCGGGCGTCGGAAAATGGCTCGAGGATGACATCATTCCCAAGCGCGTGGGAACGGGACTCGTCGCGTCGGTGCCGTCGGGCGCCTTTGCCTGCAAGGACGGCCTCGTTTACCTGATGGTCAATCGCCCGGCTCATTGGCAGGCACTCGCGAGTTGGATTCACGAGGTCACGGGGAACGAGGAGGTCTTGCTGGCGGAATTTCACGGACCCTCATCTGCGAGGTTGCCCTACCGAGAGCTCCTCGATGTCTTCATTGGAGATCTGACCGCCACGCTCACCGTCGACGAGGCCTATCACGAAGGGCAGCGCCGGCATATCGCCTTCACGCCAGTTCACACGGCGGCCCGGATCACCACCGATCCGCAGCTGGCCGCCCGAGGTTTTTTCGAGTCCGTAGAAATCGAACCCGGGCGAGCGCTGAGCATCCCCGGCGCGCCCCACCGACTCGCGCGCTCCAGCTGGCAGATCGACCGACCACCTCCGCGCGTCGGTGAGCACGATGATGAGATCCTGGGTCGATCACGTCCGGAAACGCCTCGCGACGAAGGGGATCTCGCCGGCCTCGAGGCGGGCAGCGCCGAATCATCGAAGAACGCGAACGTGTTCGCTGAAATGGGGGCTCTCGACGGTCTGCGCGTCGTGGAATTCGGGACGGGGCTCGCGGCGCCCTGGATCGGCCGGATGCTGGCCTGGGCCGGGGCGGACGTAATCAAGGTCGAATCCAATGCCCATCCCGACGTGCCGCGCCTCTTCGTATCGCCGCGGGAGCCGGAGCGCGGGACCCAGCCGGAATGCTCGCCGTGGTTTACGGATTGGAGCGCGGGCAAGCGCTTCGTCTCTCTCGATCTGCAAAATAAGGACGGAGCGGAATTGTGTCGCCGTCTCGTGGACGAGAGTGACGTGGTGATCGCGAACTACAGCACGGGTGTGCTCGAGAAGCTCGGTCTCGGCTACGAGACCCTTGCCGAGCGGAACCCAGGGCTGGTGATGCTCGAGTCGAGCGGATTCGGGGAGAATGGGCCCCTTTCCCGCTATGTCACCTGGGGGCCCAATATCGAAGCGCTATCGGGCCTCTGCTGTTTTTCGGGTTTTCCAGATCGAGACTGTACGATCTCGCATTTCGCCTATCCCGATCCGCTTTCCGCCCTGCATGGTCTGGTCGCTCTGATGGCGGGTCTCCTCGAACGTGATCGCAGCGGTCGGGGACAGGTCGTGCATCTTTCGCAATTCGAAACGACCGTCGCCTCGATCGGGCGCGTCATGGTCGAGTACGCGGCGACTGGCGAGGAGCCCTCTCGACTCGGCAATCGGGAACACGGACTCGCGCCCTACGGCTGCTTTCCATGCAGGGGAGACGATCGTTGGGCGGTGATCTGCGTCGAGCGCGACGAGGATTGGTCACAGCTGGTCGAAGTCATGGGCCATCCGGCTTGGGCCGATGACGATCGCTTCGCGACGATGGCTTCTCGCGTCGAAGCGGTGGACGATCTGGAGGAGTCCATCGCGAAGTGGACGCGAGGCCAGGAAGATTATGCGGTGATGAAGGCCTGTCGCGGCGCCGGGCTCGCCGCGGGTGTCGTTCAGAACACCGAGGACATGCTGCGCCGGGACCCACAACTCGCGGCTCGCCACTTCTTCGAAGAGATTCCCCATTTCAAGAAGGGCGTCGTGACCGCCTCGGGGATTCCGCTCGGGCTTACCGGGACGCCGGGACACTCGACGCATTCGGGTTCGTCGGTGGGGCACGATAATCAGACCGTCTTCCGCGAGGTTCTCGGACTCTCCGGCGACGAGATCGATCGTTTCGTCGCATGTGGGGCAATCGAAGAGGTCCGTTAGCGCTTCGATCCGACGGGAAGCGTCCCCGGTTGGTCCCTTCTCGGTCGCGCTGGGGCGCGGAATGAAAGAGCCCCGGAGTGCCTGCGCGGCCCGGGGCTCTCGTCCTCTTCAGACGGCTCGGAAACGAAGGCTAGTCGAGCACGTCCGCCGCGATCAACTCCTCGAGGTAGGGCGTATCCCACCAGGAGAGCTGAAGCTGTTTGGCGCGGCGGAAGAACATCTGCTGATCGTATTCGATCGTGAAGGCGACGCCGCCCCAGATCTGCGCACAGACCCGAGTTGTCTCGCGGTAGGTCTCGCAGCAGAAGAGCTTCGCCATCGGGCCGAAGCGCGACACGGGGCGACCCTGCGCCGCGTTCCAGGCGGCCTCATGCACGAGCACCCGGCCGCCGTCGATCGAGGTCGATGCGTCGGCCATATAATGAGCGAGCGCCTGGAAGGCGCCGAGAGGCTTGTCGAATTGCACGCGCTCCTTGGCGTACTCGACCGTCTCCGTCAGACATCGTTCGGCGCCGCCGACGGCCTGCGCCGCGAGCAGGATGATGCCCTCGAGCATGACCTTGTTCCAGGTTTCCCAGCCGCTGCCAGCTGCACCGATGCGGTCTTCCGCCGAGACCTTCACATCGGCGAAGTCGACCTGGTATTGGGCCTCGCGACCCTGGGAGAGCAGCTGCTTCATCGTGATCCCGTCCGCATTCGGATCGACCAGGAAGAGGTCGACACCGGCCTCGCTGCGGGCGAGTACGATCAGCTGATCTGCAGCGCTGGCGTAGGGGACCGAGCGCTTGCGGCCGGTGAGGGAGAAGCCGTCGCCGCTCGCCTTGGCCTGGAGCGCGACGCCGACTTCACCGAAGCCGCGTTCGGGTTCGAGCCAGGCCGGGGTCAGGATGGCCGTCCCCTCGGCGATCTTGCCGAGCCAGGTATTTTTCTGCGCGTCGCTGCCCGCTTCGAGCAGGATCTTGGCGCTGACGACGCAGGAGACGAAATGCGGGATCGGCGCCATGGCGCGTCCCAGCTCTTCGTAGACGAGGCCACCTTCGAAAATGCCAAGCCCCCCCCCGCCGTAGCTCTCAGGAATCAGCAATCCGTTCAGGCCGAGTTCGCTCATCTGCTTCCAGAGTCCGTCGGGATAGCCCTTCGGGTCGTCTTCCATATCGCGAACGGTCTGTGCCGGGCAATGCTCCTCGAGCATCGCGCGAGACATATCGATCACCATCTGTTGTTCTTCACTGAAATCGAGATCCATTGGGGAGTCTCCTGCGACCGGCGGCTTCGCTGGACGAACGCGGCAGAGCCGCCGGCCGATCTGGTGTGTTCGCGCTCCAGCCCTGGGTTTGAGCTGGTTGGCGGTTAAAAATTCTTCGGCAGGCCGAGGTGGCGCCGCGCGATGATATTCTTCTGGATCTCCGAGGAGCCGCCGCCGACGGTTTCGTTCATCGTCGCGCGGTAGGCGCCTTCGAAGCGACCGCGGAGCGGTGCATCGTCCTGGCCTTCCATGATCGTGCCCTCGTGTCCCTGGATGTCGAGGGCGTCCTTGCAGACGCGCTGACTCAGGGTGGTCGTGAAGAGCTTGTACTGGGAGGACTGGATCGTCGGGGGCTTGCCGCCGGATTTCGCCGCGCAGACAAAACGCGTCGACAGCGCCTTTGCGACCGCCGTGTCCGTCACGATATGCGCGATCTTCGAGCGTACGTTCGTGTCTTCCTTGAGCGGCCTGTCGTCTCGCTTGGCATTCTTGACCCAATCGACGAGCACTTCGCTGCGGTGAGCGATCGGCGAGAGCGTGAACATCGTGAAGCGTTCGAGATCGAGCGCCTCCGAGATCATCTGAAAGCCCTTGCCCTGTTTCCCGACGAGATAGTCGTCGGGCACGAACACATCGTCGAAGAAGACCTGATTGGTCGTGTCCTTGCCGATCGTCGGCAGGCTCTGGACCTCGAGGCCGGGATGATCCATCGGCACCAGGAAGAGCGACAGGCCATCGTGCTTGGGCTTGTCCTGGTCGGTGCGGGCGCCGACCCAGTACCACTCGGCGAAATGTGCCGAGGTCGTCCACATCTTCTGACCGTTGAGCATCCAGCCGCCCTCCACCTTGTCGGCGCGCAGCTGCATGTTGGCGGCATCGGAACCGGCCTCGGGTTCCGAATAGCCGACCGCGAACTCGACGTCCGCGTCGAGCACCATCGGAAGGAATTGCTTCTTCAGCCTGTCGGTGCCGTGGCGGATCAGCGTTTTCCCGATGATGCCCACGCCCTTGCCGATCTGCGGCGCAGCGTGCTTCGAGAGCGCTTCGTTCAGGATATACTCGTAGACACCCTCGATCTCCTGGCCTCCGTATTCCTTGGGCCAGGACATGCCGAGCCAGCCCTGTGCGGCCAGCTTCTTCATGAAGTCGCGTCGCTCCGCCGTGTCGCAGAGTTGGGAAAAATTCTCGCGGTGGTGGTCCATGACCTCGGGGTCGTGGTTTTCCACGAGCCAGGCATCGACCTCTTCGGCGAATTTCTGTTCTTCCGGGGAGAAATCAAAATCCATTGGGGTGGGCTCCAGCGACTCGACGATCGACCATTCCATGGAATGGGTGCCGGGTCTTGATGCAGGGCAGGGAGCGGCTCGGGGTGAGCCGCGGCCCGGACTATATACGGAACGGTGCGTCTTGTATAGGGCTTCGGGGCCTGAGCTCGGTCGCCCCGTGGGGATTCTGAAGATGTGAACGCTCGGCGCCGGTGGGTCCATCATCCAGGCGGGAGGCGTGAAAACCCGGCGAGTGAAGAAGGGATCGGATTTCAGCGGGAGCGGGCGATCGAGGTTCCGTCCGCATCCCGCAAGGGCAGGACTCGCCTCGCCTCGAGAATCTCCCGCGCGCTCGCCACGCCCACCGCCCGCTCGGCTTCGAGACCCGCCGCGCGGGCACCGTCGACATTGATCTGGTTGTCGTCGAGAAAGAGGATGCGATCCCTCGGACAATTGAGTTCGCGGACCACGTGATCGAAGGCGTTCCGGTCGGGCTTCACCCGCCCCATTTCGTGGGAGAGGTAGAGCCCGTCGAAGAGTTCATAGATGCCGAATTCAGCCCGTTGCCGCTGGGTGTGGATCGGGTTCGTATTGCTCAGGCAAGCGACTCGAGCTCGTTCGGACGAATCCCGCACGAGTTCTCTGGCCCCGGGCAGGAGCCCCCTGGGCCAGGCGGCGAAGGTCTCGAGGAAGGTGTCCGGCGCGACGGGCATCGACCAGCTCTCGACCATGCCCCGGGCGAAATCACCTTCGCTGCATTCTCCTCGTTCGAAGCGTCGAACCCAGGGGCAGCTCAGCCAGCGCCGCCAGATTTCGTCTTCGTTCTGCTCGTCCGCGAAGAGGGCCATCTCGCCCATCCCGCCGAGTTCGACGAGAACCCCGCCGAGATCAAAGAGCACGACTTCGATCCCCACCCGCTGCCCCCGATCGCTCGTTCTGCAGAAACGACGAGACTAGCCGACGTCCTCTCGATTCCGTGCGAGGAAGAGGCGAAGTTTGCGGTCGAGGACTTCCGGGCTGACTAGACCGAGGGCGGAGAGGACCTGGCCGAGCGGGAGATGGCTCTCGCGTTGGGCCTCGAGGATGCCATCGACTTGCTCCTGGTCGAGGAAACCCATCTAGATGGCGATCGCACCGAAGCGAAGCTCGCTTTTCTCTCTGGCCTCGAGGGTCTGAATGACCTGGTCGGGCGTCATCACTCCGGACTGGTGCGCGAGTCGAATAAAGGACGTCGACATCGCCTGCTGCTTCTCGAGTGCTTCGAGCAGCGACGATTCATGGAGGATCCCGCGGTCGACGAGGTATTTCCCGAACATGATTTGGGGGGATTCGGCTGCTTACTGCCGAGAATCGAGGTGGATCTCGGGGTCTCAGGTGGAATTGTTGCCGCTCTCGGGGGCAATCCCGATCCCGCCCTTCGCCTCGATCGCACCATCGTCGTGGAGCGCTTCGGTCGAGGGAATTTCGGAGGCTTTCGCGGGGCCGCGCTCCACGTGCGATCTGATGTGGCGATGCACGAAACGTGCGCCGATCGAGGCTGCGCCGAGCAGACCGATCGCGAGGACCGCAAGCCCGAGATCACCGTCGAAGGCCGAGCGGCCGAGTACGACGAAGCCCGTCGCGAAGACCATCTGGATCGGGAGGGAGATCGCGAGGGAGGAAAGGAGATGGACGTCGGCGAGGCCCAATAGGAGATTCTGGGCGAAGAAAGGGATCCCGGGTGTGATTCGGATCAGCACGATCACGAGCCGCTCGTCGCGCGAGTCGTTCATCCGGGGCAGTGTGAAGCCACGACATGCGAGCAGTCGTTCGATCCCTGGGCGCAAGAGGCCGCGGGCCGCCAGGTGCGCGATCACCATGTTGAAAACGATCGCGACCGCGATCCAGGCCAGAGAAGGCACGGTTCCGAACAGAGGTGCCGCCGTCATGTAGAAGAGGCTGATGGGAATGGGAAAGACGCAGACGAGCGCCATCACGCCGAAGAAGATCAGCGGTGGCGATTGCTCGAGCAGATGAAATGTGGTTTCGAGTCGGGCCAGGATTTCCGTCGGGCCGAGCTCGAGTGTTGCGATCGCAAGCATGACAGATCCGAGAACCAACCCGACGATGCCGGCGATCTGGAGGCGACCCAAGCTCGATTCTTTCTCGGACGCAGGAGGCCGGGGATGGAGCGTCATCGGGTTCCCTTCGTCGGCTCGTGTGATGCTTCCTGGCGCATGGAACCTCTCCATCGGCGGACTCGTTCAAAGAGGTGATAGGGGATCGGGACGAGTTGGGGAAAGGGCCGAAACGGGGTCCGGTCACCCGATCCCGCACAAATCCGAGGCGGTGATGCAGGACGTAGCCGCCGGCTTCGGAGCAGCGCCACGACTTTGCGATCGAGAAGGCCTCAACCGATCGGCTTCCCTCAATGGGGAGAGCCGTCCATGTCGGCCAGTTTCTGTTTGCGCTGAGCTGCCCGGATGATTTCCTGGGCGATTTTCAGCTCGACATGGAGTTGATCGGCCAGACGGGCGAAAGCCTCCGACTCGTCAGCACTGAAAACCCCGTCGGCGAGGGCCCGCTGCACTTGTTCTTCGAGTGCCTGCTCGCTGCGGCTTCTGGCACGCGTGAATCCGGGGGCAAAAAGGCTCGTTGGGAGTGCGACCATGGCCATTCCAATGAACTGGAGACCGGCGGAGAGCGTCTTTCCGACCGACGTGATCGGTGCGACGTCGCCATAGCCGACTGTTGTCAGGGTGCAGACCGCCCACCCCATCGCCTCGGGAATCGATGCGAAGGCGACGGGTTGGAGTTTGTGTTCGGCCACGTAGACCACGCTCGTCGATAATACGATCGCGACCGCGATCACCAGATATGAAGCGCCGAGGGAGCTTCGCTGGAGTCGCTCCTGAGCGTTGGTTCCGATCCGATTCCGCCGATCGATGATGGACCAGAGGCGGCAGAGGAATTCAGCGGAGAACGCGGCAATCGAGATCCGCTCGAAGCCGACGAAGAGGTCGTGATCGGAGTGACCAAGGCTCTCGACCGATTCGAGAATGACGGCGAGGACGTTCCCGAAGACCAATGCCATGATCATCGTGTCGATCATGCGGCTCAGTTGGTCACCGGGCGCCCCGACCTTGAGGACCTCCCACGTGCGACGCCGGATTTTCTTGACTCAATTCATGCAGGGCTGATTCGGCCGTCGCGGTCGCGAGCGAGAGCTCCGCGGTAGGGAACCGGAACCCACGGCAGCGCGATGCGCCGTCGACTCGGGTGTCCCCCCGATCGGGGCTCGAGGGAAAGCCCGGATCTCTTGCCGCTCTTCGCTATCGTGGCGCGCCTCGGAGGCGATGGTGCAGCGCGCTAGAGGGAGGCGGCGAAATGAAATTCGAAACCCGGGCGATTCACGTGGGCCAGGAGCCCGATCTTGAGACAGGTGCGGTCATACCGCCGATCTACGCGACTTCGACCTTTGCCCAGAGCCGTCCGGGTGAGACCCGGGGCTACGACTATACACGGTCGGGGAATCCCAATTTCACGCGGCTGGGTGCGACGCTCGCATCGCTCGAGAGCGGTACGCACGCGACGGTCTTCGGAAATGGCATGGCGGCCATCACCGCCGTGCTCTCGACATTTTCCTCGGGTGATCTCGTGCTCGCCGAAGAAAACGTGTACGGATGCACATTCCGGATCTTTGCTCGGGTCTTCGACAAGTTTGGTCTTCGCGTGCGTTATGTGGACTTCGCTGATCCGGCGCAATACCGAACGATCGTCGAGGAGCGGCCCGCGCTCGTGTGGCTCGAATCGCCGACGAATCCGATGTTGAAGATTCTCGATATCGCAGCGATCTCGGCGGAGGCATCGAAAGTTGGAGCGCCGGTCCTCGTCGATAATACATTCGCGTCTCCCTTCTTCCAGCGTCCCCTAGAACTCGGTGCGACGCTCTCGCTGTCGAGCACGACAAAATACGTGAATGGCCACTCCGATTGTCTGGGAGGCGTCGTCGTCACGAACGATGGCGACTGGAACGAGAAGATGATCTTCGCGCAGAAGGCGGTCGGTCTGAATCCGTCACCCTTCGACACCTGGCTCGTTCAGCGCGGGGTGAAGACCCTCGCGATACGCATGCGCCAGCACCATGAGAATGCACTCGCGATCGCCACGCATCTCGACGGCGCGCCCTCGGTGAAGTGGGTGCGTCATCCCTTTCATGCTTCGCATCCACAGGTCGAACTGGCGAAACGGCAGATGAGTGGAGGGTCGGGGATCGTGACGCTGGAACTGGATGCGGATCTCGACGCGACGATCGCGTTCGTTTCGGGGCTGGAAATCTTCGCCCTTGCGGAGAGTCTCGGCGGGATCGAATCGCTGATCGACCATCCGGCATCGATGACTCACGCGAGTATTCCGCGGGCGGAGCGTGAGAGGGTGGGGATCCATGATGGGTTGGTTCGACTCTCGGTCGGGATCGAGAACATCGAGGATCTGCTCGCGGATCTCGATCGGGCACTCGGCCAGGTGGGGCTCCTCCCGATCTCCTCCCGCGGCTAGGAGGTGTCCTGCCATCGAACGTCCACGCCGTGTGTCGCTGATATACGCATTGGATTTCGATCCGGGTCGTGGCAGGGTTGCAGCGATTCGCGCGAGAAGGGGGAGGCTTGTCTGAACCGATGACGACGCGAGCGAAGGCGCTCGGTATCAATCTCGATCCAGGGATCTACGGCAGCTTCGCGGAGATTGGCGCTGGTCAGGAGGTCGGTCGATGGTTCTTCCGCGTCGGTGGGGCCGCGGGTACGATCGCCAAGACCATGTCCGCTTACGACAAGAGCGTGAGCGATGCGATCTATGGGACGGCCCAGCGTTATGTCTCGAGTGGACGGCTGCTGGCGATGCTCGATCACGAATACGATCTCAACCTGGAGCGACTCGATTTCGAACGGGGTCGGGATTCGGCCTTTTTTGCTTTCGCCGACACGGTTTCCGCACAGAATTACCAGGGCAACGCAGATTGCCACGGCTGGATGGGGATTCGCTTCCAGAACCACCCCCAGTCGGAAGCGAATCAGATCATCCTGCATACGCGGATGTTGGACCGGGATGCGTTCATGCAGCAGGAGGCGCTCGGGATCCTCGGGGTCAACCTGATCTATGGGGCCGCGCGCCATTCCGAGCGGCCCGAGACTCTTCTCGGCTCTTTGCTCGACAATCTGGGAAACGGGCGGATCGAGATCGATATGGTCGAGTTCTCGGGCACGGTTTTCGACGGAATCGACCACCGGTTGCTGAGCCTCCGATTGGTCGAGTTCGGTCTCAGCAAGGCAGCGATGTTCTCCGCCACCGGCGAAGCGCTTCGGCCCTCGGAGATTCTCTACAATCGTCCGGTCCTTCTTCAGCGCGGTCGCTTTCGACCGCCGACCCGTGTCCATTTCGACATCCAGCGTCGCGCCCTCGAGCGTTTCTCCGCGGACCCCGCCGTCGATAGCGATCGAATCGTGTCCCTGCTCGAAATCAGTGTCAACGAATTGGGGGAGACATCGACTGGCTCCGCCGAAGACTTTCTGGATCGCATCCAGGCGTTGACGGCCGGAAACCATTCTGTCCTTGTTTCGGATTATCCCGAGTACTATCTGGTGGCAGAATATCTGGCGCGTTATTCGGCGACGCAGATCGCGCTGCCCCTGGGCGTCGTCCATTTCATGGAATTGATCCGCGAGGCTAGATACGCCCATCTGAGGGGGGGGCTGCTCGAGGCGACCGGTCGACTCTTCGGGATGGGCGTTCGAATCTACGTTTATCCCGGGCTCGATCAGGTGACCGGTGAACGTCTGGAACTCGGCTCGCTCGCTGTTTCGACTTCGACTCAGAAACTCTTCGACTACTTGAGGGAGCGCGATTTCGTGCAGCCCTTGATCGGGCTGTCCGACGAAGCGCTTCGTGTGCGCTCGGACGAGATCCACAGATTGTTGAGGGCGGGTGATCCGCGCTGGGAAGAACATGTCGAGCCGGATGTCGCACGGGCGATTCGTGAAGCCGGCCTCTTCGGCTTTGGCAAGGACGGGAACGGGGTCGACGACGATCCCAGTGGGTGAATGTGGGTGAAGAGTGTGTACCGAGATGCCTGGTCGACGAGCGCCCATTCGGCGGTGTATCTATTGACCTCCGTTCGGAGTGGTCGTTCGCGACAGCTCGGCTCGCGAGCGAAGAGGAGGCCTGAATGACCGACCCGATCTGGAAGTCTCGACCGGGGGAGATGTTCTCCGCGACTCCGGGTTGCGAATCGATCAACGACTTCATCCATCTCTCAGAGGGGCTCTCCAATTCCTTTCTGATCACGACCGACGAGGGCAATATCGTCGTGAATTGCGGGATGGGCTTCGAGTCGCCCTACCACAAGGCCAACTATGAGGCGCTCTCGAATCAGCCGATCCGATATATCATCCTCACCCAGGGCCACGTCGATCACGTGGGCGGTGTAGATCATATTCGCGATGAGACGACACGGCTGATCGCACACTCGGGCAATGCCGAGCACCAGGCCTACGATCGTCGGCTGATGGCTTTTAGAGGTGCCCGCTCCGGTTTTGCCTTCATCAAGAAGAACGCGTCGTCCTTTCGGCAGGCGATGGAGGATTTTGGAGAACTCCCGGCTCAGGCGGCTCCGATTCCGGATATCATTTTCGATGATCGATATGAGTTTGTATTAGGCGGATTACGAGTCGAACTGATCGCTGTTCCTGGGGCCGAGACAAACGATTCCCTGATCATCTGGCTGCCGGACCACGAGATCTGCTTCGTCGGGAATCTCTTCGGTTGCCTGATCGGGCATATTCCGAATCTCGTGACCGTCCGCGGCGATCGTTATCGCGACGCGCTGGTTTGCGCGGCTGCCTGCGATGTCGTGAAGGATCTGAATCCGAAGCTTCTCCTGCCGGGGCACCATGGGCCGATCGAGGGCAAGGAGCGGATTTGCGAGGAGTTGGAGCGGATTCGCGACGCGACACTTTACGTGCACGACGAGACTGTGAAAGGAATGAACGCTGGCAAGGATCTCTTCACGCTCAAGCAGGAAATCCAATTGCCACCCGAACTGGCGGTGGGAGAGGGTTATGGAACGGTTCGCTGGGACGTCCAGGCGATCTGGGAACATTATGCCGGATGGTTCCATCACGAATCGACGACCGAGCTCTACTCGACTCCCCAGCGGGCGATTCATCATGACCTGATCGACCTCGTGGGTGGCCAGGAAGCGATCGTCGGTCGCGCCCGCGCGCGCTTCGAGAGCGGGGAAGGGGAGGAGGCATTGCATCTGCTCGACATCGTTCTTTCGCAAGGCGAGGCCGCCCCATCCGCTCTCGAACTCGCGATCGAGATCCATCGTTCGCTCGAGAACGAGAGCGAGAATTTCTGGCTCTCGGCCTGGCTCCGAGATCAGTCCGAGCTGCTGGGGAAGCGACTCGAAGGCGATTCATTCGCACTCAGCGATAGGACGGCTTCGACAAGAACCGACGAATGAGCTGCGCCCCGATCGGCGTGAGCGGGAAAAGGAGATGATGGAAGATGACAGCGAAGGTCGATTTCGATTTTGGGGGCGCCCAGGTCCTGGTGACAGGTGGTTCGAATGGTATTGGCCTCGGGATCGCCCGCGCCTTTGCCGAATCGAACGCCCAGGTTACGGTGACCGGACGCCGGGGGAGTGCTGCCGAATATGAATCCGACCTGACGGGTTTCGACTATCGCCGGGCGGAGATGACGGACGGGGAAGGACTCGAAGCGCTCGCGGCCTCCTTCGATCGTCTGGACGTTCTCGTGAACAACGCCGGTGGCTCCCTGATGGCCGAGGACGAGTGGCAGCCCGAGGTCTTCGAACGGGCGATCAGCCTCCATCTCTTCGGGTCGTTCCGCCTCGCGGTGGCTCTCAGGGATCGGATTTCGAGGAGTTCGATCGAGGGAGGGGGCAGCGTCCTCAACATGGCGAGCATGTCCGCCTTTCGCGCGGTCACTGTCGTACCTGGCTATGGCGCCGCCAAGGCCGCCATCGTGCAGATGACGAAGAATATGGCCGCGGCCTGGGCGCTCGACAACGTGCGGGTGAATGCGGGTGCGCCGGGCATCATCCATAGCAACATGACTGCTGGAATGATCGGAACTCCTTTCGAGGAGCCCGAGACAGAGCGGACACCCATGAAACGATGGGGCACACCAGAAGATGTCGCGCCGCTCTACCTGTTCCTGGCGAGCCCTGCCGCGAGGTACATCACGGGGCAGACGATCTGCGTGGATGGAGGCCAGTCCGTTTCCTGAGTTGCCTCTCCCGGGTTCGAGGCGGCCGTGTTGACCGGTCGCGCGAGTGAGGAAGGCTGCGATCACCTCATGCGGCGATCACAGCCCTCTTTGGTTCGTTGAGTCGAGCTCGATGGTCCCGTCTGGGGTCTGGCTTGGCTCGGGTCACGCCGAGCGCAGCTCGAATCCATCGTAACCCTTGGTGGCGACCTCGTTGCAGCGCGTCTTGTACTCGATCATGCCCGCGACATAGGGCATGAAGACGCGCTTCTTGCCGGGAATATTCGCCCCCACGTACCAGGAATTCGCCTTCGGAAAGAGCGTGAACTCCGCAGCTTCGTTGACGTGATCCACCCAGGCATCTTCGGCATCGAGCTTCGCCTCGATTCGGATCAGATCGTTCGTGCGCATATGCTGGATGCAGGCGGTGATCCAGTCGACGTGCTGCTCGATCGCCACCGGCATATTGGTCAACACCGAAGGACTTCCGGGGCCGGTGATGGTGAACATGTTCGGGAAGCCTGCGACCTGCAGACCTAGGTAGGCGAGCGGACCCCCTTCCCACTTGTCGGCCAGGGTCTGGCCTTCGGTGCCGCGAATATCGATCTTAAGAAGTGCCCCCGTCATGGCATCGAAGCCGGTCGCGAAGACGATGATGTCGAATTCATATTCCGTATCGCCAATCCGCAAACCCTTCGGCGTGATTGCGTCGATGGGCGAATTGCTGATGTCGACCAGGCTGACATTGTCCCGGTTATAGGCCTCGTAATAGCCCGTATCGATCGGCGGACGTTTCGTGCCGTAAGGATGGTCGGTGGGTGTCAGGAGTTTTGCGGTTGCGGGGTCGTCGACGACCTCTCGGATCTTCCTGCGAAAGAACTCGGCAACGATGTTGTTGGTTTCCTCGCTGGTGAGCAGGTCTTCGAAGGAGCCCCACAGGAATTTGAAACCGCCTTCCTGCCAGAGTGATTCGCAGAGGGCCTGCTGTTCTTCGGCGGAATATTCCATGGCCGACTTCTCTGTCGGGGCGTAGGGGAAGCCCGCTCTCGATTCACGCGTGCGGCGACGGATCTCACGATAATTCGCCTTGACCTCTGCTTGTCCCTCCGCAGTGAGCAGGGCATTTCGCGCCGGAAGGCTGTAGTTAGGCGTGCGCTGGAAGACTGTCAGGTGATCGGCGTCCTCCGCGATTACCGGTGTTGCCTGAATGCCGGTCGACCCCGTGCCGACGAGTCCGACTCGCTTGCCCTTGAAATCTACGGGCTCGTGGGGCCATTGGCCGGTGTGGTACCACTCTCCCTCGAATTGATCGAGGCCCTGGAAAGGGGGGAGGTTCGTCGCCGATAGGCAGCCGACCCCCGTGATCAGGAACTGGGCGGAGAACCGCTCGCCGTCATCGGTCTGGACCTGCCAGCGATTGCTGGTCTCGTCGAAGATGGCTTCCTTGATGCGGGTGCTGAGCTGGATATCGCGGCGCAGGTCGAAGCGGTCGGCCACGTGGTTCAGGTAGAGCAGGATCTCGGGTTGCTCGGGATATTTGCTGGTCCATTCCCACTCCTGTTCGAGATCTTCGGAGAACGAGTAGGAATAGTAGTAGCTCTCGGAATCACATCGGGCGCCCGGATAGCGGTTCCAATACCAGGTGCCGCCGACGCCGTCGGCGGAGTCGAAGACGCGCACGGCCATGCCGAGTTCCTGACGTAGCTTGTACAAGGCGTACAATCCTGAGAATCCGGCGCCTATGATGACCGCGTCGAGTTCGCGGGGATCGGCTTGCTGGCTGGACATTGTAGAGAACCTCCTCGGCTGCGATCCCAGCTCGGGATCGGGTAAGAATATTTCGAAAGGATCGGTCAGTATAACCAAGGGTTTGGGCCGTGGGCGGGGTCGGATGCGTGCGCGAAATCCGGTTCCGAGGAGATTTCAGGCGCGTGGAGCGGGCCGAAAAACTGCGCAATCACGGCCGGCCCGGTGCCCGGGGCCAATCCCTGGCCACGCCGCCCCCCCCCCGCGACGCTCGGGTGTCGAGGCGTCGCTAAACCCCGCCGGGTCAAGGGGGGCTCGCTGTCTGGATGCGCTCGGTCGGGGTGGGCCGAGGGGCGGTCGAAGGAGAGCGATCCTCTTCTCCCGAGTCTTCTTGATCCGCGTGCTCGAGCAGCTGCCCGACGTCAGAGAGGCGAAGGTATCTGATGCAGCCGGGCGAGATTGGCTGGGCTGAATTTGCGGCTCAGGAGATCGTTGCCGTGTTCATTCGATAGGCGATTCTTCGAGGATGCGGACATTGCGCAGATAGACCTCGGCCCCTTCCGATTGAAAGCCGATATGTCCCGACTCCTCGAATTCGTGGTCGCTCACGGTCGTGACTTGCTGACCGTTCACGGAGACCCGGACCTCGCCCGCCTGCGAGACGATCTCCACGGAATTCCACTCTCCCAGCGGCCGCAGGGCGGCCCGGCGTCGGTGCGCATCCGTCGTGAAGTTCGCCTCGCTGTCGATGGGTAGGATCGACAGGGCCGACGGGTAGACCCCCTGGACTTCGAGACTCTTCGGCCAGACCCCGTGCTTGTTCACGAAGAGGAGGATTCCCGTGTTCGAGTAGTACTCGGCTTCCGTCCTCATGCCCGGGTAGGGGACATAACGCAGGTCCAGTCGCAGGATGAAATTCAGGTATTTCCTCTCGCTGTAGATATAGCCGGACGGTCGTCCGGATATATGAATTGCTCCCTTTTCGACTCGAAAGGTCGTGCCGGGCTCGGTCGCGCCACAGCCGAGCGGAGGAGGTTGGCAGCCGCTGCCCAGCAGGAACCGGAGGCCTTCGAAATCTCTTCCATTGAAGAGCATTCGAAATCCCTCCTCCGGGAGGGTCATGGCGCTCATGGCCTCCAAATCCCCCAGGAGCTCACGATCGCCCGCCGGATATCCCTTTGCCTGTAGCAGATAGGCGATGATGTCGAGATAACTCTGCTCACTGAGCGCGCCGGGATACTCGATGGGCATCGTCGTTCTGGTCTTCAGGTAGAGGTCACCGACGTTGTGCCGATACTTCATGAGCCCCTGCCCCATGAGGGGCATGGCGATGAGTTGACTGCCCATCCGTATGCCGGATGCGGACGCCGATTCCGGACCCTCGCCCCGAGCCCCGTGGGAGGGTTCCGCCCGATGACAGGTTTCGCAGGACCCTGCGAAATACGCCTTGCCGCGCGCCGCCTGCGCGGCGCTGTAGAATCCGCCGGTCGAATTTCCGGAGACCGCTTTGGCGTCGCCGGGAGAGGGAAGCAGGACCATCTCCTTCATAGCCTGATCGTCTTCGACGAGCGGTATGTCCCCGGGCAGATAGCCGTTTCGCTTGAGGAGGTAGGCGGTGACCGCCAGATAGGCGTCGATGTCCAGACCGAGAATCGCGTCGGTGGGCATCGTCCAGCGCGATTTATGGTAGAGGCCGGCGACGCTATGCCATTTTCTGGCGAACGTCTCACCGGATAACGCGATGCGTCGAGCGTCCGTTTCGTCCGAAGGCGCGGTCGGGTCGACGGTGTGGCAGGAGGCGCAGTCCGCTTCGAAGACCCGAGCTCCGAGTGCTGCCTGCTCTCGCGTGTAGAAACCGGTGGACGCAGCGCGTGGGTCCGGGTCCACCACTTCGGGTCCGCATGCGGATACGCTCAGCCAGAGAAGAGCGAGAAGGCTCCGTCGGGTCCTCACGAGAGATTCCCCTCCCTCATCCGGAACGCTCCTTCGGCTCGGGGTCGATCGCAGCGGATGATCGCAGCAGAGGCCGCCTCGACATCAATCGCCCGAGAGCTCCGGGATCACCTCGCGACCGATCGTCTCGACGGCGGCGAGTTCGTCAAGGTTCGGCAGGCTGAACAATACCTGGTCGACACCGATGCCCGCGAGTTCGCGGCAATTGGTGACGAGTTCTGCGGGCTTCAGGATTCCCGGCTCCTCCTGGATGACGCCGAGCACCGTCTTTTCGATCTCCTCGTAGGCGCGGCCCGCGTCGTCACAATGGGCCTTCAGTACATCGAGTTTACGAGCTACTTCACTCGTTCCGATTCCCGCGAAGAGGTTGCAGGCGTCGCCATAACGCGCGACCAAGCGCAGGGTCTTCTTTTCGCCCCCGCCACCGATCAGGATCGGCGGATGGGGTCGCGAAAGCGGCAGCGGCACACAGAGTGTCTCCGCCAGTTGGAAATGACGCCCGTCGAATGGTGCCACCTCACCCGACCACATCTGCTTCGCGATCTGCAATGTCTCTTCGAGGCGTTCGAAGCGTTTGCCGAGCGGAGGGAAGTGGATGCCGAGCCCGAGATGCTCGCGCTCGAACCAGGCAGCTCCGACGCCGAAATAGGCACGGCCGCCGGAGAGGATGTCGAGCGTCGTGGCGGTCTTCACCAGCACCCCCGGTTCGCGATAGGTCACGCCCGTGACGAGTGTGCCGAGCTTGATTCGCGACGTCAGGGCGGCGAGGTATGAAAGCGTCGCATAGCCCTCGAGCATCTCCTCCTCGGCAGCGCCCACCCCGGGAATCTGGAAATAGTGGTCCATCACCCAGAGGCTCGAAAACCCCCCGGCCTCCGCTGCCTGGGCGATCTCGCAGAGGCGCGAGGCGATCTCCTTCGGTCCTGCGGTGGAACTGAAATCGGGTAGCTGAAGGCCGATTCTCATGGTGAACTCCTTCCATTGAGCGATAGGTCAGACCTCGGTGTGTCGGTGATCGATCTGGGTGCGGAATCCGCGACCTCGTGTCGCCATTAGTCGAGTGGTGGAAGCGGTTCTCCCGCGAAATAGCGCCTGGGGTTCTGCACCAGGATATCGTCGATATGCTGGTCGGTTGCACCGCCCGCTCTGAGCATCGGGATGATGTCCTGGCTGAAGCGGCTCGGGCGCCAGAGAGGGTTGACCGGGAAGCTCTTGCCGAGCCAGCACCAGACCGTGTCGTGGGCCACCATCAGCCGCGTGCTCGCCCCGCGCTCGATGAGTTTCAGTATCGACTTTACGCGGTTCACATCCGAGTTGATCACTTCGAGGCCGAAGCGGTCGAAGCCCACGTAGGTGCCTCCTTCGACCAAGCGCCAATGGTAGTCGTGGTCGTTGCTCCCGCAGCAATGGCCGACCATGGCACGATGCGAGGGCAGGTTGCCCTCCGCGAACATCGTCTGCTGATCCTCACCCAACACACCGTCGTCGGTATGGGTGATGATCGGAACGTCGGTCGCGATGGCGGCCTTCGTGGCGGCCGCGAAGACCTGCCCTTCGTAATCCGTGACCGACCCGCTTCCGGTCGCGACCTTGATGATGCCGGGCTTCACGCCGGAGCCGTTCACGCCCTCCGTGATTTCTGTGATGAAGGCATCCGCCATCTCTTGTACGACGTCGGCACCCATCGTGCCGCGCATCTTCCAGTAGGCGTTGAGGCCGAGAAACTCATTGTAGAGACCGGCCGCCGCAACGATCCGAAAGCCGGTCGCCTGGGAGACCTCGGCGGAGAACTCGATATCGCGTGCGAGATCCGATGGGCACGGGTCCACCATGGAGTGGATCCCCGCATCCTGCATCTCGGCGATTTTGTCCTTCGCGATCTGCATCATGTCGTGCCGTTTCCAGCGCGGCACGTTGGCGTCCGTGTCCCAGCCCGGCATACCGGTGACCACATGCTCGTGGATCAGTGTGGCGCCGAGGTCGTCGACGGAGAGGGGGCCGGTCACGGTCTCTACGAATGCGGGCATTGGGGCTCCTGTCGAGTGGATGGGATCATCCCGGTGATGTCCCGACGCGAAGGCGGAGGAGGAGAGTAGAGAATGATGCGCTCTTCGCCGCGCCGCCCGCGTCGAGATCGGGCCTCAGCCCGTCTCCGCCGCCCAGCGCAGACGCCAGGAGCGAAGCGCTGAAACGAGCTGACGTGCGGATTGGATGCGCCGGTCCGGATCCTTCTTGATACATCGCATGCAGATTTCTTCGAGCTGGGCCGGGATGTCATGACCCGTAGAGAGCTCCGACGGACTCGGCGGATCCACGTTTTTGACCTGATGAAGAATTTCGTTCAGCTTGTCTCCGGGGAAGGTCGTGCGGCCGGTGAGGGTCTCGTAGAGCACGGCGCCCATGCTGTAGACATCGGAACGATGATCGAGGGAATCCGCGCCCTCCACCTGCTCCGGCGACATGTAATGCGCTGTTCCTTGAAGTTTGCCCTGGGCGGTCAGCGAGGGGTCGCTATTCGTGAGCAGCGGCATCTCGGGGATTTCTTCGGGTTTCTCGCTCCAGACCTTCGCGAGTCCCCAGTCGAGAAGCAGGACCTCGCCGAAGGGCCCCATCAGGATATTGGCGGGTTTGATGTCGCGATGGACTACGCCGTGGCTGTGGGCGTAATCGAGGGCATTTGCGACCTGGATGAGGATCGTGACCATGCGGTGGAAGCCGTAGCCATCGACCGCCTGTGTCCCCTCCTCTTCTGCCATATCCAGGACTTCGCGCAGCGTGTAGCCCTCGACGAGCTTCATCGTGAAGAAATAGTGGCCGCGATTATCGCGGGAGAGTTCGTAGATCGGGATCGTGTTGGGATGCTGGAGCATCGCCGTCACGCGTGCTTCGCGTAGGAAGCGCTTCTGTTCGAAGGGGTCGTCCGCGATCTCTTTATGAAGGCTCTTGTAGGCGACGACACGGCTCAGATGGTAGTCCTGACAGGACTGGATCAGACATTTTCCGCCCTTCGCGATGGTCTTGAACTGGGTGTACCGCATATCCACATTGCGGACGTGGTCCGGCAAGTCGAGATCCGTGTCCTCGAGATGGACATCCGGATATTTGTCCTGCGGATGGGGGAAGAGTCGAGCCATGGACATACGCTCCACGAATTGAGCCGTACGAGGGCTGATCGAATGCTAGCCCAAGAAGCCTTTGGATTTTCGGCGTGAGTTGCCTGTTGGGCTGGACATTTTCCACCCGGCCGGTCTCGAGCGGCCCGGCGTGCGCTCCCCAGCGATCGGGGCCGATTTCACTGCGTGCCCGGGCACAAAGCAGGCCCCCAATGCCTCGCTCAGGGTTTGCGGATGGGCCCTGAGGCCGGTTCGTCTTGTCCGGGACTGCCCGTGAGCGCTGTCAGATGTCGTGCGGCGCGCTCCATTCGACTTCGGTCGCCGAGGCGTGCGGCCATCTCGCCCACGGTCCTCCAGGCTTCGATGGCCGCGTCCTTTCGACCTGCCAACTCGAGGGTGAGCGCCAGGTTGTTTCGGGTCGAGATGGCTCGAGGGTTCTCGGCGAGGGATGCGTGGTAGGCGCCTACGGCTTCATCCCAACGCTCGAGTTCTCGATATTTGTTGCCCAGGTTGTAGTAGGCCATGTGCATGCGGTTCTCGTTCGCCAGTGGCAGATGGGTGAGGAACGCGAGTGCGACGATCCCCGGGCCGAGAAGGGCGACCCTGCGGAAATCGCGACCCCGAAAGCGATCTACGAGGTCGATGACCGCGAACGCCGCGAAGGGAATCAGGAGCACGACAGCCGGCAGTCGATAGCGTGAGAGCACGAAGAAGAGAAGCGCGCTCAGAAGATAACTGGCGATCGCGCCATGGATCGGAACGAATTCACGCCAGCGCCCCGCGGTCAGTGCGAGGCCGAGCAGGCCCAGGGGAGCCAGGATACCAAAGCTCACCAGCGGCATTCGGAGAACCCAGGAGAAGTCCTTCGAGACCTCGAAGGAGCGATTGTTCCAGACCTCGTAGGCGTTCCAGAAGAGGCCGAATTTGCGCGCTTCGAGCCCCAACCAGCGTGTCGGATTCGCGCGGATCTCCTCCCACCCGCGAGCGAGCCAATAGGAGGAGACCTCGGAGGGCTTGAGCGTTCGCCCGGTGGCTTCTTCCGCCGCCTTCTCGAAGGCGTCGCGCATCGCTCGCGGATTGTCGACCCGATGGCGGGCACCGATCGAGGGGAGCTGCCATGTTCCGTCCGCAGCTCGCTGGTTGCCCATGTAGAAATTGGCGCCACCGGTCGAGTTGAGCAGTACCAGATCATCGCCCGCGACGTAGTTCCGGACCGTGAAAGGCAGGATCAATGCGAGAATGGCGAGGCCGAAGAGGGTTCCGAATGCGAAGCGCCGCGCAAAGGAGCAGGGGCCGGCCATTCCGAAGAGAATCCAGAGCGCGACAATCGGGGCGAGCAGGAGGACGGTCTGACGGGCGAGCGCCGATAGCCCCAGCAATAACCCGCAGAATGCCCATGCGGGGAGGCTGGGACGGCGGAGTGCGCGAAGCGTCGCCCAGACGAGCCCGACGACCAGTGGAACCTGCAGATTCACGATCATGACGGTGCCGCCGTAGAAAACGTGCATCCCGTAGGCGGCAGCGATCGTGCCGGCGAGTGCGGCGACGCGTCGATCGAAGAGCTCGCGCGCAAGGCCCCACACGAGCACGCAAGCGAGGGCACCGATCACGGCCTGGACGGCCTTGAGGGCTGGTAGGCTCGCCCCGAGCAGGGCGTAGACCGCGGCGATGAAGGTCGGATAGAGGGGGCCGAGAAAGAGGACGCCTTCGCCGAGCCAATCACCGGCGAGGATCTCCTTCGCCCACTCTTCATAGATCGCACCATCGACGCTCGCGATCGTGAAGAAGGGGTCGTGAATCTGGATTTCGCGCAAGTGGAGGAGGCGAAGGAGGAGCGCCGCGAAAAAGAGCAGGGCTGCGACATTTCGATCTCGCGCCCAGCCCCAAGCGGGCTGTTCGGCTTGGGCGGGGCTCGCTCTTTCGTGTTCAGGCGCGTCCACGCTGTCAGTATACGGCCCGAGCCGGTCTCGGCATCGCGCACACCGATTACTGCTGGTAGTCTCCCGCGATGCCGGCCGACCGGAGCGATGTAGAATCGATACCGGGCGACCCCGCGAATGCGCTCGCGGGGAGCGGGGTCGCGTCACGTGTACAGGCCTTGATCGATCGGCTCGAACTCGTCCCGCATCCGGAGGGCGGCTGGTACCGGGAGTTCTGGCGTTCTCCGATCGAACTCGCTTCCGGGGCGCTTCCGCCGGGCTATCCCGCAAAGCGTGCCCTCATGACGTCGATCTACTATCTGCTGCCGACGGGGGGGGGGCTCGGCACTCCACCGTGTGCGCTCCGAAGAACTTTGGATGCATCATCAGGGTGACGATCTCGCGTTGGGGGTCGGGGTGACACCGGCCGAGGCTGCAGACCCCGGTCGCGCGATCCGGCTGGGTCAGGGCGAGGCGGCGGCGCTGCAGGCGATCGTGCCCGCAGGCGAATGGCAGAGAGCGGAGGCCCTGGCCGGCCCTGCGGGTTATGCGCTCGTCGGGTGCGTCGTGGCACCTGGCTTTGACTTCGACGATTTCGAGATGGCCGATTGATCGAGGCGAGGGTTTCGGGCAGCGGCGTTCTCTTATGAGTCCGAAGGGGTCAGCGTCCGGACGATCATCTTCGAGATCATCGAGAGCACGAGCTCCCCTTTCTGGTTCTCGATGGCCTGCTTCATGGTGATGATCCCCCGGTCGGGTTTCGAGTCGGATCGCCGAGCCGAGA
Source organism: Deltaproteobacteria bacterium (assembly GCA_002719955.1). GTDB lineage: Bacteria > Myxococcota_A > UBA9160 > UBA9160 > UBA4427 > UBA4427. The sequence continues at coordinate 186,560 of PBFW01000007.1, read as the reverse complement.
CGACCGAGACTCGGAGCGAGAGCAGATCGCCTGGGCGCACCGGTTTCGGTAGCTCCATCCCTTCGAGTCCGAGTCCGGCAATCAACACGGGACGCGCTGGAAGCTGGTTATAGAGCGCGTTCCGAATCGCAAAGGTCAAACATCCGGGTGCGATCAGACCGCCGAAGGGGCCCGCCGCGGCTGCTTCGGGGTCCGTGTGCAACGGTTGGGGGTCGAAGCGGCGACCGAACTCGAGGATCTCCTCTTCGGTGACGCGATACTGGCCGCCCGCCATCTCGAAGTCGGGGGTGTAATCCTCGAAGTAGAGCGGATCTGGGTTTTGGGCCGGGGCGTTTGATTCCGACATCAGGATGAATGCCCCCGTGCTTCGCTGAGGACCCGCCGCATGTCAGCCGCGGTATATCGCCCGACTTCTGCTGGATCCATTTCTTCGTGGCGCTTGTGGATCACCTCCACGCCGATCGGAGCGCGCGACCCGATCTCGTCGAGGGTGCGCACGAGGTCGACGAGGGGGATCACGCCTTCGCCCGCGCTGAGCCGCGCCTCCATCGCCTCGACCGGAAGGTTCTCCGATGGCTGCTCGGGGGCATCATTGAATTGGGTGCTCCCGATTCGCTCGCCGGGAATCGCTTGCAAGGCATCGAGATCCCGCGCGCCGCGGAACCAATGCCAGCTATCGAACATGATCGTCGCGTTGTCGCAGCCGCTGCGCTCGAGGAGGTCGAGACAGACCGTGACATTCGGTACGCCGCTCCAGGGGAGGAACTCGAAGGTGACGAGGAGCCCGTGTTCTCTGGCGCGTCGACAGATGCGCGCGAGGTCGACGGCTGCGCGATCGAGATCGAGGTGGGCTCCGAAGCCCTGAACGACATTGATCGATCGGGCCTCCAGCGCCTCCCCGATTTCGAAGAAGGCATCCTCGGGTGCGAGGTCGAACATCGATTCGCCGGGTTCGGGGAGAACCAGATCCGACCATCCGAGCAAGGGGTCGACATCTGAGACGACGAGCCCATTATCCTCGAGCAGGAGTCGGATATCCGGGAGGTCGAGGCCCTCGCTGCGGGCGCGATCGACGTCGTGGGGCCAGATCGAGATCGCGTCGTACTCTCCCGCGACCGCGGCCGCGACGATTTCGCGGACGCCGCCGCCGACGATATTGGTCGTGTTGAAGACGAGGTGGTCGGGTCCGAGTTCGGGCATCCCGGAAGTCTAGAGGGCGTGGGCATGGATCTGCCAGTCGGCAGCCGATTCGGAAGGTCGGATGCGGTCGCCGATTCTGGGATACTCTTCTTTTCGGGAGCACCGCTGAACATGTCCTTTCTCGCCCCGCTTCTCGAGGCCCAGGATCTCGACCTCGCCGTCGACGCTGCGAACAAGCGCGCCGCCGAACTCCCGGAGCGTGGCGCGCTGCCGGTGCTTGCGGAGGGGATCGTACGCGTTGAGGCCGAGCTGGCCGTGGCGCGCGAGGAGCGCGCCGAGATGGAGCGTTCGGAGGACGAACTCGCCCGCGCTGTCTCCCAGATCGCTTTGGACATCGAGTCCGCTGAGGTCGAGCGCTATTCGGGCAAGCGCAAAGACCGCGATGAAGCGGTTGCGCACGATGTTTCTCAGCAGGCGCTGCGCGACAAACAGACGGGCCTGGAAGAGCAGGAGATGGGGCTGCTCGAATCGATCGAGATTGTCGAGGGCCGAATCGCAGAGTTCGAGTCAACGATCGCTTCCCATCGAATGGAGTCGGAGAATCTGGCCGAGGTGATTCGAAACGTGCAGTCGGAGGTCGCGACAAAGGTCGCTCGTCTCAGCGAATCGCGCGCGGCCATCGCGCCGGGGATTCCCGACGATGTTCTCGCCGCCTACGAGCGCGTGCGTTCCCAGCCGCGTAGCGGCGGGCGAGGCGCGACGAGTCTGAAGGAGGGACGCTGTACGGGCTGCCGGATCAAGCTCCCTTCCCTCGAGAAGAAGCGCATGCTCGCGGAGCCCGAGGAGGCACTGATCCAATGCCCCCAATGTCGTCGGGTCCTGGTTCGCGGATGAGCGGTGGGTCGGGTGGGGCTGATTACGGAACGGAGAGCAACGATTTTTTTGAGGTCGTTTCGACGACCCGCTCCGTTCGGCGCCGCCTCGACTTCGATCGAGCCGTCGCGCCCGAGTTGATCGAGCGCTGTATCGACGCCGCCGTGCAGGCGCCGACCGGGATGAACCGGGAGGCCTGGCGATTCCTCGTGCTGACCGAGAGCGAGCCGAAGGCGCGGGTCGCGGAACTCTATCGCTCGGGCTTCGACGGGCTCGCGACGCGATTTCGAAATCAGCTTCCGTCCGAGAGGCGCGACCAGGAGCTGCCGAACGAGCGGCCGACCTATGTCGGGCTCGCCGAGAATCTGCATCGGATGCCCGCGTTGATCCTGGTCTGCTCCGAGGGTCGGCCGGATCCGGACAACGCGGCGATGCAGGTGGCCTTCTATGGCTCGGTCTTGCCGGCGGCCTGGTCACTGATGCTCGCGCTGCGGGCCTCGGGGCTCGGGACGACCTGGACGACGCTGTTGGTGACCGAGGAGGATCGCGTCGCAGATGCGTTGGGGATTCCGGCGGACGTCACGCAGACGATCCTTCTGCCCGTCGCCTATACGAAAGGGGCGGTTCTCAAGCCCGCTACGCGGATGGGCGCCAGCGAGGTCACCTATTGGAATCGTTGGTCGAGAAGTCGCTGAGGGCGAAGAGGAGGTCGTCGTCCCAGGCTTCGATTTCGCGAGCGCGTGTGAGCAGCGCGATCGCCTGGGCATGGGTCCGGTTCTGACCGAAATGCACTCGCCCTTCGGTCAGGGTTTCGAAGGCGCCTTCGGGTTTTTTCAGTTTCAGCTGGAGCTCGGCGCATAAGCGCCAGGCTTCGAAGCCCTGCCCCGAATAGGCGAGCATGGGCGCGTCGCGACTTCGAGATTCTCTGGGTTTTCGATGAGAATGCGCCGGTAGAGCCCAATGGCGGCACGCGTACGGCCCTTGTTTCGGGCTCGATGGGCGTCGGTCAGAAGTTGGTATTCGCGCGCGCGCACGGGACGTAGGGGGGGCCACTTTTCGACTCCTAATCCGATAGGAATCTCCTGATGCGGTGTGGTCGTCGAGACGGCCGGTGATCGGGCTCACCGTCGGACATGCGGTGCCTTCGTTTCGCGCACCCGGTCGGGTTCTTTCGGACGACGAGCCCCGAGGCGCACGAATTCCTACTATCGGCGCGCTCGAGAGCCTGTGGGGCTCCGGAGCGAGAGTCTCTCGAGAGACGGGCCGAGGTCGATGCCGCGAATCTTGACGCTGGATGAAATCGAGGGAGAACCGGTCGGCGGCAAGGCGGCGGGGTTGGCTCGACTGCGCGCGATGGGACTGCGTGTCCCCGAGGCCGTCGTGATCGTCGAGGCGACGCTGCACACGACGGCGGCGGAGTTCGACGCACTCGTGGCCGCGCTCGAGGGGCGATTCGGGCCGGGGCGACTGGCCATCCGCTCGTCGGCCATCGGCGAGGACGGTGCCGAGGCCTCCTTTGCCGGGCAATACGAGTCGGTTCTGGAGGTCGAGGGGGCAGAGGCGATTCGAGAGGCGATCGAGACCTGCCTGCGCTCGGCCGAGAATGTGCGGGCGCGTTTCTATCGCGATCTGCGCGATGCGGCCTCCGAGGGGAGGGGCGTGGTCGAGATGGCGGTGGTCGTCCAGCGAATGGTCGATGCCCGTGTGTCGGGTGTCTGTTTCAGCGTCGATCCGGTGACGAGCCGTCGCAACCGACTCGTGTTGGACTCGGTCGCGGGGTTGGGGGAGGCGCTTGTCTCCGGTCACGCGAGTCCCGATCACGACGAGTTCCTTCGCCGGGAGCAGAGATGGGAAACGACCCGGCTCGCGGGTGAGAATGCGCTGCTATTGCCCGTCGAACGGGCCACCCTCGCGCGCGAAGCACTCGAAGCCGAGCATCGAACGGGATCGCCCGTCGATCTCGAATGGGCGATCGATCGCGAGGGTACGCTCCACTGGTTGCAGGCGCGTCCGATTACGACGCTCGGTCTCGACCCACAATGCCTGGACGTCGTGGCGGAGGATCGGACCGACGTCCACACGCGCTGCAATGTCGGTGAGATGATGCCGGGCGCGGTCTCGCCGCTGACCTATTCGACCTGCGCCCAGGGAATCGACGCGGGTTGGCAGCGCATCAAGGATGCGGTCGGGGTGCCGAGCGGAGGGTCGGCGCCGAGTCGCTATCTGTCGATGTCCCACGGACATCTCTTCATCAACATGAGCGAGGGCGCGCGCTTCTCGTCATCGGTCTCGGGGGCGCATCCGGACCAGCAGAGCCTTGCGCTCTGCGGGCGGCTGGTTCCCGAGGTCGTCGCGGACGCGCCTCCTCCGATCTGGGTTCGGATCCCTCGGCTGCTGAGGCAGGTGGGTGCGATGTTGCGGCCCCGGCGTCGGATTCGCCGCCTGCAGGCGCTCACCGCTCGGGGGCCGATCGCGGTCGGCGCCACGAGTCTCGAGACCTGGCGAGAGATCGATGCGCGCCTGCCCGACCTGCACGAGGGCTACCAGCTCCATCTCGTCGTCTCATCGAGCGCGGGGGCGCTCGCCCCGATCATGTTGGCGCGCCTCGCCGGGGGCGAAGAACCGACCGATGAACATCACGCGATCGTGGCGTCGGTCCTCTCCGGTGCGGAGGGGGTGGAGAGTGCCGATATCGCCGAAGGTGCGGAGCGGATCCTCGATGCCCTATTGGCCGCCTCCGACCGGTCGAGCGCCTTCGTGGATCTCGAGCCGGATCTAGCCCTCAGGTGGCTACGAGGGGACGCCTCCGGCGAGGCGGGCCGCGTCTTCCGTGCCTACCTCACGCGTCATGGACATCGGAGTCTGCGCGAACTCGATATCCGCCAGCCGGAATGGGCACACGATCCGACGCCCCTGCTTCGATCCCTCCAGACCCAGCTTCGCGGGCGACTCGCGGGTGATGCGCCGCTCTCCCTTATGCCCGTCGCATGTCTCGACCGTCCTGCGGGCGCAGAACGCTTCGATCGCGCTCGGGGGATCGCTCACGCCGCGGTTCGGAACCGCGAACGATGTAAGTCATTGCTCGTCGAACTGACGGTCCTCTTCAAGCAGGCCTATCGTGCCCTCGGACGTCAACTCGTCGAGGAGGGACGTCTGCCCGACGCGGATGCAGTCTATTTCTTGCTCCACGAGGAACTCGAAACGCTCGCCCGAGCCGAACCGGGGGATAGCCTCGTGGACGACGCGATCGCGCGCCGTGATGTTCTCGCCTATCAAGAAACCCTGCGCTTTCCCGAGGTCGCGGTCGGCCTGCCACAGCCCGTGTCCTGGCGCGTGGTGGCCGGAGGCGAACGCATCATCGTCGGCAAACCGGTGAGTCGTGGCCGGGTCGAGGGGCCCGTTCGCGTGGTCGAGAGCCTCGCTGAGGCGGAGGCGCTCGCACCCGGCGAAATTCTCGTCGCCCCGATCACGGACGTCGGCTGGACCCCCTATTTCACGATCATCGCGGGCCTCGTGACCGATGTCGGCAGCGCCGTCTCCCATGGTGCGGTCGTGGCGCGTGAATACGGGCTTCCGGCGGTCCTCAATACGCACGATGCCACGCGGATCCTCAAGACTGGAGAGCGTGTCGTGCTCGACGGCGATCGCGGGACGATCGAGCGACTCGGCTGATGCCTCGGCTCGGGGGGGATCCTGGAGATCTACGCTCCCCCTCTGAGACAAAGGTCTGGGCTCGTCGCGCTCGTCGGGATGAGCGCCCTGGTGCTCTATGGCGGGCGGCTCCCGGTTCGATCTCTACAGCGCGTATCCCTTTCCCTAAAGAAGCGCACGCACCCTCGATGCCTTCGCGTTGTCCGCGATCGCGAGATTCAATCGGGATCGGAATGGTGTCGTGCACGAATTGAGCGAGATCGGCGGTGAGCGATGGGTACGCGTGGCCATCGCCGATGTGATGATCAGTGATACCTGCGTCGAGTGTCATAACACCCATCCCAATACGCCCAGGAAGGGCTGGCGCTGGGAGACGTGCGGGAGGTTCTCGAGGTCGACCTGCATGCGGAGGACGCATCGGCGGCAGCTGGGCGCTGCAGGCAAGATGACTGTTTGCGGGTGGGCTGATCAGCCTGGCCCTCGTCCCCCTCGTGCGCTTCGGGACGCGCCGGATCCGTGCTCGCCTGGCCGAGACGGTCAAGATCCTGGATCGCGTTGCGGCGGGCGACCTGGCCATTCCAGACTCTGAGACCCAGCCGGACGAACTCGGGACGATGGAATCGGTCCTCGAGATCGCGATCCGAAATATGCGCGCGAGCCTGGAGTCACTTCACCGGAGCGAGATGGTGCTGGAGTCCGCACCGGTCGGTCTCCTCCATTGCGACATGGCACACATCGTGACCTATGCCAATCCGAAGAGTCTCGAGATTCTGGCGCAAGTCGAGCGGGCGGCGGGGATCGACGTCGAGCAGGCCGAAGGAGAGAGTGTCGCCTTCCTCTTCGGGGGGGATGGGGCGATGCGGCAGGTCCTCGATTCCGACGGGGGCCTGCCCTTCCACCGGGTGAGCCCCCTCGGCGAAGAATTCCTGGATGTTTTCGTGGACATCGCCCGGGACCTCGAGGGGCAGCGTTCCGGGACCCTCGTCACCTTCGCCCGAGTCACCGAAGCAGAGCAAAACGCCGTCCTTCTGAAAGAAGCGATGGAGACCGAGCGGGAGAGTGCCGATCGTCTGCGGGAAGCGGCCGAGCGTGAACGCCAGCGTGCGGATGCCGGTGGCTTGATCGCGACGGAGATGAGACTCAAGGCGGATCGGATCTCCGAAGTGGTCGTTGCCGTCTCGGACGGCGACCTGATACACCGGGTCGGGCTCATCGGTGATTCGCCGATGGACTAGGTCGCGACCGACGATGTCCAACGGCTCGTCGAGCAGATGCGTCCGAGGTCTTCGGTGATCGCGACCAGCATCGAAGAGCTTTCCCAGGTCGCGGGATCGAACGAGGAGGTCGCGGCGGGAACCCATCGCGAGGCGAAGAAACTTCTCGAACTCGCGAACCAGAGGGGATGCGCGGCCCGGTGTGATTCGCTGGCAGGCGCGAGTCGCGCGCCGCCTCGGCGGCGGTCGGGGCGAACGGTGATATTTTTGCGCTCCAGGCGTATGGCCCCGCCCCGATCGCGATCGGCGAGGACGGAGCCGTTCGTTGGGAGAGCGACCTGCAGGCACTTGCGCCGGCGGCGCTTGCGAAGAGCTGGACCTTTGGAGCGCCCTCGGCGATCGGGAATAGCAATCCGACGGTGTTGAATGACATCGTTCTCGTGCCCGTGGTCTACGGCGACCAGAGCGATTTCGGGGGGCGAAGGATTCCCTGACCCCTTCGCTCCTCCCTCGTGGCGGTCGATGCGAAGACGGGTGTGGGATTGCGCGATGTCGTGGAACTCGATGATGATTCGACCGGGATCACGGCCGTGCTTGCGGATGGCACGATCCTGAACAGTCTCGGGACGGTCTTGACGTCGGGCGTGACTTCGCTCGCGGGCGTGGCCGGGTGGTTGCTCCCCGATGATCTCGAGCCCCTCCTACCGGTAGGCGGTCTCCAGGCGAGCCGCCCGAGCACTCGCCCGGAATAGGCCCGTCGTTTCGTTTCGTCTTCCAGAAGATCGCGACCGAGGGAGCACACAGCCGCCCCCCAGCGGAATCCAGCGTTCGGAAAAAGGGCAGACGAGCGTGGCGCCGATGTGGCAACATCGCATTCATGAAAAGTCCCTACGAGGGTGTCGCCATCGTCGGCGCCTACAATACAGTTCAGGCCAAACAACTCCCGGGCATGACGGAATCCGAACTGATTCTTGATGCGATCAACGGCGCGCTCGACGATGCCGGCCTTCGCCCAGAGGATATCGACGGGCTCAATATCTCGAGCTGGGTCTCGCGAGTCGATTCGCGCACGGCAGCCCAGTGGTTCGGCGGTCGCCCCATCTGGACCGGCTCGTCCACTCCAGGGATCGATGGGGTTCTCGAGGCGGCTGCGGCGATCCACTCGGGTCAATGCCACACGGTGTTGATCGCGACCGCTCAATGCGGTGAATATACCGACCGCAAATCGACGGTTTCGTGGACGCGGCCACAGAATGAGTTCGTGGAATGCTGGGGGCTCTATACGGCCGCCGAATTTGCGTTGATGGCCCAGCGGCATATGCATATCTACGGAACGCCGCGTGAGGCTTTGTCCGAAGTGGCGGCGGCGATTCGTAGCAATGGCGCCGTCAATCCCGAGGCCGTCTTCTACGGGCGCGAATGTTCCCCTGCGGAGGTCGAGGCTTCGCGTATGGTTGCGAATCCTTTTCGGTTGCTCGATTGCTGCATCACCTCAGAGGGCGGTGCCTGCATGATCCTCACGTCTGCCGAGCGGGCCAAGGATCTCGACGTCACGCCGATTCACGTGCTCGGCGGTGCGCTCGATCGCCAGGGCAACGCCTACGTGACCGCACCCGTCTGGGAGCGTTACGGCTGGGTCGGTCGGCGCGCCCTCGAGATGACCTTCGAACAATGCGGTCTCGGGACCAAGGACGTCGACTTCGCGGAGTTCTATGACCCCTTCTCCTTCGAGATCATTCGACAACTCGAGGCCTTCGGATTCTGCAAGGAGGGGGAGGGCGCGGATTTCGTGCTCGAAGGGCGGATCCGGATCGATGGTGATCTGCCCGTCGCCACCAATGGCGGCATCCTCTCCTTTTCACACGCCGGCGTCGTCCAGCTTCTACAGAAACCGCTCAACGCTGTGTTGCAACTCCAGGGGCGATTGGTTCCGGAACTCACGCTGCATGAGCCGAATGTCGCCCTCGCGACCAACGGCGGTTCCGGCGCGCTCTTCTGCGATGTCATGGCCCTCGGAAAGGAGCCCGTATGAGCACCCCGTCGATCCCGCTGCCGCGGCCGACCGCACTCTCGAAACCCTATTGGGAAGCCTGTCGTGCGGGCAAGCTGACGGTTCAGCGATGCAAGGATTGCGAGAGCCTGACCTTCATTCCGCAGCCGTGTTGTGGAAATTGCATGAGCGGGGATCTCGAGTGGGTCGAGTCTTCGGGACGCGGGACCCTCTACAGCTTTACGACGGTCTATCGGCCGCAACAGCCCGTCTTCGAGGTCCCCTATACCGTCGTCGTCGTCGAACTGGAAGAGGGTTATTACATGCTCTCGAATCTCAAGGGTGTCGAGCCCGAAGACGTGAAGATCGGGACCCCCCTCGAGGTCGTTTTCGAGGAACAATCCGAAGAGATCACGTTGCCCTTCTTCCGGGTCCGCACGGACTGACCGGCTGCGACGCCCAGTTCGCAATTATTCCTTCATCCGAGTGTTCGGATCGGTGGGGAGGCGCCGGAATTCGATCGGACTCGTCGGCTCTGTGGGTCGGTCATCCTGAGGCTTCGGTCGCGAAACGGGGGAGGACGGGAATGGATTGCCGAGGCCGTTTCCTGGTTTTCTGGATGGGGGTGATGGTCGGCGTTTTCGCGACGGGCGGCGCGGTCGCCGGGGATTCCTTCGAAGCGAGGGACGCCGAAATCATGCGCGTGCTCGATCGCTATATGAATGCGCTGAACGATCTGGATCTCGAGGGACACGTCGCTACCTACCATTTCCCCCACTATCGCCACGCCAGCGGGAAGATCGTCGTCTGGCAATCGGTGCGCGAGGCGATTCCAGATCTCGACCTGCCCGCGGAAGAGCGGCGCACCGCCCTGCGCGCGATCCTCGAACCGGATTGGCATCGCAGCGAGTGGACGCACCGGGACATCGTCCAGGGTGATCGGGAGAAGGTCCACGTCGTGACTCGCTTCGTTCGGATGCGGGCCGATGGGAGCGAGATCAGGTCTTTCGATTCGCTCTATGTGATGACGCTCGAGGCCGGGCGATGGGGTATCAAGGGCCGGTCGAGTTTCGCGCCGTAGAATCTGGGGAGTCGGTGTGAGCGATCGAGCCGAGAACCGCACCTAGAGCAGGCGCGTGTCGTGGCCCTTCCAATACTCGTCCTTGAGCAGGCGCTTGTAGAGCTTGCCCGTCGGATGACGCGGAAGCTCTGCGCGAAAGTCGATCGAGCGGGGACATTTCACGTCCGCGAGATGTTCGCGGCAATAGGCGATCAGTTCCCGAGCGAGTGCCTCGCTGGCCTCGTTCGGCTCCACGGGCTGAACGACCGCTTTCACCTCTTCGCCAAAATCCGGGTTGGGGACACCGAAAACGGCGACATCGTGAACTTTTGGGTGGACGGTCAAGATGTTCTCCGCCTCTTGCGGGTAGATATTGACGCCCCCACTGATGATCATGTTCGCCTTGCGATCGGTCAGGTAGAGAAAACCGTCCTCGTCGACACGTCCGATATCGCCGAGGGTGCTCCAGCCGTTCGCAAGGCGACCCTCCGCGGTCTTCGTGGGATCGTTGTGGTATTCGAATTCCTGAAGACCGTTCGCGAAATAGACGCCGCCTTCCTCTCCTGGCGAGACTTCGCTTCCCCCATCATCGACGATATGGAGCTCACCGCTCACGGCCTTTCCCACCGTTCCCTTGTGATCGAGCCAATCCTGGGGTGATGCATAACAGAAACCATTTCCCTCGGTTCCAGCATAATACTCGTGGATGATCGGTCCCCACCAGTCGAGCATCTGCTCCTTGATCCCGATCGGACAGGGCGCCGACGCGTGGATGGCAAAGACGAGGCTGCTCGTGTCGTAGCGTGTACGGGTCTCGTCCTGCAGCTTGAGCATGCGGACGAACATCGTGGGCACCCATTGGCTATGGGTCACACGATACGTGTCGATCGCGGCCAGTGCGGCTTCGGCGTCGAATCGCTCCATCACGACGATGGTGGCGCCGATGCGATGGAATTGGGTGCAGTAGCGAAGCGGAGCGCTGTGATAGAGGGGCGCCGGCGAAAGATAGACGGAGTCGTCTGACCCGCCGAAGAGGAGGCGGATCAATCCCGTCAGTCCCTCGCCCGCACCGAGCGGTTCACCGGTCAACGCCGGTTTCACGCCCTTCGGCCGTCCGGTGGTTCCCGACGAGTAGAGCATGGGGAGGGCTTCGACGCGGTCGGCGAGCGGTTCGGCCGGATGGGCCGCGATCGACTCCTCGAAGGCATCGAATCCGGGAAGATCGCCGCCCACACTCAGCTTGAGTTCGAGCGCCGAAAGCTCGTCCGTGAGCCCCGCGATGGCTGGTGACAGGTAGGGGCTGGAAAGGAAGGCGCGGCTGCCGCTGTCCTCGAGGATATAGCCGAGTTCCTCGGTCGTGAGGCGAGAGCTGATGGCCGTGTAGTAGAGACCGGCGTAGTGCGCCCCCCAAAGGATGGGGAGGAACTCGACTCGATTCTCCAGGCAGAAGGCGACGTGGTCACCCGGGCGGAGACCTGCGGTGTGGAAGAGTTGGGAGAGCCGATTCGCTGTGTCCTCGAGCTCTCGATACGTGATCATCTCGCCGCTTTCGGCCATGATCACCGCTGGCTTGTTCGGTGTTCGTGCGGCCCAGGTCCCCGGATGCCAGCTCTGCGGGGGCAGTTCCTTCGGGTCGGTCATAGGCGTTCGCTCCTCTCGCGTCGGGCGCTCAGACGGTCGTCTGGGTGGCGGTGGCGCGCGCATCGAGCTCTATCCGGATTCGCGCGTGCTCGGTCTCGGTCAGGGTAAAGCGGCTGAATGCGAAAGCGCCGATCACATAGCAGATGAGCGGGAAGCCTCCCATCAAGATCACCATCGTGCTCTGGGCGAGTTCGCTCTGTATCGGTGCGTCGGCGTCGAATCCAGACCACTCGAGGGACCATCCAACGAGGCCGATCATGATACCCGCGGCGAGCTTGCTCACAAAGCTCCAGCCTGCGAAATAGGCGCCCTCCTTGCGTTCACCTGTTTGGTACTCGTCGCAGTCGATGATCTCGGATTTCAGCGTGAAGCCGAGGACGTTCGAGCAGCAGGTGGAGGTGCCGGCGATGACCGCGGAGACGACGATGACGAGCCAGCTGCCTGGGCCGACCATGAGGATCATGCCATAGCCGATGCCGCTCCCGAACATCGCGAAGAGCATGAGGTGTCGCTTTTCGAATCGTCGGGCGAGTCGAACCCAGAGGGGAACCGCCAGCAGGGTGGAGCCGATGTTGACGCCGAAGAGGACGGGAATGAGTTCTGGCAGGCCGACCACGTAATCGAGGACGAAGGGGGCCAATACGCCGATTCCGCCCGCGCCGATCGCGTCTATGAAGATGACGAGAAGCAGCAACCGTGCGTGTCGATTGCGGACTACATCGCGCACGGCCCGGAAGGGATTTTCGCCCCCCCGCCCCCGGAATTCCTGGCGCTCCTTCGGGAGCATCGAAACGCCGCCCGCGATCAAGCCGACCGTGAGGGCCGCCACGACAACCGCCATGGCGCGTGTGGCTTCGATTCCCTGTTCCACGAAGTAGCTGCCCGCGACACCGGCTGCGAGCATCCCGAGCGCCTTGAGGAATTGGCGGACACCGAAAACACGATTGCGTTCGCCCGCGTCGAGGGTGATCTCGGCCCCGAGCGCCATATGGGGGACGTCGAAGATCGTATAGGCGGTATAGAAGCCGAGGATGGCGATGCTGATCCAGAGGGTGAGGCCCGTCTCGTCGAGGCCCTTCGGCGGGACCCAGGCCATGAGGCTGAAGATCGCGAGCAGGGGAGCGCCCGCCAGAAGCCAAGGGCGTCGCCGCCCACTCCTGTGGGTCGTGCGATCACTCAGATTGCCGACCATCGGATCGGTGAGCGCGTCCCAGAATTTGGCGACGAAGAAGATCGTTCCAATGACGGCGGTCGAGGCGCCAAGTTCGACCGCGGCATATTTCATGTACATGGTCAGGATCAGCATATAGCTGTAGATCGCCGGCGTTGCGGACAAGCCATATCCGAAGAGTGCGCGGGTGCTCAGCCGATCCCGTTTCTGCATTGGTTCTCCCCGGACGCCCGGCTCGTGACCGGGCGGAATGGACGCGAATCGGGATCATAGGTTCTCGATCCGGCGCTACGCTCCCCTCAGCCACGATTCGCCTGGAGGAATCCCATGCCCGTCCGTCGCGCCCCCTCGATCCTGTTTCTCTTTATCGCGAACTCTCTGCTCGGTCTCGCGGCTCTGTCCGACTCGGCCTTTGCCCAGGCGGTCGAGGCTGACGTCGCTGTGCGCGTCGACGACCTTCAATTCCTCGAGGTCTCGGTTCAGTCGATCAACGATTTCGTCTTCAAGATCGAGGGGGAGGGGGCGATCTTCCTGATCAACACGAGCGAAGGGTCGGTTCTCGTCGACACCGGGACGCCCTACGCCCAGAACGAGGAACAGCGAAGGGCGATCCGAGAGCACGCGACCGGGCCGATCAAGAAGATCATCGTCACGCATTTCCACGGCGATCATTCGGGGGGGCTCCCGAAATGGAAGAAGGAGATCGACTCGGGCGAGATCGAATTCGTGGGCCACCACCGCTACGGCTACATGTCACGTATCCAGGACGAGCTGACCCCCTTCTTCCTGCGTCGCTATCACCCACTCTATCCGACCCGCGTCTCCCTCGATCCGAATCGCCCGCCCGCAATCCATTGGAAGATGGAGCCCACCCGGCCCGTCTTTCCCGGGAGTGATTACGAGTTCGAGCTCGGCGGCGTGAAATTCGTCGTGATCGCTCCGGAGAACGGAGGCGAGGGCGAAGACGGCGTGCTGCTTTGGCTGCCCGAGTCGAAGATCCTTTTCACGGGAGATCTCTTCGGACCGCTCTATCCGATGTTTCCGAACCTCTACACGATTCGCGGCGAGAAATACCGCGATCCCCTCGACTATATCGATGCGCTCGATCTCGTCCTCGACCTGAATCCCGAGGTCATCGCGCATACCCATTTCCGAGTCATCGAGGGACGCGACTATATCCAGGCCAGCGTGCGCACGATGCGTGATGCCGTTCAGTACATGTGGGACGAAACGGTCGAGGGCATGAACGCGGGCAAGACCGTCTGGGAGATGATGCGGGATATCCGGCTTCCGAAGCATCTCGAGGTGAGCCAGGGACACGGGAAGGTGTCCTGGTCCGTGCGTGCGACCCACGACATCATCACCGGCTGGTACTATTACGACACGATCGCGAATATGTATCACGTGCCCCCTTCGGCGATCAACGGCGATCTCATCGAACTCGCCGGCGGGGCGGACGCCCTCGCCGCGCGGGCCCGGGTCTATCTGTCGCAGGGGCAATCGCTCGAAGCGATCCGATTGCTCGACATCGCCGCGGGGCACGAGACGAGGGCCGTGCTCGAAGCGCGCATTCAGGCCGTCGAGAAGCTGATCTCGGCGTCGAAGTCCGGGCTCGCCAATTACAGCGAGATCGGATTGCTCGAGGCCGATCTGCGGGCTTCGCGTGCGCTGCTCTCGGGGACCTCGGCGAAACAGTCGACGCGCTAGCGCGGCAAGAGACGAAGGTGGCGAGCGAGCGGCCCTCGTAGAAGGAACGCCGGGCATCTCCTCCATCGCAGCGCCCGCCACAGCCAATTGGCTACGGACGCCGGCGCGAGTCAAGCAAAGCGGACCGGCTGCGGATGACCCGAGCTCAGCGGTCGCGCTCGACGCATTTTCCTTCCGCTCCGAACGACGAATCTCCGGCGAGATCCGGACGTGCCAATCCCCGCTGGTCGTTTCGGTGGGAAACTTTTTTCATCCTCCTGGGAATGATCTTTCTCTAGAACACAAGTTCGTTCTGAACCTGCGACGTCGGGCAACAGGGGTCGCTTCGAGTCACGCGCCACGCGTCTCGCCGCCCCTTCGCGAGGGAACGGGGCTTGCTGGCCTACGCGTGGGCAAATGTGTTCGCCAAGGTGGCGAAAGCAAACGACTGGCTCTTTCCTGTCTGCTCCGAACCAGATTCGTCGTGCCGCGAACTTCGAGCGCCCCGGTGTTCGCCTCCATCCGCCGAAAGGATTCGCCCTCCTGTGCCCCGCGCTCATCCGTTCCTTGATTCCGCTCCTCGCCACGACCCCAAGCGCCCGCCGAATATCGCTTATACCCGCGATGCCAAGGCCGGCGATATTGTCGCGCCTCTGGGTGAGCGATGGATGCGTGACGGGCGTCGGGGACGAGGACTAGATCGATCCGGGTCCGGTCGGCACCCATCGTGCTGCCGGGTCCGATTCGAGTTCAATGAGATCTCAGGCCAGGCCCGAGAAGTCGAGCTGTCCGGTTGTCATGAACGCGTTGAAGCCCATGTCGACATCGAGGTTCACGCCATTCACGTAGCGAGATGCGTCGGAGCCGATGAACGAGAGGGTCATCGCGATGTCACGCGGCGTCGCGATCGTTCCGCCCGCCTGATCGATTGTCCAGTCGATCGTCTTCTCGGTCATCGTCTTGTTGAAGTCGGGCAGGAGTGGAGTATCGATCGGCGCAGGGCAGACGCTATTGGTGCGGACCCGCTTGGCCAGCGTGTCCTTCGCACTCTTCATCGTGTAGACCTGGACACATTCTTTGGAGAAGGCGTAGCCGTCGCCCACGAGTTCCGCGTGCTCGCCGCACCAGCCGAAGAGCTCTTCGGGACTTTCGATCGAGATGCACTCGAGGACTTCCTGGAGATGTCCGGGCCACTGCCCGCCGGCGATGGACGCGGTGTTCGCGATTGCGCCCCCCGCCTCGATCTGCGGCAGCAGTCCTTCGGAGAGTTGGCGCAGGCCGAGCCAGTTCACGGCCATCACGTCCTCGACGGGGTGGGTCGCGGCGATGCCGGCATTATTGAAGAGGACATCGATCGGGCCGTCGATCGCATCGATCGCGGCGGCGACGGAGGAAACGCTCCCCATATTCGTCTCGATGAAGGTGCTGATCGGACCCTCGGGCTTCTTGATGTCGAGGGCGATCACCTCCGGGCCACCGAGCTCGACGAGGACGTCCAGGAGGGCGGCCCCGACACCCGAGAACGCTCCGGTGATGACGACGCGCTTGCTCGAATAGTCGAAGGGGTGGGATTGGGTCATGGTGACGAAGCTCCGGATAGGGCTCTCCCCTCGGTGGGGGGGCCGCGGTTGTCTGCAATGGGCATGCGGCCTGAGGGGTCGCGTGAAGGCGCGGACGATAGCAAGCGAGGCGAAAGCCGGGGTCGGGTCGGATCATCTCGGTTAGCCTGGGGCGGCCCTTTCGGTCGGCGGGGGCGTCGTCCGGACTGTCGGCGGTCGCTTGCCCCGAGACGAGCAAGGCCCAGGAGAGGACTCAAGCCATGGAAAAGTTGATCTACGTGTTGAACGATCCCGCGGACGGGCTCGAGGGTCGGGTCGATCGGATCGCCGATGCCATCGTCCCGCGGGCGAAGGCAATCGGGGGCGAGCGGATCGCCCTGCTGGTTCCGGATCAGGCGGAGGAGATTCGCAGGCGCTGTGCGGCGCGGATCGGGGGCGACTTCGCCTCGCTCTCTGCCGTCTTCGAGTGCTGGCTCCCGACGCTCGATTCACGACCTGCGATCGAAGAGGTGCTGTCGAATCATTGTGGTGCGCTCTGGGGCTATCTCGTCACCGAATCGGTACTGGCAACCTGCCCGCACTCGGTCGAAGAGGGCGGACGCGTCCCCGGTGTCACCCAATGGGGGATCAACGACAAGCCCGCCGCGGTCGAACTGGACGACTTCTACCGCGATTGGACCGCGCACTCGAAGCTCTCCTTCGATCTCCACCCGACCCGCGACTCCTATATAAGGAATGCGGTCGCGCGGCGACTCACCCCCGCGGCGCCCGTCTACCTGGGGATCGTCCTCGAACGCTTCCCGAGCCTCGACGACTTCACCGATGAGTCGATCTACTTCGGCCCGCCCGAGGTCGTCAAGGAGATGTTCGCCCATGTCCCGAGCTTCTACGATTTCGAGACGGCGATCACCGGTGGTATGAGCGAGTTCCGCTGGGCCTGATCAGACGCGCAGCGCGGCGAGCCCGGACGCGCCGACTGTCCGCGTCGAGATCTCGGGCAGCGCTGTCTCGCCGCGCCACCGCAGGCTGAGCAGCAGTCGGGGATGCCCCGACATGTCCATCCAATTCGGTAGGCCCGGATCCGCGTGGGCGATCACGATCCGGATGGTGCCGTCCGCCGCTCGCTCGAGCTCTTGGTTGTTCAACACGACGGGGCGGTCGCGCCAGTCCGGCGTCTCGCCCCACATGTTCTGCAGGACCCAGCTCCAGTAGCCGGGTTCTTCGCCGGGATGAAACTCGAGCAGGAGGGCCTCGTCGCGTTCGAGCTCGACCTGGCCGTTCACGTATTGGACGAGGGTCGGCGTCTGCACCGCGCCGTCGTCGGGCATCACGATCAACTCGTTGCGCCCGGTCTTGATCCCCTCGAAGTGGTTCCACCAGTCGAGGCTACCGTCGATAAACATTGCCGTTGCGATGAAGCCGCGTAGAACGGTCGCCGGATCGACCGGTGGCGCCGGCTCTTCGACGTCGAGCCTTTCGATCAGGGGCATCGAGTGGTTCTCGCGAAGTTCCTGCTCCCAGAAATAGGTCCGGATGAGAAGTGCGTTCGCGTCGTCTTCGAGGCGCAGGAAATTCCCCGGGCGCGCGCCGTCATCGTCGTGGCTCCCAACCGGGTCACGACCCACGCGAACCTCGAAGGAGCCGTCGTCTTCGATCGAGAGCGCCGTCTCGTCGAGGGAATCGACGAGGCGCCGTCCCCCGCTCTCGTCGGCTTCGTCGCTCCGAAAGCTGCCGGCGTAGAGCCCGATCTCGACCCCAGCGGCGCCGGCCGCGTTCGCGCGGATCCGGTACGTTCCCGAGCCCTCGATCGCGACCCCGCGATAGGTCTGGTCCGGGTTGTCGCCCAGGTATTTGCGGGTCGCGGTCTGTAGATCGTAGAAGGCGGGGTGTCGGGGATCGCCGTGCTCGAGGAAACGGTCGAGCCCGAGCGAGACCAGCCGGCTGAGACATCGGATGCCTTCGGTTTGGATCTGGAGATCGCCGAGGGACTCGGGCCCCGTCACGTGGCGTGCCAACGGCTTCAGCGCGTCACAGAAGGCCACCCAGGCCTCCCCGCTCGAAACGGCCGCGGCGGGATCCGCCATCTGGTGGATCAGAGGGCGGACGGCTTCGGGTGCGCTCGTCGCTGCGACCCGGGTCGCGATGGAGGCGCAGCCGGAAAGCGTTGCGCTCGTGCCGGTGGCGAGTGCGAGACCGGTCGAGCTCGCGAGGAGCTGTCGGCGGGTGATGGCAGGCTGGGTTCGATTTGTCGTCATTGGCCGGGTTCCTTCGCGCTAGAAATTCGCGTCCGGGCGGGTATGGAGACGTCTCCAGCCTCCATGCACGTATGAATGGGCGTTCGGGCGCGCGGCGGCGATCGATCAGTCGAGCATCACGACCACGCGCCCCGTCGTTTTCCGGTCCCGCATGCGCGTGATCGCGGCCGGCAGCAGCTCGAAGCTCGTGATCTCGCCGATCACGGGTCTCACCTTCTTCTCGCGCACGAGATCGACGATTCCCGCCATGATCTCCGCGCCGAGGGCGTCGGAACAGAAATTCCATCCCATCGCCTGCTTCATCATCGACGCGACACCCTCTTTCGCGTAGGCGAGCAGCACGCCACATAGCTTGAAATTCCCCGCCGAGATCCGGCGCGGCACGATCAGCTTTTCGTCGGCGAAGCGCTTGTCCGAGGCGAAGCCCATCATCAGGTAGCGACCGTTGTATGCGAGGCTGTTCATGGATTTCTCCATCACGCCTTCCCCCACGTTGTCGAAGACGACGTCGACCCCCTTTTTGTCCGTCGCTTCGAGGATGACCGCTTGGAAGTCCTCGCGCTCGTAGTCGATCGCGACGTCGGCGCCGAGCTCGCGACAGAGGGCGACTTTCTCGGGGCTTCCGGCGGTCGCGAAGACCTTTGCGCCGAGGCTCTTGGCGAGCTGGATCGAGGCGGATCCCGATCCCCCGGCGCCTGCGTGGATCAGGACGCTCTCGCCCGCGGACAAGCCGGCTCGGTCGATCAGCCCCAGCCACGCTAGGTGGTAGGGGAAAAAGAGGGCCGCCGCATCGGGGAGCGGAATCTCCTCCGGCATGTCGAAGGCCGAGACGACCGGGCAGATCGAATACTCAGCGAACCCGCCCGTAGCCTGCTTGGGCATCGCGACGACCCGCCGACCGACCCAATCCTCGACGCCATTCCCGGCCGCGGCCACGATGCCCATCACCTCCATGCCGGGCGTCACCGGGAGCTCCGGTCGCACCATCATGTTCTGACCGTTGATCCGCTCGATGTCATTCAGATTGAGCGGGATTGCCAGGGCGCGGACGAGCAGCTCCTCCGCCTCGGGTACGGGAAGGGGGACCGTGTCGAGCTGGAGCGCGTCCTTGGGCTCGGGCCCCCATTCGTGGACGCGCCAGGCGCGCATTTCGCCTGGGAGATCGGTCGGGTCTGGCATGGGGAACCTCTCGTTAGAGCGTCTCGGGCTCGAGCCCGAATCGCTCCATGTAGGGGCGGAAGGACTCGCGGATCCGCTCGGGATCGATGCCATATTCTTCCGGTGAATACCGATGAATGCCGTGCTTGCCCTTGGGATTATCCGCGATGAAGGCCTTCATGCGATCGGCGGCCTCCCCTGTCATGGGCAGGTCGAAGGCATCGTAGATCTGCTCGACGACCGCGAACTGATCCGCGACGAAATCCTGGAAATGCATCTCATAGAATCGGGCCCGAGGGTGGTCGTTCGTGCGAACCGAGATCGAATGTTCGAGGACGCGTTTGATGCGCGCCGTCCAGTCCTCGGCAATCTCGGTCGGGTCGACCTCGTCGCTGCCCATCGAGCGCACGAGGGAGGTCAAGCTCGCGTAGGAGGTCATCGATTTCACCGGGTCACGGTGCGTGAAGACGATCCGCGCATCCGGGTAGCGCGCGAGCAGATATTCCAGGCCCCACATATGCGCGCCGGTCTTGAGCACCCAGCGATCGCGCTTGACCTTCCAGCCGAGATGCTGGAGCTGCCATTCGTGGAATTCGTAGACGCGGGACCAATCCGCCTCGTGATCGACCCAGTCCTGGTAGCGATGGACCCGGAACTGGTTGTGGAAGAGCGGCGAAACCATCGTGTCTGCCATGCTCGTCACACATTCCTGCGACAGCCGAGCGCCCATCGGGTGCATCGCCTTGAACGCTGGAATCTGCGCGTCCACACCCGGGAAGGTCGCATCGCACGCCTCGATGCGAGAATCGGTCTCGAAGGTCTCCGGTTCTGGGGGAGGCGACGGAAACATAGTCTCCCAGGTGAGCGGTGCGCGGCTATCCGGGTCCTGCGCCAGGATATCGTGCAGGATCGTCGAACCCGTTCGAGGCATGCCCACGACCACCACGGGTGCGACGATTTTTTCCTGGGCGATCGAAGGATTCCGCTGCCGGTCCGCCAGGTAGTTCAGACGATTGGCGGTGGAGAGGATGACTCGCTCTCGCGCGATCATCCGGCCGAGCGGTGTCAGCCTGGCTTCGCTCTCGAGCGAATCGCAGAGCCGCTGCAGGCCTTCCAGAAATTGGCCCTCACCGGTGTTCGTCCGCCCTCCTGCGCGCCGGCTCGCCTCTGCGAGGATCGACTCGGTGGAGAGATCCGAGATTTCATCACTCATTCGTTTCTGTTCAGCCGAGCGGCGGGATGCCGGTGAGGTCACAGCCGGCGAGCAGACCGCCGTCGATCGCGATCGCCTGCGCCGTGATTCCCGAGGACTCGTCGCTCGCCAGGAAGAGAACGAGATTCGCGACTTCTTCGGGCTGGATGGTTCGGCCGGTGGCGTGCATCTCCGCGATGGCTTCCCGGCTCTTGAGCCCAAGGGAGACGACGGCATCCAACATCGGCGTTTCGACTGCGCCGGGGCAGATGCAATTTGCGCGGATGCCCTTGCGGCCGTATTCGAGGGCGGCGGAGCGGGTCAGGTTGATCAGGCCGGCCTTTGCGGTCGCGTAGGGCGCATTGCCCGAACTCGAAACGAGACCGTAGATCGAAGAGGTGGAGATGATCGAGCCGCCGCCCTGTTCGAGCATATAGGGAATCGCAGCCTTCATGCCGTACATTGCGGCGGTCAACATCACGCGAAGGCTCTGATCCCAACCCTCGGGATCGAGATCGGCGACATAACCGCCGGTACTCGTCGCGGCATTATTGAAGAGGATGTCGATGCGGCCGAATTCTTCGACAGTGGCATCGATACTCGCTCTGATCTCTTCGAGGCTCGTGACATCGCAATGCGAGTAGGTCGCGCGACCGCCCGCAGCCTTCAATTCGTCGACGAGTTTCTGTCCCCCCTCGTCATTGATATCGGAACAGACGACGGCGGCGCCCTCCTGGACGAATCGTCGCAGTGTCGCGGAGCCGATGCCTCCGCTTCCGCCGGATACCCATGCCACCTTGCCTTCGAGTCTGCTCATATGCGCTCCCGGATTCGCGTGGATCCCCAGGGTAGTCGCAGCGGGCGCATGTTCCCAACCTGAATTTTCGGTGTCTTCGATTCGCGATCATCAGTCGAGTTCAGGCAGCGGCATGATCGCCGTGATCAGAAAATCCGTCATGCCGGGGTCGATCCCGATCTGATTGAGCAGAGTGTCCACCTTGCCGCGGCCGCATTCGGCGTCGTCGACGGGCTCGATGCTCGGAGGGGGGGCATGTCTGGGCCTTCGATGAGGCGGCGCTCAGCAGGTGCAGCAGACGGCGCGGGATCGAGTCGGTGCTGTGCGGAGTCGCGTTCAGCCAGCGCGTCCCATCGCGGTGATGATGATCTCGGTCAATTCCTCTGAGCGGCCCAGCATCGGGGAGTGATCGGTCTCGATCCTGGTAGAGAAGGGGATCTGACGGGCGATCGCGGCTTGATAATCGGGCCGGACGGCTCGATCGTCCGTGCAGGCGATATAGGTGACCGGGATCGCTTGCCAGATCGGTGTGTCCGCGACTTCGGCGCCGTAGACGAAAGTCGGTCGAAGTCGGTCGAGTGCCCACTCGGCTTCTTCGTCGGTGCAGCGGTGATAGAACGTCTCGCGAGCATTTGCGCGGGACATGAAGGCGCGGCCATCCTCCTGGGGAAGCAGCTTCGACCCGAAGTCTTCGAAGGTGCAATCGGCCATCCCCGGCATTCCCGGGCCTTCGACGGGCCCGGCAAGCAGGACCGCCGTCGCGATCGTTTTCGGATCGATCAACGCAACCGGAGGGCATCCGAGCGAATGACCGATCGCATGCACGCGGCAGCCTTCGTCTCGGGCGGCATCGACAGCGCCCTGCAGCGCCTCGCGGTCCGCATGCAGACCTCCCCGATTTAAATCGACCGCGATACAACGGATTCCTTGCTCCTGGAGTCGAGCAACGGTGCGATCCCAGCACCACGGACCGTGGAATGCGCCATGGGCGAGGACGAGTGCTTCGGTCACGGTTTTCTCCTTCGGACGTTTCGGTAAACGCCACCACTGGACGCGGCCTCTGCGGCGGCTCTTTGTGCGCGCTCTCCGACGAGATCGTCGACCGCGGTGGTGGCATCTCGTTCGGCGAGCGCGGATGCGAGGGCCAGTCCGCCGTGTTGGCCCGCGTCGGTCACGATCGCGACCTTCTCAGATGACTCGAAACTGGACACTCCCTGCCTTGTTCTCGGGTCCTCGAAGAGAATCAGTCGCGCATCTCTTTCACGTGGGGCCAGACCTCCTTTTCGAAGAGTCTCAAACCGGCCCACGAGAGCGCGGGGTCGAGTCCCCCGAGCAGCGGTGTCAGGATGAAGGTTCGCTCGCGACCCAGTCCCTGGATCATCTCGACCGCTTCCTCGGGTCGAAGGCAGAGGTAACTTCCACTCGAACGCAGGTCGTCAGCATCGACTCCGCCCGCGAAAGGGCCCACCGCCTTGCCGTAGGCCTCGACCGTCCACTTCGCGTAGGACTCCACGACATGCTTCGCGTGGGGGGCGATCCTTGCCCAATCGCCATCGGGATCGTTCGTGACATGGGTGTAGATCGGGCCGAGCGCCTTGAAGTTCTCTCCCGGGTCGGGCTTGCCGAGTTCGAGACACGCCTTGCGGTAGACATGCCAATTCTCGCCGCCCGGAGGGTAGAATCCGTCAGCGATCCTGGCCGCGCGACGGGCCACCGCCTTGTGAGTCCCGCCGAGCAGAAGTCTCGGCGGAGGATCCGGGATCGGCCGAATGGTGATGCTGCGCCCCTCGTAGTCGAAGGTTTCACCGGTCCAGGCGCGCCGCAGGACCTCGAAGGTGTTCATATAGAGCGCCTTCCGGTCTTCTCTGCGCTTGCCGAACATCTGGAACTCGTAGGGCACGTAGCCGGCTCCGATGACGACCTCGAGCCGACCGCCACAGATATACTGAAGAACTGCGAGGTCCTCGGCGAGCTTGATGGGCTCATAGAGCGGGGCGAGCAGCACATTGGGGCGAATCGTGATGCGCCTGGTTCGGCCCCCGATCGCGCCGGCCATCGGGATTGGCGAGGGGAGGTAGCCATCCTCCGAGGCATGATGTTCACCGAGCCCGATGACATCGAATCCGATCTCATCCGCCCACTCGCATTGGTCGAGGGCGGTTCGGTAGATCTCGCGCGTGGGGGTGCCGAAGCCGGGTGCGCGCATGTCGTAGCTGATCACGAATTCCATCGGGTTCCCTTCGTCGAGAGTCCTTGACCGGCCAGGGTGGAAAACGGGCGCCGGAGGCGAATCGAAACATTAGCCCGTCCGGCGAGGGTCGGACTCTGCGGTGAGGGTCGACGGATGTCATACTCGATCGGAGAAAAGCGAGGAGGAGTCTGAGATGGATATGAGCCGAAACCCTGTTGAATATCTCGAATCCGGGGATGCCTGGGCCGACTACTGCGAGGGGATCAAGGAGGGGGGGCAGGATATCTTCCGTGAACTCGCCCCCAAATCACCGATCGATCTCGCCGAGGGCCACCGCTATCTCGCCCGGATGGTGCGCTTTGGTCTCGAACACATCATGGAAGCCGGTGACCCACGCCTTCCCGTGTTCTTCCCGAGCCTGTGCGAAGTCCAGAAGAGCGGATGGGACAATCCGGATAATCACCACACGAACGCCTATATCAGCGGCGCTTTCGAATACCGCGTCTCGGGTCGGAAGGGTGATTGCCATTACATGAGCTTTGCGGTCTACGGCGGCTCCCTCGGTCGCGAGGGTGGGCGCCGGACGGTGGCCTACAAGAAGATCGAGGATCTCGAAATCGGTGAGGACGGTTCTTTCGAGATCATCCTCAGCCAGACCGAGAAGCCGGGGAATTGGATCCCGCTCGACGCGGACGCGACGACGTTGATGGTTCGAGAAATTTTTTCGCACAAGCTGAAACAGGATCGGTCGGTGCTTCACATCGAGTGCCTCTCCGAGGAGGAACCGCCCGAACTGACGCCGGACTTCGTGGTCAATGCCTTCCGCCGATCGATCCGTTTCATGCGCGGGAGCGCCAGATCCTTCTTCGATATCGTGGATGCTTGGATTCCGACGCCCAATATCTTTCACGAGGGCAATCGCGAGCAAGCCGCATCGACCCTCGGGATTCCAGATCAGCTCTACAACAGTGGCTGGTGGGAATGCGGCGAAGACGAGGCGCTCGTCCTCGACATGAAGCCGCCCGAATGCCGCTACTGGAGCCTCGCGCTCTGTGACTATTGGGGTGGTTCGTTCGATTACCGATATTGGAAGATCAACGTCAACAACCATACCGTCTGCGTTCGTCCCGACGGCAGTGTTCGCATCATCATCGCCCACCGCAATCCCGGCCTGGCGGATACCAACTGGCTCGATACCGCCGGGCACGATCGCGGCGTCTGGACCCTTCGTTGGATGGAAACGAAAGAAGATTGCCGCCCCGACGTTCGTCGAGTCCCCCTCGAGGAATTGCGAGAAATATGAGTCTCGTGGGGTGTGGCGCGCTATCAGGCTGAGAAAAACCCCTCCGGTTCATGCTAGAAGATGAGGCGGGGGGTGCATTTCCACCGGAGCGGCGGCTTTACGCCCTTCTCGTGCAGATCCTGCTCTCAGTCCGGAGCGAACGTCAGCTGATGAATGACACGCACGCTTCGACACGGATTCCGAGGAAGGTCGACTGGGTGTTCACGTTCACGGCGGCGGCGTACAGCCTCGTGCGACCGTGGGGCCTGGCGGCCGCCCCCACCTCACTCATGGCAGGCCACAGCCACACGCGAACCTCATCCGTTTCGTGCGATCCGGCCGGGTGTCGTGTCGCGCGCATATGAGATGCTTGGTGCGCACGGCTGGGCCGCCGATGCAACCAGCGGAACTGTCAGCGCGCCGAGCTGAACCAGAGCACGACACGGCGCACGGCCGGATCGCCTGGCAAGGCAGATATCGGCGTTTTTCTGCGGCCTGCTAGACCTCGCTGCGCACACCGAAATATTCCTGGAAGGGCCGGAAGGCCTCACGAGCGGTCGCGATCGTGTCTTCATCGCCGGTATCGTATTCGTGCTTGCCGAATTTATCCTTGGGCTTCTTCGAAATATAGTCGAGCATCGCTTGTTTTGATTCTGGTGAGAGCGGAAATCCCATCGCCCCGTAGAGCTTGTCGAGTGCCGCATCCGGGTTGCCGAAGAACTCGAGATAGTCGATCGGAAAGATCTGGTCGCGCGGAATCGTGTCGCTCTCCATCCAGTCGATCACGTCCTGAAGCGTCTGGTAGGTGTCCTTGCCATCGATCGACTTCCCGAATCCCTTGGCCAGATTCGTGTTGTCGCTGCGCATGTAGAAGATCACTCCGCTCACGTCGACCACCGATGCCGCCGCCTTCACGGGGTCACGTAGCATCAACGCGAGCTTGGCGTCGGGGTAGATATCGAAGAGCGTAGGGAGGACGGGGAGATGCGTCGGACCCTTGAGTAGCCAGTGATGCGGTCGCCCCGTGGACTGGAGAAGTTTCAAGATCTTCTTGTGCCACTCGAACGCCGAGGCATGGTCGTTCCCCGCGACGTATTTCGTGTAGTTCGGAACGTAGAAGGAAGCCGAGAACGCATAGGAGACGAAGGAGGAGTAGGTCCACTCGATGCACTCCACCGGGAGGTGTGCGCCCACTTTGTGCATGGTCGCCCATTCGGGGGTGATCCGGTCTTGCAGGCCGACGACGCTCTGGGCTTTCGCGAGTCGTGGGTCGGGAACGGGATCCCCCGGTGCGGGCGGCGGGCAGGGGAATTTCGCCTCCCACATCTTGACCGTTCGGGCGTCGGGATCGGCGCCGAGGATCTCCTGCATGATCGTCGTGCCCGAACGCGGCAGGCCGACGATGAAGACCGGCTCCTCGATCACTTCGTCCTCGACCTCCGGATGCCGCTTGAACCAGTCGACGACCTGAAGCCGGCCCTCGAGGTGGATGAGCAGGTCGGAGCGGGTCATGACGCGGCCGAAGAAATTGAGATCTGCCGTTTCTTCGAGGTCCGAGAGCAGAATCCGGAAGGGTTCGCACCAATCGTCGTCGCCGAAATCCGAGAGCCCGGTATTCTGCGTCGCGCAGCGCAGTAGCGAGTCCTCGTCCAGGGGAATGACGCTGCGCGCGTCGATCTGGCGTCCCACGTCGATGAATTCGAGGGCCCAATCGGGGCGGGGCTTGGGTCGGTAGACGATTGCCTTGCGGTCGATCTTGGCCATTCCGGTCTCCTGGTCTAGTGCGAACGGTCCATTCCTCGACCGCTCGATCAGCTGTGGGTCGATCTGATGACTATAGAGGACTGAAACGTCCGCGGCGGGTCTATCCCAGACGTGCGGGCGCGAGTCCCCTCTTCGGTCGGACCCGTGTGATCGAGTCGATCTCCGTGAGCGATGAGTCCAAAGAAGCGGATCAGCCCGTCGAGTTGGGGCCGATCGCGACGCGTGTCCTCTACGAGGACGCGCGCGTTCGTGTGTGGGAGCAAGTGATCGAGCCGGGCGGCTCGATCGGTCCCCACAGACACGAGTTGCCCTACGCGCTCGTGACCGTCGAGGGATCGAGTCTCGACGTGGTGCCCGTCCCGGGATATCCGACGCTCTATGGTGAAGAACGCCTGTCTGCCGATGTCCCCTCGCAGACGGCAGCTGTCCTGCCCGAGGGCTCCGTCGAGGATGCTCTCAATACCGGAGACCGGGCCTATCGCGCGATTCTGGTCGAGTTTCGTAAGAGTTAGGTGGCGAGTCGACCACGAAGGTCATCGTCAGTTCGTCGAACGCGTGACGCCTTGTGACATAGGAGGGAATATGGATCACGCGAAGCTCCTCGCTCCCGGGCGGATCGGATCGACGAGCCTGCGCAATCGGATCCTGATGTGTCCAATGGGTGATGATCAGACGACATCCGGTGGCTACGTCACCGAACAACAGATCGAGTATTTTTAAGCGCGCGCGTTTCCTGGTCGAGGGCGAAACCATCGAGGCCCCGCCGGGATGGAAGCGGCTCGACTCGGGGCGCTCCGAGGACATCGAATGGTGCTCGCCGAAGCGCGTTCATGGCTCG
This sequence comes from Deltaproteobacteria bacterium, assembly GCA_002719955.1. Classification (GTDB taxonomy): domain Bacteria; phylum Myxococcota_A; class UBA9160; order UBA9160; family UBA4427; genus UBA4427. The sequence goes on along the minus strand of PBFW01000007.1, from coordinate 159,099 downwards.
GAGGGCGCTTCGTTCTGGCGGCCGCGACCGCCGAGCCGAACGCGGAATTGCTGGCCTGGTTCGAGGGGGAGATGGCGCGGGCGTTGCGCTCGCGTGCGTAGCCCGCTCACGGGGCGCGGATGTCGAGGTACTCCAGTCGGTCGAGGTCTTCGCGGCGTCGATCGGGTTGGTGGGGCGATGGCGCTATGTCCACGACGCGCAGGAGTCCGGAATACGGCTGCAGGGTGGCGCGCGGGTGCAGGCGATCGAAGAGGACGGAGTTCGCTGGATCGATCGTAAGGGGGTCGAGCAGATTTCTTCGGCCGATCAAATTTTCATCAGCGGTGGCGCCGTCCCCGACGCTTCGTTTGCGGAGGCGCTGCGTGCGCGGGGTGTACGGATTCATGCGATCGGGGACTGCCTCGAGATCGGCCTGGTGGAGGGAACGATGGAGACGGCGGCGGTGGTGATGCTCTCCCTCTGGCGAGCGCGGGCAATCAGGCGGGGGATGTGTTCGCGCTTCGAATCGCGAAACCGAGGAGGGTCGCAGCGAGAAGCCAGCTCGCCAGTCCCTCGATCGGAGATCCGAATAGCATCCAGCCGGTTCCGGCGATCGCTGCGTAGATTCCGAGCGTCGCTGCGGTCACGTCGACCCACGGGCGCCAGCCGAGGGGTTGCAGGCTCAGCCCCGCAGCCTCCGCGACCGGTGCCCAGGCCCCTGCTGGCCGAACACGCTCGTAAAAACGTCGAAGTACCTCCGGGTCCTCCGGCGGCGTGAGCCAGGTCACGATGAACGCGACCGGAAGAGCGAAGGCAACCACGATCAACAGCGAGAAGGGGAACGCGATCTCGGTCCAAGTGTCGACCACGTTGGCACCGAGCAATGATGCCGTCATCACCGCGATTTCGCTCCAGGCATTGATCCGCCACCAGAGCCAGCGCAGGAGCAGGATCAGTCCGGTGCCTGCGGTGATGGTCGCGAGCAGTTTCCAGGCGTCCGCGACGGAATCCATCATCAGGGTTGTGGCGGCACCGATCGCTGCCAGCACGACGATGCTCCAACGTGCGACGACGACCAGTCGTGCCTGTGTCGCGTCGGGCTCGATGAAGCGTTCATAGACGTCATGTGTCAGGTAGGACGCGCCCCAATTCAACTGCGTGTCGATCGTCGACATGAATGCCGCGAACATCGCAGCGAGGAGCAGTCCCAGCAGGCCTACCGGCAGTACGTCGAGCATGACGAGAACGTAGCCAGACTCCGGATCCTCGAGACCCGGGAATCTCGCGAAGGCGACGAGGCCCACGATGATCCAGGGCCAGGGTCGAATCGCAAAATGCGCGATCGCGTACCAGAGTGAGGCGAGTCGCGCGTCGCGTTCGCTTCGTGTGGCCAGGATGCGTTGAGCGGTATAGCCGTTGCCTTCGGTGTTGCCGCTCGACCAGCTCTTGACTCCGACATAGGCGACGAAAGCCCAGAAGACCTCCCCTTCGTCCGGTGACGGAAAGATCGAGAGCAGGTCGCGTTCACTGCCGAGTTCAGCGAGCAGCGGTGCCAGACCGCCGAAATCATCGAGTGCCAGGGTCGCAAGCAGAATCGATCCCGCGAGCGCCAGGCCGAATTGGAGGAAATCCGTGAAGACGACACCGATCAGCCCGGCGAGGAGCGTATACGCTACGGTCAGGACGAAGAGGCCGGCCAGAACGAAAAGGCTCGCGCCTTCGTCGAGGTCGAGAACACGTGAGAGGATCTTGACCATGGCGAGGTTCACCCAGCCCATCACGATCGCGTTGCGCAGAACACCGAAATAGAGCGCGCGGAAGAGGCGTAGGCCGGCGGCCGGACGGCCTCCATAACGAAGCTCCGTGATTTCGTTATCGGTGAGGACACCACTGCGCTTCCAGAGGTGGCTGACGATGAAGGCACCGATCACGACCGGCAGGACATCGGCCCACCAGAACCAGTTGCCGACGATGCCATCAGTGGCGACGAGGCCAGCGATCGCGAGCGGCGTATCCGCTGCGAAGGTCGTCGCGACGATCGATGTACCCGCCATCCACCAGGGGAGCGAGCGATCCGCTGCGAAGAAGGCCTCGGTGTTCGCGGATGCGCGGCGTGCATGCCAGGCCCCCCAGCCGAGGGCCGCCACGAGATAGGCAAGGATGATCGCGAGATCGAGTCCGGACAGCTGATCTCCTCCTCACCTTCGTGTTCGTCAGGCCCCTGGGTCCGCGCCCGTCATCCCTGATTCGACGGGCAGCCTCTCCGGCCTCACCTCAATCGTCCCCAGAGCCGCTTCATACGCTCCTCCGCTGTCGCGAACGTAGAGTAGCTGAGCGGAATCACGAAGAGCGTGCCGATCATGGCGAAGAGCAGACCAAAGGCGATCGAGGCCGCGAAGGGTCCATAACTCTTCGAGGATCCCTGCAGGCCGAAGGCCATCGGAAGCAGCGCGACCACCGTCGTCATCGTCGTCAGGATTACCGGTCGAAGTCGCTGGACGCCCGCTTGTGTGACCGCCTCGAGCATGGGCACCCCGTCTCGCCGCGCGCGGTTGATGAAATCGACGAGGACGAGTGCGTCATTCACGACGACACCGGCGAGTCCGACAGCGGCGTAGAGGAGATTGAAGCTGATCTTGTAGTCCATCACACCGACACCGAAGACGATCCCGGCAAAGCCGAGAGGAACCGAGGTAAGGACGATGAAGGGCTGCGAATAGCTCCGGAAGAGCGTTGCGAGCAGCATGTAGATGGCCAGCAAGGCGACCGGAAATGCAGCCAGGGTGTTCGCGATCGATTCGTTCGACTCCTGGTACTCCCCGCCGTAGACCAGGTCGACCGCGGGGTAACGTTCCACGAGATCGACGAATTTGGCTTCGAGATCGCGATTGACCGAGATGCTGGTCGCCAGATCATCGTCGACGTCCGCGAATACCGTGACCGCCCGCTTCGCGTCGACTCGGCGATAGGCAAGGTAGCCGCGAGTGACGTCGAGATCGGCGACATCCGCGAGGCGGACCAGCCGACCCTCGGAGCCGCGCACCTCGACCTCCAAAAGGTCGAGGATCCTGTCGCGTTGCCGCGGTTCGAGCAGGACACGGATATCGTCGTCCTCGACGGCGGAGGGGGAACGAAAGCTCGAACTCACGACGCCGTCGTTCGCGGAGCGGAGCGCGCGCGCGAGGTCTTCGAAGGTCAGACCATATTGCCCCGCGCGTTCATCGTCGATCTCGAGTCGGATCTCGCGCGGCCCTTCCTTCAGGTTGTCGTCGATGCCTGAAACCCCGGGGATCGTCTCGAGATAGACCTTGATCTCGTCGGCGATTCGCTTGTTGACGGCGAAATCCTCGCTTTGGATACGCACTTCGACCGGACGGCCAACGGGAGGGCCGTAGGGTTCGGATTCGACACGCAGGGCGACGACGTCCCTTGCGTTCTCTCGTGCGAACGCTGCCATATTCTCCTCGACGCGTCTCTTGACATCCTCCGGTCGCAGCTGATTCTGTTCGTTCTGGGGAATCGCGACCGAGGTGAGCGAGAGGTTGGGTGCGAAGATTCGATCGTAGTTCAGGTCGATCGAGAGTCCGACGACCGTGTTGAAATCTTCGACGTCGTCCGCGGACATGGCGAGCAGGCGTTGTTCGATTCGTCGCGTGATGGCGGAGGTCTGTTCGAGGCTGTAGTCGGGCGGCGCCTCGAGGCTGATATTGAATTTAGAAAATTCGCCCGGGAAGAGATCGAATTGCAGGCGCGTGCTGCCCGCTACCGTCGCCATCAGAACCGCCGCGAAGAGCATGCCAAACGCGAGGCGATGGATGATCACCGGCTGCAGCACTTGGGCGTAGTGGGTGCGCAGGCGGTCGAATGCGCCATCCATCGCGAAGCGGATTCCCTCGAAGAATCCGACCCCTCGCCGCCACAATGATCTCTGCTCGGTCATGTTGCCAGTGCCGCTGCGGCTGCCAGTGCCGCTGCGACTGCCAGTGCCGCTGCGACTGCCAAAGTCGAGGTAGTGCGCCGGCAGGATGAGCAGGCATTCGAAGAGCGATGCAATGAGGCAGACGACGACACATTTGGGCATCACCGAAACGAATTTACCTGCAGTTCCTCCGACGAGCAGCAGCGGAGCGAAGGCCGCGATCGTCGTCGAGACAGCGACTGCGACAGGCCACAGGACTTCGTTCGCCCCGGCGATGATCGCGCTGCGCAGCTCCATGCCTTCTTCGATCTTCCGGTAGATATTCTCGAGTACGATGATTGCATCGTCGACGAGCATGCCCGATACGAGCAGCATCCCGATCAGGGTGTTCGAATTGATGCTGATATCGAGCAGGGGGAAGAAGATGATCGCCGTGAGGAAGCTGAAAGGGATTGCGATGATCGTGAGCATCGCGTTGCGAAAGCCGATCGTGAACCAGAGCAGCGCTGCAACGAGGACCATCCCGGCGGCCAGGTTGTCGAGCAGGACGCCGATTCGGGGGGTCACGAAGTTCGAGTTATCCAGTGTCGTGTTGACCTGAATGCCTTCGGGCACGAGCGGGGTGAACTCTTCGAGGAAGGCGTCGACCGCCGCGACGAGGTCCCGGACATCCGTCTTGTCCTTCTTGCCGATGGAGACGAGGGAGGCGGGTTGTCCGTTGTAGCGGGTGATGAAGACGGATTTTTCCAGGCCGCGCTCGACCCGGCCGACGTCGCGGACACGAATGCGCGTGCCCGGTCCGTCCTCGAGGACGACGGTGTCGAGGATTTCCTCGACCGAGGCATAGTCGCCGGTCGCACGCAGTGTGGCCTCGCCGAATTCGTCCTGGAAGGTGCCGGCGGGCAGGTTCTGGTTTTGGCGCCGCACGCGATCGGCGACGTCTTGTACCGTTAGGCCATAGAGGGCGGTACGGGCACGATCGATGATGACCCGGACCTCTCGATCCTGGAAACCTCGGATTTCGACCGTCGAAACGCCCTGGAGTTCCCGAACGCGGGACTCGATCTCCTGGGCGATATCGCGAATGGCGAGTGGCCCAACACCGCCGGTGTCGGTGACCGCGATGAACACGACCGGGCTGACCTCGGCGGTGATAATCTCTCGAAGCTGGGGCTCGTCGGCATCGAGGGGAAGATCTTCGACCTGATCGAGCGCCCCGCGGAGATCGTTGACCGCGGATTCGTACCCGATCGTGTCGAGATTCTCGTCGATGTCGAGGGTGATCATCGACATATTGGATTGCGAGGCCGAGCGCATCTCGTCGATATTGCTGACGGTCAGCAGCTCCTCTTCGAGCTTGGCCGTGACGAGCCGTTCGATTTCGTCCGCGGATGCGCCGGCCCAGCGAGTCGCGATGACGACTTTGTTGAGCGTGACGTCGTGAAAATACTCGACCTCGGTCAGCTGCAGCGCATTCCAGCCACCGACTATACAGACGACGAAAAGGACGTTGACTGCCACGGTCTGGCGAACGCTGAACTCGGGAAGAGTCATCGTGCGATTACGCGCATGCCGTTTCGGAGTTGCTCGATCGCCGTCACGGCGACGCGGTCGCCTTCTGCCAGGCCCTCACGAATCTCGATTCGATCGGGTCGGAAGGGGACGGGTCGAGTCGTGACGCGGACTCGATGCGCGGCGTCGTTCTCATCGAGTACGAAGACGTAATCGAGTTCGAACTCGTGCTGCACGGCGTGAGTGGGCACTCGGATCGCTGACGTCGACCCGACTTCGAGGAGAACATGGGCGAGCATCCCGGGGCGTAGGCGTCGGGCCGAGTTGTCGAGGAGAACGACGACCGGATAGCGCTGACCGCCGTCGCGGGGCGCACCCGCGACGTGTGTGATGCGCCCCGTTAAATGTTCGCTTCCGAGGGCATCGATGCGAATGGCGGCGTCCATGTCCTGTCGAAGATCGCTCACCTGTCGATCTCCAACGAGCACGGTGATTTCGATCCGAGAGAGGTCGAGGATCTCGGCGATTGGTGTCCCCGGTTGGACGTAGGCACCCGGGTCGAGGTCGAGCGAGTTGACGAGGCCGTCGAAGGGTGCGCTGATGCGCGTGTGGTCGAGTCGGGTTCGGGCTTCGAGGAGGGCGGCGAAGCTGCGGCGTTCCTCGGCCTTTGCCTGGTCGAGCTCCGCTTCGCTCGCGACGGATCGGCTCCCGAGTTGCTCCTGGCGCGAGAGTTCGGATTTGGCGAGCAGGTGGTTCGCCTGTGCGCGAATCAGCTCCGCTTGAGGAAGCGACGCGTCGAGCTCGACGAGCAGATCGCCGCGGCCGATCGAGGAATGTTCTTCGGCTGGGATTTCGAGGATCCTTCCGGCGATCTCTGCGGCGACCCACGTGGAACGAATGGGTTCGAGGACACCGGCGAGTTCCACGATCTCCACCGACGCCGAGGTGCTCGCAACGACCGTCGAGACCTCGAGTGTCGGGGCGGGTTCGCCCCTGCCGCCCGTCATGGCCTTTTCCAGCCTGGCCTCTCGTTCGCGGGCCTTCGCGGCCCCATCGGAGGTATAGAAGGCCCAGGCCGATGTCATCGCAATCAGCAGCGCGATCATCAGGACGAGGGTGGGAACGCGTTGGATCTTCAAGCAGTTCATCGTTTGGAGCCTGTCCGACCGAGCGCTGGGCAACACCCGCTTCCGATCGCGAGTGTCACCCAGAAGCCGATTTCTCTCAACTCGTTTTGATCCGCGCAGCCCGAGGTCCAATAGCCCGGACGAGGGGGTAGACTTCGGGACCAGGGGAACCCCATCGCGAAATGTCCAACCGACTCCTTCCCACACGAATCGACAACGACTACCAGGGACATCCGATTGCCCTCTGGTTCTTCGCACCGATCACGCTGCTCACGGTCGGTCGCAGCCTCGTTCATATCTTTGTGCCGGACGGTGGCGCCCAATCGATCGCGACGATTCCCCTCGATCGGATGACCTCCGGCGGTGCCGAGGGGATCGTTCTCCTCTTTGCGCTCTGGGGCCTGTCTCAGCTTCTTCTGGGTCTTCTCTACGTCGCGGTGCTCATCCGCTATCGGGCGTTGTTGCCCTTGATGTATCTCCTTTTCACCGTCGAGTATGGGGGGCGATTCCTGATCGGTCGATGGAAGAACATCGTGACCGTTGAAACACCACCGGGCGAGACCGCCAATGTCGTTTTTCCCGTCCTGGGGTTGGTGATGCTCGTGCTCTCGCTTCGCTTTCGTCCCGGGCGCGACGATCCGAGCTGAGGCCTGGAGGCGAAATCACCTCCCGCAGCTTCTGGTCGCATGGCCCCTTCTGGCGCCCACTCGGGATCGTGCGGTCAGCCTCGGAGATCGCTTTTGGTGTGAGGGCGTCGATTTTTCGCGCGAGGTAGACTGCGCGCCTCATACGCTCGCAACGAGACCCGTGAACCCGAAGAGGAATTCGCATGCCTGCCTATCTGATCGTAAACTACAACGTCGAGAATCCCGAACGTTATGGCGAGTATTCCGCCGCGGCGGGTCCGATCATGAAGATTGGCGAAATCGCTCAGATCGTCGTCTTCGATCCGAAGACCGAGAAACTCGAGGGGACACCCGGCCATCAGACGATCGTTATGCGTTTCGATTCGATGGAAAAGGCCAAGGAAATCTATGAATCCGGTGAATACCAGAAGTTGATCCCGATCCGTCAGGAGGCCACGTCGAGCCATTTCGCCGTGCTCGTGGATGGAATCTCCTGACGCGGTCCGCCACGCGTTGGTCACGCCGGTGAGATTCGAGAATATTCGCCTCTGAATGGCCTACGCTTTCGGGTCAAGGAGAGTAAACGCCATGCAGAGCAATCAGTTTTCCGACAAATTCCCCCACGCACCCGGAGGCCTGGGAGGCCTGGGTTATGTCGGGATCGACGCCCCGGATCCGATCGGTTGGCGTCGATTTGCGATCGAGGTCTGTGGACTCGAACCCGCACTGATTCCGCCGGGCCCACGTGAGGCGGGTATGCCCGTCTTGGGTGGGGGTGGACCGGACGAGGCCGGTGTGGCGCCGGACGGCAGTGTTTTTCTCAAGATGGACCGGCGTCAATGGCGCCTCGCCGTCCATCCCGCGGAGACGCCGGGCCTCGCCTATCTCGGTTTCGAGCTGCCTCTCGAGGGTGATCTCGACGCCGCGATGGAGAGCATCTCGAAGAGCGGCGTCTCGATCCGTGCTGGAACGAGCCAGGAACTCGAAGCCCGCGGTGTGGGCGACCTGGCCGTCATGGAGGATCCTGCCGGCCATCGCATCGAACTCTTCTGCCGACCGATCATCGATCAGCCGATGAACTCGACGAGCGATATCGAGTTTCTGACCGGGTCCCTCGGCATGGGGCACGCCGTGTTGTTCGTCCCCGAGATCGAACCCGCACTCGAATTCTATCGGGGTGTGCTCGGCTTCCTCCGCTCGGATTATATGCGATTCGGCCCGGACGGTATGGGCATCCACTTCCTGCGATGCACGAGGCGCCACCATTCGATGGCGCTCGTTCAACTGGGTCCGCCCTCGGGCCTCCAGCACCTGATGTTCGAGGCGACCTCTCTCGACGGAGTGGGCAAGACCCTCGACCGCGCAATCGACGCGGGTGTGACGATCACATCCAGTCTGGGCCGCCACCGAAACGACAAGACCGTGTCGTTCTATATGAAGGGTCCGAGTGGGTTCGATATTGAGATCGGCTGGGGCGGTCTGCTCGTCGACGAAGATTGGGTCGAGCACGAGTTCGCGGGCGGCGGCGATGACTGGGGTCATCACGGTCTGGATCCCTCGGCGCTGCTCCCCGACGAATGATGGGTTCCCGGGCGACCGGCCCGGGTCATTCCTGGCCGAGTTCGATCATATTGCCATCGGGGTCGGCGACCTGCGCAACTCGACGTCCCGGTCGAAGTTCGAAGGGCGCGAGGGTGATCGACCCGCCGAGCGCTTCGACCGCTGCCGCCGCCGCGTCGATATCATCGACCTCGAGGGTGAGGTAGCGGATCCCCGCGATCGAGGAGAACGAGGCCCCGTCATCGGGCTCCGGCGCGTCGACCGGCACCATCACCCGCAGGATGCTCTCGCCGCATCCGAGTTTGTGGATCGTTCCGATATTTGGAAGTTCGATCGGATCGAGGATCTCGAAACCGGCGACGCCAGCATAGAATTCGAGCAGCGGCTTCGCATTGGCGGTGACGAGTCCGACGTCGAGTGCTGCCTTGGCCATCTTGGCGCCCACCGGATAACCCCCTCTTCATTTCTGAGATGCGTTCGCGAGTCTGCAAAGGGTAGCGCCTCAATGGAGGGTGCCGACGGTCTGAATTTCTCTTTCGCGGTCGCTAGCCCACCGAGATTTGGAGCGTCCGGTAGACCCGGTCCACCCGAGACTGGACTTCCTCGCGATCATCGCCGACGACCACGAAGACACCAAAGCGCTCCGCGTGACTCGTTGTGGGCGGGATTTTGTCACCCTTCGCGTGCCAGAGTCCAAATTTTGCGATCCAGGGCTGTCTCCTGATCTCATCGGCGCCTTCGATCCCCGTGAGCCGCCGGTTCTCTGCGAAGAAATGGCGGTTGGCGATGCAGCGGTCCCGAGAGGGGGCAAACTCGGCGAAGTCCGGTACCTCTCCGATCGCGAGCCGCTGGTCTGGCGCCGGCCGCTTGCGAGCGGCTCGCCCGGGTCGGCCGATGTGAATCCCCGAGCGTGCAGCCTCGGTCCGCAGCGTGGTTCGCTGTGTTCGCGGATCGACCGGGAAAGATCGAAACGATCGACGGGCTCGAAGCCTTCAAGGCGAGTGCGGAGTTTCGCTGCTGGGTTCCAAGACTCGAGCCTGGGGACGAGGTGGGTGCACCGAGCGATCACCGGGCCTTGGTGGGCGTCGGAATCGTCGCCGCCGTCGAGAGTGAGGATCTGTGGAGCCCTACACGTCGGCAGCGACAGGAAATCCAGATCTCGTTGGCCTGAAGATTCGACGGTGAATCCGCCACGCCCATCCGCACGCATGATCGCTGCGAGCCAAGACAAGACGATTCAGGGAGGGCCGGCCCGCGGAGAACGTCTCGGTGCCGGAGTGGCCCCCCTCGATCCGAGGCGCGATCGCGGGTTATCGTCCGAGCGTCTTCATCGCATCGGCACAGGCCTGCGCGAGCCGGTCTCGTTCTCCGCTCGAGAGCGAGGGCGCGCGTAACCGCGGCATGCCCCGCGAAAGCGCTGCAGCGTGTTCGATCCAGCCGCTTCCGTCGTTGTTCGGCAGCTCTAGGAAATCACTGATTCCGGTCAGAACTTCACGGGGGTTCACCACCAATTCTTCGAATCTCACGTCGAGGAATTTTTCAGTGGGCAGCGTTTGGCGTGCTCGATCGCCGTTCGTAATCTGCTCGCTCCAATATTTCCCGTAGAGCTCGATGGGAGACTCGGTGGCGAGAAGCCGGTCGATCGCGTCGCCTTCCTCGCGCTCGAGGCGCTCGAGCCCCTCGTGGGTATATTCGATCTCACCCGCCAGGCCGTTCATGACGGCGACCGAGACTCGAAGTGGTGCATATTCGCGCATGGAGAGCGCCGATTCGTGCCCGTCGCGATGGATGTGAACGAAGCGTGCGTCGGGAAAGAACTCGACCAGATCCGGAAGGAAGTCGATCGATCCGCCGGAACGTTCGATCCAGGCGGGCTTGCCCGATCGATCCGTCAGCCAGTCGAAAATCGCCCGATAATGCAGCGGGAGTGTTCGGGTCGGAGCGGCCTCGACCCGCTCGATCATCTCGTCGTAGAGCGCATCGGGGTCATCGCTGATGCGGGGGATCGCGATGGCGAGGGCCCAGGGGACGGGATCGCCGAGCACATAACGCGAGTTTGGATCGTCGAAGGGATAGACGACTTCGGGGACTTCACCGCCCCGCTTCATGACCATCGTCAACATCGGGTGATCGAGTCGAAGTTGTTCGGCGAGTTCTTTGCCCGTCACCTCGCGGTGCTCGAAGCGGAAGGGTGGATCGATGCCCGAGAAGAGTTCGAATACGTTGAGCACCCGCTCGTTCATCGAGAGCATGCGCGAAAGAAGAGTCGAACCGCAGCGGCCCGTCCCCACGACGAAGCGGGCGGGCGCGCTCTTTCGGGTGCTCACGAGAGCGATTCCTGTGCGACGCGCTCGCATTCGAAGTCGGGCATCGGCGATTTCGGTCGTGACCAGCGGAAGACCATCGTGCCTTTCTGGTGGCCCTTGGGATCGAGCCAATTCTGGATGCCGGCGGATTCCGGAGGTGGGGACTGGGAGATGACGACACGCACCCGTCCGTTGGGATCGGCGTTCACGGTCCCGCTATTCAGGTGGGACTCCTTGCGCCCGTAGCCGATGGTTTCGTACCAGTAACTGGCCAGGCCGAGGCTCCAGAATCCGGCCTCGCCGGGTTGGAACGTGATGACCAACGCTTCGTCCTCGCCCAGATCGAAATAGCCACAACAGAAATGATGGCCGGAGGGCGGCGCGATGTCGGTCAGCGCGTCGGCATCGACCTCGGGGACGAAACGGTTCACCGCAAAATTGGCCCAATAATCGGAGATCCCGGCCCAGATGAGCGGATTGCCGTTCGAGAAGGCGGCCGTTCGTTCGAGACCGTCGCGGATCTCTTCGAGATCGAAGGGTGGGGCGGGGGTCGCGCCGTCCGTGCGCGCGATCTCGAAGCGGCCGGGTGTGAGCCGGTCCCACTCGGATGCGTATTGGCGGATCATGACATAACGCGTCTCGGCATCGGTGCGAATCCAGTTGCCCGAGTGCTCTTCTGGGGAAAGAACGACTTCGATCCGTCCATCCGAGCCGACCTGGAGCTTTTCCTCCGTGATCGATCCGAGAAGATGGCTGGGATCGTGGATCCCCATCTTGCCGTTGTAGGTGCCGAACTCGATGAGCGGTGCCTCACCGCGCGTCCCACGAATCACGTGGGCCGCCGAGCCATCGATGAAGGCATGCAGATAGCGGGCGTCGGAGGTGATGCCCTCGTATTGAACCATTCGACCGACCATCGGGGTGAGCTGTGGAGCCGCGAGATCCGCGAGCTCGAAGGTGTTCTCGAAGCCGATCCGCACCATTCGAAGCAGGTGGCGATAGCCCTCGGCGATCGTCCTTTCGTCCTGCGGCGTCTCGGGGCGGCGAAGGATATTGCCCGCTCGCTTGAGCGAGTCACAGAACTCTTCCCAGAGCTGGCCCGGGTCGTCCTTGGAATAGTTGAGTTTCGGGTGTTCGGATGAATCGTTTGCGGTCATCTCGTTCTCCTCGGCCTAGAGTCCGCCGCGCATCAATTCGGCGGTCTGGGCGGGGGTTGCGATCGGCCGGCCGACTTCCTCACAGAGCTTGGCCGTTCTCTCCAGGATCTCGAGGTTGGTTGGCTGATCCGGTCCGGCGTAGTCTTCGAGACCGACGCGCAGGTGTCCGCCGCGCTCGAGGGCGAGTCGGCCGACTTCGCTCACGAGGATATCACCGCCGGGCAGCGCCACCGACCACGGAAGCGGGCAATCGCGCAGGAGGTCGAGGTAGGCGGCCAGGCCGGCTGCGGTCGCCGGGAGGCCGATGGGTGCGTAGTCCGAGCCAAAGAAGATCTTGACCAGGCCGCCGTGTACGATCCTTCCCGAACGGATATAGGCGAGGGCGGTCTGCATGAAGCTGCCGTCGAAGATCGAGAAATTGATCGGGACACCGAGTCCCGTACAGGTGTCGACCATGTAGCGGATATCGGCGTTCGAGTTGAGATAGACGATGTCGCCCGCGGCGGGCGCGCCATCCGCCTCGAAGGCCCCGATATTGACGGAGCCCGGGTCGACGATGCCCATCCGCAGGAGATCGGCCTCTGCAATCTGCGGGATATGTCCGTAGCGTTGCTCGACCGTCGTATGCGCACCCCCTCCCGTCATGGTCGGATAGAGGAAGGCGTCGGGGTGGCGTTCGAGCACGGGCCTCCACGCCTCGATGTAAGGCGCCGCTTCATGGGCGACGGTGACCATGTCGAGCACGGGATCGTCGTTGTGGTTGTGAATGATCGAGGCGCCGGCCTCGATGCACCGGATCGATTCTTCGGCGATCTCTGCGGGTGTGCGGGGGACATTCGGATTGCGGTCGCGGGGGGTGACGCCGTTGATGGCCGCTTCGATGATGACGGGGGTGGTCGAACTCATGGGCGGGTCTCCGGAGCGACAAGTTGGGGTCGGTGGTCAAGTCGGCAGGAATATTCAGAGAGAAGAGTCGGCGAAGAACGTAGGGGCCTCGACGCCGGTCGCTGGTGATCGCCGACCGCGTCGTCCCTCGCCCAGACGATCAATCGCGATCGCTTGCCCCCACGCGATAGGTTTCCGAGAACCGGGCCATCTCCTCGAGTTTATAATCGAGGGGTGTCTGCGTCGAATTCAGGCCATCGGTCCAGGGCGGCTTCAGGTAGTCGGTCACGCCCCACTCACGGAGCTGGTCCATTCGTTCGGGGGTCGGTTCCGTACAGCCGACGATCATTCGAAAGCCGTCGAGCGTCCCCTTTTCCTCGAGTCGCGCCGCGCGCGCGCCTTTCACATAGGCCTCGATTTCGTTCCACGGGTAGACCGCTCCCTCCCAGCCGTCGTATCGGGCCGCGCGACGAAAGGCCGCCTCGGAGGTCCCGCCCACGTAGATCGGAATCGGGCTCGGTGGCGCCGGGAGCATCCGGATGCGGGGGAAGGAATAGAAATCGCCCTGGTGCTCGACCATTTCACCGGTCCACAGCTTTTTCAGGACGTCGATCTGTTCGTCGGCGTGGCGTCCCCGTTTGTGAAAGGGCTGGCCGCTCAGCCCGAATTCCAGTTTCTGCCATCCGACTCCGAGACCGAGATGGATGCGCCCGCCGGAGATAACCGAGGCCGTACTGATTCCCTTTGCGGCGGTGAATGCGTCTCGCAGGGGCAGGATATAGACGGTGGTCAGGAACCGGAGTCGCGTCGTGTCCTTCGAGAGGGCCGCAAACTGAACCCAGGGGTCCGGCCAGGGGACGGTCTGCTCCCAGGGCGTGGTGCCATCGGCGGCGATCTCGTAGCGGTCGACCTGCTCTTCGGCCGTCACCCAATGATCGCCGAGAGTCATTCCGTAGAAGCCAAGGGCTTCGGCGTGTTGGGCGAGCGGGGTGAGCTCGTCGAGCGGCGTATATCCCATTCCGTGCCAGAAACGCATGCGCGTCCTCGAGTGAGTGGTTGGGGATCGAAACTAGGCGATCTCCCGCTCGAGCGCGCGCTCGGGGAGGATCGATCGGGCCTGGTTCGGGCGCCACTGGCCGCGATCCGGGCCGTGCCGAGGGCGTGGGGATCGCCTGAGTCCTCGAGCGGCTCCTGGGCCCCGAGAGCGGTGGACAGTCGCTGATGTTGCGCCCGGCTATTCCCCGGCCGCCCACTCGTCGAGGCGTTCCATCGTATCCGCGTATCCGGTCGCGAGTTCTTCCATGACTGCGCGGACGGATTTGACATGGTTCATCGTACCGACGATCTGTCCCACGAAATAGTTGGAGAGCTCAGCTGCGCCGGGAGACTTGTGCGCCGTGCGCGTGATGCGTGTCTGGGCCTCACGCACGAGTCTTTGCTGGAGGGGCATCGGAAGCGGGTCGGGATTGGACGGATCTTCCCAGGCTTCGGTCCAGGCGCTCCTCAGCTGTCGAGCCGGCTTGCCCGTGAGCGATCGACTCCGAAGTGTGTCGCTCGATCCGGCAGCGAGAAATTTCTCCTTCACGACGGGAGCGGTCTCGGCTTCCTCCGTCGTCAGCCAGAGGGAGCCGATCCATACGCCTTGGGCACCGAGCGCGAGGGATGCCGTGACCTGGCGCCCCGTGCCGATTCCACCCGCGGCGAGTACGGGGAGAGGGGCGACAGCATCGACGACCTCGGGAACGAGGACCATCGTCGAGACCTGCCCGGTGTGGCCGCCGGCTTCGTATCCCTGGGCAATGATGAGATCGGCCCCAGCGGCTGCACTGCGTTGGGCGTGTTCGACGGTGCCGGCGAGGGCGGCGACCATGACGCCCCTGTCCTTGCCCTTCTCGATCATCCAGGGCGGTGGTGGACCGAGTGCGCTCGCGATCAACTTGATGTCGTACTCAAAGAGGACTTCGATGAGTTCGCGCTGGCTCTCGAGCCCGACTCCCGTCCCCTCGCGGATCGGGATGTCCTCCTGGAGGGGCGGGACTTCGTATCGTGCGAGGAGGCTCTCGACGAATCGTCGATGATCATCGGGGATACGCTCATCGAGTTGGTCACCACTGAAACCGCCCTCGTGGTTGCTCCCGACAAAGCGGGTGGGCAGGAGCACGTCGACGCCATAGGGCTTGCCGTCCACCTCCTTCTCGATCCACTCGAGTTCAGCTCGAATATCGGCGGCAGAATTTCCGGCGACGCCATACACGCCCATTCCGCCGGCCTTCGAAACCGCGGCGGCGACGTCGCGGCAATGCGTGAAGGCGAAGATCGGAAATTCGAGGCCGAGTTCGCGAGCGAGCTGTGTATTCATGGCATCCAATTCCTTTGCGATTTCGAGCGGGGCCGTTCCGCCGAAAGCTTCCTTGGGGCATCAAACTGGTTTCAAGCATAGTGTCCGGCGCTTGCGTCCACCTCCCTGACCGCTGCCAATTCGGAGCCCCTTCGGCCGGCCTCGTTCGAATTCTCGCTGCCAGCGATGTCGTGAGCTGTACAAACGCCCAGCGGATCTGGAAGGACTCATGGGTTGATTCTCTAGGGCGCGACCGCGTCCAGCGATTCGAATCCGTAGGGATGGTAGATCCCGAAACAGACGTTTTCGTGCATTCCGTAGCCGATCTCGCCGGTGGAGAGTTCCCAGCGACAGAGCATCTCGTTCAGCCCCTGAATCTGTGCGAATTGATCGGGGTCCTTCAGATCCCATTCGAGCCCTTCGACCGCGAGTGCACCCTGGTGGTGGCCGAGTCCCCAGTGGTCATCGGCGCGATAGCCCGACCCGCCTAGCAGGTAATTCGTGCGGAGCGGTGTGCCGACGATCCGAAGGTCCGTATTCGCGAAGGTCAGGACCGTTTGCGCGATTTCCCGCGTGCCCGACTTGAAGGTGATCTCGTGTCTGGGGCTGCCGAGGTGGATGGTCGGTTCGTTTGCGCCGATCTTCGGAACCTTGACGGCTTCTTCCATGTGCCGATGACCATTCGCATCCTCGTCGAAATAGACCTTGATCATGAAATCGTCGAATTGCATCGGGATCCAGTTGTGGAAATGGCCGAATTCGCCCTCGGGTCGGTAGTTGGCGAGGACTCCCGGCGGTTCCGCTTCCCCCGTATTCGGTCGCACGCCCCAGGAGTGATCCCTCGCGCCCTTCCATCTGTCGGGCGTGACCTCGAAACGCTTTCCACCGACGTTGATCTCGCCCTGCCAGTGGCCGACCTGTGCGAAGCGGACGGTGTGTTCCGTGAGTCGATTGCCCAGGCGTCGATAGGTGACGGGTTCTTCGCGCGCCGGGACGAAACCATTCCAGGTGAGGTCGAAATCCAGATTCCACTCGTTCGGAGTGCAGGTGACCCGGAGCGTCTCGAGACCCTTGACGACCTCGACGCCGAAGGGTCCGACGCTGGTGTTGAGTCGATCGTGACCGAGTTCGCGCGAGGCGCGCACGCAATAATGTTTCTCTGCAACCGAAATGGTGACGAATGCATCGAGAACACCGAGATTCGGGTATTGGCCCATGCCCGTGATGAGGAAGATCTCGTCGCTGCAGGAATGGCAGTTGAAGTAGTAGCGATCGTAGAAGGCGCGGTCGCTGGTGTAGACGTGATCGAAGGTGTCCGGGGTCTGGTGAGCAAGAAAATCGTCCATCGGTCCAAGGGGCATGGGGGCTCCGTTCGTTTGGGTTGCTCGGTCCTCCGAGCCTGTCTCGATCCTATCCGATGCGAACGCGCCGGCCAGTCGCCGTTTCGTCCGCTGTGGACGCGCGGTGCGCCCTGTTACATCGTCGTGCGGGGCCGAGGCTCGGATGATCGAGTGCTTTGGCAGCGGGTGGGGTGGTCCTGATCGGTGCCGGATGCCGGGTCGAGGTGCGGCCATTCCATTGACGGAGGACCTTCCACTGTGATCCACGGAGTCGAACACACGGCGATCTCGGTGCCCGACCTTCGGGTGGCGATCGATTTCTACTGTGGGGTACTCGGGTTCGAACTCGAGAGCGAATCGGGGTGGCCTAAGGGCGTCGCAGAACTCGACGCGCTGGTGGGGCTCGCTGAATCGGCCTCTGAGGTCGCGATGCTCCGCATGGGCGAGACACGAATCGAGATCTTCCAATACGAATCCCCGGAGCCGCGCCCGCAGGATCTCGAGTTTCGCGTCTGCGACCACGGCCTCACGCATTTCTGTCTGGCCGTGACGGGGATTGAGGACGAGTACGCGCGGCTCGTGGGCGCCGGCGTCGTATTCAACGCTCCACCCGTCGAGCTGGGAGCTTCGATCTGCGCTTATGGTCGCGACCCCTTCGGCAATGTCTTCGAACTCAAACAGGATCGATCGGAAGCGCGCGCTTGACCGAAGTCGCACATGCGGTGGGGTGACTTTTAGCGCTAGAATCTCGAGATCCCGCTGAATCAACCCTGCGCGCTCATCCGACCGCGCTGCCCGAGGACTTCCGCTGATGGCGCTCGATTTCGATCCCAACGACCTGATCATTCCGAATAATTACGGTGTGAGTGGTCAACCCCACGAGATCTGGAACCAGCTGCGCAGAGAGGCTCCGGTCTACCGATGCGAATCGGATGATTTCGAGCCCTTCTACTGCATCACTCGCCATGCGGACATCATGGCGATCTCGAGCCAGCCGGAGATCTTCAGCAATATCAAGGGTCCGATGTTGCTCAACCACGAGCAGCTTCGGCGGCAGGTGGACGATCCCTCGAGCTTCGGGACGATGAAGACGGTCATCGAGATGGATCCGCCCGAGCATCGGGATTTTCGAAGGGTCGCCAGCGGCTTCTTCACGCCTCGCAACATCCATCGCCTCGACGAGATCGTCGAGGAGTGCGCGCGAGCACAGATCGACAAGCTCGGTGAAGAGGGCGAGGCGGATTTTATCGAGACGATTGCCCAGCGTCACCCGCTCCGGGTCCTCGCGACGCTGCTGGGGATCGAACCCGAGGACGAGGATCTGATTCTCGAGTTGACCCAGCAACTATTCGGATCGGAAGATCCGGATCTGCAGCGTGAGGGCGAGGATCGGGGCGAAGCCAGCAACCAGCTCATCGCGGACTTCGGCGCACTCTTCACCCGCGTGATCGAGAACCGTCGAGCGAATCCGGGCGACGATCTGGCGAGCTTGCTCGCAAACGCCAAGATGGCTGATGGCTCGCCGATGGGTCCCGTCGAGACTTTCGGTTATTACCTGATCGTCTTCACCGCCGGCCACGATACGACGCGCAACGCGATTTCCGGTGGGATGGCCGCCCTTCTCGAACACCCGGATCAGCTCGCGAAACTCTGCGCGGATCCAACGCTCGCGAGGAGTGCGGTCGAGGAGATCGTTCGCTGGGCCACGCCCGTGAACTATATGAAGCGATATCTCCTCGAGGACGTCGAGCTCCATGGGACGACGATGAAGGCCGGCGAGCATCTCGTCATGTTCTATGCCTCGGCCAATCGCGACGACACGGTTTTCGAAAATCCCTTCGATTTCGACATCACGCGTCACCCGAATCGTCACCTGGGATTCGGGACGGGCGAACATTTCTGTATGGGCGCGCATGTGGCGCGGCTCAGTGCGCGTGCCCTCTTCCTGGAACTCGCGAATCGAATCGAGAGGATGGAGCTGGCCGGGGCGCCGACACAGATCCACTCGAGCTTTGTCGTCGGGCTCAAGACGCTGCCCATTCGCTACAAGATTCGGCCGGCTGCCTGATCGCGCGGATCCGGGTCGACGTCGATCCTTCCATCCACGATGGCGATTCGCGATGGAGTTTTCGCCATGAGCTCTCAAGATCTTTCGCTCGCGGGGCGCGTCGCCCTCGTCACTGGAGCGAGTCGTGGCATCGGTCGCGCGATCGCGCGACGTCTGGCCAAGGCGGGTGCGCGCGTCGGCGTGACCGCGCGCAGCCTCGACCTCGCCGACGACTATGCGGGGACCCTCATCGAGACCGTCGAACTGATCGAGCGAGCGGGGGGGAAGGCCTTCTCGCTCAAGGCGGATCTCGGAGAGCCCGCCGAACGCGACACACTCATCCATCGCACGGTCGCCGAGGCGGGGCGCCTCGATATCCTCGTGAATGCCGCGGGCTTCGCGCAATACGCGACCGTCGAGACGATGCCCGACGATTTCTTTGAAGCGTCGGTCGATCATTATCTGCGCGCGCCCTTCAAGCTCGCACAGGCGGCCATCCCCATCATGCGCCGACAGGGCGAGGGCTGGATCGTCAACGTGGGTTCCGTGACCGCGGAACGCCCCGCCAGGCCCTATGACGACTTTGCGCGCTTCGGAGGGGCGACGATCTATGCGGCGATGAAAGCCGCGCTCTCTCGATATACCCAGGGATTGGCGGCTGAGCTCGAGAGCGAGGGAATTGCGGTAAACCAGATCGCTCCGACGAGCGCGATCAGCACGCCGGGCGCCGATCGCTATATCCCGAAGGGCTATCCCACGGAGCCGGTCGAGTATCTGGCGGAGGCGGCCCTTGCCCTCTGCCACCTTCCGGCCAAGGAGCGGACCGGTCTGATCACCTACAGCCTCGAGTATCCCCTCGAACTCGGGCTCGACGCGCTCGATCTCGAGACGGGCGAGATCCTCCCCCCGCCGCAGATCCCAGCGTATTCCCATCCCGACATCAGGCCGAGAGGCGAGTAGCAGAAGAACGAAAGAGTTCGGCCTCATCACCCCCCAGGAGACGAATATGAACGCGACTTTTTCCTTTACGAAGCTCGTTGTCGACGATCTTGAGAAGATGTCCGCCTACTACCAACAGGTTTTCGGATTGAAGCCATTAGACCGGGTCCAGGCGGATATCGGGATCGACCCGATCGATGAGATCATGCTCGGGAAAGACTCGGCTTTTGGTCCGGGTTCGATCATGTTGCTCAAATTCGTCGACAAACCGGCACCGGTGCCCGGCGCCGTAATCCTGGGTTTCCAGACCGACGATCTCGACGCGCTCGTCGATCGCGTGGTCGAGAGTGGTGGATCGATCCACGTCGAGGTCAAGCAATCCGATGTCGCGCCGGTTCGGGTGGCCTTTGTCGTCGACCCGGAAGGCAACCACGCGGAATGTGTCCAGTTCCTCGGGGAGATCAAGGGCGCCGACGAGTTGGGAAACCTGAGCGGGAACTGATCACGAGTCAGGCGTTTTTCGCCTCGAGATCTCGCGTGTAGGTCCTTGCCCCGAGCAGATAGTGGAGGCTCGCCCAGGCGACGAAGACGCTCAGGAGGAGCATTGCGGATCGGAGCCCGAAGCGATCCGAGAGCTGCCCGATCGCGATCGGTCCCAACCCGCCGCCCAGCAGATTCATGACGAAGAGTGCGATCGCCGACATCGTGGCGCGCATCCGTGGCTTCACGAGCCCCTGCATGATGGCGTGGGTGAGGCCCGAATAGGAATGATTGAGGAAGGTCGCGGCGGCGATCATTCCGACGGCGAGAGAGGTGTTTTCGGTCGAGTAGGCAACGAAGGAGAAGGGCAACGAGAGCAGGGCCCCGATCGCCGGAATCCACCAGATCCAGCGAAGGTCCCGCGTTCCCATTCGATCCGCGAGCCAACCCGCGCCGAAGACTGAGACTCCACCCGCGATCCCGGCGATCAGACCGAGCCGAAGCCCCGCTTCGGAAATGGAGAGGTCGTGAATGCGTTGAAGGAAGACGGCGTGAAAGGCGGCGACACCGAAGAGAAAGACCGTCTGCGCGGATGAACCCATGAGCACGTGGCGCATCGACGGCAATCGCGCCATGAAGGCGATCGTGCCGCCGAGACTCTCGACTTCATCGGTGACGTCTCGATCGAAATGCCCCCGCTCGGGCTCTACGAGGGTGAGTTTTGCGATGACCGCGAGCAGGATGCCCGGGACGCCGACGACGAAGAAGGCCGTCTGCCAACCGAGGCCCTCCGCGAGATAGCCGCCCGCGATCAGGCCGAAGAGTGTGCCGATCGGAACGCCGAGTTGGTAGGTCGATAATGCGGTCGCGCGCCGCTCGGGAGGGAATGTGTCCGAAATGATCGAGTGGGCAGGCGGCGTGCAGCCTGCCTCGCCGACACCGACACCGATTCGCGCCGCCATCAGCTGAGCAAAATTCCGCGCCAATCCCGAGGCGACGGTCATCGCGCTCCAGAGGACGAGTGCCGTCGCGATGATATTGCTGCGATTATTCTTGTCGGCAAAGCGTGCGATCGGAATGCCCGCGAAGGTGTAGAAGATGGCGAAGCCGCCGCCCATGAGCAGACCGAGCTGCGTATCGCTGAGATCGAGATCGATCCGGATGGATTCGGCCAGGATCGACATCACCTGACGATCGATGTGATTCACGACGTAGATGATGAGCAACAGGCCGAGCGTGTAGCGGGCGTTCTTCATCGGCAGGGGGTCATGATCGCAGGGGGCTCCTTATGAATTTCCGACGTTACACCAGGGGAGGGCTGGGGCTACCGCGCCTCGGGTGCCGGATAGCCTATGGCGATGCCGCGCTTTGGACTGGTGACGCTCAATCACTCCTCGCTTCACGGCCTGCCGAGGCAGTGGGAGGCTCACGCGGATGCCGCGGCCACGGCGGGTTTCGATGCGCTCGCGCCGGGTATCTTCTGGCTTCGCACACTCGAGGAAGAGGGCGCTTTTTTAGAGCGCCTGGCGTCCCGGATGCGGGATCGCGGGCTCGCTGGCATGGAGATCTCGGGAATCGCGATCGGATCCGCAGAGGGGACCGAGCGTGAACTCGCCAAGAATCTGCCTTATGCGAGGGCCCCGATTGGGCGGCGCTCAAGGCGCTCCCGATCGATCGGCTCGCGAATGTCCAACTCTCGGATGGGGTGGCCCATGGCGAGGGGGATTCCGTGGAAGCGACGATGAATCGTCGCCTCATACCGGGGCAGGAAGAATTCGATCTGGCTCGGTGTATCGGGCTCGTCGGGGGCGTCGGCTTCGATGGTGCGATCGTCCTCGAGGTCCTCAATGCCGAATGTCGTGAGTGCTCCCTTCACGACTTTGTACGGGATTCCATTCGATCCGGGCGACCTGTCTTCCGGGCACGAGAGGGCCGAGGCGACGCGGGGGAGAGGCCTCGGCCCTGAAGAGCACGGGGGATTGCGGTCGCTCGACGATCTATCGGAGCGCTGCAATCATGCCCGCTCTATTGGCCTCTGCGTCGTCGAGCTTCGCGACACCCTCCTCCCGGATGGGCGTCCCGTTGACGAGCACGTGGGTCACGCCTTCGGGCGAATCGGCCGTCAGACGATCGGCACCCGCTGGAAAATCCCATACGCGCTTGACCGGGCCCGGCGCGACGGTGTCGGGATCGAATACGACGACATCCGCGTGATTGCCTTCCGTGAGCGTGCCGCGATCTTCGAGGTCGAAGATCGATGCCGGCTCACCGGAGAGCTTCTGGATCGCGCGTTCGAGACTCATGATCTCACGATCACGCACCCAATTGCCGAGCAGATCGGTCGCCTGCGGCGCATCACAGAGCTGGCCGACGTGGGCACCCGCATCCGAGAGGCCGAGCGCTGCCCCCTCGAGATTCAGCAATTCGCCGACGACCTCCTCGTCGTCGTTCGCAACCGGCTGAGTGACTCGCACGCCGAGGTCTTCCTCGAGGGAAATTGCGCACAGCGTGTCGAGTGGCGATTCACCACGTTCTCGGGAGAGCTCGCCGATCATTCTCCCGATCAGGCTGGGATTGTCGGATTCGTCGATCCTCATGGCGTCCCAGCGCGGCTTGATCGCGATCGTTTCGAGTTCGACCAGCGCATTCTTGCGCCACTCTGAATCCGCATAGCAGGCTTTTCGGTCTTTCCGGCTCCGGCCGATCAGGTCGGCGAAGGGCTGGGCTGCTCCGAAGAGGAAGGGATCGCTCATGAGGAATTGGATCACCAGGGGTCGCGGAGAGACCTGGGGCCAGACATCCGCCCCCCGCGCACGTCCCTCGGTGTGAGTCTTGGTAGACGACTCGTGAAGGCCGCCCGGGAAGGAGAGAAGTGCAGTCCAGGTGAAGGGACGGCCGACCTCGAGTTGGAGATCGTAGATCCGCTCGAGAGGCACGATGTCCCCCGGCGTAAAGCCCACGACGCCCTTGCCGAAGCGACCCACGGTCCGGGAGAGGGCTTCGATCTCGTTGATATCCGCCCAACGACTCGGAATCGGCTTGCCGTTCATCCCGATATGAGTCGGCGCGAGGCTCGTCGCAAATCCCGCCGCCCCCGCTTGCATCCCCTCTTCGAGCGTCTGGCACATGGCCTGGATTTCCTGCTCGGTCGCCCCGCGTTCGTAGGCGGCATCGCCCATCACGAAGAGGCGCAGCGCGGTATGGCCGACATAGCCGGTATAATTGAGCATCGTGCCCCGGCGCTCAACCGAGTCGAGGTATTCCGGGAAGGTTTCGAAATCCCAGGGAATTCCCTCCGCGAGCGAAGCGACATCCATGTCCTCGACATTCTCGAGGGTCTTGGCGATCACCTCGCGATGTTCGGGGCGGGTGGGGGCGATCGAGAACCCGCAGTTGCCGGCGATCACGGTGGTGACGCCATGGAAGCAGGAAGGCGTGAGCGCCGGGTCCCAGAAGACCTGCGCGTCGAAGTGGGTGTGAATATCGATGAATCCGGGCGCGACGATCTGGCCGGTGGCATCGAGGGTGCGTGCGCCGGCGAGGTTCTCGCCGATCTCACTGATGCGGCCGTCCTTGATGGCGACGTCGGCCCGGCGGCGGGGAGCACCGGATCCGTCGACGACGTCCCCTCCTCGAATTACGATGTCGGCTGCCATTCTCGACCCCTTTTCAGTTTTTGCAGGTTCTCGCCTTGTTGGGCGTACGGAGAATAGGCGCTTGGGGGACTCACGCTCGTCCCGATTTGGGCGGGAATCTGAGCCCCTGCGTGCCGATTCCGACACCCGCTCGCCCCCCGCGAATTCAGCACCAGCGATTCCGTGGGTCACGGCGCGCTCGGTCGGAAAAGGTGCGGGCCCATCGCGTGACGATGGCCGAGACTACCGCAGACCCACGCGGGGATCGGGTCGAGGTCTTCGACCCGATGTGCAACTCCGCTCGCATCGACGCGGCCCCGCTCCTCGGTCCAGGTGCCATGGGCGTTCGGAAAAGAAGTCGATCCGGCGGGACGCGACTCGCCAAAGCGCTTTCCGGGCCTCCTCGAGCGACCGGATCGGCACATGGGCCCGATTCCAAGGGAGTCTCGGGTGGATCAGCGGTCCCGTTCGGGACGAGCGGAGGTCGTGGTAGTGTCGTGGCATGTCGGAATCGACCGCCCTCGCGGGACTCAAGGTCCTCGATCTGAGCAATCTTCTGGCGGCGCCGCAGATCGCCACCACCCTCGCCGATTTCGGCGCGGACGTCGTCAAGATCGAGCCCCGCGCGGGCGATCCGCTGCGTCGGATCGGAGTCCAGCGCGCAGGAGCTTCCCCGCAATGGGCCCTCGTCTCGCGCAATAAACGCGCGATTACTCTCGACCTCGATCACGCCGAGGGTCAGCGGGTCTTCGGGCAGCTCGTCGATACCGCGGACGTGCTCGTTGAAAACCTGCCGGCGAAGATGCTCGCGCGTTGGCGTTGCGCCTACGACACGCTGGCGGCTCGCAATCCGCGGCTCGTCGTCGTGAGTGTCAGCTGTTATGGCCGGACGGGCCCCTACGCGGATCGCGCCGGAGCGGGCACGCTCGCCGAAGCCTTCGCGGGGTTCGCCCACATGAACGGTGAGGCGGAGGGGCCTCCGATGGTCCCCTCGCTTCCGCTCGGGGATACGCTCTGCGGGCTCTCGGGTGTCATCGGAGCGATGATTGCGCTCTATGCGCGAGATCGAGGGGGTGAAGGAGGTGGACGGGGTCAACACGTGGATGTGTCGATGGTCGAACCGATCCTTCAGCTCCTGGCGCTCCCCCTCGTGAGCCACGACGGCCATGGGCCGGGGCCAAAACGGATGGGGAGTCGCGTCGCGGGCGGTGTCCCCCGCAATCTCTATCGCGCGAGCGATGGCGATTGGATGGCGCTCTCGGGGACGACGGATGCGCAGGTCGGGCGGATTCTGGGTCTGATCGGGCTCGATTCGCCCGAGTTCCGCACGCGCTTCGGGACCTCCGAGGCCCGGCTCGCGGCGGCGGACGAACTCGATGGGCTCGTGGCGAGCTGGATCGCCGATCGGTCTCGCGACGAGGCGATCGAAGCGTTTCACACCATCCGGATCCCGGTGGCCCCGGTCAACGATCTGTCCGCGATCCTCGATGACCCCCAACTTCGTGAGCGGGCGAGCCTCTCGACGCTATTAGACCCCACCATGGGCGAGCTTTCTGTCGTGGCACCCGTCCCGCGACTCGGCACGACACCCGGGCGTCATCGTCACACGGGTCCTGCGCTGGGCGCGCATAACGCCGAGGTCCTCTTCGATTGGATCGGACTCGACGCGGCGGCCGTTGCGTCGCTCGCGCGGAAGGGCGCCATCTGAGCCCGGATGACGTTGGGTACGGTCTCGAAGGGCGTACGCTACTCAGCCTGCGAACGAAGCCCTTCGACCCAATCCCGAAATTTCAACCGCTCAACCGCCGCGGAGCTGCGACGCGTGATCGCGAGCACCGTCTCGTTTCGTTCGGTCAGGGAGCCGAGTCCGAGCGGGACGATGCCCACCATCAGGGTCTGGAAGGAAAAGGCCCGATATTGCTCCCAGGCCTCTTCGAAGGAGAGCGTCACGCCGTGACCGGCGAGTTCTGCGCAATAGCCGCGAATCAGTTCTTCCTCGCTCGCTTCGAGGAGCTCCGGCTCCATCGAGTTGATCATGAAATATTGCACGTCGCGCATCCCCTTGCTCCAATGGGTCGCCTGAAAATCGATCATGCCGACCTGCGGGCCCGCTTCAGTGGGATATTCGAAACAGTTGCCGAGATGGCTGTCGCCGTGGATCAACGTCAGCGGGCCTCGATACCAGGCTTCGAGAATCAGGTCCCAGTGGTCGAAGGCAAGCCGGCAGGTCTCGACCAGCCGCTCGCTCACGAGATCGGGGGCGGCTTTCTGCGCCGGTCCGAGTGCCGAGGCGTTGAGCGCGAGGGTGACGTTGCGCATTTTGGGGGCAGTGAAGGTATTGAGCTCGTTGGGTAGGAATGCTTCGCGCTTTGCCTCGGGCCAGTCCCAGAAATGGGCGTGCATCTCGGCAAAGCTGCGAAGCACCCGAGCGGCGCGCTCGGGTGTCGTCCCCGCCGCCATGTCGCGGTTGATGAAGAGCCGCGCGCCGGGGATCTCGTGCAGGTTCTCGAGTAGGAGAACGAAGCGCGCGCCGCGCTGGACCGCGGCATAGACCCGAGGCACGCGAATCGGCATATGCTGTGCCACGCGCTCGCAGAAAATGGTTTCGAGTGGCCAGAAGCCGAGCGTGTTGGCAAAGGATCGCGTCGACAGCTCCTCACAGGGGAGCTTCACATAGGCTGTCTTCGGCAGGGGTTTGTGTGAAGCGGTGGTTTCGAAGTCGAGGTCGATCAGGAAGTTGAGGCAATTGCTGCTCTCGAAATCGACCCCGGAGAGTCTCACCCCCTGAACCGGCGGAAGAGGGATCTGGTCCCTGGGCGCATGGCGCCGGATCAGTTCGTTGATGGTCTCGGGTTTCGCGATCTGCGCCTTCGTGCGCGGAAGGGCTCCGCCCAGTCTTTCTGCGACCCCATCCGAGGCGATCCGAAAGAAGGAACCCGCCGTTCGCAGCGCGAGCTTCAACCCGCCCAGCCAACGTCTGGGGCGCATTCCCAGTGGTCCGAGCCGCTCTCGTCGCGAATCAGCCAAGCGATCTTCCCGGGCTCGCCGAGAGCATTTCGTGGGCGTCGCGCATGCGTTCGGGAATGGCGATGCCGGAGGGACACGATGACCGACAGGGCGCGTCACAGCTGCCGCAGACCTCGGCACCCTGATCGAGGGAAGCGTAGAGCCGCATGGCTTCTTTCTGGGCACCGAAATTCTCGAAATACATGCGGTGGCGCAGGATGTCGTGGATCGGGAGGCCTTCGCTGCACCCGTCGAGACACAGGCCACAATGGGGGCGGCAATGGGAGTCGCTGGTCAATTCCTGATACCGCTCGAGCACGGCGACGTCCTGGGGTCGCAGGGATTGGCCGGAGGCGTAGAGAAATTCGTCGAGTTGGCCGGATTCCCAGAGCGAGATCACGAGGCAGGAGACACCCGGATTGGAGAGCACCCATTTGAACGAGGCCTGGGTGAAGGAGTCTCGCTCATCCGGGCTCCAGTCGAGGAAATGATGCTGGGAGCCGCGCAGTACCTTCATGCCGACGATGCCGATATCTCTTGCCGCGGCACGATCGATGATGTCGGAGAGCGCCGGCCAGGCGCCGAAATGATAGGCGAGCATCATCACGTCGAAGCGGTCGCTTTCGATTGCCGCGTTCGCGACCTCTTCGAGATTCGGGGTATGGGTCGAGACGCCCAGGAAGCGTACCTTGCCCGCCTCCTTGAGGCGATCGAAGGCCTCGTGGACGTTCTCGTCGAGGAGTCGCTCGACCGAATTGCACGAATGGACGTGGATCAGATCGACCCAATCGGTCTGGAGCCGCTCGAGACTTCCTTCGACCGCATTCGTATAGCCCTCGACGCTCGTGCCGGGTCCGAGATGACCGTGTGGCAGACAGAATTTTGTCGCAACGAACATCTTGTCGCGTCGGCCTTTCATGGCCTCACCCAGACGATTCTCCGAGCCCGCTTCGCTGTAGTCGGGGGCCGTGTCGAAATAGTTGATGCCACGGTCGATCGCCTCGCGAGCGACCTCGAGGGTTTGGCGTCCGCCGGTACTCGAACCCGAGCCCAGAGAGATGTCGGAGACGAAGGCCCCGGTCCGGCCCAGGCGGCGATAGCCCGTGACCTTCGAGCCACCCCACTCGTCGCGGGCGAGATCGGCCTTGTAGGGCGGTCGCACCAGAAAGATCTTGCTGCCGGTCACGCTGCCCCAGCGGCGGTTGGGAAAGAGGGCAGCGGCCAGGGTCGCGACCAGGCCCCCAGCCGACCCCAGCAAGGCCAGCAGGAAGCGTCGTCGCGGAGAGGCCGTTTCCAGGTTCTCATCCGCTTTCCCGGAGCTTCTCGCCCAGCGGACGGTCATGATCACACTGATCCCGCTCGAGAGGAGGACCAGGCTGGCGACACCGAGTTCGCTCGAGGCGGCGATCTGACCTTCGACCCGATGTCCGAGGAATTCGCCGAGGTAGAGGTAGGAAAAACCGACCGTGAGAAGCCAGGAAGCGAGCGCGTTTCGTCCGCGATTCATGGATCGGCTCCTCCATAGAAGCGCGTCGCCGGAAGCCGTGGATGGATCGTGCTCCGCACATCGACCGGATCGAGGGTAGATCGGGTCCGCGCCGGGCGCATCGTGGAACACTGGGATTCATGCCGTCCGGTCCATCGCGGAGGTCGGCACGGTTCCCGCCGGCCCGTGAACCCCGTGCGCTCTTTCAGGTGTCGGTGACCGCCTGCAAGGCGAACTCCTCTTCCGGCGAGAGGATCATGCGGTGGCGCGCGTAGAAGGCGAAATAGCCCAGCGATACCGCGAACCAGATCGTGACTCCGTAGATTCCCGGACGGTAGTCGGGATTCACGAAGAGGAAGACGAGCGTCAGCGCCGCGATGGCGCCGGCGACGACCGCTCCGCTTCGTCCGAGGGGGCTCACGTAGGGACGTTCGAGTCCCGCGATCGACTTGATTCTCAAGTAGGCCGCCATCTGCATGATATACGCGATGACAGCACCGAAGACCGCCATGTTGAGAAGCACGCCGCCGACGGGTACGTCGCCGAAGAACGCTTGTCCGTACTCGATCGCGAGTGCGACGACGTAGCCGACGACCGCACCGATCAGAAGGGCGACGTGTGGCGTCTTTCGCGTGGCGTGCGTGCGGGACATCCAGGTCGGGAAATAGCCCGCGCGTGAGAGCGAGTAGATGTTCCGGCCGTAGGCGTAGATGATGGCGTGGAAACTCGCGACGAGGCCTGCGACCGCGGCGAGGGCGAGGGTGGTCGCGCCCGCACCCGGGCCGAAGATCGTGCGGAACGCGAGAAAGAGCGGTTCCTCCGAGGCTCCGACGAGGGCGGCGCCGGGCGGGATCCCGGCGTTCAGAAAGAGCGTCAGGAACGAGGCGACGATCAGGGTCGCGATTCCCCAGAGCAGGCCGCGGGGCATATCGCGTTTCGGGTTGTGGCTCTCTTCGGCGGCGAGGGGGAGCTGTTCGATGGCCAGATAGAACCAGACGGCGAAGGGGAGGGAAGCGGTGATGCCCGCGATCCCGTTCGGGAACCATATGCTCTGGCCCGGCGCGGGGGCGACGGACAGTGCGTGCTCCCAACGGAAATGCGGGATTGCTCCGATCCAGAATACGACGAGGACGAGGAGCGCGACAATCGTGATCGCGACCGTCAGGCGAAAGGTCAGCTCGACGCCCGCGATATTCACGCCGACGAAGAGCGCATAGAAGGCGGCCCACATGAGGGGAGCGGGAATGACCAGTCCGAAGCTGCTCTCGAGGATCGTGCCGACATAGCCGCCGATGCCGACGACGATGACGGCGGGGGTGAGGACATATTCGATGCTCTCGGCGAGGCCTGTCAGAAATCCACCCCAGGGTCCGAAAGCGGTTCGGGCGAAGGAGTAGGCACCACCGGTATGGGGCAAGGCGGGGGAGAGTTCGGCGATCGAGAAACACAGCCCGATATACATGAGGGCGACGATCACCGTTGCGACGAGCAAGCCGCCGAAGCCACCGGAGAGGAGTCCAAAATTCCAGCCGAAGAAATCGCCGGAGATGACGGCGCCGACGCCGAGGGCCCAGAGTGACCAGACCCCCGCGAAGCGTCGCAGTCCGCGCGCTTCGAAATAGGCCTCGTCGGGGGCGCTGTAGGTGACGCCGCGGGGCGCTTTCTCGGGCATGGCATCTCCGATGCGTTGTGGGCTCGGGCGCGGGAGGGTGTCGCGAAGCGGGGCGCTGTGAGGGCGAAGAGCGCGCCACGTTTCTGGATTCCTCCACATGGTGGTCACAGGATCATATAGTGTCGGATGGAATCCCGGAATCACTGGGCGACCACGATCGTGAGAGGGGGAGAGAGATGGCTGGTCATGGGAGCGCTTTCTGGCACGTGGAGGTCGTGCATCCGGACCCCGATGCGGCGGCGGATTTCTTGCGGGCGGTGTTCGGTGCGGAGCAGGTCGAAGGGCAGCTTTCCTCCTATATCGAGTCGGTCTCTCCCGGCGCCCGCATCATCCATATGAAGCTGGGCGGTGTCGTCTTCCAGTTCGTGAAGCCAGGGCCCGGCGCGGAATCCTGGCAGCAGGCGTTGGACGCGAATGGTCCCTGTGTCCACAACGTCACGCTCCTGGTCGAGGGTCTGGAGCCGACCCGGGAAGCCATGATTGCCCGGGGCTGCCGGCAGGTTTCAGAATTCGACGTCACGCTTCAGGGTGGGGGCCTGGACGTGGAGGGGCGGCAGAGGGCCTATCTGATGGACGCCCTCGCCCAGGTCGGTTTGCGGATCGAGATGATGGAGACGATTCCCGGGTGGGTACCGGGAGAGGCTTCTTGAGGACCCGATCGGGCGCGCTGAAGTTTCGCCCTCAGGGTTGCACGACCGTTCGAACGGTCTCTCCTTTGCGAAGGGCGTCGAACGCTTCGTTCACGCGCTCGAGGGGGATTCGGGTCTCGACGAGCTTCTCCAGGTTGAGCGTGCCCTGCTGGTAGTGACGCATGATTCGCGGGATGTCCCGGGCGGGGATATTTCCGCCTCCGAGACAGCCGAGGAGCTTGCGGTCGGAGAAGAGGGTCCGGCTGTCGATCGTGACCTGGGTGCCGGGCGGAGGCGCACCGACCATGACCGTCGTCCCCCCGGTTCGCGCCGAGTCGAAGGCCTCGCTGACGAGCGGTGTGTGCCCGACGACCTCGAAGGCGTAGTCGACGCCGCCCGGCACGAGCGCCTTGATCCTCTCGCTGATGCTCTCGCCGGGTTCGACGCGCACGCAATCGGTCGCTCCGAGATCCGAAGCGAGGTCGAGCTTCGTCTGTTGGGTATCGCAGGCGATGATGCGCGTGGCGCCGGCGATGCGCGTTCCCTGGATCACGTTCAATCCGACGCCACCGCATCCGACGACCGCGGCGACGCTGCCGGGCTCGACCTTGGCGATATTCAGGGCTGCACCGATTCCGGTCGTCACGCCACAGCCGGCCAGACAAGCGAGGTCGAGGGGGATGTCGGGATCGATCTTGACCAGCTGCGCCTCGCGGACAACGGACAGTTCCGCAAGTGAGCCCGAACCACACATCGGCGCGATCGGTGTCCCCCCCAGCGAGAGTCGCGTCGCGCCGTCGGGCATGCGGCCGTACATATTATGGGTACGCGTCTCGCTCCAGCAATTCGTGATGTCTCCAGCGCGGCAATCGTTGCATGTGCCGCAGGGGCCGTAGAGGGCGATCACGACGGCATCGCCTCGCACGAGGCCCGTTACGCCGGGGCCGACTTCCTCCACGATCCCGGCGCCCTCGTGCCCGAGTACGAGCGGTGGAATAGAGACCGGGCTCTCGCCTTCGATCGCATGCAGGTCCGAGCGACAGACGCCGGAGGCCGCAATCCGGACAACGACCTCACCCGTGTGGGGGCTTTCGATTTCGAGTTCCTCGACGACTAGGGGCTTATGGGGTTCGTGCATGACGGCGGCGCGCATGGGGATCTCCTCGTTTCCCAGAGTCTAGGTTCGTGTCTGGATCGGGGGCAAGCCGGCGGAGTATTCGAGTCGCTCGGCTCGACCTGTGTGTTCTCGCGCATTAGCATCCAGGACCACGCCGGATCGAACCCCACACTCTCTGAATGAGGCGATAAGATGTCCCCCCTCCTACAAGGCAAACGGATCGACAACTGGATCGGTGGCGCGAGGCGCGCGCCTGTGAACGGTGAATATCTCGAGAGTATCGACCCCTCCGTCGGGAAGGCCTGGATCGAGATCCCGAACGGGGACGCGCAGGATGTCGATGCGGCGGTGGCCGCGGCCAAGTCGGCATTCGCCGGAAGCTGGCGCGAGATGGCTGCGATGCAGCGGGCGGCCCTCCTGCGGGCGGTCGCTGTCGAGATCATGAAGCACGCCGAAGAACTCGCCACCATCGAATGTCGCGACAATGGTAAGCCGATCCGCGAAGCGATCCCCGGCGATCTCCCGTCGGTTGCGGAGATGATGAACTATTGGGGCGGCCAGGCGGACAAGATCCATGGTTCGACGGTCGAAATCAGCCCCCTCTCACATAATTTCGTCCGCCACGAGCCCCTGGGTGTGGTCGGGATCATCGTCCCTTGGAACTCTCCGCTGGCGATTCTCGGTGCGAAGGTCGGCGCCGCCCTGGCGGCCGGCAATTGTGTCGTCCTCAAGCCGGCCGAGCAGGCCGCCGCCTCGATCCTCACGATTGCGGAATGCTTCGACGCCGCGGGTTTTCCACCCGGTGTGGTCAATGTCGTTTCCGGCCTGGGTGAGGTCGTGGGGGATGCGCTCGTTCGGCACCCGGAAGTGCGCAAGATCGCCATGACCGGGTCGACCGATACCGCGCGCGTGATCAGTGAGCGCGCCGCACCGACGCTCAAGCAGCTCTCCTTCGAGTTGGGTGGCAAGTCGCCGAATATCTTCTTCGCCGATGCGGATATGGAGATCGCGGTGGCGGGCGCGAGCACGAACGCCATCTTCACGGGCGGAGCCGGACAGACCTGTGTAGCCGGCTCGCGGCTGCTGATTCACACTTCGATCTACGACGAGCTGATCGAAAAGATCACGGCCCATGTCGCCGAATCGGTGCGGCTCGGGAACGCCCTCGATCATTCAACCAGCATGGGCCCCATTGCCTTCGATCGCCAATACGAGAAGGTGAAATCCTATATCGAGTTGGGGCAGAAGGAGGGTGCGGAGGTCGTCTTTGGCGGTCGCTTCGGTCCCGAGAACTTCGAGGGCCGCGAGGACGCCGCTGAACTCGCGGAGGGCTATTTCGTTTCGCCCACGCTCTTTCGGGGGGCGACGAACGATATGCGCGTGTGCCGAGAGGAGATCTTTGGTCCCGTGACCTGTGCGATCCCCTTCGAAGACGATGACGAGGCGCTGGCGATCGCGAACGACACGAATTACGGGTTGGCCTGTGGCGTCTGGACGCGCGATTTGAAACGCGCTCATCGCTTCATTCGTGATATTCAGGCGGGCGCTGTGTGGATCAATACCTATCGCCGCCTGCATTGGGCTGCACCCTTCGGCGGCTTCAAGGAGTCGGGCTATGGCCGCGACTCGGGGCTCGAGAGCCTGCGTGGATACCAGCAGACGAAGACGGCGTGGGTCGATCTGGCGTGAGGTGAGCACGCCTCGGGTCGGGGAGGGCCCTAGTCCAATCCCCATTTCGAGTGGGCACGGAAATACTGGTAGACCGGCGTTCCGCCGACGGTGACGCGGCGCAGCGTGCGGCTCGTTCCCGGCAGGATCGCGCCGCGGTCGTGTTGCAGAGCGAGATTGTCGAAGATGATGAGGTCGCCCGCTCGCCATTCGTGGGCATAGCTGAAACGCGGCTGATAGAGGTGTTCGAAGAGCGCCTCGATGAGCGCGCGGCCCTCATCGTCATCGAGGGACTCGACGTGATCGGTCTGCTGTTCGGCGACGTAGAGGATCGCTTCGCCCGTGCGCGGATGCCTCCAGAGAATCGGATGATAGGCATGGGGAAGATCGTCTGATCGCCGTGGCGATCGAACGGCAACGCCTGAGCTCTCCGCTCCTGGGTCGATGATATGGCGAGCGCGCAGCTCGCTGATGCGCTCCCGCAATTCATCGGGGAGGGCAGCGGCGGCGCGGACGCCATTGACGAAGCGGGTCTGGGTTCCGCTTTCGGGTATCTCGAGTCCAAAGAGGGAGATCACCTCGATCGGATCGTCCATGAAAGCGTGGTCTGAGTGGTAGGCGAAACGCTCGTCGCCGAGAATGCCATCCGCGTGGGTATTCGAGACGAATTGGTAGGCCCGCCCCTTCTCGTTCTCGATGAGTGCTGGACCGAGGGTCTCGAGAAAGGCGACCTGTGTCTCGGCATCGAGGCTCGCGTTACGAAAAAGCAGGAGCTGGTGGGTATCGAGGGCCGCGTGCCAATCCGCGATTTCCCCCACCCCCTCGTGCGGGTTTCGCGCGAAATCGAAGTCTACGATTTCGGCGCCGACGCCGCTCGAAAGGGGGCGAATTTCAGGGCGTTCAGCCATCGCACAAGCCTACACTAGTATTCGGACGCCGCGTATTCCGGTTTCACGACGCCGCTTTCGCAAGGAGGAACGCTTGGTCCAAGGAAATATCGTCGTTCTGGTTTTGAAGATCGTGCTCTTCGTGACGGGATCTGGCCTGATCGTTCCGGCTTCTGCTTCGGAAGGCTCGGATGCCTCCGCTCGTGAGGCGAGCACGGGGGCCTCGAAATCCTATTCTCCCTATGCCAGCGAGACCTTCCCGCGCAGTGTCTATTGGGGCGATACCCATGTTCATTCCAGCTGGTCCGTCGATGCGGGGAATATGGGCAATCTTCGGGTCGGGCCCGACGAGGCCTTTCGCTTTGCTCGTGGTGAGACGTTGATGGCGCATAACGGGCAGAGGCTGCGACTGAAGCGCCCGCTCGATTTTCTTCTGGTCTCGGATCACGCCGCCTATCTGGGTGTGCTGCCCCGGCTCGACGCGAACGATGCCCTCGCGCGGTCGACGGAGGTCGGGGAACGTTGGTATCAGTTGCGGCAGAAGGGTGAGATGTTGGCGGTCTTCCTGGAATTCGCCGCTTCGTTCCTGAAAGGGGTCGACGTCATCGCGAACGAGCCGCTGGAACGTGCGGTCTGGCAGGACGTGATCGAGAACGCCGAACGCTACAACCAGCCCGGGTTGTTCACCGCCTTCATCGGGTACGAGTGGACTTCGAGCGCAAACGGTGAGAATCTCCACCGCAATGTGGTGTTTCGAGATGGCCCGGAGAAGACGGGGCAGCTCTTGCCCTTCAGTGCCCTCGATAGTTTCGATCCCGAAGATCTCTGGCGACACATGAATCGCTACGAGGATCTCACCGGCGGCCGGGTCCTCGCCATTCCCCACAACTCGAATCTGAGCGCAGGGCAGATGTTCTCGGTCGAGACGCGCGATGGTCGTCCGATCGATCGGGCTTACGCCGAAGCGCGTAGCCGCTGGGAACCGCTCGTCGAGGCGACACAGTACAAGGGCGATAGCGAGACCCATCCCCTGCTCTCGCCCAACGACGAGTTCGCCGACTACGAGACCTGGGATGTGAATATCGGCGGACGGACCACTCCGCCCGAAGAGCTCCTGGGCGGATACGTACGTTCTGCCCTCGAACGCGGGCTCGATCTCGAGGCGCGCACCGGCGCCAATCCCTACAAATTCGGGCTGATCGGAAGCAGTGACTCGCACACGGGTTTCGCGGCCGCCGAAGAGGATAATTTCTGGGGCAAATTCAGTGAGGGTGAGGCGAGCGCGACGCGTTGGTCGGATCCCTTCTGGCCGGAGGGTTCGGGAAACGAGGTCGAGTATCTCGAGTGGAAGATGGCCGCGTCCGGCTATGCGGCGATCTGGGCCAAAGAGAATACGCGGGAAGCGCTTTTCGACGCGATGGCCCGGCGCGAGACCTATGCGACGACGGGCCCACGAATGGTCGTCCGTTTCTTCGGCGGCTGGTCTTTCGAAGCCGGGGACGAGACGCGTCCCGATCTCGCCCTGGCGGGATATTCACGCGGGGTTCCGATGGGCGGAGATCTGCCGCCCGCTCCGGCAGCCGAGGATTCTGCACCGACTTTTCTGGTTTCCGTCCTCAAGGATCCGGACGGTGCGAACCTCGATCGCGTACAGATCGTGAAGGGCTGGCGAACGAGGGACGGCGGTCTGGTCGAGCGGATCTTCGATGTCGCGGTTTCGGATGGGCGCAAGATCCGACGCGACGGCCGGACGAGCAAGAAGGTCGGCTCGACGGTCGATGTAGAGAACGCGACCTATCGCAACTCGATCGGTGCGACGACGCTCGCTGCTGTCTGGCGGGATCCCGATTTCGATCCGTCGGAGCGTGCCTTCTACTATCTGCGTGCGATCGAGATTCCGAAGCCTCGCTGGACCGCCTACGATGCGAGCTTCTTCGAGGTCCAGATGTCGACCGAGGTCCCGATGACGACCCGGGACCGCGCCTACAGTTCGCCGATCTGGTACACCCCCTAGCGGGCTGTGGAAATCCCTGAGTGCATCAGATGATTCCGTTCTCGCGGAGAGAATCGATCTCCGCACCCGCGAGTCCGAATTCCCGCAGGATTTCGTCACTGTGTTCACCGGGCTCCGGGGCGGGTCGACGAATATCGCTGGATACACCCTCGAGATGCGTGGCATTCCGGAGAATCTCGATCTCGCCGAGGATCGGATGAGTGACGGGCGTCGCAATTCCGAGATGTTCTACCTGCGGATCCGCGAAGGTCTGTTCGACATTGTTGACCGGGCCGGAGGGGATCCCGACTGCGTTCATGGCCTCGACCCAATCCGAGGTGCTACGCGCCTGCAGCGCTCGCGTGATCTCCTCGTTCAGGGCATCACGATTTTTCGCTCGCTCGAGCGGCCCCGAGAAACGTGCGTCCTTCGCGAGATCTGGACGCTCGAGGATCTCGCATAGCGCCGTCCAGATCCGGCCCCAGGGCGCTGCGAGATTGATATGCCCGTCCGCGGTTTCATACATTCCCATCGGCCCCATGGTCGGATGGTGGTTGCCGGCTTGTGGCGGTATCTCTCTCGCGACCGTCCAGCGCGCCGCCTGGAAATCGAGCATTCCGATCATCGATTCCAGCAGCGACGTGTGGACGTGGCGTCCGCGCCCCGTGCGGGCGCGTTCGTGGATCGCGACCAGCAGGCCGACGGCGAGCTGGAGTCCCGCGGTCACATCGGAGATCGCGACCCCGGCCCGGACGGGTCCCTGTCCGGGAATCCCCGTCACGCTCATCATCCCGCCAAGCCCCTGCGCGATCTGATCGACTCCGCCTCGCTCGGCGTAGGGGCCATCCTGCCCGAAGCCCGAGATCGAACCCATCACCAGACGTGGGTTGATCGCGGAGAGCGTGTCCCAATCGAAACCGAGCTTGGATTTGACCGGAGGTCGCATGTTCTCGACCAGGATATCCGCTCGCTCGACCATCCGGTGGAGGAGGGCGCGGCCCTCCTGGCGTTTCAGATCGAGGGTGAGGCTTCGTTTGTTTCGGTTGAGGTTCAGGGAGTCCGGCGAGTGGCGCAGGGCGCCCAACTCGTCGGTCTGGCGCCTTTCGATGTGGATGACATTCGCTCCCCAATCCGCGAGCTGACGAACGGCGGTGGGGCCGGCTCGCGCGATCGTGAGATCGAGGACGAGGAGATCCGAGAGCGGGAGTGGATCGATTTCCGGGGCCATCACCGCGACGATTGCATGCGCGATCCGCCCGCGCCAGCGCGACCCGGCGACGCCCTGTACCTTAATCAACCAGCAGACTCTACCGCCTCGAGATCATCCGATCGAGAGCGAGTCATCGAAAGGAAGCCGCAATCATGCTCGAGGGACAGCGTATTCTCGTGACCGGTGCGACCGGCCAGGTCGCCCGCCCACTCGCCGAGAAGCTCAACACCCGGAACGAGGTTTTTGCGGCGGCCCGCTTTTCGGATCCCCAGGCGAAGAGGGAACTCGAGGAAATCGGGATCGGTACGGCGACTTTCTCGATGGGAGACGATGATCTCTCCAGTCTTCCCGATGTCGACTACGTCTTTCATTGCGGCTGCAATGTGGATCCCGCGACGACGGAGATCGGTTTGGTCCAGAACGCCGAGGGATCCGGCTTCCTGATGCGTCGCTACAAGGATGCAAAAGCGTTCCTGCACATGTCTTCGTCCTCTGTCTACCGAGTGACGCCGAGTTCTTCCGATCCGATCCGGGAGGATAATGAGCTCGGGGGGTATGCGGGCTACTCGCCGCATTATGCAATGAGCAAGCTTGCTTCCGAGGCCGTCGTTCGTTTTCAGGCGCGAGAGCTAGGCCTTCCGACGATCATCACGCGCCTCGATGTGGCCTATGGGACCCGCGGCCACGGAGGTGTTCCGATGATCATCTATGAATTCATGAAGAACGGGATGAGTTATACGCGTGCGGAATCGGGGGATAGCTATTGCTCCTTGATTCATGAAGACGACATCGCGGAGCAGGCCGAAGCTTTGATCCTGAAGGCGGCCCTGCCGGTGCCGGTCGTGAACCTGGGTGGTGATGAAATCGCCTCGGTCGAGGAGATCATCGCCCACATCGAAGGGCTCACGGGCCTGAAGATGAAAGTGGAGGTGGGTCCGGAAGCGTCGTGGGGCATGAAGGTCCTCGACAATACGCTTCGCAAGGAACTCGCAGGGCCCTGCCGGGTGCCGTGGAAAGAGGGCGTTCGGTCGTCGCTCGCGGCGCGTCATTCGGAGGCGATCACTGCCCGAGACGTGCTTGGAGAATAGGGAAGACCGCCTGCTTGGTGGCCGCCATGGCCTCTAGAGGAGGCCTTGTTCGCGGCCGACGCGCAGGTAATCCGCGGTCAGGTCTGTCTCGGACAGGTGATAGCGTCGCAACGTACGTGCCACTTCGTTTGGCTCGGGCCGTTCGTGTTGAACCGTGATGTTGTCGAAGACCACGAGGTCGTCGGGCTGCCACGCGTGTTCGTAGACGTGCTCGGGATCGTAGAGATGGCCGTAGACCTCCTCGAGGATTCCGTCGCTCACCGTTCTCGGCACCCCGAGCAGGCGATCCGTGTACAGCAGGCAGAGGAAAAGCGTCTCCACGCCATATTCGTTTTCGAAGATGGCGGGATGATGGGTCCAATAATGGTCGGGGCCCCAGCCCAGATCCCCTCGCGAGAGCAGCTCTTCGGGTTCCTGGGCGCGTTGTTCGGGATGATCGAGGCGGTAGAGGAAGCACGCGTGTGCGGCCCGCATGTCACGCAATCGCTCGACCAAGGAGGCGGGCAATCGCGACAGGACCGTCGAGGAACTCGTAAAGCGGGTCGGTGTCGCTCCGTCTTCGATCAGCGACCCATATAACGAGATTCCCGGGACCGGCGCGGGATCATAGGCATAGTCGTAGTGGAACGCGATCTTGCCAGCGGGCGCGGACGTCTGGTCGTGTTGGTTGGTGACTTCCATGCGCATCGGCTGGGCGCACTCATCGGGTTCGATGCGGCCGAGGCACGAGAGCAGATCGATCTGCCGTTCATCGGAGAGCTCGCCATCGCGTACGATGAGGAGCCCGTGCTCCGCGTAGAGGCGGCGGAGTTTCTCCCGGTCGCGTTCATCGAGGAGCGAATCTGTTTCCAGGTGGAGATAGGCGCCGAGGGGCGCATCGAGCTTCGTGGTATGCATGGCGACCTCTTGGGGCCCCCACGATAGCGCTGACCAGGGCTCCTTGTCCGTCCACGGCTGCGTGCGGCCGCCAGGCTAGATCAGGCCTTCTCGTGCGAAGGCCTCGAAGGTCGCAACGACGTCGGCGTCGAATTGGGTTCCGACGTTGGCCATGAACTCCGCGAGCGCTTCGTCGCGTGGAATCGCGGGACGCTGGAAATCGTCGATGCGCATCGCGTCCCAGGCGTCCCAGACCGCGAGGATCCGTGTGCTCAGGCAGAGTTCGGCTTCCGTGAGGCCGTCCGGGGAACCGCCGCCGTCGAGGCGCTCGTGGTGATGGAGCACGATCGGTGCCGCCCTGCAGAGCTCGATGCAGAGCGGCGCCTATGCGCTCGGAACCCCGTCTTGAAACGAGCCCGCTGTGAGTCCCGCGTCGACGACGAAATCCGCGGCCGTGCACGATTGACTCTCATCCGAGGCGAGAAAAAGCGCCATATTCGCGACGTCTCGCAGTCGGCTGCCCGGAACGGGCGGTTCGGGGGCCTTCAGGATCTTCTGCATCATCTTGTGCGGCACGTTCGTCAGGTCGGGGTTCCCCGGGAGGAAGGGCGCGCTCATATTCGGGTTGCCCGCTTCGGGGCAGACCGCGTTCACGCGGATCGAATAACGTCCGAGCTCGATCGCCGCGGACTTCGTCAGACCGCGCACGCCCCACTTGCTCGAGGCGTAGGCGGCGACGCCGTTCATCCCCTTGAGTCCGTCGGTCGAGGCGATGTTCACGATCGAGCCCCCGCCTCGTTCCTTCATGCTCGGGAATACCGTCTGGATCCCCAGGAAGGGGCCGAGCTGATTTACTTCGATGACGCGCAGGAAATCCTCGCGGCCGATCTCGTCGAGGGGGGCCAGGAGGAGCACCGCCGCGTTATTCACGAGGATGTCGATGCCGCCAAAGGCCTCGGTCGTTTCGGCGGCGATCTTCGACCAATCTTCTTCGCGCCGGACGTCGAGGTGGACGAAACGGGCGGTCTCCCCGATTTCGGCAGCGATCTCCTTGCCGCGATCGTCCTGGAGATCGCCGAGTGCGACCCGGGCCCCCTCCTCGGCGAAGACCCGAGCGATGACTTCGCCCGTGCCCTGGGCGGCCCCGGTGATGATCGCGTTCTTGCCGTCGAGTCGGCCCATGATGTCTCCCGTCGGAAGAGCCAACTCGCCGAAGAGCGGGTCGGCCGGGGGGGTGGCTGATTCGAGCATTCTAACCGCTTGCGAGCACGTCGGGTGGCCTGCGTTATCGTCGCCAGGGGAAATAGAGAGAGACGATCGGGGCCGCCGGTCCGCTTCACGGGAGACGAATCATGGCATCTGAACCACATCTCGATTTCGAATGGGATCCCATGGATACCGCGAACGGGATTCCCTACGACGTCTACAAGAAGCTGCGCGAGGAGCAGCCGATCTCGAAGACATCGACGGGTGCCTGGTTCATCGCCAAACAGACCGACCTGGTCGCTGCGGCCAAGGAAGTCGAAATATTCCGCGCGAGCATGCGCGAACCCGGTGTTGTCGTCCCGCCCGAAGAGATGATGATCAGCGAGATCCCGGAACCGCGACACGGCCAGGTCCGCAGGATCGTGAATTCCGCCGTCGCGGCCCACCGCCTCGGTCGCGTCGAAGACTACACGCGAAGGCTGACGAATCAGCTCCTCGACGACGCGATCGGGCGGGGCCGTACGGAGTTGGTCCAGAACGTCGCGCTGCCGATTCCGACCTCCGTGATCGCCGTGCTCCTCGGGGCACCGGAGGAGCACCACCGCTTGTGGGGAAATTGGTCCGACGAAG
Organism: Deltaproteobacteria bacterium; assembly: GCA_002719955.1. Lineage (GTDB taxonomy): Bacteria > Myxococcota_A > UBA9160 > UBA9160 > UBA4427 > UBA4427. Next base: position 117,781 of record PBFW01000007.1, on the reverse strand, counting down.
TCCTCTTGGGCGATTACCCGCGATTCAATCGCGGCGAGCGCGGTGAGGGGCTCGCGGGCGCGCATCCGGAATTCGTGGGATACGTCGATGAGATGATCGCGAAGCGCAGGTCGGATCCCCACCCTCCGGAGGATTTTACGACGCGCCTGCTGCGGACGGAAGTCGAGGGCAAGCGCCTCAGTGACGTCGAACTCCGCACGCTGCTCGTTTTTCTCTTGATCTCGGGCAACGAAACCACTCGCCACCTGATTTCCAACCTGCTCTATCGGTTGGCGAGCCAGGAGGGTTTGCTGGAGACGTTGCACGAGCAGCCGGAATTGATCCCCACTGCGGTCGAAGAGTCGCTTCGCGTCGACTCGGTCGTGATCAATCTCGTGCGCACCGTCTGCCGGGACACGGTCTTCCGTGGCCATGCCATGCGCGAGGGCGATCGGATCTTCTTCGGTGTCGCCTCTGCGAGCCGCGACGAGGATTTCTATGATGCGCCGGACGAGTTTCGCCTCGATCGGCCCAAGCCAAAGGCCCACGCCGGATTCGGAGCCGGTCCCCATGTCTGTCCCGGGGCATCGCTCGCACGTCTCGAGGGGAGGGTACTTCTCGAAGTAGCGGTCGAGCGCCTCTCGAAGATCACGCTCGAGCCCGGCTTCGAGTTCGAGAAGGTCCCGGTCTTCTGGGCGAATGGCCCCTTGCGGTTGCCGGTCACGCTCACACCGAGGGACTAGAAGCCCTCTCCGCCATCCCGGCCGAGCCAGACGGATGTCTGGCGACCGACAGGTTGATGAGCGGGTGCGAGATTCAGGGGATTTCGAGCGGTCGCCCCGCCGCGCGCCACGCGTTCATGTCCCCCTCGAGATGGAGGATCTTCGAGTAGCCCGCGTCCACGAGAACGGAGGTCGCCAGTCCGGCGCGTCGGCCGCTCTTGCAATAGACGATGAGCGTACGGTCCGGCCCGCCCGGGAGTTCCGACACGCGAGTCGCCAACTCGTCGTGGGGCACGTTCATCGCCCCCGCGATGTGCCCGACCGCGAACTCCTGTCGGGTTCGGACATCGAGCAGGAGTGCACCCGCCGGCGGGGCGGCGAGGAACTCATCGGCCGAGATGTTCCCGCTCGACGTCGTTTCCGCCTGGCAGGCGCAAACGACCAGGAGCGCGAGAAGGACCAGATACGTGCCGGGGCGACCAGAGAGCTTCACGTGGGCCCTCCCCTCACGAGGTCAGCCAGTGGTGCTTCTGCGGTTTGGCGCGCGCCTGGGGATCGATGTGGACGTTGATGATGCTGGGCATCGTGTCGTCGAGCGCCTGCTTGAGCGAGGCGGACAACTCGTCCGGTGTCCGCACGGAATACCCCTTGCCGCCGAAGCCCTCGATCATCTTCTCGTAGCCCGCCTCGATCGTGTAGGCCGAAGCCGGGGACTGGAAACGATCCTCCGGGAGCTCGTTGAAGCCTCCGCCGATCCCGTTGTTGTTGATGATGACGAAGACGATCGGGAGCCGGTAGCGACAGGCGGTCTCGACCTCCATGCCGCTGAAGCCGAAGGCCGAATCGCCCTCGATGCAGATCACCTTGCGGTCGGGATGGACGACCTGGAACGCGATCGCCTGGGCGAGCCCGATCCCCATCGTCCCGAAGGTCGCCGCATCGAGTCGCTCTCGCGGCTCGGAGTGCATCAGGACACTTCGGCTGATATCCATCGTCTGCGCGCCCTCGGCCTGAATCAGCGTGCCGGGAGGCGACTGGTCCCGGATCTCACGCAGGACGCGGTAATAACCCATGGGAACGGCTTCATCGACCATCATGTTCTGCACGAAGGCCTTGTTCTCCGTGACCTTCTTGCCCAGCGCGGTTCGCCAGGCGGCGTCGGAAGCGAAGGTATAGGGCTCCGCATCGAGTGCCGAGTTGAGTTGACCGACGACGGCCTGGAGATCACCGACGAGGCCGACCTCGGCGGGCACGTTGCGGCCGATCTCTTCGGCCTGGATGTCGACCTGAATCGTCTTCACGTTCGCATCGAAGCGCGGCGGCAAGCCGAAATGCATGATCCAGTTGAGTCTTGCACCCAGCAGGACGACGACGTCCGCGTCCTGGAGCGCTAGGCCGCGTGCGGGGGCGACCGAAAGGGCATGTTCGTCGTCGACGACTCCCTTGCCCATCGGCGAACTCAGGAAGGGGATCTGGGTCGTCTCGATGAAGTCGCGGATCTCCTTCTCGGCGTGGGAGTAGGCGGCGCCCTTACCGATGATCACGAGGGGGCGTTCGGCGGTCCGCAATACGTCGATCGCGCGCTGGACGTCGGAGGCATCCGCCTGGGTGCGCGACGGTTCGGGACAGCGCTCGGGAATCGTGACTTCGCTCTCCTCGACCTGCTTGGCGAGGAAATCGTCGGGGAAGTCGAGATAGACGGCGCCCGGGCGTCCGGTGATCGAGGAGCGAACAGCCTGCTCGCAATAGAAGGGGATGCGACTGGTCTGGTCGGGCCGGGCCGCGTATTTGGAATAGATGCGCGCCAGTTCAACCTGCGGCGCCTCCTGGAATGCCCCGCGGCCCTCCTGATAGGAGTTGCTCGAGCCACCGAGCAGGACCATCGGCCAGCAATTTTCCTGAGCATTCGCGAGGCCGGCGAGGCCGTGAATCATGCCCGGGCCCGATACGGTGAGGCAGGCTCCGGGTCGACCCGTGAGGAATCCGACGGCGCCGGCGGCATAGCTCGCGGCCTGCTCGTTGCGCATGCCGATGAACTGGATCCCCGCGGCCTGGGCGGCGGCGGCGATCCCGAAGACCGGAAAGCCGACGATGCCGAACATATGATCGACGCCCTGCTTCTTCAGACTGCGGGCGATGAGAGTGTTGCCATCGATGGTGGCCATTATGGGGTGCTCCTGGTGTGGTGGGGTCTTGACCGCTCAGTCGATCCGAGCAGTCCGCTGGGTATTTAGAGTGGGCTCGGCGTGGACGTGCACCGGCTTCCTGAGGCTAGACTGGGGGCTGGGGTCGGACAAGGCTCGATTGGGCGCCCGCTGCGGATGCGCTCCTCTACAGTGAATAGTGGAAGGAAAGGAGGTTTTCATGCCTGCACTCGACGGGATGCGGATTCTGGATATGACCCAATACGAGGCGGGGACCTCATGTACCCAGGCGCTGGCCTGGATGGGCGCGGACGTAGTGAAGGTCGAGGCGCCCGGGATCGGCGATCCGGGCCGCTGGACGGCGGGGCAGGGGGATTATTTTTGGAATTGGAACCTGAACAAGCGCAGCATCGCGATCAACCTGCGGAGCCCCGAGGGTCGGCAGGTCCTGCTCGATCTGGTTCCCAGATTCGACGTTTTTGTCGAGAATTATGGGCCCGGTGTCATCGAGCGGCTCGACATCGGATACGAGACGCTCAAGAAGGTCCACCCTTCGATCGTCTATGCGCAGGTCAAGGGTTTCGGTCTCGAAGGGCCCTACTCGAATTATCTCGCCTATGACATGAGCGCCCAGGCCGCTGCCGGCACATTCTCGGTGACCGGCGAGCCCGACGGGCCGCCGACTCTTCCCGGCGTCACGATCGGAGATTCGGGGACGGGCATGCAGCTCGGGATGGCGATTCTGGCGGCCTACGTCCAGCAGCTTCGAACTGGTGAGGGACAGCATATCGAGATCTCGATGCAGGAGGCGATCACCTATTACATGCGGACTCGCCTCGCCCATGGTGGGAATTGGGGGAAGAATCCGGTGCCGCGCAACGGCAGCCAGATCGGGGCCGCCCCCTCGGGCCTCTACCCGTGCAAACCCTTCGGCCCGAATGATTACGCTTTCGTCCTGACGGTCACCGCGCGGCATGTGGACAAGTTCTACCTGGCGATCGATCGACCGGATCTCGTAAACGACGAACGCTTCGCGGCCGACGAGGACCGCTTCAAGAACAGTGACGCGCTTCAAGAAGAGATCGAGCAGTGGACGCGCCAGCACACGAAGCACGAGGTCATGAAGATCCTCGGCGACGCCGGGATTCCCTGCTCTGCGACCCTGGACACGGTGGACCTCTACGAAGATCCGCATCTGAATCAGCGCGGCTTCATCAAGACCCTGCCGCATCCCGAGCTCGGCGAAGTCCGACTTCTGGGCTTTGCGCCGCGACTCTCGGCGAGCGATGTCGAGTGGACGCCGCCTCCGGGTCTCGGGGAGCACACCGATTCGGTTCTGGCCGAAGAGCTGGGTTTCGACACGGATCGTCTGAAGCGTCTTCGAGCGGCGGAAGCGATCGCCTGATCGGCCCCTTCTCCGCGCCGCGGTGGGGGGAGGCCGGAGGGAAGCGCGCTCTTCCCGATCGCACGAGGGCCGGGAGGTCGAGCGATCCGTGGCGTTTGGAACGAGGAGATTGCTGGGTGAAAAACGAACGATCGGGCCCGGACGGCGAGGCCTATTTCGATGCGATGACGGTGCCCAATCCGTCCGTGTGGCAACAGAAGCGGCGGCTCGCTGACGCGATGAGACGAGTGATCGCTCATATGGTGCTCAGCGACGCGCCGGAGGCCGAGCTATCGGCGGCGGCCGATGCCCTCGAACGCTTTGCCGATCGCCTGGCCTCGCATCCGAAGCTGACCCGCGTCATGGGCCATCCGGAGGCCGCGACCGCAGGCAATGTCGCCGCCTTCTTCGACCAGAGCCCTTTGATCGGCCTCGCCAATCCCCTCGCCCCGCCGATTTCGATCGCCCGCTCCGGGCCACTGAGCGCGGCTGCGACCGCCACCTTTGGCCACGCTTACGAGGGCCCGCCGGGCCATGTGCACGGCGGGTTCGTAGCCGCCGCTTTTGATGAGGTGCTCGGCTTCGTCCAATCCCTCGGCGGCAACCCGGGCATGACGGGTCGCCTGACGACCCACTACCGGATCCCGACACCGCTTCACGTCGAGCTCCGCTTCGAAGCGGAACTCGTCCGCGAGGAGGGTCGCAAGATATTCACCGAGGCCCGTGTCTATGCGGGGGAGGAACTCACGGCGGAGGCGGAGGGGCTCTTTATTTCGATTCCGCGCGATCGACTCGTCGGGCTCGCGAATCGCCGCCGGCCGCCCGGGGCCGGCTGAGGACCGCTTGCTCGATCCCGCTTGTGCCGGGTCTTCTCTCCGCGAGCCGGTCCAGCGTCGAAGGCCCCGGAGATTGGCCGTGGCTCGTCCGCCCGATCGATCTAGTATGTGACCGATCCCAGCCGGCGCGGTCGCAGCGCCTGCGCGTACAGCCCCAACAGGAGTACCCTATCCATGGCCCCCCCCCCTTCGAATCCCCGCTTTGATCTCATCATTCGCCGAGCCAAGGTCGTCGACGGCACGGGCATCCCGGCCTACGTCGCGGACGTGGGCATCGAGGGCGATCGCATCACGAAGATCGGCCGCATCGAAGAAGAGGCCGTCCGCGTGATCGACGCCGAGGGCCTCCTGCTCGCCCCTGGCTTCATCGACGTGCATACCCACTACGACGTGCAACTCGACTGGGATCCGATCGCGATCCCCTCCTGTTGGCATGGCATCACCACCGTCCTCGCTGGCAATTGTGGCTTCACCCTCGCCCCGGCGAAGCCCGAGGACGTCGGGTGGTTGGCGGGCATGCTCTCCCGGGTCGAGGGGATGTCGCCCGCGGCCCTTGCCGAGGGCCTCAAGTTCAAGGGCGGCGGCCACGGTGAGTATTGGGGTCGCTTCGAGGGCAATGTCGGCGTGAACGTCGCGGCCTTCGTGGGCCACTCGGCGGTACGTCGTTTCGTCATGGGCGATGCGGCCTCCGATCGCGAAGCGACACCGGAAGAGATCGAGGCGATGAAGGAATGCGTGCGGCAGGCGATGCGCGAAGGGGCGATCGGCTTCTCGACTTCTCAGCTCGATCTGCACGTGGCCGAGGATGGTCGCGAGGTGCCGAGCAATTACGCCTCGGCGGATGAGGTCGTCGAGCTCTGCAGCGTGCTCGCCGAGTTCGATCGCGGGGCGTGCGAGATCATTCCGCGGAGCTTTGGTCGCGGATATGACGACGCGGATCGCGAGCTGATCCTGCGCATGCACGAGGCATCGGGACGGCCGGTCGAACTGAACCTGCTCTTCCCCTCGGCCGAGGATCCGGAGAGCTGGTCGCGCTCACTCGAGTTCTGCCGCGAGGAGAATGCCAAGGGTGCCCGTCTCCATCCGCAATTCGCAACCAATCGGGGTGGCGTGCACATCAAGGTCTCGGACACCTTCGTGTTCGACGACATGCCGAAATGGCGCGAGGTACTCTGCCTCGTAGAGCCCGAGCGAAGCGAGAAGCTGCGCGACCCCGCGATCCGTGCCCAGCTCCAAGAAGATTTTACTTTGGAGGCTGGCAAGGCGATCGGAGCGACCTGGGAGAACCTCGCGGTCGAGAAGGTCGTCCACAAGGCGAACGAGGGGAAGGTCGGCAAGACCATCGCCGAGCTGGCGGCGGCGGAAGCTGTCGAACCGATCGACTGCTTCCTCGACCTGACGCTCGAAGAAGGGCTCGACACCTGGTTCAACTTGGTGACGAATCCCGAAGCGGCGACCTTCATGGATCATGTCTGCGCGACGGTGATGAAGCATCCCTTTGCGATGGCGGGGTCGAGCGATGGCGGGGCTCATCTCGCGACCTTCGTGGGTGCGGATTACACGACGAATTTGCTGACGGATTTCGTCCCCTCGGTCCTGACCCTAGAAGAGGCGATCTTCAAGCTCTCCTATATGCCCGCCATCGTGCACGGTCTGACGGATCGGGGCGCTATCCGCGAAGGGTATTTTGCAGACCTGGTCTTGATCGATATGGAACGACTCGCCAAGGGCGATACCTGGCTCGCCTCGGATTTTCCTGCGGACAGCGAACATTTCGTCGTCGATTCGAAGGGGTACGTCGCGACGATCGTGAATGGGAGCATCGTGCTCGAAGAGAACAAACATACCGGCGCGTTGCCCGGGCATGTCCTGCAGGGCGGCTGAGGGCCGGTGCTGCGAGCCCAGTCAAAGCGAAGTGTCCCCCGCGCATCGCTGCGCGATCATGGCGCACATGACACTCCTCGGACGTAGCGCGCTCGTGACCGGAGGGCACCATGGGATCGGCCGGGCGATCGCCCTCGGTCTCGCCTCCGACGGTGCGGATGTCGCCATCACTTATCGCAATCGGTCGGATGCAGCAGAGGATTGCGTCGAGCGGATGCGCGCGATGGGTCGCCGATCCCTTGCGATCCCCGCGGCGCTCGACAGGCTTCCGGAACTCGAAGCGGCGGCCGAGGCGGTGCTCGGCGAATTCGAGGCCATCGATATCCTGGTGCACAATGCGGGCCTGGACTTTTCGGGCGCCTCTGTCGCAGAGACGGAGGAGGCAGAGCTCGATCGTTTGATGCGGATCAACGCCTACGTGCCTCATCAATTGAGTCGCCGGCTGCTCCCGGCGATGCGCCGCCGGCCGCGGGGCGACATCGTGATTCTTTCGAGCGTCGTCACCCAGATCCGAGGGGCGGGCTATGCCCCCTACGCGATGAGCAAGGCGGCGGTCGAGGCGCTTGCTTCCGTGTTGGCGAAGGAGGAGCGCGAACACGGCATCCGTGTGAATGTCGTCGCTCCCGGGCTCGTCGAAACCGAAATGGGGCAGCGCTATGTCGACGCGATGTCGGAAAGCGGCGACCTGCGTGATTTTGATGCGGTCGTGCCCTACGGGCGGGTTTGCCAGCCCGAGCAGGTCGCGGACGTGGTGCGTTTCCTGGTCTCTGACGGCGCCGCCTACGTCAATGGACAACGGATCTACGTCGACGGAGGGGGGCAATAGGGGCCCGCCGATCCCAAGTCTTTGTCCCCACGGGAATAAAAAAGGAGGCGGGAGAAGGTCCTGGACGCGATCGTTGGCCGGCGCACCCGCTGCCGGGACCCACGCCGAAACTCTGTGAAAGGAAGGAATCGATGCAGCACGAGGCCCAGCGCATTCGGAACCGAGCGGCGATGGAAGCGTTCATGGCGGCGGTCGGTGCGGCGGACTTCGCGGCGCTCGCGTCGATCTGTACCGAGGACTTCGAAGCGGAGCTCCCCTATAGCGATCCGCCCGCGCGGCACGAGGGCTTCGCGGCCTACCGATCCGCCGTCGAACCTGCTCTCGAGATCCTCCGCTTCGAACTCACCCTCGAGAAGATCCACGTGGGTCTCGATCCCGATCTGCTGATCGCGGAGTATACGAGCGCAGGAAAGGCGATTCTGACCGGTAAGCCCTATCGAAACGTCTATATCGGGATCTACCGATTCCGCGAGGGTCGGATCTGCGGTCTTCGCGAGTTCTTCAATCCCGTTCTCGCGACCGAGTCGCTCACCAGCGACTAGAGGGTTTCGCGCATCCGATCGATTTCGCACGCTCTGGGTGGTTGCCGACCCCGGATGAACGAACGAGAATCAAACTCCACCACAGAGGACCCCCCATGAATTTCGGTTTCACCGAAGAACAGGATTTTCTCCGCGAGGCCGTTCGCAAATTCCTCGACGGACGCTGCCCGATTCCCGAAGTGCGCACGCTCATGGAGACCCCCGACGCGCATTCACCCGAGCTCTGGTCGGAGATGGCCTCACTCGGTTGGCTCGGGCTCCTGGTGCCCGAAGAGCATGGCGGTGCCGGCCTCACCTGGGTCGACTTCGTCGTGCTCCTCGAGGAAACGGGGCGCACGCTCCTGCCGAGTCCGCTCGTGTCCAACGCGCTCGCGGTGACCGCCCTCATCGAGGCTGGATCCCCGGCTCAGCAAGCGCGATGGCTGCCGGCGCTCTCCGATGGATCGAGCGTCGGGACGCTGGCCTTCCTGGAAGCGAGTGATGTACCCGGACCCGATGGAATCGCGCTGGCGGCGAGCATCGAGGACGATCTGCATCTTCTCGACGGTGAGAAATCCTTCGTGGCCGATGCCGGCTGCGCCGACCTCTTCGTCGTGGCCTATCGCGTGAACGGAGAACTCGCCCTCGCGTTGGTGCCCGCTTCGGCGGACGGAGTCTCGGTCACGTTGGCGCCTTCTCTCGACGAGACGAAGCGGATGGGGACGGTGCGATTCGCGGGCGTTCGGATCTCGTCCGTGGATAGGCTCGAAGCCGCCTCCGCGTTGGCGACCGTCTCGCATCTCCAGGATTGCGGCGCGATCGCGGTGACGGCGGAAGCGCTCGGCGCAGCGGAGAACGCCACCGCGATCACGGTTCAATACGCGAAGGATCGCATCCAGTTCGGCTCGCCGATCGGACGCTACCAGGGCGTCAAACACCGCCTGAGCGACCAGTGGGTCGATACGGAGTCGATCAAGTCCCTTCTCTATTACGGGGCCTGGTCGATCGGAAATAGTCGCGAGGAACTTCCGCGTTATGCGTCGCTCGCGAAGGCCTATATCGCCGAAGCCTTCACCCGGATCGGGGTCGAATGCGTACAGCTCCACGGAGCCGTCGGTTATACCCTCGAATACGATATCCAACTCTACATCAAGCGATCGAAGTGGGTGCGCTCCATGTTTGGCGACTCCGATTATCATCGTGACCGGCTCGTGGCGCGTACCGCCGCTGGCCCGAGCCATTAAGGAATCTCCGATGGATTTTCAGTTGACTGCCGAAGAACAAGCATTTCGTGACGAAGTGCGAAGCTTTCTCGATGCGAATCTTCCGGATCCCGTCCCCCAGGATGATCCGGCCTTCTTGAAAGAGTGGAACGCGAAGGTCCGGGAAAAGCGCTGGATCGGTTTCAATTGGCCGGTAGAGTGGGGCGGCGGCGGCGGTGACCTCATGCGCCAATTCGTTCTCAAGGAGGAAATGTCGGCGCGTCGCGCGCCGGCGCTCGGCGTCGACTTCATGGGGCTGACCTGGGTCGGTCCGGCGATCATCACCCATGGCTCCGATGCGCAGAAGGCCAAGCATCTCGAGAAGATTCTCGATGGCGAATCCTATTGGTGCACCGGCTATTCCGAGCCCGACGTGGGCAGCGATCTCGCTGCGCTGCAATGTCGCGCCGTCCTCGATGGGGACGAGTATGTCATCAATGGCCAGAAGATCTGGACGACCGCGGCCCATATCTCCTCCGATATCTTCATGCTCGTACGAACGGATCCCGACGTGGCCAAATGGAAGGGGATCAGCTGCATCCTGCTTCCGATGGATTCACCCGGAATCGAGATCCAACCGATCCCGAACCTCTCGGGCAAGGTCAGTTTCAACCAGGTCTTTTTCAATGATGTCCGCACGCCGGTTTCGAATCGACTCGGTGCCGAGGGGGAGGGTTGGCGCGTCGTGATGGGCGCGCTCGCGAACGAGCGCTCCGGGATCTCGGAGGCGACGGAGATGCAGCAGCATCTCGACGATATTCGGGAACTGGCGCGGAACTCGACGCGCAACGGGCACCCGGCCCTCGAGGACAACGGCGTCTGTCGGCGACTCGCGGATATGGAGATCCGGGTCGAGGCGATGCGACTCACCGGGCTGCGGCACCTGACCGACCAGCTTCAGGGCAAGCGCTCGGGCAGTGAGACGGCGATCAACAAGCTCCAGCGTGGGATTCTCGAGTTCGAGATGAGTGAACTCACGCTCGAGCTGCTCGGAAGCGCCTCTCAACAATTGAGTCAGCTCACCGGCGATGCCCTCGGCTGGCACGGGACCGTCATCGGTGGCGGCAGCCCGAATATCCAGCGCAATATCATCGGGGAGCGCATCCTGGGTCTGCCCAAGGACTGAGCGCGATACTCGCGGATCGACGCGTCCCATCACCGTCGACAATCCCAACGCAGCTCTCCGTGGGCGACTGGCGATCAAGAAAGAGAAGGAATACGAGCATGGAATCCAAGTTTTGGGAAGATGTCGAAGCCGGGGAGAAGCTCCCCGTTCTGGAGTTTCCGATCACGGTCAAGACGCTGATCCTCGCCGTTTGCGGGACGCGCGACCTGATGCCCTATCACCATGACCCCGCCTACTCGAAATCGGTCGGCAATCGTGACATGTTCGTGAATACGATGTTCGAGCAGGCGCTCTTCGGTCGTTATGTGACGGATTTCGTCGGGCCCGAGAGCGATTTTCGCGAGACGGGTCTGCAGATGCTGAACCAGCTCTGCCCGGGGGATATCGCCAAAATCGAAGGCACCATCACCGAGAAATTGGAAGAGGGCGGTGAGAAGCGCATCAAACTTCAGCTCTCGGCGACGAACCATATCGGGATCGCGGCCACGGGAACAGCGACGCTGGCGATGCCTTCACGCACGGGTGGCGGTGTTCAGCCGATGACTGAGCTGGCGCGCCCGACGATGGAGGTCCATCCCCAGATTCCAGATTTTGCGAAAGCCTGGCTCGGGAAGGAGTCTCCGAAGGCGCCGGGTGGCTATCCGGTCAGCGAGGTCCAGCTCATGTATTGGTGCGACATGGTCGAGGACGAAAATCCGCTCTACAGCGATACGGATTACGCGCGGAAGAGTCGGCACCAGGGGATGATCGCGCCGCCTATGGGACTCATTACCTGGACGATGGCGCGCGCCGGCCATACGGGCGTCGATTTCGAGGCACCGGATGTGAATGATCCGGCTCGCTCGCCCTGGCCGCCGAAGGCCGCGGCGAAGGAGGGGGGTGGGATTCCGATGCCTCCGGGGATGAAGGAGACGATTGCCCAGGGTTCCGTTCAGACCTATGGCGTTCCGGTTCGACCCGGCGATCGCGTCTACTCGACCAACGAGACGCTCAACTGCTCGCCGCAAAAAGAAACGAAGCTCGGACCGGGTTATTTCCAGACGAACCTGGCGACCTTCTACAACCAGAACGATGAGATCGTCGGTACGAACCTGTTCACGCTCTTGCGCTATGGCGGAAAACCGGAAGACGTTTGATCCCGAGCGAGGGTCCTCGCCTTTCGACCACGGGACGTTCCAGGACTCGATTCGAGAGTTCCGTGGTCAGTCCGGTCGCGCCGCAGCCCCAGACCTCCTCGCGCGACCCACTGCAGGCGCGAGGGCGCCCACTTGCTTTCTTGTGGGGGTCGCCAATCGTCTATGGTGATGCCTGGCTTCGGCCGTCCAGGGGGCGGGGAGTACGAGACCGGGGCGAAGGAGAGTCATGATGGATTCGGGCGCGAGGGATCGGAGCGACACGGAGTCGACCACTGATCGGCTCGAAGCCGAGATCCTCCGGCACGCCCTTAGGATCGCCGCCGAGGAGGCGAGCATCGTCGTGGTTCAATCCGCCCATTCCGCGATGATCGCCGAGGGTGCGGATGCCTGCGCGGGGATCCTCGACCGTGAGGGCCGGCTCGTGACACTTTCGACCGCAACGAATCTCATGCACGCCGCCAGCCTGCGTTGTTCCTTGCCCGCGGTATTCGCGGATCAGCCGATCGAGGCCATGCGTCCGGGTGACGTCTTCGTCATGAACGATTGTTTTCGTGGTGGGATTCACGCGAACGACCTGCTCGTCTTCCAGCCGGTCTTCCGTGAGGGCCGCGTCGAATGGTTCACCGGGACCCTGATCCACGTCGCAGATCTCGGCGGAAGTTCCTCCGGCGGAATCGTGCCGAATGCAACCGACGTGTTCTCCGAGGGGCTCCAGCTCCCGCCCGTCCGGCTCTATGACGCGGGCGAACCCGTCGAAGACCTTCACCGGCTTCTCGCACTCAACAGCCGTACACCGGACCGGGTCATGGGAGATGTCGGGGCCCTCGTCGCCGGCGTGCATGTCGCGACGGAGCGGATGGAAGAGCTGGCCGAGCGGTTCGGTACCGAACGCCTGAAGGCGGGAATCGAATCCTATATCGCGGGCGCAGAGCAGCGTTTTCGCGACGAACTAGAAGAGCTCGCGGAGGGGACCTATCTCGGCGAATACACCATCGATGGCGATGGCATCGAACACGAGCGTGAGCCCGTCGTGCGGGTTCGAGTGGAGGTCGGTGGCGTTCTTGGGAGCGACGGGTTTTCGATCAGGCTCGATTTCTCCGAGACCGATGACCAGGCGCTCGGTGCGATCAATGCGGGTTTCTCCCAGGCGCTGACGGGGGCGCTCTACGCCGTTCGGTGTTTCGTAGATCCATCGATTCCGATGAACGAGGGCTGTTTTACGCCGATCGATGTGATCTTTCGAAAGGGCTCGCTTCTCGACCCTCACGCGCCCGCTGCGTGCGGCGGGCGAGTCGTTGCCGTGACGGCGGTTTGCGAGGCGGTCGTCGCGGCGCTCAGCCAGGCGAGGCCCGAACTCGCGACCGCAGCCAGTTCCGTCATCCATCCCTATACGCTGGCCGCCCCGAGTCGGCTCGAGCCCTGGCTCCTGCTCTCCTACGAATACGGGGGACTCGGCGCGCGCCGGGGCTCCGATGGGCCGAGTGCGACGGGTTCATTCTTCCTGGGTGGCCGCAACACGGTTCCTCAGATCGAACCGCTCGAAGCGACGCTGCCGATCGTCTTCGAGCGACAACGTTTGATGCCCGATTCCGGTGGGGCGGGAAAATGGCGTGGAGGCCTCGGGGTCGAGACGCGGATTCGCGTGCTGAACGAAACCGAGTTTGCCATGCGCAATGACCGTGTGAAGCGTCCCCCCTGTGGACGCGAGGGGGGCGATGACGGCTTGCCCGGTGATCAATATGCGATCGAGGTCGATGGCCAGACCCGCCCGCTTCCTCCCAAGGCGGCGAATCTCAGGCTGGCTGCGGGAGAGGTGTTCGTCCTGACGACCTCCGGCGGCGGTGGCCTCGGCGAGCCTAGGGAGCGGGATCGCGAGCGGGTCGAGGATGATGTCGTCGAAGGCCTGGTGACCGAGCAAGCCGCGATGGAGCGCTATGGCCTGGGGAAAGTGCCATGAGCGAGCGTTGTGTGCTCGGCGCGGATATCGGTGGGACCTTTACCGATGTCGTCCTGACCCGGGGCGATGGGCGGATGCATGTCGCCAAGCAGTTGACGACGCCGGAGGCGCCGGAGGAGAGCGTGCTCGAGGGTGTGCGACGTGTTCTCGGTGAAGCGAAGGTGTCGGCCGCGGACATCCTGCGCGTCGTGCACGGAACGACCCTCGCGACCAACGCCGTGATCGAGCGGAAGGGCGCGCGGGTGGCCTTCGTCACCAGCGCGGGGTTCGGTGACCTGCTTCGAATCGGACGTGAGGCACGCGTCGAGGACGATCGCTACGACCTCCACTTCGACCCGGCCAATCCCCCGCTCGGGCGCGAATCGACCTTCGAGGTTCGCGAACGAATGAGCGCGCGGGGCGAGGTGATCGAGCCCTTCGACGAGGCGGGTGCCAGGCAGGTGGCGATCGGGATCTCGAAGTTGGCCCCCGACGCGGTGGCGATCTGTTTCCTGCATTCCTATGCGAATGCTGCACACGAGGAGCGCATGGAGGATCTCTTGCGGGAGGTCGTCCCCGGCGTACGCGTGATCCCCTCCTCTCGTGTCCATCCCGAGATGCGCGAATTCGATCGGGCGAGCACGACGCTCTTCACGGCCGAGGTGGCCCCCCTGATGGCGAGCTATCTGCTTCGACTCGGGGAGGGGCTCTCGCGAATGGGAATCGATGCGCCGCTCCAGATCATGGAATCGTCGGGAGGGGTGATGGCCGCGGATGTCGCGGCAGAACGTGCGGTCGCGACGCTCGAATCCGGCGGTGCGGCGGGTGTGATGGCGGCTGCTCGCTTCGCTGAATTCTACGAGCAGCCGAGGGTGATCTCATTCGACATGGGCGGAACGACTGCGAAAGCCGGTGTCATCCGAAACGGGTCTCCGACCGTCGTGCGTGAACTCCATATCGGCGGTCGTGGCAGTTTTGGGGGACGTCGCGCGGGTACGGGGATGCCGATCAAGACGCCGACGATCGATCTTGCCGAGGTCGGGGCCGGAGGGGGATCGATCGCCTGGCTCGATCCGGAGGGTATCCTGCGTGTCGGTCCGAGATCGGCCGGTGCGGATCCGGGCCCCGCCTGCTATTCGCGCGGGGGCCTTTCTCCCACCGTGACCGATGCCAATCTCGTCCTCGGATATCTCTCGTCCGAGGGATTCGCTTCGGGGAGCTTCGATCTCGATCCAGAAGCGGCCCACCGCGCTCTCGAGGAAGGGATCGCAAAACCGCTCGGAACCAGTGTCGAGCGTGCGGCCTGGGCGGTTCATGTCGCCGCCAACGCGAATATGGCTTCAGCGATTCATGTCGTCACCGTTCAGCGCGGCCTCGATCCCCGGGAGCATACGCTGGTGGCCTTCGGTGGCGCGGGGCCGATGCATGTCGTCGGCGTCGCGAACCATTTCGGAATCGACCACGTGATCGCACCCCCCGAAGCCGGTGTCGCCTCGGCGATCGGCATGCAGTCGACGGATCTCACGGCTGAGCACGGCCGAACGCATCTCGTCGCCGCCGACGCTCTTGAATCGGAAGAGGCGAAGCAGCTCTTCGCCGAGGTGGAGGCCGCTGCACGACGCAAGATGGGAATCGAGGACGAGGTGGATGGACTCGAGATCGAGCGGCTCCTCGATGTCCGATTCGTTGGGCAGGCCCACGAGGTCGCGATCCGATTGACGGATTTCTCCTCGCTCTCGGAAGTGCCCGATCGCTTCCGCGATCGCTACCGGGAACTTTATGGCGTCGCGCCCACGGGTCGCGTCGAGTTTGCGGCCATCCGTGTGCGGCTCCGGCTCCCGGTCGATCGACCGCCCATCGTGGACGATCGGAGGATTGACTCCGATGGTGTGGCTCGGTGCACGCGGCTCGCCTATTTCGGTGCGGGGGAACCCGTCGAGACGAAGATCTTCCGCCGCGCGGAACTCATGCGCGGCACCGAAAACCCTGGGCCGATCATCGTGGAGGGGCCCGTCGATACGACCGTCGTCCCTCCGGGCTGGTCGATGCGAGCGGACGATCTCGGGAGTTTGCATGTTCGACGGATGTGCCATCCTGAAGACCTCGAAACGAATGCGGTGGCAGGCCGATCCCGGTGACCGGATGTTGGATCGTGTAGGGGCGCGACGAGGAGAGTTTCCCATGACGGTCCCGAATCGACCCCGACGGATCCCCCCTCGTGGCCGCCTCGATGAGGGCTGGCTGGGTTCTGCATGGGCAGTCGAAAGAGAAGTGCCGGGATGAGCGCGCATTCGACGAGCGAGTTCGAGGGTCGCGTAGCGCTCGTGACGGGAGCGGCTTCGGGCATCGGAGCGGCCGCCGCGCGGCTTTTCGCGGAGCGCGGCGCACGTGTCTCGGTCATCGACATCGATGCGAGCGGAGAGGGGACCGTCGAAACCATTCGTTCCGCCGGCGGCGAAGCGATTTTCAGCCGTGCCGACGTGGTGGACGACGGCGCAGTCGAGCGCGCGGTGGCCCACACCCTCGAAGCCTTTGGCCGTCTGGATTGCGCTTTCAACAATGCGGGCATCTCCGGTCCCCCCCATTCCGTTGCCGATATGCCGCTGGAGCAGTGGCATCAGGGCATCGACGTGATGCTGACCGGCGTCTTTCTTTGCATGCGTCATGAGATTCCCCGGATGCTCGAGGGCGGTGGCGGGTCGATCGTGAATTGCGCATCGGGCGCGGCCTTGATCGGGTTCCCCGGGCAGGCCGCCTACGTCGCCAGCAAACACGGCGTGTTGGGTCTTACAAAGACGGCGGCCGTGGAATATGGGAGTCGGGGCGTTCTGATCAACGCGATCTGCCCCGGGACCGCACGCACGGCGATGGTCGAGAGCGTGATTGCGGAGACACCGGAACTCCTCGAAGAACTCCACCGGCTTCACCCGATCGGTCGAATCGCCGAACCCGCGGAGATCGCCGAGGCCGCACTCTGGCTCTGTTCGGGCCGGGCGAGTTTCGTGATGGGTTCCGCGCTGGTTGTCGACGGCGGCTACGTCGCGCAGTAGCGGGATCGCATCATCCGGCCGTTCGAGAAGAACGCGGCCATCGAAGAGGAGAGGGGCGCTTGGCATTCGATCTGGTCCTTCGCGGGGGTCGCGTGGTCGACGGTTCGGGCCGCGCCCCATTTCGTGCGGATGTTGCCTGTGTCGGCGATCGAATCGTCGAGATCGGTCGGGTTCGGGAATCCGGTCGGGAGGAGATCGACGCGGAAGGCCGGGTCATCACCCCGGGATTCATCGATGGCCATACCCATCTCGACGCCCAGGTCTTCTGGGATCCCCAGGGCACGAATTCCTGCTGGCACGGCGTGACGACGACCGTGATGGGCAATTGCGGGTTTACGCTCGCGCCCGTTCATTCCGAAGCGCACTCGCTGGTCGTCCGAAATCTGGAGCGCGCCGAGGATATCGATCCGGAGGTATTGGCCGAAGGGATCCCGTGGAGCTGGGAGAGTTTTCCGGAATATCTCGATGTGGTCGATGCCCTGCCCAAGTCGATTCATTATGCCGCGAATATCGGTCACTCCGCCCTTCGGACCTGGGCGATGGGGGAACGCGCCTTCGAGGAGAAGGCGAACGAGGATGACCTCGCGAGGATGGCGGGGCAACTCGAAGCGGCGCTGCGCGCCGGAGCCATCGGTTTTTCGACCTCGCGCAGCGAACACCATGAGACCTCCGATGGTCGCCCGGTCGCATCGCGGATTGCCAGCTGGTCCGAACTCCATCATCTGGCCGGCGTGATGAGCCGACTCGGTGTGGGTCTCTTCGAAGGGGGAACCGAGGATCTACTCTCGCCAGACCCGGAGGTTCAAGAGAGGTCCTGGCGCGAGATCAGACATATCGCCGTGGATCTCGGTGTGCCGATCACGGCGGGCGTGATCGCGACCAGATCCGGCGGTCACAAGATGCTCGAGCGCTTCGACGAGCTCGACGCCGCGGGTGGGCGCATGATCGGGCAGAGCCATTGTCGGGGGATCTCGGTCCTGCTCTCCTTCAAGACTCGGCTGCCCTTCGACGTTTTGCCCGGATGGCGCGAGCTGCGCGAACGACCGCTCGGCGACCAACGCCACACCCTGATGGATCCGGCGGTGCGGGAGCGTTTCGCTGAAATCGCCATGAAGGGTGATTACGGCGCCTGGCGCGGGATCGGCGCGATGCCCCGCAAACCCGATTTCGACGGCATTCGCGTCTACGAGAGCGGACTGCCACCGAATCCCACCGTGGGAGAGGTGGCGAAAGAACGGGGCGTTTCGCCGGCGAGGGCGATGATCGATCTCGCCGTCGAATCGGATTTCGAACGGCTCTTCATCCAGCCGAGTCTCTACCCCCAGGACGAAGCCGTGCTGCTCGATGTGCTTCGGCATCCGCGAACGGTCATGACCTTTTCGGACTCGGGAGCCCATCTCAGCCAGATCGCCGATGCCTCGATCCAGACCTATCTCCTGGGGCATTGGGTGCGGGATCGATCCGAGTTCACACTCGCGGAGGGGGTTCGCATGTTGACTCGTGAGCCCGCGCTCGCCTGGGGCTTCCACGATCGTGGGCTGGTGCGTGAGGGGATGGTGGCGGATCTCAATCTCTTCGATCCCGAGCGGATCGCCCCTTCGGTGCCCAGAGTCGAGAGCGATTTGCCAGGCGGCGGGCAGCGCCTCGTCCAGAAGGCGATTGGTTTCGCCGCGACGATCGTTGCTGGACAGGTGACGATTCGGGATGGGAAGTCGACGGGCGCTCGTCCGGGTCGCCTCTTGCGGAAGGGAGCGAGCGAATAATGACCGAGAAGAGCGATGTGCGCGTGCCGAGCGAAGCCGAGCTGGGCGAACTCTTTGGTGGGGTGTCGAATTGGGGACGCTGGGGGGGGGAGGACGAACGCGGGATGTTGAACCATCTCGCTGCGGAACATCGTGTGTCCGCCGCCGCGCTCGTCCGGCAGGGTGTCGCGATCAGCTTGGCCCACGATCTCGGGACCCTCCCCACCGCGGAGAATCCCTACCCCGCCCAACACCATATGCTGTCCGCCGGAGATGCCCGGGACAGTTCGGGGATCCCCGGATACGAAGCATCGAGGGATTATGTCGGCGCCCACGTGCACGGGCTCGGCGTGACCCATATCGATGCGCTCTGCCATATGTTCGTGCGCGGCGAGATGTATAACGGCTATCCCTACTCCGAGGTCCGCAGCGACGGCGCCCGATTGAATACGGTGCTCTCGTTCGCGGACGGGATCGTGGGCCGGGGAGTTCTGCTCGACGTCGCCGCAACGCGTGGTGTTCCCCATCTCGCCGCCAACGAAGCGATCACCCCCGATGAACTCGAAGCGACGGAAAGGCGGCAGGATGTCCGGGTTCAGACGGGTGATGTCCTGATGATTGGTGCCGGGCGTTGTGCATGGCGAGCGGAATCGGGCGGAGCGCTCGATCCCGCCGAGGGCATGGCGGGTCTCCACACGGATTGTCTGCCCTGGCTTCGGGAGCGGGAGATTTCGGTTCTCGGCAGCGATGGGATTTCGGATCCAATGCCGGGGCTGGGGATTCCGAATTGGCCCTTTCCGATCCATCAGATCGGAATCACGAGCATGGGCCTCCACTTGATCGACAATATGGCGCTGGGCGGGCTTGCGGCCGCCTGCATCGAACGGGAGAGCTGGGCCTTCCTCTTTACGATGGGATCGATTCGGATCCCGGGCGGCACGGGCTGCCCGGTCAATCCGATCGCCGTCGTCTAACGATGCCGGTTCGGTGATCCGCGAAGGCGGGGCCTCGCGTCGCCCGACGCCTCCGTTCAGCCCGCTTCGTTCCGCTTTCGCGCATCGAGCTTCGCGCGGATCTCGGTGTGGACCTCTTCGGTCAGTTTGAAGCGAGCGAGGATGAAAGCGCCGATGAAGATCGTCGCAAAGGGAACGAGCCCGTTCAGGGAGCGAATGGCCAGACCGACCCTTTCGGATTGGTCGGCTGCGTTCGGGACGAAGCCGGTTCCGGCCAGCACGAATCCGGTGATCATGGCCATCACGCCGCTCGAGGCCTTGAAGAGGAAGGTATACGCAGAGTAGTAGGCGCCTTCTTTCCGTTCACCGGTTTCGAGTTCATCGGCATCGATCACGTCCGCCAGCATCGACGAGCCGATCAGGGTTCCGCAGGCACTACAGGCGCCCGTCAGCGATACGACCATCTGCATCCAGCGGAGATCTCCCTTCCCCACGAAAAAGAGCGAGAAATAGCCGGTCATCCCGATGATGAGCCCGATCATCCAGGTGTTCTTCTTGCCGATGGCACGCGATATTCGTAACCAGAGCGGCAATGAGAGAAGGGACGAACCGACATAGAAGAGGAAGATATCTCCGATCTTCCCGGGCAGGCCGACCACATATTCCATCAGGAAGGGCGCGACGACCATGCTGGCACCGGATCCCGTGTGTTCGATGAAGATCATGATCAGCAGGCGTCGGGCATGGCTATTCTTCCAGACGTCGCGGGCGACACCGATCGAGCTGCCGCCGCCCCGTCGTCGATTCTCGGTGGGTTCTCGCAGCAGAAGGACGGAGAGCGTGTTGAAGACGATGATCGCGATGCCAGAATAGATCGCGAGTTCTCTCGCGCTCTCACGGCGATCGGGTGCTGTCATCAAGTAGCCGATCGCGAAGACGAGACTGCCGATCATGCCGACGTAGCCCGCGGCCTGCCTGAATGCAAAAACCCTCGAGACCGAATGGTGATCGAGGGTGAGTTCCGCCCCGAGCGCTTGATGCGGCGTCAAGAAGATCGTCATCGCAGTGTTGAAGCCGAAGACGGCGACGGTCATCCAGGCGATGAGTTCCGGCGTGCTCAAGGATTCCGGCGGCGCCCAGACCATCAGCCCGAAGAGAGCGACGGGCAGGGATGAGGCCAGGATCCAGGGTCGTCTTCGGCCGAGGCGATGCTGGGTGCGATCGCTCCAGAGCCCGGCCATGGGATCCGTGACCGCGTCCCAGAGTCGCCCGATCCCGAAGATGAGGCCCATCGCCGTCGCCGGAACGAGCAGCACGTCGATTGCGTATTTGTTCACGTAGGACATGAAGAGCACGAGCGAAAAGTTGATGGCGACCATCGGCGCCGCGTAGGCGAGCAGGGATACGACCGTCAACTTCGAGCCGGAGGAAGAATGGGCATCGGGCATCGGGTGAGCATAGAGCAGAGAATTTTTGTTTTCGCATCGGAATCCCGGATTCGAACAGCCTGCGCGGGCGGGGCAGAGCGGGGTATCGTATCCAGGAGGGCGATATCTGCCCCTCTTGGGTGAAGGAACTCGCATGCTTTCGAGACGCTCGACGGTTTCCTGTTTTCTTCTCGTCTCGCTCCTGTCGGGCTGCGATGGCCCCTTTCTGCTCCTGCCCGGAGGTGCACTCGAGGGTCCGATTGCGGAGGCACCGGCGGACTGGGTCTTCAGCGACGAGGTGTCGACGGTTCAGGTGGAGACGCACCCCGAGGACCCCTACTCGATCAACATCTGGGCCGTTGGAGTCGGAGATCAGCTCTATCTCCATGCTGGGGGCAATCGCACCGCCTGGATCGAGAATATCGAGGCCAATTCCCACGTGCGGGTCGCGATCGACGGTACCCTCTACGAGTTGGCGGCCTCTCGCGTCGAAGATGTGGAGGAATTCGCACGCTTCGCGGACGCCTATGAGGTCAAATACGGATTGCGACCGCGCAACGAGAAAATCTCCGAAATCTACGTTTACCGAATGGGAAAGCGCTGATCCTCATGGACTTGCCCGACCTCGAAGCCGAGGCGAAATCGAAGATCGACGCCACTTTCTACGATTATATTGCCGGAGGGGCCGAGGACGAGCGCACGCTCACGGACAATGAGGCGGCCTGGTCACGCTTCCGATTACGTCCGAAGGTGTTGCGCGACGTTCGGTCGATCGATACGACGACGACCGTTCTGGGGGCTCGGATTTCGAGTCCCGTCGCGGTGGCACCGATGGCGATGCAACATCGCGCGAGTGAGACGGGGCCCGTCGCGACGGCTCGTGCTTCGGCGGCGACGGGGGCGCTTTTTTGCATGGGGCTTTTCGGTGCCGGCTCCGCGAAGGCTGTTGCCGCGGTACCGGACGACGCGCCCAGATGGCTGCAGGTCTACGTGTTGGCGGACCGCGAGCGCAGTGTCGCTGCGATCGCGCGGAGCGCCGACCAGGGCTACGGCGCGGTCATGCTAACGGTCGACGTTGCGAGGCAGGGAAACCGCCGGCGCGATGCGCGCAATCGCTGGACCTTCCAGCAGAGCGATGGGCAGGTCGAGGATCCGAACGAGCTCTTCGATCACGCGCTGACATTCGACGATATTCATTGGTTCAGCGAGCGCTCTCCGATTCCGCTCGTCGTGAAGGGCGTGATGCGGGGCGATGATGCGAACGCTTGTATCGACGCGGGGGCCGCCGGAATCGTGGTGTCGAATCACGGAGGTCGCCAGCTCGATGGGGCGCTCGCAACCGCCGATGCGCTCTCGGAGGTCGTCGATTCCGTCGCCGGACGCGCTGAAGTCTATGTCGACGGGGGGATCCGCCGAGGCCAACACGTCGTCAAGGCCCTCGCTCTCGGTGCTCAGGCGGTCTTCGTCGGGCGACCCGTCATGTGGGGGCTCATTGCCGCAGACCAGAAAGGCGTCGAGGGCGTCCTGCGTGGATTCCAGAACGAAGTCGAGCGGGTGATGGCGTTATGCGGCGTGCGTGAAGTCTCGGAGATCGACGCGAGTCTCCTCGCACCGAGGGCACAGGATTTCGCATGAGTACCGATCCGATCGTCGTCTGCCTGCATCATCCAGCGAAGATCGATCTCGATTTGATCCGCGATGTGATCGGCGAGAGTCCGCGCCCCCTCGATCTGCGCCTTCTCCCATTCAAGGAGAACGTCAAGCTTCGACGCGCTCGCCTCCATCCGCCCATTCCCGCCGAGCTGCTTGCCGTCGCGCCGGAGCCCGATGAGGCCCTGCTCGTGGGGTGGAAGCAGGCGGAAATCCTGCTGACGCTCGACCTGCCCGTCGAACGTCTGGGCGACATGCCGAATCTCCGCTGGGTTCAGGCCTATAGCGCTGGCTTCGAACAATTTCCGCTCGCGGAGCTCACCGCGAGAGGGGTCAGCCTGACGAACGCGGCGGGGGCGGGTGCTCCCGCGATCGCCGAGTTTGTCTTTGGCCGGCTGATCGAAGTCTTTCGCAATCTGCGTGGTCTCGATGCGATGCAACGGGAGCATGTATTCCATCGCCCCGGTGGACGAAGTCTTGCGGGACGCACTCTGGGCATCATCGGACTCGGCGCGATCGGTAGCGAGGTCGCTCGCCTCGCTCGTGCATTCGGCATGAAGACGATCGCGACCCGGCGCAGTGCGCGTCCGGGCGACCGCTCGGATCTGGTGGATGTGTTGCAGGGTCCGGAAGGACTTTCCGAATTGCTTGGGCAATCCGACGTGGTTGTATTGTGTGCGCCGGCGACCGCCGAGACGAATAACTTGATCGACGAAGCCGCGCTCGAGCATGCCAAGGCTGGCAGCGTGCTCTGCAATGTCGCACGGGGCAGCCTCGTGGACGAGACGGCGCTGATCCGAGCGCTCGAGTCGGGACATCTCGCCGCCGCGATTCTCGACGTGACGAAACAGGAACCGCTCCCCGCCGACGCTGCGCTCTGGTCGGCACCGAATATCTACCTATCGCCCCATTCGTCGATCCCCCCCGATGCCTACGACGAAAGACTGGTCGCCCTTTTCGCCGAGAATCTACGCCGATATCTCGCCGACGAGCCGCTCATCAATCTCGTGGATCCCGCGAGGCTCTGATCCGGCGGCAGGAGATGAACGCGATCCCCACTCGTGGGGAAGTTCTTGCCACGGGTTGCGGTCGAGGGCGCGTTGCTCTTGAATAGATCGATGGCCCATCCCCGCCCCTTTCGTTTCGGGCTGAAGCTGCGTGAAGCGGACGCTCCGGAGCTGTGGGCCGCGGACGCGAGGCGAGCCGAGGCCCTCGGCTTCGATACGATCCTGCTTCCCGATCATATCGATTACGGCTTTGCCCCCCTTCCCGCGGCCCTCGCCGCGGCCCAGGCGACCACACGTCTGCGCGTCGGGACCTCGGTGCTCTGCAACGATTTTCGTCATCCGGCGGTGCTTGCCAAGGAGATCGCGACGATCGATCGGCTCTGCGATGGACGATTCGAATTGGGGCTCGGTGCTGGCTGGATGCAGGAGGATTACCGACGAACGGGAATCGATCGGGCGCGGGCGAGCGTTCGGATCGACCGGCTCGAAGAGGCGCTGATCGTGATCCGCGGGCTCTTCGCGGAGGGGCCCGTTCATTTCGAGGGAACACATTACCGGGTTCGGGATCTGGAAGGTCATCCGAAGCCGCGCCAGCCCGGCGGCCCGCCGATCCTCGTGGGGGGCGGTGGCGAGAAACTTCTTGGCGTCGCGGGGCGTCACGCGGATATTGTCGGGATCAATCCGACGGTGCGTTCGGGTGTGCACGACGAGGCCACGGATCTCGACGCGAGCGCCGAATCGACGGATCGAAAACATGCGTGGTTGTGCGCTGCGGCCGGAGCGCGGTTTGATGCGATCGAGGTGGCGTGTGAGGTCTTTCTCGCCGAAGTGGTCGAAGATCGTGTGGAGGCGGATCGCCGGATGAGCGAACGCTATCGTTGTCCCGCGGCCGAGGCACGGCTCGTTCCGAACGCGCTCGTGGGTTCGATCGACGGTCTCGTGGATGTGCTGGAAGCGCGCCGGGAGCGGTGGTCTATGTCCTATTGGATCCTGCCACCGACGGTGATGGAGTCGATGGCACCTCTCGTCGATCGGCTCGCGGGCCGTTGAAGTTGTCGGGCGCGAGGGAAATGATTTTTCTGAAGCGATGCGCGGGTCGGACCATCGGCTGGAGCGGGTGAATGGGGTTCGCGAACTAGCGTGTCAGCCGAGGGAAGACATCATCTGAATTGGGCCATCCCGGTCGTTCTTGGTTGCATGCTCTGCCAGATGGGCGCTGGTTTCTTCTACGCGAGCCGTGCGCTCTCCGCCGAGGTGATCGCAGATCTCGGCTGGACGCGAACGATGTGGGCATCGGGGATGGCGCCGATGCTTCTGATCTCTTCCGTCAGTCAGGCCTTCGTGGGGACCGCTTGTGTTCGATTCGGGGTTCGCCCCGTCGTGCTCGCCTCGCTTCTCTGTTTGGGGATCAGCGTCGTCGTGTTCGGGTCGATGCAGAATCTCACGCATTTCTATCTGGCGATGATGTTGCTTGCACTGGCGAACGCGGGCATCGGCGATGTCTCGATCGGGAGCGTGATCACGAAATGGTTCGAGCGCCGGCGCAGCCTGGCTCTCGGCTTTGCGATGGTCGGATCGAATATCGGGTCGATCGTCTATATCAGCGCGATGGCCGAGGTGTTGGTCGATTCGAGCTGGCGGGTGGCTGCCCTGACCGTCGGGCTCGGCGGTGTCGCGATCATCCTTCCTTTTGCGCTCTTCGTGGTGAGGGATCCACGCGTTGGGGAGGGGGCCGAGGCGGAGGTCGAGGAATCGGCTGAGACGATTTCGCGATCCCGATCCGTTCCCCTCGCGGAGGCTCTTCGCACTCCAGCCTTCTGGATCCTCTTCTATTCGCTTTTCTGTTATGCGCTGGTCCAGCTTGGGCTGATCGACCAGTTCGTCCTCTACCTGGCGGATCTCGGCTATAGCGAGAAAGAGGCCTTCGGGGCGTTGCAGCTCGCGGTTGGGGCGGGCATCGCTGCGAAGCTGGGGGCGGGCGTCGTCGGTCAGATTATTTCGGCCAGGACGGCCTATCTCGTGAACACGGGGCTGCTCTTGATCAGCCTGATCCTGGTGCCCTTCGCCGCAAACGGTTTCGTGTTGGCGCTCTTCAGCGTGCTCTTCGGGCTCTCGACGTCGTCCCGGGACGTCTTTCTTCCGCTTGCGGTCGCGGATGCTTTCGGCACGCGATATTTCGCACAAATCTATGGCGTGATGATCCTGGCCTTCGTGCCGGGGGGGGCGCTCGGCCCGATCGTTCTCGCCGAGACCCATCGTCTCTTCGGTCATTATCGCCCGGGATTCTTCGCGTGCATCGTCCTGACGGGCGGGGCCTGTGCGCTCCTCGCCTTCCTCGAGCGGGACCGCAAACGCTGATCGGGAGTGACCCCGCCTCTGGGCGGCCGCGGGCCCCTCGCCAGCTGATCTCGAGATGGCTTCCAAGAGCCGATCCTCAGGCCTCCTCGGTCGTGACCCAGACGTCTTCGGTCCGATCTCTACGTTGCGAAATCTTGAAGCCGCTACGGGTACGCCCACGATTTTGCGCCCGGCTTTCGGACCAGATCTACCTGGCTCGCTCGATCGGTGCTTTTGGACCAGGCTCTAGGCGAAACGAACGCGAATGGGGAGCGACTTGATCCCACCTACGTTGGCCGAGGCCAGTCGTTCGGCGGGCCGCGTGGGCTCGATCTCGGCGATTCGTTTCGAGAGATGTCGGAAAGCCAGCTCGATTTCGATCCGCGCGAGGTTGGCTCCCATGCAGACATGCTCGCCCACGCCGAAGGCAAGGTGAGGGTTGGGATGTCGATCGATTCGAAAGGAGAAGGGATTCTCGAAGATATCCTCGTCGCGGTTCGCCGAGGGATAGAAGAGGGCGACGGTATCGCCCGCTCGGATCTGGGCTCCTCGAATTTCGACGTCGGAGACGGAAGTCCTCGCATGGTGGATGACGGGCGTCGTGAAGCGAAGGATCTCCTCGACGGTCGAATCGATGAGCGCCTCGTTGTCACGAAGCCGGTGCCACTGCTCTGGATTCTCGAGGAATGCGAGGAGTCCACCACTGACCGCATTGCGCGTCGTCTCGTTCCCACCAACGATCAAGAGAAGGTAGTAGGCCATCAATTCGGGGTCGGGGATGGGCGCGCCGTCGATCTGGGCAGTCGCCAGGATGCTGACGAGATCATCGCCCGGATTGGCGCGGCGTTTTCGCGCGATCTCTGAAAAATACTCGTAGATCTCCCCTCGACTCCGGGCGATCGTTTCTTCAACGGTCTCGCCTTCACGCTGGTACTCGGGATCCGCGAACCCCGTCATGGCGTGGGTCATGGAGTAGATGTCGCCCCAATCTTCCCGGGGCAGATCGAGCAGCCAGGCGATGATGAGGATCGGGAGGGGGGCGGCCACGCGCTCGACAAAATCGAATTCTGCCTCGCTTTCCGGCTCACCGAGACCGCCCATCAGGTCCGAGGCGACCTTCTCGATCGGAGTGCGCAGCTTCGCGAGCGCGCGCGGTGTAAAATGGCGGCTGAGCAATTCACGGTAGGCGCGGTGTTCGGGCGGGTCCATGCTCGAGAGCGTGCGGGCTCGAGCGATCTCCTCGTTCCCGCGCGAGGCCTTGAAGCGGGGCCAATTGGTGAAACGATCGGGCTGGCGGGAGATCCAGACGATGTCCTCGTGCTTCGTGATCGCCCAATAGGGGATCCCGTCGTCGGGAACGATGAGCGAGACCGGATCTTCCGCGCGCAGACGGGCCCATTCTGCGTGAGGGTAGCCGTGGCGACCGAAATATTCGGAATCGAGGAGGACGCCCTCGGCGGCGGTCTTGGTGAACCCGTTTTCGGCCGCGCGATTCTTCTCGTTGGCGGGTGCCATCAGAGTGCCGTCCGGAATTTGGCAAAGCTGCGCTTCGTGTCGGGGCACGGTCCTGCAAGGGGGGCGATCGCGAAGGGATCATCGGCGTCATCTTGTGGAGTCGGGTCGAGAGTCATGTTGGGATCCTCTGCGCTCGTTGCCATCCGCCAATCTAACGATCGTCAGCGCGGAGTGCTACGTGATAGAGGGGCCCAGACGAGAACGCGGTCCAGGACGGAGAAAATCCATGACGAGGATCGACGATTTCGAGGGCAAGACAGCGCTGATCACGGGGGCCGCTGATGGGATCGGGGCCGCGCTCGCCGAGGCGCTCACGCGAGCAGGGGCTCATGTCCTCGCCAGCGACATCGATGTCGAGAAGCTCAAGGAGACGTCGGCCAGGATTGGTTGCGATTGGGCTCTGTGTGATGTTTCGGACGAGGGGGCGGTCGCGGAGCTCGTCGATCGGGCCTGGTCGGAGATCGGTCCGATCGATCTCGTGTGTGCGAATGCGGGGGTGATCGTGCCGGGATCGATCCTGGATGTGAGTCGTGAGGACATCGACTTCATCTTTGGGGTCAATGTCTGGGGGATCGTGAATATCTGCCGCCCCTACATCCGAAAGCTCCGAGAGACGGATCGCGGAGGCTATGCGCTCTTGACGGGATCGGAGCACAGCCTCTCGAATCCGGCCTATCTGCGTGGTGCCCCCCTCCATCTCTACAACATGACGAAGCACGCTGTCCTATCGATCGGGGAGTCGCTGCGAGCAGAATTCGGTTCCGAGGGGCTCGGGGTGAGTGTTCTCTGTCCGGGGCCGGTGGAGAGCGGTCTGTCTGTGAATTCAGAGGCACATCGCCCCCTCCGCTATGGGGCACAGGGCGAAATCGATTTCAGTAAGGTCGATCCCGATGCGATCTCGGGCCTGGGCACGCTCTATATGTCGGCGGCTCGTGCTGCTGAGATCGCGCTGCACGGCGTTCGGGTGGAAGCCTTCGTCATCCCGACCCACGCGTTCGAGAAGGAGGACGTGGACGCGCGTTATGCCGAAACCGTCGCGGGGTTCGCGCTGCTCGAGTGAGAGGCGCCACGACGCCTCGCGCGGTCCCGCCTCAGTCGAAGGCGATGTAGCAGGCGGTCGCGAAGAGCAGGAGCGCCATTGCGCACTGGAGGGCGACCGCACTCCTTCCAGAGGACATCAGGCGATTCAGCGTGCTTCCGAGCATGAGCCAGATGCTGCTGGCCAGAATGCCGGATGACAGATAGGCCCCGCAGATGAGGAAGGCACGCTCTGCCACGCGTTCGCTGAGATCTACGAATGCACTCGCGCTCGAGATCGAGATCAGGATCACCTTCGGGTTGATCCATTGGAAGAGCACGGCTTCATGGAGTCGCAGCGGTCGCGAGAGCGGAGCCGCTTGGGATGAGCCCAAGGCGTCCCCCGGCCCGCACGGCTCCACGCTGCTCTCTTCGTTCCGCGCGCTCGTGAGTCCCGCTCTCATATAGCGAAAGGCCATCCACGAGAGCCACACCGCCCCCGTCAGCCTCACGATACCGAGGAGCCAGGGCCAGGATTCGATCACGGCCCCGATCCCGAAGACGGCGGAGGCGCAGA
Organism: Deltaproteobacteria bacterium; assembly: GCA_002719955.1. GTDB lineage: Bacteria > Myxococcota_A > UBA9160 > UBA9160 > UBA4427 > UBA4427. The sequence continues at coordinate 88,750 of PBFW01000007.1, read as the reverse complement.
CGAAGGCGAAACCGATCTGCACCCCCACCAGATGCGGCAATGTCGCACGCCAGCCAAAGAGCGCACCGGACGACATCAGGAGCAGATTATTTGGTCCTGGAGTGGTCGTGGTCGCGAGCGTAAAGGTGAAGAGGCTGGCGATGAGCGCCGGATCGTCCATGGGCCGAGTGTGGGTGGGATCGTCGTCCGGGTCGAATCCTGTGCGAACGCAGATCTGCTGGTTACCCGCCGACGAGGATTCACAAAGAGGATCGCGCCGTGTTAGATTGCCGCCCCGACCGAGGAGGCAAACGATGAAGATAGGACTCTGTTTCCCCTATAGCCAGGAGGGGCTCACGCGCGAGATCACCCTCGAGTGGTTCAAGCGCGTCGATGAGGGACCCTTCTCGACGATTTCCTGTGGTGAGCGCATGGTTGGACCGAGTGTCGATCTGATGGCGATGATCGCGGTGGCGGCCGCGGTAACGAAACGGGTTCGAATCGTCCCGACCCTCTACGTGCTGCCGATGCATCCGGCGATTCACGTCGCGAAACACGCTGCGACGCTCGACATGATTTCGGGTGGCCGGACCACGATCACGGTCGGGATCGGGGGGCGAGTCCACGACTATATGTGCATGGAGAAAGAGCCCGTTTCGCGTTACGCGAAGATGGATGAACAGGTCGCCCAGATCCGCCGGATCTGGGCGGGCGAGATTCCCTTCGAGGGTGCAGAACCGATCGGTCCGGCACTGGTCCAGCCGAAGGGTCCGCCGATTCTGGCGGGCGTGATGGGGCCGAAGGCGACCGCACGCGCGGCGAAATGGGCCGATGGTGTCTATTCCTGGTCGGGCAATGGCGTGGCGGAAGAAATGAAGGATCAGCAGGAGCGTGTCGTGGCCGCCTGGCAGGAAGCCGGTCGGGACAGTGCCCCGGAAAGGATCGCGGGCTTCTGGTGTTGCTTGGCGCCGAATGCCGATGAGAAGCTCAAGGCCTACGTCTATAAATATATCAAGGTGATGGGCGAGAAGGCGGCGACGGCGATGGCTTCGATGGTCGATCGTTCGACGCCCGATGCGATTCGCGCGAGCCTCGACGCCTACGAGGAAGCCGGCGTCGAGGAATGCTGGCTCAATACGGCGACTGCAGAGTTCGCGGAACTCGACGGTCTGATGGAGTTGATGGAGAAGCGCGGTTAGTTCGCGCCTTCCTGTCGTCTATTTGTTCGGGTTGATGAGATATTTCTTACTGGTCGCCTGGCGCCCGTAGGCCTTCAGCGTCTCGAGATCGAGGGCTTCGGCCAGCGAGATCTCCGCGGTGTATCGGCTTGCGAAGGTCGTCGTGATCTCGCTGGCGACGCGTTCGCGAAGCCGGGCCGTCCCCTCGAAACCGAGCCGTTCCAGGAAGGGCGGGAGCAGCCAACCGCCGATTCCCCAGGCCATGCCGAGATCGGTGCCCAGGATCGTTTCGCTTCGATCGAGTCGTCCGTAGAGGTAGGCCTGCTTGTGGGTCGTGGATCCGTAGCGGTTGTACTCGGCAGTGTTTCGGTTGAGGGCGCGTTCCATGCAGGTGAGGATTATTCCCGCCAGACGCCCCCCACCCGTCGCGTCGAAGGCGAGGGTGGCTCCGGTCGTCACGAGGGCGTCCGTGAGTCTGGCTTCGAAATCGTCGTCTCCCGAATTGCAGATGAATCTCGCGCCGATGCCGCGCAGGATTTCTTCTTGTCCTCGTCGCCGGACGATATTCACGAGATCGATCCCGTCCGCGAGGCAGACCCTGTTGAGCATCTGGCCCAGGTTCGACGCGGCGGCGGTGTGGACGAGTGCCCCATGATGTTCGAGTCGCATCGTTTCGACCATGCCCAACGCCGTCAGCGGGTTCACGAACCAGGAGGCGGCCTCGGCTGGTGTAACGCCCTCCGGCATCGGCAGCACCCTCGATGCGGGTGCGACTTGGAACTGTGAGTAGGTCGCCCCGCCGACGATGCCCACGGTCCTGCCCATCAGGGATTGGGCGATCTCCGACCCGCCGCTTGCGACGACGATCCCGGCACCCTCATTGCCGGCCGGCATGGGCTCGTCGGTCCGTGCTGCGACCGCTCGCATGGCACTGGCGGGGATCGGCGCCGTGATGATGGGGCGATCCCTCGGACCACTGGCCTCGGCGGCTGAGATATCCGCGAAACCGAAGAGCAGGCCCAGATCCGAGGGATTGATCGGGGCCGCCTCCACGCGCACAATCACGTCGTCGGGCCCCGGCCTGGGCGTCGCTACGGATGCGATCGAGAGTTCGAGTCGTCCGGGGGCATCGGGGGGGCCGCTGGCGCCGTGGACGCTGCTCCGAATCTGAAGGCTGTGGCTCGGGAGGGACTCGGGCATCGGGAACTCCTCGATGTGGGCGCGTGCATGACATTCTCGGGACGGGCAGAGATCATTTCATCGGGCCCCGGGGCGGAAATAGAGAATGGCCCACTTCGGGCCGTCGGACGTTCTGGAAATCGGGTGACTTGACCCTGCGGGCCGCCATCCCGAACATGCAGGGGGGCGGGGGATCTACGCCGCGAGATGCGGCCAGGGGGACTGAATATGCGTGTCGTCGACGTGGATAGCCACTATCTGGAGCCACTGGATTGGCTGGTCCAGATCGATCCCGCCCTTGCCGCCGAGATCCCGCCGAGCGATCCGATCGAGCGGATCGTGCGCGGTGTCGTGGGGGATCTGCTCGATGTCGTACCGCCGAGCCAGCGTCCGGCGGACCCGCTGGCTTTGCTCGGGCCCTCGGGTCGGCGGAGCCTCGAAGCGATGATCGCCATGAACGAAGAGGAGGCGGCGGAGGCCGCCGCGGGATCGAAGAGCAGCTACGAAGCGGAGGCGAGGATCGCCCTCTGCGACGAGAACGGGATCGATGTCCAGTTTATCGGTTCCACGCTCGGGACTGGGCCTTATGTCTCGGCGATCAGGGAGGGGCGACCCGATCTCGCGCTTCGCGCACTCGAGTCCTTCAATCGCTGGTCGGCGCAAACCCTGTCCGGCCATACGGACCGCCTGATTCCGATCACACTCGTCGATCTGAGCGACGTCGATTGGGCCATCGCCGAGATCACGCGCATGCGCGCGGCGGGGAGCCGCGCGTTCCAGGTGCGCGCCGAACCCGTGAGCGAGACGAAATCCCTGGCCCATCCCGATTTCGATCGACTCTGGTCCGTCGCCGAAGACCTGGGCATGGCGGTCGTTCTACACATCGCCGCCGGTCGCGCGGAGCTCAAGCAGGGCTGGTTCTTCAACGGCGGGGATCCCTCTCATTTCGCGATTCTCCATCTCGTGAACGGCTCGATCGTTCCGCAGATCGCTCTGGCAGCACTTCTGATCGAAGGCGTGTTGGAACGCCATCCCGGCCTCGTTGTCATCGTCCAGGAATTTGGGATCAGCTGGCTCCCCCATTTCATGTCGACGATCGATTCGCTGGCGGGGGGGCCCTATGGACAATTCTTTGGCATGACACAGAGCGATTATGGTCTGCCGCTCAAGCCCTCCGAGTATATGCGCCGACAGGTCCGCGTGAGCCCACTCGTCACCGCGGACCCGCTTCGTCCGACCCTCGATCTCGTGCCCGAGGAGATGTTGGTCTTCTCGAGCGATTTCCCCCATCAAGAGGGCCGCGAAGACGCCGTGGGGCTCTTTCAGGACCAGATGAAGGATTGTTCTTCAAGGGCGCGGGAGCGTTTTTTCGGAGACTCGATTGCAGAGCTGATGGATCTCTGATTTCGCTCACGGCAGAGGAAGGACACGGGTACTTGAATAACGAATCCGCGATCATTCGGATCGAAGACGCTGCCTATTGGCAAGATCCACATCGTGTCCTGCGTACAGCACGAGAATCTCATCCGGTCGCATTCGCATCCACGGGCGAGCCGATCATTCTGCGTTATTCCGATGTCGAAAGATTGGCGAGCGATCACGAGAACATCAGTAACGCGCTCGATTTCGTCGAGCGCCAGGTCGCTTCCGGGCCGCTGGTCGATTGGTGGCGATTGATGCTCACTAATTTGAACGGCCCGAATCATCGCCGCCTGCGCAGCCTCGTGAATCGCGCCTTCACACCTCGCTCCGCGCAGATGAAACGTGCGCGCGCCCGTTCGCTCACGCGCGAGATCATCGGACGACATCTCGATCGCGGCCGCATCGACGTGATCGACGACTTCTCGCAGGAACTTCCGATTCGGCTCATCTGCGAGACCCTGGGTGTTCCCGAGGAACACCAGGACGCGTTTTCGGTCTGGTCGACGGATCTCGGAAATGCACTCTCCTCGGTCCTTTCTCCGGAACTCCAGGCCCGGGGCGAGGCGGCGGCGCGTGAACTGAGCGACGCGGTGCGAGATCTTCTTCGCGCGCGGCGTCGCTCGTCGGCGGACGGCCTGCTCTCCGATCTGATCCGCGCCGCATCGGAACTCGATGAACCCTTCAGCGACGAGGACCTCGTCGTCCTCGTGATCAATCTGATCTTTGGCGGGCACGACAGTTCGCGCAGCGGATTGGCGGTTGCAGTCGCGCTCCTCGTGATGAATCCTTCCGAGCTGAATCGCCTGCGTGGCGATCCGAATCTGGTCCCGCTCGCCGTCGAAGAAGTGCTTCGCTATGAGCCGATCGTGCCCGTGCTCTCGCGGGAGAGCGCCGAGGATTTCGAGGTCGAGGGCGTCAAGATCCAGGCGGGCCAGTGTTTCTGGCTCTCGATTCTCGCATCGAATCGAGATCCCCAGGTCTTCGAGGATCCCGACCGATTCGATATCACGCGTGACGGGCCGCATTCGTTCAGTTTCGGGTGGGGTGCGCATCGATGTCTCGGGGTCGCCTTCGCCCGGGTCGAACTCGAGGAGGTGATTCCAACTTTTTTCGATTGCGTTCGAAACGTCGAACTATTGGACGGCGAGCCGCGCTGGGTTCCCTTCGCCAATCTTCGCCGACTCGAAGCGCTGCCGATTTCGTTCGATCCCGCCTAGCGGTGTGCCCGAGGGCGTACCGAATCAAGTAGGGGGCGATCTGCCCGTTCGCGAATTGATCGCCGAATTCAAGGCCCGTGCGTCGAGGATCCGAGGAGCAAGCTCTCGTGAAGATTTGTCTGACGGGTGATCACGCCGATGAAATGCGACCGCGCGTCGATGAAATCCTGTGCGCTGCCGGTGTGGAGGGTGAGGTCATCGTCCTGGATGCCGCGGGGTGTTTCGATGGAGATCCGAGCGGGATCGAGGTCGTCTACTTCTCATTGGGCGTGACGAAATATGCCGCGGCGATGAAATCGCTGCTGCCGCTCTTCGATGAACCGCAGCTGCGCTGGATGCAGGGCCCTGGGGCCGGCGTCGATAATCCGATCTGGCAGCCGATCCTCGATCGAGGAACGCGGCTCACGAACGCCTCCGGCATTCACAGTGAGCCGATCGCCCAATATATCTTCGCGTACGTGCTCCATTGGGAACGTAATGTCGCCAGGCATCTCGCGCAGCAGGGTGCGAGGCATTGGGAGGTCATCCGCGGCGGCGATCTCGGCGCGAAGACGCTGGGGATCGTTGGCTATGGGGGCATCGGCCGGGCGGCGGGTCGAGTTGGCAAGGCCTTTGGGATGCGTGTGCTGGGTTCACGCCGAACGCCGATCGATGATCCGAACCTCGATCGATTCGTCCCTCCCGAGTCGCTACACGAATTATTGGCGGAATCGCATTATGTCGTGCTCTGTATGCCCTTCAGTGACGAGACCGTGGGCATGATCGGAGCGGGAGAACTTGCCGCGATGCGCCAGGACGCAGTCTTGATCAATGTGGCGCGGGGGGGCGTGATGGATGAGCCGGCACTGATCGAGGCGTTGAGAAGCCGAGCGATTCGAGGAGCAACCCTCGACGTGACCTCCGTGGAGCCGCTTCCCCCCGAATCTCCGCTCTGGTCCCTTGAGAACTGCGTCCTCACGCCCCACGATGCGGGCTATTCGCCGCTCGGGGACGAGCGGTTGGGGGCGCTCTTCCTGGAGAACCTCGGACGATTCGTGCGGGACGAGGCGATGGTGAACGAGATCTTCACGTCCGGTTTGACGAATCGCTGATCATCTCGCCTCGCCCGTGATCGCCGAGCGGGTTCTGGTCTTTCTGGATCAGGCAAGTCCGCGTGGGCGCCGACGCTCAGGCACTCGGTTCCCAGTCTCCTGCGATCAGGACGCGATGCATGACCCGCCGCTCGCTGTAGTCCGCGATGGCGAAATGTTGGGTGCAGCGATTATCCCAGAGGGCCACCGAATCGGGTTCCCAGCGAAAACGAACCTGGATCTCCGGCGATCGCACGGACTCGATCAGGAAGCGCAGAAGCGCTTCGCTTTCGGCTTCACCGATTCCGTCGATATGCGTCGTGAAATTCGAGTTGACGTAGAGGAATTTGCGACCGGTCCGGGGATGGCGACAGACGACGGGGTGGGCGAGTGGGGGCCATGCATCGCGTATTTCTTCGAGACCAGCGACGCTCTGTCCACGCTGGATCGCTCGAATGAGCGGGCCGGAGACGTCGTGGAAGGCGGTCATCTCTTCGAGTGCTCTCTGGAGGGGTCCGGAGAGTGCATCGTAGGCTGCGTACATCGACGCCCAGGTCGTGTCGCCCCCCGACGACGGTAATGTGACCGCACGCAGGATGGCGGCCTTCGGCGGTCTCGGCATGAAGGTGGAGTCCGCATGCCAGCGGTTCGCACCATCGTGCTTGGGTGAAGTCTGATCGAGGATGCCGACGGAGGGGGGCGCTTCGAGGTGGCGGCCGAAGGGGTGGATTTCGATCTTTCCGAAACGTTCGGCGAGGCTGACCTGTTCGATCGGATCGAGGGGTTGATCGCGAAAGAAGAGAACCAGATGATCGAGGAGCGCCGCTTCGAGGGCCACGAAATCCGGCTCCGAAAGCGGCTCACTTAGATTGAGACCGGAGATTTCGGCACCGATCGCGGAGACCCTCTTCTTGATGTCGAAGGACGCTTTTTTTTTAGGGGGCTCAGGGGGCATAGGGCCTCTCGTTTTGCGGCGTATCTGGTGTGGCCATCTGCGACATGGTGCCGGGGTGCAGGGAGGCGCGCTACCCGTCTCGGGGTGGGGATTGGAGAACCGATGAGTGAAGCGATGGAATTCGAACCCCTCGAGGAATTAGAGGTGGCGCGTCTGGCCGCACAGGTCGCGGAGCGGGGTTACGCGGTCGCGGAGAATCTGATCCCGGACGAACTCCGAGAAGCCCTCGTCGAAGGGATCGATCGCGCGATGCACGAATTCGAGATCCCCTATGGCGATAATGAGTTCCTCGGCCATTGCACCCGGCGCATCTTCAATCTCCTGGCCCGCGACCGACTCTTCGAAACGACCCCGACTTTTTGTCGCACCCTACCCGTGATCGAACGGGTGCTGGACGATGAATGCCTCTTGTCTTCGCTGACTGCGATCGAGATGAATCCCGGGCAAGCGCGCCAACCTCTTCATGCCGATGATGGATCGTATGGTTTCCCTCGGCCCTCGCCCACCTTCGTCGCGCTGGCGATCTGGGCGCTTACGGATTTCACCGCGGAGAACGGGGGCACGCATATCGTTCCCGGGTCGCAGGGGCGAGATCGTCGCCCGAACCGGGGCGACGAAGTGGACGCGATCCAGGTCGAAATGCCAGCGGGGAGTGTCCTCTTCTACAATGGCAGCATCTGGCACGGGGGCGGCGAGAATCGCACGGACGCGCGTCGAGTTGGGATCGTGAACAATTATTGTGCGGGTTTTCTTCGGCAGGAGGAGAGCCAGATTCTCGCACTGTCCCGGGAGCGCGTCGCTGCCTTCGAGCCCCGCTTGCGTCGGCTCGTCGGCTACGGAACCTATCGCGGACTGATCGGTCACGTCGATCAACGAAGCCCCGAGGCCCTCGTCGATCCCGAAATCGACAGCGATATGGTCTGGAAGCGGATTCACCGCTGATCGTCCTCGAGAGGGCCGAGATCTGGATCGGGCGCAGCTCGCTCGAGCTTTCTACACTGATCCCTCCCAGTCCCGATGACGGAGAATCACGCCATGGCCAATTTCCTCGACGGGCTCGATCGTTATCTGCTCATTTCGGCGGATTGCCACGCGGGCCCCAGCCCCAAAGGCTACGGCCCCTATCTCGAAAAGAAATGGCAGGACGATTTCAAGGGCTGGCTCGACTGGAGCGTCGAGAATTCGAAGATCATGAAGCAGGTCATGGGCCCGCGGTCGATCGGTGTCGACGGGGATCCCGCGCTCTTCGGCTATCGGAACTGGGATAGCCAGCGGCGCCTCGAAGAGACCGAAGCGGACGGCGTCGTGGCGGAGGTGGTCTACTCGAATACGTCGCCGCCCTTCGCTCCGACGATGCACTCGGAATTCGGTGAGGCCGAGGTGGGAGAGGATCTCGCGCGTCGTTGGGCCGGGATCCAGGCACATAATAGATGGCTCGCCGATTATTGCGCCGAGGCGCCTCATCGTCGCGCAGGCGTCTGCCAGATCTTTCTTCCCTTCGTCGAGGAATCTCTCGAGGAGATTCGCTGGGCCAGGGAAACGGGTCTGACGGGGGGCGTTCTGCTTCCGGGCGCGGCGCCCGGATCCGGAATCGAACCGCTCTACTCACCGCTCTACGAGCCGATCTTCGCGCTCTGCGAGGAACTCGGCATGCCCTTGAATCATCATGCGGGGGGCAACACGCCGGATTTCGGTCCCTATCTTCCGCAGTCGCTCGCGATGTTCATGTTGGAAGTCACCTGGTGGGCTCATCGGTCGCTCTGGCACCTCATGTTCAGTGGCGTCTTCGAGCGGCACCCGAAGCTCCAATTCGTCCTGACCGAAGTCGGCACGAGTTGGGTCGGGGAGACCCTCGCCCGGCTCGATGGGTTCTACGATCGCATGAAATACAACGATCTCTGCGCGGAGCATATCTTCGGCGGACCGACGGTGGCTTCGATGTCGCTTCGGCCCTCGGAATATTTCGAACGTCAGGTTCATCTGGGCGCAAGCTTCCTGCCCGCCGGAGAATGTGCCCTGCGACACGAGGTCGGGGTAGAGAAGATCATGTGGGGATCCGATTACCCGCACATGGAGGGCTCACACCCGTATACCCGGGAGCATCTGCGCCTTTCCTTCGCGGGTGTCGACCCCGAGGAAATTCAGATGATGGTCGGGCTCAATGCGGCGAAGGTCTATGGGTTCGACGTCGAAAAGCTGGTACCGGTTGCGGAGAAGATCGGGCCGACGAAGGCGGAAATTGCGGCGCCGCTTGATCGATCGGATGTGCCGAAGGACGCCTATAAGTGTCCGGCATTCGAGGACAAAGAAAAGCCGATGCTGCTCTAGGCGACTCTTCGCAGGAAGACAGCCCGAGCCTATTTCACCGGAGCGACGATCCGCGAGGAGACCTAAGAATGCAGCATTGGCAGGCGTTGGGATATGTCCACCCCGACGAAATGTTCGAGATCGCAGCCGTCGCGGAGGAAGCGGGATTCGAGGGACTGCTCCTTTCGGATCATGTTTTCGTCCCCGAAGAGCGCCACTCTGATTATCCCTACAGCGAAACGGGTGATCCCGATTTTCCCGAGGCCCCCTCGTTTCCGGATGCGTTCATGGTGATGGCGGTTCTCGCACAGCACACGACGCGGCTGCGCTTCGCGACGAATGTCTACATCATGCCGCTGCGCCATCCGGTCGAGATCGCCAAATTCATCGGGAGCGCCGCCGTCTTCTCGAAGAATCGGGCCGTCCTCGGCGTGGGCGCCGGATGGATGAAGGACGAATTCGATGTGCTCGGTCGTGTCTTCGAGAAGCGTGGCGCAAGAATGGACGAGCAGATCCATGTGATTCGAAAACTCCTTTCGGGTGAGATCGTCGAACACGAGGGGGCGCATTTCACGTTTCCGGCGATGCAGATGCAGCCGGCACCGACGCGGAGGGTGCCGATCTGGATGGGCGGGCAGAATGAGGCGGCGCTGCGGCGGGCGGGGCAGCTCTCGGATGGGTGGTCCGGCTCGGGGCACGATTATGCCGGCGCGAAGCAGGTCCTCGAGAGGATCGCAGAGTTTCGGCGGCAGGCCGGGCGGATCGACCAGCCCTTCGACGCGATCGTGCCCTTTCTCGAGGTGCCAACCGATGATGAGCGAAAGCATCTGGTTGAGCTCGGGATGACCGGGACGGTGAGTTATCCCTTCCCCTACACGGTCGGTGCGGACGCGAGACTGCCGGAGAAGCTCGATTATCTCCGGCGCTACGGCGACGAGGTCATCGCAAAGGATCTCGCATGAAACGCGACGCGACCAGCGAGAGCGCGATGATCAGCGTCATCAGGAAGAAGGTCTCGGAGAAGGCAGCGCGATAGGCCTCGACTACGGCGCCCTCGAGCGGTGGTGCGAGGCCACGGATGGCGGTGGGGCTCTCGATGAATGTGTTGAGCTCGATCGAGGGCGGCGCGATCGGAGCTACGTCCTGGCGCAGGTGGGCGCTGATTCGCAGGGCGAGGAAGGAGCCGAGGATCGAGGTTCCGATCGTCTGGGCGACCGCACGCGCAAAACCCGGCAAGGAGCTCGCGACCCCGAGATAACGCTCTTCAACCGCGTTCTGCAGCGAGGCGACGAGGACGGGGCTGAGCGCGCCGCTGCCGACACCCAGGAGCAGGTTGTAGAAGAGAAAGAGCGGGAGGGGCGTCTCTCCGTCGGCCGTGACCAGCAGTGTCAAGCCGATCACGTAAATGATGACGCCAGTCGTCGCATAACGTCGGTAGCGTTGAGTCGCGGCCGCAAGGCGTCCGACGACGATCCCCGAGATCAATATCCCCGCCGTTAGCGGGGCGAGGGCGAAACCGGCCTCGACGGCCGTCGAATGGCGGACGACGATGCCGAAGAGGGGGATGAAGAAGGCGATCGAAAAATTGGCAAAGCCAAAAATGGCCGTCGTCACGAGTGGTGGCCATACAGGCCGCAGCCGGAGAAGGCTCAGCTCGACGATCGGTTCTGGCGCGCGTCGTTCTTGAAGGACGAACGCGACGGCCAGGACGCTGCTCAGCGCCAGTAAGAGGAGTGCGGAGGGAGCGGACCATCCGAAGCGTTCTCCCGCCCAGGACGTGTAGAGGATCAGCGAGCCGACGGAGCAGAAGAGCAGGGCTGCCCCCACGAAATCGACGCTGTGTTCGATGCGCCGACGCGGGATGCGGTAGCCCCATTGCAGGCAGGCGAAGGAGAGGAGGGCGGTCGGAATGTTGATGAAGAACATCCAACGCCATCCCGGGCCATCGACCAGAAAACCGCCGAGCGGCGGACCCAGGAAACCGGAGGCCGTCCAGACCACGCTGATGAAAGCGGCATAGGCGGGTCGGTCGCGAGGGCTGACGATATCGCCGACGATCGCGTAGGGCATCGTGAGCAGCGCGCCGCCGCCGAGTCCCTGAAGCGCACGGCAGACCAATAGCTGAATCATCGAATCCGCCTTTGCCGCAAGCAGCGAGGCGACGATGAAGAGCACGATGGCCGACTGGAAGACGCGCCGCCGGCCGTAAAGATCTCCGAGCTTCCCCCAGATCGGCATGCTCGACGCGCTGGCCAGGAGGTTGGCGGTGAAGATCCAGGGCGCTTGAGCGAGATCGCCGAGTTCGCCTGCGATCTCGCTGACGGCGGTCGTGAGCACCATCTGATCGAGCGCTGCGAGCGAGGTCCCCCCCATCATGCCCAGCAGCACGATGCGTCGCTGCAGCGCACTCAGGTGCTCGCTCGAATGAAGCTCGGTGATCGGCATGGGCGCCGGACGATAGCGTGCAGAGAGGCCCGGTCGGACCGGCTGTCGTGCTACCAACCAGAGATGACATTGCTCCCCGACGATGCAGGGCTCGACCTCGTTCATACCCGCGACTACGAGACGAAGATCTACCAGCTCTCCGAGGACGAACTCCTCGTGCGTGGTGCGGTTTCGGATCGAAAGCCGCCCGGGCTCTACGTGCTCGGCGACCCCGACCAGCTCGAGATCCATCAGATGCAGCTCGAGCTCCTCGTTTCACTCCCCGGGCTCGAGATCAAGCAGGCGAAGGTCCTCTTCGAGAGCCATCCCCACTCGAAATGCCCGATCATCGCCGCCGATTACCAGAAGCTGGTCGGGCTCTCCATCGCCCGCGGCTTCACCCGCAAGATTCGCGATCTATTCGGCGGGCCGAATGGTTGCACGCATACAAACGCCCTGCTTCAAGCACTCGCGCCGGCGGCTGTTCAGGCGGTGTGGTCCATCATGGTTCGCAACCAACGCAACGCCGGCAAGACCCAGCGGAACCTGACGGCGGAGGAGCGTGAGTCGCGGATTCGGCGAAATGCGAATACCTGCCATCTCTGGGCGGACGAGGGGGAGCACGTCGCCGATCTGCGGGCGGGAAGGATGCACGAGTATCCACTGATTCCCGTTCGAAAGCGGCTGCGGAGTCTTGGGCGCGATGAAATGGAGTGGCCGGACCGACCGCGCTCCTGAGCGCGTGTGCGCGGAGGGTAAGGCGGTCGATCCCCGATCTGGACTTCCTATTCGGTGTCGAGAAAGGGAGGCATCACGCCGGACGGATGCTTGTAGCTCGTGTCCTTCGGGAAGGGTTCGAGATCGGCCTTGCCCTCGTGTTTGAAGCCGTGGTCGGCGAGATAGTGGTAACGGATATCCGGTCGCTCGGTGAGGGGTTCGGCAATCTCATAGAGCCGGTGGAATTGCGAATAGCGGATCTTCCACTCCCCGTCTTCACGGACATAACGGTCCCGATAGAAGGCGGTCCCGAATAGACGCATCCCACGGCGAAACTCCCAGAGGTCGTCATAGAGGTACCAGGTTCCGATCGCCTCGTTCTCGCTCACGATGTCGATTTCCGGATGGTGTCCGTTGTGGTGGGAGATCATGTCGGCGTGCGCGCCTTCCTTGACCATCTGGACGTAGGCGTCCCGCCCCTCGTAACACATCGAGTACACCCCGGCCTCGATACTGAGGAAGACATCTTCGTGGAGGACCGAAGCCATCCCCTCGAGATCAGCGGTGTCGAAGCTTCGCCAATATTTGTGTTTGACCCGCTTGACGGCCTCGATCGCATTCAATCGATCGACTTCACCCCTGAGCTCAAGGATCTCCTCTCTCAGTCGCGTGATCTCCGAATCGGATGACATCGGCGTTGCTCTCCTCTCAGCCCATCGCTTCGCTCGTTCGCATCGGTGCGGGAGTGGATGGGGGAGCGAGTGTGCCGGTCTCGGAGCGCGGGGTCAAAACGAAAAAGCCCGATGCGCCAAGGCGAATCGGGCTCTTCGGTTTCGAAGAGGGCGCTCGAGCGGGTGCGGGCTGCTAGGGTGCGGGTGGAGCGCTTCGCGGGCGGCTCGCCGCACTCCCGGCGGATTCCATCGGAGCGCGGGTCTCCACGCGCGCGAGCAGGCCCTCGATGAATTGGGGGGGGGAATCCGGATCACGACGCTGTCCCGTCGACCCCAGAGCTTTGCGTGGAAGCCGGAGCCGCGCTTGGTTTAAAGAAAATTGCGGGAGAGGTTGAGGCTCCCGAATTCGTGCACGTTGCAGAGCGGTGAGTCGGTCGTGCCGCAATCCTCGACCTCGCGCTTCTCGACGACGAGCGGGAATGCCCGTCCGCTCGTCAAGGAGACGCCGCCGAGGAAGGAGTAGTCGGGGAATTCAGCGCGCACCGCGCGTTCGATGTCCGCGCCGACCCGTCGACCCCGGGCGTGCGCGGTCGCGCGCAGGGTGGCCCGATGGAGTCCGGTGTCGGGGAAGGCCGGCGTTTCCAGGATGCTCGTGCCGGTGTGGAAAATTTCGGTATGGCTGAGGTTGTCGTGGACTCAGGCGGCGTTCTCGCCGGCGCCGCCCACCAGATCTAGGGCGAGAAGCAGGCTCGCGAGGCAGACGAGGGGGGCTCGGTTCTTCATGGGTCCGGAATCGGCTGGCGGCATGCCAACTTGAATTCCTCGCCTTCGGCAGCGGCCGAGCCCCTCGCGCTTGGGTAGCGTTGGTTCTCGGCGCGCGGACGACCGACGTGGCACTCGGTGTGATCCGGGAAGCGGTCTCGGGGGATGGGAAATGGGGCGATTTTCGCTGGGCGCACGGGGGCTCGTCAGGGAGCCTGTGGCAGGGTTCCTTCTGCTCCTCTCGTGCTTCATGGGGGCCTTCGCTTGCGGTGATCGCAGCGGCGAGGAGGCATCGATCGACTTTTCCGGCCCGGTCGCCGGCTGGCCCCAGGTCGGCGGGAACCTGGCCGGCCAGCGTTATTCCCCGCTCACCCAGATTCATCGCGGGAACGTGGGGCAGCTCGAAGAGGCATGGCGATTCGATTCCGGTGATGTCACCCCGACGACCTCGCTTCAGGTGACGCCGATCCTCGTCGACGAACACCTGATCCTGTGTACGCCTCGAAATCAGGTGATCTCGGTCGACGCGGAGACGGGTGTCGAGCGTTGGCGCTTCGATGCGAAACCCGACCTGGCCGGGATCTACAACCCCGTGTGCCGCGGCGTCGCCCATGCGCGGGTGGAGTCGACGGCCGGGTCGCTGTGCCGCTCGCGGGTTTATTTGGGCACCCTCGATGCCCGCCTGATCGCGCTCGATGCCGAGACGGGAAGACCCTGCGAGGGATTCGGTGTCGGGGGCGAAGTGAATCTCCTCGACGGGATCGGTGAGACCCGGGACGGCGAATATTATATGACCTCGCCGCCGACGATCGTCGCCGGGCGGGTAGTCACCGGCGCCTGGGTGACCGATGGACAGCGCGTGGACGCGCCGGGCGGGGTCGTGCGCGGCTGGGACGCGGTGACGGGTGAACTCGTCTGGGCCTGGGATCCCGTGCCCGATGACCGAGAGCCGGTGAAGGCCGTGGATGCGGCAGCGGGGGCCGAGTACACACGCGGGACGGCCAATGCGTGGTCGCTTCTTTCGGCGGACGAGGAGCGGGGGCTCGTCTTCCTACCGATGGGCAATGCGGCGCCGGATCATTACGGAGGCGAGCGGCATGGCCTGGGCGCCTTCGCAAGCTCGGTCGTGGCGCTCGATGCGTACACGGGTGAGCGGCGCTGGGATTTCCAGACGGTGCATCACGATGTCTGGGACTACGATGTCGCCTCCCAGCCGGTTCTCTATACCCACCCCGGCGGCCCGGAGCGGGCGGGTATTCCGGCGCTTGCCCAGGCGACCAAGATGGGCCATGTCTTCCTGCTCGACCGCCGGACGGGGCGGCCGCTCTTCCCGATCGAGGAACGTCCGGTTCCCCAGGGCACCGTCAGCGGCGAAATGATCGCGCCGACCCAGCCCTTCCCGACCCTCCCGGCCCCTCTGCATCCCCATGCGCTCCCCGACGAAGAGATCTGGGGCCTCACGCCGATCGATCGCGCGCAGTGTCGCAAGCTCGTCGGCGCGCTTCGGAACGAGGGGATCTTCACGCCGCCTTCCTACGAAGGATCGATCGTGTTTCCGGGACTCGGGGGGGGTGTGAATTGGGGCGCCCTTTCCGTCGACGACGAGCGGGGTCGGCTCGTGGTCAACTCCATGCGCAATCCCTTCATCGTCCAGATCGTCCCGCGCGAGGGAGCGGGCGACCTGTCGGGCACGGACCTGGTCGGTGCCCAGCCCCAGGAAGGTACGCCCTACGTCGTGATTCGAGCGCCGTTGCTCTCGTCCTGGGGGATGCCCTGCACGCCGCCGCCCTGGGGCCAGTTGACGTCGATCGATCTCGCGACGGGCGAGGTCGAATGGCAGCGTCCGCTCGGCAACCTCCGTGAACTCGCTCCGGCTTTCGGCGAATTCTTCGAATGGGGTACGCCGAATCAGGGCGGACCGATCCAGACTGCGGGCGGTCTCGTGTTCATCGCGGCGACGATGGATCGAACCCTTCGCGCCTTCGACGTCGAGACGGGCGACGAGCTGTGGAGTCGGCTGCTGCCGGCTTCGGGTCACGCGACGCCGATGACCTATCGCGTTCGGCCCGGCGGGCGGCAATTCGTCGTGATCGCCGCGGGCGGACATTTTCCGCTGGGGTCCCCGTCGGACGACGCGCTGATCGCCTTTGCCCTTTCGGAGGCCCCGTCCGAGGGCCGCTGACGATCGGATCGGGGTCGACCCGAAGACAGCGCGTGCCAGTGTAGATGCTCGGCAGGCAGCGATTGCAGTGGTCACAGACCCCCTCGGTCTGGCTTCCCTCCTGCATCTTTGGGAGCAGGTCGGGTTCGCGCAAGAGTGCGCGGTCCATCTGCACGAACGCGAACCCATCCTCGAGGGCCTCCTTGAAAGGGGTCGCCAGCGCCTTGAAATAGGTTTCTTCGAAGGGCGTGTCCGGCAGAATTTTGCGTCCGGCGAGCTTGAAGCCCAGACGTACGAGGAAGGGGAGGTGGGCCGCGAAAGAGGAACATCGGATTTCCGTAATTGCTGCCGCCGGTCAGCACGAGCGCGTCGAGACTGCCGTTGGATGCGAGCATGCGCGCGACTTCGAGGCTCTCGTCTTCCTTCAATCCGCCGGGAATCGTGTCGAGCATGTTCGGCTTGGCAAGAATCGCGACGCGTCCACCGCCTGCGTCAACTTCCGCAAGCCCGGGGTCACCTCGTCGCGCATGTAGAGGGAGGCCGCATTCGTGCGCCCACCCGGCGAGACCGCGACGTAGGCGACGGCACTCATCCCGACGCCGCCGGCCGCCACCTGGCGGTGATATTCGATCAGCTCCTGGGGGACACCAGGGCATTGGGCACGACGCCTTCGAAGGTGGCCGATTTGATGATGCGATTGCGAAGTGTGATCGGGCCGAGTCGAGCGGGATCAGGCGAGTTGGCCCCCATCGATCGTGATCGCGGAGCCCGTCATATACCCTGCTTCGTCCGAGGCGAGATAGGCGACCAGGGCCGCAATATCCTCGGGTTTCCCGATCTTGGGCATCTGCGGAGCGATGCGCGCCATCAGGTTGGCATCGGGGGCTTCGACCGGGAAACCCGACTGGGTCATGGGGGTCATCACGCCGCCCGGGCAGATGCAATTCACGCGAATCTCGCGTCGGGCGTACTCCGAGGCGAGTGAACGAGTCAGGCCGACGACGCCCGCCTTCGAGGCACAATAGGCGGCGTTGTAGGGGACGCCCTGGAGCGCCGCGGCTGAGGCCATGTTGACGATCGCGCCGCCGCCCTCGAGCAGCTTGGGGAGCGCCGAGCGGCACATATTGAATGTGCCCGTCAGGTTGATCGAAATCGTCAGGTCGAAGACGCTCGCGTCCTGTTCGAGGGTGTGGCCCGGGCGTAGAATCCCTGCGATGTTGGCGAGAAGATCGAGTCCGTCGAGGCTTCCGGCCGCGCGCTCGACACCCTCTTCGCAGGAGCCGAGGTCGGCCACGTCGATGGCGCCGCTCTTGGCCTTGCCCCCGCTGGCATCGATCGCCTTGGCGGTCTGCTCGGCTCCGAGCGCGTCGATATCGGCGCAGAAGACCGAAGCGCCTTCACTGGCCAGGCGCAATGCGGTTGCACGCCCGATCCCCGAGGCCGCTCCCGTGACCAGCGCTCGCCTTCCCGTCAATCGTTCCATCGTCATCGCCTCGACTCCTGGTTGGGCCCCGGGGCAGCATACCTCGCCCGTCTCCACCGGGGCCATTCACCGCCGCGCGGCCATCGCGGTCGCAATTCGGCGAGATAGACTCTCCGGCATGCCTCGTGTGACTTCTCACGTCGACCCGGGGCGCGGCGGGGTTGAAGATGCTCAAAATCGAACGCGGTGTGACCAGATACGACATCATGCCCATCCCTCCCATCGACGCTCACTGTCAGCGTTTCGAAGTCGCTCCGATTTCGATCTGGGTCGAATATCGACTGCTCGACGAGGCGATCGGGGCGGCGCATCAGGCGAGCCAGAATTACGAGGGGAGGATCGGACCGATCAACGATCGCGGTGTCGCGCTCCATGTCTTCGGGGAGCCGGCTCTCGGTGAACCCGAAGCCGAATTTCTTCGTTTCGATTGTTTCGAGGAGGGTCCACATTATCACTACGTCTCCTACGCGGAGCAGATGAACGATATGGTTCATCTCGACCCGCATGCACACGGTGATCCGCTGCGATGGGCGCTCGAATGCATTCGGACGCGTTTGCCCCAGATGCTCGAACGCGCAGGGGCGGCGGAACTCGCCACATGCATCGACCAGGGAAGTATCGAGCAGATCCTGCCGCTGGTCACCGAGGCGGCCTTTCGCGTGCGCTTCCAACACGATGACGCGTCCATCTACGCGGGTGCGCTCGCAGGCGCCTCGAAAGCGGCGGGTACATCACCGGCCGCGGGTGTGACCGGAGGTGCGTCATGAGCGCCGCAACGATCGGTTCCGGTACGACTCGAGCGGCCTCGATTCGGTCGCAGCTCGGTCACCCCGTCGTCGACGCCGACGGCCACTGGATCGAGACCGCCCCCGTCATGAAAGGCTTCTTTTTCGACCACGTGAAGGATCTCGGCGGCGCGGAACTCGCGGCGCGCTTCGAAGCGTCCGGTGGACTGGATTATGACGACACCGTATTGCGTCCTTGGAGCGAGATGTCCGAGGTGGCACGGCGCTCCCAATGGACGCCGCGACCGCCGTGGTGGACCCTGCCGGCGGCCAATACCCTCGATCGCGCGACGGCACATCTTCCGCGTCTGCTCTACGAGCGGCTCGACGATTTCGGGATCGATTTCGCGATCCTCTATCCGAGTCGAACGCTGACGACGCCGGGGATTCGTGAGGCCGAACTTCGTCAGATCGCTTGCCGTGCGCTCAACAGCTATCACCAGGAACTCTATGGCGGGTATGGGGATCGCATGACGCCGGTCGCGCTCGTGCCGACGCACACGCCCGAAGAGGCTATCGCCGAACTCGAACACGCGGTCGACGAGCTGGGATACAAGGCGATCATGATCAATGGTCTCGTCAATCGCCCGATCGGTGAGGATGTCGAGGTCGGGGGCCGAGAAACTCCGAATTGGGGTTCCGGTGCCGGTGATCGGATCGATGCGCTCGGGCTCGATTCCGCGTATGACTATGATCCCTTCTGGCGGCGATGTGTCGAATTGAAGGTCGCGCCGGCGTCCCACACACCGGGCATGGGTTGGGGAAGTCGCCGTTCGGTGTCTAATTATGTGTCCAACCATATCGGCTCCTTTGGTGTGAGCATGGAAGCGTTCTGCCGATCGATCTTCATGGGCGGCGTGACTCGACGCTTCCCCGAACTCTCGTTCGGTCTGCTCGAGGGGGGGGGTGCGTGGGGGTGCGATCTCTATGCGGGGCTCGTCTCGCATTGGGAGAAGCGCAACGCCGAATCGATTCATCATCTCGATCCCGCGAAGATCGATGCGAATCTGATACTCGAACTCTTCGATCGCTACGGCGACGAACGCATGAAGAAGGATGGTCCGGCCATCGCCGAATCGTTCCGGAAGCTCGAACCCGAGCCCCCGGAACTCGATGACTACAAGGCCTGCGAGATCGAGAAGAAGGAAGATATTCGCGAGCTCTTCGTGCCGCATTTCTATTTCGGATGCGAGGCGGACGACGGAACCGTCGCCTTCGCCTTCGATGATCACGTCAATCCGATGGGTGCGCGTTTACGAGCGATGTTCAGCTCGGATATGGGCCATTGGGACGTCCCCGACATGAAGGCGATCCTCGAAGAGGCCTATGAGCTCGTCGAGAAGAAGATTCTCGACGAGGAGCAATTCCACGAGTTCATCTGCGTGAATCCGATCAGGTTCTATTCCAGTGTGAATCCGGACTTCTTCGAGGGGACCCGTGTCGAAGCGGAAGCGCGCAAGATCACGGCCGAGGAGGGCTGAATCGTGGGCGAGCCACACACAGCGGGAGCACAGGATCAGGCACTCGCCGGACATGTCGCGATCGTGACCGGTGCGAGTCGCGGAATCGGTCGTGGGTGTGCCGTGGGTCTGGGTGCGCGGGGTGCGACGGTCTATTGCACCGCGCGGCGAAGCAGCGAGGCAGATCCGCCTGAGAAGGGGAGCGTCGAGGCCGTCGCTGCTGAAATCGATTCCGTCGGAGGATGCGGAGTCGCGGTTGTTTGTGACCATCGCGACGACGCCGCCGTCGAGGCGCTCTTTGCGCGGGTGCGCGAGGAGCGGGGCCGCCTGGATATCCTCGTGAATAATGCCTTCATCATTCCCGACGAACTCGTTTCGGGAAAGAGTTTCTGGGAGGTTCCGCTCTCGAATTGGGATGACATGATCGATGTCGGGACGCGCTCTGCTTACGCCGCGAGTCGACTCGCCGCGCCCATCATGGTCGAGCAGGGTTCGGGTCTGATCGCGAATATCAGCTCATCCGGGGCAGCGGAATACGCCTGGCACGTCGCCTATGGCGTCGGTAAGGCAGCGCTCGACCGCTTGACGAGCGACAGCGCGCACGAATTGAAGCCGCATGGCGTCTCGGTCATCTCGCTCTGGCCCGGGCTCGTCCTGACGGAGCGAAACGAACATAATCGCGACCGCGTGAAGGGACTGGATTTCAGCCGCGCGGAATCGCTCTATTTTACCGGCCGAGCGATCGCGGCCCTCGCGACGGACGAGAAGATTCTGGAACGAACCGGTTCGGCCCTCATTTCCCGCGATCTCGCCGATGAGTTTGGATTCACCGATGTCGACGGGTCCCTGCCCGATGGGCCCGTGCATCGACGACCATCGGGGGTCCCGGGCGACACCTGATGCGTCGCCGCCGCCATGCCCGACCTCGTGTGAACTCTGAGGAGAGCCCAGAAATGCTCCGATGTCCGCTGATCGCATGGGTCACCGTCTCGACCCTCCTCTTGTCCACCGCTTGTACGACGCGATCCGAACCGATTGGCTTGGCGCCGCCGGCTGCGGCCGACCCCTATCAGGCGCTCGAGCGTCTCGCGGGAGAACTCGAGGCTGCGGTCGATATCGCGCGCGAGGAGGAGGCCTCGAGCGTCCCCTTTGGTCGCGGGGAAGGCGCGCTGCATATCTTGCGTCTCTTGCGCCGGGCGATCGACGAAGAACTGGCCTGGGCGGATACCGAGCACCCCTATTTCCAGGCGCAGGACGAGCGTTATGCAAAGGTCGCTCTCGGCAATCCCGACAACCTCTATCTGGTGAGCCGTGTGGAGGACGACGCCGTCTATCGGATCAAGGGACGGCGCGGCACGACGGCAGATTTCAGCATTCAGCTCTATCAGGGCTACCCCGGCATCCATCGGCCGATGCGGGCACGGGGGACATTCGGGCTCTCGGAACTCATCACAGACGACGAAGGTCGCTTCGAGGTGATCGTGGGCGGGCCTCCGCGGGAAGGAAATTGGATCGAACTCGCGCCTCGAACACGCCGCATCCTGGTCCGGTACACCTATGGCGATTGGGCGAGCGAGGAGGCCGGCGAAATCGGGATCGAGCGGGTCGGGATGCGCGGGCGAGTGAGTCGAGCGGTCGAGGACGAGATCGTGGCCGCGCGAATCGACGCGACGGCGGCCTATCTGGGCGACGCGCTCACGGGCTATCTCGGACTCGTCGATCAAGTTTTTTCGGGTCTCGAGATGAATCGCTTTCGCCCCCTCCGACGAATGACGGGTGCCGATGGAGGGCTCGAGAGCCAATACAGCGTCGCGGGTCGTTACAGGCTTCGGGACGATCAGGCATTGCTCGTCACGCTGCTCCCCTCCGACGCGCGCTATCAGGGTTTTCAGCTTGGGACCGAGTGGTTCGAAGGGCTCGATTTCGTGAATCAGCTGACGAGCCTGAACAATCGGCAGGCTCGGTTGAGTCCGGATGGGGTGTACCGCTTCGTGATCAGTATGCGGGATCCGGGGGTGGCCAACTGGCTCGACGCGTCGGGGGCGCCGCAGGGCCAGATGATGCTGCGATGGCAGGGCGTCGGCGCACTCACCCGCGCGCACGAGCCCAAAGTCGAATTGCTACCCTTCGATTCGATCGCGTCCCACTTTCCATCCGATGAGCCGAGCTTCGACGCAGCGGCGCGGCGGGTGCAGATCGCGGAACGGCAGGAAGCCATCGAGCGGCGCTATGGGTTGGCGCGGCGATAGCCCGGGCCGGGTGCCGAGGGGATCTCGTGCATCGGATGCCATCAGGACGACGCGAGCATTCGGCTCGGCTGGAAAGGCAATGTCATGATCCTTCCCCGACAGCGTTTCGGAGGGACCGGTTTCGAAGCGACACGGCTCGGATTCGGGGCGATGGAGCTCATGAGGACGGGGGGGCCCTCCTCGATTCAGGAGGCCGGAAGGCTACTCAACGAAGTCCTCGATCAGGGGATCAACCTGATCGATACGTCGCCGGATTATGCCACTTCCGAGGAGCTGATCGGGGAGTCGATCGCCCATCGCCGCGAAGAGTATTTTCTGGCGTCCAAATGTGGCTGCCTCGTCGGTCGCGAGCCGAGATTCGAGGGCGGAAAACTTGAGCACGATTTCAGTCCAGCGAATATTCGCGCCGGGGTCGAGCAGAGCCTGCGTCGCTTGAAAACCGACCGCCTCGACCTCGTGCAGATCCACTCGAGCCCATCTCGAGCCAGGATCGAGTCGGAGGGGAGCGTCGAAGCGATGGTGGCGCTTCGCGATGAGGGTAAGGTTCGATTTCTCGGGATGTCGAGCACGCTGCCGGACCTCGAAGATCACATCGAGATGGGTGTTTTCGATTCATTCCAGATTCCCTACTCGGCGCTTCAGCCCGAGCACGACGGCGCGATTTGCCGAGCCGCGGCGGCGGGTGCGGCCACGATCATCCGAGGAGGTGTGGCGCGCGGTGCGACGGCTTCAGACTACGACGAGTCGGGTGCGCACGAATTCTGGCGCGGCTTCGTCGCCGAGCGACGCACGCTCTGGGAGCGCGCCCGGTTGGACGAGATCCTGGGCGAACTCTCACCGATGGAGTTCATGCTGCGATTCGTACTCTCCCATCCGTACGTCGATACGACGATCGTGGGCACATCCAAGTCGGCGCATCTCGTCGCAAATGTTGCGGTCGCGGCGAGGGGGCCGCTTCCCGAAGAAATCGTGAGTGAGGCGAAGAGGAGGATCTCGAAAGCTTCGGGTTAGGCACGGCTGGAGAGCGGCGACGAGAGATTTCAGCTCCCTTTAGGTGATCGAGGGGGGCGCGCTTCGAGCGCTCGCCGGATCTCGTCGTGGCGCGCCTCGTCGATCCGATAGCGCAGGTAGAAGACGATCGAGACCAGCCCCGGTAGGAGGGTGAGCGGCCCCGCCAGGACCCCGAATCGATAGACGATCTCGGGCGCGATCTCGCCAGGCGACGAGCCCGTTGGGAAGGCGATGAAGTCCATGCCCACTCCCGCGAGCAGATGTCCCAGGCCGGTGGTGAGTTTTCCGAAGAAGGCGCGTGCTGCGAAGAAGATTCCCTCCTGGCGCCGACCCGTCAGGAGTTCGTGTTCGTCGGTCACGTCGGCGAGCGTCGAGGCGATGCTGATGACCATCATGGCGCTCATGCAATACGAGATCGCCTTGAAGACGCAGAGCATCGGGAAGATGAGTGTGGAGCCGTTCTCGGGGAGGAGGCCGAGAAGACGGAAGACGATCGGTGTTCCCACTGCGGTCGTCATGCCGAGAATGCCCGCGATCAGTGCGTTGCGTTTGCTCCAACGGGAGTGAACGATGGGAGTCAGGATGCTCGCCAGGATGAGACCGATCGGTGCACCGATCACCATCCAGCGAATCTGCTGCGGGGGAAGCTCCCAGAAGAAGACGTTGAGGTGGGAGGTCAGGGTCTCGTGGAGACCGAGGGTTGCCGAGAGAAAGAAGATTCCGAAGACGAGCGTTCGATAGTTGTCGTTTTGCAGACACTCCCGGATCTCCTTCGTCAGCTCGGCGAAGCTGAAGGTCGGCAGATCCTGTGGCGGAACCGAAAGCTTCGGGATCTGGTCACGCGTAAAAAAGGCCGACGCGTAGACGACGAAGACGGAGAACACGGCGATCACGGTGGCGATCACGACATAACCCTGCCGGTTGCCCGTCCCGCCTTCTATTTCACCGAAATAACTCCAGCCGAGGAAGAAGACGCCAAAGGTCCCCACCAGACCGAAGACGGTGTTGTAACTCATCAGGACCGAGCGCTCTCGATAGCCCGAGGTCATTTCGGCGCCGAGGGCGAGGTGCGGCACTTGATAGAGGGTCTGGGCGGTTCGCAGGAGGACCGTGAAGGTGGTGAACCAGAGAAAGAGGGCGATTTCTCCCAGGCCGGTGGGTGGTGCATAGATGGCAAAAAAACAGATGGCCATCGGAATGGGTGCCGCGTAGAGAAAGGGATGGCGGCGGCCCAGGCGCGATCGCCATCGGTCGGAGATCGATCCGACCAGCGGATCCGAAATCGCATCGAAGGCGAGGGCGATCGTGACGGCCAGACCACAGAGGGTCCCCGAGAGTTCGAGCACGTTGTTGTAGAAGAGGAAATTGAACGAGTTGAAGGCCATCGTGATCGACGACTCGGCCGTTGCCCCGATGCCGTAGGCGAAGCGCGTTCGAAACGGTAGTTTGCCGCTTTCAGGCATGGACGTGAACCATGGGAGGGCACGATAGGACGATGGGGCGCGTTCGCCATCGCCTGATCCGAAAGGTCCCAATGGCCTCGGGCGGTCGCTGTGCGAGTATCCCGGGGTGTCCGATCCCTCCCCGTCTTCGCGGCTCCCGAGATCGCTGCTCATCTTCTATGGGCTGCCCATGTCGGCCTATATCGGGATGACCTTGCCGGTTTCGATGTGGCTCATGAAATTCTCGACGGATAGCCTCATGATCGCGCCCGCCGCCATGGGCGCGGTCTACGCCTTGGCGCGGGTCTGGGACGCGGTCTCGGATCCGATGGTCGGCTATCTCTCGGATGGGACGCAATCCCCACTTGGCCGACGTCGTTCCTGGCTCTTCGCTTCGGCGGTTCCGCTCGCAGCGACCTTTATCATGCTCTGGTCACCTCCGGAATCACTCGAGGGTGTGATGCTCGTCGTCTGGGTCGCGACCGCGTTGATCCTGTGGGAGACGGCTTCGACCGCGTTCTATATCCCTTATAATGCCCTCGGCCTCGAGTTGACGCGCGACTATCACGAACGTACACGCCTGTTCGCGTGGCGACAGGTGATCATGACTTCGGGCTTCGCCGGCGCACTCAGCTTCATCTATCTGATGCGTACGGCCGAGGATGAGCGGTCGACGGCCTTCGGCCTATCGTTGCTCATCGGGGTGATCGTCGCATGCGTCATCGTCCTCTGTGCCCTGCGGACCCCCGAGTCGGAGGGTCATCAAGGACGCGGCGGTGACGGGCTACTGGCGTCTTTTCGCGATGTCGCTCGCAACCCGCATGCACTCGTACTCTTCTTCGTCTTCGGGCTGGATGCCTTCGGGATGGGGATCGTTTCGACGCTCTCCGCCTATATCATGGATGATCTCGTCGGTCGCATCGATCTGATCGAGGCGCTCCTGGCTGCGTGGATGCTGCCCCAATTCATCCTCGTGCCCCTCTGGATTCGCTATTCGAAACGAATCGGGAAGAAGCGTCTCTGGACCTTGGGAATGCTCAGTCTGGTTCTGGGCTTCATCGGAATGTTCTTTCTGACCGAGGGCGCGTGGATGCGGGTCTTCGCTTGTGTGCTCCTGATCGGCACGGGGACGAGTATCTCGGCGGTGATCGCTCCTTCGATCCAGGCGGATGTCGTCGACTTCGACGAACTCCGGACGGGGCAGCGAAAAGAAGGGGCTTATGCCGCGGTTTGGAATTTCATCCGCAAGGCGGGGATGGCGCTGGCCGTAGGCATCGGCGGTGCCGCCTTGACGCTCGGCGGATACGATCCGCTGGCCGAGACCCAGCCGGAAGCGGTGAAGGATGCGATTCGGTACACGGCGGGGGTCCTTCCGGCGACGGTCTTTCTGCTGGGGATCTACGTTTTTTCGGGCTTTTCGTTGAACGAGGCGGAGCACGCCGAGGTTGTGGCTCAGATTCGCTCCCGGGATGGGGAGTAGGGGAGTCGGTTCTCGGGCGGGCAGGTCGACGCTGGGGCCGAAGGCGGCCGCTCGAGCGGTCTCTTCCGAGCGTTTCGAGGCGCTGTGGGGTGTGTAGGTGATCGGGCCCCAAGCGAGGGGTCGCCGGGAGCCGAATCGGCGGCGAAGCCCCCGCCCGAAAAGGCCGTCCGGCTTCCGCGAAATAAGGGTCGTTCGAAGGACTTAAGAGTATGTACGATAGGGGGTCCGCATTCAGCGCCTCGGTCATGCAGGTGCGGGCCGCTCGCGTCGCGCGGACGGTCGGGTTCGGAACGAACGATCCGAGCCAGGACAATCGAGAAGAGCGAAATCGCCAAGTAAGGAGTTCAGCATGGGTCGTAAATACCAAATCATTTCCGGAGACGGTCACGTCGAGACACCGCCGGAATCCTGGGTGAAATATATGCCCGAGGAGTATCATGAACGCGCGCCCCGGTTGATCAAGTTGCCCAAGGGTGGCGAGGCCTGGATGATCGAGGGCCAGCCCTTGATCCCGAACGGCCAGAACATTTCGGGTCGAGGTCCGGTCGTGACCGAGGGGGGCAGTTATTTCAATGAAGACGGCAGTGCGGCGGAGGGCGCGGGCGACGCCGTACAGCGCCTGCGCGAGCAGGACCTCGATGGCATCGACGCCGAAATCCTCTTCCCCCCGATCTTCGCATCTCGCGCGATCGAGAATATTGCGGACAAGGATGTCTATCGCGCGCTGGTACGCGCCTACAACACCTTCCTCGCCAAGGATTTCTGCTCGGTCGCGCCGGATCGTCTGATCGGCAATGGCGTCGTCCCGTCGACCGGTGTCGACGATGCGATCGCCGAGATCGAATTCCTCAAGTCGATCGGGATCGAATCGGTCTCGATCCATATGTTCCCGAACGGATCGGGGATCGCTCAGCCCGAGGACGACGCCTTCTGGAAGCGCAGCCTCGAGATCGGTATGCGCATGTCGCCGCATTTCGGGTTCGGCCAATTCGCTCCGGATCTCAGCAGCGTCGGTCTCGGGGTCAGCGGGGATCCCTTCGCTGCGACGCTGACCCAGCGCGTCGGTGGCATCCCGCCGATGTACACGATGAGCCAGCTGATCTGCACGGGTGTGCTCGACCGCTTTCCGGATCTGCAGTTCTATTTCGCCGAGGTGAACGCGAGCTGGCTGCCCTGGGGCCTCTTCGTATTGGACGACAACTACGAGATCTTCAAGCACTCCTTCCAGCGCACTCTTCCGCGCAAGCCCTCGGAATATGCGGTCGACCATTTCTGGTGGGGGATCATCAAGGACCCGATGTCGATCGAGATGCGCGAGCACCTTCCCTTCGACCGCCTGATGTTCGGATCGGATTTTCCTCACTCGGTCGGGACCTACCCCGACTCGAAGAAATTTCTCGACGATTGTTTCGAGGGCGTCGACGAGAAATACAAGAGAATGATGCTGGTCGACAACCCGGCCAATTTCTACGGTCTGGATGCCGACGCGGATATCACTGAGACGCCCGCCGGCTGAGAGGCCCGAGGAGAAATCGATGAGCGAGCAAGTCGACGACGCGACCCTGATCGAGCGCTTCCCCTGGGTGCAGATTACACACGACTCCAAACATCTGTTCCGGGGGTGGCTCGATCAGAAGCTGCTCATCAATTGCTGCGACGATTGCAGCACCTTTCATCACCCGCCGAAGCCGGTCTGCCCCGATTGCTGGTCGTCGAACCTGACGCCCACCGAGGTGGAGGGGAAAGGCGTCGTGTTCCTTGCGATGCACCTTCACCAGGGCTCGCCGGCTCCTGACGTCGACTACTCGAAGGGGCCACACCCCGTCGTGGCGGTCGAACTCGAAGGACTCGGCGGCGTCCGCTTCAGCAGCACGGTCATCGACTGCCCCGTCGAGGACGTGGTGATCGGCCTGCCGGTCGAATTGACCTGGATCGAGCGCTACGGAGCTCCCTTCCCGGTCTTTCGACCCCGTCCGACCGATGGAGGAGGTGAATAATGGCCCGCCGCAATCCCATGCGAGACGAGATCGCGATCGTCGGTCTCGGTTCGACCGAGTTCAGTCGGGATGCCGGGGGGCGCTCATCGGCGTCCCTTGCGGCCGAGGCCTGCATCAACGCGATCCGGGATGCCGGGATCGACAAGAGCGAGATCGATGGCGTGGTCGGCGCACTCGAGCCCGGTGCTCCGCGGGCGAACCAGATGTCCGCGATCCTCGGCCTCTCGGATATCACCCATCATTCGACGCCGATGCCCGTCGCGATGTTTGGCCTCATCGACGCGATGACGGCGATCTTCACGGGTCAATGCGACACGGTTCTCCTGTATTTTGCGTTCACCCGATTGCCCTGGAATTCGCGTTCCGCGGCGAAGGACGCCTTTCGCAACTATGTCATGATGGGGACCGGGACGAAGGCGCCGCCGGTGCCCGAATCGATCGATCCATCCGCTGCCTATACCGCCTGGGCCCAGCGTTATATCCATGAATTCGGTGTGCCCCGAGAGGATTTCGGGCGTGTGGCGTTGAATATGCGGGCGAACGCGGCGCGGAACCCGAAGGCGGCGATGAAGGCGCCACTGACGATGGAGAGCTATCTCCAGGCGCGCATGATCCGCGATCCACTCTGCATGCTCGACATGGATATTCCCGTCGACGGTGCGGACGCATTCATCGTGACGACTGCGCAGAGAGCGAAGAAGCTCGCGCCGCGGCCGGTCGTCGTTCACGCCGCGACGGCCGGCATGGTGGGCAAGAACGACGAGGATCAGCTTCCCGATCTGACACGCCACGGTCAACACGTCGTCGTCGAAGCACTCAAGGAACGGAGCGATCTCTGGATCGATGATGTCGATGTCTTTTTCCCCTATGACGGCTTCAGCATCATCACCCTCGGCTGGATCGAAAACGTGGGTTACGCCAAGCCGGGTCAGGCCGGGCGTTTCATGCAGGAGCATTGGGACAAGGATCTTGGCTGCGTGATGATCGAGGGCAAGGTTCCGATGAACCCGCACGGGGGCTCGCTCTCCGAGGGGGCTTCGAGGGGCACCGGGCATCTGCGCGAGGCCGTGACCCAGCTCCGCGGAGACGCGGGGCAGCGTCAGGTCCACGACGCGAAAACGGCGCTGATCGGCTGCGGTGGCTTCTTCTTCAATTCCCAGGGCGCGATCCTGAAGCGGCTCTGATCTCGATCCACGCCTCGCGTTCCGCGATCGATTCGGTCGATCGGGTCCGGGCAAGCGGTCGAGGCAAGAATTTTTGGAGGTGCGAGCCATGAGCGAGAGGGTCGAAGAACGCGGACGGGCGACGGTAATTCGGGGAGCGACCATCGTCGACGGGATGGGCGCCCCGGCCTATCTCGGGGACGTGGGGATTCGCGACGGCCGGATCGATTTCGTGGTCGCGGCGGGTGACGGTGCGGCGGCGGGCCCGGAACTTTCAGATCGAGAAGTGATCGAGGCGGAAGGTCTCGTCCTGACACCGGGTTTCATCGATCCCCACACCCATTACGACGCGCAGCTCGGTTGGGATCCGACCGCCTCGCCATCGAATCTTCACGGAGTGACGACCGTGATCGCCGGCAATTGCGGGTTCTCGGTGGCGCCGATCGGAGACGATGATGCAGATTATCTTCGCCGCATGATGGCCGTTGTCGAAGGGATGCCGCTCGATGCGCTCGAGAACGGATTGGATTGGAGCTGGCGATCCTTTGGAAGCTATCTCGACCACCTCGATGGTCAGACCGCAGTCAACGCCGGTTTCCTGGTCGGCCATTGTGCGCTGCGACGAACGGTGATGGGCGCGCGTTCCGTCGCTGAACGGGCGAACGAGGACGAAATGGAGCAGATGGCCAGCCTTCTGCGCGAGTCGATCGAAGCCGGCGGACTCGGCCTCTCGAGCACACGCTCCTATACCCACCGAGATGGGGATGGGGAACCGGTTCCTTCGCGCGCCGCCTCCGAGGAAGAGCTCCTCGCGCTTTGTGATGTGACGGGTGAACTCGAAGGGACGACGCTCGAGTTCATTACCGACGGGTGCCTCAACGGATTCAAGGACGAAGAGGTCGACCTCATGACGCGCATGTCGTTGCGCGCCGGCCGAACGCTCAACTGGAACGTGTTCACGATCGATTCGAAGGAACCCGATCGATATGCCAACCAGCTTCGGGCACAGGAGAGCGCCGCAGAACGTGGGGCGGACGTGGTGGCACTCACGATGCCAACGCTCGTCGGGCTGACGATGAGCTTCCTGACCTATTCTCCAATCTACCAACTGCCGGGTTGGTTCGATGTCCTGTCTC
The DNA here is from genome assembly GCA_002719955.1 of Deltaproteobacteria bacterium. GTDB lineage: Bacteria > Myxococcota_A > UBA9160 > UBA9160 > UBA4427 > UBA4427. The sequence continues at coordinate 58,502 of PBFW01000007.1, read as the reverse complement.
TCCCACTCGAGGAACGCATGGCGGCGCTGCGAAAGCCGGAGGTGCGCAAGGCGCTGCTCGAGGGTTCATTGTCGCCCGAGATCGGGGCCTTCTCCCGGGTTGCGGATTTTCCGAATTTCCGAATCGGTGATACTCATTCAGAGGCGAATGCCGGACTCAGTGGTCGTCTCGTCAAGGAGATCGCGGCCGAGCGCGGAACCGAGGATTTCGACACGCTCGTCGACATCGTTCTGGCGGATGAACTCAAAACCGTCCTCTGGCCCGATCCGCCGGATGACGACGCGGGCAGTTGGGAATTGCGGTTGCGAGCCTGGGAGAACGGCCACACCCTGCTCGGAGGGTCAGACGCGGGTGCCCACCTCGACCGCATGTGCGGCGCACCCTATACGACGGATTTTCTCGCGGATTGTATTCGTGGCCGAAAGCTCTGGCCCCTCGAACGCGCGGTACAGGCCCTCAGCGATCGACCCGCGCAGCTCTTCGGCTTGCGGGAGCGCGGCCGGATCGAAGCGGGCTTCCATGCGGACCTCGTCCTCTTCGACCCGCAAAGGATCGGGTCCGGCGAGATCCACGAACGATATGATCTGCCGGGCAACTCGCTGCGTCTCTTCGCGGAGTCGACGGGGATCCACCGGGTCTTCGTGAATGGTGAAGCGATCGTCGTCGACGGTCAGCCGACGGAAGCTCGTCCGGGAACGATCCTTCGATCGGGCCGCGATACACGGACGGTTCCTCTGGCAACCGCCTAACGTTCCTTGATTCCGAAGAGTCGACGGGCATTGCCCGCTAGGATCAGCTGCTTCTCGTCTTGATCGAGGGCCGATTCCTTGATCTGCGGGAGCAGGTGGCTGATTCGTCGGCCGACGGGTGTCGAATAGAGGTCGGTGCCGAAGACCACTCGCTCGACGCCGAAGCGTCTGGCGAAATCCTCGATGAAGTCGAAATTGTAGGAGAGGCTCGTGTCGAAGAGGATATTCGGAGCCACCTCGGCGATGAACGAGCATTCGCGCGTACTTTCGTAGGAACAGAAAGCATCGAGGGCGAGGACGGGCGTCTCGGGAATCGAGCGCGCCAGGACCGCGAGTTTCCAGAGGGCCTCTTCCGGGGTCTCGTTCATCGCGTGGACGACGGGGACGAGCCCGAGTTCCGCCATGCGCGCGACGTATTTCAGGATCCACTGACTATCCAGGGAGACGCCCTGAAAGCGCGTGTGGAAGCTGATCCCGACCAGGCCGAGTTCATTCTTTGCGCGCTCGAGTTCCTCGAGGCTGGCCGCTCCATCACGGGGTTCGATGATTCCGATCGCGGCGGGGAAATGCTCGGGGTCGGCGTCGCGGTAGCGGGCGATCGCATCGTTTTCGGCCCGGGTATCTTCGATTCCGCGCGAGCGCTCGTAGCCGTGGCCCGGGATGACGAGTGCTTGCTGGACGCCGGCGGCGCTCATGATCGATCGGCGCGAGGCGATTTCCAGCGCAGCGTATTCTTCTGCGGCGAGTTCCGGTGCGCTCTCGAGGTGGCCGCCGAGCGCGCGGAACGCGTTGCCGACGTGGTGATGGACATCGAGGACTTCGAGGGCGTCGCTCATGCGGGCTCCAGTCTTTTTCAGGTCGTCCGGTCGATGACTTCGCGACCGTACCAGGCGATCGCATCGACGATCGCTTCGAGGTTGCTTCCGCCCACGGGCGCGAGGGCCCAATTTACACCGATTTCCGCGAGCTCGTCCAGATAGGCCGTGTGAATCGCCGCATCGATGCCCTCGGCGCTCGCCCCTCCGAGGGCTGGGAAGAAGACGTCGATCGGATCGCGTCGGCCGATCGACCTCGCGTGGTCGAGCATATAGGAGAGAATTTCGCGCAGGTCGTCGAGGTCGTCGACATGCACCGTGCGGCGGCGGCTCCCCAGGGCACGCGGGTTGGGGATCGGCATCCAGCCTTCGGCCTTTTCGGCGGCTCGGCGTCGAGAGAGTTTCGAGTTTCCACCGATCCAGATCGGAATAGGGGACTGCGCCGGCGCGGGATTCGCGGTATTCCCGGGCGCCTCGAAGTGAAGCCCGCGATGGGTCACGGACTCCGCCTTCCAGGTCTTGCGGAGGACTTCCAGGGATTCGTCAAAGAGCGCATTGCGCTCTTCGAAATCGACGCCGATCGCATCGAACTCCTCCTTCAGGTAGCCCGTGCCGCAGCCGAGGATCAATCGCCCATTCGAGAGCCGGTCGAGCGTCGCTGCGGCTTTTGCCAGCATGAATGGGTTCCGATAGGGCACGACCGTGAGATTGGTGAGGAGTTTGAGTCGCGTCGTGGCAGCGGCGGCGAAGGAGAGCGCGACGAAGGGGTCGAGCGCGTCGTGGCCTCCGCCTTCGAGCCAGGGGTCGAAGGGGATCGGATGTTCGGTGACGGCGACCGCTTCGAAACCGGCCGTCTCGGCGGCACGAGCGACCTCGGCGACCGCCTCCTGGGTCAGGAAGATGGGGTTCAAGGGGTGCATCATGAAGGGCAGGCTGAGGACATAGCGCATGTCGGAGTTCTAGCGTGATCGAGGCGTGGATGCAGGTCGGGCGCTAGATCGAGGGGATCTGCGGGTGCGCCGCGATCGGTCGGAAATGCCTATACTACGGTTCTCGGATGCGCCGACTCGAATCGGTGCGCGAATCGGGCGAGGAAGAGCGGGCGCATGCGACGACGGAAGATGACGATGGGACGACTGCCCCGGGTGGGCTTGCTGGGGTCGCTGGTCGTCGTATTCGGTTGCTTGGGAGGGGAGGGGGCCGACGAAACGAAGCGGCCCGTCGAGGATTGGGAATGGCGTCACTATCTCGGGGACGAGGGTCGTTCACATTTTTCACCGCTCGCCCAGATCCATCGCGACAATGTCGATCAGCTCGAAATCGCCTGGACCTACGACACCGGGTCGCTCAAGGGATCGCTCTCCCAGATTCAATGCAACCCGATTATCGTGGACGGTGTGCTCTACGCGACGACGTCGCGCTCGCATGTCTTCGCGTTGGACGCGGCGACGGGAGAGGAGCGCTGGCGCTTCGATCCGACCGCGCATGGCAGCGCCGCTCAGGGGCATAATCGGGGCGTCGTTCATTGGGATTCGCCGACCGGCGCGCGGATCATGGCCGCTTCCGGGCCCGACCTGTGGGCGCTCGATGCGCTGACGGGAGAGCCGGTCTCGAGCTTTGGCGAGGGGGGACGCGTCGATCTGCGAAGCGGGCTCGCTCACGGCCAGAAGGCGAGCGTGATTTCGCCGACGCCGGGCGCTGTTTATCGGGATCTCCTGATTCTGGGCACCAAGGTCGGGGAGACCGAAGGGGCGGCCCCCGGTGATATCCGGGCCTTCGATCTGAATACGGGCGAAGTGCGCTGGACCTTCCATACGATTCCCTGGGAAGGCGAGTTCGGCGCGGAAACCTGGCCGGCCGGCGCCTGGCGAGCGCATGGCGGTGCGAATTCCTGGGCCGGCGTGACGCTGGATAGCGAGCGCGGCATCGTGTTCATGCCGACCGGTTCGGCCACTCCGGATTTCTGGGGGGGGGATCGTGCGGGAGAGAATCTCTTCGCGAATTCGTTGCTCGCGCTCGATGCGGCGACCGGGGAACGGATCTGGCATTTCCAGACGGTGCATCACGATCTATGGGATCGCGATCTGCCGACGCCCCCCAATCTGGTTCGCTTCGAACACGAGGGTGTCATGGTCGACGCGGTCGCGCAGCCGACCAAGAGCGGTCATCTCTTCGTGTTCGATCGCGAAACGGGCGAGCCGATCTTCGGCGTCGAGGAGCGGCCGGTGCATGCTTCGCATCATCCCGAGGAATGGGTCTCGCCGACCCAGCCCTTTCCAACGGCGCCGCCGCCTTTTACCCGGCAGATCTTCGAGCTGAGCAGCATCGACGGAGACGATCGGGCCGAGGGTTTTCATGCCGCGCAGGAGAAACGACTCGAGGGGATGCGCCTCGGAGAGAATTTCATCCCGCCGAGCCTCGAAGGATCCATCATGTATCCCGGCTTCGATGGTGGAGCGGAATGGGGCGGGGCGGCGTGGGATGCGACGACCGGCCTGCTCTACGTGAATGCAAACGAGGTCGGAGCGATGTTGCGCTTGATGGAGCGCCCCAAGGGCGTGAACCCGCGCAGCGTCTATCTCGAGAAATGCGGTTTGTGTCATGGGCTGAATCTCGAGGGGACGGGCGTGGGTCCGTCGATCGTCGACGTCGGCACGCGACGCACCCAGACCGACCTCCTGACCGTGATCGCGTTGGGGAGTGGCCGGATGCCGAGCTTCGTCGACATGCCCTTTCCCGTCATCGAGCGACTCGCCACGTATATCGCGGATCCTGATGACGAGAAGAAGGCGCTCGCAGCGCTCGAAGCGCGGCCGGGCAGCGATTCGCCCTACGTGAATGCCGGCTACCTCTATCTGCGCGATGAGCAGGGCGTGCCGATCAACAAGCCGCCCTTCGGAACGCTGACAGCGATCGATCTGGCCGCTGGTGAGCTTCGCTGGCAGGTCCCTCTGGGCGACTATCCCCATCTTGCGGAGAAGGGAATCGTCGGGGCGGGAACGGAAAATTACGGTGGTGCCGTCGTGACTGCGGGGGGGCTGCTCTTCATCGCTGCGAGCGCGGACGAGACCTTTCGTGCCTTCGATAAGCTGACCGGCGAGTTGATCTGGGAAACACCGCTCCCGGCGTCCGGTTTCGCAACACCTTCGACGTATTCCGTCGACGGACGCCAATTCGTGGTGTTGGCGGCGGGCGGTGGAAAGCTCGGAGCGAAGTCGGGATCGACCTATATCGCCTACGCCCTACCCTGAGGGTAGGACGGCGATCGTCCTAGGGAAAAACGAGATCTCCGTCGTCTGGGACGACGATGCCCCCTGAATAATCGTTGGCGACGATGCGTTCGACCTGGAGATCGAAGAAGGGCGGTGGTCGGAGGCGGACGAGAATCAGTCGGTCGACCTGGGCATCGGTTGCGATCTCGCCGACGTCTTCGATCGACGTGTGGAGCTTGGTCTCAAGCGCCAGCCGTTCCGGGTTGGGGACGTCGGCCCCCGTGCCCTCGAGTGCTGCGAGGGTCGGGATATAGGCGGCTTCATGGATCAGCGCATCCGCGCCACCCGCGAAGCTCGCCAGGACGTCATGTCCCCAGCCGCTTCCCGAAACGACGACCCGCCGACCCGCTCCCGAAAATCGCCAGGCGAGGGTCGGTAGCGGCCCGCCCGGTAGGGCGCGCGCCTCGACGAGCAGTCCGTCGATCTCTTCGTGGTATCCATCTTTCGCTTCCACGACATCGATGCGTCCGCCCTCGGCGGGCAGGTCCAGGGAGCGCGCGAGGGCCTCCCGGCCGGCCGCGTGTGCGTTCTCGAGACCTTCGACGAGCGCGCGGGTTCCCGGTGGGCCGACGATTCGGAGCGGCTTCCTCCGCGGGGGCAGCCAGCCGGTCAACAGGAGGTCGTCGAGCCCCATCGTGTTCAGGGGCAATAGATTCGTGAGGAAGACGACACTCGGCTGTTCGAGGGGGATCTGTGCGCTGCGGAGTCCCTCGGCGATGCCGCGCCCGGCATCGACCAACACGATCGTGTGTCCGAGCCCGATCGCCGTGGAGGGGCCGTGGCGCTCCGGATTTTCGTATTCGTTGCCGGTCCCAACGGTGACGACGCTCAGTTCCTCATAAGCTTGTCGATCGATCGGCGCAACGATCTCCGCCATTTCAGCGGCGCGCCAGAGCACACCCGCACCGAGCCACGCGAGCACCAAGATGCCGAGAATCATCGCGAGGAAGAGAAGTTTTCCATCCATCGTCTATTCACATCCACTTCGGGATCGACCCGCCTTGATTTCGTTCGACCCAGTCGGGCTCTGTCTGAACTCACCTTCCGGAGAACGCACACATGTCATGATGAAGACCTCAGTCGAAGACAACGGTCTTGTTGTCATAAACCAGAACGCGTCCGTCGAGGTGCCAGGCCACCGCGCGCGAGAGGACCGTTCGTTCGACGTCTCGCCCCTTGCGTACGAGGTCCCGGGGCGTGTCACGATGAGAGACTCGGACGACGTCCTGCTCGATGATCGGACCCTCGTCGAGGTCGAGGGTCGCGTAGTGGGCCGTTGCACCGATTCGCTTGACACCTCGACCATAGGCCTGGTGATAGGGTTTCCCACCCTGGAAGGCGGGTAGGAAGGAATGGTGGATGTTGATGATCCGCTTCGGGAAAGCCGAGATCATCTGCTCGGAGAGAATCTGCATATACCTCGCCATCACGACGAGATCGATCTGGTATTTCTGGAGGAGATCGATCTCCCTCGCTTCCTGTTCGGCCTTTGTTTCTTTCGTGATCGGGAATACTTGATAGTCGACGCCGAACTGCTCCGCGATTGGCGCGAGATCCCGATGATTGCTGATGATCAGGGGAATATCGCAGCGGAGTTCGCCCGAACGATGTCGGAGGAGGAGATCGTATAGGCAATGGTCGGTCTTCGATACGAAGATCGCTATGCGTGGCATGTCTTGGTCGAGCCGAAGATTCCATTCCATTTCGTAGCGATCGGCGACCTCGCGGATGGCCCCTTCGAGAGTCTTCTCGTCGATGACCGCCTGCCCATTGCGGACGGAGAGGTCGAATCGAATCCGCTGGAAGAATTTCTCGGCAATCGGATCCGTGTGCTGGTCGGCGTCGAGGATATTGAGGCCGAGGGCAAAGAGGAGTTGCGACAGGGCGGCGACGAGACCGGGCCGGTCATCACAGCTCACGAGCAGGGTTGCTGTCGTCGAACCTTTGAGGGGCGTCGCCATCAGGTTTTCTCCGGTCGCAAGATTAGCCGAGCCCCGGGGTGATTCGACGTGCCCCGGAGAATAGTTCGCTTTTTTGCACTATGGCCTCTTCCGGGGGCGTCCGATAAATTCAGTGATAGGGGAATCACTCATCCTCGAGTTCTCCGCTGTCCATTCAATCGGGATGGAATGCGGGAGCGGCCCGGAGGGGAGGCTACGGCGGCCACCTGAGCCCGGGTACCGGTAGACGCTGTGGGGCGTCTGCTTGTCATGACCATGCCGGCTTTGGGAGGTAAGAATGGACCAACGTAGCACTACGGCGAGTGAGGTGGTGGCGTCCTAGCAACGCTCACTGTTCGTCGAATAGCTAGGTGCTGCGAAGGGACGCAAGTTCCCAACGCCGCCGTCCCTGGGAACGCGGATGTCGTAGCCGCAACAGGACCTCGGTCTGTTCCCAGGGTCTTTTTTTGTCTGCGTCCCAAGGAGACTGCAGGGTTCGAGGTCGCTTGGAGTTCGAAACCGGCTTCGATCGCGGTCCCCGCGTCGTCGACGGATCAGCACGAGATCGGTCTGGAGCCGATACACGCGGTGAAGCGAATTCATCAACGGCTGAGCCGCGTGCTCGGCCCGGGCGGGATCAGGCAGGAAACCGCTGCGATCCCTAACGGATGGCCAGGGGATTGATCGGGGATCCGACCGCGCCGGTGATCGGAAGCGGTGGCGCTGTGAAGAGGAATGCGTAGCGGAGGTCCTGGGCGCAGGCCTCGGCGAGCGCATCCATATGAAAGATTTCCCCGAAGAGCACGCCGGTGTTACGGAGCGAGATCATGTGAAGGGGTTGGAAGCAGTCTTCGGTCTCATTGGGGAGAACCTCGATTCCCCAGGTATCGGTGCAGACGGCGGCGATCTCGCGATCATAGAGCCAGCCCGAGCAATGAACGGAGAGGCCCGGTGCCGGTCCGCCGCAATAGCCCTGCCAGGATCCCTCGGCGAGACAGCGGGTCATCATGCCGGTTCGAACCAGGACGATGTCGCCGGATTCGATCGAGACGCCCTGGGCTTCGGCGCAGGTGTCGAGCAGGCCGGGGCCGATCGCGTAGCTGTCCTCGAGCCAGAGTTCGCCGAGATGGCGGGGGATATCGAGGAGGATGCCCCGGCCGACGACCCCGTTCTTCGCTGCCTCGATTCCGTTCTTCTTGGCGCCGCGGCTCGTAATCAGTTCGATCGCTCGATCGTTGTACATCTTTCCGTCGTAGAAGACGTGGGCGAGTGCGTCCCATTGCGTTCCGCATTGGAGGGGCATCATGATGGAATCGTCCGCATAACGAAAGCCGCCGGGGATTCCGTCCTGCGCTCCGGCCAGGACGTCACCGCCATCTTGAAGCATGACGTGGATCGGATTATGGCGACCCCCGGCGCCGGTCTGCGGTCCTCTGTGATCGAAATTCAGGCCACACGAGATGACTTCGCCACGTCGGGGCAGGGCGGTCGCTGCGAGGATTCGTTCGGGGGTGATGAAATTCAGCGCCCCGCGTTCGTCTTCGGTTCCCCAGCGCCCCCAATTCGAATAACGCTGGCCCCATTCCCGGACGGTATCGGCTGTGATCCTCGCGCTCATGGTTCGCTCGCTTCTGCCGCGGCTCTCGCGAGTGCTGCTTCGACGATCGGGACGTCTTCGGGGACATCGACCGGTACGCTGGTCCAGCCCTCGATTTCGGCGGCCCGAATGCGATAGCCGTTCTCGAGCACGCGGAGCTGTTCGAGCTCCTCGGTCGTTTCGGCGGGCGAGCGGGGGAGGGTCACGATCTCGAGCAGGAAGTCACGCCGATAGACGTAGAGACCGACATGTTGCAGAGGCTGCAGATCCGGATTCTTGCGTCGGTAGGGAATCGGCGCACGGGAGAAATAGAGCGCGAAGCCGGCGGTGTCGAGGACGACCTTGACGCGATTTGGATCGTCGAAGGCTTCGGGCTCTGCGCGATGCACGATGGTGGACATCGCCGCTCGCTCCTCCTCGAGGAGCGAGCGGACGGCGGCATCGATCACGAATCCGTCGATCAGGGGCTCGTCGCCCTGGACGTTCACGATCACGTCGTGGTCGTAGCGCTCGGCGACCTCGGCGAGACGGTCGGTCCCCGTCGGGTGATCCTTGCGGGTCATCTCGACCCTCGCTCCGAAGGCTTCACAGGCGATCTGGATTCGCTCGTCGTCGGTCGCCACAACGACCGCATCAACCGTCTTCGCCGCGCGAGTTCGCTCCCAGACGTGCTGAATCATGGGCTTGCCCGCGATGGGCGTGATCGGTTTTCCCGGAAAGCGGGTCGAGCCATATCGGGCGGGAAGGATCGCTAGGACGTCCATGGGACCATCCTACCCGAAAGCAACCTGCTCGACGAAGACATTGAAGGGGTTCGAGCCGGCGGGGAAGCGCTCGGCGGGTCTCTTGGCTCGTGATCCACGCTCGGGAGCCCTTCATATAGTATCAAGGCCTGGGCGTCGAGGAGGGCAGGCCGCGTTCGCTGGTCGCCGTCCGGGAGCCTCCATTCGAACACCGGTATCGCGAGGCTCCATTCGCTACGCTGCGCGCGACGACGAAATCGCAAGAGGAATCAGACCCCGGATGGACCCCAAACTCCTCTTCTGGATGGCTGCGCTCGCAAACTTGGCGGTCCTGTGTGGTTTTGCGCTTCTGGGTGTCCGCTATGCGCGGCGCGGCGAAATCGCGCGCCATCGGCGCGCCATGAAGATCGCGTCCTCTCTGATCGTTGCGTTTCTCGGGGCCTACCTCCTGAAGGTCGCCGGGTTGGGGCGCGAGGATCAGTCGTCGTGGACCCTCCTCGACGTATGGGCCTTGCGCATCCATGAACTCTTCGTGGTCATGATGCTCGGCGGCGGGGGTATCGCCTGGCTGCAGGTCAAGAAGTTGATCGGGACGAGACTCGTCACCCACGATCCCGACGATCCGATGCGCGATCCCGAGATCGTACGAAAGCACAGGATCGCCGGACGGACCTCAGTGATCGGCGCGGTGCTCGCATTCCTGATGGCGATCGGGGTCCTGGCCGGGATGTTCGCTCGTCTCAGATGATCGAGCGGAGCTCGGTGACCATTTCGGTCGATGCACGTTCGATGATCTCGTCTGGATCCGAGAGGGCGGACATCACGAAATGTCGGCAACCCGCCCTCGCGAATTTGCGCATCTGTTCGAGACAGTCCTCTGGCTTGCCGAGCAGGCAATAGCGCTTCGCCGCCTCTGTGAAATCCGTGTTGTAGATCATGCCGAGCATCTCGGCAGCGCGTTTGTGAGCGGCCTCGTAACTATCGTCCAGGACCGTGAAGAGAAGTGCTGCGGTCTGGAAAGGCCTGCCCGCTCGGCCCGCGTCGCTGGCGTGTTTGCCTATCTGGGCGAGGTTCGAGGCGTAGGTCTCGACATCGCACATATGCGAGATGTAGCCGTCGCCGAGCCGCCCGGCGCGCTTCATGGAGACGGCTTTGCGCCCCCCCACGATGATCGGCGGTCCGCCTGGACGGACGGGCTTCGGCTCGATCTTGACCTTTCCGAACTGGAAATATTCACCCTCGAATTCAGCCGCACCTTCGCTCCAATGCCGGCGAAGAATTTCGATCGCCTCATTTGTGCGCGGACCGCGTTCGCTGATCGCAGAACCCACCGCTTCGAATTCCGGCGGGAATTCTCCGCCGACCCCGACGCCTAATATAAGCCGTCCGTTCGAGAGCATGTCGATCGTACCGGTCATTTTGGCGGTCAGCGTGGGGTTGCGAAGAGGGAGCAGGAGCACCCCGGTCGCGAGCTCGATCCGCTCGGTCGCAGCGGCACAGAACGAGAGCAGGCTGAGGCTTTCGATGACCGGGATATGAAAGGCGATATGATCACCCACCCAGATCGAGTCGAGTCCGCTCTCCTCCATCTTGCGGGCTTTGTCGAGGACCGACTGACGATCGCCCGCCGCGAGCATCATCCCCATCTTCACTTCGTCGACTACGTTCAGGCCTTGGATTTCCATTTTTCTACAACCGGATCCGCGACGAGGGTCGCCGTGTCGAGTTTCGATGGAGTAGGGCGCCGAGGATCATGCCGCTCGCCAGGATCAGTGCGCCGGTGCCCCATTCCTGATAGCGACTGCCCGCGCGGAGTTCGTAATTTTCGATCTTGAGCGATTCGATCTGTTCGCGCTGACCGCTATCGGTCGAAGCGAGGGTCGCGTTCGATTCACGCAGCTGGCCCGCCTCCGAGCGGGTCTCTTCGAGCTGTGTGCGCAGCGTTCCGGTCTCGGTTTCGAGCTGGGCCAGGCGCAGTGTCGGCGGCGGCTCGGTTTCGAGATAGCCGGCTGGAATCCAGCCGGTTTTGCCCTCGCTGGTCCGTACCTGCGTCCAGCTCTCGTTGCGCCTGAGCACCGACATCTCGTCGCCGGTTTCGATCGCGCCGAGGATCTTGAATTGCGTCCCTGCACCCGCGCGCAGGTTCAGGCGGATATTGCCTCGCACCCAGCCCGTGTCGGCGGAGACGGAGCCGACGAGCGCCGGGACGAGCACGAGGGAGAGGGTGAGGATCAGGCTGGCTGAGCGAAAGCGAATGGGACGCAAGCGAAACTCCCGAAAAGAGGCGGCTTCTTTTTCCGAATCCCGAGGATCCGATATCCGAAAATCCGACGCTAGAAAAACTGCGTGCTCGAAAGTGTGACAGATTCTACGTAGGAGGGTGGGGTCGCAGCATATCGTTGCGAAACCGAGCCCGGGAGTTCCGAGACCCAGTACGCACATCTAAAGAGGGCGAGAGCCACATCGAGTGTCCGAAATCGGGCCGTGGCCACGCTCCGTGCGTCGCCGAAGAGGTGAAAAGAATCGCCGTCCTCGTGGTAACGTATTGCGCCCGGTGTGTACACCCGACGCCGCAGCCTGGCCGAGGACGCAGCTTGGCCAAGGCCCGGATGCAGGTATGAGCGGGCGTTGCGGGCGGGGCTGGGTGGAACACTGGTTTGCTCTCCGCGCGTGGATCTCGCAATCCTGGCGGCGGGCTCGAGCCCGTTCGAGAACGGGCAGGGCCGTCGCTGTCCTGTGGGGAGCGAGGCCAGGTACCTACGGCGCATCAGGCTGGGGCCCTCGCAATCCGAGGATAGAGTGAACGAGTTCGAGGCTTGTGAGCTGGCGGAATCCCCCGCGTGATCCCGCACACGGAGCGACAGACCCATGAACGAGGCTCGGCGCTGGACGATGAGGTCGGAAGCATGGCTGGGGGGGCGGCGTGGGCCGGTCTTTCTCGTGCTGAGCGCTGCCTTGCTCGGCTTCGCCTGGTCGATCCGCTTCGTCCAGGATGACGCCTTCATCTCCTTTCTCTACGCAAAGCAGATGGTCTCGGGCCACGGTTTGACATGGTTCGGTACCTACGTAGAAGGCTATACGAATTTTCTGTGGGTCCTCTGGATCGCTGTGGGTCTGCAACTGGGGGTCGATCCGGTCACTTGGGCGCATCTGGGGAGCATGGCTTCGTTCGCCGCGGCCCTCTCTGCGGTGTGGCGAATGGCCCACCTTCTCACCGGCTCCCAGGGTTCGGCTCTGCTCGCAGTATTGATGTTTGGCACGAATTACACGGTCGCGTCCTACGCCACCGGCGGTCTGGAAACGATGCTGCAGACGGCCGTGGTGTCCTGGGCGGCCGTGGGGGCTCTGGCGCTATTCCGACCGAACCGGGAATCGCTCCGCTCTCTTCTCGCTCTATCCCTGCTGCTGACCGCTGCCGTGCTCACGAGGCTGGACAGTGTCGTCCTGGGGTTCTGGATCGGTGTGACGGTGTTGTGGGCGCTGTTCCGGCGCGGTGCCGGGTGGCCGCTCTTCGCTTCGTTCCTGTTGCCCCTGGCACTGATTCTCGGGGGGTGGCTGGCCTGGAAGTTCCAATACTACGGATCCGTTCTCCCCAACACTTTTGCAGCCAAGGTCGGATGGGATCGATCGACGATCGAAAACGGTCTGCTCTACCTCGCTCGATTCTTTCACTGGTACCTGATCTGGCCCGTGCTGCTCGTGGGTGGCATCGCCGGGCTCATCGGATTTCGCCGTGGGCGACTGGCGGACGCCTCGCGTCGCGTCTGGCTTCTCGTCCCGCCGATCCTGACCTGGTTCGCCTACGTCGTGGTCGTCGGGGGTGACTTCATGGAGTTTCGTTTCTTCGTGCCGGTCTCCCCCTTTCTCTTCGTCTTGCTCGCCGCCCTCGTCCACGGCGGTTTCGGTGGGGCGGTGGGCCGCCCGGCTCTCTGCTCCGCAATCGCGCTCTCGCTTCTCGTCGTGGCGTCCGGTCGACATGCCACCCGTTTTTCGGGCACCTCCGAGGACAAGACGCTCGACAGCATTCCCGCCTTGAGCACGTTCTATGGTCACTACCCCGAAGGACGATGGGATCGCATCGGAAATCGATTGCGCGAGGGGCTCACCGATCGTGGCACCGTGATCGCCGTTCATGCGGTCGGGGCCATCCCCTATTACAGCGGGCTGGACACCGTCGACATGTGGGGACTCAACGACCCCTGGATCGCTCGCCACGGTGAACCCGCGCCAGCGGCCTATCGTCGGCCGGGCCATCGTCGCCACGCGACGCTGAAATATCTCCGGGAGCGCGGGGTGAATTTCGTCATCGGGGAACCGACGCGGATCGAGCGCGGGGAGCTGACTCGAATGGACCAGCCGGCGGTGTTCGGGTTCTGGTTGCAGACCGTGATCAGTTTCAATCGCGTGCCCATCGAGAAGGCGACGCTGGTGGCGATGCCCCTGGATGGGAATGAAGCCCTCCTGATGTGGTATTTGACGCCGACGGCGGAAATCGACCGGGCGATCGCGGAGGGGGGCTGGGAGCGGAAGGATATGCGGCGGCGCCTGCGGCCAGACGTCGCTCGCGGACGGCCGCGCGACGCCCCCAGCTAACGATCTCCCTCACCGTTTTCGTCCGACTCCGACTCCGACTCCGACTCCGCTCGTGGTGCGCCGACCAGCATCTTGAAGACGTCGTAGTCCGGGGGGACGGGGATGACACCGACACGCTCCGAGTAGGCGTCGAATGCACGCTCCATGCTCCTCGCGCGTGGGGCCATCGCATCGGACAGATCTTCGAGTTCACCCGGATCTCGTGTCAGGTCGAATAACATCCACTTTCCATCTCCGGAGGGTGGACCGTTTCGCACCAGCTTGTAGTCGCCCTGAAAGAGCGCGGCGGTCGTCATCAATTCGTATCCGATGGCCTCGTCCGCCGCGTGGACTCGTTCGCTCGCTCCGCGCAAGGTCGGCCAGGCGCTGCGGCCGGTGAGTGGATGGATCGGGCCGGAGCCATCCTTGGCGTCGCCGCCGCCGGGATGTGCCAACCCTGCGGAATCGAGCAGGGTCGGCACGAGGTCCGGGGCGAAAACGAAGGCATCCACCCGCCGGCCCGCTTCGAGTGTGGGCGGGTAACGGACGATCAGAGGCACGCGCATACCTCCCTCGGCGGCCTGACCCTTGTAGCCACGAAGGTGGATCGCACCGGTCTGGGCCCATTGCGGTCCGTAGGTTGGGAACGACCCCGGGCGCCCGATCGCCTCGTCGCGTGTGTCGGGGTAGCGGGCGGCATACCAGGAAAGGGCCCGTGCTGAGCGATTGGGTTCCGAGGGGTCCGGGCCGTTGTCGGAGAGAAAAACGACCACGGTGTCTCGCGCCTGCCCGCTCTCCTCGAGCGCATCCAGGACACGCCCGATCTGTTCATCCATATCGTCGAGCATGGCGGCATAGGCGCCCATTCTCGCGGCTTCCCTGCGCTGCTCGGCGGCGTCCAGTTCGCTCCACGCGGAGATGCTGGGATCCCGTCTGCGCATCTTCGTGCCTGCTGGGAGCAGCCCCTTCTCGATCAATCTTTCGTGCCGCACCCCGCGGATTTCGTCCCATCCCAGCCGGTAGCGATCGCGATGGCGCGCGAGCGCCTCGTCCGGTGCATGATGGGGCCAGTGGACGGCCTGGAAGGAAAGCACTGCGAGGAAGGGGTTCTTCCCGGTGGCCGCGGGTCCGGCCAGGAAGTCGAGCAGTTCGTCCGTATAGAGTTCGCTCGAAAATCCCTTGGGTCGCTCGATGAGCGTCCCGTTGCGGGAGAAGGGTTCGGACGCGGGCCGCACGGGGGCCGCACCGAGGGCGCTCCAATTGTCGGCGCCACCCGTTACCAGCGCCAGGGTCACTTCGAAGCCGCGGTCATGTGGGAGCTGTCCGGGTTCTTCACCGAGATGCCATTTTCCGAAGAAGCCAGTCTGGTAGCCAGCCGCCTGGAAAAGCTCGCCCAGAGTGCGCACGCGCTGGTTCAGATGTCCTTCGTAGCCCGGTTGGCCGCGCTGATTGGACGGCATGAAGGTGATCATGTTTCCGAGTCCAGCGAGATGACTGTCGACTCCCGTCATCAGCATCGCGCGGCTTGGCGAGCAGGTCGCGGCGGTGTGGAAATTCGTGAAGATCACGCCATCGGCGGCCAGCCCGTCGATATTCGGTGTTGGGATCTCGCTGCCGAGGGCGCCGATATCTCCCCAGCCGAGGTCGTCGGCGATGATGACCAATACGTTCGGTTGGACGCTGGGTGGGGCGACGGTCGTGCAGCCTTGGAGGCTCAGTGCGCCCGCCAGGACGAGGAGGAGCAGCGGTGCTCCAATCCGTGCGTTTCGCCTCGAGCGGCGGACCAGAGTCATCGGCATGGGACGCATGGGGTCTCCCAGAGAGCGGATCGCCACGGAAGGGTCGGAATGGTGATCGTGTCGGAGACCATCCGACAGGATCGAACCGCGGCGAGCGGCTTCCAGCATCGGGGACCCCATGTTACAGCAGCGGGAGAACGAGGCGAGTTGGGTTCGATCCGACCGAGAAATGCGCGCGCCGACTTCTTCCGTCGCCCATGTCGAGACGTCACTTCTCGAGGGGGCGGCAATTCGGCTTCTAGCCCCCTTGGACGATTCGCTACGGCGGCACGATGGTATAGTCCCGGCTGAATTTCTTGGGGGTGGACCGGAAAGATGAAGACCATGGGCAAGATTCTTGTCGTCACCCTCCTCCTCTTCGGAGCGCTATCGGGGGTTGGGTATTACGTGATCTCACGCCCCGCGGACACGATCGACCGAAACAGCAATCCCACCGCCGTCAATAATCTCCATCTGATCGATCGCGACCCCGAGACAGGGTTCGAGATCTACCGGATGGGCGAACCAGATGCCTTGGACATGCGGGGCCTCTGTGAACTCGGCGTGACTGAAATCGTCGTGCTTGCGGGTACGGCTCATGAACACGAGGGGGCCTACCGCGACGAGTGTCCGACGCTCGAAGTCATCTACAACGTGGAGGATGATCTGGCGCCCCTGAGTTCGGCGTGGCTGGAGCGTTTCGATTCCTGGGTCGGCGTCGCTCAGGCGCAGGGGAAGAAGATCGCCTTCCGCTGTACCTGCGGTTGCCACCGGACGGGTCGTCTCGCGGCCTACTATCAGATGAAATATCGCGGATTGAGTGCCAAGGATGCCTGGGATCTGGCGCTCACTCGCGGCGCTATCATGGAACCGGTGGATTATTTCGCCGGGCTACAACAACAGATCATCGCCCTCTCCGAACAGATCCAGGGTGAACCGTGTAGTCAGGGGGAGTATTGCGTTGTCAAGGATGGCCCCGCCCAGCCGCTGTGTGACGACCCCATGCAGGGCTGCGGTTGGCAGAGTCGATACCTCTGATTGGCGTGGGTCCGTTTTTCCGGCTCTCAGGCTGCGGCGATGACCATCGCCGTGCGGAGGGTTCCGAGAACGACTTTCTCGTCGCACAGATCCCGGCGCGGGCTTTCGTGTTGCCCCGCCGGCTGCTTCACCTTCTGCACCGATCGGTGTAAGCTCCTGACCGGGAATGCGCGAGTCCAGGATGCCGACCGAGCATCTATCTGTGGCTCTCGATCGGCTCGGGGTGAGACCGATCTGCGCTGACCGGTCTTGTCTGTTGAGGTCCGACGCATGAAGAACTTGATTTCCCCGGCTGCGCTGGTTGCCCTCTTCGTTTTCCATCAGCTCATCGGCTGCGCGAACGTCCTCGAGGGAAGCATGGAAAAGCGTATCCGGCTCGGTGATCCGGATCGGGTCACGGGCGCACCGGAATACGAAATTCAATGGCTGGAGGAACAGGTTTCCGGCGACGAGAACTCGGATCGGATCCTCGAGGAAGCAACACTGAAATTGCGGGTCATGCGAACCGAGATCACGACCACCCGTACTCCGAGGACAGAGGAGTCCATTCAGCTGATTCTTCCCTTCAGTCCGTTCAGAGAGTCGCTCGAATTCGTGTCTTCTCCGATCACCCTTCTCTGGGCGCTCTTCACTTTCAACGGGAACCATTGGTTTGCGATGATCAACCCGGCACTCAATTCCGAAGCGATGTGGAAGAATCGTCATGTGGAACGGATCGCCGGATCTCATCCGATCGAAAGCCATGTCGAGGTGGAGACCCGGACCGACCGAATTGGGACGCACCTCGATCTCCAGCTCGACACGCTTCCTCCGCTTCGTGTTTCGACCGCGGCGGAAGGGGCCGAGACCGAGGTGGTGCTGCTCGATCTCCTGACGGCGCCCCTCTTCGATCCGCCCGCGACACTCACGGCAAGCCTTCTTGTCGAAGGGCGGGACGAAGCGACGGCCTCGACCCGGACGATCGATCCCGGACTGGGAAAGGGAATTCTTCAGGCGCAGCGATTCTTGCTCGATCCTTCCTCCGGGCGGCACACACCGTCCGAACTCGCCGTCGCGGTCCTGCGACTTTCGGAATTGGGATTCGTGAAGCGTTCGGCGAGTCTGCGATCGAAGGCGTCCCTGATTTTCGGCAGCGAGACCGTGGACCGGGAGATCGCGTCCGAAACGATCCGGATCGCGCGGAATCTGAAGAATGCCGGGAGCTGGGCGATGGCGCTCGAGAAGATCGAAGCCGCGCGCGCGCTCGACGGGAGCATCCAGAGGGAATGGGATCAGCTCGAGGCGGACGTGCTGGAGAAACGGGCGCTCGAAGCGCTCGGAGCAGGTCGATATGATCGAGCGAGGGCGGGCCTGCTCAGGGCGACGACCATTGATCCGGGTCGTCAGGAGAGATTGGCCGCCTATATCACGATGTCGATCGAGGCGAGCGACCGCGCAACAGAGAGAAGAGCGACTCAGGCGTCGCGTGAGGCATTCCTCGCGATCGAGCGAGAAAGGGCCGATACCGAGGCGGAGCTCGCCCGCTCGAATGCGGCCCGCCTGGCCCCGGGGCCCGCGGCCGGTGTGCCTTCCGGGGGGGCGCCGCCGAATTGAGCGGCCGCGTCCGATCCGGAGGCCTTGCGATTGGATCGACGGCCTGCACGCTCTGGGACTCGCGGATGGATAGGAGAGACGAATGCGCAAGGGCTCCGATCTCGAGCGGACATGGCAGAAGGTGCTGGCGGTCTCGATCCTACCCCTCGCGGTGCTAAGCGCGCTCGTGGCCGCGTTGTCGATGATGAAGGCGGGGATGCAGCCCGCGCAGGTGGTGCTGCCGATCAGCCTCGCGGCATTCGTTCTCGTGGCTCTGATGGAGCGGGTTCTGCCTTGGCATGACGATTGGAATCGATCCGAGGGCGATCTCCGCACCGATGCGCTCTATATGCCGACCCATCTCGGCGTCAGCGCTCTGCTCGCCCCAACGGTGGCGAGCCTTGCGGTCGCTGCTGGGGGCTGGCTCTCCGAGCAGATGTCGGGGGGGGGCTGGCCAACGAGCTGGCCGATCGCCGCGCAGGTCCTGTTGGCCACGGTCGTTCGTGAATTCTTTGATTATTGGGGCCATCGTGTGATGCATAGCGCTGATTGGCTCTGGCGATTCCATGCGACCCACCACAGCGTGACGCGTCTCTACTGGCTGAACGGCGCGCGGGCGCATCCTCTCGAGATCGCCTTCCGTTTCGGGTTCCTCGGCGTGTTCCCGCTCGCGATGCTCGGGGTGGGTGAGACCGTTCTCGCGCTGACGACGGTCGCCGCGTTATCTGCCGATGCTTTCCAACACGCAAATATCGCCTTCCGACTCGGTCCGCTCTCCTGGATCTACAGCGTCGGCGACGTCCACCGTTGGCATCACTCCTGCTTGCGCGCCGAAGCGGACCGCAATTATGGAAACGTCTATATCTTTTGGGATGCGTTTTTTGGAACTCGCTATCTGCCGGAGGATCGCGAGGCACCGACCGAGGTGGGGATCGACGGCCTCGACGCCTTTCCCCGCGGCTTCTTCGCGCAATGGATCTCCCCCTTTCGTTGGTCGAATATCGAACGCGAGAGTGCCCTTCAGATCGATCGAGGGACCGGCGGGGGATCGGGGACTGGGTTGCATCCACTCTGAGGAAGGTCTTTTGCGCAGGGGGCGGGAAGCGTGCGCTCTTCAAGGATTCCAAAGGGATCTTCACCACGCTTCTCCCTTGGTTGACTGCGTTCCAATGGGCCGATCGAGCGTGCTCCGCACCATGCCGGACCCTCATCGTCCCGCCCGACTTCGTGGATGCGGTCCTTCCGGGAGGTGTCAGGCTGGGCTATCACTCCCGGACTCTCCCCCCATTGCGCATCGATCGACGGAAGACCGCGCAGTCCCGTGTGGGGGACCTGTTGCGGCCGGAATCGTGAAGGGGATGACCGGATGCGCACTGAGCAGGGATTCGATTCCATCCCGCCTCCCCCGCTGCGCCTGATCGCAGGCAACCTTCCTCAATTCGAGGGATCCCGCTCATCGAAGCCGGTGCTCGCGCGCATCTCTTCACTCTGTGCGTCGGCAATGGCCAGGGCGTCGCTCATCACGGAGCGCTCCCTCCCGTGAGCGAAAACTCCGCGGCCCAGGTTCCGGAATCATCCCGCCCCGGCCCCTTCCCGCTCGGTCGGGTTGCGATCGGACTGGGAATCGCAGCAGCCGGACTGGTGGCTCTCGCGCTCCGCTCCGTCGCATACGCGCAAGTTGTAAGGGAGGGGGGCGGAGCCGATATCGCGCTTCATGACGCTGCCTATCACGCTCGCCGGGCGTTTTACAGCTTCGTCAACTTCCCGGAAGTCCTCTATTTCGATCGCTTCATTGCCTATCCGGATGGAGCATTGGTGCCGATGCCCCCTCTCTACGACTGGGGGGTAGCGGGTCTGGCCAGGCTCCTGGGGGACTCCCCCGCGACCTTCGAGTGGGTGGCGGCTTGGGTCTCGCCGGTTGCCTCCAGCCTCTGCGTGGTGCCCATCTTCGTCATCGGACGGCGTTTCGCAAGCGCGGGGATCGGACTCGGAGCGGCCTGGATCTTCGCATTGCTCCCGGCGAGTACCCTGCTTTCACAGGTCGGAAATTTCGATCACCATGCCGCCGTATCGCTGCTTGTGGCCGGCTGGCTCGCCTCATCGATGGTCGAGCTGCGCCCGGACCCGCTACGGAATAGGCGCTGGGATCTCTTGGCTGCGCTCATACATGGCCTGATCGTCGCCGCCATGTTGCTGGTCTGGAGCGGCAGTCTCCTCTATCTAGCCGTCGGGGAAGGCGCGCGTCTAGTGGTCGCGGCGGTGGTCGGTCGGCGACCGGACCGCTTGTGGGCGCAGGCTGGCACCGCCCTCTTCGCGACCGCGTTGGTGGTGCCATGGTTGTGGGCGGGCGGAGATCCGCCGGGCGGGCGCTTCACGACGACGACGCTTTCCTGGATTCATCCTCTGGTCCTCGTCTCCCTCTCGTTGTTGACGGGGATCCTCGCCTATCTGGAGCCGCGGTGGCCTCAGCCGTCCGCGGTTCGCCGCGCTTTTCGCACCGGCTTGCTGGCCGGCCTGATCGCGCTCGGCTGTCTGGCCTTCAGCGACGTACGCCAAGAGTTGATCTCCGGAGCAGGGTTCCTCGCCAAACAGGATGGTTGGGCCGCCGTCAACCCGGAACAGCAGCCGCTTTTCGGGGTCAATGACGTGCGACTGGCACGCCCCGCCCATCAGCGCTTCGGGTATTTCGCCTTTCTGCTCCCATTGGCCCCTCTCCTCCTCGCGCTCCGGCTTCGTAGCCCCGATCGGCGCGCAGAGACTGTCTTGATGCTGGTCTGGACATCCGTGCTGACGGCGTTGGCATTACTCCAACTCAGGTTCGCGCATGATTTTTCGGTGCCCGGGTCGGTTTTTTTCGCTTGGATCGTGGCTGTCGTTACGGGTTGGGTTGCCCGGCGACTTCCCGGCGGACGGCGCACCGCTATGGTTCTCACGCTGGTGGTCGGAGTGGGAATGCTCTGGCCCGCGATTTCTCGCGTCCACACTCCGAGGGTTCGTGGTGTGCTCGCCGCCCTGGTCGAACGAGAAGAGGGATCTCGTCCGCGGCTCACAGCGAAGCAGAGCCTGCTTCGCTTCTGCGAGACGATTAGGCAGGCTACGCCAGAAATCTCCGGGTATCTCGATTCCGACGCGGTGCCAGAATACGGAATTATCGTTCCTGTCGCCCTTGGACACACCTTCCTCTGGTGTGCCCAGCGACCGATTCCAGCCAACAACTTCGGACCCTATCTCGATGCCGAGAAGATGGAGTGGGTACAGAGCTTCTTCGCTGCCCCGGATGAGCAGGCTGCACTGAGGATCGCAGAACGGCTCCGGGCCCGCTACGTATTCAGCCAGGCGACGGGTCGGCTCGGGCCGGGAGCCTTCGCCTTCCAGCTTCATATGGCCGACGGCTCTGCGCGAGGGGGCCACCCCCACCTGGAGCATTTTCGACTCGTGACCGAGGGGCCGAAACGAGGTTCGCTTCTTCCGGCCGCTTTCAGGGGGCGGATACCCAAGCGAATCGTTCCGTACAAGCTATTCGAGTTGGTGGAGGGCGCCGAGATCCTGGCGTCCGGCGTTCCGGGGGCGAAACTGGTCGCCGAACTCAAGCTGGTGACGCCGATTGGGCGGCGCTTGCGCTACCGCGCCACCGCAATGGCGGATGATAGGGGAGTGGCACGTCTTCGAATTCCGCTCGCGACCGATGGCAGCGACCCGGTTCGAGCCCTGGGGCCCTATCGAGTCTACTTCGAGGGGTATGGGGACGAGGTTCAGCTCGATGTGCCCGATCAGGCGATCCGCCGGGGTGCGGTCCTCGAGGTGAGACTCGATGGCGGGGAGGCTGGGTAGCGACCCCGTGATCTCCGAATCGCGATGATCGATTCCTTGACGGGAGCCGAGATGGCCATTCCGTTCCAGGGCACCGTGAAAGACCTACCCTGAGAAATGGATCCACCCAGCGCGCCTAGGTCTCGCCTATTGACCGCCACCCAAGAGGGGGTGTGTCGCTCTCAGCGGTTGACGAGCTGCCCCTTTTCGTTTCGCACTTCCGGCCCTCGGACGCGTGCGCGCCCATCGCCGAAGGCGGCATCACGCTCCTTGAAGGCACGGGTGACCCCCATATCCTTGACGCGCTCGTAGTAGGCGCTGGTTCCCGGCGCGAGATGGGCTCGCGCGTCGTTCTCCGCGGCGAGTCGCTGAAGGGTGCGTGCCCCCATCAACTCGAGGCCCAGATTGATGATGCGCTTGTTGGCAGAGAGCAGGTGATGATCGATTTTCGCCAATCGGTCGACGAGTCCCTCGACCTCGGCTTCGAGCAGGTCAGCGGGCACGGATTTCATGGCGAAGCCCAGGATGGCGGCTTCTTCCCCTGTGATCGTGTCCCCGGTCATCGTGAGTCGCTTCGCCCACTGGGGCCCCACATGGTAGAGCCACATATTCGAGGGCAGGGCTCCTAGATCGCGGGCGGGCGGGAACCCGATACGCGCATCGTCGGCGCAGATTACCATGTCGCAGAAGAGCGCAATGACGGTCCCGAGCGCCAGACAATGGCCGTGGACCTGGGCGATGACGGGTTTGTGCATGTCGAAGGCGGCCAGGTTCAGACGCTGCCCCGCCTCGATCTGCCAGCAGTCATCATCGATATGCCGCGTGCCAGTGCGTCCCGATCGATCGGGAGACTCTTCGTAACCCCGTAGATCGGCGCCAGAGCAGAAACTGGGGCCTTCGCCCTTGATCACGATGGCATGGACTTCCTCGTCCGCATCCGCCTTCCAGAGCGCCTCGTGGATCTCCCGGGTTGTCTTTCCGCTGATGGCGTTATGCCGATCTGGACGATTCAAGACGATGCGCGCCCGCCCCCTCTCCTTTTCGAAAACGATATGTTCGTAGCTCTCCATGGATCTTCCTTCCGACATTCAGGCCCCGCCTCCTCGGTTCTGCTCATCCGGCTCTACGATCGGGAGTGCGATCAGCACTCGGCTACCCTCGCCGGCCACGGGGTCAGCGCGGGTTTCGCCGCCGTGGTCCGCGATGATACCGTCGGCGATCGAAGGGGCTTGTCACGGACCTCCGCTTTCGAAAGAACGGCCGGAGCGCGAATCTTGAGGGCCTGGGTTCGGAGGAGGCGAGCGGCGATCAGATGATCCTGCCCGATTCGAGATTCCGTCCTCGTTCGGGAATGCCCTCGAGCAGCTCTCAATGCGTATGGGGCGGTTTGAGCATCTCGCCGTTCGGGGTGGCCACCTCCCGGCGATCTCCATTCGTGCAGGAGCAGTCGTCGAAGATTGGCAGCACCTGAGGTCTGTCGCTAACTCGTTTTCCGATTCATCCCAGGGGCCGGCGCGCAAATACCCGCCGATCGGAGGCGCTTTTGCTCACATGGAAAGGATTTCCGGGTTCACGACGCGCTCGGCGACGTCGATTTGGTCGAGCTCGGCGTCCCGAAAACTGGAAAGGCCCCGATGGGTGTGCGACGCAGAGTGCGAAGAGCGGGGGATGTAGTTTGCTGCGAACACCCAGAGATTTCGGAGACGGTCAGGAAGGTCGACGTGAGCCCGGGGTATCATTCGAAGCGCGAGCGGCCTTGTTTTGCGGAGCAGAGGAGCACGACGAATAAAGGGGCTTGAGGGTTCATAGAAGACGCGTATTCAGTAGGCGACCAGATTCTGATCTTCTCAAGTGTGGGCTTCGTTCGACCGAAAAAGAGCTGGGGTCGTCAATTGTTCCGAGGTGAAAATTAAATGTTCAGCCAAAGCCGAATTTCGGCCCTCATTTGGGTGACCTGCTTTGCGATCGGGTCTGCACCTGCCGGTGCACAAATCGCATCCTTTGCGTCGAATGCCTCGGACGTGTCTGGCTCGACAGGCGCTTCCGCCGTCGCGTTGGGCGTGCCCGACTATTTTTTCGTCAATGATGTCGGCCTCGGTTTTGGCGGAACGAGCGCGGACATCTTCGATGTCGGTGAGACCGCCGAGTTGAGCTTTGCGGTTCCCCTCCTGAATATTCCGATGCAGCACGATCTCGTCGTCTCTGCGTTCGTGGGCGGACTCGGGGCGACCGACAATGCGAACGTGCTCGTCGAGGTCAGCTCCGATGGAACGAGCTTTGTGGCGGTGGCCAGTTTTGACACACAAGACGCTCGTAATCGATCTCAGGATCGTCAGGAAAACGATTTTGCCGGAGTCAAACATTTCTTCATCGAATTCGGGAGCGAGAATTTTGTCACCCATATTCGGCTGACGAATCTCGATGGCACGAGTAAGGGATTACGGTTGGACGCGGTGGAGGGCCTTCATCCCGAAGTCAGCAGTGCCCACGCGTTCGAGATCCGTTTCGAGCGGAAGCGTCCGGATTTCTACATGTGGTTTTCTGTCCAGATCAAGAATATTTCTGAGCCGGGTGGCGTCGCGATCCGAGAATTTCGCATGGTTCGGTCGGCGGCGCCTACCGCGGAACTCCAGAATACCCGGCGTACGCTCTTCGGCGTGGACGGGGATCTCATCTGTGTCGAGAACTGCACGCCGAATGGTGGACCGCTGATCCCCTTCTCGCGTCACGCATGGTCCCTCGACGGCTTGGTGGAAGCGCCAGCCGGAGTCGGCCTGGATCCGGGTCGCCAGGTAGCCGGTGCGCGCGATGAGACCTTTGATATCGACAACACCGACTATCTGGCGGGTATGACCTTTCAGGTCATTTTTGTCGATGGTTTCGTCCACGAGTTCACCTATGACGACGATGTCGTGAAGGCCATTGGGAGCCTTTACCAGAAATATCTTTATACCCATGCCGCACCGGTCGAGTCCTGGAATCGGCCCGTCGACTATTACCAGTTCGTGGACGACGGGGTGATCAGCGTGCCCGTACCGACGCTCTCCCCTCCGTTCTATGGGCTCCTGGTACTTCTCAGTCTGGCGTCCACGGGGTGGTTCATTCGCTCACGCTCTGATCGAGCGTCGTTCGGTTCGGCCTCGCCTGGTTCGTAGCCCCTGGCTCAGAGCAGATCCGGGTGTTTCACGAATCGATTGGAACTCTGCGCGGGCTCGTGGGGGGCTCCAGGATCGCCTGCGAGCGAGAGCGACCGTAGCGAGCAGCCCCGCCAAGACCTGTGCTGACAGATTCGATTCGGGAACGGTCTCCAGCTCACAATTCCCCATCAGCACTCATTCGCGGGCGTCTCGTCCCATTCGAGCACGTCCGTCTCATTGGGCCATGTCCTCTCGTTGGATTCCCGATGCCCGAAGAGGTTTCCCGGCGCATTCAGTGCCTGGCGACCCGAGTAGTCGAAAAAGAAATATTCGTTCAGCTCGTAGCCGTTCAGGGTGTCGAGGTCTCGCCAATCGTCGAGCGCCGACTGATAGGCATTGATGAGGTAGCTGTCGGCGATCGATCGTGAGGTCGGCGCAAGGCTGTGAGATTTTGTCATGGAGATGGCTGCCGCCTTCGTAGATCACGATCGGCCAGGCGACGTCGCTGTAGTTCGCCTGGAATAAATGCGCGAAGATGCGCTCCCGATCGCCAAACTGCGTCGGAAATCCGTCCGCATCCGAGGTTCCCGAATAATCGCTGCCGCAGCTCGACCCGCTCGGCGTCTCAGCCCACGCCCGCGCGCTCTTCATGGCATTTGCGAAGGTGACGCTCGGCTTGCGTACTGATACTTCTCGAGGTTCATGCCGATCGCGCTATCCCGATTCAGGGCGTTCACCTGCGCCGAACGGATGGCGTGCGCGCACGTGAGGAAAATCGAAAAAGTCGCGAGGACGATGGCCCTGTTTCGCATGGAAATGACTCGATCGGGGAGGCTGATGCAGGCTACATCGGTGCTCGGCGGTCGTTTCGTGTACCGACCGGGCGAGGCGCACGCTGGGCGAGCCCGGGGATTCGTTCAGTGAGCACTTCACCGGTTTGAGCGTCGAGGGCCTATTCAAGCGAGTCGGCTCCGTCGAGGGACTCGCGTGCCTGCCCCGGCATAAGGACTGCGGGTGCGGCGGGCACTCGATGTTCTGCTCGGGTCTGACGGTCGGAATCTGCCTGTCGCCCTCCATGGCTGGATGGTGGGGATATCCTCCGAGTGGGCCTGTCGGGGGTCGCCCGACTGCTCGATGCATTTCTCGCGCGTGGGGTATCCGGAAGCACGGTCATTTGCTTGGTCTCTATCGTCAGTCATCTCGGAGAGTTCGACTCCGCCATGGACGAGGTGATCGATGAGCCCTTTGGTGCGGATCTCGAGGGACGCTGCGGAAGCGGGAACGAAGCGGGCCGCAAGCGGTCTAGGGAGGTGATGGTCAGCGAAGCATCACTGGGAATCAGCGTATTCACTGGCAAGGGCGTCATCGATTCCGTATTTGTCGAATTCTGGGACCGCCCGGGCCTCTCCCCCGCGATCGCCACTGGATCACCCTCGCCTGCGCCGGGGCCGACCAGCCCGTCGAGTCGCATGTCCAGGCGGCGCTCGCGAGCGAAGATATCTCGCGCGATGAGTTCCAGGAATTCGTATTCTATTTTGCCTATTACGCCGGGTGGCCGTGGTTCTCCGCGATGGAGATGGCCTGCTACAAATCCGTTGCGGCGCTTGACGCGGAAGCGGACGGTCCAGGAAATGGAGAATGGTTCGTGCTCGTTTCTTCCTGTGATCGACGCGGAGCAGAGCCTCTCTCCAGTCCAGCCAGAATCTGGACAAGAGAGCCCGGTCTGCACCGATCCCGTGATTTGAGTCATCGAAGGTCGTCGTCTTCATCGAAACACCGGTCAGCTCACCGGGTGAGTTCGCAACGAGGGAGTGAGCGGCAGGGTGGGAATATCTCGCGCTCCCGTCGATGGGGTGGATTACTCGTCGAAACGGAATTCGGCCGGGGGGTCGCTCTCCCGATGACGCGTGTCTGGAGAGGGATGGGCACCGGTGAAGGAATCGCCTGTGACTTCCCATAGTTGGTAGGCAGGCCTTTTTAGCTCCACCGGTCGGAAATACCGTGATGGGCCGCTTTCGCTGTAATACAGATTGCTGAAAACCGACCTAGCCAGTTTTCCTTCTTGGAGTACGGCGAAACGTGTTGGCAGCAGCACCTTCAATTCCTCACTTCCGCCATCGCTGAAATCGTATTCCCGAGTCTTCAACCCCTCATGAATGACGGCGCGGCCGATTCGAATCTCGCGACCTTGATATCGAACTAGGCCATTTTCAAGGTCAGCGACAAGACCACTGCTGCCCCTGATTTCCGTCCCCCTGATGGAAATATTTCTGAAAGTCGCGCGGCTTGGATGAGTGCCGTCCAAGCGTTCGATGTCCCAGCTTCCAAACCAGAACCACCAATAACTGGTGGCGGGCATCTTGCGGTGCAGGAAGATGAACGAGGGGGGGGCATCCGCCGGGAAGAAGAAATCAAGCCAATCGCTGGTCGTATTCAATTGGCCAACGGGCGCCAGGTCATGGGAGGCGAGAATCTCTTCCCCCGCCTGAGGGCCTGCCGCCAGAATTTCTTTGATCAGAGAAAGCCCCCTGGCGTCATCGTCGCCCAGGGATCTGTAGAAATTCTGGATTCCGGCCGTCCCGTGTTTTGAGAAGAACTGGATGAAATTGGCGGCGAGTCGGGAATCATCCGTGGCAAAAGGGATGAAATTATAGACAGTGCGCTCTCCCGTATGCACCTGCCCGTCGTTCATGGTGGCACGCCGCGCCCAGTAATTGATTGCGTACCCGTAGCCCCATGTCGTCCAGAGGACCGACTCTGGAGGAGTCTTCGATTGGGCAAGTTCCATGCCTTGTACGGTACTCGGGTGAATCGGCGGCCAGTTGGTGGTCCTGTGGTATCCATGGATCATGCTGCCGGCTGCAAGTCCAGTCAGCACCAAAGCAGCAGGTACGGCAAGAAGAGACCGAGTTCGTCTCTGCCAGATCTCTGAAACGAGAAAACCTCCGCCAAGGGCACAGACGGGCCCCAGGAACATCTCAAAACGTGAGGCAGAGGAAAAAGAAAGCCCGCCGAGCAGGATCGGAACGGAAAGGAAGATGAACTTCGTTGGCCTTTCCCGGAGCAGGAGGAAAAGTCCGCCAATCGACAGAACGAAAACAGGCCAACTGCCGGCTGCGCGTTCCATGATTAGCGCAAAGGAGTGGCGCCCTTGTTCCGAGACGCTCAGACCCATATTCGGGAAGTCTCCCACGGGTGCCTTGGAAAGATAACCGTGCGCCGACATGATGCTGCGTAGTATCTGCTGCAGCACATCCCAACCAGTGATGGTGAGAACAAGGAGCGTTCCCGCGCAGAAAAGCGAAAGGAGGACGAGTGCTTCCGGGCGGGGGGGGCGGTAGTGGAACACCAGGGCAACAAGGAGAGGAAAGAGCGAGATCGGGGTGACAACATGCGTTGCCTGATCCCACCACCAGAGGAAGATCGCGTAGTTGAGGAGCCCGGCGACCAGAAAGAGATACCTTCTTCTCCCCTTCTCCTCCGCGAAGCGGAGGAAGAAGAAAATGCCGGACATGGTCAGAGTGACGATGAGACAATCCGTATCGAATCGACCCAGGCTGCTCCGATACACGTACGCCGCGGGAAGGACGCCCAGGAGCGCAGAGGACAATCCCATGACCGGCCCTCGAAAGAGCCTGCCGAGCCCGTAGAGCGGCAGGGCGACTAGCGTGCCAAGCACAGCTGGCAGGATCACTCCGATCCAGTTGAGAGAAATGCGTGTCAATTTGGCGATGCCGGCTGCCAGCACGGAAAGAAGTGGGGGCGGGGACGGCCTGAGTGGGTGGTCCGGTACGGATCGGAGTTCGTCGATCCGCTCATAACGGTCCTCGAGTAAATCCCGGGCCAGCGTTAGGTAGAAATATCCGTCGTAGGTGGCGAGGAGCGGCTCCCCTTGATGGAATGCTATTCTGGGGGCGCTCTTCCACTCGTTCAGATCGTTGATTCGTGCCCACAGCCCAAGAACAATGATCAGCAGCAGGGCGAAAACCTCGACTCCGAGTAGGAAAGGAGGTCGTGCACTGTTCTCGGCGTTCATTGATCAACTCCGTAGCCCGCGGAAACACAGCCCGCGGTTAGGCAAGACAGGCCGCGATTACAGCATCACCGATAGCAGGGATTCCGTCATTCTGAGCCCTTCCCCTTTTCAAGCTCCGGCCAGATGCATGGCGACCGGTCAATCGAGTCGGCTGCAGCTCATCGGCGAGTCTGATCTCACTCGGAAGGTATCTGATCTCCCAGCACGTCGTGCGGCTCGAACCCCTTGTCCCCTCGTCCCAAGGCTTCGATCTTCCTCCGGACATCTCCCAAGCCGGGAATCCGTTCATGTTCGGAACCGCGTTCCGGAAGCTCCCCCTCGAAGAGCACGAGGATCGGTTTGTCACAAGATCTGCTGCGCTTTGTGAGTCCACCAATCATATCCGCCGGAAGAGGGCCCCAAAACGGCTCAGTCTTCTGGCGACCGAGGGGTTGATGAGAAGACTTCTCGTAGCGCCCGTATCCAGGGAGGGCATCAGATGATGCTACGCTGGCGGCGCCTTCGATCCCGTTGAAAGCGATCACCCGGAGGCGTGAGTTCGAAGGCTTGCGGGAATCCACTCGGGCGCTCGAGGATCCAATGGTTCGTGAACGCGCCCCAAAGGTCTCAGAGGTGGAGGAACGATGAGTCGAGAGCCTGGAACGGACAGCTTGTCCATCGTCATTCCGGCCAAGAATGAAGCTGCCGCCATCGGTGGTCTCGTCGCGCGTGCGCGCGCGGAATTCCCGAATGCGGAGGTGATCGTCGTCGATGACGGATCGACGGATGAAACCGCCGAGGTTGCCGGGAATGCGGGCGCGGTCGTGGTGAAGCACCGTGAGAGCTTGGGCAATGGCGCCGCCGTGAAGAATGGGGCGCGTGCAGCGCGGGGAGACATCCTGGCGCTGATGGACGGTGATGGCCAGCACGATCCGCGCGAGTTCCGCAAGTTGCTCGCCAAGCTTGACGAAGGTTACGGGATGGTCGTTGGTGCCAGAGATCCAGGATCTCACGCCAGTTTCGGCAGGCTCTTAGCGAACGGTTTCTACAACAAACTCGCATCGCGACTCACTGGCAGTCGTATTCTCGACCTGACATCTGGTTTTCGCGTCGCGCGAGCGAAGGTCTTCAAAGATTTCTTGTATCTGCTGCCAAACGGATTCTCTTATCCGACCACGATTACGATGGCATTTATGCGCTCCGGCCATCCTGTTCGTTTCGAGACGGTCAACGTCGATCAACGAGAAGGTAAGAGCCACATACGGCCCCTTCGTGATGGAATTCGATTTCTATTGATCATCTTCAAGGTCGCGACGCTCTATGCGCCACTCAAGATTTTCTTGCCGACCAGCGCCTTTTTCATGGTGACCGGTCTGGGCTGGTACGGATACACCTTTGTGTCGTTGGGTCGCTTTACGAATATGAGCGCGTTGCTCCTTAGCGCATCGGTCATTGTCTTCCTGATTGGCCTCATTTCCGAGCAGATTACGGCTCTGACCTACAGTAAGTCTGGATAATGGCGCTGCTATACAAGCTAAGGAATACGCCGCTCCATCCTCAGTGGTTCGCCTTTTTTCGCGATGGGGCATTTCTCGAAGCGAGCTGCGCGGATCTTGCTGGGATCGTCGTGGACATCGGATGTGCCGATGCCAAGTCGCGAGAATTTCTGCCGGCTGGGACCACGTATATCGGCGTCGATTATCGGCCGACGGCAACAGAGTGGTATCGCACCCGTCCTGACTTGTACGCCGACGCACAGGCCTTGTCGCTGGGCGACGAGTCCGTCGATCATGTTCTCTTATTAGATGTGCTCGAACATATACCTGAACCAGGTCGTTGCCTGGCGGAAATCCATCGCGTCTTGAAAAGGCAGGGCACGCTTACGCTCCAGGTCCCATTTCTGTATCCAATTCACGATGTCCCGCTGGATTTTCACCGCTGGACCCGGCACGGTCTACATCAGGCGGCGAAATTACTCGGATTCAGGATCGTCTCGCAGCAGCCCCTTGGTCATCCGGCTGAAACCGCAGCGCTCAATGCGAATATTGCGATGAGCAAGACGGTGCTGAACTGGATGTCTGGGCGTAATCCCATGGCGTTGACCGTTGTAGCGCTGCCCTTTGCAGTGTTGATCCTGAATTGTCTGGCGTGGCTGGTTGCGGTCCTGAGCCATGGCGACGATATGATGCCCTACGCCTACCGGATGACCTGGGTGAAGGCCTAGCTCATGCATATCGTGTTGATCACGACGTCTTTCCCAGATGGCGAACCGGGGCGTGAGGCTGCCGGAAGTTTCGTTGCGGACTTTGCACGGCAGCTCGCACGCCACGCTCGGGTGACCGTCGTGGCGGCGGCATCCACAGATTCGACATCGCGTGATGGAGACGTCGAAGTGGTACGATTCGCCGTGCCGCGGACACCCCTGTCGTTGCTGCGACCGCTTTATCCCGGGGACTGGCCGGCAATTCTTAAGACGATGCGAGTTGGCAAGGCGGCTGTGCAGAGAGTCGTCGATACGACTCAGCCCGACTACCTGTTCTCGCTATGGGCATTGCCGTCCGGCGGTTGGGCGCAAAGTGTGGGGCGCGATGCCAAGACTCGTTATGCGGTCTGGGCTCTCGGGAGTGATATCTGGAGTCTGGGTCGGCTGCCCTTGTTGCGTTCGAAGTTGCGTAGCGTCCTGCGTGCGGCCGACGCGTGTTTCGCTGACGGCATGAAACTGGCGAAAGAGGTGGAAGATCTCTCGGGACGAGACTGTGGATTTCTGGCAAGTTCGAGGCGGCTACCCCCACCGGCGTCGAACGAGAAATCCGTTGGTGCGCCCTATAAACTCGCGTATCTCGGTCGATGGCACGTGAACAAGGGGAGCGACCTGCTGCTCGAGTCCCTTGGCCAGTTGTCGACGGACGACTGGTCGAAGATATCTGCAGTTCGTATTTTCGGCGGAGGCCCCCTCCAAGATTCGATCGAGCGAGGGGCAGAAGAGCTTCGAGATCAGGGCAGGCCCGTTGAAACGGGAGGCTATCTCGACAAGCAAGGTGCTGCGGATCTGATCGGCTGGTCAGATTTTCTCTTGCTCCCTTCGCGAATCGAAAGTGTGCCGGTCATCTTCTCGGACGCCGTTCAGCTGGGTACGCCGATCGTCGCGACACCCGTCGGGGATCTTCCGATATTATTCGACAAGTACGCTGTCGGTGTCTTGGCACAGGGGGTCAGCGCGCACGAAATGGCGAATGCGATACGTCGCGCGCTGGCAGACGCCCCAGGTCGATATAGGTCCGGGCTCAAGGCCGCGGCAGTCGATTTTGATATTGCAGTTGCCGCGGAAGAATTCGCCCGCCAGACGAGGCAGGCGATCCATGCCTGACCCGATCGTCAGTTCGACGCCACCTGCTGAGTGGTCGGCCCAATGCGCGCGATGTCATCTGTTATTTCACAGCAGTGACTGGATCAAGCTGCTCGAGGCGAGCTTTGACGTCAAAACGGACTATCTCTGGGATGAGGATACGGGCTGCGGGGCTGCCCTGTCCTCTTTCAAGGCGGGGCCCTTTCGAATCGGTTACCTGGGATTTCCCGCCGGCGGACTCGTCGGTGGCATTGGTCCCGATGCGCCGACGATCGAGCATTGGCGGTCACGGGGTGGTGAGATGTCTCCCGTCGCCATTCGAATTCCGGTGAGCGGCTTCGTGGACGTCGGGGAGTTCGAACTCGCCTACGAGGCGACGCCTGAGACCGCGATCGTCGATCTGCCATCGTGGTCGCTCGACAATGTGTCGGGCAATCATCGCCGCGATGTCCAGAAAGGGCATCGATCCAAGTTGGAGGTGATGGATGCCAGCAGTGATGAGGATGCGGCCGCAGTCTTCGCCATCTACAAGGAGACTTTGAAGCGCCGTCGCGGCACCATGCGATACAACGCGACTTATTTCGAGAAGCTCGTTGCTCTTGCGCGTCAGAGATCAGATATTCGTGTTATGTTGGCGAAGTTCGATGAGAAGATTTCCGGCTTTACGGTCATCGTGCGTCACGGAGCGGTGGCCAGCTACCTGCACGGCGGCATCCGCCTGGAGTTCCGGCACCTTCAGCCCTCGGCCTTGTTGATTCACGAAGGGATCGAATGGGCGCAGGCGCAGGGGTGCAGTTCTTTCAACCTGATGTCCTCACCACCCGGGCAACCCTCTCTGGTCTGGTACAAGGAAAAGTGGGGCGCCGAAACGAGGGAGCATCGAACCTATGTGCTGCCTCTGCGTCCGTCCTACCGGCTATTTCAGGCCGCCGAGCGGCTGTACCGGCGCTTTCGCTGAATGCTCGGCAGAAGTGTTTTACAATCCAGTGACCCCATTCGAATGGACCTGATATCCAGAATCCAATGACAGATGAGAATCCACCGGCCACGAGTCTTCCGATTGGTCGCGGCGCACGTGCGTTCAATCGAGTTCTCGAAGTGTTGCCGCCGTGGCTGGCGAAGATTGGAGCACGACAGTTTCGTTGTGAACCGGGTGTGAAAGTGAAGACACCGACACGACTGACGCTGGGGCGGGGTGTGACGCTGCAGCGACGAAGCCTGTTGCATTGCGGGGGCAAGAGCTGGTGTGGCTACGGGGGCGCCATCGCGCTTGGTCATTATGTCGTCATCGGACCGAATTGCGTACTCTACGGCGCGGGTAGAATCGTGATCGGTGACTACACGCATCTGGGTCCTGGCGCGATGATTATGACTCAGTCGGGTGTGGTGGGCGATGACAGTCGCTTTAGTGTCCTGCCAAAAAGGATCCACGAGCCGGTGGAAATCGGGCAGGGGGTCTGGATTGGAGCGGGCGCTGTGCTGGTCGGCGGCACCCGACTCGGGGACGGGTGTACCGTCAGCCCGAATAGTGTCGTGAGCGGAGAATACGGTCCCGGGACGACACTCGTTGGCAATCCCGCTCGTGTCGCACGCATGCACAGCATTACTTAGGCGCCAAATCGATGACGGCCCATTCCGTAATTGACGCATTGTTGAGCGAGATCGTTCGGATCAATCCATTACAATCCAATTTTCTCAAATCGTCGCTGGACGATATAACGCCCGAGGAACTCGATGACCTGGGTGAGTATCTTCAGTTCTGCGATCGGAAGTCGCTGGATGTCGCGTATCTGGCAGAGTGCTATGACATCATCGTCAGAGATACGTTGCGCGAGCAGATGTTTTTCCAGCGCCATAAACGATATCGCTACTCGACTTTCGCCGAGGTGGCCGATGCCGTGTATTTCGACGACGCCTACATGCGTAAATACATGCACGGGCTCGCGATCACTGCGTGGCTCTGGCCGAATCATCGGGAGATGCATCGCTATTTTGCGAACTCCATACCAACGGATCGCGAGGGTAGATATCTTGAAATCGGTCCGGGTCATGGCGTGTACATGTCGACGGCGATGAACCGGTCGCGTTATGGGTTTTTCGAAGGAGTAGACCTGAGCCCCACGAGTGTGGAAATGACAACTGCGTTGCTGCAGTCACGCGATGTCCCGGACGATGTTCGCTATGAGATATATTGCTGCGACATGCTCGAGGGTGATCTTCGACACGACCGCTACGATGCGATCGTCATGGGGGAGGTCCTTGAACACGTCGAAGAGCCTTTGCTTTTTCTCGAACGAATTGGTCGGCTGGCGGCGGATGATGCGTTCATATTCGTCACCACGCCGATCAATGCGCCAGCGATCGATCATATCCAACTCTTCAGATCCCCCGAGGTCCTCGAAAATCTCGTGGCACGAGCGGGATTATCCGTTCGTGAGTCGCGCTTGATTCCCTATCCGGGACAGACGACGGAGGAATCGCTCGAGCAGCGCTTGCCCATCAACGTGGCTCTCGTGCTCGGTCAGTAGCTGCCATGACCATGGACCTCGAATTTCACCATTTCGGGTTGGCCACCCGCAGCGCGGATAAGAGCTGTCGTGTGTTAGCAGGTCTGGGATACGCGCTCGGCGAACCAGTGCTTGATTCGCTGCAAAATGTCAATTTGATCTGGTGTGAACACGAAGCGATGCCAGCCATTGAGGTCGTTTACCCGACGGACGGCCCTGGCCCGCTCGACACTTATTTGGCGGATCACTCGGAGATGGTCTACCACCTGTGCTATGTAGCGGATGATATTCAGGCCGCGATCGAGCAGCTTCGGGCTGTGGGTATCAGGTTATTCAGAGTGGCTGCTCCCAAGCCCGCTGTGTTGTTCGGCGGCCGATCTGTCGCTTTCTATGCGGCAAAAGGACTTGGGTTAATCGAAATTCTCGAACAAGAGTGACTTGCGGGCATGAACGATGACCCTCGGTTACCTGATGAAGCGCTTGGGCGCATCGATACGCTCGTAGCGGCAATCGACCGCGTCGAAGCCGCGGGGATCGACTACGCGGACACGGTCAGCCTGTATTTCTTGAGAAATTTTGCGATTGACCCGGTCGAGCCATACCTGAAGTTTCACATCCTCCGTGAAGGGCTCGAACCGGCCATCCGTTTCGGAGGCTATGACACCGTGTTGCAGGAGGCGCTCGACGCCGAGTCGGACCTGCGCCAGAACTCCCCCGACATCATCGTGATGGCGTTCGAACTCGCGACACTCGACGAGAGCTTCGGAACGGCCGGTTGGGATGCGGCGCAGTCAATGGGTCGGCTGCACGAGATGTTCGACGCCGTTCGAGAACACACCTCATCTGTCGTGATCATCAACACGATGATGCCGGCGCTCCTGTCGGCTGACTCGGTCACGATCCCAGAGGAACCGATCGCAGTGGAGATCGGGCGAATCAACGAATGGATCGACAACTACGCTGCCTCGAACAGTGACCGATTCGTGGTCGCTGACTGGGATCGTCTCTTTCGGCTTGCGGGCAGGACCGAGGCGATTGATCAGCGCTTCTGGCGGATGTCGATGGCGCCGTTCAGAGGCCCCTTTCTCGACCTCTATGCCCGTGAAATCATGAAAGTCATTCGTGCTCTCAAGGGCAAGGCCAAGAAATGCCTGGTGCTCGACTGTGACAACACGCTTTGGGGAGGGATCGTCGGCGAAGAGGGTTTGGGGGGCATTCGACTGGGGGAAAGCGACTGGCCCGACTCAGCATTCAGTGCTTTCCAGCGCAGCGTCCTCGCGATGGAGGAGCGTGGCGTGCTGATTGCCCTGTGCAGCAAGAATAACCCAGAGGACGTATGGGACGTGCTGCAGAACCACGCGGACTGTGCCATCAAGCAATCACATCTTGCGGCCTGGCGCGTCAACTGGGACGACAAGGCAAGCAATCTTGTCGAGATGGCAGCGGAACTCAATCTGCCCCTCGACAGTTTCGTGTTCGTGGACGACAGCCCGCGAGAATGCCAGCTCGTTCGTGCGGCGTTGCCGCAGGTCACCGTGCTCCAGGTGCCGCCGGATCTGGATGGATATGCAGAGCTGCTGGAAAAGGACGGCCTCTTCGATACGCTGAGTGTCAGCGACGAGGACAAGAGAAGAGCGTCGCTCTATCAGGAGGAAAGGCGACGTTCGGAGGATCGTTCAGTTCATGTCCGCGTCGACGATTATCTCAGCTCTCTCGAGCAGACCTTGCGCATCTGGGAAGCCACTGATGCGGATCGCGCGCGAGTTGCGCAGCTGACGCAGAAGACGAATCAGTTCAACCTGACGACAAAGCGATATTCGGAAGGGCAGGTCGAAGAGTTCATGCGCGATCGCAGCACAGCGGTATTCACGATGTCAGTGGGCGACCGGTATGGTGACCTGGGAACCACGGGCGTGCTGATCGCGCGTCGAGACCGCGGTCTGGCTGAGGTGGATACCCTTTTGCTGAGCTGCCGAATATTGGGGCGCAGGCTCGAGTTTGCTTTTGTGGATCGATGCCTGGTTCACCTGGAGGAGCGATGGGGCTCAGTGAGGTGGAAGTCTGAATACCGGCCGACCCGCAAAAATGCACAGGTTGTCAATTTTTGGGAAGGTGTCGGTTTTTCACTCGAGGGCGAGTCGAATGGAATCAAGACCTACACGAGGGTCGCCGGCCAGCGAGTCGATCGTTATCGCGACGTCATGTCCATCGATGAGGCGGGGATGAATGCAGGATCGCATTAGGGCCGTCATGGCACAGATTTTCAATGTAGAGGCGGGTTCGATCACCGCAGACAGCTCACCGGAGACCATCGAACGATGGGATTCGCTTCGGCATATGCAGCTCGTTCTAGCTATGGAGGAGGAGTTCGGCATCACCTTCTCCGATGACGATATCCCCGAGTTACTGTCGTTGCGTGCCATCGAAGAGAGCATTGGGCAACTGGCGCCCTGACTCCGAATGAACAGACGCGTCTACAGCACTCTCCTGATCGTGATCGCGCTGGCGGTTGCCGGTCTCTTCGTCTACTCGGCGAGAGCCGAACTCGTCGAAGCCATCAGCGCTGCATCGCCGCTCTTCCTGGCTCTGCTCTACCTCGCTACGCTGGTCCAGAACCTGACACTCTGGCTGGTTTTTCACGTCAGCTCGGGAGCCGGCAACGCCTTTTCGAAGACCTGTCGCATGCACTTCGGCGGACAGGTCGCGAAGTATGTCCCTGGCAAGATTTGGGCATTGGTTTATCAGGCGACATTGAAATCCGACAGCATGCCGATGGGCAATATTGTCCAGGGCAATATCGTCATCTATGCCTTGAGCGTCATCAGTGTCGTGTCCATGAGCCTGACATTGATCGTCCAGGCATGGTCCGTTCCTGCGGCCCTGATCGTGCTCGCTGTGGGTGGCGGGCTGTCAGTCTATTTCATGTCGAGTGATCACTTGTATCGGATCATTCAGCGTTTCAGCCGCTTGTCTGCGAGATTCGAGCTGACGGCAGTCGTACCAGCCACCGATTTTTCAATGGTGACACGCGTTTCTGCCTATGTGGTCTTGTTGCTGTCATGCCTGCTTTCGAATGTGTTCCTGCTCCATGCATTCTTCGACCTCGAGCTGTTCGAGGTGATGAGATTGTCGGCCTATCTCGGGATCGCCTGGCTGGCGGGCGTTATCGTGGCGATCAGCCCTTCCGGTCTGGGCGTCAGGGAAGCGGTGTTTGTCGGTATCGGTTACGTCGCCGACGCGAACAGCTTCGAGTTGTTTGCGAGTATCGCGATCGTTGCGCGCGCGATTCAGATTCTCCAGGACCTAGTGTCAGCTTTCCTCGTTCCCGCCATTGTCGGGCTTGTGTATGAGGAAGATGAAGCCAGGGCTTAGAAAGGCCAGTATCTTCAGGACCCCATGCGGTATATGTCGAAAAAACCGCCAGATGCCGACGGCCTTCGGCGATTCCGCACGATGTTTGATGAGCTGCGGGACCGCGTCGAGAATGATGAATTCGTGGAGCCAGCTTCGGAGCCCCCAATAAGTCGTCGCTCGAGAGTCCAAGATCTTGCCGGGCGCGAATATGCCGAGAAGGGCTTGCGCGAGACGTCTGGGAAGCCAGTGGACGAACGGCCAATGGACGTGCGGCTCGATCGGGTGGAGCAAGTTTGGTCCCGCGAAATAGCAGACACCATCGGGCTTGAGGATTCGATGGATCTGCGCGATCAGCACTTCGGGGCTGCGCACATGCTCGTAGACCTGATTGCATATGACGACGTCAATCGATTCGTCGGCAAGACTGAGTGATTCGATGGACTCCTCCCGAAAACTCAAGTTGGGGCACGCGGACATGTATTCCTGCCAGCGTTGCCATGGCTCCTGATCGACGCCGCAAACAGTATTGAAGCTCGGAGCGAGATGGAAACTGATCCCTCCACTTCCGCACCCGATATCGACACACGACTGAGTGGCCAGGTTCAGTTCGGTCAGCAATCCGAGGCATTCCAGAATATTACGCGCCTTCTGATCACGATTGGCCGATCCCCAGTGTGGATCCCCCTCCGCTACGCCAGTTGCTCTTTCGAGGCTCATGGCTTTATCGAGGTGGTGACTGCTTCAACGATGCGCGTGACGTGGGCGTCCTCGAGTTGCGGTCCGAGTGGCAGGCTCACGGTCGCATTCCCGTAGGCTGTCGAAAATGGATAGTCGTCGGGGCGCCAACCGAATTCGCGCTGATAATGGGGCTGCTGAGCGAGGCTTCGATAGTGAACGCCAACACCGATTCCGGCCGCGCTCATGCGCTCTATGAATTGGTCGCGGGCTACGCCGCATTCGTCAGTGTCGATGGTCAACGTATAAAGGTGGTAGGCATGACGCGTATGCGCTTCGGGCTCGGGAGGCCGGCCCACGGCCATGTTCGCGAACGCCTCCTGATAGGCGCTCCAGATCTCTTTGCGCCGCCCCCAGTTCCGTTCGACTCGCCGCAATTGATGAATCCCGAGTGCGGCTTGCAGGTCCATCATATTGTATTTGAAGCCGGTCTCGACGACTTCGTAGTGCTTGTAGCCGTCGTCACCGAAGCGGCGCCATGCGTCCTTGCTCATGCCGTGCAAAGCAAGAATCTTGATGCGGTCAATCATGGCGGGGGAGCGCGCGAGGACCATTCCTCCTTCACCCGTGACGACATTCTTGGTCACGTAGAAGCTGAAGCAGCCGAAATCGCCGAAGGTTCCCGCCGGCTGACCGCGCCATCGGGTCTCGATCGCGTGCGCGCAGTCCTCGATGACAACGAGGTCATGCCTTTCGGCTACGGTCATGATCGCGTCCATATCACAGGGTCTGCCGGCGAAATGGACCGGCAGAATGGCTCGCGTCCTCGAGGTGATGCGCTGCTCCAGCTGCGTAACGTCCATGTTCAGAGTGGCCGGATCGATATCACAGAGCACCGGAGTCGCGCCCGAATGAATGATCGCATTTGCGCTGGCGCAGAAGGTCATCGCCGTGGTCAGGACTTCGTCGCCGGGCTCGAGCTCGGCCGCAATCATGCTCACGTGCAGGGCGGCGGTGCATGAGTTGACCGCCGCGACCCGGTCCGGGGCCACTGAAGCAGCTGCGGCGAATTCCTGTTCGAATTGCGCAACCCTCGGGCCGGTCCCGATCCACCCGGAGCGCAGCGTGGCCACGACCTCGTCGATTTCCTCCTCATGGATATCGGGGGCGCCAAAAATGATGAAGGGCTGGTCTTCAGATGCCATCGGGTGTTCCGCTCTGGTCGGCAGGTCCCCACGGCATGTTCAGCAGGCTGCCCCCGTCGCCGCTTCTAGGCTTGGATCTGAACGACGATCTGGCGAGTGCCTCTCGTTGCTCTGCAGACATGCAACCCAGGTAAGGGGCGCTCTTTGTGGCGCAGTGTCCCATTGATTCTCGTCGTCGAGCGACCCTTTCGGTAGGATGCGTGAGGGTGCTGCAGGGCGGATCGAATCGCGAGAAGCGATGGCGGGTTCGGCGCAGCCAAAGGGATCTCTCGCGGGGACCGCCGTGATGGACGTCGCTCTCGGGGTCGACGCGTTCCGGACCAGCCAGCAATGTCATGGCTCACACGCTAACCGGCACTCGTCACGCGAGCAAACGCTCATCGTCGTCGCTCTGGCTCGCCGCCAGCGAAACGACTCGTCTCGAGGACAATCAAAGTGGTGGATGAAACTTCCAACACATTTGAGAGGAACGGGTCATGGGCAGCCATATCACTCAGACCCTTGCGGATTTCGTCTACGACACCGATTACGCGTCTTTGCCCTCGGAGGTCGTCGACTACATGAAGCTCGTGATACTCGACACCCTGATCGGCGGCACCGCTGCGGGGGGCTTCGAACGCTCGTGCATGATGCACGAGGCCGTGCGGGGGCTCGGCGGACCGCAGGAGGCGAGCGTCTTCGGTATGTCGGAGAGGGTGCCTGCCGCCCATACAGCGATGCTAATGCGGAGATTTTCAATCTACTCGACGCCGATGATACGTTCTCCATTTCCAGTCACTTCGCGGCTTTCAATCTGGCCGGAGCCCTGTCCGAAGCGCAGCGTCTCAGCAGATCGGGGTAAGACCTGATTCCGGGGGTGGCCGCCCGCTTCGATCTGAATGCCCGGCTGAACCTTTCCTCCGTCGTGCTCGGTGAAGGTGAGGACGGGAGCTTCGAATGGGCCAGGATGAATGGCATGGGATTCTCCGCCATGGGTACCGCGGCCAGTGCGGCGGTTGCCGCTGCGACCCTCGATCGTGAACAGGTGCGACACCTCTTCGGTGTCGTATCGGTGATGGCACCGACACCCGTCGTCAAGACGCTGACGAATCGGATGGAACACAACACGATGAAATACGCCAATTATTCCGGCACGGCACAGACCGGAATGATGGCGCTCGCCTTCGCGCAGCAGGGCTACGTGGACAAACAGAACTGTCTTGATGGGAGGGCTTCATCCGGGCCCAGGGCAGCCTGCGCTCGGATGAGAAATTGCTCGTCGAGGAGCTTGGCGAGAAAGGGTGGATCCTAGAGACCTGTATCAGGTACTACCCCGCATGCCGCTATACGGCTGGGCCGGTCGACATGCTTCGGCGGCTGATGCGGGAGCAGGGACTCAATGCGGAGGACATAGAGAAGATCGAAATTCGCATGCACCCGATGGGTTACGCCCTGCGCATCTTCCAGGAGCCGCCGAAGGTGATCGCGACCGACTATCGTGCGGCGCTGAATGGCGCTTTCAATATTTCCTACGTGATGGTGCTGGCGGCTCTGGGACGCACGCCGGGTCCACGATGGTATTCAGAAAAGAATCTGAAGGATCCCGAAATCTGGAAGCTGGCCGCTCGAATCGTCACGGCCGAGGATGAATCCGCTCGCGACGATGTAGTGTGTGCCTTCCGGGAAACGCGCACTCGGCGCTTCCGCAAGACGTCGGCTGCCATGAGCGTCTGGGTGAGCGGAGAAGAACATCGCTGCGATGCCGAGTACGCCGACGGAGATCCCTGGACCCCGAAGCCCCCTGCCACCTGGGATAGCGTGGAGCAGAAGTTCCAGAATTTCTGCTCACGCCTGATGCCGTCGGACGAGATCCGTGGGTTGATCGACTGCGTGCGGAATCTCGAATCCGTGAGCGACGTCTCGCGGGAACTCACGCTTCCCCTGGTCGCTGCGTAATCACTGCGAAATGGAAAGGTCGAGCCGTCTAGCGGACCGCGAAAAGACGCCGATGTCTGCCTTGCCGGAGATCCGACCGTGCGCCGTGTCGTGCTCTGGTTCAGTTCGGCGCGCTGACGGTCCCGCTGGTTGCATCGGCGGCCCAGCCGTGCGCACCAAGCGTCTTATATGCGCGCGACACGACACCCGGTCGAATCGCACGGAACGGATGAGGTTCGCACGTCGACGCGCTCTGCCATGGGTTAGGTGGGGGCGGCCGCCAGACCCCGCGGTCGCACAAGGTTGTGCGCCGCTGCTGTGAACGTGAACACCCAGTCGACCTTCTCCCGACCTCGGTGACGCATCTTGCGCATCAGGCCGCCCGTCTTCATCCAACCAAAGATCTCTTCGACCTGCTCCC
Source organism: Deltaproteobacteria bacterium (assembly GCA_002719955.1). Classification (GTDB taxonomy): domain Bacteria; phylum Myxococcota_A; class UBA9160; order UBA9160; family UBA4427; genus UBA4427. The sequence continues at coordinate 16,042 of PBFW01000007.1, read as the reverse complement.
GGCGGCGCTGACTGACCGCGTGGCCTCGTGTCGCGTCGAACGACCATCGATCCGGCTCGACGTGTTCTGCACCACGTGCGGCGTGACCGCGAGGGATCGACGCGCGTCGACAAAGTCCTGCGTGTCGGAGCCCTTGTCTGCTCCCAGCGTGATCGCGTGGTTCCAGGCACGCCGATACGCAGCTTTCTGACAACTGGGATTCGAGTGAGGCGCAGGAGACCCGTTCCGGACCCAGACCGGGGTTGGTGCACGGCGACGTGGCGGAATCGACCGTCGAAATTTCCGCCCCGATATGCGAGCGATTTTCGACATCGTGGCGGACATCAGCGGTCCCGAGGACTGAGGTCGGCTCAGCTGCGAGATGCTGGTGTAGGCAACCTGCCTGCCCTCGAGTGTCGACGCATCTTTCATCGCAGACGATCGTCCAGCCAGTGACTGGGGAGGTTGATCGAGATCTGGCGGTTTTCTAGGTTGCCGAGACAGATCCGAGCTGATCTGGTTGCCCGATCTCTCGCCCTGGGCGCAACTCGTGGCGGACCTCATCGAGCCAGGTGGAACTTTCTATCTGAACGAGTTTCACCCCGCCATCCAGGTTTTCGATGGGGACGACCTCACCCTCGTCCGAGACTATTTCGGTCGCAGGGAGGGTTACGAAGACAACGACGGTGAGTCCTACGTGGAAAACGACCGCGTGACGACCAGCACCCGGCCCTTCGAATGGAGCCATCCACTCAGCGATGTCGTAGGGAGTCTTATTTCGACCGGATTTACGATCGAACTCCTCAACGGGCAGGACTTCACCGTCTACCAGCGCTTCCCACGAGGCCAAGGGTCAAGGCCAAGCCGCGGAACCCCACTGGCCGAGATCGGGAATCGACGATGCAAAGGGGGCGCCCGAGAGTTCGTAGACATCGTCACCGCCTGAGAGCAGCCACATCCTTTTTCCGGAGTGGTCGAAGACAATTCAAAAAACACCAACAGGTTCAGCCGGGGCCGCCGCATCGAAGAACTGGAATTCTCGAAGCAACACGCCTTCATTCGAGAAGTCGAGGAGACTGCGGGTGGTTCGGGTCAGCCAGAGGTTTCCGCTCAGCGGGTGCTCCTTGATATCTCCCTCTCTGCTGGTCCCCCCCCCCTCAGGAACCGCGTAGACCTCCGCGGCTGTGATGTTTCAGATCGAGGCGGACATCCTGCCATCATCTGCCTAGATGATGGCCAAGGGGGTCAAAATGACCAGAGGTCGACGGCCCGATGGCGCACTCGCGTCGATTTCGCAGCGATTTGCAGCGGGAGACCACTACTGCAACCAATGGCTCAGGTCGCGGTCGATCATCACTTCGAGACGCTCGATGTCCTCACGGAATTGCTCTGCTAGGCGCGCGCGAATGTTCTCGGGAAAGGATGGCCGTATGGCGTCTCGATTCATGAAGAAATCACTCGCCACACTTCTCATCCTCAGCGGGATCAGTGGCCGCACCAGGTCTCGAATTCCGTGGGTCTGTGTCCACAGATACCGGTAAATCGGATTCTTGATGATCCCTGCCACGTTGTGCCGGACGGACATGTCCAGCTTCACTGTTTCGTCAACCCCGATGAATCGGAACAGATCGGCCATGAGCGCATCCGGATCAGCGAGATAGTCCTCGTACAGGTAGACCCGAATCTGTTTGCGCGGAAAACGATCGAAATACGGCGTCAGCTGCCTTCCGTAGTAGCCCATATCGCAATACAGACCGGACCCCCAATTATCCCTAAGCCGCCGATCTTCGTCATCAAGCGCCTCCGCGAAGCTCGAACAGGGCTCGCGGCCATCGCGCAGCCGCATGACGTAGTGAGAGAAGGCGCGTTCGATCGGGTTTCTCAGAATCGCGATGAGCTTTACGGATGGAGTGTGGTGCTGGATCCGTTCGGCCGATCGCGGGCGATAGAGATAGCTCGGACAGATCTCCCCGATGGCGATCTCCCGGGTCACTCCGTAAAACTGCTTTGCGTAGGTGTCCAAGTCGCAGATCGTGTCCATGTTGACCAACTTGCGATCACCCGGGCCGCGAAAGTCAGGCCGCGCACCTTCGAAGGAAAAGAAGCGGGTTTCCTTGACAGGGGTCAAATAGACCTGCTCATGCTGTTGGAGATAGTGATAGAGAGCGGTCGTTCCTGCCTTGATAGCGCCGATGACGAGAAAATTGGGCAGGCTCCTCACCCTCTCGGATTCGACGGCACTACCCGTCATTGCCACTTTCGCCTTCGAGCTCCTTGGGGTCGATTGGCACTCCTGCCAGGGCGCTCAAGAACTCGGCGCGCGCAATCGATGTCACGCGCGCGACGCCTTCGCGTGTTCGCTGTCGAGCAGCGTTTGGATCCGCGAGAATGCTCTCGACACAGGCGATGATTTCGTCGGTGGGGATCGCCTCGAACGGGAACAGCCAATCCGTAAGACCGAGATCCTCGGCAAGGCCCCGCATTTTTGGATGAAACTCGATCGCTAGGGACGGGACACCAGCGCCGGCTGCCATGGCATAGCCATGCAGCCGAGATGCGATCAGTACATCGCAGCGCGCCAGAATGGCTTGCACGCCATCGATCGTGTGATGTCCCTGCACGCTGAACGTATTCGCTCCATGATTCATGCGATCGCGAATCCATTCTGCCGCTGCGCGGTCATCGCCGGGTGGCGTTGACGTGCACAGAGGCACGAAGACGATCCGCCCAACCGCGGCGAGACGATCTGCGATCGACGCGAGCGACTCATAGTAGTGATCGAGCACCTCGTCCGAGTAGCTCTCGTACTCGCGATCGAAATGCGCATACGACGCCTGATGGTATTTCCCGCGATTGGAGAAGAAATGAGGTGCAATCGCGATCACCGGACGATCGAGAGGGAGTCCCTCATCTTCCCAGATTTTCTCGGCTGTAACGGTCTCTTCAGGGGTCGTTCGAGCGGGCGTGATCACACCCGGGTCAGGAGACCTGCGAACCGGTCCGCGAATCCCCAGATCGAGTGCATTCTGGATAGATTGCGGATCGCGAACCGCGAATGACGTCGAAGCCCTGTAGGTCAGACGCACGAGCATTCGGCAGACGGGATCCGCAATTGGTTGAATGCTGGCTGCGTTTACGACGACACGTCCCCCTCCCAGTCTGCACAGCCAGCTCAGCACCGCCTGCTTCAACATCGTCATCCGATGATCGTGGAAGGTAACGGCGCCGCCGAGCACGAAGGCATCGCAGCGAAGCGCCTCCCACAGCAGTCGAATGGGCTCGCGCTTCGGCGAAATAACGCGTAGCCATGGTGATTCGCGTGCGACGCGTGGATCGGCTGCCGAGCTCACATACAAGATCTGTGCATCCGGCGCCTGCGAGAGAATGGTTTCTCCCAGGATCCTCGGTAGGAGTCGATCACCTGCATTCGAGTATTGAAGTGCGGGGCCGGTCATCAGGACCCGCATTCCCTTCTTCAACATATCGATTCCCTGATTCGTTCCACATCACGGGAGAAGGCGAGTTTCGTCCCCTCTACGCCGTAAATCTTCACCCCGAGGCCAGCTAGCTGATTCAGGAACCTGCTCACGTCGCGACTGCCACCATAATCATCCCAGACGATGACGCCGCCCTCCGCACAGCATCGCACCGCGTTGAGCGTGTCCGATCGCACATACTCGTAACTATGCGCCCCATCAATGAAGAAGAGACCGATCCGGTCGTAATATGGCGTGAAGTCGAACGTTGCAGAGTCACCGATCAACAAGACCACGTTCTTGCGTGGACGAAATTCGAGCAAGCTCGCTCGCCGACGACCCGCTATGACGGCGTCGTCGGTCGACAGCCGCGGCAGAGCAAACTGATTTCGCGTGTCATCGCGCGGAAGATCCAGCGAAAAGACCGTGTCATTGATATTGAGTGACAAGAGAATGGCCGTGCTGCCGGCGGCGGTCCCGATTTCGAAGGCCGGATAAGGCGATCTGCTTCGGGCGATCGCTGCCAGAGTGACTCGGTCCCAATCAGCGAGACCGACATAGCCATCCAAGACCGGCAGAGAACACTCTACCGACTCTGGATCGATCTCCAGAAGCTCGAGAGCCGTGGAGAAATCGACTACATCTATGTTCGGCTGCAGCGATTGAACATAACGCTGAAATAGTGGCGCCGCGTAGCTCCGATAGTGGGAAGAATCGAGAAGTCTCAATCGGAGCAGATGCGGGTGCGCAAGAGAAAATAGACTCCGAGCTGTCCCCCAGCCGTCGCGAATCCGTCCCTTCCAGTTATTCCAGTTCGAGCTAGCCGTTGCGAATCTCTCCATCTGCTGATCACCGAAGGGCACACACGAGGACGGTTCCCACACTGTCCACGTCATCGTCACCACTGAGATAGTGCGGCCGGATGCGGTCGCGAGCCATTTCGAATTCCTCCCGCAAGACCAATTGAGGTTCGACGTGCACCTGAGAGAAGTTCTGCTGAAACATGCGCCTAAAATCGGGCAAACGCAGCCGATTCAGGTTGTTATCCGCGTTGAGCCATCGATTCCATGTCCGTTCGCCATAGTGCAACATCTCGAACGGATAGCGGAAGAAATGATCTCTAAGGTCGACCTGATGCACGTTCAGTCCTCCGACTCGACTCAGGCGCGCGCTCGCGGCGATATGATCGCCCACCCGATCAGTCGCTACGTGCTCGAATACCGAACTCGACACCACGAGGTCGACCAAGCCCGGGTTCCTCTTGGCGAATTCGGGCAGTGGCTCTCGCACGAGGGTGACCCATCTTTCGTCGGCAAGCCAGGCGCCCTGAGCGCGACGGAAAAAACGTTCCATCCGCTCGGCTGGCAACCTCTCGTTTCGACGGTCGCGAATCGGTGCGAATGGATCCTGCAGGAACACATGTGATGCTCCACGGTGAAGTAATTCGAGCGCAACGCCGTAACCGCCTCCGAAACCAAAGACGAGCACACTCGAGCCCTTGAGCTCGATTCCGTCTTGTCTGGCCGCTTGCTCGTAAAGGTCCGCAGACCCTGCTGGATTCGCGGTGTCCTGCCCCGGACGCAGCAGGAACTCGCTGTCCAGCATCCAGTCGACAATTGCGCGCGGTACGATTCGGCGAGAGAGGCGAACTGGCCAGTAAACCAGCGGTGGCCACCTCAGCGGGCTTCGCGTTCTCCGAGCGTTGTTCATGCCTTACAGAGTTCCAACTCCGGGAGAGTATTCAGTCCAGTGTTCCATGGAAGCGGATCATAACAACCCTGGTGGGGTCGTGCGCTCCTCGAACGGATTGCGCGCTCACTGCGTAGGATTGTGCTCAGTGGAGACTCCTTCGCTGTCATTCGAATCCGAAGCTATCCGATGTGTTTCTGTTCGAGATGACGCTCGTATACTTGAAAATGTCGTTCGGTCGAAACGGGTATCGAATGGTGCCGCAGGTTATACTCGCGTCCGGCCACGCCCATTGCCCGCCAGGCTCCTGAGTCGATCAATTCTCTCAGATCCGACTCGAGTCCCTGTACTCCCCGATCTTCACTGGCAACTCGTCCGAACTTCGAGACATAATCTCCCGGATCCACGTATGCGAGTATCGCGACTTCTCTCGCGCTGGCTTCCTGGAATGCGGTCGGCAGACCCTCGCGAGCTGCCGGGTGCACGAGAATCCAGGCCCGACTCAAGATTTCGTGCAGCTGAGGGTTCGCGAAGCCGTCCAGAATCCCGGTGACGGTCAGGTTCGGAAGGTCGAAGTAGTGGCGCTCCAAATGGGACTGATAGGTCGCATCGTGGGCACGGCCGATCGCCACGAAATCCACATCCGGCATGCGTTTCACGACTTCGAAGAACAACTCCGGCCGCTTTCGCGGATCGAAACGCCCGAGGAACACGCAAAGCGGACGTTCATCCTTCACGAAGGGCCCGCCGGGAACCGCCACCGGCTTTGGTAGCAACCCGGGCGCTTCAGAAAGACCGTACAGGTCTCTCGTCTTCTGCTGCAGGAATTCGGCTTCGACATAGACTCCGTCAGCGGCTCGGACCGCCGCGTGCACCCGGCGGCCGTTTTCGTAGTAGTACTGGAGCGGTGTCTTGAGCCGCCTGGACCAGGTGGCATTACGAAACTCGACCCGCCAATCGTGTGAGTCCCGGGGGTCCATGGATGTCACGAGATGGACACGGCCCGGCGTCGCCGCGAAGGCATTTGCGGCCGCGGTCGTCGGCTCGAGCGCGTGGTAGATGTCGGCATCGAGATCGCGGTAGAGATCGGTCGCCAGCAAGACCTCGAGGGTGGATTGACCGTGCACAGTCATTCCATCGAGCTCTTCGACCTTCCTCTGCTCCGGACGGCGCAGAACAACGGCGTGCACTTCGGCTCCGCGTTCGACGAGCGCACCACCCAGTCGCCTGGCGTTTGTCCCAAAGCCGCCAATCTTTCCCCAGGCGGCGATTTGATTGCAGATCAAGCAGATCTTCATGCAGATTCTTCGTCTCCTCCTGGATCAGTCAACAACTTCAAATAGGTGTGGCCGATCAGGCGCCAGTCGAAATTCTCTCTGACCCGCCGTCCCGCGCGTCGCCCCAGTTCCCGACACTCGTCGAAGCTGTCCACAATTCGTACGAGCGCCGACCTCATGGAGTCTCTATCTCCTGGCGTAACCAGCAAGCCGGTGTCCCCCACCACTTCGCGATTGCCCTCTATATCGGTCGTGATGACCGCACATTCGGCGTCCATCGCCTCGAGCAATGCGATCGAGAAATTCTCCCATTCGGACGGGAAGACGAAGACCAGAGCCCGTGCGTAGAGAGCGGCCAGCCGTGGGTCGTCATTGTCGATCCATCCGTGCATGTGAACTGGAATCCGGCAAAGGTCGGCAAGCTGCTCGAGACGTGCCCGCATGGGTCCATCGCCGACCAGATCGATCTCCCAGCCTTGAAGGTCCAGATCTTGGATCGCTTCGAGGAAGACATGAAAACCCTTTCGCTCGACGAGACGGCTACACAGAAGGATTCGTTTTTCCTTCGGGCGTTCCGGAAACCGCCCAGTTTCGAGACCGTTCGGTACGACCTGCCCCTTGCACTCTCCCGCGCTTCGTTCGATGAGCGCCAGAAGGCTGTGGGATGGACTCGTGACGCGCGCGGCGTTCCTGCAGATCCGCCTCCACCAGGGGCGCACCAGATGGTGAACGGCCCTCAGTCTCTCGCGGTTGTAGCCGGGAACATCTGAACCATGGGGCGTAACGATGAACGAAACTCCGCAGCTCCGCCTGAAGCAGTCTGCGACGATTCCCGCTGGCATGATGAAATGGGCGTGGACCGCATCAAAGGGTCGCTCCTCGTGAAGCGAGCGCACCAGCGGAAGGCACCGTGCCGCCCAATACAACCCCTCCAGCGGTGAAGCCATTTCCTTGCGGCGCCGGCTGCACGGGACCCGATGAAGAACGATCCCTTCGGCCGATTCATGCGATACGAGATCCCCGAAGCCCATCGTCACGACGACGACATCATTTTCGCGGCGCCGATACTCCTTTGCCAGAGCGGCCACCACGGCGGCCGCTCCACCTCCGATCGGTGGGTATTCGTGACACAGGATCAGGATTCGCAAGGGTCGTTCCTTCGCCCCAGATAGGCGAGGTGGCTTTCGAGTTTCAGCCAACCTCGCGATTGCTCCATGTCGCCCATCCCAGAACCAACGCAAGCTGGTAGAACAGCCCGACGATTGCAACCAGAATCAGGCCCGAAAACGAGAGAATACCGACGCTAAAAGCAAGTTCGGAGGGAACTCCGTAGAGCCCGAAGACGTAGATCAGCAGGCCTTCACGGATTCCGAGGTTGCTGATCGTGATTGGGAGTTGACGCGCAATCAGCAATGCCGGCTGCGTCCACAGAATCACACCGAATGGGATCTCGACTTCCAGCGCCAAGGTGGCGATGTACATACCGATCGCCGAGGTCAGCGAGCCGAGCGTTGCGATCGCCAACACGGTCGCATGCCGCCGTGTGGGCATCTCTTGAAAGAGCCGCAGCGAAGTTGCGACCATATCCACGCGGCTCCCGATCCCAGGGGGAAGCCGGGCGGCGATGCCGGCTAGCACCACACCGACATAGGAACTCGCGTGGGAGCTGAAGATCGCGAAGGTGAGGAGTGCCACAGCCAGAGCCGAAAAGGCAATCGCCATGTGAAGCCGCGAATCGAAAAAGGGGTTCTCCCAGAATAACGCAACAGACCCGATCACGAGAGAGACCAGAAGCAGGGTCAACCGGTTGTAGATCATCGCGTTCAAGACCACCGAGCGCTTTCCGCTCGCTGCCGAGAGATCTCCCCACTTTGCTGCGCTCGCGATCATGTCACCCGGTGTGACCAGCGAATAGAGAATCGCCAAGGAGTTGGCGAGAAACACGCGAATCGGACCGACATCGACGCTGACCGAACGAAGCACCTGTGTCATCTGCAAAGCGTGAATCGTCCGCGTAACCAACGAGAGCCCATAGAAAAGCAGGATCCAACGCGGGTCGATTCCAGAGAGCGCTCCGGCGATGCGCTCCCATCCGACTACGCGGACGAGAGCTCCGAGGATCAGCGCTGACGTTCCGATCCGTACGACCCATTTGAGCGTTCTCAAGGCCTTCCGTTCCCCGTGCGATCGTGAGCAACCGGTCCGCGACCCGCGGCAGCTCGAGCTTGGTCCGATGCTTTCAAGTTGCCGGGAATACCACGGTCATGCTCTCGGGCCAAACCGCTCGTTGATCCTCGTCGCGGGAGGTGGACACTTCGAGCTACTCCCGGGAGTAGATTTGATCTCGCTTCTTCCATCGCATCCGAGCATAGCTCGGGTGTAGCAGGCTGGAGTTCCCGTCTGCGACGAGATTCCTGGGCCGCAGGGTGGCTCTGACACTTCGTTCCGTGACACGAACGAAGCGCGAGCGTACAATCCTTGCCTTGAGCAAGCTTGCCTACCGGCCCGAGATCGACGGCCTTCGCGCCGTTGCTGTCCTGATCATCCTGATGTTTCACCTGGACGTGAGCCAGTTCAGTGGTGGCTATGTTGGCGTCGACGTCTTCTTCGTGATCAGCGGATATCTGATCACGCGCCTGTTGCGCGAGGATGTGGAAGCGGGCGATTTCACGTTCGCCCGCTTCTTCGGCCGTCGGATTCGCCGGCTCTTCCCAGCGTTGTTGGTCACCATCGGGCTGGTTCTATTCGCCGGCTTTCTGATGCTCACGCCCGGCGCCTACTCGCGGCTGGGTGCCAGCGCGCTCTTTGCGACTTTCTCGTTGGCAAATATCAAGTTCTGGCTCACCACCAGCTATTTCGACGAGGCGGCGGGCCTCAGGCCGCTGCTTCATATGTGGTCGCTCAGTGTGGAGGAGCAGTTCTATCTGGTGTGGCCGGGTCTGATCTGGCTCCTCATGAGATGGGGCGGCGGATGGCGGCTGCCGGGATGCATCCTGGCACTGGCTCTTGCGAGCCTCGCTTGGGCGCAGTGGGCGCTCGGCGGCGACACCTCTCTCGCGTTCTTTCTAGCTCCCGCGAGAGTCTGCGAGTTTGCGATCGGGGCTCTGCTCGTCTGGGTGCCATCGAGCAGCGAGCGGTCGGTTGGCTTGCGCGACATGTGCCTGGCCATCGGTCTGGGCGCGGTCGCTTGGAGCGCGGCCTCATTCGACGCACAGACAGTGTTCCCAGGCATGCGCGCTTTGGTTCCATGCTGCGGAACAGCGCTGGCCCTGTGGGCGGGCAACACTCCACGCCTGGGCTTCGTCCTGAGCAACTCAGTGTCCGTCCAGATCGGCAAGATCTCCTACTCGCTCTATCTCGTGCACTGGCCGTTGATCGTTTTTTATAAGCAGCTGAAGATCGAACCACTCGACTGGGGGGACCGGTGCTTGCTGCTGTTGCTGTCCTTCGGGCTGGCAGCACTGCTCAACCGTCATGTCGAAAGAAGGTTTCGCTACCGAAAGGAGGGCCAGCCGGGGCTTCCTGCGAATCGCTTCGTTACGGGAACCGCTCTCGCGACGCTTTGTGTAGGCACGTTCTCTTTGTTCGCAGTGCAGAGCGGGGGAATCCCGGGTCGCTACCCCGAGGCATACAGGTCATTGCTGCGAGAGGGAGACCGGGTGACGGCGGAGGACGTAGCTACGTGGGGCCAAGGTAAGTGCTATTTCGGCGGATCCTTTGGCAATGAGCATGACTTTCACGAGTACGACAGGGAGAGTTGCCTGCGCCTGGATCCGGAGCGTCCCAATGTGCTGGTGTTCGGTGACAGCACGGCGGCACATCTCATGCACGGGCTCCAGACCATTCATGGAGACGAATTGAACCTTCTGCAAGCGACCGTCGCGAAATGTAGAGGCGCAAAGGCCATGGCGTCCCCCGGCAATTGTCGCGACCTTCATCAATACATCCTTCGTGATTGGTTACCCAAGCATGCGGATCAGCTCGATTCAGTCGTCGTTGCTACGCGCTGGGAGAAGCGCGCGCTATTGCCGTGGGGAGGGAGGCTGATCGAGCGCATACAGAACCGTGGAGTAGGTGTCGTCGTGGTTGGACCCCCGGTGACATTCAATACAGCGACGGCCACGTTCATCGGCGCGCGTCATGGGCCCGGGCGCGTGCATCTGCAACTGGCTGCGGGCGAGCGTGATCTGCCGGCTTTCCGATTGCCGATCGAGGGGGTCGTGGAGGCCGTATTCGAGATGGAGGAAGAACTTCGGGAGATCGCTGCACGCCTGGGCGCTGGATACATTTCTCTGATCGACAAACAATGCGTCGCTAGCGGTTGCATGGTCGCTGCCGCGGCGGACGACGGACATCCGACGTTCATTCAAAGGGATAAGTTGCACTTCACACCGAATGGCAGCATCTGGGCTGCATCGAAGATTTCAGCAGAGGAGCTGCTGCGACCCGGGTCGTGAGTGAGCGGCTCCGATCAGCCCAAAAGGCTAACTCAGAGACTGGACCCAGTATCGCGAGGCCGGCCATCGGCTACAACGGTGCCAACGGCGCGGTTTACGCCAGCGCGTCTCACTATCGGGGGTGATCCCTCTCCAGGAAGGCTGTACCGGCGCGCTGTCATTCGATCTCGCCGGCATGCAGAACGGATCGCCGGACGGACTCGCGCTGATCGACCTACTGGGGGTGACCTGTTCGAGTTCATCTCCTATGAGGGGACCTTCTCGGCGCTCACGGGCGCCACTGCAGGAGAGACTTCCGTCGACGTCGGTGTCTCCGAATCGGGCTCGACACCCGTCGGACATTCTCTCCAGCGGGTGGGACGGGCATCACCTCGGGGGCCTGACCGAGGAATCCCTGCGTCTTCCGCCGTGATGTGGGTGAGGGGCTTGGGCGGGCTAAGGGATCGTTTTCACGGGGTTATTCCCATTATTTCCCGCTCAGCGTATCACCTACACGCATCTAACCGGCACTCACAAGGCAGAACGGACGGAACCAGCGAAGAGGACCCCGCGCCACGTAGCGCCTTCGGGCGCTGCAGCGGCCCTCGGCCAAGGCGTTTCGCCCGTTGCCCCTCGATCGGAACTTCCATGCTGGGAGGCCTCCGAAGGGGGATCCGAAAGGAATCCCATGCGGCTTTCTCTTCTTGGTTCTGTGCTTTTCAGCCTCGTCCTCGCCAGCAGCTCCTCCGCGGTCACCATCGACTGGGTCAACGTCGGCAATCCGGGCAATACCGCGGACACCACCGGTTACGGCGCTGTGTCGTATTCGTATCGGATCTCGAAATACGAGGTCACGAACTCCCAGTATGCGGAATTCCTGAACAGTGTCGGGGCCACGAACCAGCACGACCTCTACGACCCACTCATGGGCGGGGGCACCGGAGGCATCACCCAGAGCGGCATTTCCGGGAATTTCACCTACAGCGCAGTCACCGGGCGGGAAAACAGGCCCGTCAACTACGTCAGCTGGGGCGATTCCCTGCGCTTCGCCAACTGGCTCCACAATGGTCAGCCGACGGGGCCCGCGGATTTTACGACGACGGAAGATGGCGCCTATCTGCTCCTCGCAACGAGTCCGGGCCCGCGCAAGCCCGGAGCCGCGGTGTTCGTGCCTAACGACGACGAGTGGTACAAGGCGGCGTACTACGATGCGCTCTCCACGAGCTTCTTAGACTTCCCGGCGAACTCGAACCTTCAATCCGGCTGCGCCGCAGGCGGGGCGACACCAAATACGGCGAACTGCGGCAACGCCGTGGGCAGTCTGACGTCCGTAGGTAGCTACACGAATTCGGAGAGCCCCTACGGGACCTTCGACCAGGGTGGGAACGTGTCGGAGTGGAGCGAAACGATCACCAGCCCGTTTCAGGCCAGCAGGTGGGGCGGAGCATTCGATGGGAGCGCANCCGATCTCGCCGCTGCGAGCCCGCCCCTATTCGACCCCACGCTCGGGTCCATCAGCTCTGGTTTTCGCGTCGCGAGCCCCATCCCCGAGCCCATCACAGGTCTGCTGCTCGGACTGGGCTTGATGGGCTTCGCTTTGGTAAGGCGCGCATAGGCTCCACCTGACAGTTACGCCAGCAACCCCAGTCCAAGCAGGAGGCGGGTAGCGGGTTCGGAGATTACGGCGATCGCTTTGGGCGCCAACGAGTGCTGAAGGATCCGAAACGGAGCCTTGGGGCAGCTCTGCGGATCGCACGAGAAACGCCCCGACCCGAAGGCTGAGCCGTCTCGTGTGGGGCGGTGGGGGGCTGAGTTGAAAACGCAGCCTGGATCTTCCGATCGCAGGATTTTCGCGGCGAAACCGGCTGCGATCGCCTAGATCCGTTTCCGCTTCTGGTGGGCGTTCAGGAGACCAAGCCACACCAGGCCGGGAACGAGACCGATCGCGAGCGAGGGCCCCGGAACAGTCCGGTTCAGAGCGTTCCTCATCAGTTGATTGAGAACCGGATCCCTCACCAGGCTGCCGCCAAACGTGATGGAACCGGCAGGCAGGGGGAATAGGAATTTCTCTGCCTATCCGGTTCGCTCTGCCGTGAGATGTCGATAGGGGAAAGGGTCCGCCTCGATTGCGGCGTGCCAGACAGGCGAGAACAGGTCCGTCTCGTGCCAGCGTCTGTTGAACCGGAATTGGAATTCGTTCAAGTAGCGCTGAAGATGTGTAGGACTGACTCCGTGATAGGCACATCGTAGCCATGTCTTGAGATTGCCGAAGACAGTGTGAGCCCAGGGTAGACCGTCCTCTGCGTGTCGTCCGTGTCCGCCCTTGCGAGGCCGATGGTCGATTCCCATTTTGGAGAGTGCCGGTCCAGGCATCGGTAGGAACCGTTGCGGTCTGAAGCACAACCGCGCCCTTCACAAAGTGAAGTCAGTCCGGCAGTCGTCGCGCCGGGAATCACGGCCAGGCGAACGCAGCCGGCCGTACGGCCGCGGTGCTCGACCGCGATGGCCCCCCCCGACTTTGCCTGTTCCACGCCCGTTCCACCCCTTGCGATAAGCCACCAATATAGGTCTCGTCGGCCCCGATGTTGCCCTCCAAGAGCGGCGCGGGAAGGGCCGAGAGACCCGTTCGAGGCATATGCAGCAATGTCCATGCAGTCTGGTAGCTCCCCAACTCCGTGTGTGGATAGGCAAAATAAATGGCGTTTTCCGCACCGCTGATAGTAGGCGTTCTGACAAGTAGGCTCCAATGGGCCCGTTCCGGGTACAATTGCTATGCACGCACATTCTGTGCAACGACTGCTTCGCTCGATGATCCGACTTCATTCGGGCATCTGAACGTGTGCTAAGGAGACAGTTGTTCCTCGGGCGTGGGTTGGCGACTGGCTGCGATGTCGGGATGAGACTTCCGGCTTGGTTTGCGGGTTACGGTGCGATCACAAACGGAATCCGTACCCCTGTGACCTGCCCCGGAAGATTTTTCAATTCGTGCGTCTCATTCTGATCGAACGGGCTGAGCATTGGGGTCGTCTGGGGACGGCCGGGTAACTGATCGTTTGCCGTTCACGATCGCGTCGCGCTCGATGATGGTTTAACCATCGGGAGCGATTCCTGAGCCAGCCACCGCCCGCCTGGGAGGCGCGGCGGTGGCTGGCCTCAGAGGCTTCACGCAGCGCCTCGACCTTTGGGTCAGGCATTTCGCGTTAGGTCCTCGGCAGGGCGTCTGCCGCCGGGAATGCCCAGCCCACATCGTTGTACGCAGGCGCTCGAACTCCTTCAATCGATTCGCTTCCGAACCACCAATCCCGCCAATTGCTGTCCGCCCGCGGAGAACGTCTGTTCCGTGATGTTGTTCAGCCTGCAGCCTTCGCGAATGATCCCCGCCTGCTCAGGTTCGTTCAAAAACCCGATGATCTGTTCTTCTGTGAATCGTTTCCGCTTCATCTCGTCTGCGATCAGCCAGAAAAGCTGACTCAGAGACTGGGTCCATTATCGCGAGGCCGGCTAAGAAGCCTTCGGCGAATCCGACGCCTCTTGTGGGGTTTTACGACTCACTCAGTCGGTTCTTTGACTGATTGCGCGCCAGCGAAATCAGATCAACATATGGAAGACCAGTCCCCATACCCAATTGACGCAAGAAAGGCCCCCCCCAGACCATGCGAACTATTTTGGTTGTTGACGACGACCCCGGAATTAGAAGACTCCTCGAACGACATTTCAAAAGAATCGATTGGAATGTCATAAGCGCCGAGAGCTGCCGCGAAGCCATCCAGATCATCGAGTCGGATGCTTCGATTCAGGCGGTTCTGTGCGATCTCATCTTGCCCGATGGGCTCGGCTGGTCGCTTGGCGATGTGCTGGGCAGTCGAGCGGATCGCCCGCCGCTGGTCTTCATGACCGGCGAGGGGCACACGGACAATGCGATCATCGCGCTGCGCCATGGAGCGACCGACTTCCTTGTCAAACCCTTTTCGCTCCAACAGGTAGACGACGCAATCGCGCGATCTCTCACCCAGCGACCGATGAGAGGAGCGATCGCGCGCGAGGTCAAGCCCATCGACCACTGGCGATGTGAGAACGCAATCGAGATCATCGGTAACGATTCGGCTACGCTCGAGATGCTCTCGATGGCGCGCCGGGTCTCAGAGACGGACTCCTCTGTCTTGATCACCGGCGAAAGCGGAACCGGCAAGGAACTCGTTGCACGCGCGATTCATTTCGCGAGCTCGCGCCGGCTGAATCCGCTCGTGGTCCTCAATTGCGCTGCCATTCCGGAGACCTTGATCGAGAGTGAGCTCTTCGGGCACGAACGCGGCGCCTTCACGGGCGCAATCACTGCGCGTCAGGGGCACTTCGCCGCGGCCCATACGGGCACGATCTTCCTCGACGAGATCGGCGAGCTTCCGTTGGCCATGCAGTCGAAGTTGTTGCGTATTCTGCAGGAACGTGAAGTGACTCCGCTGGGCAGCAGCAAATCGGTCGCGATCGACACCCGCGTTCTGGCCGCCACGAACATCGATCTCGAGAAGGCGGTCGAGGATGGGCGTTTTCGAGAGGATCTCTTCTACCGCTTGAACGTGATCCCAATCGAGGTCCCGCCGCTGCGCGATCGCCGCAGCGACATCCCGACCCTCGCCGCTTGCTTCATAGATCGCTACAACAAGCGTCTGGGTTGCAGCGTGACCGGTTTTGCTCCGGGGGTTCTCGACGAACTCAAGGACTATGACTGGCCGGGCAACGTTCGCGAGCTCGAAAACACGATTGAACGCATGGTCGTTCTACAAGGCAACAACCTCCTCGGAGAAGCGGGACTTCCCGCACGTCGGCGAGAGCCGAAGAAAGGGCCGAAGCCTACACACACTGCCGTGTTGCCCCACGAGGGTGTCGTCCTGCGCGATGCCGTGGATGCCTTCGAACGAAGCCTGATCCAGCAGGCGCTCTCGCGTGCGGGCGGGAACAAATCGCGTGCTGCCCGGATACTCGCGGTCCGTCGAACGACCTTGACCGAGAAGATCAAGAAGCTTCTGCCCCATAGTGAATCCGAGGACGAGCTTCGGCTAGGAGCCTGACCCAAGACTCCTAATTTGATGAGTATGAGAGTCATGGGTGGTGATGTCGACTTCAAGGATTACGAAGTGGGAGAGATCAAGGCGGCGACGCATCGCAAGCCTGGCGTTGTTGTGGCCGC
>PBFW01000006.1 GCA_002719955.1 Deltaproteobacteria bacterium | reverse complement strand
GCCGCCCATCGGGGCGGAGAGGAGTGTTAAGCTGGGTTTTCCGCACCACCGATACTAGGCATTCTGACAAGTAGGCCCGACCCCGGCTCATCAGCCCCTTCTTGGGGCGCTCATCCACAGCGCGGTGAGACCCATCAGTACGGCGACTAATACGGATCGGCCTGCGAGCCCCGAACTGGGAACTTCGACCGCAGGACAGACATTGCCAGTTTGCACCAGCCAAGCCGAGTCATTGCTGTACCAATCGATGCTGTGTATTGCACCCTGAGGGCTTCCAGGCTGCGTCTCGCCATGGATCGACAAATGTGCGGCATGCCCACACGGGGCGAGCGTGAGATCCAAGCACTGGGCTGTGTGGAGATGCGCGCCATTCGCATTCCACCAGGGGGGATTGGACCATCCCTGACCCCCAGTAAGCGTGCAACTACCGGCGCCGCAGTCTCCGGTATGCGGAAAGATGTCCAGATATTCCTGAGAAGTGGGGATGCGCCAGCCGGTGACGCCGTGAACATCGACTAACGAGGCTTGCTCTATCACACCCACATTGCCCCCGAGACTGTCGAGAGGGCCTTCGAGACCGTACCCGCCGTTGATGGTCGATCGATAGTCGGTGACCCAGGAACGATCGGTAGAAGGGTCATACGCCACCTGCTCATCGAAGCAGAGTTCGAGTTGTGCTTGCGCCGATGTAGCGAATAGAAGAAACGGGGTCGTGACCAAAAAAATCGACCAAAAAAGTGACATTGTTTCAACTCCTCACGCAATTTTGTTGCACTGCGAGTCTCGGATAGATCTGATTCTAGACACAATTGGCACCGCGGTGTGTCCTCTAGCGAAGGAAATTCCAGCCGCGGATAGGAAATGCAAAGGCCCTTTTAGGGTGCGATAAGCGAGATTATGTCAAGTAGAGACGAGTGGATAGGAAGTTCAAGCTGCGTTTTCCGCACCACCGATACTAGGCATTACGACAAATAGGCGTCAAGGGGCCCGTTCCGGGGCCGAGCGGATACTACGCCTGGCGGAACCGAAAGCCATCACGCCGCAATCTGGAAGACGAGCAGCTTCGACCGAAGGTGGTCGAAGCCTTCAAGATCGGTCGCGGGACGTACGGCAGTCCTCGTGTGTTGCGCGAGCTCGTCGAGCGAGGCCTCGAGATCGGCAGGAGGCGCGTGGCTCGACTGATGCGCGAGCTGGGGCTCCAGGGCGTCTCTCCGCGTAAGTTCCGCATGACGACGAACTCTGATCACGAACAGTCGCTCGCGGAGAACGTGCTGGCTCGGAACTTCGAAGCGTCGGGTCCGAACGAGAAATGGACGACGGACATTACGTACGTTTGGACGGCGGAGGGTTGGCTCTACTTGGCGGTCGTGATGGATCTGTATTCGCGAAGAATCGTCGGTTGGGCCATGGCTGATCATCTACAAACGAGTCTCTGTCTCGATGCGCTTTCCATGGCGCTCGGTCATAGGGCAAATGTCAAAGGGTTGATCCATCACTCGGACCGCGGAGTTCAATATGCGAGTAATCGTTACCGCGAGGCGCTCGATGCTCGCGGCATCGAGTGCAGTATGAGCAGGCGCGGCAACTGTTGGGACAACGCGGTCGCGGAGAGTTTCTTCGGGACCTTCAAGAACGAGTTGATCTATCGTCGGCCCTGGCTGACGCGACAAGACGCAAAAGATGCGATTGTCGAGTACATCGAGATTTTCTACAATCGCATCCGAAGGCATTCGACGATCGGGAACGTCAGTCCCGTAACGTTCGAGGAAATGGATCAGGCCACGAGGGCCTGCGCCGCATAACTAAGAGGGTGTCCAGTTTTCTGGAACAAGGTCACACATCGCCGGGAGATCTCAGACAACGAACGCACTTCTCAGAGAGAATGTTCCCAACCTCGGCCTCAGCCGACCTGTCCAGTTGAAGGGGCACTTCCCAGCCAGCCAAGGAACCGACCATGGGACAAGCAGGTAAGGCAACCTGTCGCGCATGCGGCCACGGATTCTGGCTCTCTGCGGGCGGCGGCTTCGCCGCGCAGATCGTCTTCTGCGAGGATTGCGGACGCGGCGAGAGCGTCTTCCACAATCAGCAGCGGCTGGGTGGCGACGACCCATCAGCGATCGTCGGGACCTGCCCGCGCTGTCAGGGAAGCCTGCGGCTCGACGCGCCCCCGCGTTGCCCGCGCTGTCGGTCGGACGATCTCGCGCAGGGGCCGGGCGAGATGCTCTGGGATTGAGTCACGAGGAAGCGGGATTCCGGACGACCGTGGCGAGCCATGCAGACTGCGTCGTTCGGTTCCGCTCTTCGGGAGGGGCAGAGTGAAGGTCGGCATCCTGCTGAACAACTTCGGTGGTTTCCCGGAGACCGGGCGTGGCGCTCGTGCCTGCATCGATCTCGCGCGTCAGGCCGAACGCCTCGGCTTCGACTCCGTTTGGGTGACGGACCACGTTGTTTTGCCGATGGAGCGACGGACTCCCTATCCACACAACGACTCCGGCCGATTCCCGTATACCTGGGAACAGGAGATCTTCGAGCCGCTGACCCTGATGGCGGCGCTCGCGACGGCGACGGATCGGGTCGAGATCGGCGTGTCCGTGCTGGTTATCCCGTATCGCCATCCGCTGCTCACGGCCAAGATGATCGCGACGGCGGATCAGCTCTCGGGCGGCCGGATCGTCCTGGGAGCAGGAGTCGGGTGGCTGCGCGAGGAGTTTGAGGCGCTCGGGCTGCCCGCGGACCACTACGAACGCCGAGGCGCAGTCACGATGGACTATCTGCGTGCCATGCAGGTGGCCTGGACCGCCGAGTCAGGTGCCTCGCATGAAGGCGAGTTCGTCCGCTTCGAGGATCTTGGGACGGGGCCTCTGCCCGCCCGTCAACCCCACCCACCGGTCTGGGTCGGAGGGCAGGGCGAGCGCGCGCTTCGTCGAACCGTGGGGCTCGGCCAGGGCTATCTGGCCATCTCCTCCAACCCCGAGTCGCTCAATCGGGACACGGACCGACTGCGCGCCCTTTGTGACGAGGCGTCGCGCGACTTCGGCGCGCTCGAGATCGCGCACATCGACGGGCTGATCCTCGCCCCGGAGGTGGCCTCGGCCGAAGGAGCGACGCTCGTCGGTCCGCGCGACTTCGTCTGCGGCGAGCTCGAGCGTTACGCTGCGGCCGGCCTCACGCATCTCGTGGCCGGAGTCAGTCGCGGCGGAGACCACCGTTACGAAAGCGTGATCGATGCGCTGGAAGAGGTCGCTGCGGAGATCCTGCCCGTCGCCCATGCGCTCTGATCGGGGTGCTGCGGGGAGCGCAGATGCCCTGCGGACGTCCTGGATTTCCCTGCTTCGTAGAAAAGATTCCCTGTTCCCGTGGCAAGCCCAAAAATCCGACACCAGCCGTTGGGTTAGGGATTTCGCTTGTGACCTGCCCTAAGAACCTAGTCCACTTGAAACGTTAGTTTCTGGCCTAAGTCGGGACTCTGGGGACCCAGTCCCCAGACCCCAAGAATTGCTCGGGTGTTTTCTCCCCGAGCGAGCTGTGTGGTCTGAACTCATTGTACGCCTGGCGCCAAGCTTCGATCTTGGCCCGTGGCGGATAGGAGTTTTAAGCTGCGTTTTCCGCACCACCGATACTAGGCATTACGACAAATAGGCCCCAAGGGGCCCGTTCCGGGCATTTTTCCACGCAGTGTAGCCCGACAGGAGAGTATGGACTCCAAAGTCTCCTGATCTTAGAGATCGATAGCGACGTCAGGAGGACTGCGAAGAGTGGCTCGATATGGCGAAGCAGGAGAAGGAGACGGGCCCAGGAAGGGCCCTTCCTGGGCCTACTTGTCAGAATGTCTACTATGGGTGGTGCGGAAAACGCAGCTTGAAATTCCTATCCGCGGAGATCACGCCGAATGACCGAGATCGTTCATTGCACTCGCGACGACTCGGTCGAGGTCCTCTGCGGGTATCTCGACCGAGATGCGGCGATCGTGCTCGACGGAGCCCTCGACGAGACCACGCTCGCGTCCCTCAGAGAAGAGCTTTCCCCCTTCTTCGAATCGGCGCGGCCAGGCCGTAACGACTTCGCCGGTTTCCATACCCAGCGAATCGGGGCGCTCATGGCACGCTCCCCGACCTGTCGCCGTCTCGCCGTCGACCCGGTCGTGAATGCGACCTGCGACCGCTTTCTCGCTCCCCATGCCGACGGCTACCAGCTGCACTTCACACAAGCCGTTCGAATCGGGCCGGGCGAAGGTGCGCAGGCCCTTCATCGCGACCGCGGCGTCTGGGGTGGTCGCGTCCCGCGGCGAATCGAGACGCAACTCAGCACGATCTGGGCGATCAGCGGATTCACGCAAGACAACGGTGCGACGCGCGTCGTTCCCGGATCGCATGAGTGGGACAAGGACCGCGAGCCGGAGCCGCACGAGATCCTGGTCGCGGAGATGGAGCCCGGTTCCGTGCTGATCTACTCGGGGACCGTGTTGCACGGGGGCGGCAGCAACTCGACGGATACGCATCGCCTCGGCGTACTCCTGCACTACACCCTCGACTGGTTGCGGCAGGAAGAGAATCAGTATCTCTCCTGCCCACCCGAGATCGCGAAGGACTTGCCGCCCCAGCTGCGCGCCCTCATGGGCTATTCGCGTGCGCACGACATCCTCGGGTTCTTCTCCTCTCCGACGGGCCCCGGCGAAAAGGGACTCGAGTTGGCGGACCCCCAACGCTTGTTCGACAAGGAGGCACTCGGCTGATGCGGTCCGTTTCACGAATGTGTGGCCTCGCAAGGAACAACTCCGCCTGATGCCGTACTTCGAACGACCCGGAGCTCGACTCTTCTACGATGCTGTCGGCGAAGGATCCGAAACCGTCATCACGCTACACGGCGTCACGATGTGCGGCGCGTATTGGTCCCGCACTGGGGTCAGCGCTGCTCTGGCCGAGTCGGGATTTCGGGTCGTGGACATGGACCTACGCGGCCACGGTCGATCCGTGGTGATTCCCGGAGAGGATCCGGGCTACCACGTCGACCGGATCGCTGACGACATCGGCGCGCTGGCGGATCACCTCGATCTCGGTCGTTTCCACCTGCTCACACACGCGACAGGAGGCATGGCGGGACTGCGATTCGCCATGAACCACCACGAGCGGCTGATCTCGCTCGTCTCCACCGACACGGGCTCGGCGACGGCACCGTCCGACGTCTACAGCGACCCGGAATACCAGGGCGCGTACCCGGCTCCCTTCGTGCCGCCCTTCGACGTGCCGGCGGTTGCCGATTTCGCCCGTTTGAGTGTCGCCGAGCAGATTCGCCAGGCGAGAGAAGGCGACGGTCGCCCGTTCTGGTCCGCGCTCGACACGAACGCGGATCCCGAACGCTGTTGGCGCTGGACGGAGGAAATTCTCGCGATGAGCAACCCGGTCCACGTGGTCGAATTCGGGCGGCATTTCTATACCGACCTGGATCCCCGGATTGCACGCCTGAAGCAGATCCAATGCCCGAACCTCGTGATGCTGGGCGAGCTCGACGAGATGTTCATCAAGCCCGCCGAGCTGCTCGCGCGACACATCCCTCGCGTCGAACACGTCGTGGTTGCCGGGCGAGGTCACATGCTTGCGGTCGAAGATCCAACGGGCACAGCCGAAACGATCGCGAGCTTTCTTCGAACGGCTTGACCCGCGAGCGAACCAGGAGACGCACCCAATCAATGAAAACTACGAACCCGATCGCTCGCGCGAGTACAATCGCGTCCGTGCTGGCCCTCGCGCTCTCGACCGCTGCATGCGTCCCGAACGAGCCGCTGGACGCCGACACACCGAGCACGATCGTTTCTCCTTCCCGGAGTGAGCCAACGCTCGCTTCGAAACAGTCGCAGGCACTGACGGCATCGGCTCCTCTCTGGGGCGACACCCACCTTCACACGAGCCATTCGTTCGACGTCTTCCTCTTCGGTACGCCGACCGCGACGCCTGACACGGCCTATCGGTTCGCGAAGGGCGAGTCGGTCATCAGTCCGACGACGGGAGAAGTCTGGCAGCTCGATCGCCCACTCGACTTCCTCGTCGTCTCGGATCACGCGGAATCACTCGGCACGATCAAGGCTGCCTTCACGGAAGGGACGGAGTTCTGGGACACCGAATCCGGCAAGGCAATGCGCTCGATGGTGGACCCCGACGATCGCGAAGCCCTGATCGGCATCTACGACTTCTTCGTGAACGCCGGTCTGGGAATTCCGAGCGAGAACGATCCTGGACTCTCGGCGATGGACTGGTATCTGGACCTGCATGGCGACCAGAAGCGCCGCGGCGCCTGGCAGGACATCATCGAAACGGCAGACCGGCACGACCAACCGGGCGAGTTCTCTGCATTCATCGGCTGGGAATGGACGGCCCTCCCGGGTGGCGCCAATCTGCACCGCGTGATCTTCACGCCGGCCGGAAGCGACATCGCGGGCCAGTTCCTGCCGCTCAGCGGCACGGAAACGCCGCGTCCCGAGGATCTGTGGGAATGGCTCGCCTCGATCGAGGAGCGAACCGGCGCTTCATTCATCGCGATTCCCCACAACTCGAACGTCTCGATGGGCCGGATGTTTCCGCTCGAAGACAGCTTCCGAAACCCGCTCAGCGAACACTATGCACGAAGACGCATGCGGTTCGAACGTGTCGTCGAGGTCACGCAGATCAAGGGGGACTCCGAAGCCCACCCCGCCTTGTCGCCGACGGACGAGTTCGCAGACTTCGAAACCTACAACGCGACGCTCTTCCCGAAGGGCTCAACACCCGACGCGACGCGTGGAGACTACGTGCGTTCGGCACTCGTTCGAGGTCTGGAGATCGAAGAGCGGATCGGCGTGAACCCGTACCAAATCGGGATGATTGGATCTTCCGACTCCCATACCGGCATGTCCGCAATCGAAGAGACGGCCTTCGCAGGCAAAGGACAGAAGGATGCGTGGCCCGCAGATCGATCGAAGCCGACCGGGATCGGCGTCGCCCGGGGGTGGGATATGGGCGCGGCGGGGCTCGTCGCTGCTTGGGCCACAGAGAACACCCGCGAGGCGATCTTCGAGGCGTTCATGCGCAGAGAGGTCTACGCCACGACGGGACCCCGGATCACCCTGAAGCTCCGAGCAACCTTGACTGACAAAGCGGAGAGCACGCCCTCGGTCGCCGACCCGGATACGTGGTCGCGAGGTGTACCCATGGGCGGGGAGCTGCGACAGGAGGCGGGAAGCGGCGCGCCGCGTCTGCTGATCGCCGCGCTGAAAGACCCGGCCGGAGCCAACCTCGATCGCGTGCAGGTCGTGAAGGGCTGGCTCGATGCATCAGGCATGGGGCACGAGCAGGTCTACGACGTCGTGTGGTCGGGAGATAGAAAGCCCGACGTCGACGGGAGGCTTCCGGCCGTCGGAAACACCGTCGACCTGACGACGGCCGCCTATTCGAATTCAATCGGTGCGAGTCAGCTGGTCACGATCTGGTCGGACCCGGAGTTCGATCCGACTCAAGCGTCATTCTACTACGTTCGTGCCCTGGAGATCCCCACGCCGCGCTACTCCCTTTTCGATGCGATTTCCCTCGGCATCGACGTGTCCGAGACGGGTCGTCCGGCGACGCTCCAGGAACGCGCCTACTCATCTCCGATCTGGTATCGCCCGGCGGACTCGTAGCGCATGGGTCGCGGGGGAACTCTTCTTCGACCGCTCGCTCGCGAACCCATTCGTCCTGAACGCCGCGATCAGCGTGCTGGCGTCGGAGCGAGAGGTGAATCATGGTGGAAACGCGTCGCGAGCCCGCGCCCGGAACGGGCCCCTTGGGGCCTATTTGTCGTAATGCCTAGTATCGGTGGTGCGGAAAACGCGGCTTGAAATTCCTATCCGCTGGGGTCGATCTCCTCTCCGAAATGCCGCCCTTCGTCTTGAGTTCGATCACATCCGCCAACTCCGTTCAGCGTGGCGTGTGGAAGCTGATCGCACAGGAAGGCGGGGGAGCGAAGCTCTTCAATCTCGAGGAGGATTCGGGAGAGCCGCCCTCTTCGCCACCCACGCCTGAGGATTTCTTTTTCTATGGCAATACGGCCCGACCTGAAGACCGAGGCGCCTCGCGAAGTCCTGTGCTCAAGCCTAACGGAGTCCAAGTGAGCCAGGAAATGCTTGCTTACTAAAAGACCTCAATTTGGTAGATGATCACGCACAAGCGCCTCGAATCGCGGCTGGACATCTCGCGACGCTCGGCTGGCACGAACTCATGGTCGCATGTGAGATCCAGGGCGACATTGTCTCCGTCTGACTCAGGAAGAGCCCCTTCTATCAAGAATGGCCCGCTCGTCGCGACCTCATGAACGGATGGTTCTTTTCCATCCAGTGTGATGGCCAGACCCAGTTTTTCCAGCCCGTGAGAGGCAAGATCAACCCAACCTCGGATCCGCCAGGAATTTGCGGCTTGCGGACGGCCAAGAATGGCCCTTGCACTTCCGGATATCCACCGAAAACGATCTTCATGCTGATAGAAGCCGCTGATGAGCTGCGTGTCGCTGCCAGGTCCTTCCGAGAAATCGATTCTGGCCTCTAGTATCTCGGACTCAGGCGAATTCGTCGGATCGATATAGCCAAGGGCCTGAAGCTGGTTGCGCGTCTCCTCGTCGATAGTCGCATCAGAACTACGAGTCCGCTCCATGCCAGCGAGTATCGAGTCGACGGCGGATCGCATTTCTGCAACTTTGGCCGCGTTTTGATTTGAAATTTCCCTTGATTCGCTTTTGTCGATCGAGACGTCGAAAAGAAATTCAGTCTTGCCAGTTTTTGTTTCGCGGTAGCGTATGAATTTCCATCCATCACGCGTCAGGCTTTGAGCCTCCACTCCGTAAGCAAGACTTTCCGAAAATCTATCTAATCTGAGGCGCGACAACTCCTCAGCTGTCTCCAAGAGCGAAGTACCTCGAAATCCTCGGTCTGCGACATCCACACCGGCCAGCGTGAGAATTGTTGGCGCGATATCGAGGTTTCGGACTGGCGCCGCTACTCGAGCCCTCGTGATGCCTGGCCCCGTTAGAATAAGCGGTACGTGAATTAGTTGGTTGAACAGAGAATGCCCATGCCCAACGCCGCTCGAACCGCGAGGGTCCAAATGTGTTTCAAGCTCGAATTGCCTGTGATCCCAGAACTCTTCTCCATGATCCGAGGCGATGATGAAAACCGTCGAATCCAGTAATCCCCGCCTTTCAAGCTCGTCCGAGAGGCGTTCGATTTGCGAATCTACGAAGCGAATGGAGGCATCGTACAGGTTTATCTTGTGATCCCGGAACGATTTGAAGTCGGCATCCTCTGGATCTACCTCGCGTCCATATGCCCAGCGTTCATGTCTCCGCTCATGAGGCTCTCCGTCTCGTGAAGGAAACAGTGATCTGTAGCTCTCCGGCGGGAATGTCGGTTCGTGGGGATCTATGTAGTGCACATAAAGAAAGAATGGCTGGTCGCTCCCGTTTTCGGTGCGTGCATCCAGCTCTGCAATCGCTTTGTCGGTCGCTTTTGCCGCGTTCGCGAATCCCGATCGGGTGACTCCGTATCCGCGAAGAAGGTCGAAGTGTTCGCCTGCATAGGAATTGGTGACGACCGCAATCGTGTCGTAACCGAATTCTGAGAGCAGCTCTGCAACTGTGGGTAGTTCTTCGTTCAGCTTCGTCGAACTCGTTTTTCCTAGCCATACGCGCCCATCCGAGTCGGGTAAAACGTATGCCCCCGATTCGGATGGATACCGGGATGTCCAGAGGCTGGCCATCGAAGCCCCGGTCCATGGCGCCTGCGAAAGAGCGTTCTCGAAGACGCGACCGTCGGCGGCCAGAGAGTCGATGAATGGCGTCGTCGGCTGGTTGTATCCAAGTGTTCCCACATGGTCGGCGCGAAGAGTGTCGATTAGAACGAAAAGAAAATTAGGTGGTTTCTGGGGCTCAGGTTTCTGACAGCCCGCAACTGCCAACATCAATAAAATGAACGGGAAGTACGCTCGCATGGGATTACGTTAGCTCCGAATCAAGAAGAGCAGAATGACATTACAGTCCGCGCAAGGGGAGTCTTGGATCTCAGGAATGGGTCGTTCCGGGCCGCACCCAGGAGCGAAACCGAGACGGCGACCAGGAGAAGAGGACGCGGTTCGAACACTAAGGCGAGCCTTCTTCTATTAGAGTGGATTCTGGCGGCCTCAAATCGGCTGCTGCGGATGCCGTGCGGTTCTGATCGCGTTTCTAGTCGTTTGGGGCGCTCGGGACTCATCCAACAAAAAACCGGCCAGCACGAACGCGCTGACCGGCTTCTTGGTTCATTCCAGAGGCAAAGAACGACCTCTCGAGATCTCTCGAATCACAAGGCGTTGGCGTTCTCCCAGCCGAGTGTCGTGTAGCCAGGGGGCGCGGTGGGTAGCGCTCCGTCGCCGGTCGAACTCGTCCCGTCCAGCAGGTAGCCGTACGTGTACCCTCCGGAGTGCTGCCACACGATGTCGGCGCCTTCCGTCGCGTCCAGGTTCGGAAAACCGATGGAGCTGTATCCGTTCGCCGCGGCGAGGCTGGGGAGCGCCCCGTTGCTCAGCGAGGTCAGGCCTGCCATCAGGAAGCCCACTGTGTAGCCGCCCGAGTGCTGGAGCACGATGTCGCTACCGTTCTGCGCGTCCAGGTCCGGGAACCCGATGATCTGGTAGCCCGCGACGCCGGGGACCGGTCCGGAGCTCGATGTCGTGGTGCCGCTCATCAGATATCCGAATGCGAATCCGCCCGAGTGCTGGATCACGATGTCGGCGTCGCCGTCACCGTCCAGATCGGGGAAGCCGACGGTCGAGTAGCCCTGCACATCAGGCGCAGACGGGACCGGCCCCTCGCTCGACACGCTCAGCCCGCTCATCAGGTAGGCGTAGGCGTAGCCGGAGGATGATTGGATCACGATGTCGGCGTTTCCGTTGCCGTCCAGGTCCGGGAAGCCGATCGTGCTGTAGCCGCCATGGTCGGGCAGGCCGGGGACGGCGCCGCTCGACGAGGCGGTCAGACCGCTCATCAGATGGGCGATCGTCGCGCCCGTCGTGTCGTCCTGGAGGATCATGTCGTCGTTGCCGTCGCCGTCCAGATCCGCCCAGCCAAGCAGGGAGCTGCCTGCGGGTATGTTGGGAATGGCGCCTTCGCTCAGGACGCTTACGAAATCCGCTCCGTCGTCCTGGAGCAGGTAGG
This sequence comes from Deltaproteobacteria bacterium, assembly GCA_002719955.1. Classification (GTDB taxonomy): domain Bacteria; phylum Myxococcota_A; class UBA9160; order UBA9160; family UBA4427; genus UBA4427. The sequence goes on along the minus strand of PBFW01000006.1, from coordinate 28,360 downwards.
CGTACTGGTAGCCCGAGGTATGTACGATCACGAGATCCGAAATCCCGTTTCCGTCGAGATCGGGCCAGCCGAGCGAGCCGCCCGCTTGTACTTGATACCCAGCGACTGCGGCGAGCGCACCTTGGCCGGCAACCGACGTGCCCGACATGTTGTAGCCGTATGTGTATCCGCCGCTGTGTTGGATCACGACGGCGGAAGTCGTTGCCGTACCGAGGATCGGCGCGACGTCGATATCGTTGTCGGGGCCAGGTCCGGCACCCGCGAGGGCAGACCCGGGGATCATCGTCATCGCTGCGGCGATGACCATCGCAGTTCTCATCAACACTGAAAGCCTCCGACGGGAAAGTAGAACCCGCTTCGTTCGGGCGTTCCCGCCCTCATGTGATTGAAACCCGACCCCTTTAGTTCCGACTCGCCATCTGTTTGGAGCATGTCGACAAGGTGGGCGCGAATCGTCGTGATACAACGCGACGACGGCACATCTTAGCTCGATGTATCCGTATCGAAAGCGGTTCCGGGCGAGTCTGAAGCTTCGTGGTTATGTCGACGAGGATGATCCCGCGTCAGGTTTCTCGAGGATGGGTGGCGCCTGGAAGAGACGTCTGCGAGCTGTGCGCGACTCGAACGTTCGTCGGATTTCAGAACAATGATCGACAGGGGAGATCGTGGCGGAGATCGCCACGAGGGGCGGATTTCCGCGCGGACAGACCTAGGATGGGGTCATATAACCCCTATCCAGCTGGGGAAGCTTCGGTTTCGGAACGAGTTGGCTTCCGGGCTCTTCCCGGGGGGATCCGGGCCCAGCCCAGGAGTCGGTCCGAATCCCGGATTGCTCACACGTCGACTCGATGTTGGACGATTTGTCGGACTGCCTCGGTTCGGAGGGGGTTCCGTCGCATCCCCAACGGATTCGAGGGTCGCCACGCCCGCCTCGAGACCGCGCGATCGGCGTCGCCGATTTCAGATTCCATCTCCGACGGACCCCGGCGTACCAAGCGTGATCCCTGCGAGGCCGCTTCAGCAACGCTTTCGCGCATGGCCTAGGATCTACCGATCGGCGGAGGCTGGAGCTGGCATTGTCGCTGAAACGAGCCTTCTTTCGAACACTGAGCGCGACCCTCGCCCGCCTACCGATCGAACGGGCGAGTCGTGAGCGCCTGAAGGACTGGATCTACGGTCGCTGGGGATTTCTCTTCGCTTCGAGCCCGAACTACCCGCTCTGGCTCGAGGCCCATCCCCGCAATCAGCCGCGCCTTCCATGGCCACCGGTCGCCGCGCCCACGGCGGCCGACTGGTCAGCGCTCGTCGCCTCCGAGTCCGACTGTGAAGGGACGCCGTACGTCGTCGTACCCGTCCATCGAGGCTTCGATGAGACCCTCGCCTGTCTCTTGGCGGTTCGGAAGACCGCGCCGGGCGTCCGCCTGGTCGTCGTCGATGACGCCTCCCCAGAGCGCCGTCTGTCCGGCGAGCTCGCCCGTCTCGCAGCTGCGGGTCACTTCGTGCTTCTGCGCAACGACCGCAACGTCGGATTCGCGCGGTCCGTTCAGCGGGGGATCGAGTTCGATCCGGCGGCGGACGTCGTCCTCTTGAACAGCGATGTGATCGTCTTCGGGGACTGGCTCGCGCGCTTGCGCGCCGCAGCAAGCTCGTCTCCGGACTACGGCACGATCACCCCGCTCGCCAACAATGGCGACATCGCCAGCTACCCCCATCCCCAACGCGACCAGCGCGCGCGCCTGGAGCTGGCTCTCGAGGAGATCGACGCTCTCGCGAGTCGTGTCAATGGCGGAAGAGTGGTGCCCGCGCCGACGGGTGTCGGATTCTGTCTCTACGTGAAGCGGGCCTGCCTCGACGCCGTCGGAGGGTTCGGAGACGCGTTCACGGCGGGCTACGGCGAGGAGAACGACTTCTCTTTGCGGGCCGCCGCGGCTGGCTGGCGCCACGGGATCGCGACGGATGTCTTCGTCCGGCACGAGGGCGCGCGCTCGTTCGGAAGACGCGCCGCGCGATTGCGGCGCCGCGCGGCCGTCGCGCTCGAAGCGCGCCATCCCGACTTCCTCGAGCGGGTCGAGGCCTTCGTGTCGGCGGATCCCCTGCGTGTTGCCCGTCTGCGCATCGACGCTGCGCGGCTGCGCGCCGCGTCGAGATCCGAGGACACGGCGGTGCTCTTCGTGAGTCACGATTGGGGAGGGGGCGTGAAGGGCCACCTGCGCGAGCTCGCCGCGTGCCTCGACGCCGAAGGTGTCGATGTCTACGTCCTCAACTGGCTCGAAGGCGACGGGGCGCCGCGCCTGCGGCTCGATCCCGCCCCGGGGCGACGGCCGCTCGAGGACCTCGGCGTGTTGGCGGACTTGGCGACCTCGGACCGGGGCGCCCTCGTCGATGCGCTCCGCATCCTTCGAATAGGACACGTGCATGTGCATCACACGGGCCCGGCGGGAGCCGAAGGAGCGGGCTGGCTCCGCTCCCTCGTCCAGGCGCTGTCGGTCTCCTTCGACGTCACCCTCCACGACTACGGCGCGATCTGCCCTCGGCTCCACCTCGAGGACGAGCGGGGGCGATATTGTGGGGAGCCCGAGGTGGCGGGGTGTCGGGCCTGTCTCGCGGATCGGGGTAGCCGGTTCGGGGACGTCGAAATCGAAGCGTGGCGGGGAGCGTTTCGCCCATTGCTCGAAGACGCCCGGCACGTCTTCTGTCCGACCGAAGACGTGCGGGCTCGGTTCATGCGCCGGTGGTCCGCGCCCGACTACGTGGTTCGTGGCCACCCTGAGACGCCTCTGAAAATGGAGCCCGTTTCGAAAGCTGCTCCGTCATCCGGCCAGCTACGCGTGCTCGTGCCGGGCGCGATCAACGACCAGAAAGGCTATCGGCTCGTAGTCGCGGCGGCGGCTGACGCCCGACGTCGCGGGCTCGCCCTCGAGTACCGGGTCGTGGGCTACACCCATGACGACTCAGTCGCGCGAGACGCAGGCGTGACCGTGACGGGCCGGTATGTAATGGAGGATGCGGACCGGGTGCTTGCGGCGCAGGTCGTCGAGCCCTGCCTCGCATTCCTGCCTTCTCTTACTCCAGAAACCTGGTGTGCGACGCTCTCTTCCGCCTGGCGCGTCGGTCTCCATCCCGTCGCCTTCGATCTCGGCGCATTGGCCGAGCGGATCAAGGCGCGTGGCCACGGCAGCCTCCTTCCCCTCGCGCTCTCGGAAACGCCGGCTGCGGTCAACGACGCACTACTGGCGCTGGGTAGAGAAGCCCAGGTATCGCCGTCTGTGCCAGGCGAGTCCTTGGTTGGTGCCGATGCCCTTCACGCCAACTACTACGGAGGGCCTCTGCCGGCGAAGCCGGACCGCGGAATCGTGTTCCTGGATCGCGACGGGGTGCTGAACCAGGACTCACCGGACCATATCCGGTCGCTGGCCGATTGGCGGCCCTTACCGGGCAGTCTCGAGGCGGTGGGCCGCCTGTCGAGGGCCGGGTATCGGGTCGTCGTCGTGTCCAACCAGTCGGGTATTGGGCGCGGTTGGATCAAGCCAGAGGACCTCGACGCGATCCACGCCAGGTTGCGCGCACAGGTCGAGGCGCTCGGTGGACGTCTCGAAGCGATCCTGTTCTGTCCGCATGTCCCCGACGCCGGCTGCGTCTGTCGCAAGCCCGGCACGGGTCTGCTCGAAGAGGGCGCGCGGATGCTAGGTCTGTCGGTCCAGGGGGCGCTGATGGTGGGGGATAGGAAGAGCGACGCGGAAGCGGCCCTTGCGGCGGGGGCGAAGCCTGTGCTCGTCGAGACGGGGGTGGCGATACCCGACGCGGACGACCCGTTCTGGCGGTTGGTGGCGCGTGAGCCCGATCTGGCGACGGTGGTCGATCGACTGCTCTCGGGGGACGATCTCGTCGGCTCGGCCGTAGGCCAGCGCTAGGCGGACTCGAGTCGCCCGGAGACACCGCTTCAGCCGTCCAGCGGCGCCTGATCGCAGAGCGCGCGCTAGGCTGGGCCGACACGCGCCACGAGATCATCGAGGCAGGTTGAGTCGAAAGGAAGCCACCCTTGACGCAACAGCGCCAGCCACCCGAGAAACCGAGTAGCGACGTCGAGACAGCCCACCTCGAGATCCGCAAGGGCCCCGACGCAGAGCTCCGCATCGGCGGTGTCCGCCTGGTCGCCTGTCGGCGCGAGGTCGACGTCTTCGACGGTGGCGTCACGCTCTACGTATTCAGTGAGGCGCCGGCGCACGAGGACGAGCCGGTGGAGTTCCTTCGCATCGACCTCTTCCGTGAGCGACCCCACTACCACGCCCCGGCCTCGCGCCAGGAAGAGACGGCGATCGAGCCGGGGGCGGAGAGTCTGCAGGCGTGGGCGATCGAGGCGCTGACCTCGCGGACGCCAGCGCTCGCGACGGAGGCGGGCTACGCGGAGCTCGCCGCGACGTTCGACGTCGAGGCGTTGGCCGGCTCGGGCGAGGCGATTCACGGCCTGCTCGAGGGGCTCGCAGAGCCCGACGAGGTGTCGTACTTCGAGGTGCCGCGGGCCGTCTACGACAGCCTCGCGGCGGGTTAGGCGCCAGAACGAGGACGGGGGAACGGGACCAGCCCGCTCCCCCGTCGTTCGCTTTCGCGATCGAGCTCGCTACGGCTATCCGTACGCCGTCTCGGAGTGCTCCGAGAGGTCGAGCCCTTCAGTCTCCGCTTCCTCAGAGACGCGCAGGTCGCCCATCACGGCCTTCATCGCGTAGAGGATGGCCGCCGTCGCGGCGCAGGCGAAGACCGCCGTGATCAGGATGCTCTGGATCTGGATCCCGATCTGACCCCCGTATCCGGCGTCCGTGGTCTCCATGATGAAGAGGCCGGTCGCCAGCGCGCCCCAGGCGCCGCCGATGCCGTGGACGCCGAAGACGTCGAGCGAGTCGTCGTAGCCGAGGGCGGGCTTGAGCATGGTGACCGCCGCGTAACAGAACACGGCGGCGCCGGCGCCGACGGCCATCGCGCCGAGGGGACCGACGGAGGCGCAGGCCGGGGTGATGGCCACGAGTCCGGCGACGATTCCCGTGGCGGCGCCCAGGATGGTGGGCTTGCCGCGGTGGAGCCACTCGATCAGGACCCAGACCAGTACGCCCGGAACGGGCCCCTTGGGGCCNATTTGTCGTAATGCCTAGTANCGGTNGTGCGGAAAACGCAGCTTAAAACTCCTTCCATAGGGTTGGAGCGCAAGGCGTACTTCCCCNTTCGCCTCAGATTCTTCGATCCGGGCGTCTGCTCCCGTTCTGGCTGGACGGTCTCGAGTCGAGACGTTGAGCTCGTGGTTCAGTTCGAGCAGCGACTGAACTCTGACGAGCGGTTCGTTGAGAGTGTTCGATTCGAAAGCAAGTCCGTCGCATCGCGATTGTTCGGCGTCTGTGTTCTCCACTTTCGCGTGGGAACCATCCTTCCATCTGGGCCTCTGTCGGCCATCGCTTCTTTTGGTTCTTCGGGGGGGCATAGCTTATCCGTCGGACCTTCCGGGTGTTTGCCGTTGGTCAGGAGATTTATGGATGCTCACCCCCGCGGCCACGCAATGCGTGGCTTGCGAACTCTCTTCGCGGATGCGTCTTCGTTGGATTGCTTGCTCATCAACTCTTCCAAAGGATCCTTCGTCTAGCCTTTGCGTGTGTTGGCAAGCAACCCGGCTCGTCCGGGGTCGTACTCCTCCTCGTTCTTCCACATCCGCAACACGGTTGCGGCGATCATGCGCGCCAGGCTCAGCTTTGCGAGAGACGGCTTCGTGCCACCGTCGAGAATTCGTTCGTAGCGAGCATGAATGGGATCCTTGTTGCGTTGCGTGACCACCGTCGTCGCGGCGCCCTTGAAGATGCTCTTCAAGAAGTGGTTGTGTTGGCGTGAGAGGCCGCGCGTCTGCGGCACTCGGGACTTGATCCAGGCTCCTTCGGCCGTCTGCACCCAGTCTGAACTCGATCGCGTCACGATGCCGAGTCCGCAATAGCTCCAGAACTGTCGCTTTGTTCGGAAGCGATGCGGCGTGATCACGATCGGAACGAGTCGGGCTGCGCGGATCGGCCCGAAGCCCGGCGCGCTCTCCAGGATCTTTACGATCGGGTGTTTCTTCCCTTCTCGAAGGAGATCGGCCTCGGCCCGCTTCTTCTGCTCGAGCAAGAAGTCGAGATGATCGTAGAGTCGCGTCGCTCTGAGCTGCGAGGTGGAAGGCAGCTGCTTCAGCCACTCGTTCCGGCGACGAGAGCTGTAAACGTCCACACCCGTCACGAGGACGCCACGCGAGCGATAGATGCTCTTGATCCGCGCCTGTGCTCGAACTACATCTCCGACTAACGTCATGTGAGCCCGGGAGAGTTCGCGGAGCCGCGTGAACTGACGCGGGGCCTTGAAGACGTGCTTGTCGAGGTTGCCCACGCGGAGCTTCTCCGCCAGTCCGTAAGCGTCTCGCTTGTCGCTCTTCGGGCCTCGGCTCGTCGTGATACCCGCCACCACGAGTTCGTCGACATGAGGGTTCAGCGTCTCGTAGAGCCAAGCACTCTGAAGCCCTTCTTCCATCACCAAATGTTTGTGTCCGGGGATCATGCGGATCGCTTCGACCAGGGCCTGTCCGTTGGTCTCGACCGGAAAGTCCTTGAGCTTCCGGCCCTTCTCGGAAATCACTGCCAGCGTGCAGCTCCCGGCATGCACGTCCATCCCGATGTAGCGTTCCATCCACTCGCTGCCTATCGGCAGCTCCCTCCCTTCGTTGGGTGTTGTTGATCTCTCAACTCGAGGATGTCCAACGATGCCGGGGGGCACCAACCTTCCTGTTCTCCGGGGCCTAGGTTGCGGCTCGCAGACGCCATACCCCTATGATGCTTATCCGCCCCGGATCGAAGGGCTCGCGGACAAGGTCAGCAGCCGACTCGGCGGGAGCTGGCATTGGCAGGGTAAAGAAGCCGTGTGTGAGGCCCGCGGCGCCGAGGCGCGGGTCGCCTATGACGACACCTCGATCTCGATCGACGTGAGCCTGCCGTTGGTGCTCCGTCCACTACGTGGGAAGCTCGAGAGCAAGATCGAGGAGTACTACGAGCGTTACTTCGGGTGTGACTGACGCGGCAACGACGCCCCCGCCCAGCTGGGCGGTCGGGATCGTGAATCACGGCAGCTATCGCGACCTCGCCGGGTGTCTCGACTCCGTCGCGCGGCAGACCTGTCCGCCCCGCCGCGTGTATGTCTGGGATACGGGGGTCGATCCGGCCGCGTTGGATGAGCTGGCGAAGGCCCATCCGGGGGTGTCCTTCGAGCACGGCTCGAACAGGGGCTTCGCCGGGGGGGGCAACCGCGCGGTGGCGACGCTTCGCCAGGACGCGGAATTCGTGTTGATCCTGAACCCGGACGTCGTGCTCGACGCCGACTTCGCCGAAAAGCTCCTATACAGCGTCGAGGCGGAGCCCGACGTCGCCATCGCCGGCGGCAAGCTCCTCCGCCCGGGCCGAGAGCTGATCGACAGCGCGGGGATCCGCTTCCCTCGCCACCGTCGGCCGCGGGACCGGGGCAGCGAATCGCCGGACCGCGGAGAGTTCGATCGCCGCGAGCGGATCGAGGCGGTGAGTGGCGCCGCGATGTTGCTCCGGGAGGCGGCGATCGACGGGCTCTCGATCGAGGGGGAGCTCTTCGACGAGGTCTTCTTCGCGTACCACGAAGACACGGACCTCTGTTGGCGCGCCCGCCGCTTCGGCTGGACCGTGCTCTACGAGCCCGCCGCCGTGGCCGTCCACGGCCGCGGCTGGCGGTCGGGGCGCCGCGCCGAGATCCCCGTCGCGATCCGCCGGCACTCCTTCAAGAACCACTACCTCCAGCTGGTCAAGAATGAGACGTTGGCCGGTTTTCTCATGAACGCGCCGTGGCTGATCGGCTGGGAGGTGTTGCGGCTCGGGTTCGTGTTGATTCGAGATCGGGGGATGCTGGGGGCGTATCGCGAGACTTGGCGCGAGTTGCCCGGCGCCTGGCGTAAGCGGCGGTTGATCGGCGAGATCGCGCGGAACTCGGGAAACGCCTCGAGGCGGTAGGCGTGTAGGCCGATCGTGCGGCCTGGGTGGGGAACGAATCGCGGGGTCGCCGAGCGCGCGGCCTTCTCAGGCAGCAGTCCCCTCGCGTGAGCCCAAGGGGGATCGGTCTTGCGATCCATACGCGGCCTCCACCTCGCGATCGGCAGGTCTCGTGAAACGAACCCGCATTCCAGGTGTAGAAACGGGTATCGGGAGCGACAGACTCACGCGAGGGCCAATTTTTTCGATCGACTTCGACACAAGGACCCCTCTGCTGCCACTGACTCGTGAATTAAGCGAGGTGTGTGCTCCCCCATGCGTTTCCTTTCAAGCGTTCTTAGTTTGGCTTTCGCGCTCTGTACCGCGTCTGCGGCCCAGGCTGCCCCGGCGGGCGCGATCTTCCATTCGGATTTCGACGATTACGCCGCGGACTGGCGGGTCTTGCCTTGGGTTCCAGCGCCGGACTTTACTCAGCTCCTGGCGTCGACACTCGTCGAGTCTGCTTCGGGCGAGGCCTACGGTCGATTCGACACGCTCGGCGTGACCCCTCTCGATCAGTCGCTGATTGGCGACCTCGAGATCTCGCTCGCGCTCGATTCACTCGAAGCAGATCGGGTAAACATCCGGGCGGCCTGGTTCGCGGGGAACCAGTTCATCGGGTCGGCAAGTGTGCTCTCCGTCCATTACGGCACGAGTGTTGTGGGCGAGACCTTCAGCAGGGCCATGAGCGGGCTCGCCGCACCGGCCGCGGCGGATGGCTTCAGGCTCAACGCCTACGTTTACAACGGAAGCGCGACCTTCGACGAGATCTCCGTCGCTCCCGTGGTTGCGACGGTCGTGCCGGAGCCCTCGTCCGCTCTGCTCATTGGTCTGGGGTTGATGTCCCTGGGCGCACAGCGCGCGCGTCGTCGACAGGCCCGCTGAGAACCGGTGAGCGCGGCTCGCGGAACGAGCTGCCGCAGATTCGACCGGACCCCAGGTACTGTTACAGTGAAACAGTCCTCGCGACTTCGGCGGCCGCTCTAAGCGCCGGCTGTGCCGAGCGCCAGCCGCGCCTCGATCGACTCGATCAAGCCGTGGAGCAGGACCAGGTGGACCTCCTGAATCCGATCTGACTGCTTGGCGCGGGGGACCAGGACCGTTACGTCGGCCTGACCCGAGAGCGCGCCGCTGTCCCGCCCCGTCATCCCGACCGTCTTCAAGCCTCTCTCGCGCGCGACCTGGACCGCGCGGAGCACGTTCTTCGAGTCTCCACTCGTCGAGAGCACGAGCAAGAGGTCACCCGCCCTTCCATGGGCCTCGACCTGCCTCGCGAAGACCTCCTCGAAGCCGAAATCGTTGGCGATACAGGTGAGGACGGCCGGGTCCGAGAGCGCGAGCGCGGGGAGCGCTCGACGCCGCTCGCGGAAGCGGCCCGACAGCTCTTCGGCGAAATGCATCGCGTCACTCATGCTGCCGCCGTTGCCGCAGACGAGAATCCGGCCCCCGCGGTCGAGCGTGTCCGTTACGAGATCGACGGTCCGCTCCATCGCCTCGAGCAAGGCCGCGTCGCCCAGACACGCTTCGAGGATCTCGATCGCCTCGGAGAGCCCCCGAGCGGTCGTGCCGGTTTGATTCATCCGGATAGTCTCGGACCACGCGCTCGCTTTGACAAGCGTCTCGCCAGCGAAGCCCCGGCGTCCGCGGTGCTATCATCCGGTCGGCACGGGTTGGGGCGTTACCAATTGTTCGAGAAACCTTTTCTCTCCATCGTCGTCGTCACCTGGAAGGGGGGGGAGCGACTGGGTCGGTGTCTCGAGTCGATCCGGCGTGACCTCGAGTCGAAGGGGGGGGCTGGCGAGGTGGAGTTGATCCTCGTCGAGAATGGACCCGATGCACGGCTACCAGGTCTGACACCCGATCTCTGGCCGGAGATGAGGCGCGTTTCGCTGGCCCGCAATCTCGGATTCTCGGGGGGCGCGAACGCGGGCATCGCTTCCGCTCGCGGGGAGTGGGTGGCGACGCTGAACGACGACAGCCATGTCGAGCCGGGCTTCCACGCGGCGATGTCGCGCGCGGCGGCGGGCGCGCCGCCGAGATGCGGCATGTTGCAGCCTTGTCTACGTCAGGTCCAAGACGCCGCGCGAATCGACTCCGCGGGCGTGGAAATCCGTTTCGGCGGCGAGATTCGCGATCGTGGCCGGGGCGAAGCGGCGGAGGCTTTCGAGGGCGATTCCGAGGTGTTTTGTGCCTCGGCGGGCGCCGCCTGGTATCGCCGATCCATGCTCCTCGAGATCGCGACCGAAGAGTCCTTCTTCGATCCCGATTACTTCATGTATTTCGAGGACGTCGATCTCGGCTGGCGCGCTCGACTCGCCGGCTGGCAGGCCCTCTATATTCCCGATGCGCGGGTCCGACACGATCTCCACGGAAGCGCTTCGAGTCATCCACCCGGATTCGTGAAGCGACAATGCAGCCGGAACCGAATCCGCGTCGTGCTCGCGAACGCCTCGTTCGCCTTCGTCCTTCGGGCGGTTCCCCGCCTCGTCCGCGACATGCTCTGGCTGGTGTTTGACATGGGTCCGAGGGGGCTTGTCGAGATCGGATCCGGGGTGCGTTCGGGCCTCGAAGCTCGCCGGCGACTGCCCGCGTCTTCGCGGAAGGCCCGCAAACCGCTCGAATCGCGATGGTTCACGGGCCGATGAATTCCGTGACCGCTCCGGCCCGAGATCGCGCCTTGAGCCGTGGCGCTTTGTGTGTTGGCGTCGTGGCGCTCGCTTTGGCACATGCCCAGCTTCTGCTCTTCGAGCCCGGTGTCGGCGAGTCGGAGGGGCTCGAGCGGGCACTCTTCGAGCCGACCAGCGCAGCGCCCCTCGCGGTGATCGTTTGCTGGCTCTGGATGCTTTGGGTTCGCGGGCCCCGCTTGCGCGGTTTCGCAGGCCAGGAATCTCCGGCGCTGGGAGCGATGGTTCTGGCGGCCGGCGGGGCGCTCTCGATCTGGGCGCATTATGTCGCCTGGTTGCCGCTTCTCGTCCCTTCCCTGGCGATCGCTTCGCTCGGCAGCGCCCTCCTGCTCAGCGGAGCGCGTGCGATGCGGACCCTGTTGTACCCCGCGGCCTTCTTGATGCTCGCGATGCCCCTCCCGACGCCACTGGTGAACGCGGTGGCCTACCCCGCCCAGCTCGCGAACGCCGCGGTGGTCGGATGGGCGCTGTCTTGGGTCGGCTTCGATGTCTCGGTCTGGGGCGATCTCATTCGGGTGGACGACACGATTGCCCAGGTGATCGAGGGCTGTACGGGACTGCGGTCGTTGATGACCACGCTCATGGCGGCTTGTATCTACACCGAGCTGACATGGCACGACCGCGGCCGCTCGCTCGTGTTGATCGGCTTGTCACCCCTGATCGCGATTCTCGCGAACTTCATTCGGATCCTCTCGATCATCTTCAATCCTTTCGCGAGCCTGTCCACGATCCACACGGCGCAGGGCCTGATCATGATCGTGGGGAGTGTCTTCTTGCTGGCATTGGTCGATGTGGGTCTGGCGAGGGTCTGGAAGACGGAGGCGCAGCCACATCTGGTCGTCGAACCCGCGCGCGGTCATCCAAGCCTCGCCGTGTCATTGGCGTTCGCGTTCATGACGGTGGCGATTGCTCTCGCCTGTCTGGCGGGACCCCGATGGTCTGCGCCGGCAGATCGGGGGGACGTGCCGCTCACGACCATTTTGAACCGGGATCCGGGTTGGGCCGTGACGGGCTTCAAGCCGGATTATCAATTTTTGGGGAGCGTGCGTTTCGACACCTTCATCGCCCACCGGATGACGCGCCCGGGCTCACCCGAGGTGAAGATGCTGGTGGCCGCGGACCATCGCCTCGACCCGGCGCTCGGCCTGGGGTCGCGTAAGGCGGCCATTCCGGGTCGCGGTGGCGAAGTTCTCGAGCGTCCTCCGAGTCTCTCCGCGCCTTATCCCTGGATGGACGTCGAAATCGTGAGGCTGCCGGGGGAGACACGGCTCGTCTACTTCTGGTCGAAGGGTAGGGCCTCGCTCGGCCATGAAGTGTTCCGCTCGACATTGGCGCTGGATCGCGGGCCTTTCCGTCGGCCAGGAAGGGCCGCTTTCGTACAACTTTCGACGCCCATCCACGGAGGACTCGCGAAAGCTTCGAGGCGCCTCGCGGAAGTCGTCGAAACCCTGAGACCCGACTTCGTGAATACGGGGCTGTGGATGGACTGAGCGACGCAATCCCGACCGTCCGAGACTTGTGCGGCCTTCTGGTTTCGAGCAGAGTAGGGCGCTCGATCGCCCGGGGCGACGAGAAGAAGAAGACGGGATCGTGAGAACATCAGGGCGCCCCGGAAAGTGGCTGTCCATGAGCGAGGGAGCGCGGATCATGCCGATGGAAGTCACGACCGAAGCGACGGAGATCGAAGCTGTCCTGGAGGTTCGTACGGGGCGGTTCGACGACGAGCGAGGGTTCTTCGCGGAGTCCTACTCACAAGAGATGTGGTCTCGGGCCGGATTCGTCGAGGTCTTCGTCCAGGATAATCTCAGCAAGTCGTGTCGAGGCACGTTGCGCGGAATGCATTACCAACTCGACCCTCATGGCATGGGGAAGTTGGTGCGTTGTATTCAGGGGGCCGTTTTCGACGTGGCCGTCGACTTGCGTCGCGCGTCGCCGAGCTACGGAAAGTGGGTCGGGCGCGAGTTGAGCGGAGAAAACGGACTGTCTCTCTGGGTTCCCGTCGGTTTCGCCCACGGTTTCGTCGCCCTCGAAGACGAGACACTCGTCCACTATAAATGTACGTCGATGCACGCCCCGGACGCCGAGCGCGCGCTCTCGTATCGAGACCCGGAGATCGCGATCGAATGGCCGATCCCGCCGAGCGTGATCTCGACCAAGGACGCCGCCGCCCCCATGCTGCCGGAGGCCGAATCGAACTTCGTCTACGGCGATTGAGAGAAGGGGATTCGGGGACTCACGCGCGCCCGCCGCCGGACGGGCTCACGCCACGTCGGCGCTCGACTCGTGGAGATATTGGCGGAGGCCCGCTCGCCAGTCCGGCATGACGTCCAGACTCAGCTCGCGTAGTCGAGCGTTGTCCAACGCCGAGTAGCCGGGACGGCGAACTGGAGACGGGAAGTCCTCGCTGGTCGCCGGCAGGAGGCGTACTTCCGTGTCCGAGTATTCGAAGATGGCGGAAGCGAACTCGTTCCAAGAGCACTCGCCCTGACAGGTCGCGTGAAAGACGCCCCTCGCTTCGCTCTCGGCGACCCTCCGGATCTGTTGGGCGAGAGCGGCGGTGTAGGTCGGCGTGAGGATTTCGTCCGTGACGACCTTGACTTCGCCGCGCTCGGAGGCGAGGTGGAGCATGAGCTGGACGAAATTCCGACCTCCCTTCGCGAGGCAGGGCGACTGGCCATAGAGCCCCGAGGAGCGAATGATCGCGTGGTCTTCGCAGGCGGCGGCGAGCAGATGTTCTCCAGCGAGCTTGCTTGCGGCGTAGACGTTGAGCGGCGCGGTCGGATCGTCTTCTCGCCAGGGTCGCCTGCTTGCGCCTGGCGGCAAGTGGCCGAAGACGTAGTCCGTGCTCACATGGATCAGCCGAGCCCCGATTTCCTGGCAGGACTCGGCTAGCGCGGCCACGCCCGTGGCATTGACCGCATAGGCTTCTGACGGGGACTCTTCGCAGGCCGGCACGTTGTGACAGGCGGCGGTGTTGACGACGAGATCCGGCCGGGTGGATTCGAGGCATCCGCGGATCGACTCGGGCTGGGCGAGGTCGACGTCGTAATCGGCTGCGTGCCTCGCCGCGGTGGTGATCTGGTGGCCGCGGAAGGCCTTTACGACGTCCGACCCGAGCTGTCCGGTCGCCCCGATCACGAGGGTCTGCATGGGTCGAACTCCGCGAAAACGACGAGCGAGTGGCTCAACGCTCGAGCTGTTTGAAGATCTCGACGTTGTAGAAGATTTCTTTCGAGAAGTCGCCGTACTCCGAGAGATGTGCGTAGAGATCCTCGACGATGGCCCGCACGTCATATTGCGGCGCGAAGCCCAGAACCTNGCGAGCGCGATNGGTCGAGACGCGATAGCTGCGGNAGTCCTGGATGTCGTNCGTCTCCAGGTTGACCTTGCGNGAGGTCAGGTCCCCGACCGCCTCGGCGACCTGACGGCCGATTTCGCCGACCGTGAAGTTGTCGAAGGCCACGTTGTAGACGCCGCGGACGTTCGCGGGCGCTTCGATTGCGAGCGCGAAGGCCTCTGAGGTGTCTCGAACGTCGAGGATCGGGCGCCAGATGTGGGGGTTGTTGATCGTGACCCGCCCCGTTTCGATTGCAGACTTGAACATGGTGTTCACGATCAGGTCGAAGCGCATTCGGGGGCTGTAGCCGACGATCGTGCCCTGTCGGAGCGCGATGGTCGAGAAGTCCTCGTCGGCGAGTTGGAGGACGCCTCGTTCTCCTTGCAGCTTGGAGATCCCGTAGGGGTAGCCACAGTGGACTTCACTCTCCTCTGTTGCGAGCGACGAGTGGGAGAATCCGTAGACGGAACAAGAAGAGGCGTATACGAAGCGCTTGACCCCCGCCTTCTTGGCGACGTATGCGAGGTAGGAGGGGAGGGCTCCGTTGTCCACGAAGTTCTGGGCGGGGCTGAATTCCGCCATCGGGTCGTTCGACAGGCCCGCCAGGAAGACGACCTGGTCGAAGGGCTCAAGATCTTCTTCGTTCAGCTCGAAGAGCTCGCGCTCCAGTGTCGGAACATCACTCGGTAGGTGTCGACCGAACCAGAAGAGGTCAGCAACCCAGACCTCGTGGCCGCGCGATTGGAGGAGCGGAGTCAGGACGGATCCTATGAAGCCTGCTCCGCCGGCCAGCAGTATGCGCATTTCTGTCCGCCTCCCCGCGAACGGCACTCATGGTCGGCAATCGCCTCGTCGCGCGCAAGAAGGCAGGGCGATACCAACCTGCGAAGACCCCCGCATAAATGGCGCTCTCGAGTGGACTGGGATACTCTCGCTCGGCTCATCCGGCGCGCGACTCGGGAGTCGATCGGGATGTTGCCCAACTGTTGACAGGTCCGCCGTGCCGCCCCCTAGTTCGCTCAATCCGCTCTCGTTCGTCGCGACCTGCTGGCGCCATCGGGTCATGATCTTTCGTCTCGTCGCGCGTCGTATCGAGGAGCAATATCGGGGCTCCGTACTCGGCATGGCGTGGGTCGTGTTGGAGCCGGTCGCGATGCTCTTCGTCTATACGTTCGTATTCTCGTTCGTATTCAGTGCACGTTGGGGGGCGCTGCCGGCGGATCGTGGTCATTTCGCGCTCTACCTCTTTTCGGGCTTGACGATCTACGCGGTCTTCTCAGAGACCGTCAATGAATCTCCCCGGGCAATCTCGTCTGCTGAGGCCTACGTCAAACAGCTGGTGTTTCCCGCGGAGGTGCTCGCCTGGGTCGCGTTGTTGACCTCCCTCTTCAAGTTTGCGATCAGCTGGCTGGTGCTCCTCGTTTGGTACGGCGTGAGCCTCGGCACCCCCCCGGCGACCGCGCTGTTGGTGCCGATCGTGCTGCTTCCCGTCATCTTCGTGACGCTGGGGGCCACCTGGTTCCTTTCTGCGCTCGGCGTCTATCTGAGGGACCTGGGGAAACTGGTGGGACTCTTCACGACCGCGCTTCTCTTCTTGAGCCCGATCTTTTATCCGGCTTCCGTGATTCCCGAGCAATACCGCGACCTCTATTTCCTGAACCCGTTTGCGGGCGTTCTCGAGATCTCCAAGCAGAGCCTCTTCGAAGGGGTCGTTCCGCCGTTCGGTGAGATTGCGGTCTTGTTCGCCGCGGGCTGGCTCGTCGCGTGGGTCGGGCACGCCTGGTTTATGCGGACCAAGGCAGGTTTCGCCGATGTCCTCTGATACGAAGAGCACGGATTCCGGGCCGGACGAGAGAGTGATCGAGGCGCGCGGACTCGGGAAGGTCTACTCGCTCTACGACCGTCCGCAGGATCGTCTCAAGCAGATGCTCTGGCCCAGGGCCCGTCGCGCGGGTCGGAAGTTCGCCGCCGTGCGGGGTGTCGATCTCGACGTCGGCCGAGGCGAGTGTGTTGGAGTCGTGGGACGCAATGGGTCCGGAAAATCGACCCTGCTGAGCATGATCTGCGGAACCCTCGAACCCTCCGAGGGAGAGCTCGAGGTTCGGGGAAGGGTCGCTCCGATGCTCGCGATCGGGGCGGGCTTCAGTCCTGAGTTCACGGGTCGCGAGAACGTCCGGCTGAACGCAGCGGTGCTTGGCTATTCCGATCGGGATCTTTCAGAGCGGATGCAACGCATCATCGATTTTGCGGACATCGGAGAATTCTTCGATCAGCCCGTGAAGCGCTACTCGGCCGGGATGTATTCGAGGATCGCTTTCGCCGCGGCGATCGCCATCGATCCCGAGATCCTCATCATGGACGAAGTCCTGGCCGTGGGAGACGAGGCCTTCACCCGGAAGTGTTTTGCGAGGATCGAGTCCATTCGAGAGGCAGGGGCAACGATCTTCTTTGCGTCCCACGCCCCGAATCTGATCCTGGAGCTGTGCGATCGCGCGATCCTGATGGACGCCGGCGAGTGTCTCTTACAGGCCGACCCGAAGACCGTCATCGCCCAGCATCATCGCCTGATGTTTTCTCCGAAAGAGGACTTCGAGGCGATCCGCGGAGAGGTGCGTCGGATCGGGGAACTCCCCGCCCGGGAAAGGGCGACGGCGGGCGCCTCGCGGACCCGCGCGACGGCGGCGGCGCCGGAAGAGTACGGTCGTTACGACGCCGGTTTGAAGCCCGAGACCACCCTGGAATACGGCGATGGCAGAGCACGGATCGTGGACGTCCGGATCCTCGACCCGGAGGACCGGCCCGTCAATGTGCTCCGAGCGGGTCGATCCTATCGTTACGCGTACGAAGTCGAATTCCGCGAGGACGTGTGGGGCGTTCGATTCGGCATGTTGGTCAAGCTGACGACGGGCTTCGAGCTGGCCGGGCAGGCCTCAGACGCTCCAGGGGCCGGGCTCGAGAAAGTGGCCGTGGGCTCGAGCGCAAGCGTCGAATTCCCTTTCGTGGCGAGGCTGGCTCCCGGGACGTATTTCGCGAACGCGGGTGTGTTGGGACAAGGAGTCGAAGGGGAGACCTATCTCCATCGGGTGGTCGACGCGTTGATGTTCAAGGTGCTCCCCGGGGATTCTGAGACCGTGACGGGCTCGGTCGACCTTCGTGGGGAAGAGGGCGCTAGAGTACGGCTTGACCACGACTCTTAGCCGCCGACCACTTTCTTTCGCGTCCCGATTTTCTAGCATGCACGTTCGGCGCACATTTTGAGATGCTGTGTTGGTGGATCTCAACAATGGGACTCTGCGCGCTCATTCACGTATGTAGTTAAAAAGCATCACCCCCCCCCTTGGATCGGCCCCTGTTTTCGTTGGCGACCGGGACCGAGATGAGGGATCAGGAGAAGCAGCTTGTCGCTCGAAGCAGATCGATCCGGATCCGTCCGGTGGATGGCGGGAATCGTCGCGCTCTTCGCGATCGGAGTTGGCTTGTTCCTCTTGTTGGGACGGAGTGAGTCCGAGCGGGTCGAGGAGGGGACGGGCGAAGTTCCGGGCGTTGCGGGGCCTCAGGATCCGCAGGTGCCTGGCCAAGCGACAGAAGAGAGTCCCAGCTCCGATGGGGGCGTCCCCTCGGCGACCGCCCTGAGAGTTTCTGAGCGGGAGGCCTCCCCGCGAATTCTGCCGACGGAGCCGGGCGAGGATCTGAGCACCTCGCCTGCGGTTTCGGGTCCACCGCCGAACCTTCCGATCCCGCCCGAAATTCTCGAAGATTTTCGCCGTGCGACTGCGCCCATTTCGGATCAGGACCGTGAGCGGGTGGAGCGCGGAACGGAGCCGATCCCCGCGAACATCCGCCAGGTCTTTGAGAGCGCGGACAGTGGAGCCATTCCGCCCGAAATCCTGAAAGATTTCGAGAATCCCTACCCGACCTGGTCTGCAGGTGACCCGCTAGAGGCAGGCGAGCAGAACGAGGGGGCGCAACCGCGGTGAGTCCGGCGCGCGCATCTTCGAATCGCCGAGGCTCGGGTCCGGCGGCACCCGGAAAGAGTAAACGCTCGGCCCGCAAGGCCGGCCCCGTGTCCCGCGTCGCTCTCGTCGTCCTGGGGATGCACCGGAGTGGAACGTCCGCTCTCACGAAAGTATTGGGCATGGCCGGCGCGAGTCTGCCTACGGATCTCATGATCAGCAATGTTTTGAACCCAAAGGGTTTCTTCGAGTCCAGCCGGGTCCATGAACTCCACGAACAGATGCTCGCCGAGTTTGGTTCGGCGTGGGACGATCTGTCTCCGATGCCCGCCGATTGGGAGACGAGTGGGCTCGCGAACGAATACGCAGGGAAGATGGCCGATGTCGTCCTTCAGGAGTTCGGTCGTAGCCCCCTCTTCGTCTTGAAGGATCCGCGGATCTGTCGCCTCGTCCCCTTCTGGCTCGACGTGCTCGGACGGATCGACGTGGAGAGTCGGTTCGTGATCCCCGTCAGGAACCCGCTCGAGGTTTCCGCCTCCCTGGCTCGGGCGAATGAGATGGACGAACAGAGGGGTCGGCTCCTCTGGCTCCAGCATTTGCTGTTGGCGGAACGTGATACCCGAGGTTGTCGCCGAACTTTCGTCACCTTCGATCAGCTCGTAGAGGATTGGCGTCGTCTGCTGGGACGGGTCGTCGAAGAGAACGAAATCGTCTTGCCCCGTTGGTCGCGGAGGGCAGAGGCCGAGATCGATGGTTTCCTGACCAAGGCACTGAGGCACCACGAAGTAGCTGGCGAGGAGGTCGATGTCCGGGCGGACGTGGCCGGGTGGGTCAGGCAGGCCTACCACTGGGCCGAGCGCGCAGCCGCGGGTGGACGTCCTGCCAGGAAGACGCTCGATCGAGTGGCGGACGAATTCTTTGCCGCGGAGTCCGTCTTCGGGCCGATCGTCGCGAACACCGAGCATCAGCATCGCGAGGACACGGCCGAGCTGGTCGCGCTACGAGAGGCCGCGCGGGACCACGAAGCGCGCCAGCAGGCCAACGAGATTGCCGTGGAGACCTCTCCGCTCGAGGAGCGGATCGAAGAGGTCTCCGGGACGATGAAGAAGATGATGTTCCTCTGGCTGGCGGACATGCAAAGAAAGGGGCTGGTCGAGGAGCCCCGACTCGATCAGATCCTGTCCGACCTCCGCGCCGATCAAGGACAGTTTGGTCCCGAAATCGAGTTGGTACAGCTCGCAGCCGAGCGTGAGTCAGTCGGTCTGGGGGAGCAGTCAGCGGCCCGGATCGAGACGCTCGAGACAGAGCTCTCCGCCGCTCGAGCTGGCCTCGAGCGAATGCAGGCCGTCCAGCAAGAACGCGATTCGGTTCGGGACCGGAATGCTCGGTTGGAGGCCGAGCTCGAGCAGCGTCGGCGGGAGCAGGAGCGTGCGGACACGCGCGACGAGGAGCACGAGCGCGAGCTCGCGAGGCTGAGAGAAGAGCATGCGCGAGCCGCGGTATGGCTGGCACGAGCGGAATCTGCGGAAGCGCGACTGGCTCAGGCCGAGCAGCAGATCGTCGATCGCGGGGCCGCGCTCGAGGAGAGCCATGCAACGCTCGCCGACCTTCGCTCGGTACAAGGTCGGCTGCCTGAATTAGAGCAAGAACGAGAAACTCTCCGCTCCGAGGTGATCGCCCGGGATGAGGAACTCGGAATCCTGCGCCAACGATCTCATTCGACCAGCCTCGACTACGAAGGGCGCGTGGTCCGGCTCGAGGGCGAGCTCGAACATCTCCGAGGAGTGGAGGAAAAGCTTTCAGGCGAGCTCCTCTCGGTCAGAAATCTGACGGTCGAGGCGGCGCGTCTCGAGGCCTGCGTGGAGGATCAGGCGCGGCTACTCGAGGAGGCGAGCGCGTCTCGAATGGAGCTGGCGCCTTTCGAGGAACGGGTCGCGTCGCTCGAGCGCGCGCTGGCCGACCGGGAAGCGCGATTGGAGGCGGCCTTGGCCGGCGTGGCCTCGGGCACGAAGCGTGTGACCGAGATCGAGTCGAAGCTGTCGGATCGCGACGCAGAACTGTTGGCCTCTCGCACGTCGCTCACCGAACGCACCGCGGAGCTGTCCACGTCGAGAGACCGCCACCGGCTGGAGTCCGCAGAAGTCCAGGAGCGGGTGGCTACGCTCGAAGGCGAGCTGGCCGATCGGAACACCCGATTGGAGACTGCGTTGGCCGGCGTCGCCTCGGGTACGGCGCGGATGAACGAGATCGAGTCGAAGCTGTCGGATCGTGACGCAGAGCTGTTGGTCTCCAGCACGTCGCTCGCTGAACGCACCGCGGAGCAGTCGGTATCGAGAACCTTGATCGCTGGATTGCAGGAGGAGCTGGTCTCGTTGAGGGAGGAGCTGGCCCAGGCGCGCGAGCAGGCGGATCAGAACCAGCAGCTGGAGGCGGCCCTGGAATCGAAGGAGATCGAGCTCCAGAGACATCGTGCGGCCTTGCGAGAGGTGTCTCGGTTGCGGGAGCGGCTGATCGAAAACGAACAGAAATTCGAACTCTTCAAGGAAGAGGAAGGCCGCCTCGCAAAGGAGCGAACAAATGGCCTTGTCGCCGAGCTCGAGTCGGCCGGCGTGGTCCACGAAGATCTAAGGCTTCACGCCGCTGCGATCGAAGCCGAGCTCGCGGAAATGCGTGAGGCCCGGGAGAACCAGATCAGAGCGGAGCGTGAAGAGATCGGGAGGCGCTTCGATCCGAGGCTGCCCGGCGCGTTTCGTCGGGAGACCTCTCCCGGATCGAAGCTTTTGAACATTCCGTCTGGGATATGGAGCGCGCCGAAGCGTCTCGCCAAGCTTCTTCATTGGACCTTGACTCTTCGCCTTCGCCAGAGGCTCAGGGAGCGTCGAGTCGCCGATCGAATTCGGGAAAGCGGGCTCTTCGATGTGGCCTACTACCTGGCGGCTTCGCCGGAGTCGCCCGAGGCGATCGGAGACCCCATCCTGCACTACGTCCGGGACGGCGCGGCCGAGGGGCGGGACCCCAGCGCAGCTTTCGATACGGATTTCTACCAAGAGACCAACGAAGACGTGCGAAGCTCGGGCGCGAATCCACTCGACCATTTCGAGAGCCACGGGTGGAAGGAGGGACGTCGCCCCCACCCCCTCTTCGATCCCCTTTACTATCTGTCCGCCCATTCGGACGTTTCCGATTCTGGCGAGAACCCCTTGCTCCATTGGCTGCGGGACGGTTGGCGCGAGGGCCGCTATAGCGTTCGCCCCGAGGCGCTTCGGGAATTTCGGTCTTCTTGGATCTCTGAAACATCCAATGCTCCGTCTTCACCAGGGACTCCGTCGGGAGCGACCTTTGAGTCGCCGAGCGGTTCGGGGCTCGCGGAAGCGGAGGCCGGATCTCTTTCGCCGGCTTCAGGACAGTTACCCCAATTGCCCATGCCCGCTTCTGCGATCTTCGAGGTACGCAAGGTCGAGAGCGATCTCGTTCGCACCGCGGATCCCGGGGATCCGGTTGTCGTGGTCGCGACACATGAGCTTCCGTGTCCGCCTCGTGCAGGCAATCAATATCGCATTCTGCGTTACGTGCGCTGGCTCGAGTCGCGTGGCTATCAGGTCCTGATTGTCCACAGTCCGCTCTCCGGCGTCGAGGTGAGTGATACGGAGATCGCGGATGCGATGGGGATGATCGAAAACCTCGTCGTCTGCGATCGGTCGGGTGAGGTTCGATTCTGCGTCGCCCCGCATTTCGAGCGTATGCTCTCGGATCTTTCGGGGAGGTCCGTCGCGGGGGCTCCGGCTTTCGAGAAGTTCGATCAGGAGTCGGACGAAGCCTTTCGCCAGAGGGCCTGGCTCGAACATTCGTATTGTCCGGACGCCCTGGTGTCCTTCATCCAGCATGCCGACAACGAGTTGCCGCCTGGAACCTTCGTCATTGCAATTTACGTATGGATGACCCGCTTCGTTCCCGCGCTCCGCGCCGAAACCCGTTGTCTGATCGACACGCTCGATCAATTCTCCGCGAAGGCGGAGAAGGTCGAGTCGCATGGGATCACGGGCGAGCACACGCTCACGGGAGCCCAGGAGAGGGGAATGTTGCTCCGCGGTGATGTGATCATGGCGATCCAGACCGAGGAGGCCGCCTCGTTCCGAGAGTTGGTTCCCGATCGCCCGGTTCTGACGGCTGGCGTCGACTTCGACGGGGTGTCGTTCGGGGATTTCGAAGACCCGAGCCCGGACCCCTCGATCCCCATCTTGGGATTCATCGGGTCGGGCAACGCTATGAACGTCAAGGGGATTCGTGATTTCCTGAAGCACGCTTGGCCGCTCCTCCAGAGGGATGTTCCGAATGTGAAGCTCCGCATCGGCGGTAAAGTCTGCGCCTCGGTTCCAAAGGGTATTCGAGGAGTCGAGACGCTCGGGGGGGTCGAGGAGTTGGCCGACTTCTACCGTGAGTGCCAGGTCATCATCAATCCGGTCGCGCCCGGGACGGGCTTGAAGATCAAGACGGTGGAAGCGATCGCACACGGCCTTCCCGTCGTGACCTGGCCGCTCGGAGTCGAGGGGGTACCGAGCCCCCTGATGCAGTTCTGTCATGTGGTGACGGATTGGTACGACTTCTACGCCCAGGTACGCGAACTCGTCTCGTCCAC
Organism: Deltaproteobacteria bacterium; assembly: GCA_002719955.1. Taxonomy (GTDB): domain Bacteria; phylum Myxococcota_A; class UBA9160; order UBA9160; family UBA4427; genus UBA4427. Next base: position 5,702 of record PBFW01000006.1, on the reverse strand, counting down.
GTCGCTGGGTCCAGATGCTTCCCGTGCCCAGCGCGAGGTCGCGTCGAAGGTGCTCTCGGCGGAAGCGGTATACGCCATGCTAGGTGAAGAGGTCGATCGCCATTGCCGGTCACGAATGACCCACGATTGAGCGGATGAGTCGAACGGAACTCCACATACTGCTCGACCTCCGGAGTGTGGAGCACTCGGAGAGCGAGGTTGCGCGGGTTCGGGGGTCGCTCTCCGAACTCGTGGATGCGGGGTTGATCGCCGAGTCCAGCGTGCACATCCTGCTTTCCGATGCGCGCGAGGGCGCCGAAGCGGTCTGGGGCGATTGGGAGTGGCGGATTTCCTTCGAGCCTGACGTGATCCAGGCGACCAGCGACGTGATGCTCAATGCTGCAATGGAGGGAGCGTCTCTTCTCCTGTTGCGGGGACCTGTCTCGATCTCGAGCGAGTCGATCGCGGAGCTCCAGGCCGTGATTGCCGAGGACACCCATTTCGGGTTCGTGTTTCCTCGCTTCGCTCGAACCGAGGGCGACGGCGTGCTCAAGCTCGATGCGCGTTTCGGAGATCCGACGTTGTCGTCGATCCCGGAGGCCGCCATCGGGGCGGGGCCGCCGTACGATCTGGTCCCGGATCAGTTGGCGCCCGTGATCCTCGTCCGAGGCCAGGTGGTTGGGCTGTTCGAGGGACTCTCGCAAGGCTACGAGACCCTGTCGGGGAGCCTCCTCGATCTGGTCGCACGCGCTCGGCGAACAGGCTTTCGTTGTGTCGTGGCCAACCGATCGATCGCGTTCCTCGATTCGTCGGAGTCTGAGCCGGCCCTCGACGCAAGTGATCGTGACCGCTCGCGCCTCGCGGCGGACTATCCGGAACTGGCGATCCTGGAAGAAGAGTGGGCGGCGAGTGCTCTTCATGAGAGGGAGTCCTTGCGGGCGCGCGCCTTTTCTCGCGACGAGTCGCTTCGCCGCACCATGCTGGTTGACCTGACGGACCTGGGCGAAACCTATAACGGCACCAGCGAAGCCGTACTCGCTTTCCTGTCGGGTCTCGCTGAAGCGGAGGGGGGTTGGAAGATCGACCTGCTCGTTCCCCCCGGAGCGTTCAAGTTTCACGCGATCGCCGAGATTTCGGATCGCCTTCGTCCCGTATGGCCGCAGCCGCAATCCCGTTACTCCGTCGTGTTTCGGCCGATTCAGCCCTGGTCGATACAGCATATTGAACGATTGCACGGATTCGGATTGTTCGTCTTCGTGATGATGTTCGACACGATTCTCGGCGACTCGGCGATCGCTCCCGAGCTGAAGCTCGATCTCGTCTGGCAGACGATGGCGGAGTCTGCGGACGGGATCTTCTACATCAGTCATTTCACGCAGGAGCGGTTCCGAAAACGTTTCGCCGTTGCGGACTCCGTCGCGGAGCACGTCACGATTTTGCCAACGGATCCACTGGAATACTGCGCCCAGCCCGGGTCTGGCGATGGCGCCTTCATCTTCGTCGTCGGTAACGAGTTGCCGCACAAATGGGTCGGTCCGACGATCCGTGAGTTGCTCGAGGTTTTCCCTGGTGAGCGATTCAGAACACTTGGGTTCTCTGATCCGACGATCCCGCAACTCGAGGGAATCGAGAGCGGAAGGGCCGCGCCGGCGGTCATCGATTCACTCTACCGAAACGCGAGCCTCATCATCTATCCATCTCTCTACGAGGGCTTCGGCTTCCCCGTGATCCGAGGGCTCAGCTTCGGGAAGACGGTGGTTGCGCGAAAGAGCGATCTCCTCTTGGAGGTCGCCAGTCACTATCGCGGGCCTGGGCGCTTGTTGGGCTACGACACCCGGGCGGAGTTGATGGAAATCGTCGCGCGATGTCGGATGGGTTACGACGTCGAGCCAATGAGGCTCGGTGAGTCGCTCGACCCTGCGGCCTCGGGGATCTCGCGGGTTCGCTTCGCGTCGGAGGTCCTTTCTGCGATCGAGAAGCGAATGGCGGAGCCCGAGTCGAGCAACTGGCCGCGCCGGCAGCTCATGTTCGAGCGACTAGCGTACTCTGCGTCAACGGCGGTGTAGATGAGGCTGCGCATCGCGACATTGTTGGTCGGCCATGAGCCGAAATCCTATCTGGATGCCCACCGCAAGGTGGAGATTCTGATGAAGGATCTGTGTCCATCGGCGATTCGGAAGACCCTCATCGTCGATAACTCGAAGCCGCGGGTCGCATACGAGCGCATTTCCGAGGATGCCGTCATCATCGGCGGCGACAATCGCTATCGCGAATTTTCCGGGTGGGATCTCGGAATCGCCGAGCTAGAGCGAAGTCGAGAGAATCCCGACCTCATCCACTTCGTGACGAGTTCTTTCGATTCGATGTACGCGGGCTACCTCGACGCATTCAATGAAGAGGTCCTCGAAGCCGCGTATCGCCTTCAATCTGTGGTTGGTCACGTCGACTACTACGATCAAGCGATCGAGCTCCTGGGGAGACGGTCCCAATCCTGGCTCCGAACGTCTTTCTTCTTCGTGCCCACGGAACTCGTCAAGCGTCTCAGGACGGTCGTTTCGGTGGAGTGTGCAGAGGAGATCTTCGCTGGTATTCCCGACGCGCCGTTTCGTTCTGGAGCGCCCATGAGTGAGAGATATCGGGACTACATCCGGTCTTGGCTCACAGGGGACGGGACGGGCCAGGGCGTCGTCTGGCATTCGCGTTTCGATCTTTCGAGAGAGACTTTGCCGCTATTCGAGGCGAAAGTGCTCGCGATCTTAAACGAGCACATGCTCTCGGTCCGCATGCGGGAGGCGGGGTATCCGATCTGCGATGTTTCGTGGCTTCGATCGCGAATCGACGGTTCGCCCGGGGAGAGACTCGACGTCCATACGCCTTGGGAAGATCAGATCGAGGCGCGTCCATGACCGGGGAGCGGGAGCATGTGGAGTCGGTCACCGGGAGATCAGTTCGGATTCCCGCCTCGGCGACGATCGACCACGCCAACCAGGACTTCGTCTCTGGCTGGGCTCTTCATCCCGACGGCATCTATCGAATCGATGTGCTGGTGGGTGGTGAGAGCGTGGGGATCGCCCGATACGGAACTTATCGCCGGGACGTGGCGGAGAGGCTCGTGGAAATCGACGTCGCGGGGCATAGCGGCTTTCTCTTCTGGTTCGAAGACGGATTCTGGAAGCGGTTTTCCGGAAGCAAGGTCGTCGTCAAGGTGGTCTGTCACGCGGTTGGGGGAGATGTCTTTGAGGCCGAGGAGAAGATCATCCCTACGACCTCGTTACCCAGCCGATTCGGTTCATCCGAGCAGGGGGCCGACCCATCCTTGAGGAAGTCCCCTTTCCCAATCGAGGTCACGCGCCTTCTCGATCGCGAGCTGGGCCCGGCGGAGGCGTACGGAGACGTCTGGACAGGCCGCAGGCTCGAGGATGCGGTCGAGGCGTTGATCTACCTGGAGCGGGGTGCTTCCCGGGAGACGCGCGGCCTTTTTTGGTATCTCTCCTATCTGCGTGAGATGTGGCTTCGGATCGACGCGAACCAGCGCTACTTCCCCGCCAGAAATCGTTCGGTCGGATCGGAGAGCAAGGACGTCTACGCAATCGGATCGGGTGACGTCGATCTCTTCGTGATGTGCCACCACCTCGCGACGCTTCGCTCGCACGACGTCGATGGGAATGTGTGTGAGTTTGGTTGTTTCAAGGGATCGAGCACTGCTGTCTTGAGTGTCGCCTGTTCCCGACTGGGGTGGCGGCTCGACGCTTTTGATTCGTTCAAGGGCTTGCCTCCGTCGGACTCTCCCTACTACCAACAGGGGGACTTCGCCGGCTCGATCGATGAGGTTCGGGCGAACGTCGAGGAGTTCGGCGAGATCGACGTCGTCGATTTTCACGAGGGCTTCTTTGCCGACACGGTGGAGACATACGCGGCTGAGTCGGTCGCCTGCGTGTGGATGGACGTGGATCTCCAGGTGTCGGCGCGCGACGCGATCAGAATTCTTCCCCGTCTCGACGTTCGTTCCGGTGTGTTTTCTGACGAATGTGAGCCTGAGGATTTCTGCGCCGGGGAGGTGGTGGGGAATCCCAGCTCAGATCGCGTGGCGGAGCCCGTCGTCGAGGCGTTTCGCGCGAACGGTCGAGGGGTTAAAGGTCGCTTTATATATGGACATACCGGGTGGTTCTGGGATCCCTCGACGAGTCTTCCAGTCTTGTCGCCCGAACCGCTGCTCAGATTGAGGGACGCGATTATCTGAAGGATGCGCAATCCGCGTCTTCCATTAGACGAAGCTGGCCAGGCCTACGGAGACCGCCGGTAGAGGACTCACGATGTTGACCGCGATCTTGTCTCAGTATGATCGGCAGCGTTTCGCTGGTGCAGTCGAAGCCCTGGTCGGCATCCTCGAGGCCATGGAGACAGTCGACTATCGCATCATCGTGGTCGACAACCGCGAAGAAAGAAGTGGATCGTCCTCCATCACGGAGCGGCTCTACCATATCGGCGGCGACAATTCGAATCGAGAATTCTCCGCGTTCGATCGCGGATTGTCGTTCGCGCGCTCGCAGGGTTTTCACCAGGAAGTTTTTCTGTTAGTGACCGACGCCTACATGGCGTACGGGAAAGGCTTTCTCGAACTGATCAATCAGGACGTGGTACAGGCTGCGATCAAATGGCAGGCCTGCATCGGCTGGGTCGACGCCTTTCCTCATCCGGTCGGCTACTTCGGTCGAGAATACAGAGAGTGGATCCGTTCGAGCTTCGTCTTCGTGCCGGCCGAGCACGTGAGTTCGATCGAGCCTCTGGCCTACCCCATCCCCGCCGAATCGATCTTCAGCGGAGAGCCCAATCAGCCCTTTGTCGACGATTCTCCGATTTCGGAACGACTCCAGAGATACCTATGTGAGTGGCTGCTCGAACGAGACGAGACCGAGTCGGAACTCGAAGAGGGCTGGCACTCGAAGTTCAAGCTCACGGGGGAGACCTACCCGAATTTCGAAGCGAAGGTGACGGCGATTCTGCGGGAGCAATTGCTATCGGTCCGCCTCAGAGAGGCCGGCGTGCCCGTGTTCGACTTCCGGCTCTTTCCCCTGTTGGCGCGAGAGGAGGGGACAAACCCGATCGGACTCGATGCGCCGCCTGAAGAATGGCAGTGGCTCGGATGGCAGCAAGCCTCTTCGCCGCCGCCTGTACATGGGGCGGTGCGAGGTTGCCTGGATCGTGCGGACTTCCCTCCGCAGCTCCGGCGCGGGACGGAAGCGCGGCTGAAAGTGGAGGGCTGGGCTGTCGCTCCGACCGGACCGGAGCAGGTACAGATCAGGGTGGGCGACTGGGTCCTGTCGCACCAGCAATGTGACTTACGGCGCGATGACCTCGCGGATGAGTTGGCCGACACGCGGTGTGGGTTTTCGGTCGACCTCCCGCTCGGTGACCTGCCGCTGGGGGAACATCGAGTCCGGATCGAATGGATCAAAGCGGCTACATCGAGGGATCTCGGCCAGCTGCAAGTCCTGGCTTCCTTCACCTTCGATCCGAAGCGGGTCTTCATTCCCGACTTTTCGGGAGGGTCGGAGCCGATTCCCATCGAGATCACTGGAGAGGTCGAGAGCGACCTCGAAGTAGAGGGCGTGCGCCTCCTGGTTTCGGGCAAGGAGATCGAGAGCGCCTCTGTCCTCTCCCTTCGCGGTCGCAAACCGACCGGCGGCTATCTCTACGACGCTCGGGTGTCTGGACACTGTCTG
>PBFW01000005.1 GCA_002719955.1 Deltaproteobacteria bacterium | reverse complement strand
AGAGATTGCCCTCGGTCTATCTCGTGAACGTCCAATCCGTCGCTGGTGCGCGAATTCCGCCAGCGTTCAGCGCGCCTGATCGATGAAGATCGGCGAGGATCAGGCACGCTCCTGGGCTGGAGCCAGACAATCAACAGCCGCGGGCGTGCGAATATCTCCCAGCCAGAAAGCACCCTCGCTGGGAACCCCTTTGAATCGATGCAGCGTACTCGATCGTGTGTCACATGGGTGTGTACCAGATCGGTGAAGTCCATGCGCGTTCCTGAATCGAGCCCTGATGGGCCTCCGAGCAGCAGGCCGCGAGTCCCGGCGGGACCGATCCAGGGTCGTCACAGTCGACGCCAGCTGCGTTACAGGTGAATTGGCTCCAGCGGCAAGAGGGGTTCTCGAAGACTCGTGCATAATAGAAAGCAGCGGACGTCGCGTCGAAATCCGGATCCGTCCAGACGCTGCACAAACTGCTGGCGCCGGTGCCCCTGGGCTCACAGGTTGTGAGATCTACGCGCGCACCGTTGTCCCCACCGGCGACCTCGAAGACCCGTTCACGATGTTCCCCGTCCTCGATCCAACCCTTCACGATCTGCATTCGTTGCAATGGCAGGCTCGGAATGGTCGCGGAGCCCGGATCTCGCATCGCCGAGACGATGAAGCGGGGGGCGCTGCTCTTCGAAGGTCTCTCGTCGAGGTCAGCGCCCATCGGGACGCCACCCGCATAGCCCCGAGCGACCATGTCGGCGCTTTGACAGAGGTCTTCGGGGTAATCCCAACCGCCGAAGAAGCGCACGATCGGGCGGGTGCCGCTGGTGCCGTAGGTCTCGCGCCGAAGCATGGCTTCGAAGATCGAATCGCGCGTGTTTTCCTCCGCCCATACGACGGCGAGGCCACCAGGGCCGAACTCGACATTGTCCGAGAATTCCTGGGGTGTCGCGGCCCCTTCTCCCTTTCCAAATCCACCATGTCCCGGATGTTCTTCGCTCTCGGCCGTCAGACCCGGTGCGGCGATATGGGTGTCGGTCGAAGCGATGATCCCGTATTTGAGCCCGTTGACGCCCAGCGTTTCTTGCTGTCGCAGGCCTTCGGTAAGCGCCCATCGCACGAAATTATTCGCTTCGGGCAGCCGCGGTGCCGGCGTGAACATCGAGGGCCGCCCACCGCCAAAGCTGTCGTACGCGAGAGTCTCGAAGCCGCAGGTTTCATCGTTCGCCCAGCCCGCCACGGCGTCACATTCCGAGGAGCCCTTGTGCTGCATGATCTCGACGAGAGGCTCCATGCGCTGACGCCGACGTGCTTCCATCCCGTCGACCTCGGGGAGCGGAAGCTCGGAACCCTCGAGCTTCGCGGATCGGAACATCAATCCGGAACTGATATTCGAGTTGTGCGGGATCGTGAGTACATCGCAGCCCTCACCCGTGTCCAAGCAATCGCGTTGCAGGTGGTCCCACAGATCGTGGGCCGACGGTGTCTCCACCCAGCTCGTCGGGAGCCGCGGGACGCGCTCGTTGCGGAAGATCACATTGCGGTGGAGGTTGCTGCCGGTATCGATGGATGCGGTCCACTCGTAGCCTACGAAGCTCGTGAACTCACAGCTCGCACTCCGATCGTAGGCCTCTTCGGCCGCGATCCCGATCTGCTTCCAGACGCTGGCCGCATGATCGAGGCAGATCTCACCCCCGTCACCGCAGAAACCCCAACGGCTGCGATAGCCCAGGGCCCGGCCTCCCAACACCATGATCGAGAGGTCGGAAGAAGAACGATGCGCGACGCAGACGGGGTGCCAATAGGTCCAGGAGCCCGGTGTCGTACAGAGGTCGATCTCTCCGAGCAGGGCCGCATGGTCGCTGACCGCTACGAAATCGAGGGGGCGATCGAGTTGGATGAAACGCTGCGGAACGTCATCGGCGTAGGGTTGGATTCCCATTCGCTCGCCCTTCGCAAAGCGATAGGCGTCCTCCGGCGTGTTGCGCGTATTCTGGGAATTCGCGTCGAATGAATAGGCGGTGTGGACATGGGTGTCGCCGAAGAGCGGGCGCTTGAGTGGCTCGTAGTTCGCGCAGGCCTCACGTCGCTCCGTCCTCTGATAGGGGCGTGCGCCGTCAAGCGAGATCGATTCGGGCGAGGCCGAGGCGACCGAGCTCGCCATGAGCAGGGGGGGAGTCAGGACCGCGACGATGATTCGTGATGGCAACATTCGGGCTCCGATTCGGGCAAACGCTCATGGACTGGGGGGCGGACTCGGGGAGTGGCTGCGTGAGGTGGGGGGGCTGGCGCACCACCGCCCGGGCAGACCCGCCGAAGGCGACGACACCGCTTTTCTTTCTTTCTGCGATAGACCCGGTCGCTCGGGCGAGGTGTCTCGAAATGACGACTGATCGCTTGATCCTATCGGATGATAAGTTAAATTGCCCGCAGGGTTCTTGGGCAGAAGCCCATGGCTTCGACCGGAGCCAAAATCCCCTGAAAGCGGCGTCCGAGTCGGGCCGACTCGAGGGAGCCGTCTTCGTCAGCCCGATTCGATGAACGACTCGGCAAGCCGTGTCTCGAGAGGACGTCCGTTCACAAGGAGTTCGAGATGAGACCGACCGCCATGCTGGTGAGCTTGCTCTTTGCGCTGGTTCCCGTCGCGTCCGTCGCGGCGGGGGGGAGCTTGCCGGCGACACATCCGTGGGCGGCCGCGGGCCCCTATCCCATGTCGCACCATAATCCCGGACAGACGGATCTGACGATCGTCGACGGCCCCACCCAGGGTAAGAAGCTAACGCGTGAGGAGGCCAAGACGATTCCCGTCGTATGGTGCTCGGCCCCGATCGTGAAGCGGGTCGGCGACCACACCACCGTCATCGCGGGGACACCGCACGGCCTCGTGAAGATCGATGCCACCGGGGAGGCCTTCGATCTCATCGGGCTCATGCCCTATCCGGGCCTCGAGCAAGATCACGTCGACGTGACTCACGAGGATATCACCTGGCATATGGACGCCATCGACGAGAAACGAAGGAAGAAGCAGGACTGGCGATTGCTTTTTCATTCGGTCTATATGCTCTTCGGTCTCGAACTGAACTACACGAACGGTGGATCGGGCGCTTACGGCGTGATCGACAAGGACGGCTATCACTACACATTCTACGACGCGACGCGCATCGTGAAATCCTTCGACGATAATGACCGACTGAAACCGTTGCGGCCCATCCGCAGTGTCGGGTTGACCGACGGTCTGCCGGAGGAGGTCGCCCGCCAGGTGTCGCGGATTCTCGGCATCACCCTCACCTACGATGGGTATCTGGTCGTCGCGGCCAAGGGGGGGCTCTTCGTCTTCGACCGCGAACTCTCGCTCATGGATCATCTCCTCCTGCCCGGCGAGCACGTCGAAAACTCGATCGCGGTCGATGAAGAGCGCATCTACGTGGTGACCTCGAAATATATGCGCGGCGTTGCTTGGAATGGGGAACGACTCTCACTCGACGAGGCGGATGGGGGCTGGATCAGCGAGTACGACGTCATGGCTGAGGGCGAAGCCATCGCGCGCGGTGCCGCTTCGCACGGCTCCGGGACGACACCCACCCTGATGGGTTTCGGAGAGGATGAGGATCAGCTCGTCGTGATCTCCGACGGCAGTCCCGATGGCGCTCAGCTGGTGGCTTTCTGGCGCGACGGTATCCCCCCCGGCTTCGTTCGCAAATCCGGTGCGCGATCTCGGCGCATCGCCGACCAGATCCGGTTGCGGTTCAGCCCGCTCACGGTGGAGGCCTCACCCGCGGCCTATGGAACGGGCGTGATCGTACTCAATTCGACCTATCCCGACTCAGCACCCGCGCCACTGAATATTCTCGGAAACGCCTTCCTCGCCGGTGAGACGCGTGATCCGCCGCTCGGTGCCCAGAAATTCGAGTGGAATGCCGAGGAGAACCGCTTCATCGAGGGGTGGTTTCTCGACGATATCGACAACACGGATTGGATGCCCCCCGCCATCTCCGCGCATAACGGGCTCGCCTACGTCGCGACCAAGGTCGACAGCGTCTACGAGTATCGAGCGATCGATTTCGAGACCGGAGACACGGTGGCGCGCTGGCCATTCCCGGACGACAGCGTTCTCTGGAATAATTGGGGCGGGATCACGACGCTGCTCGAAGACGGGGATCTTCTTCTCGGCGGGTTCTTTGCGGTGAAGCGATATGATATCGGGCATCTGCGTTGATCGGGCGGAATTGGGGAGTCCCGCCTCCCGCTCTTTTCGCGCCCGTTCACTGAAACGATGAAGTGGAGGATTCATCGCTGCCTGGCTGGCGAAACGGGTCATCGCCTGTTCGAGCGGAGCCGTGCGCGGCTTTGCCGAGTAAGCAATCGCGGGCGAAGAGATGGTCTTCGAAGCGTCCGATTCACTGGATGATGTGGAGGCCGGTGGACCCAGGAAGAGCGCCCATTGTCTCGATAGGGGAGCCCATGTGGTGATCGATCACCTCAGCGAGGATTTCGTTCGACTGGCCGCTTGACCCCGATCAGTGAAGAATCGTCTGCCCACCGTCGACCATCAGGGTCGCGCCGGTCACGAAATCCGAATCATTGCTCGCCAGAAAAACGACCGCCCGACCGATATCGGCTTCGGGATCACCGAGGTGACCGAGCGGAATCGAGTCGGTCAGTGCCTTGGCGAGATCCGGATGGTTGTCGCGCCATAGACGAAAGCTCGGTGTCTCCGCTGCGGGGCAGATCGCATTGACGTTGATCTTGTGCGTCCCCCACTCCCGTGCTGCGACCTTCGTGAGCGCGCGAATGCCCTCTTTGGCGACCGCGTACGAGGTCCAACCCGGGTGCCCGAGCAGGCCGGCGGCCGAGGCGACGTTGATGATCTTGCCGCCGCATTTTCGCATGAGCGGGAAACAGGCCTGCATGAAATAGAAGGTGGCGTGGATGCCCGAAGTGAGAACGACATCCATATCATCATCCGTCGTGTCTTCGAAGCTCACCTGTTGACGCTGGATCTGGGCGTTGTTGATGAGGATGTCGACGGTTCCGTAGACCTCCGCGGCGGCGGAGACCGCCGCGTTCACCTGCTCGCGGTTGCGGACATCGGTCGTCACCGTCATGGCCCGACCGCCGCCGGTTTCGATCTCTCGGACCGTGTTTTGCCCGCCCTCTGGATCGATTTCGGCGATCGCAATCGCTGCGCCCTCACGGGCGAGTTCGAGCGCGATTCCCCTTCCGATTCCGCGACCGGCCCCCGTGACGAGAGCGATCTTGCCCTTCAACTTGCTCATGGATCTCCCTTTCGATGGCGGCGATTCGGGTGGCCGGCGTCATCGGGAGGATAGGGATCGGTGGCGCTCTCGGCTCAGCGGTCGAGGAGCGGGGTCAGCTCCTCGACGACGATTCCGGCGTATAGCGGACCCTCATCCGCGTACAGGCGCGAACCAGCGAATGAGGCATGATCTCGGGGCCGCCCTCGCTGTACTCCATGTCCGGCAGCCGCCGCAGCAATTCGCCGAGTGCGACGTGCAGCTCCATGCGCGCGAGATTGGCGCCCATACAAAAATGAGTGCCGATGCCGAAGGCGAGGTGGTGGGGCTTGCGGCGGATTCGCAGCTCGTCGGGCGCCTCGAAGACCTCTTCATCCCGATTCGCGGAGGGGTAGACCATCAGGACCTTCTGGCCCTTCTCGATCGTTCGGCCACACAATTCGGTGTCCTCGGTCGCGGTGCGCGCGAAGCTGCGGACGGGGCTCAAGATCCGCAGCATCTCTTCGATCGCGTCGGGAATCAGCGAGGGATCCTGAATCAATTCCTCGCGCGCATCGGGATGCTCGATCAGCAGCTGCATACATCCGGAGAGACCATTTCGGGTCGTCTCGTTGCCAGCCACCATGAGCGTCACGAGCAGCATGGTCAGTTCGTCGTTGGCGATTTCGACCTGCTCCGCAATCGTGTTGCCGTGGGTGTTGGCGACATCGAATTTCTTGAGTGCTCCGGAATCCTTCGCGCCGGTCAGGATGCTCACGAGATCGTCCCGGGGATGGGCACGGCGATCCTCGATGATCTGGCCGACATAGGCCGAGTATTCGACGAAGGCTTCCCCCGCCCTGGCCATGATCACGGGATCATCGAAATTTCCTTGTCCCGCCATCATCGCATCGGACCATCGATGGAAGTCGCGGCGATCCTCTTTGTGGATCCCGATCATCTCGGCGATCAGGAGAAGGGGCAGGGGGACGGCGATATCGTCGACGAAATCGCACTCGCCCCGTCCGGCAATCGTATCGAGTGTCATCGTCGTGAGTTCCCGAAAGGGCCCCTCGAGCTTCTTGACCATGCGCGGCGTGAAGCCGGCATTGATCATGCCGCGCAACTGGGTGTGTCGCGGCGCGTCTTCGTCGATCAGCCCCTGCCGAACCGTGATGCCGGGAAGGATTCCCTGACTCGAACAGAAGAGTTCGGAGTTCTTCGAAATGTGCGAGACCTCTTCGAATCTGGAAATGATCCAGAGCTGGCTCTTCTCGCTCCAGTGGACGGGGTCGTTCGCGCGCAGCCATTTCATCCGATCGAGCATGTCTTCGCCCCAGCTCTCGCTGGCGGTCCAATTGATACCCATGTCGCTCATCGATTCGTCTCTCCTGGAAGTTTCGCGTGTCTCATTCATGGATCTCGAGAAGGCGAAGGAGCGTGTCATCCAGCGTTTCTAGATGAGTCCTGGCAAAGCTGGCGCCGGGAAAGAGCATCCTTTCGGCAGCGATCCCGCTGACGACCACGAAAAAGAAACGTTCGGCGACCAATAACTTGCGCCGCGAAATTCCGAGATCGCCGAAGACGCTCGTCCACACCCGCTCGAGCGCCCCCTCCGCGTACTCGGCCCACGATTCGTTGTCTGCATTTCCGCTGCGCCCGCGCTCGAGCTGGATCTCGACGAAGGCGGGGTAGATGGGCCCTGCGAGCAGCCGGGAGAAGCGCTCGACGAGGGTGTGAAGACGTTCGGCCGGATCGGGCACATCGCTCGCCAACCCGGCGAGATGGGTCTCGAGATCGAGTAGGCACTGCTCGAGCACGGCGTCGAAGAGGCTGTCCTTGTCTCCGAACTGATGTTGCATCGCCCCCCATGTCACACCGGCACGATCCCCGATGGCGCTCATGGTGGCGCCCTTGAGCCCGAGCTCGGCGACGCATTCGGTCGCGGCCAGGATCACCTTGGCGCGGGTCTCCGAGCTGCGTTGTTCCTGGCTTCGACGCACGCGCTTGCGCGTGGGAGAGGGCGTGGGGCTCATCTCGACCGCCTTTCCTGGCCCGACTAGAGATCGGCCATGAGTTCGTTCATGCGATCGACCGCGTCGACATATTCGGTGAGCAGATCGCGGATCACGTGGGCACAGGGCTCGGGCCGCTCGATCATCCCGACGATTTGACCGACTGGATTGAAAGCGACGTCCTGCGTGCTCTCCACGCCGGCATAGGCGTGTGTGCGTCGGACGGCGTCGAAGCTCACCATGCCCTGCATGGGCATCGGGAGGGGATCCGGCGTGTCATCGCGCTCCCAGGCTTCGGTCCAGTCGTTTCGCAGCATGCGGCAGCCCTTGCCGGTCCAGGAGCGTGACCGGATCGTGTCCTCGCTCGTCGCGTCGAAGTAGGACTGCTTTTGAGCTGGTTCGGCCTGAGCCTCGTCGACCGCGAGCCAGAGCGACCCCGTCCAGACCCCGGCAGCCCCCATTGCCATCGCAGCCGCCATCTGGCGTCCACATCCGATGCCTCCGGCGGCGAGCACGGGTGTCGGTTCGACCGCGTCGATGATCTGGGGCCAGAGGACGAGACTCGTGACCTCGCCGGTATGACCACCGCCCTCGGATCCCTGGGCGATGATGAAATCGAGCCCCGCTTCCTTGTGCGCGACCGCCTGCTTGACGCGGCCGCAGAGCGCGCCGATCAGACGCCCCCCGTTCTTGATCTCTTCGATGATCTCGGGCGGTGGGGTCCCGAGGGCGTTGGCGATCAGACGACAGCCGTCCCGTTTGAGCGCTTCGTCGAGCAGGGGCCGGGCCGTCGCCATGGTCCAACCCTGCAGGCCGCCCTTGGGGCCATCGTCGTTCGGCATCTCGGGAACGCCATGGGATTCGAGCAGCTGCTTCGCGAAATCGCGGTGTTCCTGCGAGATCATGCCCTCGAGACGCTCGCGGAGCCGGTCGGGGTCGGTTTCGTCCATGCCTTCGTAGACCTGGGGGATGACGATATCGACGCCGTAGGGCTTATCGCCGATATGCTCATCGATCCAATCGAGTTCCTGTCGAAGCTGCTCTGGGGTGAAGCCCACCGCGCCGAGGACGCCGATGCCCCCGGCCTGGCTCACGGCGACGACGACATCGCGGCAATGGGTGAAGGCAAAGATCGGGGTGTCGATTCCGAGCTGTGTACAGAGGTCATTGGTCATTGGGGCTCTTTCAGGAAGGGGCTGTTCTGGCACCCGGGATCCATTAACAATTTACATCATCCGTATGATTGAAATAACCCGCCTCGACCTGTGACGCAAGGCCTGCGGCGGGACACAGCCCGATCCGCCGCTTCCAAGCACGGCGAGCCTATCCGGCGGCGGCTCGCGCGGCCGCGGAACCACCCGCCAGCCGTCCAAAGAACGTGGCATCGCCGATGCAGGTCCCGCTCGCATAGCCCTCCGCCGAACGCGCGATGCCACAGCTATTGCGGCCCGCTGCGTAGAGCCCCTCGACCGCTTGACCATCCTCGGTCAGCACCTCGCCGCTCGCTTTCGTCCAGAGTCCGCCCAGCGAAAACGCCATATAGGGCGCCTTGCCAAGGGAACACTCGACGGCGGCAAAGGGACCGTCCACGATGGGCCGGAGCCAGTTGGGTTGTTTGTGGAGGAGTGGGTCCCGACCCTGGCGGGCCCCTTCGTTGTAGTAGTCGACGGTGTGCTGGAGCGCGTGATCAGGCAATTCGAGGGACCGTTCGAGGTCGGCGATCGATTCTTCCGTAGCCGCGAGTTCGAAGCCGTCCAACTCGGGCCGCCCGTAGCTAGGTTCGTCCACGATCAGATAGACCGTACCCTGCGGTTGGCGTGATGCGATTTCCCCGATCCGACCGTGATAGGCATCCTCGGCGACGAAACGCTGGCCCTGGGCATTGACGAGGATGCCGTAGGTCAGGCTCGAGGGCGGATAGAAGGGCAGCGTGATGTGATAGTCGTCGAGATGGATCCCCGCGCCTCTCGCAGCCAACCCCATCCGCAGGCCCGCGCCGTCGTCGTAGGGATTCCCGATCGCCTGAACGCGACCAGCGAGTCGGGGGATATGACGTGTGAACATTTTCTCGTCCATCGCATAGCCCCCCGCGCAGAGAATGACCCCTCGCCGGGCCCGGAAGGCGCGAACCTCCCGATCCTGCCGCGCGACGAGACCGACGACCTGGCCGCCGTCAGCGATCACGAGGGTGAGGACACGCGTATCCGACTGGATACGAGCGCCGGCGGCCCGTGCGGCCTCGTCGAGTTTTGCGAAGAGGTGCGGCCCCGCTTCCCCTTCCCTGGCGACCTTGTGCCCGCGCGGCGCGGGCGTCGCCTTTTCACAGAAGGGCCAGGCCTTCTCGTTTCCCGACCAGAGCAGGCATTCGTCGGTCTGCTGCATATTCGTGCGCGCTTCGTGGATCGAATCATTGAAGGGAATGTCGAGACTCTCGAGCCACTCGAAATGGGCAACGCTGCCCTCGGCGTAGAGCCTGAACTTCTCGGGGTCGGGGTCGTCCGCCGAAGCCTCGAGATATCGCAGTAGGTTCTCTGCGGAGTCCTCGTAGCCACAGGCCTTCTGGACTCGTGTGCCGCCGCCCAGATAGATATGGCCTGCCGCCATGGCCGTGGTTCCGCCACCGCCACTCGCACGTTCGAGCACGAGTGTGTCGACCCCCGTGCGCGCCGCTTCGATGGCTGCGCAGGCGCCCGCTCCGCCGTAGCCGACGACGATCACATCCGCCTCATCGTGCCACTCGTCGATCTCGCGGAGGGCGAGGGGGCTCGACGCTGCGCGTGGCGGGCCGAGGGTGTGGGAACTCATCGGGGCTCCTCTTCAGTTGTGGCCGGCGAGCCGCACGTGCAGCTCAGCGGGCCCCCGGATGACACATCCGAGGATCTCGGTTCGGCTGCCCGGCACGAGCGCCATATGCGGAAAACGCTCGAAGAGGAGCTTGAGCGCTCTTTCGAGTTCTCGACGGGCAAGATGGGAGCCCAGGCAGAAATGTTCTCCGTATCCGAAGGCGAGATGTTGATGTTTGTTCGGTCGGCTCGGATCGAAGCGATGGGGATCCTCGAAGATCTTGGCATCGTGATTGGCGGCGGTGACTCCGAAGAGCATCGCCGAACCGGCCGCGATCTCGACGCCGCCGAGGACCGTGTCCCGGCTGCACGCCCGGGGCTGAAGCGCGACGGGCGCCTCCCAGCGCAGTCCCTCCTGTACCAGGTCCGCGCGATCCGAATCGCTCCCGCACGCGAGTTCCCGCATTCCCGGTGTCGTGAGAATCGCCGTGAGCAGACTCCCCAGATTCTTGAACGCGGTATCCGATCCCGCTGGGAAGAGCTGACGGCAGAAAGCGAAGATCTCTTCGTCTTCGAGTCGGCTCCCGTCGATCTCGGCGTGAGCGAGGGTCGACAAAAGACCCTCGCATCGATCGGCGCGGGCGGCATTCAGGACCGGCTGCAGATAGTCCGTGAACTCCCGTCGGGCGCGCAGGGCGCCTTCGGGATCCCAGGGATGGTCGATCAGCTTGAGCGCCCACCCGAGAAATTGCGGCTCGTCCTGGATCGGCAGACCTAGAAGCCTCGTGATGACCGAGAAGGGGAAGGGGCGCGTGAAGGATTCGACGAGATCGACCTCGGTCGATCCGGCGAAGATCTCGATCCGACGAAGCGCTTCTTCGGTGATCAAGCCCTCGACGTAGTCCTCGACCTGACGCGGCAGGAAGGCACGGGAAACCAGTGCACGGTTCGTTTTGTGCTCTTTTCCGATCATCGATTGCAGGGTGCGCCCCTGGCTGGGCTCCGCATGGATCCGATAGAAGGCCGCCGACTCGAAATTCTCTTCGTCTCCGAAAGCGGCTCGGACCTCGTCATATCCTGTCACGAGATAGGCGATTGCGTCGTGATAGCGAACGGGAACGACGGGTCCACGATCTCGCGTCGAATCGATCAACTGGTGGAGATCCGGCGCTTCGGCATGCGCCAGATCGAGGGAGGGAAGGACGGGGTCGATCTTCATCTCTGGACTCTCCCTCGTGAATGCGAAGCGGTCCCATCGCAACGCCCGAAATCGAAAACCCACATGAAAGGGGCCCCGCTGTGACTTGGAAGCGCGTCACGCCAATGATTGAAACATAGAGTATAGACCCCCTTCGAAGGGGTGTGACGAGTTGGATCGACTTTTCCAGATCCTGGGTGGGGGGCTGCACGAACTGAGATCGCCCTCGACACGGCGGGAATGGTGCGACTGCCGGGTGGAGGCGGATCGCCATACCGCGCTAGGCGGCTCGGGTCCACGTGGCCGTCTCTTGCTCGCCGACCACTCTCAAACGAGCCCGTCTAGCTCCCCGATGTTGTCGCCAGCCGTGGAGATCGTCGAGGACGAGGTACGCGCTGGGCAGCAAAAGAGCGAAATCGCGGTCGCGAACACGACGCCGAAGCCCAGCGATATAGCCATCGGAATCAGGAAACGAGCGCTGAGGCGGTCCTCGAGCAAAAGAGGCGTCAAGCCCGCAAAGGTCGTGAGCGATGTCAGGACGATCGGGCGGGAGCGAGCAACGCCGGCGGCGCGAAGTGCGTCGAGTAGCGGCGCCCCTTCGACACGTCGTCGATTCACGCTATCCACGAGCACCAGACTTGAGTTGACCACGACACCCGAGAGCGCGACGACTCCGAAGAGCGACATCATGCTGAAATCGAGCCTCATCAAGAGATGGCCGACGATCGCACCGACGAGCCAGAAGGCAATGACGGCCATGATGATGGGCGGCTGGGCATAGGAGCGCAGGGGAATCGCCAGCAGCGCGTAGATCAGGAAGAGCGCAACGGCATGGCTTCTGGCCAGTGCTTCGATGCCCTCCTGCAGCTCTCGTGGTTCACCCTCAAGTCCATAGGAGAGGCCAGGATGGTCCGCGAGAGAGAGTGGCAATACGCCTTCTCTATATGAGCGATCACCTGATTCGCATTCGCGAAGCATCGGTCGGCGTCGGCAGTCACAGAGATGAACCGACGACGATCCGTACGCTGAATGCTCGCAAAACCGCACCCCCGCTCAGCACGCGCCACGTCCTCGAGCGTGAGACCGAGCGCCTGGGCTTCGGGAAGCACCGCCAATTTGATCTCTTGCTTCCCCGCCCGGAGCGAATCACCAATGTCGAAGACCTCGGGGTAGGCTGCGAGTTCGGACTTCAAGTGCGAGGCTGCGGCTACGAGTTGCTCGACATCGTCCGAGCGCAACTCGAAATCGATGGGATCTCCGATCGAAATATAATCCGAGGCGAAGACGAGATCTCGTCCGGCCGCGATCGCCTCCTCGACCCGGATGCAGATCCCCGTCTCGACTTCCTTGGGAGCGGCGCCGAGGTATTCGACGCTCATCAGGACGATGTCGATCTCCATTTCGGCATGGTCTTCTGCTGAACCGCCGGCAGGGCGGTGGGCCCGCCTACGAGGATCAACCCCATCAGCAGGTTTGCGGCAGCGGGATCCTGGACGAACCAGGCGATCGCTCTATTCACGAGAGCGCTCGAGCCCGGGGCGGAGCTCCGCGAGGGCGGGGTTCTCGTCGGCGACGCTTACTCGCATCCCGCCGACAGCCTCCGCGACGATCACTCTCTCCCCGCGCGCAGACACGCGCTCACCACGATTTCGTTACGACGGTTGCGGAGGACTTCACCGTTTCGGAATCGCAGTCGCCCGCCGGAATCCACCACGAAGACGCGTCCATCCCCGCGCAGCGCCACGCTCGGGAGCACGATTGCGCCCACGACCTCGCGGCCCTCGATTTCGGCTTCTATGAAGTGTCCGGCGGCATGGGTGCACCCGGACCGGCTGGGGAACGTCCGTAGGGATCGCACGATCCGTGCCACCACGGTCACCATCCGGCTGAGCGTGTCGATCTCCGCCGCAATACGCACGAGGAGTCCGATCCATTCGCTCTTCATCCCGGCGAAATCGGCACCCACACGAACGATGGGGCCATCGAATAATTCACCTCGACTCGCGTCGTGGAAGGGATGCAGAAGATCGAGGTCGGCCAGCTCGCGATCCGGGATCGGAAGGAGAATCTCGGCGTCTTCGATCGCGTAGAGCTCGGCGCCGCGGCGAACGAATTGACCGATTTCGACGCGCTCGCAGTACGATCTCGGGCCGGGTGGCGATGAGCAGGGCCAAGCCAGGAGTCCGACCCCAGGATCGCGAGGGGGACGACGATACGCTGATTCATCGCATCACTCCTGCATCGGGAGGCTCTTCCGGGCTGCGAAGTCCTGCGACGGCGTAGGTGAGCAACCCGTCCAGCACGGTGTCGTCACCCTCGTTCGGTCCTTTCTCCTCTTCGCCTGTGACGTGCCCGGCCGCGAAATGAACCAGTAGTCCATTCGTCAGTTGATAGGCGATCTCGATCTCACGCCGCGTTCGGCGAAAAGGCGTTCCGCTGCGTCCATCAATCGTTCGCGCGTATCCCCGCGGCGTGGCGTGGCGGCGGAGCAGCTTCGACGGAATAGGGTGGGTTCGGGAGAGAAATGGTGAACTCCTGGGTCAAACGAACGTTTAGAACGTCCGTTCGAAGCGCTTGATTCAAAACGTGAGAATCAGATCTGTGTGGCAGAATGACAATCCCGAATCACGACTCTTGGGCTCAGTGGAAGGCTCTCCAGACCAGGGACGCGCCCGAGACGACCAGCAATACGAGGATCAATTGTTCGAAGGTGTCGCCCCCGATCCGGGACCTCATGCGAGTGCCGATCGGGATCATGCAGAGCGTCGCGGCCAGCGCCACACCGGAGGCAAGCAGTCGATCTCGACCGTATTGCCCCGAGGCCACCAGCACGGCGAGCTGCGTCACGCCCGATACCAGAAAGAGCGCGGTCACCGAGAAGACATAGGCGTTCTTGGGCAACCGATATCCGTGCATCCACATGGCGACGATCGGCCCCGAGACGCCGACAGCCCCCTGACTGAATCCAGCCAGTGAACCGACCCATGGCGCCCAGCGGCGGGTCGTCGCCTCGGTCAGGTTGAGTTTCGGGGCACGAATTCGTTGGATGACGAACGCGAAGACCGTGAGGGCGAGGCCGATGAGCAGGGGCTCCTCCGGTGCTTCGACGAGCACGAGGGTTCCGAGGATGGCCCCGAGAATCGATGTCACGACCAGAACCGGAAGATCCCGCGTCCGATGTCTCTCTTCGCGAACACCTACATTCAGAAGCAGGTTGGCGAAGGCGTTCGGGATCGCGATCACGACCGCCGCCGACTCCAAACCGACCGAGAGCGCGAGGATCGGAATCGCAATCAAGGGGTAGCCCATCCCCGTGACGCTCTTGACGAAGGAACCGACCAGCGATGCGATGGCCACGATGAAGAGGTCGTTCTCGTTCATGCCTCAAGGCTATCGCAGGGCTCTTGCGGCCGGGCGAGAACGCGTATCCTATTCGGTTCACTCGACGAAGGGCGAATCCGTCATGCCAATCCAGATCGAACCTCTCCGCGCGGCGCTCGGTGCACGAGTGGATGGGCTCGTCGCTTCGGCTCTGGATCGGGTCTGTCGCGATAGCCTGCTCGAAGCTCTGGATACCCATCAGGTTCTCTTCTTTCCCGAACTGAATCCAACGCCGGCGCAACACACGGCGCTCGCCGGCCTATTCGGTGAACCCGAGGTTCACATCGAAGGCCGCCAGGAAGATCGAGCGACCGCTCGTTACGTCGACGACGAGAACCTGATCCTGGTGATCGACAGCGGACGAAACGCCGCCAACTTCTGGCACGCGGACGCGACTTTTCGAGAATCGCCCCCCGGTGCTTCGATCATCGCGATTCGAACGCTTCCTCCGCGTGGTGGCGACACGCTCTGGCTCGACACCTATCGCGCCTTCGACGAACTGACTCCACCCATTCAGGAGATGGCACGCCATCTCCAGGCGATTCACGGGCATCCAGGGGTCTCCGAAACAAATCCCCATCCCGTCGTTCGAACGCATCCGCGCACCGGACGCGAAGCGCTCTGGGTCAATCGCGGATGGACCACGGGACTGAAAGACGTGCCGGTCAGACAGGCGGAGCCTCTGCTGCGGTTCTTCTTCGACACGATGGAGCAGCCGGAATACACCTGCCGTTGGTCGTGGTCGGTGGGAGATGTCGCGGTCTGGGACAATCGCTGCACGATGCATTATGCGCTGCACGACTACGGCGAGGAGTATCGTGAGATCCATCGAGTGATGGTCGCGGGGGAAAAGCCCAGATAGGCGGCGGCGAATCGAAGCGAGACGCGGTGCGCCTTCGATAGGTTCGTGTTGGACCTCGGATACTGTGCAATCTTCCGCGCGGACTTTTCGCGCCTGCAAGGGGGATAGATGGACGCCTGGGTGACACCGACGATCGTTGCATTGTGGACGCTCTTTTTGGCGACGCATACAGGTTTTTCGAGTCAAAGGCTCCGACCGAAACTCGTCGCACGTCTCGGTGCGCAGGGTTTTCTGGGGGTGTATTCCGCCATCGCACTGGCGATCTTCATACCACTCGTCTGGATCTATTCGACTCATAAACACGCGGGAGCCGAACTCTGGTACGGTGGCGCATTCGCATGGATACACCCGCCGGTCTACCTCGTGATGGCGCTTGCCTTCACGCTCCTGATCGGATCCTTCTCGAATGCGAGCCCCGCTTCGCTCGCGCCCGGAACGGGGGAGGTGCGCGGCGTCCTGCGGATCACACGACATCCCCTTTTCATGGGCATCGCATTCTTCGGATTGCTGCATCTCTTCGTGGCGCGCATTCACGGGGCCGACCTCGCGTTCTTCGGCGGTATGCCCATCGTGGCCCTGATCGGCTGTTGGCATCAGGATCAGCGCCACCTCGCAGGAGGGCAAGAGGCGTTTCGGAGCTTTTACGAGGAGACCTCGCTCCTTCCCTTCGCTCGCGGCGGCTGGCGGGCATTCATCGAGGCCCCGCTGGCGCTCGCTGCCGGCGGAATCGCGGTGCTGCTGATCCGAATATTTCATCCGGCACTCTTCGGCGGGGCCTGAATCAGGAAACGAGTGCGGAGATCCCCGGACCGACCGAGCGCGAGCCATCCGGGTGGGCCCGCTCGGGCGCGCTCGATTGAAACGAGCGAAAAACACGACGGCGAGGATGCAATTTGAGCCGTCCGCGACTGGACTCGGGGTGGTAGGGTCTCGGGCCACCCCGGTCGGACCTCATCGACCCGCTTTCGCTGTCTGGGAAGGAACTGTGCAGAATGGTATTCGACGTTTCGGGAGAGCCCGTCCACACCCGCTGCCTGGCGGTTGCCCTGACCCAGGGCGAGGGCGACTCGGTAGAGTTTCGTGCGGATATCCTCGACCTGCGAAAGGCTGGATTGATGGGACTGGGCGGGCGGATTGCAACCGCGGGCATCATTCACAAGATGGAATTCCTTGGATCGTTCGCGGTGGAGACCGGAATCATCGAACGCATCGAGTGGAATCAGTCGCACGTGATGCACGAGGCCAATCGGGCCACGAAGGGTGAGTGCTGCCGCGACCCGGTGGACCGTCTCACAGCGCTGGTCGGAACGCCCTTGGGCGCGGGCTTCGCGTCCTCGCTCAAGCAGTGTTTTGGCGGCCCGCTAGGCTGCACCCATGTCAATACGCTCTTCCAGGAGTTGAGCGCGTTCGTTTCACGCTTTCAATTCATGCGCGATGAGAACCCGGCCTATCGCGAAGAGAGAAAGGTCGGCGATCGCCTCGCAAAACGTAGTCTCTGCTTCGATGCCTTCTTCCCGTCGGAAGGTGATGCCACATCCAATCTCAGCGTGCGTCTCGCGGATGTCTTCTACGCGCCCAACCACGAGAACGGAAGCGAGGTGCTCTTTCGCTATGAGGAGGTGGGGGTCCTCGCCGAGGTCGATCTAAAGGGATGGCAGATCGGGAATGTCCGAGCGCGAGAACGATCCAGATCGGGACCGGCTTGCGAGGACTCGCCCTGGACCATTCGCAGCGATGAACTCGGAGATTTCGAGGGGCGCTCCCTCGGCGGCGGCATGGCACGATTCTGTCTCGAGCGATTCGGAACGCGACGGGTCGATGCGTGTCTGCTCTCCGCGCTCCTCTGCCTGGCTCCGGGGATGACTCAGGTCGGGGTGGCGGTGTCGAATTCTCTCATCCCCTCTTCGTCCGCCCGGCCTCCGAATTCCAGACTCTCCGGTCCCGGGCCCTGTTATATGTTGCGTGCGGACGGCCCGCTCATCGAGACGATCTTTGCGGGCGGACGCCTTCGGAGCGAGCCTGAACCGGATTGATCTCGGATCCCGCCCGGCGACCCCGAGCGTGCTCAGGCCCCGAGTTTCTGTCCCAGGGCGTGGAGGAATCCGCGCTCCAGACGCTGGCTGACGCTGGCCTCGGGCAGGAACGAGTCGCCACCGTGAAAGAGCCCCGGGTAGACGCTCAATTCGCAGACGCCGCCCGCGGCGATGAGCCGGCGGGCGTAGTCGATATCCTCGTCCCGAAAGAGATCTTCGGAGCCGACGCAGAGATACGCGGGGGGCAGGCCCGTGAGGTCAGTCGCGCGAGTGGCCGCGGCGTAGGGAGAGGCATCCTTTCCCGGGACTCCGTCCAGGTACATTTCCCAGGCGTTGAACGAAGTGCGTTGGTTCCAGACCGGGTGGTTCGTGTACTGGCCCGACGGGGTGTCGTGAAGATTATCGATCATCGGATAGAGGAGCAGCTGCAGGGCGATCGCGGGTCCGCCTCTGTCGCGCAGCATCAACGCGAGCCCCGCGGCCATCCCGCCGCCTGCGCTCGCTCCGCCGATCGCGATCCGGGCGGGGTCGAGTCCGAGTTCCGTCGCGTTCTCGACCATCCAGAGCAGGGCGGCATAACAATCCTCTGGACCCGCGGGAAAGGGATGCTCCGGAGCGAGCCGATAGTCGGCAGAGACGACGGTGCATTCGAGTTTTTCGGCGATGAGGCGTGCTCGATCGTCTTCGGCCGAACCGAAGAGGTAGCCCCCTCCGTGAATCCAGAGCATGCCCGCCCGCGGTGCGGACGACGGACGGCTATAGACGAAAACGCGAACGTCACCGTTGGGGGAGGGAAGGGTGCGCTCTTCGACCCGGACCGTCGTCGGCGGCTTTTCGACCGGTTGTGCCCCCATCATCTCACGGACCGCGCCGATATTGTCGCGATTGATATCGGCCAGCTCGGCCGGCAGCGCGGGCAGAATGACAGCGAGTTCCGGGTCCAGGCGATCCAGGTCGAGTTCCATTTCGAGGCTCCAATCATCATGGCGGAAATAAGGGGCGATCGGTGGGGCGAGCGCGGGTCATCTGGACACGGACGATAGCGAGTACCCGCCGCCGCGAGGCCCCCATCCATCGTCTCGATCATGTTGGCTCGTCGAGCGTCTGATCCGAGTAGATCGTCCATTCGGAGATCCGCCAGCCATGCGGGGTCTTGATCGCGCGGCCCTCGTAACGGCCCGTTCCAACGAGCTCCGACGCGCCGCCCCGCGTGATCGAATGCAGCTGCAGGTAGACGCCGACCCGCGCGCTCTCCCGCGTCTGCTCCCAGATGATGGGATTCGTGAGAAAATGACGCCGCTGCACCTTCTCTCCACGAAAGGCGGCGTGGCGCGGCCTCAGGGAATCGACGATCTCGGCCCGACTCTTCCCCATGATCCATTGCGGATCGTCCGGGTCGGCGCCGTAGGGCACGATCGCAAAGACGGCGTTCTCGCTGAAAAAGTGGCCGAATAGATCGGTCTGAAGCCCGTCGGCGAGATGCGAATAGAAGTGGATCAGGTTGAGGATTGCCAGACGATCCCGGCTATCGATTCCCGGTTGGCTCAATACCCCGGGAAAATCGTCGAAGGAATTTTGGTTCGAGCCGGTTTTGGCAGCAGCGACCTGAAATGCGATCAGAACGAGCGCGCCGCCGACGACGAGGAGGAGCTTCGCCGATGGCTTTCGTCGTTCGGTGCAGGCGGGTGGGCGGGCGGGGTAGAACGATCGGGGCATGCGAATCTCCAGGGTGGGTTGGCTGCGAGTCTACCAACAAGCGCCGTTGCGAATGCGCCTCCCGGCGCGAAAAGCGCATCCTTCGAGGCCCTGCGCGGGCCGGGGGCATGCTATCGTGCGCGACGGCGACGAGGATGGAGCCTCCGCGAGAGTCACCGCCGATGCGCCCACAGAATTCGCAATGAGCACAGCCGAGGCGATGCTCGCAGCGCTCTAGATCATCGACCGACGCAACTTGTTCGGACCGGGCAGCCGGCGGCGGGGAAGCGTCTCAACAAGCGCCCGGACGGGCGCCGCATCCAAACGAGAGGGAATCAGAATGGCTAACGAACAGTTCGGACCGCTCGCCGGCCTCATCGGCACATGGGAAGGCGATCAGGGCGTCAATATCTCCTACGACTATGGCAAGAAGGAGATCATCGAGACCCCCTACACCGAGAAGGCGGTCTTCAATATCATTGGCGATGTCGACAACGGACCGCAGAAGCTCTGGGTCATCGACTACACGACCGCGGCCAAGCGAAAGGGTGAGGACGAGGTCTTTCACACCGAACTCGGCTACTGGCTCTGGGACAAGGATCGCGGCGAAGTGATGCGCTGCTTCATGGTGCCCCGCGGCTCGACGATCCTCGCCGGTGGTAATTGCGCAGCGGATGCGACGTCCTTCGAGATGAACGCAAAGATCGGCCAGGAGGCTTTTGGCGTCCTCTCGAACCCCTATCTGATCCAGAACGCAAAATGCATCGAGTACAAGCTCAGCTGCACGATCGAAGGGGATACCTGGACCTACGATGAGAATACGATCATGGAGATGACAGCCACCGCGGGCGAAATGGACCACACCGACAAGAACACGCTCAAGCGCGTGAAGTAGATCGCTTCCGTCCCCAGGACACATCTCCCGAGGCGCGAAGCAAGGATCGAGTTGGAAAAGCGCCGCATCAGCCCAGACCGATGCGGCGCTTCTTCATTTCCGACGCTTGACCGGAGAACCGCAGCATGGCTTCGCAGAGATTCCCGGCAGCCGCCGACGTCGGTCGGGGCCGGTTGAGAACAGGCCGCCCAGCTGCGCTCAGAGTTCGCGCGTCGAGCGGATCCAGTCCACGATGATTCGCGCGGCCGCAGCGCCACAATCCTCCTGCCAGAAATGTCCCGCCCGCTCGAGGATCTGGTGGGGCTGGCCCTTCGCGCCGGGCACACGTTCGCGGAAGATCTGATCCCAGCCTCGAGTCGCCGGATCCGAATCGCCAAAAATTGTCAGGAAGGGCCTGTCGAACCGCGAGAGAGCCTCCCACGTCGCGAGATTGATCGCCGCTCCCGGATCGGTTCGGGTCACCGGAATCAAGAGCGGGTAGTGACGCACCGCAGCCTTGTGCCATTCGCTCGGAAAGGGCGCATCGTAGGCTGCCGCGACTTCGGGTTCGACGCCCCGCGCGGTAGCAAATGGAATTGACGAGCTCGCCTCGAACTCGGCTGCTCGATGCGATTCGTGCCTCCAATCGAGCAAGAGGTTGCCGACCGTCGAGTTCAACTCACCACTCGCGTGCGCGGCCCACTCGATCCGGCCCTCGAGCTCGGCCTCCGCTGTGTGCAGCATCGTATTCCCGGCTGCGACGCGACTGAAACGATCCATCTCGCGTGAGAGAACGCCCATCCCGATCGGCCCGCCCCAGTCCTGACAGACCAGCGTAATATCGCGCAGGTCGAGGGCGACCACGAGTTCGCGCACCCACTCGACATGTCGTTCGAAGGTGTAATGGGGGGCAAAAGTGAGTTTGTCCGAGCGCCCGAAGCCCATCTGATCGACCGAGATCGCGCGCAGCCCCGCCTCAGCAAAGACCGGGATCAGCTTTCGGTAGAGATAGGACCAGGCCGGCTCGCCATGGATCATCAGCACGACCGGCGCATCCTTGGGCCCCTCGTCGATGTAGTGCATGCGAAGCGTCCCCACCGCGACGGGATTGCCGACCTCGACGTAATGCGGCTCGAAGGGATAGCCGGGAAGGTTCGCGAAGCGGGCGTCGTCGGTGCGTACGACCAGGGGTCTTTCGGGGCCCTTCAGGGGAATCGCCATGGCGCTAACGGGTCTCCTCTTGGAAATCGACTCCGAGGGGCTTGAGCAGCCGCCCGTGGCCGCAATCCCATTCGTGTCGGAGGACCGACCACAATGCGGATGCTATCGGCTTTCACGGTCCGGTAAACTATTGCACCACACCCTTGGAATGGGCTCCACTCTGCGCGGCCCAAACGGGCAGTCGCCGAGCGGAAGAATTCCTGCGCGAGCGCCTGAGCGTGTCTGGCGGGCTGACCCGTCGTCTGGAGGATTGATCGTGGCGGAGAACGAGAACACCGACAGCCCGGTTCGCACGAGTCGAGACGACTCGGTCCTGCGCGAAAAGCTGCAGTCCTGGCTGGGGATACAGCTTCCAGCCGATGCCGCGCCAGAGGTGTCCGAGATCTCGAGCCCCTCCGAATCGGGTATGTCGAGCGAAACCCTGCTCTTCGAGGCCACCTGGAAGGGCAAAGCCGGCTTCCGCGAGGGGGGGGCCTTTGTCGGGCGGATGGCGCCTTCGCAGGAAGACCATCCGATTTTTCCGGCCTACGACCTGGAGATGCAGGCAAGGGTCATGCGCCTGGCGGCGAAGAGCGGTGTTCCGGTTCCCTCCGTTCGCTGGCTGGAACTCGACGAGAATGTGCTCGGGGCCGCGTTCTTCATCATGGACCGGATCGCTGGGCGCGTTCCCGCAGACGTCCCGACCTATTCCATCGAAGGATTCGTGAAGGACGCGTCACCGCAAGAGCGGCGAAGACTCCAGGACAACACGGTTTCCTCGATCGCGAAGATTCACGCGATCGACCTCGAAGCAAACGATGGATCCTTTCTCGAGTTCCCGGTCGAGGGCAAGACGGCGCTCGCGCGCCACGTGGCCAATCAGCGCGCCTACTACGAGTGGGCGATTCCGGACCGGCCTTCCCCCCTGATCGAACGCGCTTTCGAGCACCTCGAAGAGAGCTGGCCGAACGAGACAAGCCGGGTCGTCAGCTGGGGTGATTCGCGGATCGGGAACGTGATGTACGGAAACGATGGATTCGAACCAGTCGCCATTCTCGACTGGGAAATGGCAGGGCTTGGCACCAGAGAACTCGATCTCGGCTGGCTCTCGTTCATGCATACCTTCTTCCAGAAGCTCTTCGAGGGGATGGGCATGGACGGGTTGCCGGATTTCCTGCGCGCGGATGACCTAGCGGAGACCTACCAGAAGATGAGCGGCCATTCCGTCGAGGACCTGCGTTGGTATGAGACCTACGCTGCGCTGCGACACGCGATCATCATGTCTCGAATCAGTGATCGCATGATTCATTTCGGCCAGGCCGAGCCCACCGAAGATCCCGATGATCGGATTCCCCATCGCGCGACGCTCGAGGGGATGCTCGACGGGAGTTTCTGGCACGATTGAACAATGGGGTTCAATCGGGATAGAACTGCCGGCACCATCGCCTGAATTCCGTGATCGGACCATCGCCATCGCACAGCGCCGGTGTCTCGCGGTAGAGTTTGTTTTCCCAGATCGGGATATCCTTCGAGAATTGCCAGATCAGCCACTCTGCCAGGTCGCGGAGGACTTCTTCCTGGGCCTGTGAGCTTGAGCGTGGCATCCGGAACGACACGTCGACCCGGACCGTCTCGGCATCGATCGGCGTCTTCGAAACGACCTCGAGCAATTCAATTCCGCCCGAATAGCGCATCACATCGCAGCCCATTCCCAGCGAAGTCACATCGATCTGAACCGGAACCTTTTCGCCCGGGCGCGTCGGGAAGGCCGTCTCGATCCTCGAGACCACATGGGGCCCCTCGAAGCGGGGATTCATTTCTGGAATCTCGGGCATATCGTGCACGAACCGGAAATGAGCGCTGTCTGCTCCGTTCTCGCTCAACTCCTGGAGGCAGGAGTGGATCTTCCAATCGCGGCGCTCGAGTTCCTCCCAAGCCGCGTCGATTTCCTCGGCAATCGTGGGAACAGCGAAGCTGGGGGCGCGCTCGTCGCTCGCAAACCACGCCCAGACGCGTCCGCCATGCTCGACGATCTCGCAGACCCGGACCTCTCCGCCAGACGGCTTTCGCTTCGCGTAGGGGATGGCCGAGCAGGTGCCGGACGTTTCGAAGCGCCATCCATGGAAGGGACATTCGAGCATTTCGCCCTCGACGCGGCCCCCGTGACCGAGATGAGCGCCGAGGTGAGGGCAAAAGGCGTCGATGAGCGCGACGCGACCCGATTCGGTTCGAAAGAGCGCCCACTCCCGGTCGAAGATCCTCTCGGGGCGGACCTCACCCGGAGCGACCCCGTCACTGTGAGCGATCATGAACCAGCCCGCCGGGAGCGGATGCGGAAAACGGGAGCCGGGGGGACCGTCTCCCCCTCGACTCATTCGTCGTTCTCGATGATCTCGAGTTGGTAACCGTCGGGGTCCTTCACCATGGCGACCGTGCAGTTCCAGCGTTCCAGGACCATGGGCTCGAGTACGGATTCGCCGCCCGCCTCGATCGCGCGCGCGAAAAGCCCTTTGCAGTCATCGGTATAGACGTAGTGCTTCCAGAAGGAATTCACATGTTCGATCGGCTCATCGTGGCCGAAATGGTACGCGAGCTGAATCCGGGCTCCGCCATCGGTCCCCAGAATGGTTTCGCGGAAATTTTCTTCTTCGATCCGGTTGGTGATCTCGAGGCCGATCGCGTCGTGATAGAACGCGACCGCGCGCTCCATATTCGCAACGTTGATGCAGTATTGGCCAAGGGTCGTCTTCATCTGGCATTCCTCTGTTCGGGTGAATCGCCTGGCGGCTGACACGACAAGGTCGCCGACTTCGTTCTGACTGTCGAGATCCGGAGTTCCGAGGGCACGACCTTCAGAGGACGCCAAAAGGGCCTTGACTGTCCTAGCCTCGGACATGAATGCGCGACACGAGAATCTGTGGTTCCGGAAGAGAATCCGGAACCAGGGGGCGGGGTCGACGCGGGAGGATTCATTCGATGTCTGAGATGAGCGTGCGCATCGCGCTTCAGGTGGGCGCGATCGCTCTTCTGCTCTTGGCCGGTCTGGCGAACGCGCAGGACAGCTATTCCCCTCATGCGGGCGTCGACTACCCGCAGAACCTCTATTGGGGTGACACCCATGTCCACAGCGCCTGGTCCCCGGATGCCGGCGGCGCCGGCAACGAGCGCCTGGAGCCGGAGGATGCCTTTCGTTTCGCACGGGGCGAGGAGATCACGGCGCATAATGGGCAGAAGATCCGGCTGCGGCGTCCCCTCGACTTCCTGCTTGTATCCGACCACAGTGAATATCTCGGGCTCTATCCCATGCTCGAGGAGGAGTTTCCGTCGCTCATCGCGACCGAAACCGGCGCGCGCTGGCGGAATTTTCTCCAGGAGGGTCGTCGTTCCCGCATCGGCGCCGAGTTCGCGCTCTCGCTCGCGGCCGGAAAGGACCTGGTCGGGGACCGTTCCTTCGTCGGCGCCATGTGGCAGCGCGTCATCGACCACGCGGAACGGGCAAACGATCCCGGGCGATTCACGGCCTTCATCGGATACGAATGGACCTCGATGCCGGGTGGCGCCAATCTCCATCGCAATGTGCTCTTCCGCGATGGCGCGGACCGAACCCGGCAGATTCGACCCTTCAGTTCGATCGAAAGCGCCGATCCTGAAGCGCTCTGGGAATTTTTCGCGAGTTACGAGGAGAAGACCGGTGGGCGCGTCATGGCGATCCCGCACAACAGCAATCTGAGTGCGGGCCGCATGTTCGAGCAGAAACGATTCAACGGAGAGCCGTTGACCCGGGCCTATGCGGAATCGCGGACACGTTGGGAGCGGATCGTGGAGGCGACCCAGATCAAGGGGGATAGCGAGGCCGCGCCCTTTCTGTCGCCCGACGACGAGTTCGCTGATTTTGGCACATGGGATTTCATGCGCGGGATGATGCCGACGGGTGAGCACGAGGATTGGATGTACGAGGGCGAGTACGTACGCCCCGCACTGGGCCGTGGGCTCGCGCTTGGTCGTGCGCTGGGCGCGAACCCCTTTCAATTCGGCTTGATCGGAAGCACCGATGCACATACCAGCATGGCGACGGCCGACGACGACAACTTCTGGGGCAAGTTCTCGAATAACGAGCCCTATTCGGGACGCGCCGAGGATCCGTGGGCACGCTTCGAGATTCCGGATGCTCCCGAGTTCGCGGCCTATACCCGCAGTACCAAGCTCCCCGAAGGTTTGTATACCTGGAACCTCGTCGCATCGGGCTATGCCGCGGTCTGGGCCCACGAAAATACGCGCGCCTCGCTCTTCGACGCCATGGACCGACGCGAGACCTACTCGACGACCGGTCCTCGGATCTCGATTCGGTTCTTTGGTGGCTGGGGATTCGAAGAGGGGGATGCATCGAAGCCCGATGTGGCTGCGATCGGCTACGCCGGCGGGGTTCCGATGGGCGGAGAACTCCCCGCGATGCCCGCTCAGAACAGGAAAGGAAGCGAACCGAGTTTCCTCGTGTCGGCGCTACGAGATCCCGAGGGTGCCCATCTCGATCGGGTTCAGATCGTGAAACTCTGGGTGGACGCGAAGGACGGGAAGGTTCGCGAGCGGATTCACGACGTCGCGGTCTCGGATGGGCGCAGAATCGAGCGCGATGGGCGATGCAAGAAGCCGGTCGGCAATACCGTCGACGTGGCTACGGCGACCTACACGAACGCGATTGGCGATGCTCAGCTCGCGACGGTCTGGCGCGACCCGGATTTCGAAGCGAGTCAGGCCGCGCTCTACTATCTGCGAGTTCTCGAGATTCCGACCCCTCGCTGGACGACCTACGACGTCGCACATTTCGGAGGGAAGCCCCCCAGCGCCGTGCCCGCGACCCACCAGGAGCGAGCTTATACCTCGCCCATCTGGTACTCGCCGGAACCCTGAGGACTGTGTGATCCAGGAGCGTTTTTACGCCAAAGCGGGACTGAAATCGCTCGCTGGGGTGACGGTCTCTCGGCGGATCGACCTCAGGTTGCGCTCGCGCGATCCAGATCCGCCCTCAGATCACGAGCAGCAAGCAGGGAGTGGATCGCGCCCCAGGCCTTGCCCATGCCGATCACGAGAAGTGAATAACGGATGGCCTCCAGTCCATATCGATCGCCCAGGAGATCATTCAGGATCCCAACGAATTGAGGTCCGAGACCGAGACCGATCAGGTTGAGCACGAAGAGGAGCACGGCGGAGGCCATCGACCGCATTCGAAGGGGGACGAGCCCCTGGACCGCAGCGAAGGTTGGTGCACTCCATGTCGCCGAGATGAACGTGATCGGGGCATAGCAGAGCAGCGCGAGCTCGCCGGTATCGACCAGTAGAAAAGCGAAGATGAAAGGCGTCGCCAGAAGGCCTGCACAGGCCGGCAGCCAGCAGAACCAGCGCCGATCTCGAGCCGCGCCGAAATCAGCGAGCCAACCTCCGGTATAGGCACCCGCCAGACCGCAACCCGCCGCGATCAATCCCAGCCAGACTCCACTTTCGGTTCGATCCACTTCATGGACGCGGATCAGGAAGGTCGGCACCCACATCATGAATCCGTAGGAGGCCAGATTATAGAGCGCCGTCGCGAGGGCGATGTGGCGATAGCTCCGGATCCCCGCGAGCTGTCGCAGCGCCATGCCCATCGGAGGCTGGGCATCGATGTCGCCTCGGCCCTCGCTCGCTCCGCGCGCTGGTTCCTTCATCCCGAACCGAACGACGAGCGCCATCAACACGCCGGGAACGCCCACGACGAAGAAGGTGATTCGCCAACCAAAACGCTCTCCCAGCGATCCTCCGAGGGCATAACCGAGGCCGAGGCCGACACTCGCCCCCATCGTATAGAGCGCGAGTGAGCGAGCCCGTCGCTCGGGCGGGAAATAATCCGCGATCAGGGAATGGGACGGGGGACTTCCGGCGGCCTCACCGACCCCGACGAGGACCCTTGCGATCGCCAGATGCGCAAAGGAGCGCGCGAGGCCACAAGCCGCGGTAGCGGCACTCCAAAGCACCAGTCCGATCGCAATAATGTGGGTGCGGGTGCCCCGATCCGCCCAGCGCGCGATCGGAATTCCGGCGGTCGCGTAGAAGAGGGCGAAAGAAGTTCCCGTCAGGAATCCCAGCGCCGTGTCGGAGACGCCGAGATCCTCCTGGATCGGCACCAATAACATCGACAGGATCTGCCGGTCGAGGAGGTTGATCGCGTAGACCAGGGAAAGGATCCCCAGGGCGATCTTCGCTTGTCGGTCACTCACGGTCTGGGGCATGGATCAGAACTCGTTGGGTACCTTGAAATACTCTTGGTAGGTCCGGAAGCGTTCCCGCTCCGCTGCGACCTGCGCGGCCTCGGCCGAGTCGTATTCGTATTTTCCATGCTTGCCCTTGGGTTTGGAGGCGAGATATCTGCGCATGCGCTCCGCCGATTCATCACCGAAGGGGAGCCGCAGATCGTGGCACGCGCGGCCGATCGTGTCGACGGGATCGTCCATGAAATCCTGGTAGAGCACATTCGACACGTAGCCCGGGCGCAAGGTCCCATCCTCCATCCAGCGCATGAGATTGGCGTGCGTCTCCGCTCGACCATCGGCCATCACGAGATCGTCGAGCATGCCACCGCCCCAGGGATCATCTGTTCGCCACCAGAAGATCGTCCCCATCACGTTCACGAAAGAGTCGGAGACCGTGATCGGATCGCGATGGGTGAGGATGATCTTGGCGTCGGGGTAATATTCGAGAACGCGGGGGATATGGTCGATCCAGAGCGGGTTCTTGAGTAACCAGTGATCCTTCTTGTATTTCCACTGGAGCAGTTTCAGGACCCGCTGGTGCCAGAGGATCGTGTGCCCGATCTCCTGCTCCTGGATGTATTTGGCATAGGTCGGGATCTGGAACGAGAAGACGAAGACATTCGACAGGAAAGAGGCGTAAAGGTACTCCGCGCACTCGACGGGAAGATCGCCACCGAATTTGTGCATCGCCTTCCACTCAGGCGTCACCCGATCAAAGATCGTGATCAGCTCATGCGCTCGCGCGATCCGCTCGTCGGTCTCGTAACTCGCCTCCTCCGGCGGCGGACAGGGGAACATCGCCTCCCAGCGCTTCACGATCCGGAACTGGGGATCGGTGGACATGACCTCGTGCAGAATCGTCGTGCCCGTGCGCCCATGACCGAGAATCATGACCGGCTCGTGGATCACTTCGTCGTCGATCTCGGGGAAACGCGTGTAGTAGTCCTGGATGCGGAGTCGGATTTCGAGATATTGCACGAAATCCGAACGCGTCAGGATCCGGCCCATCAGATTGAGCTTCGCCTCCTCTTCGATGGCCTTGATGAGAACGCGGAAATGCTCGATCCAGCCATCCTCCCCGAAATCGTCGAGTCCCGTATTGGCGCGGGCCTCCGCCAGAAGCGAATTCTCGTCGAGGGGAACGATGCTCTTGCTATTCAGGCGCTCACCTTCCTCGTTGAGCTTGGCCACCCACTCGGGCCGGGGGGCCGGCTCCCATCGCGCTCGCCGATCGTAGGTTTCGCTTTCCTCACTCATCCAAAAACTCCTCGAAGCGAAGCGCGTGATCCCGCTCGCGTTCTGCCTGGATCTGGGCGCGCTCCGCTGCATCGACCCAACGGGTCTCGGCGGGCAGCATGGCACGAAGTCCACCGATCGGGACCAGCCGGGTCTCGAGGGCGGGGACGCGATCGGGAACGCGATTCGGGTCGAGGCCCGCCCAGCGGAGAAACAGGAAACCGCGTTCGAGGCCGTCGGGGTCGAGCCAATTATGCACGCCGGGATCCTCGAGGCTCAGAACGCAGGTGAAGGAACCATCCGCATTCAGGGCCGCCTGCTTGGTGTTCAAGCTCGCTCCTCGCGCGAGATTTGCATTCGTCGTGCCCCACAGGTTCGTGATTGGTGCCCCGACATAGGTGGCCTCTCCCGGATCGATCTCGAGCACGAGGGCCTCTCCCGGACGCACCCAGAAATGTCCGATCGAGTAGGCCATCGTGACGAGCTTCCCGTGCTCGCCGCTGATGACGGGCTTCGGGAACGCATTCGGGACCTGGGCGAGGGGAGCGAGCGTGAGTCGCGCCGCCTCCTTGAACCATTTCTCGACACGCTGTGCGGCCGCCTCGATGCGGGGGGCGTCATCCACGTCCCGAGGCCCTCCGCGATCGACGAAATTCTCGATCGTGAGAGCGCTGGGCCGCTCCTGTTTCCAATCCGCGAGCGTTTCACGCACGAGCAACATCTCCGCGTCGCGGGTGAGCTCGACCCGATGATCGCAACGCTCCTCGTCCCGCGTCTCATCCGTCGCAGCCTCCGCGGGCCGAAAGAGAATTCGGAAACGACTGCCAGGGCGGATCGCCAGGTCGGTCTTCGTCAGGTTGGCGAGTGTCTGCCACTGCGCCGTCAAAGCCGAGAGTTCGAAGATCGTCGCCGGATTCGCCGGAGCGACTCCAACGAGTACGAAATGCGACTGACCATCGAGGGGGATCAGTCGGTAGAATGTGTCTGGATTATCGTGGAGTCCCCGGTTCCCGGGTACCTGGGTGCCGCCGAGCCGCCTGGGTGTTCGCATGATGAGCCGCGGAAGGTCTTCGCCGGAATAGCCGTCCGCCAGGCCGACCAGGGCGTTGAGCGTCACTTCGGTCGCCACATCCGGAAAGCGTTTGCGCGAAGCCTCGTCCGCCTCGGGAATCGCTTCGAAGAGGATCCGCTCGCCTCTGCGCCGCGCCGCGTCGATCGACTCTTCGAGCATGAGGTCCATCGTATGGGCTTCGATGAGTGATTGAACGGGGGCGGAATGCCTGCGCGGGCCGAGTACCATGACGACACGATACCCCGCCGGCGCCAGCACGGGCGATGCATTTGAACTCAGGAGGAGGCCCCGTGGATTTCTGGCTCAGCTATATCGATGAGGATCCTCACCAGACGATCGAGGTCGCGCGCATGGCCGAGGCCGCGGGCTTTCGCGGGATGGCGCTGGCCGATCACGTCGCGGTGCCGCTGCAATTCGACGCCCAGCATCCCTCGGGTGGTCCGGCGCCCTTCGACCATCGCTCTGATTTTCCGGACCCCCTCGTGACGGCGGCCACCGTGCTCGCCTCGACGAAGACGCTCGAGGTGATGACCTACGTCTATGTGCTCCCCTTGCGCGAGCCCTTCTCGGTGGCGAACCAGGTGGCGACGCTCGACCTGCTCTGTCCCGGCCGATTCCGCTTCGGGGTCGGCGCGGGATGGCTGACCGAGGAGATCGCCCTGCTAGGCCACCCGGTCCGCGGGCGGGGACGCCGAATGGACGAGATGCTCGAGATCATCCGGCGCTTCTGGACCGAAGAGGAAGTCGAATTCCACGGGGAATTTTTCGATTTTCCGCCAACGGGTGTGGCGCCGAAGCCCGCCGGCCCGATTCCGATCTGGGTGGGTGGCAAGAGTGCAGCGGCCCTCGACCGCGCGGTGGCACAGGATGGCTGGCTCGGCATGAATTACGAGCTCCCAGAGGTGCATGCCCTGCTCGCAGATCTGGCGAGGCGATTGGCGGATCGGGGGAAGCGGGACCCGGCGGGTGCGGAGCGTTTCGAGATCTTCGTGATCCCGAATGCCGAACCCTCGGAGGACCTCTACCAGGACCTCGCCTCACGCGGCGTCACCGCCACGATGGGCATGGCCTGGGGTTATCACGATCGGGCCTTCGACGGTCTCGAGGCCAAGAAGAAGGCCATCGACCTCTTCGCCTCGCGCTTTCTCAGCGCCTGAGGGATCGTGGCGGGCGACCGGAAGAGGCCCCGTGACACCCGCTTCGCATCCTCCGGTCCCGGATCGATTCGGTCGAGACCCTGCGCGCACGACGTCCGGCAGCTCTTTTCAGCTGGCGTCGCGGGCTTCGAAGACCTTTTTCGCCGCGCGCATGCCCTCGACCGCCACCGGCCACCCGCCGTAGACGGCCATATGCATGATCACTTCGCAGATCTCTTCCCGACTCAGGCCATTGTCGAGGCCGAGTCCCAGATGGATTTCGAGTTCGTGGGGACGCTCCAACGCCGTGAGAGCGGCAATCGTGATCATGCTGCGCTCGCGAGAGGCGATGCCCGTTCGGGACCAGAGCGCCCCCATTACGGTGTCCGCCGTGAGTGTCGCGAATTCTTTCTCGATCTCCTTGGGCAGGGGAAGGAGTTCTGCGATCTGTCCGATCATCTGTTCTCGTTCTTCTTCGTTCATCGTGTCTTCCTCGGTAGGGGGTTGGGATAGACGGCCTTCAGCGCCTCTCTCGCGCTGCGTGGATCCCTCTTCCGTCCTGACGGATCCGACTAGGCGGCGGGGAGGGCCGGGAGGACCCTGTTCTTGTAGAGCTCGAGTCCCTGCCAGGCACGATCGATCGGGATCCCACCGCAGAGCGGATGGAGGCAGACCGTGGAATCCGGACCGCTCGCCCGGATTCGCGCGACGCATTCGGCGGGCGTGAGAATCTCGTAGCGTTTCTGGCTTCTCAGATCGTCGATTCCCACGACGGGTTGTTCACCCGGTCGTGGGACGCCTTCCCGCTTCCAATCGGAATATTCCTGGCCCTCGCGAAGAAAATAGGGCGCGAGTTCGTGCCAGGCGCGCTCGGGATCCTCGTCGAGGAAGATCATCGAATTTCCCTCGGCGGGCTGGGTCACGACTCCCTGCTTCCCGAGACGTTCGAGCTCGGAGCGGTAGAGTTCCGCCAACTCGGGCATATCCATCGGCAGATAGAAGGGCAAGCCAAATCGCGCCGCCCGACGGGCGGCCGCCCGGCTCATCCCACCGATCGCGAAGGGCGGGTGGGGTTTCGAGACCGGAACCGGGGTCACGCGGATATCGTGACCGTTATATTCGAAGCGCTCGCCGCTCCAGGCCTTGAGCAAGGTCTCGATCGTGTGATCCATCTGCTTGCCCCGGGCCTCCCAATTCTTGTCGAGGGCGGCGTATTCCTTCGGTCGATAGCCGAGTCCGGCGACGAAGCTGAAGCGCCCACCACTCGCGAGATCGAGGACGGCGATATCCTCTGCGAGTCGCACGGGCTCATAGAGCGTGATCAGGAGCGCGGCGCAGCTGACGGCAATCGATTCGGTGCGCCCGATGATCGCGCCCGCGAGGGTGAGCGGTGAGGGCAGCCAGCCGTTTTCGGCGACGTGATGCTCCTCGACGCTGATGACCCCGAATCCGTTCTCCTCGGCGAATCCCGCCATCTCGATCGCGGCGCGATAGCGCGCGGATTCAAGGCTCGGTTCATCGGAATGGCCGGTCATGTTGAGGCGCAGGGCGGTGGGCAAGGATTCGAGTCTCCTGGAATCGGGTGGCCGGAGCATACGGCGCTCGAGAACAGGAAACGAGCGTTGATTGAAGACTTCGCTCGAGCGAGCGACCGGCGATTCCCCACGCGGACGCCTACTCTTGAACGCCCTGCAGTGGGCGAAGCGATCTCGCGTCACGCCCGAAGATCCAAAGGAGTCGGCAACGATGTTGAAGGTCACGGCCACGATGGGCGCAAACGTCCCCCTGCGCGAAATCATCCCTCACGCGAAACGGGTCGAATCCCTGGGTTACGACACTCTCTCGGTGGCGGAGGCGGTTCACGATGGCATGCTCTCGTCGATGGCCGCGCTCGGGGCGACCTCGACGCTGCGCGTGAGTCAGGGTGTGTTAGTCGCTTTTGCCCGAAGCCCTATGCTCGCGGCACAGGGGGCCTGGGATCTCCAGGATTATTCGGGGGGGCGTTTCCAGCTGGGGCTCGGCACCCAGGTGAAGGGCAATATCATCGGCCGCTTCGGCATGCCCTGGAGCGCGCCGGCGGCACGCCTGACGGATTATGTCGGCGCGGTGCGCGCCTGCTTCGACACGTTCCAGAACAACGCGCCGCTGGATTTCGAGAGCGAGTCCTACCGCCTCAATCGCATGCAGCCCTTCTTCAATCCGGGCCCACTCGAGTGTGGAGCCCCTTCGATCCTGATGGGAGCGGTCGGACCGCTGATGACCCGGGCCGTCGGCAAGGTGGGTGACGCGCTGCAGACCCATCCGACCAATAGCGAGGCCCGTTATCTGCGAGAGGTGACGCGGCCGCGCCTCGAAGAGGGCACCCGGGAAGCGGGGCGGAATCTGCGCATCGAACTCACAGCCGGCCCGATGATCGCCACCGGCGCGAACGCGAAGGAGGTCGAGGCCGAAATGCAGGCCGCGCGGGAGGCGCTGGTCTTCACGCTGAGCACGCCGGCCTACTGGCCCGCACTCGAATACCACGGCTGGCGCGACGTGGGGGAGAAGCTTCGCCAATACACCCGCGAAGGGAAATGGGCCGAGATGAACGATCTGGTGACCGATGAAATCCTGCGGACCTTCGTCCCGGCGGGCACCTACGATGAAATCGCGGAGATCCTGCTCGAGGAATACGACGACGTGGCGGAGCGGATTCTCTTCCCAGTCCCGAAGGACCCGAAGAACGACGCCGCCTCACGCGCGGTGATCGAAAAACTGCAGGGCGGCTGAGTCGGAAGGGACCCTCGGCGCGGGGAAGCTTCCCTAGATCGACGAACCCTCGCCCCCGGGCGGGGATTCCCGGAGCGACGCGCCATCGATGGCGGCGTATCCGTCGTCCATCAGCGCGGCGTCCACGGCGCCGTCGAGGGCGATCAGCGGATCCCCTCCCGCCATCACCTCCTGCCAGTGGTCGCGGACCGACTCGAGGGAGGGCTCGTCCTCCTTGAATCCGGGATAGACGCTGGTCGTGATGCGGGCGGCGCGGCCGCCCCCAACCGAGAAGACATCACCGGTCACGGGCACTTCCTCGTGGCAAAGGTAGGCGACGAGCGCGGCGACCTTGCGCGGTGGAAAGGTCCCTTCCATCCATTCACGCACGGCGCGGTTCCGCACGCCTGCGGCCATGCGCGTATAGGCCAGCGGCATGATCACGTTGACCTTGATGCCGTGATTCTTGCCGTCGACAGCGAGCGATCGCGAGAGGCCGATCAATCCGGCCTTGGCCGAGGGGTAATCGAAGCTGCCATCGACACCGAGGGCCGTGGACGAGGAGGTATTCACGACCCGGCCATAGCCCTGCGCCTTCATGATGCGCCAGGCGGGTCGAAGCACGTGGAAGGCACCGAAGAGGTGGGTTCCGATGACGGCGTGGATCTCTTCGTCCCGCAGATCCTCGAAGGCCCCAGTCCCAGCGCCGATCCCAGCATTATGAACGACGATGTCGACACGGCCCCAGCGATCGAACGCGTCCTGGACGATCGCTGACCCACCCGCGGATTCCGCGACCGACTCGGCATTCGAGGCCGCGACGCCACCCGCGGCCTCGATTTCCTTCGCGACCGCCGCCGCCGGCTCTTCTGAGCGCCCACGGCCTCGGGTATCCCCCCCGTAGTCGTTCACCAGGACCCTGGCGCCGCGGGAGGCCAGGAGCCGGGCGTATTCGCGCCCCAGTCCTCCGCCTGCCCCGGTCACGATCGCCACCCTGTCGTCGAATCTGAGTTTGGCCATGGGTCGCATTCTCGCATGTCGGCGGCGGCAGCCAAAGGCCCCCGTCTTTTATATCGTGTTCCGATTCCCAGCGTGATCCCCGAGGCGGGATGCAAGGCAGATCGCAATGAAACGGAGTTCCGACATGACCGCCGCGGCGCTCGACCCCGAGCTTTTTCTCCCCGAGCCCGAACCGAGCGAGGTCCAATACACGATCATCTCGGTCGATGACCACGTGGTCGAACCGCCCTGGCTCTTCGAGCGCTATCTCCCGGCGAAGCTGCGCGATCGCGGCCCCAAGATCATCGAGACCTCCGAGGGCCATGAAGTCTGGCAATTCGAAGGCGAATTCTTCACGCAGGTCGGCATGAACGCAGTGGCGGGACGTCGACCCGAGAGTGTTCGACTCGAACCCTTTCGCTTCGAGCAGATGCGCCCGGGCTGTTACGACATCGACGCGCGCATCAGCGACATGGATCTCGGCGGCATCTGGGCCCAGATGAATTTCCCCTCTCAGATCACGGGATTCTGTGGCCGCATCTTCGCCAACGCCAAGGACAAGGAGGTCGGTCGCGCCTGTATTCGCGCCTGGAACGATTGGATCTACGAGGAATGGTGCAATCCGCATCCAGAGCGGATCATTCCCTGTGGCGTCACCTATCTCCAGAACCCCGAATGGGCGGTCGAGGAGATCCACCGAAACGCCGAGCGCGGTTTCGTTTCTGTGACTTTCCCGGAACGCCCGCACGCCGTTGGCATGCCGAACCTCTGGGACCGCGCTCATTGGGATCCGATCGTTCAAGCCTGCGCCGACACGGACACGGTGATCTCTCTCCATGTCGGGAGCTCCGGTCTCTATGACCTGCCGGAGAATTCGCCCGCGGTCCAGCTCGGTTCGACGATGTTCGGCCAGCTCTCGCTCGCGGCCTGTGCCGAATGGCTCTGGTCCGAATATCCGGTCAAGCACCCGAACCTGAAGATCGCCATGTCGGAGGGCGGGATCGGCTGGGTTGCGATGCTGATGGACCGGCTCGACAATATCATCGACCGATCCGGATACGGGCTGGGATGGGAGGAGCGGCCGGCGGATGTGCTCAAGCGCAATTTCTGGTTCTGCACCCTCGATGATCCGGGCACGATCAGCACGCGTCACCGCATCGGCATCGAAAATATCCTCTTCGAATCCGACTACCCCCATGGCGACGGGACCTGGCCCAATAGCCAGCGCGTCATCCGCGAAGTCTGGGGTGACCTCCCGAAGAACGAACTCCGGATGCTGTGCAGCGAGAATGCGGCGGGGCTCTATCGACATCCCCTGCCGAAGGTCGTGCTCCCCGAGGACTGAGGGCGTGGTATGGGGCGGGAGGAACGATGCGAGGCGCCGGACCCGACCGGACCTCATTCGAAATGCCAGCCCTCGACGAGGCCGAGTTCGGCGCAGAGTTTCTGTGCGACGACGCCCCGGCCGAGGCGCGCGCCTTCGAGATCCTGCGTGATGAGCCACTCGATGACGGCAGCCGGAATCTCGGGCGGCGCCACCCCCCACACCTCTTCGAGGGGCCCATCGCTCACGAAACTCTTTCGCAGGACTTCTGTCGAGACGATGCCCGGCTGCAGGTTGTACGCCCGTATGCCGCGATCGCCGACCTCGCTGTTGACGACGCCGGCGAGCCGGAAGAGCGCGGCCTTCTGGGAGCCGTAGAGAAAGCCCCAGCCGCCCTCGCTGGCGCGATGGGGCGGGTCGAGAACGGCTGCGCCGCTCACGAGCGAAATCCAGACACCCGCACCCCGTTCGATCATCTTGGGCAGAACCGCCTGCATCAAGCAGGTCGAGCCCACGACGTTCGCCCGCAAGCTCTCGTCGAGCGCATCGAGCTTCAGGGCGAGCACGTCATCCGCGTTGCCGTCAGCGATATGCGTCGCGGAGTGCACGACGGCATCGATGCGACCGAAGCGCTCCAGACCCGAGGCGACGGCGGCCCGGATCGAAGCCGGATCGAGCAGATCGAGACTCGCACAGACCGCCGCAGCCCCATGGGCGGCCGATTCCTTTTCGACCTCTCGCAGACTTCCACGCAGGGCGTGTCCACCATGATCGACGGGCTGGCTGACGCTTCGGCCGGTCAACACCAGATCGAAGCCGGCCTCGGCGAGCCGAAGCGCGCTCGCACGACCGATGCCTCGGCTCGCACCGGTGACGAACGCCACCGGTCGTTTTGATTCCGCTTCACCCATTCTCGCGCTTCCCCTCTTCGTGATCACCGACCCGACTCTCGACCCGAAACGGTGGCGCCGCCGCCGAGCATAGCCCCACCGACCGATCGAGTTGCCGCGGAACTGCCGGCACGGGATGTGAATCTGCGCTGGCAGGGGATCGTCCGGGTTGCGATGCTCCCTGTGCGGGCGAAATGAGTTCCCGCATCCCCCGCGTCCAGGCTCGCGAGCGGCGCGTGCTCCGAGCACCACGAGGGCTCTTCGAACTCAGGGGCTCGAGAAAGGAATGCAGCCATGTCGTCGATCGTGATTCGCGGAGGGACCGTCCTCGATGGAACCGGCGCCCCGGGTGTCGAGGCCGATCTCCTCGTCAAGGACGGTCGCGTGGCCGCGATCGGCTCGGGGCTCTCGGGAGATCGGGAACTCGACGCGAGCGGTGCCATCGTCGCGCCCGGCTTCATCGATATCCACACGCATTACGACGCGCAGGTCTTCTGGGATCCCGCGCTCACCCCCTCCTGTTTCCATGGCGTCACGACCGTCGTGGCGGGCAATTGCGGATTCTCGCTCGCACCGACCCGGGAGGGGGATCGTGAGAACCTTGCGCTCACGCTCGAGAAGGTCGAAGACATGGACCCCGCTTCGCTGATGGAGGGGATTCCCTGGGATTTCGAGACCTTCCCGGAATACCTGGCATCGGTCGAAAAACGCGGAACGCTGCTCAACTACACCGCCTATATCG
Source organism: Deltaproteobacteria bacterium (assembly GCA_002719955.1). Taxonomy (GTDB): domain Bacteria; phylum Myxococcota_A; class UBA9160; order UBA9160; family UBA4427; genus UBA4427. The sequence continues at coordinate 105,862 of PBFW01000005.1, read as the reverse complement.
GGCATACCGCGCTGCGGCTCTATCACTTGGGAGCGGAGGCGGCCTACGGACGGGCGGCGACCGAGGCCGAAGTGGCGGCGATGAGTCAATCGGTTCGCGAGGCGATGGAGGCGGGTGCCGTCGGCCTGGCGACGAGTTTCGCTCCGACCCATGTGGGAATCGGGGGCAAACCCGTCTGCAGCCGCGTGGGCGACTTCTCCGAGTTCGAAACGATGGCGGGCGAGTTGACGAAACTCGGACGAGGCGTCGTGGGAACGACGCTCGGCGGGAATTTCACCTACGACGAGGTCTACGCCTTCCAGCGCCGGATCGGTGTTCCGCTCACGTATACCGCGCTGCTTGCCATCCCCGGACTCTGGCAGCACGCGGTGGACGTCCATCACAGGGAACTCGAGAAGGGCGGCTCACAGGTCTGGCCACAGATTTCGGTTCGCAAGATCACCCTTCAGAATCAGCTCAAAGCGCCCTTTGTCTTCGATTCTGCGGATTGTTTCGCCGCGCTCTACGCGGAGGCCCCGGAAAAGCGCTGGGAGCGCTACCGCGATGTGGAGTGGCGCAAACGGGCGATCGAGGAATTGAAGGATACGCCGCTGCCGACGCGCTGGGAGAACTTCGAGTTGGCGGAATCGGAAATCCACACCGATCTGATCGATCGGAGCCTCGTCGAAATCGCCAAGGATCGCGGGGAGCACCCCTTCGACGCGATGGTCGCCCTCTCCCTCGAAGAAAACCTCGAGACCCGCTTCCGCTACATCCAGGCGAACGATGATGAGGACGGGATCGCCCACCTGCTCCAGCAGGAACAGATGGCCATGGGGCTATCGGATGCGGGCGCGCATGTCGGGATGCTATGCGACGCGCCGCTGCCGACGGATCTACTCGGAAACTGGGTGCGGGAGCGCGAGGTGATCCCGATCGAGAAGGCGGTGCACAAGCTGACGGGTGAGCCCGCGGGCATTTTCCGATTCGAGGATCGCGGGGTGCTGCGCGAGGGCGCACACGCCGACGTCTGCGTCTTCGATCCGAAGGAGGTCGGTCCGGGCAAGGTCCGCCGCGTTCGGGATTTTCCCGCCAACTCGGATCGGTTGACGGCGGATTCGCCCTCGGGCATCCGCCACGTCCTGGTCAACGGCGTTGCGATCTCGGAGAATGGCGAGAGCCTCCCGAGCGCGCTCGAAGAACGTCCGGGCCAGCATCCGACGCAGCTGGGACACGCCTGATGGTGGCGGCCGCAGAACCCGTCATCATCGAAGTCGCGCTCAACGGCGGGACCCAACCCGACCGCAATCCGCACTCGCCCCAGACCCAGCAGGGGCTGGTCGAGGACGCGCTTCGCTGCATCGAGGCGGGCGCGGCGATCGTCCACACCCACGCACCGGATATCTCGATCGGTGGCGAGCGGGGGGCACGGCAATATCTCGAACATTTCGAGCCCGTACACGCGCGTTTCCCCGATGCGATTCTCTACCCGACGATCGTCTTCGGGCCGACGATCGAGGACAAGACGAGCCATATCGAGCCCCTGGCGAAGGCCTTTCCATTGCGAATGGGTTTTGTCGATCCCGGCTCGGTGAACCTGATGCCGACGGACGACGAGGGCAAACCGATGCCGGCGGATTGGGTCTATGCAAACTCGCCCGCCGATGTGGCCTACAAATATGCGCTCTGCGATCGGCTCGGATTGGGACCCGGCATGGCGATCTTCGAGCCGGGCTTTCTGCGGGCTGCGCTCGCCTATCACAGCGCGGGCGCGATGCCCCAGGGCGCTTTCCTGCGCTTCTATTTCGGGGGGGAGGCGAGTTATCGCGGGGATGGAAAAGTGGATCTGCTCTTTGGTCTGCCGCCGCGTAAATCCTGCCTCGATGTCTATCTGGAGATACTCGCCGAGCATTTTGACGGGCGGGGCGATGGGCTCCCCTGGTCGGTCGCGATCGTCTCCGGCGATCCCTGGGATGGTGACGTCGCGCGCCATGCCCTGGAGCGCGGCGGCCACCTGCGGGTGGGCCTCGAGGATTACGCGGGCACCCGCGCGCCCAGCAATCTCGAGCTGGTCGAGGAGGCGGTCGCGCTCTGCGCGGAGGTCGGGCGACCGGTGGCGAGCGCGGCCGAAGCGGGCAAGATCCTGAATCTGCCGAATTGAGCGGAGCCACCGAAGACCATGGCACCTGACGAATTCGCCACCGCCGACGCAGCGCCCGAGCCCGAACGAGAGGGGCACGGCTGGTGGCCCTATATCGGGCCCTATGGCGGCTTCTTGCTGATGTCGGAGCTCGGCGCGAGGCTGCCGGAGGCTGCTGGCCCCTTCCTGCTCCTGCTCAAGCCCGCGATCGTGCTCGCCCTGATCCTCTGGTTTCGATCGCGCGGCGCCTATCCGGAATGGCGGGGCGAGGGCGCACGAATCGGTTGGCGGGGCGGTGCGCTGGACCTTTTGGTCGGCCTGGCGCTCACCGCCGTGTGGGTGGTGCCCTTCCTGCTGATTCCGTCGCTGCGGCCCGAGCCCGGCGGCGAGTTCGATCCGGCGATGGCCGGGGAGGAATTCGTGGGGCTGATTCTAGTATTGCGGTTATTCGGCTACGGGATCGTCACTCCGATTTTCGAAGAGCTTTTCATTCGCAGTTTTGTCATGCGCATGGCCGATGCCTGGGAAGTCGAAGATTTTCGCGGCCTACCGATTGCGCGGTTCACGGTGCGCAGCCTGCTAGTCACCACCGTGGTGTTCACCGTGGGACATGTCCCCTGGGAGTGGTGGGTGTGTGTGCCCTGGGTGCTCTTGTCGAGCCTCTGGTTCTATTATCGAAAGAGTCTGAGTGCCGTCATGCTGGTGCACGGCGTCACGAATGGTGCGCTCCTCGCACTCGCGATCTGGGGAGGAGAACTCTTCCGCGACGCCGACGGATCCGCATTCTCGTTCTGGTTCTTCGTGTGAGTTGAACGCTGTATCCGAGCACGACACCGGACGTGGAAGACCCGACGGTCGATGCCTCAGGCGGCCCCGCGATGCCCCTGGCGGATGCGCTGGGCGATCTCCGTGAGCTCGACGATCGTCTCCTGGAGCTCGTCACGCTGATCGTCTTCGGCTGCCGAGACGACCCCCTTCGCAGTCATCGCCATTCCCGGATATCCGAGCCGTGCCGCGTCCTGGCAAAGCGTGCGGACGAGTTGGGCGACTTCGGCCGATTTCCCGGCGAGTTCGGCGTCCTGGATCGAATCGATCCGCTCCGCGAGCCCGAACACGAAGCGATCGATGTCCTCGGCGAGTTCGACCACGTTCTCGTGAGTCGAGCGGATGTGGGGTTTTGGTTGGAACATATTGTGTGAGTGATCGGACGTCGCGGGGCGGAACTAGAGCGCGGCGATTCCGCATCGCGAACGCCGCCGATGGAATCGACGGGAAGCTCCGATGTGCGATCGATGCGATGCTGGCAATTGCGCACGAATTGCCGCAGGCTTGCCGGATGGAGTGCCATGCCTGCCAGAGTGATATTCCGCTCGCCCCGGGCGAGTCGCTCGGTTTTCGGGACGAATGCGATCGCTGTCACGCGGATCTTCATATCTGCCTAAACTGTGTTCATCACGACCTCTCGGCGTACAACGAATGCCGCGAGCCGAATGCCGAGCGTCTACTCGACCGAGACCGAGCCAATCGTTGTGATTTTTTCAGGCCGGGAAGGGGGGATGGCCAGGCCGAGGAGGGCAGCGAGCGGGCGAGAGCGAAGAAGGACCTGGAAAACCTGTTCAAGAAGGGCTGAGAGGAACCCGTCGCCCCCTGCGATTCACCCGCGCTGCGGCTTCCCTGCGGATGGCGGAGTCCGCGAAGCGAGGGGCAAAAGACCCTGGCAGAGAGTCGCCTCGAAGGGCCGGGTCCCAGGAGCGATTCTGCGAAGGATTGGGAGTCACTGAAATGCGAGAACGAGGCACTCACTTCGAGAGCCGGAACTTCCGACGAAGAGGGGGGCTTGCGCTCGATGAGCCCGCAGGCTGGGCCCAACAGATCGTCGTGTCCTCTGGAATCTGCGGTGCTTGACGAAGACGGAATCAGCGAAACCCGGAATCGGGTGATCGACCGGATCGCCGAAACAGGGTAGGACGAACTTGAACATTCTCGGAATCTCGGCCTACTACCACGACAGCGCGGCCTGTCTCGTCCAAGACGGCGAGATTGCGGCCGCCGCCCAGGAAGAACGCTTCACACGGAAGAAGCACGATTTTCGTTTCCCGAAGAATGCGGTCGAATTCTGCCTTGCGCGGGGCGGGATCGAGGCATCCGAAGTCGACCTGGTCACGTTCTACGACAAGCCGCTGCTCAAATTCGACCGGCTGCTCGAGACCTATATTTCGTATGCGCCGTCGGGCTTCAAGCTCTTTCTGATGGGCATGCCACTCTGGCTTCAGCAGAAGCTTCACACGCCACGTGAACTCGATATCGGCCTCGATCGGCAGTACAAGGGTCGCTACGTGTTCACCGAGCATCACGAATCCCACGCGGCCAGCGCGTTCTTCCCCTCGCCCTTCGAGGAGGCTGCGATCCTCACCCTCGATGGCGTCGGCGAGTGGGCGACCGGAACGATCGCCCACGGTCGGGGCCGTCGCCTCGAGATGCTCAAGGAGATGCGCTTCCCGCATTCGCTCGGATTGCTCTATTCGGCGTTCACTTATTTCACCGGATTCAGGGTGAACAGTGGCGAGTACAAGTTGATGGGACTCGCCCCCTACGGCGAGCCCATCTACAAGGACCTGATGATCGAGAAGCTCCTCGACATCAAGCAGGACGGCTCCTTCCGAATGGATATGTCCTATTTCGGATATTGCGACAGCGACGTCATGACCACGTCGAAGATGGACTCGCTCTTCGGTGGCCCGCGCCGCGAGAGCGAGACGGACATCACGCAGCGCGAGATGGACATCGCGGCTTCCATTCAGGCGGTGACCGAAGAGATCGTGCTCCGGATCGCCCGCTACGCCCACGAGCTGACCGGGGCGACGAATCTCACGATGGCGGGCGGGGTCGCCCTCAATTGTGTCGCCAATGGGCGGGTGTTGCGCGAGGGGCCTTTCGAAAATATCTGGATCCAGCCTGCCGCGGGTGATGCCGGCGGGGCGCTCGGGGCGGCTCTCTTCACCTGGCACGAACTTCTCGACAAGCCGCGCGAAGTCAAGAGCCAGGACTCTCAGCTCGGCTCCCTGCTCGGGCCCGAGTTCTCCAACGATGAGATCAAGGCCTATCTCGATTCGGCTGAGGCGGTCTACCACTACTACGAGAGCGAAGAAGATCTCGTCGACCAGGTCGCGGAGCTGATCGCGAGCCAAAACGTCGTTGGCCATTTCTCGGATCGTGCGGAGTTCGGCCCTCGTGCCCTCGGCTGCCGCTCGATCATGGGCGATGGCCGATCGGTCAAGATGCAGGAGACGATGAATCTCAAGATCAAGTTCCGCGAGTCGTTTCGGCCCTTCGCGCCGGCGATTCTACGGGAGGACGTCGACGAGTATTTCGAAATGCGACCGGACGAGAACAGCCCCTATATGCTGCTGGTCGCGCCGGTCAGGGAGGCCAAACGGCTCTCCGTCGCCGAAGCGGACCAGGCCAAGGGCCTCGACAAGTTGAAGGAGGTGCGTTCGGTCGTTCCAGCGATCACACATGTCGACTACTCGGCGCGAGTCCAGACGATCGATCGGCAACACCACCCACGTTTCTACAAGATCATCGAGAAATTCAAAGAGAAGACGGGCAGCCCGGTCGTGATCAACACCAGCTTCAACGTGCGCGGAGAGCCGATCGTCAACACCCCAGAGGACGCGTTTCGCTGTTTCATGTACACGAATATGGATGCGCTGGTCCTCGAGAATTTCGTGATCCTCAAACAGGATCAGCCTAATGCGAAAGAGATCGACGTCGATGCCTACCTAGCCGAATTCGCTCTCGATTGATGTTTCGCCCGCGACGCGTTCGCTCGGCGCATGAAAGCTCCGGGCGGCGGGGCAAGGGTCCCAAGACCGCCTCAGGCACGGAGCTCTGAATGAGTAAGATGATCAAAATCGACTGGCGACCGGACGCGCGAACTCTCAGACAGTTCGGTTTCATCGCCCTTTTTGGCTTTTCGTGCCTGGCGGCGATCGCGTGGGTTGAAGTGTTGGTTTTCTCCGGCGGCTGGTTGGGCGAGTCGCGCCCGATCGTGGCGGGTGCCTTCGTGCTGCTAGCCGGGATCTCGACGCTCTTCTCGTTGGTCGCTCCGCGCGCGAACCTTCCGATCTACGTCGGGCTGACGATTTTGGCGTATCCGATCGGGTTCGTGCTCTCGTATCTCATCATGGGGCTGCTCTTCTTCGGGATGATCACGCCGCTGGGACTCGTGTTTCGCCTGATCGGCAAGGACCCGCTCAATCGTTGTTTCGAAAGCGACCGGCAGAGCTATTGGAGCGATCCGCGACCCCGCCGTGGCAAGGAAAGCTATTTCCGGCAGTTCTAGGTGAGATTCCTGGTGAGGATTCCGCGGGGACCGAAAACCCGCAGCAGATTGACGCGATTTGAGTGCGCAGATGCGCTGGAGATCCGATTCATGGCCGACGAAAACAACTCGAACGACGATTTTGCCACGCAGGCTTCGGGAGAGCGCACGGGACTCGCAGGGGAATTCAGCGACTTCTTGAAGGAGAACAAGAAGTGGTGGTTGGCGCCGATCGTGATCGCGATTCTCGGTCTAGGTATGCTCGTCGTGCTCGGGGGCACGGCCGCTGCGCCCTTCATTTACACACTCTTCTAGAGAGGCCTGCGGCGAGTCACGGCCGCGCGCGCGTGGGGGAGGTCCCAGCGGTCGTGTCCGTGAGTCGTCCACTCACCCGGCGCCGCGAGGCAGTCTGAACCCTGGGGGCAGGGTTGAGCCGGGCGTCAGCTGCTCGGACTGAGATCGGAGGCGAGTCCCGCGGCGCGGATCGCGCTCATCGTTTTGGCCTTCGCCTCTACGAAATCGGGCGAGATCGGAGCGATCTGCTTCGAATAGGCCGAGAGCAGGACTCGGTCGGCCAAGAGGCTGATCAGGCGCGGGCAGCCGTGGGAAAACCAGAAGAAGACGGTCTCGACCCCGGGTTCGAAGATCTCTTCGAAACGCCCGCCCGCCACCTCGATGCGATGGCACAGGTAGGTCTTGACCTGCTCGGCGGTCAGCGGCTCCATATGATGCTCGATCGCGATCCGCTGGCGGAGCTGGCGCAATTGCGGGCTCGCGAGCTTGCGGATCAGTTCGGGCTGTCCGGTCAGCACGATCTGCATCAGCTTCGCCGTGTCGGTTTCGAGATTGGACAGGAGGCGCACCTCTTCGAGGGTCGCTGCGTCGAGATTCTGCGCTTCGTCGATGATCAGGACGGTGTTGTGACCCGAGCGAAGGCGCTCGAGCAGCATCCGGTTGATTGCGATCAGGTAATCCGCGGTCGACTCGAAGCGGCCTTCGATGCCGAATTCCGCTGCGATCAGCTTGAGCAGATCGAGCGGCGTCAGGCCAATCGTATTGATGATCAGCGCCGTATCCGTGTCGTGCGGAAGTTCGCGCAGGGCCGCACGCAGCAGGGTCGTCTTGCCGGTCCCGACCTCGCCCGTCAGCAGGAGAAACCCCTTGTGGCGCGTGATGCCGTACACGAGCGTCGCCAAACCCTCCTCGTGGGTATCCGACAGCCACAGGAAGCGAGGGTCGGGCGTCAGCGAAAAAGGCAGCTCGCGAAGGCCGAAGAAGCTCTCGTACATCTTCTCTCTCCCCCCTTCCTCGCCGCGACCCGCACTCGGATTGCCGGACTCGTTTCGAAGCGCCCGAGCAGCGCCGCGCGACGCGGGCTACGCGCTCCGCGAACACCCTCTCCCCGAGGCTTTTCGGCGAAGCGGAGGAGCTACGTGAGTCGGTGTGAACGCGACGTTGGGAACGCTCGATTCCATCGCGGATGCGACGATTGCGCATTCCCGTCCGATCGGTTCACGACGATCGGTAGGCCAGCAGCAGGTTCGGCGCAGCTATTGGGCGTCTCGAACATTACTGACCCCGCTGTAGATCGAACCCGCCGAGGAGGCGCCACTGATGATCGGTTGCAGCGGGAAGAGCAGCATCTGCACGGCGTAACCGACCTTCGCCAGGAGCGTCGGTGGAACCACGATGAGGTCGCCCTGGCGGACAATGTAGTTGGTCGAGAGGTCTCCGTTCTGGATATTCCCGAGTTCGATCTCGATGATTTCGGTCTTCGCCCCCTGCGAGCGAATCAGGCGCACGGAGTTCAGCGAGGCGAAGGGACGCGGCCCACCGACCCGACCGATCGCCTCGGAAATACGCGTTTCCGAATTGAGCGGGAAGGTCCCCGGCTGCTGTACCTCTCCGTAGATCGTGACGAATTGACTGGGTGATTCCACGACCGTCACGTTCACGGCCGCATCGCGCTTGAAGCGGCTGATCTCGGTCTGGATTTCCGCGGCGATATCGATCGGCGCACGACCCGCCGCCTGGATATCCCCAACGAGGTCGACGGAGATCTTGCCGTCCGGGCGAACGCGAACCTCCCGCTCGATCACCGGCTCGGGAAGAACATGGATGAGAAGGACGTCGGGCGCTCCGACGAGATAGCCCACCACCGCAGGTGGCGGAGGCGGGGGCGCCGGAGTGGTACAGCCAATCGTCAGCAGCATCAGCGCCGAAAGGACGCAGAGCGCCCCGATGGCACCCTCACCAGCAACTCCTCGGAACCTTTGGTAAGCGGTCCCGGGCTCCTGCATTCGAACGCAATCGGCGTTTTCTTGATACAACCCGTGTGTCCCCCGTTTGGCCCGTCGACCGCCATGGGCGGTTCGGAACAGGGAGACGCTATCGGGCCGGGCGGGGGGGGCGCAACCAGACGCTCGAAGAGAAGGCTCCGATCCGGATGCGCTCAGTCCTTCACGAAAGGAAGACGAAAGAGCACCTGTTCGATCTGGATCTTGTCGCCCTCGGAGAGGGGCGCGGTGCGAATGCGCTTTCCGTTGACCTTGGTTCCGTTTGTCGAAGCGAGATCCTCGATCACGTTGCCCGGCACGTCCTCGTCGTAGAGCACCCGCGCGTGTTCGCGACGGATCCCCTCGTCCAGAAGCGTGATATCGGTCGTTGGATTTCGGCCGATCACGACCTCGTCGCCGTCGATGTCATTGGTCATGCCCTCGAATCCACCCTTCAGGATTTCGAGTCTTCCCGCGGTCGGCCGAGTATTTCGATCAGACATCTCGCATTCTCTCCACGCCGGCGCGGCGATCCCTCACCAGCGGCACTCCAACAGGTATTGCCCCGTGGAAGGGGCCCCTTGAAGGGCTCGATGGCCCCATTCGAGTTCGCTGAGCGAGCCGAATCGGAGTCAATCCCCGAGTGCAGGCAGGCGGCGGTGGGTGAGGGCGGGAATGGCCTTTCGGACCCGGTCGATCTCCTCGATCGGGCAATCAGCGACGAGAACCGTCGGTGAATCGCCGGCCTGGGCGATCACGAGACCCCAGGGATCGATGATCATGGAGCGGCCATAGCTCGCTCGATCCGGGCTGTGATGGCCGCATTGTGCTGGTGCCAGGACGTAGGCCTGATTCTCGATGGCGCGTGCGCGCAGCAGCACCTCCCAATGGTCCTTTCCCGTCTCGCGGGTGAATGCGCTGGGAACGACCAGCCAACGGGCCCCCCGCAGGGTCAGCGCTCGATAGAGTTCGGGAAAACGAAGGTCGTAACAGATGCTCAGGCCGATATCGCCGAAACGCGTCGCGGCTAACGCGAGGTCCTCTCCCGGCGCAAAATGAGTCGACTCGCGATAGCTGTCGGATGCATCCGGGCCGAGTTCGACATCGAAGAGATGGATCTTGCGGTAGCGAGCGATCGCGGAACCGTCTGGCGAGAACATCAGGCTCGTGTTGTAGACCCGATCATCCCCGGGGATGGCCTCGGGAAAAGTCCCGCCGAGAAGCCAAACCCCGAGCCGCCGTGACCATTCGGAAAGCGCGCGAATGATCTCACCATCTGGCCCCTGCGCACACGGGAAGCGACCGCCCTCGCGACGCATATAGGCAAAATTCTCAGGCAGCGCGACAAAACGTGCACCGCGCTCAGCTGCCTCCTCGAGGCCCTTTTCGGCACGCGCGAGATTCAGCGAGAGGTCATCCGTCGAGCAGACCTGAACGATCGCGACCCGCATCGAGATCAGACCGGCGAACCGCGGGGCTAACCGCGGAACTGTCCGGGGTCGACACCGGTTCGTCGAATCACGTCGTAGAAGTCCTTGCGGTCCTTCTTCGCCATTCGCGCCGCGCGGCTGATATTCCCAGAGCAGCGCCGCAGCAATCCCTCGACGTAGCGGGTCTCGAAAGCACGCTTCGCGTCCTTGAAGGAGGGCACCTCATCGCCCTCGGTCGAGAGCATCAGCGCCTCAGCCGAGATCGCACCCTGATCCGCGAGCCGAATCGCCTGGCGGATCCGCTCTCGTAGCTCGCGCACATTCCCGGACCACGTCTCCTGAACGAGCCAACGGCGCGCGTCCGCGCTGAAACCGATGGGCTCGATCGATTTCTCAGCGGCAAACTCCGCCAGGAAATGAGCGGCGAGCGGAAGAATATCCTCGCCCCGCGCGGCCAGGGGGGCAATCTGGATCCGTTCTCCGCCCAGCGAAGCGAGGGCCCCCTCGGCGCCGACCGCCACGGTAGCGAGCAACCGCGCCCGCTTCGCGGATCGGAGTGCGTCGGCCAGATGCGTGAGCGTATTGGGGCTGATCTGATCAGCGTTTTCGAGGAGTAAGGTGCTGCCCTGGGCGCGGGAGAGCGCGCCGGCGACGACGCCGTCCCCGAAGAGTTCCCGGGCCTGCGCCGGTTCACTCAGCCCGCCGAACTGGATCTCCACCAGAGGCCCCCCGGCGCGCGGACTCCACTGATGGATCGCGCGCGCGACGTGCTTGCGACCGGACCCACTCGGCCCGGCGACGATGACCATTTCGTCGGATCGGGCGATTCCGCTCGCCTGATCTACGACTTCCTGCATTAGCGCACTCGCAGAGACGATACGATCGCTGCGCCTGCGGCCGGTCGCGCGGGTTGCGCTGCCCGGTCCGTCCGCCTGAAAGGCTTCGGAGCGGTCAGGTGCGGTCGAGTCGATGCGGGACGCACCGAGAGATGGCTGGTGTTCGGACATTCACGAAGCCCCCATTATAGATCGTGACCGTCCAGAAGTATTGGGATTCCGAACATTTGTCAATGACTATTGCTTACCATTTCCCCTTTTGTACCTAAGTTGACGAATAATCAGTCGAATGGTAAGCCGCCGTTGGCACACTCTCGAAAATTTATCGTCAGGAGATAATGATGCGGATTCCCCTTTGCCCCCGGGGTGTAGCATGAGTTCGCAGGTCGAGAAAGGCCAGATCCGGCTGCTTTCCGACGCGCTCGTAGACCAGATTGCGGCGGGTGAGGTCGTTGAACGGCCGGCCTCCGTCGTCAAAGAACTCGTCGAGAATAGCCTCGACGCGGAGGCGCGCCGGATCCGGGTGGAGGTTCGGGACGGTGGAGCCGCGCTGATCGCGGTGAGCGATGATGGGCTCGGCATGTCGCCGGCCGAGTTGCCGATGGCCCTGCAACGCCATGCCACCAGCAAGCTCTCCTCGGCGGCGGACCTCACGCGGATCGTCAGCTTCGGTTTTCGCGGCGAGGCGCTCCCGGCGATCGCTTCCGTCTCTCGCTTCCGAATCTTCAGCCGGGTTCGCGGCGCGGAATACGGCTACGAAATCACCAGCGAAGCAGGCGAAATCCAGAGCGAGCGCGAGGCGGGCGGGCCCGAGGGCACCCGGATCGAAGTCGCGGATCTCTTCGCCTCCGTCCCGGCACGACGAAAATTCCTGAAGCGACCGGGAACCGAATGGGGCCACGCGGCGGACTGGCTTGCGCGTCTCGCGCTGGTCCGCCCCGACATACACATCGAAACCCAGCGCGATGATCGAAAGGCCACGATCTGGCCCGCCTGCAGCGATCCCCGCGATCGCATCGCCATGATCCTCAGCGACGATGATGCTGCGGCCTTGATCGAAGTCGACCACCGCGAGCCGGGTTGCCGGGTCCACGCATTCGTTTCGACCCCCGAGCGGACGCGCCCGAACGGGCAGGGGCTCTACCTCTTCGTGAACGGCCGCCCAGTGCGCGATCGGCTCCTGCGCCACGCGCTGATCGAGTCCTATCGAGACCTCTTGCCGCGCGGGCGCTTCCCGATCGGAGTGCTCTTCGCAGAGGTCGACCCCGACACCCTCGACGTGAATGTCCATCCCGCCAAATGGGAAGTGCGTTTCACGGACCCGCAATCGATCCACCGGACGATCCGCCACGCGATCCGCGACGCGATGTCGTCACGCAGCTGGCTGGGCGGAATCCGTGCGCCCGGCGAGAGCGCGGGGGCCTCGGCGGGGCAGCCCCACGCCGGAACCCCGCGGATGCAGGCGACACGAGCTGCGTCGGTCGGAACCGACGACTGGATCTTCGCCCGCGCCGGCGATCGCGCGTCGCATGTCGCCGAAACCGAACACACCGGAATTCCGATCTCACCCACGCTCCGAGATCCCTTCGCCTCCGAATTCTCGGTGGGGGAGGGCACACCGACTCCCCCGGTGGCGTCTTTCGGCTCGCTCCAGATCCTTGGACAATTGCGAGCGAGTTACCTCCTGGCGGAGAGCGACGATGGCCTGATGGTCGTCGACCAACACGCTGCCCACGAGCGAATCCTCTACGAAGGATTGCGCAAGAGCTGGTTCGAGTCGGGTGTGGCCCGTCAGGGACTGCTCACACCGGTGACCGTGGAGCTGTCGGCCGGAGCGATCGCAGCGCTCGAAGAAGCCCCCGACCTGGTCGAACGCCTGGGTTTCGAGCTCGAGGCCTTCGGCGAAGGGGCCGTTCTGGTTCGCGCGATTCCCGCCGAGGTCGCGGGACAGGATGTCGGGGAGCTGGTCGTCGAACTCGCCGGAGCGCTGGCGGAGGTCGAGCGCGGCGATGATTCGGAACCGAGCGCGACCCGCTGGCTTCCGAGCCTCGATCGCCTCTTTGCGACGATGGCCTGCCATTCCGCCCGTCGATTCGGGGACCGGCTGCCGGCGGCGGAACAGCGCGCCATTCTCGCGGGGCTCGACACGATTCCCTGGGCCCCCACCTGTCCGCACGGCCGCCCCGTCGCGATTCTGCTCTCCCACGAGGATCTGGAGCTGCGCTTCCGACGGCGCTGAGACCTATCTGCCCAATACGCGCATCGGGCGCCGTCGCTCCCACGACTGGCTGCGAGTGCGTTTCTCCGCGACCTGCTAGTCTTCGCCGCCCCCGATGACGCGAGCGTGGCCTGCACAGCCCGATCGCTCGAGATTTCCCCCACCCATGTCCAGCGATACTCCAGCCGAAACGAACCCCGAAGCGTCCGCGCGTCCACCGGTCGTTGTCGTGACGGGCCCGACCGGCTCGGGCAAGACCGAACTTGCGATTGCCCTGGCCGAAGCCTTCGACGGCGAGATCGTGAACGCCGATTCGATGCAGGTCTTCCGGTACATGGATATCGGCACAGCGAAGCCCAGCCCCGATGAGCGCCAGCGCGTGCCACACCACCTCTTCGACGTCGTCGATCCCGACGAGGAATACAGTGCCGGGCGTTATGCAAAAGAAGCGCGTGAGGCCGGCGCGGCGATTCACGAACGCGGAGGACTCGTGCTGCTCACCGGAGGAACCGGGCTATACATCCGCGCTTTCCTGGACGGGTTGATCGAAACGGGGAGCGTCGATCGCGTGCTCCGCGAACGACTCGAGAATGAGCAGCGTCGTGCGGCCGAGCAGGGTGATCCGGCGCGGCTTCACCGCCGACTCGAGAAACTCGATGCCAACGCCGCCGATCGGATCCATCCGAACGATATTCGCCGAACCGTTCGGGCGCTCGAGATTTTCGAGCAATCGGGCAAGACGGCCTCGAGCGTGCGTGAGGCCCATGGCTTTCGCGACCGTCCCTTTCGCGTCCTGCATTTGTGCATCGATCCGGGTCGCAAGATCCTCGTCGAACGGATCGACAGCCGAGCCGAAGCGATGATCGAAGCGGGACTCCTGCGTGAGGTTCGTGGCCTTCGAGAGCGGGGCTACGGTGCCCATCTCAGACCGATGAAGGCCATCGGCTACCGCCATATCCAGCCGGTCGTGGACGGCTCCGACACGCTCGCGAACGCCCTCGAGGCGATGAAGATCGACACGCGACGTTTCGCCCGACGTCAGACCACCTGGATTCGCGCGATCCCCGATGTGCATTGGCACGACCCCGACAAAGCCGACTCCGTCTTCGAACGCGTCGCGGCGTTCCTCGAGTAATCGGCAGGCTCCTCACAGGCCCCGGTGGCCGCCCGGATCTGAAGCGAACACCCCCCCACGCTCGACGCTGTGAGGCATCCTGCGAACGAGCGAAAGGCTAATCTGCGCCCCCATGACCGATTCCCAACGACTTCCCGTGGTGGCCCTCGTCGGTCGGCCCAATGTGGGCAAGTCGACGCTCTTCAACCGCTATGCGGGCTATCGGCGCGCGCTCGTCGCCGATCAGCCCGGATTGACTCGCGACCGGATTGCCGAGCGGATCGAAATCGAGGGTCGCATGATCTGGATCGTCGACACCGCGGGCCTGGATCCGGTGCGTGGGGAAGGGCTGGATGCCGCGGTTCAGGCGCAGGCCAGATCCGCCGTCGAAAATGCCGACGCCATCCTCTTCATCGTCGACGGCAAGCTCGGCCTCAGTCCCGAGGACGAGGCGATCGCAACGACGCTCCGGCGCTCCGGTAAACCGCTCGGCCTGCTGGTCAACAAGATCGACCAGCCCATGCACCACCGAGACCGCATCCACGATTTCTACCGGCTCGGGATCGACGAGACCTTCGCTGTCTCCGCGGAGCACGGCGGCGGGACCTTCGATGCTCTCGAGCGGGTTCTCGAAAAGCTGCCCGAGGCGGAGTTGGATCCCGAAGCCGAGGCGGTGGGCACGCGAATCGCGATCGTGGGTCGACCCAATGTGGGCAAGAGTTCGATCGCCAATCGGCTCGCCAGGGAAGATCGTGTGGTCGTCTCCGACGCGCCGGGGACGACGCGGGATGCCGTCGACATCCAGGTCAGACGCGAGGGTGAAGACTACGTGCTCGTCGATACAGCGGGCCTTCGCAAGATCGCCAAGCGCCGGGGGCCCGGCGAACACGGAGGGGCATTGATGACGCTTCGATCGCTC
Organism: Deltaproteobacteria bacterium; assembly: GCA_002719955.1. GTDB lineage: Bacteria > Myxococcota_A > UBA9160 > UBA9160 > UBA4427 > UBA4427. Next base: position 90,626 of record PBFW01000005.1, on the reverse strand, counting down.
GAGCGCGCTGATATCGCGCTGCTCATCGTCGACGCCGCCGAAGGGATCGCCGATCAGGATGCACGCGTGGCCGCGCTCATGCGGGAGCAGGGCTGCTCGGCGCTCGTGCTCGCCAATAAATGGGATCTGGTCGAGACCGATGACCGTCCCGACGTACTGGCGGATATCGGTCATGGCCTTCGTTTTATGTCCGATGTTCCCATCCTGCCCGTTTCGGCGCTCAGCGGGGCTGGACTCAATCCGCTCTTCAAGAAGCTGAAGAAGGTCGTCGCCGCGGGCGAGCAGCGTATCTCGACTTCGGATCTGAACCGCTGGCTGCAAGACGTCGCGGAGAAGCATCCACCCTCGATGGCGAGTCGCGGGGCGCTGAGACGACCGAATAAGCTCTTCTACGCCTCGCAGGTGGCCGTGCGACCTCCGACGATCGTGGTTTTCTGCTCGGAGCCCAAGGCGATCCAGACCTCCTATGTGCGCTTTCTGGAGAATCAGCTCCGCGAGAGCTTTGGATTTGCCGGAACACCGGTCCGAGTACTGCTTCGCCAGCGCAGCGGCCGAAGGCGGGACGAACGCGACGAATAGCCGCCCGCCGACGTCAGGGGCTCGAACTCCGCTAGGGCTCCGATACAATCCTGCGCGCCCGGCAGGGATCCCGCGCAGGCGACCGGGGAAGGATCGGCTCGATCGCGGGCCTCTGCAAAACAATTCCAAACAATGCGACCCGGCAGCGGGCCGCTCAGTGAAGGATCTACGCGTGGCCCGAAAGAAGAAGAAGCCGAATCCCACAGCAGAAACCCTCCGAGACCTCGAGGAGTCGGGCGATCGGATCGCGGAATGGGCGTCAGAGAACGCCGCTCTGATCCTCGGCACGATCGCAGCCGTCCTCGTCATCGCTGCCGGCGTAGGACTCTACGTGCAGGCGGACGTGAACAGCCGCGACGCGGCCGCGGACGATCTCGCCCTCGCGACCGGTCAATATCGTCAGGCGATGGGCGCTGACCCGATCGGCGGACCGATCCCGGAGCCGGCCAACCCCGAGCTCGCCGAGCGGACCCGGATCGAATACGTCGAACGCTTCGCGGAGGTCGCCCGGCGACATGCGGGCACGAGCGCGGGCGCGCTGGCTTGGCTCGAGGCGGGCCATCTGCAGACGGACCTCGGGCGTCTCGAAGCGGCCGCTGAGAGCTTCGGGCACGCGCGGGATGACGCAGCGGGCAGTTCGATCGCTGCGCTGGGTTCGATTCGCCTGGCCCAGCTTGCGGAGGAACGCGGTGATCCCCAATCGGCGGCGCAAGCCTACGAAGCCGCGGCGTCGCTCGAGTCCTATCCGCTTCGCGCGGCCGCTTTGGCCGATGCGGCACGTTGCTGGGTCGAGGCGGGAGAAGCCGAGCGCGCGCTGGCAGCGTTCCAGAAGCTCGAAACCGAGCATCCGGACGCGGTGATTGCACCCCATGTCGCGGCTCTGATCGGCGAGCTGCGGCTGGCGCAATAGCGCCGGCGGATCTGGTGGAATTCCGAGCCAGTCATGAGTCGGTGAGGGGGTCGAATCGGAGACCTGCAGTACCGCCGATAAGATATATTATGACAACTAGAGGGTTTTGCGGGTTGGGGGGGGACATGCAGCCGCCGGATCCATTCCGCGTAAACGCTCCACCCGCGAGAGCTACGACGCACTCGCAGGCCGCGCCTGTGAGCCCGAGGGCGCTCGGGGTGAGCTGAGCCGATGGGCGCTCCGTACAGATCGCACGCTGGTCGGGCCCGCAAATATTCGACTCGCGGACCAGACGACGCGAATCTCCTTCGATAGGGGTCGGTCATGGGGCCCCCGAAAGGCGCGGCCGCGACCGGCTTGGAGGCCCTCGCGAAGCGGGATCTCAAGAATTGACTTGAATACTGACTGACTGGTAGGTAGGGTGAAAGGATGCCCCCCGATCTTCCCTCCGCACGCCCGGGTGAACGAAGACGCGCCGAACTCGTCCGGATTGCGATCGACGTCTTTGGCGAAGCGGGCTTCGCGGGCGGGCGGATCGACGAGATCGCCCGCCGCGCGGGCATCCGGCGGCCATCGGTCCTCTATCACTTCCCCGACAAGGCCTCGCTCTACAGCGCCTCCATCACCAGTGTCGTCCGGGACATCACGCGCCGGGTCCTCGCTACGGAGGAGGCACCGACCGAGCGTCTCGAGGCGATCGCGGACGTCTGGGTCGATTTCGTCATCGATCGTCCCAGCGCGGCCCGCCTGCTTCTACGACAGATGATCGACGCCGAACCGGTCACGGACGCGGAATCCGACACCCACTTGCGCGCGCTGCTCGCGTCGATTCAGGCGGCGATCGACGACCACGCCGATCCATCCGCCCCCAAGACCATCGATGCCTCCGAGTTTTCGCTGATCCTCTCCAGCACGTCGCTCGTCTGGGTCGCTACCCACAGCGCGGTCGAAGGCACCCTCGGGCTCGATACGCTGGCCCCGCATTTCGTTCAGCGACATCGGCGCATGCTCTGCGCCTTGACCCGACAGCTCGTCGTGGCCACTTCAGAGGCGACCGAACCAGACCCTCCCAAGGCGAGACCCTTCTCGGGTGAAACGCCGGTTCAGCGCTCCCGATCATTCCAGAGGCCAAGATGAAGCAGCGATTCTCCCTCCACTCTCCCTCTTGTCTCCGCTTGCGCCCCACGCTCATCGCCGGCCTCATCGCGACCGCGGCCTTCATGACCCTCCCTGTGGCGAAGGCCAACGAAGGCGTCGTCCTCCCCGATTCCCCCGGCCCGACCGAATTAGCGCTCTATGACGGTCACTGGGACCGGATTCCCGATGACGACGAGGATGCCTCACGGTTGCGGAGCATCGAGGCCGCCATCGACAGTCTCTCCTGGATCGTCCGTACGATGGCCAGTGGGATCCTCAAGAAGACGACGGTGCCGCCCCCCGAGATGAGTTTCAGCTGGGACGGCGAAAACCTGCATGAGGTCGTCCGCCGCGAGGGCGGCGATTCCCTGCGTCAGGTTCGGCTCGACGATATCCCCGAGATCCTCACGGATTCTCGCGGCGAAGATTTTTCGTCGACCTGGACCTGGACCGAAACGGGCCTTCAGGTGAACTGGAGCCAGCGCCAGGCCTACGGCACCAATCTCTATCGCGTCGACGACCGCGACCAGACGCTGCGCGTAGAGCATCGAATCCAGATCACGGCGGTCTCCGATGTCGATCCGATCGTGTTCCATTCCCATTTCGCGCGCACCGAGCTCCCCGCCGTCGCGGCCGCTGGGGATCGGGAAACGCGAGATACGCCGGTGAGCAGCGATCTGCGATAGGGCCCCCGACGCCTGGATGCCGGCGGCGAAGGATGTGAAACCGCCCTCCCCTCACCCCGATTACCACTGGGAGTTTTTCGACCCAATCCACAATTCCTGCCCAAGTCGGGCCCGAAGACTGGCCTGAAACGCGCTGAACGGCTACAAGCACCGTCGCTTTGTGTACGAGGAAAATGGACTTTCTCGACCCCGGAGAGGGATGAATGGCGGCGAGCAAGAAAAAGGCGGCGAAGAAGACCGCGAAGAAGGCGGCCAAGAAGCCCGCCAAGACCCCGGCGAAAAAGGCGAAATCCGCAAAGAAGACCGCGGCCAAGCCCTCCAAGAAGAAGAAGGGCAAGCCGGCCAAGCCCAAGGAGGCGAAGAAGAAAGCCGCGCCGAAGAAGACGGCTCCGAAGGAGACCGCCAAGAAGGCCGCTGCCAAGAAGACAGCCAAGGCCGGCTCTACGAAGAAGGCCGCCAAATCGACTTCCAAGAAGACGGTTCCGCCGAAGAAGGCGGCTTCGAAGGAGACCGCCAAGAAGGCCGCCGCCAAGAAGGCGGGCAAGAGGGGCAAGGCGGCTGGTTCCGCTGAGGGCCCCAAGAAGGCGCGCCCGAAGAAGCCGATCGCGCCCACCGGCCCGCGACATCCGAAGTTCGGTTTCAAATGGATCTGCTTCGGTTGCGACGCCAAATTCTACGATCTGGGCAAGGAAGAGCCGGTCTGTCCCAAATGTGAATTGAACCAGCAGGATCGGCCGCCGGTCGAGGCCAAACAGGTTTCCAGTGCGCCGAAGCCGAAGGTCGTGCGTCCGATGGCGCAACTGCTGGACGATGAGGAGACCGCAGCCGCGCCGGACGACGAGATGGCGATGGACAAGAAGGCCGCGCCGACCGAGAAAATGTTCGACGACACCGAGGGCGAATCAGGCGGTCTCGACATCGACACGGATGCCGACGCCGATGGCGCCGCGGAACCGCCGGAGATCGATGTCGTATAAACGCTGCCTGGCCGGGCGGAGGAGCCCGAAACTGAGCGCCTAGATCGTGGTCAGTCGCTTCACGTGGCGCATCAGACCGACGCCGAAACGCTCGCGGAGATCGAGTTCGCGCTCGAGTTCGGCGATCTGATCCTGTCGATCGGCCACCCCAGCCGCGGCATCTCGAATCGCCGCACTGGTCTGCGCCGTGCGCTGAAACTGGGCGACGTTGTCGGAGAACGACCCGACATCCCGCTTCGGTCGGATCCGCTTGCGTTTGGCGGCATCGAATCGGGCCCGAACGCCATAGAGTTCGGAGGCATAGGCGGCCCGTAGCGCTTCGACATCGGCGACGGCATAGCTCTCATAGGGCCGCCTTTCCCCACTCAGCTTCTCGATCTGAAGATTTCGATGGTAGTTCCAGACCCCGGCTCCCGAGAGCAGGACCAATAGAAGCAAGATCGAACCGGTCGCGCGGCCCGCTTGCAATCGAAGAGACATGGGGCACCTCCCTGCGCCCCTCCCGGAAGGACGAGCCAGCAGTCTCCCTCATCGGTCGTCGGGGAAGGGTTCTCAACGCCTCACACGAGCATTTTCTCCATCCGAAGTGGCGCCGATCACGGTTGAATCGCGCTCATGGCAACGGCTCGGCAGGTCAGCGGAGACGAGATCGCAGGCGGGGCCGAGGGGTTTCCCTCAGTAGAGCAGCCGGTAGGCCTGGACGCTGCGCATCACACGCTTCACGTAGCCTCGCGTCTGCGAGTAGGGAATCGATTCGACCCACTCATCATCCGGCCGCGTGTTCTCGTCGACCCAATCGGACACGACACGTGGACCGGCGTTATAGCTCGCAATCGAGGCCGAGAGCTTGGTCGGAAAGATCTTGCTCAATTCGAAGAGATAGAATGAGCCGAGTTCGATATTCGTGCGCGGGTCGAATAGATCATCGGGATCGAAAGTGGCTCGCCCGCTTCGATCGGCCAACTGAGCCCCTGTCTCCCGCATGATCTGCAGCAACCCCCGGGCGCCGACCGGCGAGATGATCTTGGGCCGATAGCCGCTCTCCTCCCGCATGATGGAATAGACGAGTTCCGGATCGACGCTCTCGTCGGAGGCGGTCGCGGCATCGACGAGTCCCGAATAGGCCGAAGGCCAGGCATACCGCCAGAGTTCCTCGAGCCCCTGGATCGGCCCGCGCGCCAGGGGCGCCGTATAGGCATCGACGATGACCCGTTGGGCGCGATTGAAATCTCTTGCGGACGTCAGCAGGCGGGCGAGCGCAATGCGATCGTTCAGCCCGCGCGCCCGGCGAACCAGACGCGCCGTTTCGTCCGCGCCCGCGTCGACGAGTCCCGCCTCCATCAGGATTCGAATCCGCTCGAGCGCGCCCGCCGGCAGCGCAGCCCGGCCCGGATCAATCACGTGCTCGGGGCGCACGAGTCCGACGCGACCGGTTCGTTCCCGAGCCCGCCAGCCGTAGTAGGCGAGCGGATATTCCTCGGCGAGCTCCGCGAAGAGAAGCTGTGCTTTTCCACTCCGCCCAGCGGCCTCGAGGGCGCGACCCTGCCAGTAGACGGGCCGCAGGCGATCGATCGGATCCGCGGTGGCGTCGGCGAGCGCCTCGAAACGGAGGGCGGCGCGCTCGAAGCGGCCGTGTCGAAAATCGCTCCAACCCAGACGCCAGAGCGCCGCTCGGTGCATCCCATTCTCGCCCTTGTCCTCGGCCAGGACCTTGAAATGAGCACGGGCCTCTTCGTCGCGATCCCGGCCATCGAGCAGGAGTGCCGCCAGATAGTGGGCGCGGAGTCGATTCGGGCCCGATTTTCGAGCCACCTTCTCGAAGGCTGCGATCGACTCGAGCACGCGATCGGCGCGGGCCATCGAACGCGCCAGCCAGATCGGCGTGTCCCCCGTCTGGGGAAGCGATTCGAAGCCGCTGACGGCCTCTGGATAGCGCCTCATCCGGAACAGCGTCTGGGCCCGCTGTTTGCCGGTTCGCCGCGTTTCAGAGGCCGAGAGGCCCATCTCGAGGGCGCGGTCGTAGGCGGCCAATGCTTCCTCGTTCAGGCGCTTGCGAAAGAGCCGGTCTCCGCGGCGGCGCCAATCACTCGCCCGCCTCAGCTGCTCGCCAAGGTGGGCTTCGATGACATCGAGGCGATGGCTGGCCTGCTTCGCTTCCTCGCTCGCCGGATGGGCATACCAGAGCAAGCGCCAGGTCACTGCCGCCGCGCGATCCTCGCCCGAGCGTTCCTCGCTGCGTGCCACGCGCCGCAGAAGCGCGGCCCGCTGCACGTCCTCCTGGGTATCGGAGAGCGCGGCCGACCAGGCCTCCCTCGCAGCGCTCTCGTTCCGGCTGGCCACGAGGGCCTCACCGACGAGTTCGTGCAGCTCGGCGCGCAGCGGAGATTCCGCGAAGTCGGCGAGCGTCCGTTCGGCGATCTGGCGCGCCTCCTCGGCACGGCCCATGTCGAGTTGCAGTCGCGCACGCCGCAAACCGGCGTGATCGCCGATGATCGCGTGGCGCGCGGAGAGCTGGGCGTAGAGCCAGTCGGCGTGGGAAAAATCCTCCTGTTCGATCGCCAGGCCAGCGGCGCGCAAGAGCGCGGCGGGATCTCCGAGGAGCGATTTGCTCTGGGCCCGCAGGATTCGATCGGCGGGCGGCGTTGGCATCCCACCCAGGAATTCATCGAACGCGGGCAAGGCCGTGTGCACGACGTGCTGGGCAACGGCGTCCCCCACCTCGCTCGACGCCTCGACCCGCTCGGCGCCCGGCTCGGGGGCGGAGCTGGCAGAGACGCCGGTGGCCATGGAGAGCACGGCGGTCCACGCGGCGATCCGCATGGCAATCGCTGAGGATCGTGGGCCCGCTCGCCTGCTCCGAATCGCGAAGGTCTTCATGACGTTCGTCACCGCCAACTCCCTGTCCGTGTCGCCACGGATGGATCCAATGATTCTGACCATGCACGAGCCGCTGTCAATCGGCCGATTTCTGGCACGGGTCACCTGAGTGAGTGCCATGCATTGAGGTGAAGGGCACGCAAAGTTACCGTGTGCCCGCTTTGCAACCCCATCCGACTCATTCCGGTTCTCTTCGTCTTCTGGCGGGCTTGGGTGTCCTGCTTGCGGCGCTCTTGCTCGCCTGTGCACCGGACGACGGGCCGCCGGGGGAGTTTCCGAAGGGAGGGACCGAGGCAGAGGCTTCGGGAATCACGCGCGCAACCGCTGCGCAGAGCCCCGACGACGGCGCGCCACCCCTGTCCGCAGCCTTCGCAGAGAGCTATTCGCCGCCGGCGCGAGGACTCTGGGTGCTCGCCGAGGGCAGCGTTCGCGTGCTCGACGACCCAACGCGAATCGCGGCGCTTCTCGAACGAGCGCAGCGCCTCGGCGCCACCGACCTCTTCGTCCAGGTCTATCGCGGCGGCCGCGCCTTCTATCCGGCGGGCCCGGACATCGAGCGCGCCCCCGCTGTCGATCGACTGGTTGCCAACGGCAGGGACCCCCTCTCCGAGTTGCTCGGCGCGGCCCATGCGGACGGGCTGAAGGTCCACGCCTGGGTCAATGTGCTCTCGCTCTCGACGCGCCTCGACGCCCGAATGATCGAGGACCTCGGACCCTCCGCGATCCTGGTCGACCGGCTGGGGCGCTCGCTGCTCGACTATCCCAACCTCGACCTGCCGGAACCCGACCGACGTTTCTATCGCATGGGCACGCGCGGGATCTACCTCGACCCCGCCGTAGCGGTCGTGCGGGAACGTCTCGTCTCGACCTTTCGGGGGCTCCTCGAACGCTATCCCGAACTCGACGGACTCCACCTCGACTACATCCGGCATCCCGGCGTCCTCCCCTTCAGCCCCGGCTCTCGTTTCGGGGTCGGCCTCGAGTTCGGCTATGGCGCGGAAGCCCGGGCCCGGTATCGAGCGGAAACCGGACGCCCCGATCCGATCGACGGCGCAGCGCCGGGCACGGTTCGCTCAGCCTCGGCCTGGGATGCGTGGCGGCGTCATCAGGTGACGACACTGGTCGAGGAGATCGCGGCGGCGAGTCGCCAGGTCTCACCGAGCCTCGTGCTCTCGGCGGCGGTGATCCCCTATTTCGATCGAGCCTATCTTTCACTCGCCCAGGACTGGCGCGCTTGGCTCGAAACGGGTGCGATCGACCTCGCGATCCCGATGGTCTACACCCTCGACGATCGGCTGCTGCGCTACCAGCTCGAGACCTTCGCCGGCTGGACCCAGCGCGATCGCATCTGGCCCGGGCTCGGCGTCTGGCTCTTCGACAAAGATCCGGATCGCGCGGCCGCTCAGGTGCGCAGCCTGCGGACCCTGGCCTTCCGAGGCGAAGTGCTCTTTTCCGATGACGCGCTCTCGCTGGCTCCTGGGCTGGTGGACACGCTGGCCGGGTCGGCGACGACGCGATGAGCCCAGCCCTCGCGAACGAGGACGCCCTGGCCATCCTCGACGACTACGATTTCGAATTGCCCGAATCGTCGATCGCGCAGAACGCGCTGGCGCAGCGGGATGCGGCCAGGCTGCTCGTCGTCGACCGCGAGTCGGGCGCGCTCTTCGCGCCAGAGAGCGAATACCAGGTCCGGGACCTGAGGCATTTTCTGGGCCCGAACGATCTCCTGATCGTGAATGCGACACGCGTCCTGCCGGCCCGCCTGGTGGGGCGAAAAGCGACGGGGGGCGCGGCCGAAGCGCTGCTGCTCGGAGCGGAGCCGATTTCGCGAGCCGCTGATGGATCGACCGAATCCCCCGACGGACGCGGCCCCCGCTTTCGCGCGCTCCTGAAATGCACCGGTCGCGTGCGCGTCGGCCTCGAACTGGTGCTCGGGCGATCACCCGGGAATCCGGCGCGCGTCGAGGCGATCCATGATCGCGGCGAGGTCAGCCTGCGCTTCGCGCCCGGCAGCGACCCCTATGCCCTGGGCGAGGCCCCCCTGCCGCCCTATATCCGGCGCGACGCCTCACAGCCTGGCGACGAGGATCTCGAGCGTTATCAGACGGTATACGCGCGCGCACCGGGAGCGATCGCGGCCCCGACGGCGGGGCTCCACTTCACGTCCGAACTCTTCGACGCACTTCGATCGGGCGGCACATCGATCGCCGAGGTCGTATTGCACGTGGGCGCGGGCACCTTTCGGCCCCTCGATGCAGAGGCCCTCCAGTCCGGTCGGCTGCACGCCGAGGTCTACGAGTTGCCGTCGGCGACCGCCGAGGCGATCGCCCGAACGCGTGGGGCCGGCGGGCGGATCGTGGCGGTCGGAACCACGACGGCGCGGGTACTCGAGAGCTGTTGCGATGACCAGGGGCAGCTCGCGGCCGGCCGAGGCCAGACGCGGCTCTTCATGCGACCGGGCGGCGCGCCCTTTCGCGTCGTCGACGCCCTGCTGACGAATTTTCATCTGCCCAGGTCGTCCCTGCTGCTACTGGTCGCGGCCTTCGTCGGACGCGAGTCGCTCCTGGCCGCTTATCGTCACGCGATCGGGGCCGGATACCGCTTCTACTCCTACGGCGACGCCATGCTGATCACACCCCGACCGGGTGCGGCGCAGGGCGCGTGATGGGATCGGGATCGATGGCGACCGACTTCGGGATCGAAATACTCGCTCAGGATGGGCTCGCCAGGCGCGGACGGCTGGCGACCCCGCATGGCATCGTCGAGACCCCGACGTTCATGCCCGTCGCCACTTTCGGCGCCGTGCGCGGGATCAGCGCGGCTGAGCTGGCTGAGGCCGGCGCCCAGATCCTGCTCTCGAATACCTACCACCTGCATGAACGACCGGGGGAGGAGACCGTCGAGGCGCTCGGGGGGCTGCATGGATTCACGGGTTGGTCGGGCCCCTGGCTCACCGACAGCGGCGGTTTCCAGGTCACGTCGCTCTCCGATCGCGCCAAGATCGACGAGCAGGGCGTCACCTTCACGTCCCCGCTGGACGGGCAGCGGCGAACCCTCACGCCGGAGAGCGCGATCCGGATTCAAGAACGCCTCGGGTCCGATATCGCGATGGTCCTCGACGAATGCATCCCGATCGGGGACGCCGACGACGGGCGAACCGAGCCCCGCGCCCTGGAGCGCGCGGTGGAGCGGACCCTTCGATGGGCGGAGCGTTCACAGAAGGCGCGTAGAAAAGCCTCCCAGGCGGTCTTCGCGATCGTCCAGGGCGGTGCCTCGGAACGCCTGCGACGGCAGAGCGCAGACGCGACCGCCCAACTCGACTTCGAGGGCTACGCCCACGGCGGGCTCGGCCTGGGCGAAACCCGCGAGGAACGCCGGGGCGCCATCGCCACCGCGAATTCATCCCTGCCCCGGGATCGGCCTCGTTATCTGATGGGGCTCGGCCGCCCGATCGACCTGCTCGACGGAGTCGCCGCGGGCGTCGACCTCTTCGACTGCGTCGTCCCGACGCGAAACGGACGCCACGGTCTGGTCTATTCGTCGCAGGGCACGCTCCACCTACGCAACGCAGGCTTTGCCAGAGATGATCGGGCCATCGACCCGCACTGCGCGTGTCCCGCCTGCCAGAATCATAGCCGGGGCTATCTGCGCCATCTCATCAAGATCGGAGAAGCCCTCGGCCCTCGCCTCGCTGCACTCCATAACCTCACGTATTACTTGAAGCTTCTCGAGCGAGCACGATCGGCCATCGAAGCGGGTCGCTTCGAGGCGTTGCACCGCGAGATCGAAGAGATCGACGCCCGCCAGCGCTAGGGCGTGGCCGTTCTCGGGACGCCGTGCAACGCCACTGCGAGCCCGGCGCGCTGGGGCAGCTCTTCACCCAACGCCGCGGGCACGACCTCGAGTCGCTCGAATTGATGCGGCCACAATAATCCGGCCAACCGCGCGCGAAGGGGTGCAAAGCAGAGTGCCTCGCCCGCAGCAACCGCGATCGTCCCCAGGATGATCCGTTTCGGCTCGAGCAACATCACGATCGGAACGATCCCGCGCGCCAGATGATCGAGCCAACGTCCGAACGCCTCGCGGGCGAACGCGTCCCCCTCCCGCGCCGCGGCCACCAGATGTTCCGGAGTCACCGCCGCGCGATCACCGCCGGCCAGTTCGAGCACCCGGCCGCGTGCGCCGCCTTCCCCGCGCAGTCGATCCCGCCAGGCGTTGCCCCCGACGTAGGCTTCGAGACAGCCCGACAGACCGCAGGCGCAGTCCAGACCCGGAGATTCGATGGGAAGATGGCCGGGCTCACCCGCGCTTCCGAAGGCGCCGCGCACGAGCCGCCCCGCGCTGATCACACCACCGCCCACACCGGTCGACATCGTGAGATAGACCAGATCGGAGAGGCCCCGCCCGGCGCCGAAGGAGGCCTCGGCGAGCACCGCGGCGTTCGCATCATTTTCGATCCGGACCCCCACACCGAAGCGCTCTTCGAGGAAGGCGCCGATCGGAACATTCTGCCAATTCGGAAGATTGGGGGGGGTGAGCAATATACCGTCGCGGGGATCCGCTGGACCTGGGACCGAAACGCCCACGCGTTCGAGGGGCTCCTCATCGCCGATGCCCGCCTCGGCGAGTAGCGTCCGAGCCGCCTCGACGAGCGTCTCGAGATCGATGTGCCAATCGCCGGAGAGGCTCATGGGGCTCCGGGTGGACGCGATGGGCGTGCCCTCGCGATCTCCGACGGCCAAGACAAGTTTTGTTCCCCCGATATCGATTCCCAGCAACGCCATGACTGCCCTTCCCCGCTCGACATTCGCTGCAAGGGAACCGGGGCACCCTCGGGGACAGAGCCTATCACATTCAGACTGAAGAACTCCTGGAGAGGCGCCGATGAGAATGGCATTCACCGCCGGGGATCTGCAGCACATGCTGCGTGTCCCGGCCAAGTCCGGGACACATCATCCATGTCGATCCATTGCAATTTCGATGCGTGCGGTCCCTCCAATCGAAGGTCGATGAAATCTCTCGCCCTGGCCGCCGCGGCCGCCCTCGTCCTCTCGTCTCTCGGCTGCGCTTTCGGCGAGCTTCGCCTAGGAGACCCCTTCGACCGCGAGTACACCCTCGAGCAAGCGCAGCACCGCTACACGACGCTCGTCCGCTTCTCGGATTTCGACCGCGCTCGAGATTTCGTGGCCGAGGAGAAAAGGGGCGAATTCATGACGCATATGAGGGCCCTCGATGATGCGCGCTTTACCGATTACGAATCCGGGGAAATCGAACTCGACGCCAATAAAACGACGGCGACGATTCTCGTGACCTACACGATCTACACACCCTCGATGCCCTATGCCTTCGAAGTCGCCGAAACGCAAGTGTGGAGCCGAGGGGGGCTCAGCAACGACTGGCGGGTCCGCTCGACCTTCGAAGGCCTCCAGAAACTGGCCTTGAACTAACGCGACTGGAGACCGCATCGTCATGTCCAATGCCGCGCGAATCCTGCTCGTCGACGACGTTCCGATGTTCCGGGAGCTCGGACAGCTCTTCCTGTCGCAAAGCGGCCCCGTCGATCTGGCGGACTCGGCATCTTCTGCCATTCAATCCGCGGACGAGCGGCCCCCGACCGTCGTCATCGCCGACATGCATCTGCCCGATATGGATGGCGCCGAGTTGTGCCGACGGTTCAAGACGCATCCGACCCGGGAAGCCCCCTACGTCGTCCTGCTGGCGCGACCGGATTCGCCCGAGGATCACGCGTCCGCGGTTCGGGCCGGTGCGGATGATGTTCTCTTCAAGCCACTCGAACGCGACAACCTGATCACCAGTGTTCGACGCCTCACCGAATTCGCCACGCCTCGAGGCCTTCCCCGCGCCCGGATCGATCAACCGATCGAGATCACCACCCGAGGCCAGCAGATCGCCGGCGTGCTCCGCAATGTGAGCCGGGGCGGGGTCTGCATCAACGCGCCCATCACGCTCGCCCACTCCGAGGAGGTCGGCCTCCATTTCAGCCTCGACGGCGAGGAGAGCGCCGCCGCGCCGACCGCGCAGGTCGTTTGGTCGCGCCCGGTTCAACGGGGCCCGGATCAGTTCGGTCTTCGTTTCCTCGAGATCGACGCCCGGACGGTCGAGAAGCTCGATCGCTACGTCAGCGTTCACTATCCGCGGACCCAGAGCCTGCCCGCTTGATCGGAGTTCTCATGACGGCTTTGCGCCCTCTCTTCCGCCCCCTTTCGCGTTCTCTTGCCATCGCCACCGCCCTGACGATCGTCGTCGCGACCGCGACCGTCCTGGTCTGGATGACACCGCAGATCGCTTCGGCCCAGACCGCCGAAGAGATCCGGGCCCAGCGGGACAACTGGCAGCGGAAATATCGTGCGCTGCTGAGCGATCGGGTCCGGCTGAAGGAGAACATCGCGAAATCGCGCAAGAACTACTCCCAGGCTCAACGCCGCAACTATCCTCGCGGCGGAGCCCGACAGAAGTTCCTGGTCGATGCCGAAAACGCCGAGAAGGCTCTGGCGGCCACCGAAGAAGCGATTGCCGAGATCTTCACCGACGCGCGTCGCGAAGGCGTTCCGCCCGGCTGGCTCTACGAAGTCGAAGACGAACCGATCGAAGCGACACGACCCGCGGCAAGCGATTCGAATGCGGTCGACCCAGAGGATCGCGCGGGGCGCAACCCGATCTATTTCGAGGACGGGGATTTCTGAACGTTCCGGGGCCACGGGCAAGGCACCGGTGTTCGGCGGTGAAGCCGCCTTGGGCTGGCGACGTCCCGTAGAGGTCGAGCCTCCACGGGACGCACACCGTTCGATCTTCGATTCGGTCTTTCGACCCCTAGAGATCGAACTCGCTCTCGGAAGCTGCCTTCAGCGGTCGCTGCCGACGTTCTCCCTTGATCACGGCCTCGATCTGGTCACCCTTCTTGACGAATGTCCAGTGCCGTGTGGCCAGGCTGTCATCGGACCTCATCCGCTTGCTCTCGATGATCGTCGGCGCCGAATCGACCGAAGTCGAATCGCCCACCGGGACCCAGAGATTGCTCGCGGATCGTCCACCCGAACTGCCGCCCCCAGTGACGGGAATCGTGTATCCGATCCCCGTTCCCCGCGGCGTCATCGCACCCACGACCGCACCCTGAGGTGCCGTCGCTGTCATCTCGCGAAACTCGGCCTGCCTTTGACGGATACGATCCGCGTAGGGCTTGCCTTTCTTCGAAGAGACCTCGGTAAAACGCTCGTAGCGAGTCAGCTTTCCCATCGGTCGCTTCTTGGCTTCGGTTCGATGCTTCGCCGGAATCCGCTTGGGATCATCCGTGAACGCGTAGGTGCCATCTTCTGTCACCCACGAGTACACATTGCCGGCAAAGGCGGGCCCGGCCAAACCGGCGATCAAGAACGCCCCCAAGAGGGACTTCCCAAATCGCAACCCAGTTTTGACCTTCAGCATGAGCAATGCCTCCATGAATGACCGTGGGAGGGGGGCGACAAAAATGGCTCGTTTTCGCCTTGCCTGCGTCGCAATTGCACCTGACCTGCCGCCCCGGTCGACCTTTTCCACGCCTCGGCTCCGGCGGGGACGCTCCTCGACGCGGAAGAGTGGCTGAGCTTTGATTCGCGTCATGAATGATCGCGATGCACCGACCCCTTCCGAAACCGCCCGATCCTCGACGCAGCTCGAATCCCTGCTCGCTTGTGCGCGCTCGCTCGCGCCGATCGTCGAGGCCGAAGCCCTGGCGTCCGAGGAAGCCGCGACCCTCACACCCAAATGCGTCGATGCCCTGCGCGAGTCCGGGCTTTTCGCTCGCTTCCTGCCCCGCGAAATCGGGGGCGACGAAATCGAGCCGACGATCGCGCTCGCGCTGGTCGAAGAGTTCGCACGTCAGGACGGATCCACCGGTTGGTGCTTCGGCATGAATGCTGTCATGACGGGCATCTGCTCGTCCGCCCTTCCCCAATCCGGAATCGATCGCATCTTCTCGCATTCTCCATCGAGTGTCCTCATGGCCGGCGGCTTTCCGCCGACGGGACGAGCGGATCGCGAGGGCGACGCATGGCGCGTGAACGGTCATTTCCGGTTCGGAAGTGGCATCCTGCACGCAGACTGGGTCGTCTGCAGCGTGATCGAGTTCAGCGGAGAAGCTCCGCGCATGGATGGCGAAGTTCCCCAGATGCGAACCTTCGTCGTCCCTCGCGAAGAGGTTCGCATCACGAAGAACTGGGACGTAGCGGGGCTCAAGGGCACCGCGAGCTGTGACTATCATCTCGATGACCAGCTCCTGCCCGACGAGCTGAGTTTTGTTTCGAGTACGATCACACCCCTGCGCGGGGCCGACCTGTACGGAATCCCGCTCGTCACCCTGGTGGGCGCGTCCCATACGGGGTTCGCCCTCGGCGTCG
Organism: Deltaproteobacteria bacterium; assembly: GCA_002719955.1. Classification (GTDB taxonomy): domain Bacteria; phylum Myxococcota_A; class UBA9160; order UBA9160; family UBA4427; genus UBA4427. Next base: position 75,067 of record PBFW01000005.1, on the reverse strand, counting down.
GCAAACGCGCGCTCGAAGAGATCGCCACACATTCCGGCTGGAGACAACGCCTCGCGAGCGTCTCACCCCTTGCCCAGCGCGGCGCCTTCCAACACGGCTTCGCGCGTGCACGCACCCAGCTTCTCGGCGCCCGCGCCCTGGCGATCGATTCCTTCGCCGCCGTCGCAGCGGCCCATCGATCCACCGCCGGGCTCGGTGCAGAGGAACGCGGGCATGCGTACGCGTCGACCGTGCATGCCTACGAGGCCGCCCTCGAAGCCGCTCAATTTGCCTACCGGATGGCAGGTGCCGCCTCGGTCTTCAGGGGCAATCGACTCCAGCGTTGTCTGTGTGATATCCAGGTCGGCTCCCAACATATCCTGGCCAGCGAAGAGGGCTGGGAGCGAATCGGCCGCCATTGGCTCGGTCTCGAAGAGTTGGTCGTTTTCTGACCCACGCTCGCGCGCGACGCCCGATTGACAAAACCGCGAGGGCCCATACTATCCGGCTCCCAGTTTGTTGCGGGGTAGAGCAGCCAGGTAGCTCGTCGGGCTCATAACCCGGAGGTCGGGGGTTCGAATCCCTCCCCCGCTACCATATAGAAGCGACTCGCCCGGTCTCCACAGTGAGGCCGGGCGATTTGCGTTTCGAGATCCAGCTGATCAGGATGAAGCGAACCCCGCCCTCGGTGAGCGCCCCCCAGCGTGCGCGAACTCCTGAAGCCGTCAGGTCCTGCGAATGAACGCCAGCGTGAGGTCTGCGAACTCCGTCGGTCGGTCCTCGCCCAGGAAGTGTCCCGCCCCTTCGAGCGTGACATGGGCTTGGCCTATCGCGCCCGGCACGCGCTGTTGAAAGACGCTGTCCCAGCCCCTCGCTTTCGTTGATCGCGCGAACCGTTCCTCCTCTTCCACGACGACGCCGGGGCCCATCGTGCCGCCCCAGTCCTGGCATACGAGCGTGACATCTTTGAGATCGCGGATCCGAACGAACTCCCGCAGCCAGCCGATATGGCGTTCGATCGAATGGTCACGGCGATCCCTCGGCTTGTCGGATCGACCGAACCCGATCATGTCCGGGGCGAGCGCACGAAAGCCCTCGCCTGCGAATCGCGTGACCAGCCTGCGGAAGCTATACGACCAATCCGGGCTGCCGTGGAGCATGAGGATCGGCGGACCGTCTCGAGGCCCTTCATCGACATAGTGCATCCGCACGGATCCTCCGTCCGGATCCGAGACCTCGACGTAGTGGGGCTCAAAGGGATACTCGTAGAGTCCCTCGAAGCGGGCGTCGTCGGTGCGGAGTATCTCCAAGGGTCGATGTCCTCCATCTTTTTTACGCCTATGAAGAAGATCTGCCGGACACGCTCTCGCGCGAGGGGAGATCCCTCCGATGGATCAGAAGCCTAACTCAGGGACCGGATCCAATGGCGTGTGGCCGGCCAACCGATCGGACCCGGTCTCGCCGCCCCGTGTTAGAGTGCCGGGCATGTCCAAACGCGAGATCTTCGACGTGTGCGTGATCGGGACGGGAGCCGGCGGTGGGGTGATGCTCCAGGAGCTCTGCGCCGCCGGGCTCGAGGTCGTGGCGCTCGAGCGCGGGCCGAAGCTCGACGCGTCGCATTTCGTAAGCGACGACGAACTCAGCATCGTGGTCCGCGACGAACTCTTCTCTCCGGAGCAGGTCGAGACCTGGCGCCCGGACGAGAACACGCCGACCGAGACGGGTCGCTTCAACATGTTCGCGCATTGCGTGGGGGGGACCATGACGCATTGGGCGGCCTGGTCCTGGCGCTTCCTGCCCGACGATTTCGAGGTGCTCTCGAAAGAGGGGCCGGTGGCGGGCGCGAGCCTGGCGGATTGGCCGATTCGCTACGAGGAACTCGAGCCCTTCTACGAGCGGGCAGAATCGGATTTCGGGGTATCGGGGGACGCGAAGTCGAATGCCTTCGCTCCAAAGCCGAAGCGCGCCTATCCGAATCCGCCCCACCCGCTGCGACGCGGGAGTGAGATCTTCTCGGCCGCAGCGAAGAAGATCGGGAAGACGCCCTTCCCCGTGCCGATGGCGATCAACTCGCGAGCCTACGCGGGGCGCCCGCAATGCGTCTACGGCGGCGCCTGCCAACAATACGGCTGTCCGATTCACGCCAAGGCGACAACGCTCTCCGTCTGTATTCCCAAGGCGCTGGCGACGGGCAAGCTCGATCTTCGGACCCGCGCGCGCGCGCTCGCGATCGAGACCGAGAAAGACGGAAGCGCCCGCAGCGTTCGCTATCTCGATGCGGAGGGAAACGAGCAGGAGGTTTTCGCGCGCCAGTTCGTGGTGAGCTGCAATACGGTGGGCACGCCACATCTTCTCCATATGTCGAATTCGGGTCGCTTCCCTGATGGACTCGCCAACGCAAGCGGCCAGATGGGGCGCAACCTCACCTACCACGTCGGCGACCTCGTGAATTTCCTGGTCGACGAGCCAACGCGCTCCTTCACCGGCCTCGAGACCCATTTGGCCATCGACGACTGGCACGCGAGCGACCCGAAGCGCGGCTTCATTCGCGGCGGGGTCGTGGCAGACATGAACATGCAGACCAAGCAACCCATCACGTACGCGCTGGCCAGCGCGGCAGGCCACCCGAAAGCGGGGCGCGGCTGGGGCGCGGACTTCAAGGATTTTTTGCGCGACGCTCCGCGCACGGTGGGTCTGGTCGCGATCCTCGAGGATCTGCCGATGGAGAGCAATACCGTCGACCTCGACCCCGATGTGAAGGACGTGCACGGCCTTCCGGCACCGCGCCTCACACATCGCAACCACCCCAACGATCTCGCGATGGTGCGTTGGTACAGGCAGCGCATGCTCGAGTTGGCCGACGCCGCGGGCGCGAAGACAGCCTGGCCCCTGGTCTCCCCCCTCTCGCTCGTGGACGAAACCTCGGCGCTCAAGGGCAGCGGCCATTTCCACGGCACCTGTCGCATGGGCGACGATCCGCAGCGCTCGGTCGTAGACCGCTGGTGCCGCGCCCACGACGTCCCGAATCTCTGGGTCGTAGATAGCAGCGTGCTGCCGACCTCTGCCGGGTACAATCCCACGCTCACGATCGTGGCCAACGCCTACCGCGTGGCCGACCATTTCGTGCGCGAGGCAAAGAGGGGATCCCTGTGACGAAGGAAATGATCTCGCGGCGACGTTTCATCGAGGGAGGGGTGGTATACGGCGGCGCGCTGTGGTGGACCCTCAACCTTCCGAGACCCCGCGCCGCCGCCGCTGCCCAGGAGACCGAGAAACGCTCAACTTTCAGCGAGGCCGAGTGGAAGACGGTCGAGGCGGTCTGCGGCCGCATCATTCCGCTGGACGCGGATCCGGGCGCGGTCGAGGCCGGCTGCGTCAACTTCATCGACAAGGCGTTGGCCAACGAGGACGCCGCGCTGGCCCCCGTCTACTCCCCCTGCCTCGCGGCGCTCGAAGCTGTCTCGCAGCGGCGCTACAAGAAGCCCTTCCCCGCCATCGGACCGGCAAGCCAGGATGCGCTCCTCATGACGCTGCAGGATGGCCAGGCGCCAGAGTGGCAGGAGGCGTCGATGAGCGCTTCCGCTTTCTTCGAGACATTGCGCGCGCATACCCTGATCGGCTTTCTGGCGGATCCGCGTCATGGGGGCAATCGCGACTTTATCGGATGGAAGCTCGTGGGCTATCCGGGACCGCGGCATCACGCAGGTGGCTACACACCGGAGCAGATGAACGGGACCGCACCCATCGTCGCGGTCTGGGGGAAAGAGGTCTAGAAGCGGGTGGGACCTGCGGGAAGGGGCCGCGAACGCCCAGATCGGGTCGTTTTCTAGAATCGCGCGCGCAAGCGCGCCCGAGGTCAGGGGGAACCCGTCTTTCTCCCCTATTCCACACCGCCGATGCTCGTCGGAGCTAGGATCCCGCCACCGTGGAAGCCATACAATCCCTACTCGGCCCCCTGATCCTCTTGCCGCTGATGTTCGTTGTTGGCCTCCAGCTCACGCCGGATGATTTCCGGCGGGTCTTGCGATCGCCGCGGGCGGTGATCGGAGGGACGCTCGGACAACTCGTGCTGCTCCCGCTCATGACCTGGGCGCTCGTCGCGGCCTTCGGTGTTTCGCCCATTCTCGCCGCGGGAGCGGTCCTGCTCGCGGCCACGCCGGGCGCAGGCATGTCGAATGTGATGACGGCGATCGCGAACGCCAATGTCGCGCTCTCGGTCACGCTCACGGCGATTGCATCTGTTCTAGCCGTGATCGTGATGCCGCTGATGGCGACGGTCGGCCTCTCGTTCTTCGTGGGGGATGCGGTCGACGTAGAGGTTCCGCTCGCGAATCTATTCTCGCAGTTGGTCTTCTTCCTCGGGATCCCGATCGGCCTCGGGATGTTCGTTCGATCCAGGCGACCGGAGGCCTCTAAACGCTATATCACGACGGCCAACCGATTCGCCGTCGTCGCGATCCTCTGTCTGACCCCGCTCAGCGCGATGTCGAATCAGGAAAGGCTTCCCTCCGGCGGCGAATTTCTCGGTGCCCTCGCAGCCGGCCTGGCCTGGACGGGAGCCGCCATGCTGATCGGCTGGGGCACAGCCGCCCTTCTGCGGCTCGAGCGCAACGACCGCTTCACGTTCCTCATCGAATTTTCAGCACGCAATATCGCGATGACCTTCATCGTCGCCATCGGTTCTCTGGGCCGACTCGACCTGGCACTCTTCGCGGGCGCCTATTCGATCACCGGATATCCCGCAGTCATCCTGCTCTCCATCCTCCGCGGTCGACGCGTCCGGGCCACTCTGGCGCGCCAAGAGAAAACGGCGCTCGAAAGCGCCTGAGGCTCTGGCACGATCCCAAAGGCGCGCCGAACGATGCCGCCCGGCCGACCCTCACCTCGAACTCAGATCGCATGACCGACGCGGTCCCCGTCGGCGATCGAATCCAGAATCATGCCCGGCGCCCGACTGCCACCGACCCGATGGACTTCTTCCACGAGCCCCCTGGCGTCATCGACATGACGGGGATTGGATGCCGGCGCATCGATGACGATCACGCTATCCGCCTCGAGCGTCCGCCGCTGCCCCCGGCTCACCACTGTCACGCGATGGCCGGAAATCGATTCGATCTCGGCCGCGGTCAACGTCTGCACGCCCTTGGCCAGGAGCCATGGCATCAGCTTCATCAGCTGATGCGGAACAACACCCTCACCGATCTTCGGACCCTTCTCGACCAGGGAAAGCATGCGCCCACGCTTGATCATGAATTCGGCGAGTTGGCCTCCCTGATACCCCCCACCGACGATCAGCACTCGGCGACCCAGGGGCATCCAGACCTTGCTCAGTGCATGGATGGCTCCTGCACCGGCAGTGCGGATCGCCTCGTTCAGTGCTCCGATCAAGGCTGAACTCCTTACCACGATCGCCTCGTTGCCATCGGGCATGGCCACCGGGTGACTCTCCGGACCCGTGGCGAATAACACGGTATCGGGCTCGATCCTCCGAACGAGATCCGCGGAGTATTCCGTTCCGAGCCTGAGTTCGACAGAATATTTCTTTAGCTGGATCCGGTAATACTCGATCAGCTCTTCGAGATTCTCGGGCTCCTTGCCCTTGATCACCGACGCAACCAGGAGCTGTCCACCGAGCGCTTTCTCCCGGTCGATCAGTGAGACGTGATGGCCTCGCTTCGCCGCCACCCGCGCGGCCTCCATGCCGGCCACGCCTGCACCGACGATCAAGACCTTCCTGGGCTACCCGGCCCGGACATGGCGATCATATCCACCGACGCTCGCGTGCACTCGGCATGCGGCCGGCTGGCCAGCGATCCATCGCTGCAGACAATTCATGCAATGCGTACAGGGAGTGATCTCCTGCGAGCGGCCTTCTGCCAACTTGTTCGGCAATTGGGGATCCGCCATCAGTGGACGACAGAGGTCAATCAGGTCCGCCTCGTTCATGTGCAGGACGTCTTCGCCAGTCTCGGGATCGATATTGCCGACCGTGCTCACCGGAATCGAGAGGGCCTCTTTGAGTCTGGCCGTCGCCTTGCGAAAAGCGGCCTTCCCGCCGCCCCGCAGATCGGGGACGCATTTCGCCTCATCCGACGGCTCCGGGTGAAATTCCTGTTCCGGCCAGTAAGGTCGCCGCGCTGAAAAAAATGAATGTCCGTCCATGGATATAGGCGGCCCCCGCCGCCTCGAAGAGCCGGGCGATGCCGATGCTCTCCTCGTAGTTCAGCCCGCCCGGCATGGACTGGAGGACATTCATCATGACGCCGACATTGAAAGCCTCGCCGACCCGGTCCCTGGCCTCACGAATGATCTCGCACATCAGGCGCGCGCGATTCTCGAGCGACTGGGGTCCGTATGCATCCTCTCGTTGATTCCAGAGCTGGTTCAGGAAAGTCGGTAGGAAATGACTCGCCGAACTGCTGATCTCGACGCCCCGAAAACCCGCCTGCTCCGCCCGAACGACGGCTTCGACGAAGCAATCCTTGATGCGCTGTATTTCGTCCGCGGTCGCAGCCCTCGGCAGCTTGCCGCCCGGAAACTCGGGCTCGAGCCAATCCGATGCCGCGAGCGCCTCCTCTTCGCCTTCGTGCCGGGAGCCGGCGTGCAAAAGCTGCAGAATCGCGTGGGCGCCGTGCACATGAATCGCACCGCTCAGCTCACGCAAGCGGGGAATATATCTGTCGTGATCGATATAATGGCAATTGCTGGGCGGAGCACGCTCTGGGGCCCGTCGATACCCGGCGCCTCGACCAACACCGCAGCCGCTCCGCCCCTCGCCGTTTCTTCGCTGAATCGGATGAGGCCGTCGCTCACGAACCCGTTCTCACCGTCTTCAAAGCTCATCGTCGCGGACGTCTTGACGATCCGGTTTCGGTATTCGAGCGCGCCGCTCCGGATGGGTGAGAGCAGCGTCGAGTAATTCTGGGATGTGGATTGCACGGCTCTTTCTCCCGAAACGGGCAGCAGGGCTTCCTATGAAACGATCTGGCCTGGGTCTATGGATAGGCCATTGCGCGCAGACTGACCCCGTCGTGGCCGAAGGCTCGGCCGAGCCGATCGGGGATGGGCTCTTCGTCAGGTCGAGCACCAGCAACGGACGTGCGACGACCTCGAGCCAGAGTGCCGCCCCGTGACAGATCTGGGCCGCCCACAGCCAGCGGAAGCTCGGGAGCCGGAGTACGCGCTGGGCGGGTCGATACCACGCGGTCATCGAACGACACACTACACTGCCCGATAGCGGTCGCCGGCTCGCGATTCAATCGGGAGCGGGTCTTGGTGTGTGCCCTCTATCGTGCGAGGCTCAACCCGAGCGATCTCGAAGAGAAGGGCTGGAGGAAAAGCCACATGCCGAGCGAATCTGAAACCAGTACCCCGAAATTCCTACGCGACAAATACGCCATCGTGGGTGTCGGGGAGACCGAATATAGTCGCAACTCCGGACGCACCACGCGCCACATGGCGGTCGAAGCCATTCGCGACGCGATGCAGGACGCCGGGCTCGGCCCCGACGACATCGATGGCATGATGTCGTATTCGGTGATGGATTCGACTCAGTCGCCGACCGTATCCGGGGATCTGGGAATCCGTCTGAATTTCTACACGGACATCATCGGGGGAGGCTCGAGCATCGAATGTCTGGTCGGCCTGGCGATCGGCGCGATCGAGGCGGGCATGTGCAAGACGATGGTGCTCTTTCGCTCGATGAACGGGGCGACCTCCATGCGCATGGGGGGCAGTGGACAAGGCGCGCCTCAGCTCTCCGGGGATGCGCTTTTCAGTGCGGCCTACGGCCAGACGAGCCCGGCGCAGATGTTTTCCCAGTCCTTCATGCGTCACCTCTACGAATACGGCACGACCCCGGAGCAGGTCGCCCATGTCAAGGTCTTCCACTCGTGGGGCGCCTCGAACAACCCCAAGGCCTACTACAATAAGCGGGTCACGGTGGACGACGTGATGCAGAGTCGCATGATCGCGAAGCCCCTGCACCTGCTCGACTGCTGCGTCGAAACGGATAACGCGACCTGCCTCATCGTGACCAGCGCCGATCGCGCACGCGATTGCCGCCAGCGACCCGCGCAGATCCTCTCGGTGGTCGGCCGCTGTTCGAAGCCGCGGGCCGACGAGCATCATCAATACGGGCCGATCACGCAGGTCGCTGGCCATTATGCGAAGGATCTGCTCTGGCCCAATGCCGGGGTGGGACCGGAGGACGTGGATATCACGGGCTCCTATGACGCCTTCTCCTTCACCACCCTGCTCCAGCTAGAGGATTACGGGTTCTGCAAGAAGGGTGAGGGCGGTGAATACGTGAGCGATGGCACCATCGCGCTCGGTGGGCGCCGGCCGAATAATACGGCCGGTGGACATCTCAACGAGGGCTACACCCACGGCATGAACATGGTGATCGAGAACGTGCGGCAGCTGCGCGGCGAAGCGGATGACTATTGCCCCGTCGGCCCCGACGGAAGACGTCAACACACCTACGACTACGCCGAGGGCGGCTGCCGCCAGATCCGCGATGCGGAGATCACAGCCAATCTGGGTTGGGCCATGCCGAATACCGGGTCGGCGCTCGTCATGAGACAGGGCTGAGGAGGAATATCATGCCGCTCGTCGGAAACTGGCTCGGGATGGATCTGGTGGTGGAAGACACCGATCGTGAAAATCACACCTTCTTCGAATGGTGTGGGAAGCACGAACTCCGGCTTCAGCGCTGGCAGTCGAACGGGCTGCTCTCCTACCCCCCCGGCACGGCCTGCCCGTGGGACGGCACGGCGGAGTGCGAATGGGAGCGCGTGGAGGGCAAGGGGACGGTCATGTCCTACTCCGAGGTGCACCACCCCCTGTTGCCTGCCTTTCGGGATCAAGTGCCCTACCTGATCCTGCTCGTCGAACTCGACGAACAGCGCGGACAACCCAGCGAGCACGAAGCGCTGCGCATCCTCGCCAACCTCGTGACAGCGGAGGGTGAGCTCGCCCCGCCTGAGATGGTCCAACGCGTCGGGATCGGCACCCGGGTACGGATGGTCTTCGCGGAGGTCGGAGAGGGATTCGCGCTGCCCCAGTGGACGCTCGACGAGAACGTGGACCAGCCCACGCCTTGGCGCTATCCGCAGGAATAGCAAGAGCCGATTCGAGTTCGGGGCGACCCACCGCCCGGGCTCCGCTGCCTACCGTCTCGATTGATCGAGAGAAGGGCTCAGCCGGCCGGGGGGTCCTCCGGCGTGGATTTCGGAGCAAAAGAGTGGACCCAGACCAGATGGCCGGGATCCCATTCCATTCCCTTATGCATTCCGACGATGAGGGCCTTGTATTGCTCGAGGCTCCCGAATCCCTCGGCACGCGCGCCCGCGTCATCGAGATTGCCGAGCGCCTCCTGCCTGAGAGAGACGACCTCGAAGACGCGGCCCTCGAGTTCGAAGGTCTCGCCGGGGTAGGCGTAGATGCCGTCGCGTCGTTGCTCGGTCTTGCGACCGGCGAGCACGGCTTCGACCAGCTTCTTCTGTCGGACGAGGCGGTCGGCGCTACACGTCTTCTCGGGATAGTCATTCATCGACGCGGATCTTTCCGCATCGAGATGAGATCGGCAATAGCCGAGGTCGGCCAGCTTGCGAGCTGGAGCTTTGGGGGCGTCGATGTAGAGTCTCGCGAGCGGATGGATCGACACGGAAGACACGTTTCTGCGATCTCCCGCGCTCCAGGAGGTTCAGCCATTTTACGTTCAGAATTCGACATAGTCGTAGTCGGCGCCGGCTTCGGCGGGCTCTACGCCCTGCATCGCTTCCGACAACTCGGTCTTTCGGTTCGGGTCTTCGAGAGGGGTAGCGGCATCGGGGGGACGTGGTTCTGGAACCGCTACCCGGGGGCTCGCTGTGATGTAGAGAGTCTCGCCTACTCCTATCAGTTTTCGTCCGATCTCGAGCAGGAATGGGATTGGGCCGATCGTTACGCGGCGCAGCCCGAGATCCTGGACTACGCAAATCACGTCGCCGATCGTTTCGAGCTGAGGGACGACATTCAGCTCGACACCTCCATCGTCTCGGCACATTTCGAAGAGACGAGGGGGCGCTGGAGGCTTCGCAGCCAGGCGGGCGAGGAGATCGGGGCCCAGTTTCTCGTCATGGCGACGGGCTGCCTCTCGTCAACCAATCTTCCGGACTTCAAGGGCCTCGACCGCTTTGCGGGCTCGCATTTCCACACGGGCGCCTGGCCCGAGGAGGGCGTCGATTTTTCCGGTCAACGTGTCGGCATCATCGGCACGGGCTCCTCCGCGATCCAGGCGATTCCGATCCTGGCGGAGCAATCAAGAGAACTCTTCGTCTTCCAGCGCACGCCGAATTTCTCCATGCCAGCAAGGAATACGCCCATGAATCCGGCGTATCAGAGCGGGGTGAAGGCCGACTACGACAATTTCCGCAAGCCCTTCGTGACCGCCCTCCTCGGCACCGCGATCTGGCCCGGAGAGAAACTCGGTGCCGACACGACGACGGAAGAGCGGCGCGTGATCTTCGAGGAGTTCTGGCGGACGGGGGGACTCGGACTGGTCTCGTCATTCCCGGACATCCTCTCGAACAGGGAGGTGAACGACGCGGCGGCGGAATTCGTGCGCGAGCGGATTCGCGAGACCGTCGACGATCCCGAGGTTGCCGAACTTCTCTCCCCCAGGACGGTTCTGGGTTGCAAGCGTCCTTGCGCGGACTCGGGCTACTACGAGACCTACAACCGGGAGAACGTGACACTGGTCGACATCAGCGAAGCCCCCATCGACGAAATCACCGAGAATGGGTTGCGAACGGGTGGTCGAGACTACGATCTCGATTGCATCATCTTTGCAACCGGCTTCGACGCAATGACCGGATCGCTATTGCGCATCGATGTTCGAGGCCGCGATGGCCTGACACTCAACGAAGCCTGGGCGGACGGCCCGCGCAATTATCTCGGCCTGAATGTCGCTGGCTTTCCGAATTTCTTCACGATCACCGGCCCCGGAAGCCCCTCCGTCCTGGCCAACATGATCCCCGGCATCGAGCAGCACGTGAATTGGATCGCGGATTGCATCGAGTATCTGCGAGCCGAGGGCTTCGAACGAATCGAGGCAACCGCGCAGGCCGAGAGCGACTGGATCGAACACGTCGACGAAGTCGCCGGACGCACGCTCTTCCCCACTTGCAATTCATGGTATCTGGGCGCAAATATTCCCGGCAAGCCTCGGCGCTTCATGCCCTATCTGGGATTTCCGCCCTACGTGAAAAAGTGCGAGGAAGTCGCAGCGATGGGTTACGAAGGATTCCATCTCGAATGAGGGGTTTCCGATGATCGACTTCTACGGCCTGCCCACCCCCAATTGTTGGAAGGTGACCATCGCGCTGGAGGAGATGGCACTCGACTACACCTACACGCGCGTAGATATCGGCCAGGGGGATCAGTTCGAGGAGGGTTTCGCTCGCATCAATCCCCTGCGCAAGGTTCCGGTCATCGTCGATCGTGACCCCGCCGACGCAGGCGAGCCGCTCTGCATCGTCGAATCAGCGGCGATCCTCGTCTATCTGGCGGAGAAGACCGGCCGCTTGTTTCCGTCGGAATTGCGGGCTCGCAGCGAAGTTCTGCAATGGCTGATGTGGGATGCCAGCAACGTGGGAGAGGCGCATTCGACCCGTCTGGCTTTCATCGCCGAGCCCGGTTCACCGGGGGCGGTCACGAAAGAGGGAGCCGCCCCCGTTTTCGCAGCCGCCGAATATATGGCGGGCAAGATTCGCCACCTCTACGAGCAGCTGAACGACCGCCTCGCCGGGCGCGAGTACCTCGGCGATGAATATTCGATCGCGGATATCGCAGCCTGGTGCCATATCGTTTCGCACCGGGTCTACGCGGTCTCCGACGGCCTCGAGTCCTATCCGAATCTGCTTCGGTGGTACCGCGCGCTGCGTGCCCGCCCCGCCCTTCGGCGTGGCTTCGACCTCGACCTCGAGATCTTCGAGAAGATCCCGGCGGATTTCAGGCAGAACCTGAGGGACGAGTAGAGCGGGGCCCGCGCATCCGAGGATCGTCTAGAGGCTCTCCGCCTCCGGTCCGACGCGTTCGGCGATCGGAGCGAGTTCCGCGGCATCGAAGCCATAGCACTCGATCGCGTTCTCTCCGACCATCCGCCGCACGTCGCCCTCAGGCAGCCCAGCGAAGGCCTCGCTCAGAAATTTCTTCGTCAAGGGCCAGGTCCCCTCGACGTGAGGGTAATCGGAGCCCCACATCACGCGATCGATTCCGATCTCGTGGCGCATTTCGGTCTCTTCCCGCGGCATGAAAGACGCTCCTGCCCAACATTGGCGATCCCAGATCTCGCGCGGCGTCACCCCACTCACCTGGGGCTTCAAGCGCATATGCTTCGAAGCCCTGGGTCGGCAGCCCCGTCCAGGCCGTGTTCAGCTCGGCGAGCCAGCGGTTGTAGGTCTGGGCCCCGGCCTGAACGAGCGCGGGGTCGATCTGGCCCCCACCGATCGGAAACGCGCCCAGGGCAACGCCGGGGTTGGGATAGATGACTTCGGCCACGACGCCATCGGCTTCGAGTTCGCGCAGGCGCCGATCGAAATCCCAATAGCCCTCTTCGCCCCCCTCCTTACCAGAACGTGTGTGTTGTGTTCGGCGAGGGTGTCCTCGTGGAAGAACTCGGGCAGCCGGCCCTCGTAGCTCGGAAGCGCCGCGGCCCAATCCTCGAAGGCGCCGAGGTGCTTCGACGCCACATAGGGGCGGTAATCTTCGATTCGAGCCATCACGTGGCAATCCGACGAGACCATCATCACGCGACTCATCCCGAACCCTCCCGATCGCCGGGGCGGCCACATCCGACGCGACGCTCCGACAATCACACGACCGAGCTTAACCTACGCGCGGACCGCCCCCCCCAGCCCGACATCGAATCAGCCCACCTGGACCCAGCTCAATTCGACCCTCGCACGGAGCCTTGTGGCCGCCCCTGATCCGTGTACGTTTCTGAGAGCCCGGGTGCCCGAGGAGACGCGCGTTGATCCAGCTCTACACCGACATGAGTCCGCACGCCTGGAAGATCCCGATCGCATTGGAGGAGATGGGCCTGGCCTACGAGGTCAATCATATCAGCCTCGGGGCGGGCGCGCAGAAATCCGCAGATTACCTGAAGATCTCACCATGGGGCGTCGTACCGACGATCATCGATCAGGAGGAGAACGACCTCGTCGTCATCGAATCCGGTGCCATTCTGATCTATCTGGCTGAAAAGAGCGGCCGGCTCCTGCCGACCTCGGTTGCGCAACGAAGCCGCGTGCTGCAGTGGCTGATGTTCCACACGGCGAATATGGGACCGGCCCAGAGTGTCATGGATCTCCTGACCTACGAAATCGAGAAACCGATCCCCGCGGCCGTGGAGTATTACAGACAGCGTGCGCTCTCTATGTACGACGTGTTCGACCGGCAGCTGTCCGAAAACGAATACGTGGCTGGCGAATTCAGCATCGCTGATATCGCCCATTGGGTCTATGTCGGCACCCATGAATGGGTGGGCCTGACAATCGATGCTTTCCCGAATGTGCAGCGCTGGCTCTCCACGATGGCACGCCGCCCGGGTTGTTGCCGGGGCCTCGATGTACCCTCGCCGGTGAAGCCCGATCTGGTGCCTCCGGGCGAAGAATTCAAGAAATATCGCCGCTATCTTGAAATCGTCGCGTCGATGAAGAGGCCTTAACGAACTCGGTCGGCGTGGAGGTCCGTCCAGATCTCTGGTCGGGGAGCCGCCCGACTCCACATCTGGAGAGATCGAGAATGTCTGGTAGCACCCATCGCGTCCCCCCCAATGCCCTCTCCCGCGTCGTCCTAGAGACGCAGGACCTGTGTACGTTCAACTGGAGCACGCAGGAGGGATGGCCCATGGGCACAACGGTGGCCTTCCAATGGATCGATGAGAAATTATGGTTCTCCATGGACAGGTCCGAAGCGCGTGTGCGCGCGATCCGGCGCGATCCCCGTGTCTCGCTCGTGCTGAGAACGGGCGGCCAGAGCGTGACCGTCAAGGGACGCGTCGCGTTTAGCGAGGACCTCGAGGTCAAGCGACTCGTCTACCGGACAACCGGCGACAAGGTCGCGCGACTCACGGGTGGAGACTCGTCAGGCGAAAGTTATGCCCAATACCTCGAGGGAAAGGGCAGTGTCGTACTCGAGGTGATCCCCGAGAAATGGATCGCCTACGATGGCAGCGATGGATCCCTGTCCACCTCCCCGCCGTCGATTTCCTGAACCGTTTTCCCAAGACCCACGCGAGGATTTCGTGAGACCGACTCAGCTCATTCGAGACACCCTTGCTCCTCGGCATGGGGTGGAAAGATCCGTCCGAGGGGGCCGCCGGAAAGCGTCCGATGACGCAGGGGAGATCTGATGCGACTTTCGATCTGGCCGGGTTCACTCCAACCTTACGAAGACATCCTCTCCGTCGCACGCCACGCGGAGGCGACGGGCTGGGACGGTGTCTGGTTCGCCGACCATTTCATGGCGGATGGCGAGCTCGACAACGCGCCTTTCCAGGAGTGCTGGACGACGCTCGCGGCGCTCGCGGCCGTGGTGCCGAGGGTGCGTCTCGGGACGCTCGTGGTGGGCAACACCTATCGCCATCCCGCCGTACTGGCCAAGATGGCCGCGAACGTCGATCGCATCAGCGGTGGACGCTTCGTGTTGGGTCTGGGCGGAAGCTGGCAGGCGAACGAGCACCGAGCCTACGGCATCCCCTTCTACACGGTCCCCGAACGGCTGGCGCGCCTCGACGAAGCCTGTCAGGTGATTCTCGGACTCTTCCAGCAGGAGCGTACGACTTTCCAGGGACGCTACTACGAACTCGACAACGCTCCGCTCTCACCCAAGCCCGTGCAAGATCCCTTTCCGCTCCTGATCGGAGGGGGCGGGGAAAAGGTCACGTTACGGATCGCAGCGCGCTATGCACAGGAGTGGAATGCGCGCGCCGACCTCAAGACGATGATTCACAAGATGAGGGTCCTCGACGAACATTGTGCCGAATTCGGCCGCGACCCCCGATCGATCCAGCGTTCGACGATGGCGCTGATCGGGGTGACCGACGATGAGGCGGAAGAACGTCGGATGCATGAAAACGCTCCCTTTTCGCCGCTGCTCAGCGGTCCTCCCGATCGCATTCACGAGCAGGTGATGTCCTACGCCAACGCCGGGGTCGACGAGCTGATCGTCCCCGACTTCAATCTGGGCACGGGCGACGCAAAGCTCGAAGCGCTCGATCGAATTCTCGCCTGCGCCGGACCCGCCGCTCGCCGCGGGAATTGAGACGAGGAGTTGACCGTGCAGGATCATCGCTATTCGTTCGAGGTCGACGCGACTCGCCAGGAGATCTGGCAGCTCTTCTGGGGCAAGAAGACCGGCGACCTCATCGAGCGCGGAGACGTCCGCATCGAGATCCTCCACGGCGGAGACGACAAGGGCGAAGGTCTGGTGCGGCATTGTCATTTCCCGGTGCCCAGATACCTCTTGAGCGGAGGCAAGGCCAGATCCTGGGAATGGCTCACCGAGGTCAAGCCCCTAGAATCATGGCGCTACGACGCAATCGGAAAGCCCCTGTGGTCGAAGGCTTCCGGCTCGACCCGGCTCGAGGACCTCGGCGCGGGCCGCACCCGCGTGCATTTCCGTGAGACCTACCACGTCTTCAACCCCCTGTTTCGGTTCCTGCTCGAAAAGTCCGTCCATCGCTTCATCTCGAAGGACAACGACAAACTCATCAAGTCGTCGATCGAAAAGGGAGTGGCCGCCCAGCGCGCCCGCGCGGCCGGCGTCTGATCCGGACCGGGTTCACAGGGCCAGATCCTCGAGACCGTGCTCGGGCGCTCCCGCCGCCTCGCAGGCGCCGACCAAGGCCTGCCATCGCCCGCCGGCGCTGCCCGGTGCCGCTAGGCGAAGAATTCCTCGATGGTCTCGCCCATATAGGCAATTCCCTCGTCATCGATCCCGTGATTCGAAGGCAGGATCAGACCCGAACGCATGATCTCGTCACAGTGGCCGAGTCCCCCCGGCGCGATTCGATGGGGCTTATCACGGAAAGCGGGTTGGCGGGCGATATTGCCGCTCCAGATCATGCGCGTATCGATCCCCTTCGATTCCATATGCTTCTGGAACTCGGCGCGGGAGACGCCGGATTCCTTTTTGATCAGAAAGGGAAACATATGCCAGCCCGTCTCGATGCCCGGCGTCAGCCGCGGCAGCACGAAGACGTCGCGACGCCTGGCGAGGATCTCGCTCAATCGCTCGAAATTCCGCTGACGCCGAGCCAGGTTGCCCGGAAGCTTCTTCATCTGGACGCAACCAAAAGCCGCCGAGAGTTCGCTGGGCTCGAAGTTCCAGCCCACTTCATCGAAGATGAACAGGTCGTCGTATTCCATCCCATCGAGATCGCTGAAAAAGTTCCGCGTACCCTTCTGCGAGCCGAAGAATTTCGGCTCGCTGCGCCGCCCCCAGCGTCTGAGCAAGAGTGCGCGGTCGACCAGTCTTTCGTCGTCGAGGCAGATCATTCCGCCGGTCCCGGCGGCCGTGATGATATGCGAGAGCGCGAAACTCGTGACGCTGATATCGGAGCGGGTACCCGTTGGCGTGCCATCAAGGGTAGCTCCCAGACAATCGCAGGAATCTTCGATCACCTGCAATCCGTGGCGATCGGCGATGGCGCGGAGATCGTCCCAATTCGGGCAATTCCCGATCAGATTCGGCACCAGGATCGCCTTCGTCCTCGGTCCGATCGCCGACTCGATCTGGTCGACGTCGATCTGAAAGGTGTCCAGGACGACGTCGACCAGGACCGGAACGAGGTGCGTGCGCAAGATCGATGCGATATCGGTGGAAAATGTCAGGGCAGAGGTGATCACCTCCTCACCGGGCTCTAGCCCCAACAACTCGACCGCCAGGTAGAGGGCGGAGGAGCCGGAATTGACCATGATGCCGCGCTGCTTGCCAAAGGCCTCGGCGACCCGCCGCTCCATTTCACGAGTATGTTTGCCGATTCGAAGCGCTGTCGCGCCACCCCGCAACACCGACACGACCGCCGCGATCTCTTCCTCGTCGTGAACGCTGCCGGCATAATCGATCCGCTTCACTTCGCGTCCTTGATTCGCGCCAGTTCGACCTCGGCCTGAGCCCAATCCTCCGGCAGATCTTCGAATGAATCCGGAAAGGAGGGCGTAATCGCGATGCGCCGAACCGTTTCCCGCGAGGCCAGCGCATTCACGACCTGCTCCGCCACTGCGATCGGCTCCATCAGGCGCCCGTAGAGATATTCGAGGTCGCTCCAGCGTTTGGTGATCGACATGAGGCGATCGAGATCGTGCCCGAGCCCGAACTCGGAGAGCGTGTCGCCGGTGGCGATCGAGGTAAAGGCGACACCGCGATGTTCGCCCTGCCAGGCCGCGATCAGCGCCTCGAGCCCGACCTTGCTGACGACGTAGGGGGCCTGGTTCGGACGCGGCGGAGAATCGTCGATCACGATCGAGGAGATCACGACGAATTTTCCGCGCGTCTGCTCCAGATGGCCGATGGCGGCGTTCAGGATCAGGGATACGCCGATCACGTTGGTCTCGAGAACCGCGTGCCAATCCTCCTGGTGAACCTCTTCGATCGGGCCGAAGGTCGAAATACCCGGCGCGTAGACGATCGCGTCGAGCCCGCCGAGCTCGGCGACGGCCGCTTCCACCGCCCGCTTGCACGAAGCCTCGTCCCGAACGTCGCAGGTCTGCGCGAAAGCTTCTCCACCCGCCTCCGCCGCCGTCTCGTGGAGTCGATCGAGCCGCCGCGCGGCGACGCAGACCCGCCCGCCCTCGTTGGCGATCTCGATGGCCGAGGCCTTGCCCAGTCCCGAGGATGCCCCGAGGACGAGGACCCGCTTTCCCGAAAGACGCATGCTGACTCCCTGTTGAGATCCGCCTTCCAGATTCGCTGGCGGGACGCGCGAGCATATCCGAATCTCGATCGTGGGCTAGCGGCGCCGACGGCTCTTTCAGCGGCGCCCGGTGATCATCATGGCGACCTCACCGTCCTGCACGATCTCTTCGCTCTGGTTCACGATCTGGAGCGCAAAGGTCACGACGGACATCTCCGGCCGGCTGGCGGAAGGCTTGTGGAATACGGGCTTGTGACGCGTGCGCAGGGTGTCGCCGACGAAGACCGGAGCAAGATAGCGCCAGGAATCGCCGAGATGCCCTGCGAAACCCGAGGAGGGCATGGATACCGAGAGAAGAGCTCGAAGGTAATCGCCGAAGCCGAGGCAGAAGGTCCACATCGGTGGCGCCACTCGCTGCCCGAAGCGCCCCGCCCGAGCGAATTCCTGATTCAGATAGGCCGGGTTCAACTCGCCGGTGAAATTCGTATACGCTACGAGATCTGCCTCGGTCACTGTTCGCCCCAGGCTCTCACCGCGTGGGCCGTGTTCGACCAGATCTTCGGCGTAGAGGGGCCCCCCTGCCTGCGCTGCGCTCCACGCTTCGATCTCGAGGGGGGCCGGGGCCTCCGGCAGGGGTTGGCCGATCCCTCGATCATCGCTCCGGCAGGTGCTCACGGCACCACTCGTCGCGACTTCACCCCTCTGATTCACGATCTCGAAATGGGTATCGAGCCGATCGTGTCCCTCCAGGCCGTTGACGCAGGCCCCCCCCCCTCCGACCAACGCAGGGAGAAGAGATCCCCGATGTAGACCATGCGTGAAAACTTGACACGATATCCCGCAACGAATCCACCCGGGTCGCCGAGAGCGAGTCGCGCGGGCGCGTGTTGGGCGAGCGCCCCCAGTGACCAGGCGCCGCTCAGCAAGCCATGGGCGATCGTCCCTCCCATTCCGGTCGCCGGTCCGAAATCGTGATCAAAATGCATCTGGGCATAATCGCCCGTGAGGCCGCCGAAGGTCAGGATCGACGCATCGGTCACGGTGCGGTGGCCGAAGGGTTCGGAGGTCGGGCTCGAATCGGTCATGGACACCTCTGTCGAAAACTCATTCACGTGCTCACTCGCCCGCCGGATGACACGGGTCGCCTCGTCCCGCTCCCCTAGCATCCCCTAACGCGGGCCGAGGCGGACGCGAGGATGCTTTATACACTGTCGTATTCCCTCCTGATTCTATCGAACTCGCCCCAAATCGCCGTGACTCTCCCAGGTGCAACGCAGTATGCGAGGCGTGAACGCGCCATGAGAACTACCCTATGAACACGGATCGGCCTCGAAGGGATTCTCCCTTGGACTTCGAGCAACTTCGGATCTTCCTGGTTCTGGCCGAGGAACGCACCTTTCTCGGCGCGGCGAATCGGCTCGCCACGTCCCCGCTCGCGAGTGCGACGCAACCTCGACCCACTCGAACTCGACGCCGGCACACCGCCCATCTCCCGCAACCAGGGTGGCCTCGTCCTGACCCCCGCCGACTGCATTCCCCTCTGCGATGGGCGCCTCTTCGCATGCGAACCGGATCTGATCTGTGCCAAACCGGGCTGGCTTCACGATCTGGTCGTGGCGGACTTACCGCGGGTCCAGCGCTTCACCGAAATCAGCCGGACAATCAGCGGGAAAACCGCGGGCCGAGCACCTTTCCTCATCATCCAACTCGTCTACCGTCCACCTCCTATTTCGCTGCAGGAGGCCACATGCGAGGCAAGGACCGCGAGACGAACGATCAATCCCCTTCCCACCCGGATCCCCCGGAACGAGCCGAGCCGAAGGCGGGCCTGAACCGACGCCGATTTCTCGAAACCGCCGCAGGTGGGCTCGCCCTGGGCAGCGTGAGCGCGCTCGGCTGCGCGAGCGATGATCCCGGGACCGACCGGCATTGGGATCTCGAAGCCGATGTGGTTCTGGTGGGGACCGGTACGGGACTGGTCGGTGGACTCGCCGCTGCTGTCTCGGGGGCGAGCGTCGTCGCGCTCGAGAAGCGCAGCATCGCGGGCGGAAGCACCGGCCACTCGGGCGGCGTCGCCTGGATTCCGAACAACCGGATGATGGCCGAAGAGGGAATCAAGGACTCGCGCGAGAACGCCCTCACCTACCTCACCCAACTCGCCGCCGGCCAGGCGGACCCGAGCCTACTCGAAGCTTTCGTCGACGCCGGGCCCGAGATGCTCGAATTCGTCGAGAAGAACACTCGCCTTCGATTCCGTGTTTCGACGATCATGGGCGATAATGCCGACTACCATCCCGAATGGCCGGGTGCCGTAAAACGGGGACGAAGCGTCGAACCCACGACCGAGCGGGTCGGGCTCTTCGGACCCGAACTGATCGAGGGGATCCGCCGGGGCTTCGAGGCCGCCGGTGGAGAGATCCTCTTCGAGACCCCGGCCCAGAGACTCATCCTCGAAGAAGCGGCCGGTGGCGTTCGCAGAGTGATCGGTGTCGAAGCCAGACGCGACGGCCGACCCTTTCTCGTCCGTGCGCGGCGCGGGGTCCACCTGGCGGCGGGGGGCTTCGACTGGGACTTCGAGATGAAGCGGCATTTCCTGCGCGGTCCGACGATCTTCACCCTGGGCGCCTCGGGCAATGATGGCGACGGCATCCGGATGGCGATGGCCGCCGGTGCCGACCTCCGCAACATGAACGAACTCTGGGGCATTTCGGTCTATCGGGGCGAGGCGGAGCCCATCATGGAACACCGGATGGGCGCGACCCTGAACGCGGAACTCGAGAAGCGCTCGGCGGGCTCGATCGTCGTCAACACGCGTGGTGAACGCTTTCACAATGAAGCGGCCGACTACGATTCGACCTGGCGGAGCTATCACGCCTGGGAGAACTGGGGCGATCTGGGCTACCGGAACCTGCCGGCCTACCTGCTCTTCGACGCGCGCGCGCGTGCGCGCGGAAAGATCGCTGGGGTCGAGGCGGCGGGAACCCTGCCGGATTGGGTGGTCGGGGCGCCGAGCCTCTCCGAACTGGCCGAGAAGCTCGGAATCGACGCACAGGGCCTCGAACGAACCGTCGCGCGTTTCAACGTCTACGCTGCGGAACTCCGCGACCCGGATTTCCATCGCGGTGAAAGCAGCTACGACCGCTACGGACAGGACGACAAGAGCATCACACTCGCGCCCCTGGACCAGGCGCCCTTCTTCGGCGCAGAGATCGCAGCGGCGGATCTCGGAACCTGCGGTGGCGCGCGCGTCAACGCGCGAGCCGAGGTACTGGATCCGTTCGGTGCAGTGATCCCAGGGCTCTATGCTTCGGGCAACAATGCGGGCGTCGGCAGCCCCGGCTCGAGTTATGGCGGCGGCGGCGGCACGCTCGGCCCGGCCATGACCTTCGCCTATATCGCGGGGCGCTCGCTGACCGTGTAGATTGCATACGCCTGGCTGACAGGCCTCGCCCCGGCGCATACTCCGCGTGTCCAGCGTTTCGTTCCTGAAAGGACTCCATGACTCTCTTCGCTGCCCGCATTCTCTCCCTGGCCAGCATCCTGGTCGCCCTCTCGGGATGCGCTCATCGACTGAGCGGTCCGATCCATGGCATCGACGGCCCAGCCTGGATCGCTGCGGGGGCGGAATCGCAAATCGCTCCGATCGAGGTGGTCCATCGTCTGATCCTGATCGGGGACGCCGGCCTCTTTCTGGAAGACGACCCGACGCTTGCCGCNCTCGACGAATGGGCGACGTCNGTCGAATCGAGTACGGCCCTATTTCTCGGGGACAATATCTACANCGAAGGCCTCACCGACGACGACCGTGAGCGCGGAGAGAAGATCCTCGGGCAGCAACTCGCGGCGACCGCGGTTCGCAAGATCTTCATCCCCGGCAACCACGACTGGGGGCTGCTCCCCAAGAACTACGACGCCAAGGCGATCCAGAACCAGCAATCCTTCGTCGATGGCTGGCCCGCGGGCAACGCCGAATTCATCCCCAAGGCGGGCTGCATGGGCCCCACGACACGCGTCCTGCGAGGGCGCGAGGGCGACTCGAAAGCCATCGTCCTGATCGCCCTCGATCCCACGCCGTGGATTCAGGACGGCATCCGGAAGGTCTGCCCGAGCGTCACGACACACGCCGACCACCTCGCCGAACTCGACGCGGCCCTGCAAAAATACCGGAACGATTTCGTGCTGGTCGCATCGCATTATCCGATGCTGACCGGTGGCCCCCACGGAGGCCTGACCTACGGCTTTCCGGCACAGATGTTCATCGGCCCCCTCGGCTGGCTGATGGGTGGCCTGATGAACACCTACGAGAGCGGCTACGCGGACTGGATCGAGCAGACCCAGGAAATCCTCCGCAGGAACCCACCGGAGATCTATGCGGGGGGCCACGACCACAGTCTCCAGATCCTCGAGTCCGGAGATGTCGCCGGTCTCTATATCGTGAGCGGCGCCGGCGCGCGCGACCGCGTCTCGACAGTGACGAATCTCCCCGAGACGATCTTCGCCCACGCGGCTGAGGGCTTTGTCGTCGTCGACTTTGGAACGCGCAACGGCCAGGATGCCTCCGTTGTTCGGATCATCGAGCCCATCACGCACGGGGAGGAGCCCGTCTTCGAGATGGACCTGCCATGACGAGCGATCCGAGAGATGAGGCCCGTACAGCGCCCGATCAGGAACGATCGGGCAGATATTCCGAGAAGACCTCGCCCGCAACCGGATCCGACGTTTCCGGCACATCGTAATGCGTGCGGATCTCGACGGAGCCGTCCGCACCGAAGCGATAGACCTCGATGCTCTTCATGTGCTGCTTTTCGCCATCTTTCGTGAAGACGTTCTCCATCACCCAGGCCACCTCGCTCCCGCAGATGAACATCGTCGATGGATCGACACGAAACTCGGTCATCGGCTGAAAAAGATCGAAGGGCTTCACGCAACAACCGACGAAATCGTGCTTCGGCGGCGTGCCGACCGGATCGAGCATGACAAAGCCACTCGGGGCGACGTCCTTCCAGTTCTGGACCCAGCCCTCCTTGTCACCCTTGTTCCAGAGTTCGACGTAGTTCTTCGCCCAGTTCTCGAGTGCCTCGCGCGTCGGTGCTGCCATCGTATCCTCCGCCGCCCGCTGTGCGTGTCGGAAGAATCGACATGCCCGCGATGGAACCACAGAGTCTAGACAGCTTCGTACTCGGCCGCCGCTCGGGCCCCAGCGTTTGTCGTGGCCCATCGCCGCGCACGTGATTCTGCCGGGGTCCAGTGATAGCGTCCCACAGATGCCCGATCCCCTTCCGCGCCCGAAACCGCTCGCTGGAATCAAGGTCGTCGACTGCACGCGCGTGCTCTCCGGGCCGATCTGCGGCCGAATGCTCTCGGATATGGGCGCCGACGTCGTCAAGATCGAGGCCCCCGAGTCGGATATCCTGCGCTCGACGACACCCCTGGTCGGGGGGTTCGGCTCGATGTTCGCGCAGTACAACGTCGGCAAACGAAATGTCTCGATCGATTTGAAGCAGCCAGGCGGCCCGGAAATTCTTGCGGAGCTCGCGGGCGAAGCCGATGTCCTGGTCGAGAATTTTCGACCGGGCGTGCTCGCGCGGCTGGGGCTCGCCCCCGAAACCCTGCGCGCTGCAAATCCGCGGCTCGTCTTCTGTTCGATCTCCGGCTGGGGACAGGACGGGCCCTGGGCGGCCGAGCCCGCCTACGCGCCGATGATCCAGGCGCAGGCCGGGACGCTCGCCATGAGCGGGCGCTTGCGGAAGGGCAGAATGCGCGGCGAGACGATGCAGCACGCGGATCTCTACGCCGGCATGATGGCTTGCCAGGGCATATTGGCCGCCCTCTTCCATCGCGAACGCACCGGCCAGGGACAGCATATCGATGTGTCGATGGGAGAAGCGCTCCTCTACGTCAACGAACACGCCTCGGCCGAGATCGCCGGATATGACGGTGCAGACGCGTTTCCGACCTGGTCCTTCGAGACCTTCGTGCTGGCCAATGGACGTGCAGTCCACCTGATGGGCCTACCGGAAATGATCTTCCCACTGCTCGCAGCAGCGATTCCGATCCCGGGCGCACTCGACGATCCACGTTTCACCACACCCGAGAAGCGAGTCGAGAATCGGGAGGCCCTCATCACCGCTCTCGAGACGGCTCTGGCGACGGTCGCCGACGGGCCCACGCTCGAGAGACTCCTGGCGGACACACCCATCGTCGCGGTGGCCGTGCGCTCGACGCGTGAGTTGGCCGATTCGGATTGGGCCCGACACCGTGAACTCCTGACCGAAGCGGCGCCCGGCCTGCAGGTCCCGACCGCCCCCTGGCGCGCCGGCGATCTCGAGATTGGGCCCCCGACCCCTCACATCGCCAAACGCGGTGAACACAACCAAGAAGTTCTGGCGGAATGGCTCGACAAGGACGCGACGGTCTGCGCCGAACTCGAAGCGATCGGGGTGCTCGAGTTTTCGGAAGAGGAGCCGCCCACGCTCGAGGAGGCGCCGCGCGTTGCCTTTCGCGAACCCGATGCTTCGAGATAGACGCGCCTTGTCTTTTTCACCGCATCTTCCTTGTTGAAAAGGAGCCCAGCGATGAAATTGTCAAAGCTCGTCGTCCGCCTGGCCGTCACGCCCTTCGGCGCCTTCCTCGACCGATACTGCGTGCGTTTCTTCGGCGAGAGTCCGGTCTCATGGATCTTCGCCCGATCGGAGGGCGTCGACTACAACCCGCCGATCCTGCTGACCACGAGGGGGCGGAAGACGGGCCGCGACCGGACCGTCGTGCTTCCTCATTTTGGGGCGGGCGAAGGCCGCATCGCCGTGATCGGATCGCGCGGTGGCTCACCGACGGATCCGCACTGGGCAAAGAACCTGAAGGCCCATCTCCAGGGTAGGATCTGGTATGCGCGACGGGAGATCGCGGTCGACGTCGAGCTGGTCGAGGGCTCGGCACGCGATCCGCTCTGGAAGTCGATCACCGAACGCTCACCGGTCTATCTCGTCTATCAGGAGCGCGCGCGGGCTGCCCGTGAGATCCCCGTCTTCGTATTGACAGCGAAGGACGGGACCGAGCTGACGGCGCCGGACTGAGCGCCGCGCCGCTAGGCGGTCCGGCGAAAGGCGGCGAGCGCGCCGCCTTCGAGCGCCCAGGTCTGGCCAGTGATCCAACGACCGGTATCCGCCGCCAGGAAGAGTGCGGCACGCGCGACGTCTTCGGGTTCCCCCAATCGCTTCAGCGGATAGGCTTTCGCAACAGTCTCACCCTTGCCGCCCTCCCAGAGGACCTTCGCGAAATCTGTCTTCACCAGACCTGGCGCCAGCGCGTTCACGCGCACCTGCGGCGCGAGTTCGGCAGCGAGCTGTGTGGTCAGATGAATCAGGGCTGCTTTCGTCACGTCGTAGACACCGAGCGTGGGACTCGTCGCCAGTCCGCCCACGCTCGACACGTTGATGACGGCGCCGCCCTTCCCCTTCATGAATCGATTCCAGACGCGTTGGGTCCAGAAGAGCGGCGCCGTCAGATTGATTTCGAAGGTCTTGTCCCAGCGTGGCCGATCGACTTCGATGGTGCGCCCGGCGTAGGGATTGGTGGCCGCATTGTTGACCAGGACATCAATCCGCCCCAGCCGATCCATCGTCGCCTCGATCACTCGCTCCGCGTCCTCGTCGTGACCGATATGCCCGGCCTCGAAATGAACGCCCTCTCCGATTTCCCGGGCGGCCTCGGCACAGGATTGCTCGTTTCGCGAAGTGATCATCACCTGAGCACCGGCGGCCGCGAAGACCTCCGCGATCCCCTTGCCGATGCCTCGAGAGCCACCCGTCACGAGGGCCACCTTTCCGTCGAGTCGTATCTCCATGGCGGCCAAACGTAGCGATGCCGTCGCCCCACCGCTTTCGGCGCATAGGACTGCGGGTCACTCGCGTGGAGGAGAGCTGCTGAACGGCGTATTATGGACCTCCCTCTCGAGCGTGAAACCCCCTCTTCGAGACGGGCAGGAGAACACGTTGGATTTCGATTACAGCGACAAATGCAAGAATGCCCTCGACCGGCTGCGCGGTTTCATGGACGAGCATATCTACCCGAACGAGGCCGAATACTGGGCACAGCACGACGCCCTCGAGGATCGCTGGCAGACGCCCCCGATGATGGAAGACCTCAAGACGAGGGCCCGGGAAGCCGGCCTCTGGAATCTCTTCCTGCCTCGCAGCGAAGCCGGCCCGGGATTTTCGAACCTCGACTACGCGCCGCTCTGCGAGGAGATGGGCCGAGTAGGATTCGCGGGCGAGGTCTTCAACTGTTCGGCCCCCGACACGGGGAACATGGAGACGCTGGAGCGCTATGGCTCGTCCGATCAGAAGAAGCAATGGCTGGAGCCGCTGCTCGAAGGGACGATGCGATCGGCTTTCGCAATGACCGAACCAGAGGTCGCCTCCTCGGATGCGACCAATATCGCGACTCGGATCGAGCGCGACGGAGACGAATACGTCATCAATGGCCGCAAGTGGTGGACCTCGGGCATCCTCGACCCGCGCTGCGAGATCCTGATCCTGATGGGCAAGACCGACCCTTCCGCACCGACTCATGCACAGCAGAGCATGATCCTCGTGCCACGTCGTGCGCCAGGTGTCACGATCGATCGTTTCTTGCCGGTGTTCGGATACGACGACGCGCCGCATGGCCACGGCGAAGTGCGATTCGAGGAGGTCCGCGTCCCGGCGGCCAATCTTCTTCTCGGCGAAGGCCGCGGTTTCGAGATTGCCCAGGGG
Source organism: Deltaproteobacteria bacterium (assembly GCA_002719955.1). Taxonomy (GTDB): domain Bacteria; phylum Myxococcota_A; class UBA9160; order UBA9160; family UBA4427; genus UBA4427. Next base: position 48,433 of record PBFW01000005.1, on the reverse strand, counting down.
CGCCTCGGACCCGGGCGAATCCATCATTGTATGCGCATCGTCGGTGTCGCAGAACGGGCGCTCTCCAGGATGTGTGATCGGCTGACCTCGCGCGAGGCCTTCGGCAAGAAGATCTACGAGCACTCCGTCTGGGAGGAGCGAATCGCGAACGCACGCATCGACATCGAGTGTTCGCGACTCCTGACCCTGAAGGCGGCCTATATGATGGACACGGTCGGCAACAAGGTGGCGCGGGCGGAGATCGCGATGATCAAGGTGAACGCCCCCCTGATGGCCCTGCGCATCATCGACGACGCGATTCAGGCCCACGGCGGAGGCGGCGTGACGAGCGATTTCGGGCTGGCCAGCTCATACTCGCAGGTGCGCGCGTTGCGCCTTGCGGATGGCCCCGACGAGGTTCATCGCCGAACGGTCTCGCGGCTCGAGATCAAGAGGCAGATGCAGCGGGGCGGCGCTCTGCGCTGACGGGGCACTCGCGAGAGCGGGATCACAGTCTGGAGGGACGGGCTTGACCTATCGAGTCGTTCAATGGACCACGGGCAATGTTGGTCGACGATCGGTTCGCGCGATCGTTGCGCATCCGGAACTCGAACTTGTGGGCTGCTTCGCGTACGGCGGCGAGAAGGTCGGTCAGGATGTCGGCCGCCTGGCTGGAATCGAGGCGATCGGCGTCGAAGCGACCAACGATATCGATGCATTGCTGACCCTGACTCCGGATTGCGTCAGCTACAACCCACTCTGGCCCGATGTCGACGTCCTCTGTCGACTCCTCGAGGCGGGGGTCCATGTCACGACGACGGCCGCCTTCATTACCGGCCACGGGCTCGGCAAAGGCGCGCGCGAACGCGTCGAAGCGGCCTGTCGGAAGGGCCGATCGGCCATCTTCGGGAGCGGGATGAACCCGGGCTTCGCCAATCTCCTCGGACTCGTGTCCGCTGGTATCTGCGACCGGATCGACCGCATCACCGTCACCGAGTCGGTCGATGCGAGTGGCTACGCCTCCGCCGAGACCCAGCAGAGCGTCGGCTTCGGACATTCGATCGCCCACCCCGGCCTCCACGAGATGGTCGAGTCCGGAACGGCGGTCTTCGCCGACGGCGTCTACATGATGGCCGATGCCCTCGCCATCGAGTTGAGCGATGTGCGCTGTGAGTCGAAATTCGCGGTCGCGACACAGGATCACGACCTCGGTTTCATGCGAATCGACGAGGGCTGCGTCGCTGGGGTCGAAGCGAGTTGGCATGGCCTGGTCGGCGAGCGTTCGCTGATCGAACTCCGGGTCCAGTGGAAGATGGGGCAGCACATGGAGCCGGATTGGCCCCTCGAGCACGGCTATGTCGTCCACGTCGAGGGCCAGCCGGAAGTCCACACCAAACTCCAGATCCGCCCGCCCAAGGGTTTCGAGGGCCGATCCTTCGAAGATTTCATGGTGCTCGGGATGATCATCACGGCGATGCCCGCGATCAACGCGATCCCCCATCTATGCCGCGCGACCACACCCGGCATCCGGGGCTATCTCGACCTGCCCCTGCTGACCGGCCGGGGCCTGGTCAGCCGCTGAGCATGAGCCCGCCCGTCGATTCCCGGTCCGATCACGCGAGGCGAGCCTCGCCCTTCGCGTAGTCCGAGTGCACCCCTTCGAGGAACGCCGCCACGGCTCGAATGGCATGCTCCGTTCGCGGTGAGTGGAAGATCTCGAAGGCGTGCTGGGCGCCCTTGAGCTCCGCGTAGAGTACGGGGCGGGTGCTCACTGCGCGCAATGCCGAGACGAAGGTGACGGCCTCCTCCGCCATCACCAGACTGTCGTGGGTCCCCTGGATCACCAGGAAAGGCGGAGCCTCCGCGTGGACTCGCGCCAGCGAGCACACGGACTCCCACAGCCCGGGATTCTCTTCGGGTGTGCATTTGAAGACGAGCGGTCCGATCAGATCGGCCATCTTGCCCAGGGCACGATCGTCGGCGCGGTCGAGGAAATCGAAGACGCCGTAGAAGGGGACGCAGGCGTCGACCCGGGTATCCACCTCCTCGAAGCCGGGCTGGAAGATCGGGTCGTCGGCCGTGAGCGCCGCCAGCGAGGAGAGATGGCCGCCGGCAGAGCCCCCCGTGATGCATAGGAAATCGGGATCGCCGCCATACTCCGCGATATGCGCTCGAATCCACGCGATCGACCGTTTCACATCGACGAGGTGATCCGGCATCGTCGCCTTTGGGCTCAGCCGATAATTGATCGCGACGCAGACCCAACCCCGGGACGCGAGCTTCGTCATGAGCGGACGGCCCTGCTCACGCTTGTCGCCGATGATCCAGCCCCCACCGTGGACCTGGAGCAGAACGGGCCGTTTGTCGCCCGCTCGCGCTGCCTTGGGAAGCACGAGGTCCATCAAATTGCGGCCGCCTTTGTCGCCGGGAAGCGATGGGCCGTAGACCCGATCCTGGATTCGCTTCACATCGGGATGGCCGTAGCGGAAAGGATTCGGGAAACCGTGCAGCGCGGAGACCGTCTGATCCGTCTCGATCCCGGCGGGCGCGAGCGCCTCGGCGAACTCGCGCCCCGCGCCCAGGCCACGCCGATGGGCGGCAATCAGCAACCCCCACGAAACCACGCAGCACGCCAGACCGAGCACGCCAGCGGTCGTCTCGAGCGCCCCCGCCCGCACGACCAGCGCAACCGCGACGGCCTCGAGCACAATCGCCTGAAGGGCGAGTTCACCCCGCAGCCAACCTACCAGAAAGGTGGGCACCAGCAGGTACCCGTGGACCCGCACTCGGAAGAACGTGAGCACGCTGAACGCGAGTCCGACCGCGCTCAGAATCGGAAAGAGTTCCACGAGGATCACTGGCTTCGAGTCTCCGCCGCGGCACGGGCCGCGTTCAAGAAATGACCTGATCTATCAGAGCGCAAAGGTCCGTCTTTAAAGCGAAATCGGTTACCCCACAGGGCCCTTCGGTTCACCGCACGAGATCTCGATGTTGCGTGCAACCCGAACCGGCCATCAGGCGGCTTCCCGCAGATCGCCCTCCCCGGCTTCGGCGCGGCTCTTCCCCTCCGGTCCGAAGGGCTTGAGCCAGAGCACCAGGGCAGGCATGAAGAAGAAGTCGGCGACGAGCGCCGTCACCAGCGCGCCGCTCAGCAAGACGCCATAGAGCCCCTGCGAACGAAGCTCCGAGAACATCAACACCAGAAAACCCAGCACCAGGGCCATCGACGTAATGATCAGCGCGCGCCCGACGTCACTGAGCGCCGCCCGGAGGGCCTTTCGGTAGTTCCTGTGGACCCCGAACTCGTAATGGAAGCGCGTCATCAGATGGATCGTGTCATCGACCGAAATACCGAGGGCAATCGCCGCGATCGAAACCTTGTTGTAGTCGAGGGTGATCTCGAAAAAACCCATCGCCCCCATCGCCAGCAGCACCGGAGCGAGATTCGGGACCATCGAGATGACGCCGATCCGGAAGGAGCGAAAGATCGCGACCATCATCAGGGTGATGACGGAGAAGGCGATCGAAAATCCCTGGATATTGCTGGACATGATGTAGTCCATCAACACGAGCCAGAGCGCGCCGATTCCGGTGAGCGTCAAATCGCTGGCTTCTAGAGGCTGCTCTTCGAGCTGGGCGGCCAGCCGGTCGGTAAGGCCCTTGGTCCAGGCCGTGCGGCCGATCCGCAGCCGCAACTCCAGATTCGCGTGCCGATAATCCGAGGAGACGTACTCCTCGGCCTCCTCACCACCGGAGCTCTCGTAAAGCAACAGGTATTGAGCGACCTCTTCTCGCGTGTCCGGAATACGGTGATAGGCGGGGTCGTCTCCATGGAAGGACTGGTTCAAGTCCTTCACGATGTCGACGATCGAGTAGCTCTTGCGGACCAGGAATTCGTCCTCATCGGCGGCGGTTTGGACCCGCTCTATCTCACGCAGAACGGCGGGCTCCTTGATTCCGTCATTCTGTCCGGAATCGAAGAGATAGATAATATTGGTCGCGCCGCCCATCTCGTCGTCGACGCGCACGATCGTCTTGTAGATCGGCGAGGAATCCCAGAAATCGTCGAGCCAATTCGAGTCGACCTCGACGCGGGTGGCACCGAAAGCGAAGAGGAGCATGAAAGCGCCGAATACGGCGATCAGGGGGTTTCGGTGTCGAATATTGAAATCGGTCACCCAATCCAGAATCCGGGACATCGGCACCGCCTCGCCTCGCGGCAGAACGCCGACGGCCGACGCCCCCGAGACCTCATCGCTCGAGCGAATCCGACTCCAGAGCCATCGCGTCGTCCAAAACCAATCGATCGAGAGAAGCGCCATCAGGAGCGTCATCGAGAAGACGAAAGCCATCAGGACGCCGAAGGAATCCGCGATGGCTCCCTGCGAGATGCTCTTGATCGGGACGAAGGACATCGATGCGAAACCCACGGCCGTCGTCACGCTCGTCAAGAGACAGGGGACACCGACCAGCGACATGGTCCCGACCAGGGCGCCGCGCCGATCGCCGGAAGCTCTCAGCCGATTCGAGAATTCCGAGAGGATATGAACGGAATGTGCGACACCGATCGCCATCAGGAGCGTAGGCGTCTTGCTGAAACCCAGGCCGATCTTGAAACCAATCAGCGTCATCATCGCGATCGTGACGGTGATCGTGAGGTAGAGCACCAGGGCGGGCGCGATCACCGAGACGAGATTCCGAAAAACGAGGAGCAGGATCACGCTGATGACGACGAGCATGATCGACTGCAAGAATTCCGGCTCGGTCAGGATGATTCGATTGTAGTAGGCGTTCAGCGGGACATCACCCGAGTGGTGGAAGACGTAATCCTCGTATTCCGCGCGGGCCAGGATCTCCTCGATCTTGTGCTCGGTGACCTGGGGATAGAGATTCTCGAGATGCCAGGGCTCCTCGGGAAAGACCCGTTCTTCGGGTGGGGCCTGAATCACCTCCGGTGAGTCGGTGCTCGAGAGGTCCATGTCGACAATGATCGCACCGAAATCAGCGTCCTCATCGATGATGCCGCCGACGAACATCGGCTTCCTGAGATACGCCTCACGCCTTTCGAGAAGCTCGCTCTGGCTGAGTGGCCAGTCATCCTTGATCTTGCTGATTTCGATCCCATCCTCGGTCCCGATGGTCAGCTCCGCATTCGCGAGGGTCGTGACCTCGTAGATGAAGGGCACCTCGTCTTCGAGGGCCCTCGTCAGATGGATGAGCGCCTCCATCGCGGCGACATTCCACGGGCCGTATTCGACGCCCGGCAGCTCGTATCCGATATAGGAGACTTCGTCCGATCCGAAATCTTCGCGATAGGTTTCGTAGGCCTGGTAGGTCGTGTCCCCCTCGAAGAAATACGACTCGTAGCTCGCGTCGACCTCGATCTGCTCGGCCTGGTGACCCGCACCGAAAAAGATCAGCAGGCAGAAGACGGCCATCCCCCATCGATGGTCGAAGCACCAGCCCGCGAGTCCAGCGAATCTGGCATTCATTCGCTCGATCAACCCGCTCTTACTCGTTTCTATCATCGACGTGTCTCCAGCCGGGGCGAAAGCAGCACGTTAGATCACGTCGCCCCAGGCCTGCCATCGCTTTCCCCAGTCCTCACCCTCGCGCCACCTCCCACGGAGGCCCCGTCTATGCGAGAATCACGGGGCGCAGTATGGCGGGAACGCGCCGCAGCCGGGGCCCGAAAGAGACGAGTACATGAGCGAAACGAATGATGACGAAGCCCTGCGAGCCCCCTTTCGAGACTGGCTCGCAAACCGCTGGAGTGACGTCGAGAATCTCGAGGTCGGCGTATTCGAGACGCCCAAGTCCGGATTCTCGGCCAGAACGATCTTCGTGCCCCTCGCTTATTCACGCGATGGCGAAGCTATCGAGGACAAGGTCGTCCTGCGCATCGAGAGCCCCGAGCCGGCGGTCTATCCCGAGCAGGCGCCCGGGCTCGACGTGGAGATCGAGATCCAGTACCGCTCGATGGAGCTACTCGAGAGGAGCGGAAAGGTGCCGCTCGCGAAGCCGATCGGTTATGAGCCGGACGTCTCCATCCTGGGCCAGCCCTTCTTCGTGATGGCCTTTGCCGAAGGCGAGGTCATGACCGAGGACCCGGCCTACACCAAGGAAGGCTTTTTCTTCGAGGCGAGTCCCGACGAGCAGCGAACGATCTATCGGCACGGAATGCAGGCGATGGTCGACTTCCACACGATCGACTACCAGGCGGCGGGCTTCGATTGGCTGGTCCACCCGGTGGAGCCGCCGACGCTCGGGCGGCAGATCGATCTCTGGGAGCACTATATGCGGCGCGAGCTTCGCGATCGCGTCCATCCGGATTTCGATACCGGTGTCGCGTGGCTTCGAAGCAATCTTCCGGCGGGCCTCGAGCCCGCACTCAGCTGGGGCGATTCACGCCCCGGAAATATCATCTTTCGTGACCAGGAAGTCCTCGCGATCACCGATTTCGAGAATATCGCGGTCGCGCCGAAGGAGATCGACGTCGGCTGGTGGATGCTCTTTGACCGGACGATGCACGAAGCGATCGGCAACGAACGTCCCGAGGGCGAGCCCAGCCGTCAGCAAGCGCGCGAGCTCTACGGGGAGCTCGCGGGTTGCCCGACGCCCGACACCTTCTACTACGAAGTGCTCGGCGCGGTCCGCTATGCAGCCATCGTCGTGCGCGTCATGAACCGCATGGTGGATCGCGGACAACTCCCGGCCGACCAGACGATCTGGCTGAACAATCCCGCCGCAACCGCCCTGTCACAACTCATCGAAAAAGGCGGCCTACGCCCGCTGTGATCCCCCGATTCGGGTCGAAAAGGCCAATCCGATGCCTAATCCGGCAGGGCATAGGCGATCAGCGAATCGCCGGTCCGGGTGCCCAGCAGCATATGCCCGCCCGCAGCAATCACCATATATTGCTTGCCCTCGGGCGTGACGCGATAGGTCATCGGCGTGGCTTGCCCGCCCGCCGGTAGCCGATCCTTCCAGAGCATCTCACCTGTCGCCGTCTTGAACGCGCGCACGTAGGCGTCGGTCGTGGCGCCAATGAAGGTCACACCGCTCGCGGTCGTGATCGGACCGCCGAGATTAGGAACGCCCATCTCTCCGAGAATGAGCCAGATCGGCCAGGGCGCCAGATCGCGGGTATTCCCGAGCGGAACCTCCCAGACGATGTCGCCGGTCGCGAGATCGACGGCGACCAGGGTACCCCACGGCGGCGGATTGCACGGCGCGCCCAGCCAGGGCGAGAGCAGTGGGCGGCGCTCGAGGGCATAGGGCGTGCCCGCCTGGGGCTCGAAACCGAAGGTCGGGGCAAAGCCCGCCTCCTCCACCATCGCATCGTATTCCTCTCTCGGGACCATGCGGATATAGGTGGCGATGCGCTGGGTATTGACGATCAGCAGTCGCCGTCCGGCATCGACCGACAGGCTGCCCCAATTCAGACCGCCCACCATGCCGGGGTACTGGATCGTGCCCTGCGTGCTCGGCGGCGTGAAGATGCCGTCGGAGCGAGCCGCCTCGATAAGCTTGCGGCAAGCGGCCTTTTCCCAGGGCGTGAAGCCGAAGGCATCCTCGGGCCCGAGTTCCGCCGGATGCAGCGGCGGCGGCTTGATCGGGAAGGGCTGCGTCGGCGAGAGCTCGGCCTCACCCGGGACTGCGTGCCCAGGCACTCGGCGTTCCTCGACGGGCAGGAGCGGCTCGCCGGTCAAGCGATCGAGGAAGAAGAGATGGCCCATCTTCGTTGCAGCGATGACGCCCGGAACGCTCCCCGTCTCGGTCGGGAAATCGAAGAGCACAGGCTGGGCACCGATATCGTAGTCCCAGACATCGTGATGAACGGTCTGATAGTTCCAGACGACTTCACCCGAATCTCCGTCGAGGGCGATGATCGAACTCGAATAGTAGTCGAGGCCGTCGCGGTGGCCCCCGAAATAGTCGGGCGAGGTATTTCCAGTCGGAATGAAGACCAGATTTCGCTCGGGGTCAGCAGAGAGCGCCGTCCACGCGTTCGAAGTACCGCGCCGAAATTCTCCGATTTCATCGGTCTCGTCCCCGGGCACGAGCGCGCTCCAGGCCCAAAGCCTCTTGCCCGTCCGTGCGGAATAGGCCCGGACCACGCCGCTCGGAGCATCGACGCGCCGATTGTCGAGCACCATCGAGCCCGTGACGATCCGATCCCCGAGGACGACGGGGGGGGATGTGACGCCGTATTCGCCTGGACGGACATCACCGATTCCCTCGGTGAGATCGACGGTGCCGCCCTCACCGAATTGCGGACACGGTCTTCCGGTCTCGGAGTCGAGCGCGATCAGCCTGCCGTCGATCGTCCCCGTGAAAATTCGCGTCGAACAGATCTCGCCTGCGCGCGCTCGGGAATCCTTCCAGGCGCTCACACCGCGGCAATTGAGGAGATAGAGCCCCTCGAGATCGACCTCGGGATCATATTTCCAACGTTCCTCCCCACTCTCGGCGTCGAGCGCGATCACCTTGTTGAAGGGCGAACAGATATAGAGCGTGTCCCCGAGTAGGATCGGCGTGTTCTGGAAGGTCGTCGAGGCCACGCTGGACCCGTGCCCCGCGACCTCGCCCCCGCCAGCCGCGATGAGATCACCCGTGTGATAGGTCCAGGCGATTTCGAGATCGTCGACGTTATCGGGCGTGATCTGATCGAGGGGTGAATGGCGCTGACCACCGGCGTCCCCACCGTAGACCGGCCAACCCGCAATTCGATGCCCCGCATCTGCCCCGGCATCATCGTCCCCCCCGCAGCCGGCGAGCGCGCCCGAAAAAACGACCATGAGCCCGAGCATCAGGCGGAAAAGGGGCGACGAAGGGCATATCACGGTGGGCATCGCGCGGCGCAACCTCATTGATGGTGGATTCCGAGTCTAGGCCGAACCCGGGTCCGACCGCGAGGGGCACGCATGGGATCAATCGCCCACAGTCGAGCGAGCGATTCAATCTGCGGCACTCACGACCGCCGAATCAAGCGGTGATTTCTGCCCCACTGGATCGAAGAGCTTTCGCTGGGCATAGAGCGTGTCGAGGTGTTCGTGCACCTCGACGATCCGGTTCGCCCGAATCCGAAACACGAAGACATATTGATTTCGGTAGGGTTCGCCCTGCCCCGTCCGCGCATTGATCGTCATCTCTACGAAGACATGCTCACCCGCCGCCGCGACGGCCTCCCGCTGGATTTCCATGGGTGTCTCGGCATCGTAGAGCCCCACTCCCCCACCCATCAACGCAAGCACGGCCTCCTTTCCCTCGTGACGACGACCCATCGGCGAACTCTGGGGCGTCACCCAGATCGCGTCGTCGGAAAAGAGTGTCGCGATCTCAGGATCGCCGCTCGTCACCATTTCGAAATATCGCTCGACGAGCACCCGATTCGCTTCGCTCTCTCGATCGCAGTGGGATTCAGTCATGGGGTTACGATAGCCTCTCGGTTCGACGCGCCCCGTCCACGCCAAAGGTTCCCCGATTGCTTCGCTCGCCCGTCCTTCATTTCCTGCTCGCCGGCAGCCTACTCTTCGCGCTCCAGACCGCCTGGTCGAACGCCCCCGTGATGCCCCGTATCGAGGTCCGGCGAAGCGAGATCGATGAGCGGATCAAGGGCTATCGCCGGCAGATGGGCCGCGCGCCGACCGAAGCCGAAGCGCGCTCGATCGAGAATCAAGTCATCGAGAACGCCCTCTGGCTGGAGCAGGCCTTCGCGCTCGGCCTGCACGAGATCGACTCGGTCGTTCGCCAACGACTGATCCTCAATATGCGCTTCCTCGAGGGCGAGTCCGAGGCCAATGACGAAGATCTGATCGCGCGAGCGATCGAACTCGGCATGGACCGGAGTGACACCGTCGTCCAGCGCCGCCTCGTCGATCGCGTCCAGGCAATCATCCGCGCGCGCGTACGGGCGCGAGCGATCGATGAGGCCGGATTGCAGGAGCATTTCGAAACGACCCTCGAGCGCTGGCGCCAGCCCGCGCTGCTAGACCTTACGCATGTCTACCTCTCGCGGGACAAGCGACGCGATACGGCCCGGACCGATGCGAGTGCGCTGCTCGTGCGACTGCAAGCCGGCGAGGTCGAGCCCAACGCCGGCGTCGCCCTCGGTGATCCTTTTCTGGCCGGTCATCGGCTGCGCGGGGCGACACCGAATCGAATCGTCGCGCGACTCGGGCCCGTCTTCGCGGATGGGGTGGCCGATGCGGAGACCCAACATTGGGTCGGGCCAGTCGAATCGGCCTTCGGACAACACCTCGTCTGGATTCATGAAAGGGTCGAGAGTCGCATCCCGCCGCTCGTGGAGATCCGTCAGCGCGTGCTCGAAGACTGGATCGAAGAGGCGTCGCGTGCGGCGCTTCGCGAGCACGTCGAAGCGCGTCGGCGGGTCGTGGAGGTCGAACTCCTCGAGGATCGCGTCGCGTCGGCGAGCGCACCAGAACGATCCTGACGAGAGTCGTCCGGGGCGAAACTCGCCTAATCCGCCAAGAGATGCACGACGATCGTACGCATCCCGGGATGGTGGCGATGTTCCCATAGAAAAATGCCCTGCCAGGCACCCATCGCGAGCTGCCCGTCGGCAATCGGAATCGAGAGCGATGTAGCCGTCAAGGCGGACCGCACGTGCGCCGGCATATCATCCGGCCCCTCCTGGGTGTGGCTGTAGAGGGCATCACCTTCGGGCACGAGGCGCGCGAGCCAGCGTTCGAGATCGCGTCGCGCCGACGGATCGGCGTTCTCCTGGATCACGAGGCTGGCCGAGGTGTGCTGAACTAAGAGCGTACAGAGCCCATCGCACACCTTCGCCCGAGCCACGCTCTCAATGACTTCGGCGGTGAACTCGAAGAGGCCCTGCCCCGTCGGACGCAGGCGGATGCGGTCGATCATGATTCGGCTACCGACTAGGACCCAGTCGAGCCGCCGTCGACATCTCCCGCGTGATCGTCCCGCGCGCGGGACCGAACGCGGACTGCCCGAAGCGCTTCGAGATCTGCGACCAGAAAGGGGCGCGTCATCCCATTCTCGCCATCGATGGCAACATCGTGGCCGAGAACACTGACAGCGGCGGGTGGATCCCCCACAGAATCGGCGATCGTGCCGCGACAGCCGGTATACTCGCTGTTCCGCGTCGTAATCCGAACGCGATCGCCCCTTCGAAAACCCATCGCGATGCTCCCTCCGCGCGACTCGAGATCGCCTACCCGCTCTCCGAGCGAGACAGTGTTGCAGACCTTGCGCCTCAGCGCGCGTTCACCCCCTCGACGAGCGGCGAAGGCGTCCCGACGCTCATCATCCAGAGCTGATGCACGGCCCGGGTCGCCGCGACGTGCAGCATGCGCCTGGCCGCGGGCGTATCGGGGTAGCTGAGCGCGTCGGCATCGAGCACGACCACGTAGTCGAATTCCAACCCTTTCACCTGGGTGATTTCGGTGACCTCGATTCCCGCCTTGAAGGAGAATTCGCCGTCGACGATTCGCCGAAGTCGCGGCAGCTCCGCCCGCTCCAGTCCCTCGAAATAGAGATCGCTGACCCTGGGATTCGGCGTCAGGACGGCAACCGAGGCGAGGGGTTCCGTCGCCATCAGATCCTTCAGGACATCACAAAGAAAGGCGACACAGGCGCCCCGGTCGGTCAGCCGGAAGAGTTCGACCGGCGGCCCCGTTCGGGTCGTCACGATCTTCTCGTCTTCCTGAAGATCACCGAGCAGCGACGTCGCAAATTCCATGACCTGCTCCGAAGAGCGATAGCTCACACGCAGCGTCTCGATCTCGGCCCCGTCCAGCCCCAACTCCTTGAAAAAACCCGCCCAGGAAGTGAATCCCGAATGTTCCATCAGATGCTGTTGGGTATCGCCGGCCAGCGTGATACTCGACTCGCGGCGAAGACATCCGAGCAGCACACGAACCTCGATCGGCGCAAAATCCTGAACCTCATCGATCACAGCGTGTCTGAATTGAAGCGGCCGCTTCGAAGCGGCGAGCAGGGGTCCGACCCGGCGCTGCCAAGCGCGCAGCAGGAGTGCGTCATCCTCGGGGTCGAGGGCACCGTCCGCCTCCTCGTCCCCCGCGATCGCCGAACTCAGTTCATCGAGGCGACGTCGATTCCACTCGACGAAGCGATCGAGGTCGCGTTGCGTGAACTGGTCTGGGGCCACTTCCGCGAAGACCTCGCCGAGAAGTTTGCGCTGGGTCAGCACGCTTGCCCAATCATCGAAGGCCTGATCCATCGAACGAGACCCCAATACGCGGGCGACCTGACGCTTGAGAGCTATGTCGAGACCCGAATGAAGCTTGATTCGCTGAACCATCGCCGGAGTGTCGTCGCGGGATTTTGCCGGGAGTCGCGGGAAATGCCGCCGACGCTCCTCGTGGACCCATTCACGGTAGGTGGCGATCCGGACACCTTCGAGCCCGAGTGAGGGGAGCACATGCGCAACATAACGTGCCAAGGCCCGTGAGAAGACGACAACCAGCGTCTCTGGCCCGTCGATCCGCGCATCGGCGAAGGCCAGATAGGCGATGCGATGGAGCGCAACCGTCGTCTTTCCGGAACCGGCGCTGCCCCGAATGACCAGATACCCGCTCGCGGGTCGCGTGATCAGGTCGAATTGGGACGGATCGATCAGACTCGTGATTTCGGGAAGATGTTTGTCAGCCCGAAGGCTCTCGCCGCCGCGTCCCTCACCCATGCGCCGTTCGAGACCCAGCGCATCTCCGTCATAACGCAGCGCGGCAGCCTCCCCCCCCGAGAGTCGCGGGGCTCCCATCGCGTCCTGACGCCATCCACAGGGTTCAGCGGGATCAAGGCTGAAATCCCCCTCCGGCGCCTGTACCCGCTCCAGTACACCGTCGCGAATTCGCACCATCCGCCGCGCGAGCACGGATCCCTGCCGCTCGCGTCCGGAGATCTCCTCGTCAAATTCCTCGCCCTGGCGGTAGCTGTAGAAGACTTTCGAGATCGGAGCATCTCGCCAATCGACGATCCGGACCCCCTTCTCGAGACAGGTCGTGCGGCCCAGAAAGAGATCTCGGCGGCGGCCCTCCTCTTCGAGCCGGAGGTGCGCAAAGTAGGGGGATCCAGAATCGACTCGAACGACCTCTCCGGCACTCCGCAGCTGATTCAGGATCGCCGTCTGATTATGGTATTGCTCCGTCAGCGCGGAGAGATCCTTGTTCTCGTCCCCAGAAAGCAGGCGTTCGCGCAGTCGTTCGAGTTCGCGCAGGATCGGAAGTTCACTCGCGGTCTTGGTGGGAGGGATCTCTGCGAGCTTGAGAGCCACGCTGTCGAGAGAGGCCAACTCCTCGAGCACGACGTCATCAGGCTGGTCGCTTCGCCCCTCCGCTTCGCCCATCCGACCCCGACTCCCCCAAAAATACGAATGACTGTTTATACGCGCTTTTCCAAACGCTGCCTAGCCCGATTCCACGCGGACCGGCTCAGAGGTCTCCCGGCCCGCCTCAATCGACTCTCAATCGATTTCGATCGGTCGCCGCGGCGGCGGGCGGGGCGCAAATCGCAGCGACAGATCGAGTTCTTCTTCCTCCGCGAAGGCCTTCCATCCGGCGCGCAGCCCCGCCGCCTCGACCGACTGTCGCGCCGCGAGATAGGCCTCGAAGCTGTCGCTCCAGACCTGAAAACGGATGACATCAGTTTCGCTTGACAAGGAGACCAGCCAGGCCCGCCATCTCGGGTCGTCGTCGAGGGCCCCGAAGTCGAGCCCCCCGTCCCGGGTCATCCAATCGAGTTCCACCCGAAGGCGGGGCTCGGTTCGCAGCAGCCAACGGAAATGGCCATCCCCGATCGGTCGCTTGCGGAGATAGAGCGCGATCGCTTCGTACTCGTCCTCGCGAATGGTCCGACCCCCTGCATCCGCCAGAATCCGGGAGATCCCAGCCGCTCCCTCATCGAATAATTTTTCACGATCCACCAGATAGATTCGGCCGTAGCGAACGAGCACCCAGGCTTCACGACCACGGACTAGAGCGGGTTCCGGAAGCCGCGCGACCATCCGCGCCGGCACCTCTCGAATCGCTTCGGCATGCCCCTCTCGTTGGGCCATTTCCGCCCGCGCCCGCGCGATCTCCGATCGCAGCTCGGCGACGCGCTCGCGCGGCTCAGCGACATCCGGAGCGCGTCCCACCGGAAGCGATTCGAGGGCCTGGAGCGATTCGCGCGCCCAGGCGATGGCCTGCTCCGCCTCCGCATCGGTGCGCCTGAAGAGCGCCTCAGCGCGGGCCGCCAGGAGCGACTCGATCCGGGGTAGCGAATCGGCATGGGCACGATCGTCCATAACGCGCTGCGCATCGAGCTCGACCACCCGCGCCAGAGCGTCGCCCAATTCGATCTGCGTCAACACGATCACGATCACGAGGATGCCCACGACATTGGCCAGCGTGTCGACGAGGGGATCGAGATTGTCGGGGATCGAACGGCGACGAAGAGCCAACTCAGTCCTCCCCCTCGGCGCGCCGCAACAAGCTCCAATCGAGCTCGCCCTTTCCCGGCAGCGGCAGTCGTGCCACGTCCATCCCAGCCCCCCGCACGATCGACTCCACCAGGGACAGCGTCCGGACCCCATCCGGCCGCACGAGCAATACCAGAAGTGCCCCTGGCACCGCCCGCACCCTCCGCAGATAACGACCGAAATCGCCGCCCGCGGACAGCTCTTCGCGAGGCACGAAATAGCGGAAATCGTCACTGGCTCGATAGGCGGTGACACCGCCCGCGTCGCATTCGACGAAGAAGGGCTTGCGCGTCGGTGACAAGCCGGTCGGATCGATCAGGATCGGCAATGTCTCCCGGCGACTCTCGAGCACCTCGATCGTGGCCTCGATGGATTCGCGTTCCTCGTCGATCGCTTCGAGCTGAGCGGCGAGATCCGACACCCTGCGAGCCGCATCGCCCCTCACCTTTTCGCGCTCGACGGCACGCACGAGATCGACGGGCCCGAGTCCCGCCTCGAGTCCGCGGGCGACGAGCGCTTCGTCGACTTCGCGCCAGAGCGCCTCCGCCTCGTCGAGGGTCGCGCGACTGTGCTCGAAATGGAGCCGATCCGCGGCGCGTTGGGCCAGACTTTCATCGGCGGCTTCTTGCGCAGCGCCCGACACCCCGACCGCCGAAAGAGACATCACCGCGAGCAACACGACCAACGATCCGATCGTGCAGGCGAGCACGCTCATGAAGGGAAAGAGCGAGTTCCTGAGCCGGTCGGGCTGGCCCACCCGCTAGTCGCCGCCCGAGTCGATGTGGCCCATGGCCACGACCAGCTTCCGCGCGATCGCCTCGATCGCCACTTCCTCGCTGCCCCGCTCGATGTCATCTCTCAACCGCCGCACCAGATACTCGGAGCAATAATCCTCCGCCTCGCCGAGGAAGGTCTCCTCGATTCGCTGAACCGCGCTCGCGGGGAACATGATCAGGATGCTCATCACGAGCGCGAGCAGCGTCGTATCGAAGGCCACCCCGAGCCCCCCCGTCACCTGCCCGATCGACTCTTTCATTCCTTCGAGCGACGAAGCGGCTGCCAGGGTTTCCGAGAAGCCACCCACCGCCGAACCAATTCCGATCACGGTCCCGATGAAGCCCAGCGTCGGAACCGCCCAGACGAAAACCCGGATGAGGGCATAGCTCGCATCCACACGACCTTCGTCCGCACTTGACTCCCCGGTCAGGAATTCCACGACCTCGACCACCCGCTGACGCGCCTCGAAGTGGCGGAGGGCGCGTTCGAGTCGCGCCACGATGAAGCTCGACTCGATCCCCTGCGCGCGCGCGAGCAATTCAGCGACCGCCCGTGAGGCATCGGCGGGGCCGAGCAGCCCGTCGGGGCCGGTCGCGATCAAATCCCGGTCGAGCGCCGCCGCCTCCTCACGCAAGCGCAAGAGCCTGGCCCCGAGCAGCAGGAGCGCCCAAAACGATACGCCGGTGATCACGTAGGGAACCCAGCCCCGCGCCGTGAAGAGATCGCTCACGCGGGTATCGGGAAAGAGCGAGAGCAGCGCATAGAAGAGGAGCGTCGCAACGATTGCCGTGAGTGCCGCCGGCCAGCTCGCCACCTCGCCGGGGGCACGTCGAAGCATGCGTGATCGGCGCCCGTGCGGAACGCCGGTCACGAGCGCCGGCGAAGACTCCGCAACCGATGTGCCCCTTTCATCCATCAGCGACGATCGTCCACAATCGCAGCATCGCAGCACGCCCGATTCCTCGGTGGCCCCCAGATCCTGCGATTCACAATAGGGGCATGCCCTTCCCATCTCGACCGAATCCTCACCCTGCGCATTTCGCGAGTCGACAGGAGCAGAGACTAGACCCTCCGCCGCCGGCACGCTGGGCCGAGCGCGCGTGCGGGAACGCGGATCGCGAGCGGCCTGCTAGCCTCGCCTCTTCATGGCCATCGAGCGCGACCCCCATTCACGCCGGTGCTTCGCACGGATCCTCGGGCTCCCGGAGTCCGCGCCCGACAGTGAACTCCGGAGCGCCGCCGACCGGCTCCTCGGAGCGTTGCGCCGTCGCAGGGAAGAGCTTCGCCTGGACCTCGGCTCGAATCGAAGCGACGAGCCGGACACCCGGGGAAACGCTCATCGGGCGCTCACGGTCGAAATCGAGGAACTCGACGCAAGCGCCGTGAGATGGCTGGGACCGAGAACCGGCGCGATCCAACGAGGTTCCCGGGTCGATCGATACAGCCTCTCCGGCGCCCTTCTCGGAAGCGCCGTGATGCTCGCCCTGCTGATCGCCTACGCGGGCGGATTTCGGGTCGTACGACTCGAGAGCGAATACCTGTCGTCCACGCTCGAAGAACCCGCAGAATTGGTCCTCGTCGGGCATTTGCCGGGCGCAACCCTGCGCGTACTCGACGCTGACCGCGAGGAGACCCTCGTCGAGACCGCCGCCGAGGGTGCCCTCGTCGAACTCGTCAAGGGACGTTACGCGCTGGAAGTGAGCCGCGAAGGCTGCCCCGACCACTGGACCCGCTCCGTCTATCTCGAAGCCGGCACCGTGCACCGCTTCGAACCCTCCCTGTGTGTCGGCGAGGGGCAGCTGAGGGTCGACTCCAATGTCGAAAAGGATCGGCTCCTGATCGATGGCTTCGACGTCGGATCGCCCGGTGCCAAGACCCATACATTGAGCGTCGGGGACCATTGGATTCGAGTCGAGAAGGCGGGGTATCTCCCTTTTGAGTCTCGCATCCGGATCAAACCGGATTCCGATCTGCAGCTGCGCGCCGAGCTCGTCAGTGAGGAAGACCCGCGCCCCGGGCTTCGGGCCGATTTCCCGCTGGCCTTCGAAACGATCCGGCTCCAGACCGAAGCGTTGCCCGAGCCGGAGCCATTCGACCTGAGGAGTCTCAAGGAGGATCTCACTCCGCGGAAGGCGGGAGCTTCTCGCACCCGACTGCTCGCACGTGGCGCATTGGATGATTCGCCAGATGGGGGGTCGACCGCATGGCACGATCGGGTTTCCGGCGAACTCCTCGGCCGATTCGATGGTGATGGGTCCGGCTCCATCGACAGGCTCGAGGAGAGCGATTCGATCGGCTGCCCGCTGTGGCGGGAAATCGAACGGGATTTCGAGCGCGGGGGCCTGGGACTCTCGATGGCCCGTTACTACGGTTTCGATGGAACCGAGTGGCATCGCAAGGCGCTCGGCTTCGCGCAGAGGATGCGAAGCGCAGCCTACGCCAAGATGAAAGAATGCGGACTGCAGCAGTGACCCCTCCCCCGGCAAAGCCGGGGGCTTCGGAAATGAGAGCTGCTCAAAGCGGCAATGACGTGCCTGCTTCGCAAACCCTCGAACCCCCTAAAGGGGCTTGGGTCTTCAGCAGACCCAGTTGATCAATCCTTCGATCCTCTGATTCTTGGTGCTGGATGTACTCTCGGACCTTGGCTTCATCTCGCCCCACTGTCGACACGAAGTCGCCCCGTGCCCAGAAGTGCTGCCCCACGAAGTTCCATTTTCTCTCGGCGTACCTCCGCGCGATATGAATCGCGCTCTTCCCCTTCACGACGCCGATCACCTTCGGAGCCGCGAACTTCGGGGGGATCTCGATTAACATGTGGACATGGTCTGACATACCTTGCCATTCCCCAATTCGACTCTCTTTCTGTTCCGCAAAACGCCGGAACACACCGCCGAGTTCTGCTCGGATCTGTCCGAAAACCGCCTTCTTGCGGTACTTCGGGATGAAGACGACGTGATACTAACACTCCCAACGACTATGCCGTAAACTCTTGCCTTGACTCAAAGGGACTCCCTTTCGCGATGCTTTGCCAGCTCACAGAAGGGAGTTTTCCTTATCGAATGGCGGAACTGTCAAAGTTCGGCAACCGCCTCGGCAGAGCCGGGGGGGCCGATCATTCTAGAGCGAAGGCCCTATTCGTCGATTTTATTACCCCTACCCTTCGGTGTTTCCGCCTGCAATCTGCTGTTTTCCCCCGATAGCCCCGAACCCTGGAATGACTCATTTTCTATCCGCAAATCTATGTAAAAGGAACTGCAGCCAGCGGGGCGAGCAGGGCCATGGAGGAAACGAATAATGGTCAGTATCGTGGTTGCGGACGATCACAAGATCGTGCGCGAGGGGCTCATCAAATTGCTGGAGGCGCGGGATGATTTTACCGTCATCGGCGAAGCCTCGAACGGCGAAGAAGCGGTTGCGCTCGTCATGGAGAAGCAACCCGATATCGTCCTGATGGACATCAACATGCCGAAGCTCTCGGGAATCGACGCGACGAGGCAACTCGGCAAGGCGGGCTGCCAGAGCAAGATCCTGGTCCTCTCCATGCATGAGAGTCGGGCCTATGTCGAAGAGGTCCTGCGCGCGGGTGCCTCCGGCTATGTGGTCAAGAATTCGGCCTCCAAGGACGTGGCCAACGCCATCGATGCAGTCACGAGTGGCGCCTCCTACTTGTCGCCCGCCATCACGCAACAGGTGGTCGACGCGATCGCCCGCCCGGGCGATGCGGGGCCTTCCGGAGTCTCGATGCTCACCGAACGTGAGCGAGAGGTCCTCAAATTGATCACCGAGGGACTCTCATCCAAGGAGATCGCATCGGATCTGGGTGTCTCGCTCAAGACGATCGATTCCCATCGATCAAATCTGATGGAGAAGCTCGACATCCACAAGGTTTCGGGCTTGGTTCGCTTCGCGATCCGCGCCGGTCTCGTAGAAGCCTGATTCGAAGGCGGGACAGGCCGTCTGGCTTCACAAATATATGAGCCCGCCCTGGGACAGCCAGGGGCGGGCTCTTGGGTCATCAGCCAACGATTCAGGAAACCAGGATCTTTCGCGATGACTAGCACAACGGCCTGAGGTCCACGCGCCGGTTGTATGGGTTGTCCTGCGCGCTCGAATCGACTCTGCCATGCCATCGGTCCCCGTGATTGCATCAGCACGATGCAGACCCTCTCCTGAAACGCGAGAAAATGGCCTCGTGCACCTCGCTGACAGGGGCGGACTGATCCTGTGTGCCGGGAATACCTGATCGGGTTCCTAGAATCGAATCATTCCAGGTGGACCGCGTGCCTCTCCGCAGAAGAGCGGGCGGCCCCCCTCAGGCGGGCGCGACCGGGCGCTCGAGGACCTCGTCGCCATGGACCAGCCGATCGACGTGATGGCCCATGAGCTCACGCTTGTCCAGCAACGCTTCGGCCAGCTCTTCCGTCGTGTTCCAGACGGGCTCCAGCAACCGTTCCGCCTCTTCGCAGTATTCGACATAGAACTGCTCTGCGGGTCGCTCCAATCCGAGGAGCTTGGCTATTCGAGCCAGTTCTTCGCGACCCCGCCGCGCGGCCCCCATCCATCGGGGCCAGGAGAGCTCCGCCTCCAGATCGATCGGGACAAATCGGCCGCGGCGCAGCGCGATTCGCTCGGACGCGATCCCGGCGTAGGCGAAAACGCCGTGGGAATCGATCAGCTTTTCGGGGACAACCCCGACCTGCTCCCCGCGCCGGCGGCCCGCTGGCGGACGGCAGTCGATGGGCAGCGGCATGCCCGAGAAGGTCACGACCTCACCCTCTCCCGCCTCCGCATCGATGACCGCGTGCTTCAGCACGTTCGGTCCATACAGGATTTCACAGATCGTTGCACGGCCAGCTTCCCGATAGGCCACACGAGCCAAGGCATTCATCGACATTCATCCCCCAAAGAGCAAATGGAACTCTTTGATTGTCGGCAAAAGGCTGAAATAGTTGAGTGATTTCGCGCTCTCCCGGCTTCCGCTGCACGCCTGCCAGCATTGTGAAACACCCTGTGCGACCCTGCGAAGCACGCCACTGAGGAGGCACGGCGACGAATGCGAGACGATGCGAGGCTCGAAGATCTCGGCGGCGGGATCTACGCCTACATGCAGCCGGATGGTTCGTGGGGGCTCAGCAATGCGGGGCTGATCTCGGACGCCGAGGAATCGCTGCTGGTCGACACGCTCTACGACCTGCCGCTCACGCGACGCATGCTCGATGCGATGTCCGAGGCCACGCCAGCCGCCCGAAGGATCGACACCGTGGTCAATACCCACGCGAACGGCGACCACTGTTATGGCAACCAGCTCGTGAGCGATGCTCGAATCATCACCTCGAACGCGACCGCAGAGCAATGGGATGAGGTCCGGCCCGAGGTCATGGCGGCGATGCTCAAGGGCGCCGACCAGATGGGTGCCGCCGGCGAGTTCCTGAAACGTTCCTTCGGTGCCTTCGAGTTCGGCGGACTCGAGCCCACCCCTCCGAATCAGACCTTCGACGACCACCTGGACCTCAGAGTCGGAGACCGGGACGTCGAGCTGATCGAAGTCGGCCCCGCCCACACACGGGGCGACGTGATCATCCACGTCCCCTCAACGCGCACGATCTTCACCGGGGATATCCTCTTCATCGATGGGACGCCCATCATGTGGGAGGGGCCCGTCGCGAATTGGATCGATGCCTGCGAGAAGATCGTGGCGCTCGATCCCGAAGTCGTCGTGCCCGGCCACGGGCCGCTCACGGATACGCGAGGCGCCCTCACCGTGCGCGACTACCTCGTCTATATCCGGGACGAAGCACGCAAACGATTCGACGCCGGGCTCTCTGCTCGGGAAGCCGCCCTCGATATCCGTCTTGGTGACTACTCCGCTTGGCTCGATTCTGAACGCATCGCGGTCAACATCGTCACCCTCTACCGCGAGTTCGGCGACACCTCCGCTCCGCCGGGCCAGATGGAAATCTTCGACTTGATGGCTGAACTCGCACGTTAGGGACACCCGGCTGTCCCGAGGAAACCCGCGGCCCGACTGCATCCATTGCGTCCATTATTTCGTGACGTGGGAACCGGATCCACCCCGCGGCTGTCGTGCCTAGGAATTCAAGGCGGTCGAACTTCCCTCGAAGATCGTGTTGAGTTCTTCCGGTGAACTTTGCCAGCTCTATCAACGAACCCCGAAGGCGCGCACACGAACGAAGCTAATCCGCTAGTCCGCTGCGCCGTCTTCAGATGCGAGATCGGCAAGCGCCGTCTCGAGAATCCTCTCGTCGTCGTCCCAACCCGTCTCGTCCTGGACTGCGCGGCAGCGCACCAACACACGACCGAGTTCGGGTCCGGCTGCGATCCCCCGCCGCATCGCGAAGGACGCCGAGACCACATCGGCGCGGACGCCTTCCCGAGCGCTCGCCTGATCTGCCCTCTCGAGAAACGCGACGCCGACACCGAACGTCCCATCGCTGGACTCGTCGTTTCCTCGCCCGAGGTGATCCGCACGGGCCACTCTTTCGAGATCGATGAGCGTGCTGCCCCCGACCGCAAGCTTCCTGGCGAGCCGACGATAGGCCGGCAAACCCGCACCCTGTTCGACGAATTGGGAGGGCGCTAGATGGTGACGGACGAGCCCCTCGACGGAGGCGACCAGGCGCGCGTTGAAACGAAGCTCTCCGAGCCATTCGACCACCCGTTCGGCGCTCACGGCTTCGTGACCGAGCGAGCGAATTCGATCCGCCTCGATCGTCGTCGTCTCGGGCTTGCCGAGATCATGGCAGAGCGCAGCGAAGAGCAGCGGCTCGGCCACCTCGGGTGAGAGCGAAGCGGCGATCTGCGCGGCGCGATCGACCACGCTCAGGGTGTGTACGAACACATCGCCTTCGGGATGCCAGCGCGGATCCTGGGGAACACCCTCGAGGGACGCCAACGGAGCGAATACGCTCAAGTGGCCGAGCCGCCGCAGGGCTTCGAAAGCGCGGGACGGCCGCTCGAGCTCCATCAGGATCCGCCGCAATTCTGCCGCTACCCGCTCGACCGGAAGCGACCTCAGATCCAACCCGCGACAGAGCCCGACGAGCCCTTCGTCAATGCGCGCTTCGAGGCTCGCGCTCAGCCGTGCGACGCGCAGCACGCGGAGCGGGTCGACCCCGAAGGTCTCCGGATCCGCCGCGCGCAGAACGCCCCGGTCCAGATCTGCGATCCCAGCGAGCGGATCGTACAAACGGTCGCCGAGAGGATCCCAGGCGATCGTATTGATGGTGAGGTCACGATGTCGCGCCGCTTCGCGAAGTGCGGTCGAGAGCGTTTCCCGGCGATCGACTTCAAAGAAATCCTGTCCCGCGCGCGGAAATGCGAGATCGACCGCGGACCGGGTGTGACGCCAGACCGGAAAC
This sequence comes from Deltaproteobacteria bacterium, assembly GCA_002719955.1. GTDB lineage: Bacteria > Myxococcota_A > UBA9160 > UBA9160 > UBA4427 > UBA4427. Next base: position 25,828 of record PBFW01000005.1, on the reverse strand, counting down.
TGGCGACCGACGGGCCCGCTGAACCCCAGGGGCCTGACCAACTCCGTCACCCGCTCGCGACCGAGGCCGAACACCTCGAGATCGATGTCGCTCGAGCAACGGTCGACGAGTGCATCCCGGACCCAGCCCCCAACGATCACCAGACATCCTCCCTCCCGTGCGATCGCGCGCGCGAGTTGGGGAATCGGCTCGGGAACCGGCCTTCGAAACGGAGTCCCCCCCCGCATAGGCAGGGCGGCCGGCGTCAAACGATCTCGTCCTCGTCGACTTCCTTGAGACAGATCGGGTGGGGAGCGAACTCGGGCCCGCCCTCCCAGCCAGGGATCTGAGCGGCCGCGGCGAGCCAGGACTGCGCGATCGACTCATCGACCGCGACATCGTTGTTATCGAATCCCTCGGTGATCGACTCCCAGAGATCCCGGCCACCGTTCTCCCACCAGTCGAGGCCCGGATTTTCGAAATCGATTGCAAGCTTGATCATCGCCTGGCTCCTGCTTCGCCTTTGCCGGACTTGGCCGCACTCGACCCGGAAGGCCGATCTTCCTGGACCCGGGGCTGCCAGCCATATTCGCCGAGGTCGACCCGATCCCCCGTATCGAAGCTCACTCCTTCGGACTCGAGGAGCGCCCGCTGAAGGTCCTCGACGTCCCGGGCTCCCCGGGGACTGATTTCGCCCCTCGCGTTGATCACCCGATGCCAGGGGGCGTCGTCATCGGGTCCCATCGCGGCCAACGCCCAGCCCACCTGACGGGCGGCCCCAGGCATTCCGGCGAGCGCGGCGACCTGACCGTAGGTCGCCACATTTCCGCGTGGAACACCTCGAACGACGTCGTAGACCCGATTCCATGATTTCTTGTTCTCATGCCCGGGGGATGAGCGACGGACCGGAACGGCCGGTCTTTTGTGTTCTCCTGCACTTCGACGAGTCATGATTCCACTCAATTGGCCCGAAAGACTAGCCTGAAATCAACCACGCTGTGGGCGTCTCGCTCGACGGGATCGAGAGCGATCCCGACAGGGCCTTTCGGGCCATTTGGCGCGAAGCGAGCGAACGGACGAGACCGGGTCTGACGCCGGCGCAGTCCTCCAACACGATGCGTGCGGGGCGCGGACGGCCGAGGACCCTCTCTTCAAGGCACCCCTGGCGTGAAAACACGATCGCGGACAACGCGCTTGGGGGTCCTTCGGGGTGTGAACCAGGGCGAGATGGGGTCCTGGAACGCGTGATCTCCACAGGCTGGCGCTGAGACCGCTCGATACATCGCATCCAATTGATCGCGAGTTTGGCCATCGCCGTCCTCACCGCGGCACGCGGGACAGCCTTCACGATGGAGCATGGAGGGCTCCGCCGCCGCCCGTGCCTGAACGGAACCCCTAATACCCTCTGCGAAGGCGAGTCCGTCCCCGGGTGCCTGTTCCGGGCTGAGGATGAGCTGGCGGCCCTGAGGAGGCGCAAGGTTCGACACGACCCAAATCGCGGGTCGCTGCGTGCGCGGAGCGTGATCAGGCCAAGAAAATTAACGATTGACGAGAGAGCACCCCGGGGTCCACAATAGAGGAGGAAGCACGTCATCGTAGTCCGTGAAATCAGAAGCGGGAGGACTCCATGGCTCGTCGGAGATATTTGGCTGTCACGTCCTTGCTTGTCGCTTCGTGGCTATTCGCCACTCCCGCCCCGGCACAGGAGATCGTCTCCGCCTCCCCTGATATCACCATCGATCTCGGCACCAGCGTGATCACGACCGATGAAGACGTCGCCCTCGACAACCAACTCGGAATCGTGTTGCTCGAGAATCTCGGTGCGCTGCCCGACGCAAGCAATGTGATCGCGCTGGGCGTTGACCTGAACGGAGATCGGCTCATCGCGTTCGAGACGACGACGGCGCTCGCGGGCGGCGTCGTCGCGCGGCCCGGAGACGTCGTGCGCTATGACACGGGCGCGACCTATTCGATCGAATTCGACGCCTCGGCCGAGGGTGTGCCGGCAGGCGTAAAAACGGATTCCGTTTCACTCTCCCCGGTCGGTCTGCTGCTCTCCTTCGACACGACGGTCGATCTCGGCGGCGGCCTCGTGGTGGCGGACGAGGACCTGGTCGATTGGAATGGATCGTCGTTCGCACTGGCCTTCGACGGCTCGGCTGAGGGCGTCGATCCCGCACTCGACGTGGACGCGGCGCAGGACCTCGGCAGTGGGCACCTTCTGCTCTCCTTTGACACGACCGGCCAGATCGCGGGACTCGTCTTCGATGACGAGGACGTCGTGCGCTTCGACGGCGCGAACTGGTCGCTCGAATTCGACGCCAGTGCAGCCGATCCGGACTGGGCGGCGGCGGATCTCGATGCGGTGATGGTGCCAGAGCCCTCGATGGGAGGGCTACTGCTGGCGGGGGCTTCGGGGCTGGTGTGGATGAGACGATCACCGCGCTGAACCGCCTAGCACATCTTCTGACAACACGGTTCGAAGCAACACGGGCTGCGGGTCTTAGCTGGGTTCCAGCGCTAGTCCCGCATGACGCAGCAGCGCATCCGGTGAGGGCTCGCGACCTCGAAAGGCCGTGAAGACCTGCATCGGTGGTGTGCCGCCCCCGAGCGCCAGCACAGTTTCGCGAAAGCGCCGCCCGGTCTCCGAAACCGCGTCGGCGTCCTCGAGTCCTGCTTCCTCGAAGGCAGAAAATGCGTCGGCCGACAAGACTTCGGCCCACTTGTAGCTGTAATAGCCCGCGGCGTAACCCCCGGCGAAGATATGCCCGAAGCTACAGAGGAAGCGATCTTCGGATAACGGCGGCAGCACCGTCGTTCGCTCCGCCACGCGCCGCTGAACGTCGAAGATGCTCTCGCCCGATCGAGCGAGATCCTGGCGGTGGAGCGCCAGATCCATGGTCGCAAAATAGAGTTGGCGGAGGATGCCGCTGCCGACGCGGAAGGTGCGCGCGGCATCGATCTTTTCGAAGAGTTCGCCGGGGAGCGGCTCACCGGTTTCGAAATGCCCCGACAGTCCGAGCAGCGTCTCGCGATGGTAGCACCAGTTCTCCATGAACTGACTCGGCAACTCGACCGCATCCCACTCGATATTGCGAATGCCGGAAGCGAGTCCGTAGTCGACCCGCGTGAGCATATGTTGCAAGCCGTGGCCGAATTCGTGAAAGAGCGTGAGCACCTCGTCGAAGGACATGAGCGAGGGCTGATCCCCGACCGGCGGCGTCTGATTGCAGATGAGATAAGCCACCGCCTCGCGCGCCCGATCGTCCCCTCGCCGCGTCCGCCCCAGACATTCGCCCATCCAGGCGCCCCCCCGCTTGTCCCCGGGACGGCTATAGGGATCGAGGAAGAAGGCGGCCAGTGGCTCGCCCGCCTCGTCGCACACCCGAAAGAAGCGAGTGTCAGGGTGCCAGACGGGGGTTTCCCCGTCCGCGGCCTCGATCGTCACGCCGAAGAGCCACGCCGCCAGCGCGAAGAGCCCGTCGAGCACGCGCGGCATCGGAAAATACGGACGCAACTCCTCTTCGGAATAGTCGAAGCGCTCCTCTCGCAGACGCTCGGAGTAGAATCCGATATCCCAGAGTTCGAGTGGACCCTCGAGCCCCTTCTCGCTCGCATATTGCTGAAGACTCTCGAGGTCTTCCTCGGCGGCGCCGATCGATGCGCTGCGAAGCCTCTCGAGCAGGTCATCGACGTCCGACACACTCGCCGCCATCTTCGAGTCGAGCGAGAGCGCCGCATAGCTCTTGAAACCGAGCAGCCCCGCCATCTCCTGCCGCAGCGCGAGGATCCCCTCGATCAGCGGTGTATTATCGAGTTCGCCTTCCCCGGCCCGCGTCACATAGGCGCGGTAGAGCTGCTCGCGCAGTCGCCGGCATTCACCGTGCTCCAGAAAAGGCATCAGCACCGGCGCATCGAGGGTGATCCGCCAGGGACCCCGCTCCGGGGTAGCTTCCTCCTCCCCATTCTCGCAGGCGTTCTGGGCTGCCAGCTGGCGAAGACTCTCCGGCGCTCCGGCGATCTCCTCCTCCTCGCGAAGGATCAAGCTGTAGGCCTTGGTCGCATCGATGACGTGATTACTGAAATTCGTTCCGAGCTCCGCCAATTCGGCCTGGATCTCGTTGAAGCGAACCCGCTCTGCCTCCGCCAGACCGACGCCAGCGTGCCTCGCCTCTCGCAACAGACTCTCGACGATCCGCCGCTGAGCGGGATCGAGCGTTGAAAAGGCCGCCCCCGCCCGCAGCGCTTCGAGTGCCTCGAAGATTGGGCGGCTCTGCGCGAGTCGGAGACCGAACCCGACCACCTCGGCCTGCACCCCCGAATGTGCCTGCCGAAGCGGATCACTGTTCTGGACGCCCATCAGGTGCCCGACGAGCCCCCAACCGAACCCGAGGCGTTCCGACATCGCCTCGAGCGGATCGATCAGAGCGGACCAACTCGGTGGATCGCCCCCTTCCAGGAGGTTCGTGAGGGACGTCTCAAGCTCGGAGAGTTCTTCATCGAGCCCCATGAGCAGGGCGCGAATGCCCGGCTCGACCTGGGCGGTCTCGAAGCGATCGAAGCGCGGCAACGCCCCGTGAAGATGAAGCGGATTGGCTTCGGCAATGACCGACACGTCGTACCTCCCAGAACAAGAGAACCCAGCTGGCGCAACCGCAGCGGCGGCCCGCCCCCAACATCAAACCTGGCGCGCGGGGCCCGGTGTCAGGTCGGCCAGCGGCGGAATCGGCTTCACCTCCTCGAGCATCTCTCCGAGTAATCGTCGCAGCACCCGATCGCTACTGTAGATCCGCTCTCCCCCGAAGAGGTTCCCCACCACCGGCATGATCGCGATCAAACGCTCATCGACGATCTCCTGATCGATCCGCAAGCGAATGGCGTATTCGAGAACTGCCGCCGAATTCCCCGCGATCAGATCGACCAGCGCCGACGAGACGACCTGGGGATTATAATCGCGGCGCACGCGTTCGTAGTAGCGAAGGATGGCCTCCGCCCCCTTGATCTGGACGCCGAGCGGATGGAATTCATAGAGCGGGTCTTCTACGAGGGTCGCCATCAGATCGGAAAATTCCCCGCGCTCCTCGCAGTCCGCGTGCGCACGAGCGAGCGCGTCTACTTCCTGGGCACTAAAATGCGTCGGGGGCGTCATGGCATCATCTCCAGTCCTCGCAAAAAGCGACAAGCCGCCTCCGCGATGCCCCGGTGCGCGGGAGCATCCGTCGACGCGACTCGCTCTCGAGTCGGAAGAAAATAGCGAAGGGTGAGGGTCTTGGAGCGAATCGGGGCGGGTCGAGTTCGGAGTCGAGGCGAACCAGCTCGATCGTCGTCCGTGCGACGCAGGCGATCCCCAGAAAAGTGACCATTTCGACTCCACGAAAAGGGACGCAGAGAGAACGTCCGGTCCTTCGTGGTCGCGGCGGGTGAATTCTCGCAGGATTCTTGAACCAAGACGGCGGCCCGCCGCCGAATGCCTGCTTGCCTCAGCTACGCATCGCGACTGCCGACCCGCTCGGCTTCGCCCCCATGAGCATCGATGCGCCGACGGCGACCAGGGTATTGAGCAGACACCCGAGGACGCCCACATGAATGCCCTCGATCCGGGTCACGCCCGAGAAGGTCAGCGCCGTCGAGAAGGTCGTCCCGACGATCACGCCCGCCAGGACGGGCCCGGTCCTGAGCCATCGCCAATGGATCGCGAGCAGGAAGGCCGGCACGCATTGGATCAGAAGCTCCATCTTGAGTTCGATCAGCCGCCAGAGCGTCAGCTCGCGTATCAGCGCAAAGGGGATCACCGCGATCAGGACCGCTGCGGCCAGGCGCTTGCCGAGCCTCGTCGCCGCCTCGTCGCTGCCCGCTCGCCCGAGAAGGTCCCGGGACAGGAGCGAACCCAGCGAAAGCAGGCACGAGTCCGCCGTCGACATGATCGCCGAGAGCGCTCCCAGAAAGACGAGCAGCGCGGCCCAGGTGGCCCATCCCCCCGATGCACCCCAATCGCTCAGAAGCATGGGGACGACGCCATCGGTGTCGACCGCCTCGTTGATTTCGAAGCGAGCGATCGAGGCGACCCCGATCAGCGTCACAACGAGGGTCGTCACCAGGGGCATGAAGGTCATCCCCGCAAACGAGCGTTTCAGCGCACGACCACTTTTCGCCGCAAAGATGCGCTGGATCGCCTGCGGATAGAGAACGCTCGCAAGCCCCATTAGCACGATGGTACTGAACCAGTTGATGCTGACCGTGCGCGAGGGAACCGCCACCGCTTCCGGCCGCACGCGTGCCACTGTGCGTGTGACCTCGGCAAGCCCCCCGGCCTCGGAGATCAGCCAGCCGAAGAGAGCCGTCAGTCCGACCAACATGGCGATTCCCTGAGCCGCATCCGTCCAGGCGACGGCGCGCATTCCGCCGCGGGTTTCGTAGAAGAGGATCACGCCGGCAAGCCCGATGACGCCAGCGCCATAGGGGACACGACCGCCGGTCACGAGATGCGCGACATCGCCCATCGCCTTCAGCTGCGCGAGCAGAAAATTCGCAAGTGCCAGCGTCATCAGGACCGCGATCACCCATCGCAGCGTCGTTGCCCAGGGCCCACCGAAGCGAACCCGCAGATAATCACCGGGCGTCACGAAATGGTAGTGGACCGCCAGCGGACGCAAACGAGGGACCAGAATATGGAAGGCCACAACGATCGACATCATGAACCCGGTCGCCATGATGAAGGAGTAGCCGTCGCGGTACGCGCGCCCCGGATACCCGAGCAGGGAGTTGCCGCTATACGCCGTCGCGTAGAGCGTCAGGAAGAGCACGAAGGATCCAAGCGAGCGCCCGGCCAGGAAATGATCCGACGGCGAGGCGTCCTTCTTCGCGCGCCGAGCGATCTCCGCGACCCCGACGAGAGCGGCGAGATAGAAGATCAGAGCGACGACGCCCCAGACACCGAAATTCATGGGACTGCCCCCGAGTCATCACCGCCCACTGAATCATCCAGGGGATCCAGGGAATGGGCCTCACCGATCGAGTCTGGAATATCGGTCAACATCCAGGCGGCCGCATTGACGACCGCGACCGCCACATAACAGAGCAGCGCGACGGCGACCCAGTCGGGCATCCCCAACCAAAGCCTGAGCGATTCGTCAGCCTCGCGATACCAGGGAACCGAAAGGACGTAGAGCAGAACGACGAGGGCCAGGCAGCCGCGCTGGAGCCAGCGTCGATGGGACGGCGATTTCATCAGAATTCCTCTTCTTCCCCGACGGGTGCAAATAGATCCCTTTGCTCGGCCTTTGACTCCAATTCGAGACAGCGCGCATCGTCGCGGCGCGGATCATTCACATAGCGCGTGACGGCGCGGCGACGGAGCGTCTTTGCCGGGGCGGGCAGCATGAGCGCTTTCAGCGCGTCCGGATCCGCCTCTGGATCGAGCCATTTCGCGAATCGCTCCGGATCGAGGATCACGGGCATGCGGTGATGAACCCCGACGAGGTCGGCATTCGCCTCGGTGGTCAGGACCGTACACGATTCGATCGTTTCACCCTCTTCGCCCCCCCACGTCTCGAAGAGGCCCGCAAACCCCAGCAGGTTTCCGCGGCTCGGACGAAAATGGAAGGGACGATGATCTCGATTCTTCGGGCTCCACTCGTAGAAACCATCCGCGACCACCAGGCAGCGTCGACGTTTCCAGGCCGCCCGAAAAGAGGGCTTCGAATCGGCGGTCTCGACGCGCGCGTTGAACATGCGCGCACCGATCGTGGGATCCTTCGCCCAGCTCGGCACCAGTCCCCAACGCTTCCAGGCGAAGGACACCGCGTCCCGCGTGCCGATCGCTCCCGGCAGAAGGGTCAGGACATCCTGCGAAGGCGCCAGATTGAAGCGCGGGCGAAGCGATTGTTCATCCTCCTCACACACCTCACGGGGCCCGCTTCCCGCACCCCCCGCAAGCGCCATCGCCTCGGCAAAGAAAAGGGCGATCTCGCTCCCGGAGCGCGTCAATGTCATTCGCCCGCACATGGCAGCCACTCTCCGATTCAAGCCATCGATGTCGCCCGACTCCGTCCCCGGAGCGACCTCTACGGCCCCGCCCCCGACGGGCCGATCCGAGAGCCGCCCGGGACGCTGCTAGAGTAGCCGACTTAGGGGGGGGCCTTGCACGAGGAAAGCGCCGGCGAAAACCCGAGCAACGAATCACAGACCGGACCCAATGGCGCAGATGCGCTGGGGAGCGAGCAAAAGGGGTCGCTCGCGGCCTTCGTGCCGCGCGGCCTGGTCGGCGGAGTCCTGATGGGGCTCGCGAACCTGGTTCCGGGCATCAGCGGCGGGACGATGCTGCTGGCCGCAGGGGTCTATCCGAATTTCATCGACGCGATCGCCGACGTGACGCGCCTGCATCTCAAGCCACGCCCGCTGCTGGTGTTGGCGACGATCGGGTGCGCCGCCGTCCTCGCGATCGGACTGCTCGCCGGCGCGACCCGCGAACTCGTGATCGAGGAGCGCCCCCTCATGTACAGCTTCTTCATTGGGTTGACCCTCGGCGGCCTGCCGCTGGTCTGGCGACTCGCGCGCCCCGCGACCCTCGGTGTCTGGGTGGGCGCCCTCCTGGCTTTTGCGCTGATGGTGATCATGGCGCTCGGCACCAGCGACAGCGGCGGCGCGCACGCGGGCAGCCCCGCCCTGCTCGTGCTCTCCGGCCTGGCGGGCGCGTCCGCCATGATCCTGCCCGGAATTTCCGGCGGCTACCTACTCCTTCTGCTCGGGCAATACGAACCGATTCTCGGGGCGATCGACACCCTCAAGCAGGGCTTGATCGGCCCGGCGGGATTCGACCTCGAACTCGTTCTCACGTCGATGGAGGTCATGGTCCCGGTCGGAGTCGGTGTGGTGCTGGGCGTGGTCGGCGTGAGCAACGGGCTCCGTTGGTTGCTCGAGCGCTTCGAGAAGCCGACCCTCGGCTCGCTCCTGGGGCTGCTCCTCGGGGCCGTGATCGGGCTCTACCCCTTCCAGCAACCGGTGCCACCGGGCATCGGTTTCGAGGTACACGGTCGCGTCGTTCCACATGCGGAGCGTTCGAATCTCCCGAAAGAAGATTGGCCCCTCGAGCGCTACTCGCCCGCGATCGGCGAACTGGCCGCTGCGGGTGGCGCGATGGCGGGAGGGCTCTTTCTCACCCTCGCCCTCTCACGCTTCGGACGCCGCCCGGAGGATTGAGCTGCCCCACCCGGCCGAGCCGCTTCACGGAAATGGGCCGTCTTCACGCGGGATAAACTCGTTCCGCAGGAACGGAACTCCATTTCCAACGGGAGACCGCTCCGCGAGTCTGAATCGCTGGTCGAGGACTCGCAGCGAACCGGCAAAGAGCCTTCCACCTCCGCAGAAATCCAGGGACTCGGCCGAGGGTTGCTGCGACGGGATCGATCCCTTCCCGAGTGCGCACGCTTCTTGCTTTACGGGAGCGTGGCGGGCCTCTCGATCGCGATCCGCCTGACACGGATTCTCTCCCAAGACTTCCGTCGACGACCCGCTCGAGGTCTGTCCCAAGATCGCAGGTAAGGCTATCCGACCGGTGCCCCGCAATAGATCGCAGGCGCTCTATTTCATGTTGGGCCTCCTGCTCGCATTCTACTTCCTGACGCCTTTCCTCGAGGCCACCGTCCGCTGACCGCGGCGGGCCGCGGGCTTGCGTGAAGCCGCAGGCTTCGACGGGCCAGACGCTTTGTTCGCGGGTCTTTTCGCAGGCCGACCGCTGGATGAGTCTTTGACCCGCGCGGCCGTGCGGGTGCCCCTCGATGCGCTCGCCTTTCGTTTGGCCCCCGGTTTTCGAGAAGAGGTGCCCGCTCGTTTTTTCGTCGCTGACTTGCGGGAGGTGGCCTTCTTTCGCTTGCCCGCGCCGGTGGTGCCCCCCGAACGGCGGCCCCCGTCCGACGTCGAGGACTTCGCGGACGCGTCGCCCCGCGTCCGTCGCGTCGTCTTCGACCGCGGTGGGCTCGCCGGCGCTTTGCGCGTCGCCCCGACCCGACGGGGCGCCTGTTTCCCCCTCGCTGCTGCGGTGGGTACCTCGCCCGCGCGCAGGCGCCGAACGTGTTCGAGCAGGGCCCGCTTCTCTTCCGACCGAAGGGGCCGGGCCTCCCCGACGGCGAGCCGGCCGATCCGAAGCGGTCCCATCCGCACGCGCACCAGACGCCGCACAGGGAACCCCAGCACGAGCAGACTGCGTCGAATCTGGCGTTTCTTGCCCTCCGAGAGCGTGAGCGAAAGACTCGACGTCCCCGAATCGGGATCGAATCGGACATCGCTCACCCGCGCGGGTGATGTTCGCCCCTCATCGAGCGTCACCCCACGTCCGAGCCGCGTGAGCGCAGGCGAATCGACCTGTCCTTTCACGTTCACGCGATATTCGCGCTCGTTGCCGAGCGAGGGATGGAGCAGCACGTGGGCGACGTCCCCGTCATTGGTCATCAAAACCAGCCCGCTGGTCTCCCGATCGAGCCGACCGACGGGAAAGAGGCGTCCGACCTTGGGCGGCAACAGATCGACGACCGTTCGCCGGCCCTCGTCATCGCGCACGGTCGTGACCACACCTCGCGGCTTGTTCACAATCCAATAGGCCGGCCGCTCCCGAAGCAGTCGTTCGCCGTCGAAGCGGATCTCGTCCGCGCTCGGGTCCGCTCGATCTCCCAGCTTCGCGACACGACCGTTGACCGTCACCCGCTCTTCGCGAATAAAACGCTCGACTTCGCGCCGGGAACCGAAGCCCGCGCTCGCCAGCAGTTTCTGGAGCCGAACCGAAGCGTCGAAAGTCGCCCCCTTCGCCCCAGCGCTCCTGGGCGTCCCGGTGGATGATCTGCCAGCACCCGGTCCGCCCGCCTTCGCACGAGCCAGCGCCCTCACCTCAGCCCTTGTTTTACGGGGGGCCGCCTTCGTGCCACTGCGGGGACGCTTGCGCGCTTGATGTCGGGGAGATTCGCCGTGAGCCATCGGAACTAATGCGCCACCAGATCCTCGTCGGTCGGGGAATCACCCGCCTCCGAATCGATCGCGACCTCCGACTCCAGCCCCGAAACCGGATCCGCTTGGATCTCGCCGCCCGGCCCCCCCTGATCGGCCTCTGACGCGACGAGCGCCTCGACGCCCTCCGACGCTGCGGGATCTTGCGGGTTTCCCGCATCTTCCTCGGTTTTCTCGAGCAGGCCCTGCTCACGGGCCAACTCGTCGAGCTCACGCAGCGGCGGGAGATCCTTCAACCGCTCCAGACCGAAGACTTCGAGGAAACGCCGCGTCGTCGCATAGACCATCGGGCGCCCGGGCACTTCGCGCTGTCCGGCGATCCGGATCAGGTGGCGCTCGAGCAGGCTCTTCACCGTTGCTCCAGCATCGACGCCCCGAACCTCTTCGATCTCGGCGCGCGTCGTCGGTTGTCGATAGGCGATGATCGAAAGGGTCTCGAGAGCGGCCGGCGAGAGTCTGAGCGCGCGCTCCTTCTGGAGCTTCTGCAGGTAGCCAGAGAACTCAGCGCGCGTGCGGATCTGATAGCCGCCGGCGACTTCCCAGATCTCGAAGGAGCGGTCCTGCTCGACATACTCGGTGTTGAGTTCGTTGACGAGATCCTTCGCCTGGCCGGGATTGCAGTAGGGAATGATCTCCGCGAGCTTCGCCGCGGGAATCGGCTCCGACGACGAGAGGATCAAAGCCTCGACGATTCGTCGTTTCTCGCTCGCATCCATTCTACTCACGCGGACTCCTGACTCTTTGTCTGTTCATCGTTCGGACCGGTCGTCGCCTCGGGAATCGAGGACCCCGGGAGCCCCACCACTCGACCCCGACTACATCGTGTCGGCGATCTGTTGGCGCCATCTGGGCCCGTCTGCGATGGGCGCCGCGCGACGCACGCGGATCGCCCCTTCGGGCGTCCCACGCTCCGAGAGCCCCTGATAGAGCCTCAGCGCCGATAGACGCGCCAATTCGAGGACCGCGAGAAAGGTCGCGACCAGGACACCCCGCGTCGTCGGGCCGGCCTCGCCGGGCATCTCGAAAATTCGCATGAACTCGATGCTCTCGTTCGTCCCCAGCAGATCCATCACCACCAGCATCCGGTCGCGAACGGTCACCTCTTCCGTCTCGACCTCGTGCCGGAGCGAATCAGCGCCTACCGCATTCTCGAGAACATCCTTGAAGGCCGCAACGAGATCGAAAAGTCCGACTTCGATCTCGCGCTCGCCTTCCGGCGTCTTCCGCGGTCCCGGACCCACCACGCTCCAGACATCCCGCCCGAGCAACCGACGCCTGGAAAGCGTCTCTGCGGCCTCCTTGAAACGCTGGTACTGAAGTAGGCGCTGAACGAGGTCGGCGCGGGGATCGATCCCGTCCTCGTCCTCCAACTCCTCATGGGGCAACAGCATCCGACTCTTGATCAGCGCCAGCGTCGCCGCCATGACGAGGTATTCAGCGGCCACGTCGAGATTGAGCTCCTGCATGAGCTCGATCGTTTCGAGATATTGTTCCGCGATTCGCTGAATCGGAATATCCGTGATGTCGACTTCGTTCTGTCGAATCAGGTGCAGCAGGAGATCGAGGGGCCCCTCGAAAATCGCCAATTTGACCGCATAGCCAGACAGGCCATCGGTTCGTTCGTCGGGGTCTTCGCCGAGTTCCTGAAGGGCGCTGCCCTCCATCGCGCTCAGCGTCATGTCCGTCGCACTCATTGTCTCGAATCCATCCTGGCGCCTGGGGGGAGTCGGGGGACTCTGGACATTTTCGGAATCCTCAGCTCGCAGGATCCTCCTGAACCGCCGCGCTCAAGCCGGCGTCGTTCCTGGCCTTCTCATCCTCGTCCGTCCCGCCGGCGACGCCGCCGACGGCATCGGAGTCGGTACCCGCCGATTCGGATCTTCGCGATTTCTTCCCACTGCGATCGCGGGGAGTATCCGTGATCGCGCTTGCCCGGGCAACTTTTCGGCGCCTCGGTTTCACCTTCGGGCGCGGTTTTCGGCGAGCGGCCCGGCGCGCGATCTCCTCCGCCAGAGCAAGCGCCTCCTCTCGATTTGCGATCTCACCGTCCAGAAAGCCCGCGCGGATGCGCTTGAGCGCCTTGCCGACATCCGCCCCCTCGAGGCCCAGTTCGATCAACTCGGCCCCGCCCACGGGCGCCCGACGCCGGCGATCCTCGGCGCCCCAGCGAAGAATCCGCCGTCGCACCGGAACACCGGCCAATGCATAGAGCGCCTGGGTCGTCTCCTCGGGCAGATCCCCCAGCAGCGCATCCACCGCCCCGCGACCCCGCGCATTCGCCAGCGCCTTGAGCGTGCGATCGGCATCCCGCCCGAAGCGAACGATGCGAACGGCCTGTTCCCCCCGCACGGAGAAGCGTTCGAGCGTCCGACGGCGCTGGGCGGCCGGCAGCGGCGCCAACCAGATCGCGACACCCGAGGCCCACGGGCGCCAGCGGGGACCCGACCAATCGGGCTCACAGATCGCCTTCGACAAGCGTCGCAGGGGCATCGCGCGGTCCCGACCCAAATCGAGACCGGGCTCGAGGGCGGCGAGTACATGCCAATCCGAGAGCAAGCGCAGGATTCGTCCCGCCTGAACGCCAAGATGCGCCTCCGCGAAGACCCGCTGCAGTTCGCGCCGAAAACGCTCCCCGCTGACCGCGCCGAAAGCGCCATCTCGCAGGGCGTTACGCAGCGCATTGCGCGAGGAACGATCCAGACTGAAGCCGAGGCGAGCCGCCAACCGAGCCGCCCGCCAGGCGCGCGTCGGATCATCGTGGAAACTCCGAGGATGCAGGACCCGCAGCCGTTTCTTCGTGAGATCCTCGAGTCCGCCCTCGGTATCTTCGACCGGGATCCGCCGCCCGGGCTCACGACTGTCGAGCCGACAGAAAAGCGCGTTGATCGAGAAATCCCGTCGCCGAGCGTCCTGGGCGAGCGTTCCCGGCTCGACGTCTGGCAACGCCCCGGGATGCGCGTAGGTCTCGTGGCGAAGTTCGGCCAGATCGAGATGGGTCTGATCGGATTCGATGCGCAGGGTTCCAAAACGGTCGTGACCGGTCACCGAGAGTCCCACCCCGCCCCGCCCACGCACCACCGCTTGCGCGAGCGCCCGGGTGTCCCCTTCGACCATCAGGTCGACATCCGAGAGGGCCCGACCGAGGAGCAGGTCGCGCACTGGCCCTCCCACGAGATGCACCGGACATCTCCGCCGCGTTGCCACCCGTGCGACGCGGACGAGAAGATCCGCCGTCGCCACGGGAATCGCGGCGCACAGATCATCGAGGCTGAGACCCGGTTTCACCGCTTGCCGCCCACGCCCCGCGGATGCCGGGACTCGACCGTCTCGCGCAGCCGCTTGCGACTGACATGCGTGTAGACCTCAGTCGACGAGAGGTCGGCGTGGCCGAGCATCGATTGGATCGACCGCAAGTCGGCGCCTCCCTCCAGCAGGTCCGTCGCAAATCCGTGCCGCAGAACATGGGGCGACACGCGGTCGCTCGGAATCCCCGCTCGCCTAGCGTGCAGGCGGAGCCGCGCGAAGAAGTTCTGCCGGCTCATCGCCCTCCCGTGGCGCGTCAGAAAGACCGCGTGATCGTGATCCGGGCGTTCGCCCAGCAGCACCGGTCGCGCCTCCGCCAGATAGACGTCGATCGCCTCACTAGCGATGCCGCCCATCGGCACGACCCGCTCCTTTCGCCCCTTGCCCACCACCCGCAGCAATCGCCCGCGCCGGTCGATCGCCGAAAGCGGGAGCGTGACCAATTCGGTCACCCGCAATCCGGCCCCGTACAGAATCTCGAGCATCGCGACGTCCCGAGCACCGAGCGGATCCGGCGTGCGAGCGGCCTCGATCAGAGCCGCCGTCTCCTCCGAACGCAGAATGCGCGGCAGCGCACGTCCCTGCTTCGGTGCATCCAATGCCTCGACCGGATCCGCTCCGACCAGACCCAGCCCCTCCGCATAACGCATCAAGCGCCGCGCCGAGACCAGCACCCGCGCTCGAGAACTCGCCGCCATGAGGCGATCGTCGAGATAGCTGGAGAACGCACTCAGATCGTGGCGCGTCACGCGCTCGACACGATCGATACTGCGCTCCGCCAGATGCCCGCGCAGATGGCGGAGGTCACCCGCGTAGGCCTCGACGGTACGCGGCGACAGCCCCTCCTCGACCGCCAGGCAGGTCAGAAAAGAATCGCAGAGCCCTTCGAGGGGCGTCGCTCCGCTCGCCCTTCCCTCAACCACGGCCACTCCCTTCGAGACCCCCCCGCACCGCTTCGAGAAGTGCATCATGAAGCCGACTCAACCGATCGGGATCCTTGATCTTTTTCCCATTTCCATCCTTCAAGTAAAAAGCGTCGGTCACCTGATCCTTGATGGTCGCGGCCTTCGAGATATATATTTCGAAGCCCTGCTCACCGATCGTTCGCGTCACGTCGTAGAGAAGACCGAGGCGATCATCCGCGATGACGTCGACGAGGGTGTAGAACTCGGACTCCGTGTTCGAGATCAGGACTCGGGCCTGCTTGCGCGACGGCGGACGTTTCAGACCGACCGGACGACGCCTTCGGCGCACGAGATCCCCCACCCCGACCTCGCCCATGAGCACCGATTCGAGGGCCCCCTCCACCTCCTGCCAGATCATGTCGCGCTCGTCGGATCCGCCGCGCGGGGTATGCGTGCGGTAGATCTCGAGCGCGAGACCCCCGCGCGTCGTATAGACGTGTGAGCCCAGGATATTGAGACCACACGCGGTCATCACACCGGCCACCTGGCTATAGAGGCCGTGAACATCCTGGGTGCAGCCGATGAACTCGGTGAAACCGCCCTTCATCTCGCGATGGGCCGTGACCATCCGACCGCCCTCTCCGTAGCGGAGCAGGAGCTGGGCATGGCGCGCGATCTGCCGCGGCGTGTGGGAAAGAAAATAGCGCCTTGGCAATTCGTCGAAGAGCGACTCGATCTTTCTCTCTCCTACGCCGAGCCGCACCAGCTCGTCCCGAGCATCGTCCCGCCGCCGTTCGACTCGGGCCTCGAGCAGCGCAAAAGCCTGATCCGGTCGCTCCGCCCCGGTTTCGATCATCTCGGCCGTTCGCTCGTAGAGCTCGCGTAGGAGTTGTCCCTTCCAATCCGTCCAGCCCTCGACCGAAGAGGCTCGGATATCGGCAAAGGTCACCAGATAGAGGTTTCGCAGATTCGACCGATCCCCACATACCTGCGCGAGTTCGAGGATCAACTTGGCGTCGGAGAGATCCCGACTCTGGGCGAGATGAGACATCAGCAGGTGGTGCTGCACGATGAAGAGAACCCGCTCTGCGCGCTCCTTCGAAAGGCCGAGCCGTTCGATCGCGGGTGCAGCGCGAATCACCCCCTTGCTCGAGTGGTCTCCGCCGAAGCCCTTGCCGACATCGTGGAGCAGGCAGCCCAGGAAGAGGACCGGCCGATCTTCGGCCTCCTGCGCGAGTTCGGTCAGTTCGGGCATCGCCCGTGCATATTTCCCTCGCCAAAGCCTTCGCAATTCCTCGACCAGGAAGATCGAATGTACGTCGACCGTGTACGTGTGGTAGATGACGTGCTGCCAGCGACAGACGATATGCTCCCATTCCGGGATCACCCGGGAAAGCACTCCGACATCGTTCATCGACATCAGCGTTCGCATGACCCGGTTCTCGCTATCGAGAATTTCCATGAAGAGGTCGGAGAAGGCGGTCGAGCCACGCAGCTTCTCGTCGACGAGCCCGAGATTCTCGCGCAGCAGGCGCTGGGCCAGCCTGGATAGACGAACTTGATGCCGCTGCGCGATCTCGAAGACACGAAGGATTCGGATCGGATCCTCCCGGAGATGGGCCGCATGGGGAATCGAGATCTGCCCCTCACTGATCGTGAAGCCGTCTTCGACCGGACGCTCGAGCGCGCGATCGGCGGAGCCGGGCATCACGCGCCGCTCACATTGCTCGATCACGAGTTCCGAGTGGGACTTGATGATCCGCGCGTGTCGGTAGTAGTCGCGCATGAATCGCTCGACCGGAAGATCGGGATCGTCCGCCTGGAAACGAAAATCGGCCAGGGAGGCGACATCTTCCGCCGGCCCGCTCTCCAACCCCTCTCTGGCTTCCGCCATCGAACCGTATCCGATTCCTTCGCTCACCTCCTCCTGGAGTTCGAAGCTCATCTGATCGTCCGCTCGCCGGGTTTTCAAGTGCAATTCGTTCCGAGCGCGCCACAGGAAATCGAGCGCCTCGCGGTACTCCCTCATCTCGCCCTCGGTCAGCAGACCGAAATGCAGGAAATCATCGACATTGCGCACTGAGGGCTGAGCCCCGCGCGCGACCCAATACGCTGCGTGATAGTCGCGCAGCGTCCCCGCGCCCTCTTTCACATTCGGCTGAAGCAGATAGAGCGTGTCACCATATTCGAGCTGACGTTCCCGCATCAGCTCCTGCTGTTCGGAAACGAATGCCACGGTGTCGGGCAGCAGCTCATCGCGAATGCGGTCCGCGAAAGTATGAAAGAATTCGCCATCGCCGCACAGAAAACGTGCCGTCAGCACCGCGGTCCGAACGGTGACGTCCTGGCGTCCGAGTTCGACGGTCTCCTCGATCGTGCGCGTAGCGCAACCCACTGTGAATCCCGCATCCCAGAGCCAATACTGCATCCGCTCCGCGATATGCGCGACGAAGGGCGTCAATTCGCCCCGATAGAGGAGCAGAAGGTCTACATCGGAATGAATGGACATCTCGCGGCGGGCATAGCCACCAACGGCGATGATCGAGACGCCGTCTCCGACCTGCCCCCCCCGAGCGAGATGGATCTCCTCGGCGAGTTCGAAGAGCCGTCGAACCATCCGGTCGGTCAGGTCGGAGTTGCGCTCGTTGACGCGGCGACCGGAGCCCGAAGAACGATGCAGCGCCTCGAGATGGGCGCGTACGGCCGTCAGATATCTGCGAACCTCGGGGGCGACCGCGTTCAATCGCTCTTCGGGATCCCGGGGCAGGTCGGCCAGATAGTCCTCGATCGTCGGCGCCTCCTCCATCAGCGTATCCCGTCGCCACGTCGAACACCCGCAGCCCCCTTGGCGAGACGCGCCGACGCAGCCGGTCCCGCTTCGATCTGCTGGCGATAGCGATCGACCCCATCGGCGATTTGCACCGCCAACTCCGACTGGAATTGTGCGCTCCGCAGCAACTTCGCATCGCGCTTGTTGGTCACGAAGCCCGTCTCGACCAGCACCGAGGACATGCTCGACATGAAGAGCACGTAGAAGGGGCCCTTCTTGAGTCCGAGATCGGGCAGCGATCGGTTGCGTTGCTGGATACCGCGAATCACATTTTCGTGAACGAGACTTGCAAGCCGCTCCGATTGCGAGGCGAGCTCCCCCACCTGGATACGCGCAAGCGCGCGCTGGAGCGGGTCGAGGCGAGCCGCGGGAACTCCGTTCTCGCGGGCGGCGACGTCCAGGCTGTGGCGTTCGTGGTTCGCATCGAGGGTGTAGATCTCGATGCCGCGGGTTCGCGACCGCCGCGACGCGTTCGCGTGAATCGAGATGAAGACGTCTCCCCCCGAGGACTCCGCCGCGGCCGTTCGCTCTTCGAGGGTGAGCGTGCGATCCCTATCCCGCGTGAGTACGACCTCGAAACCGCGATCCTCGAGACGCGCCGCGAGCTTCTTGGCGATCGAGAGGTTCACGTCTTTTTCGCGGAGCCCGCCGATGCCCGTCGCCCCGGGGTCGCGTCCTCCGTGCCCCGGATCGACGACGACGGTATGAACACGTCGCAGCTCGGTGGGGAGTCGGCCGCCGGAGTCACCGCGGGACCTGCCCCGTTTGCCATACACATCCACGACGATTCGCGCGGGACTCGGCAGCGTATAGAGCCGGTGGTGGCCGTAGCGTTCGAGATCGATCACGAGCCGGGTGTTCCGGAGCGTATTCTGCCCGAGTCGCACCCCGTCCAGCAGCCCGTCGCCGACTCCGATCCCCGACTCGTAGCGACGTCCTACCCAGATCCCAGGCACATCGAGATAGAGGCGATCCGGCCGCCCAGCCCGCGTGTCGGCGGCCAATCGAATCAGCCCCTGCTCGGGCAGCCGGACCTCTTTCGTGAGCTCGACGACCACCCGCGTATACTCCGCATAGGACCAGGTGCGAACCTCGCGCACGTCCCCGAGCCCGGGCGGCCGTTCGACGGCCAGCAGCGTCGGTGCCAGGCAGATCAGGCCGAGCAGCAGCGCGACCCGCGCCTCCCGCTCGCGCGCCATCATGCGCCCTCCCCTTCATCGTCCGCCGCGACCAGTGCAGCCCGGCTCTTCGCGAGCCAAGTGAGCGCATCGATGGGCGTCATCGCATCGGGGTCGAGCGCTTTCAGCGCCATGAGGCATTCCCCTTCGGCTTCGTTCTTGCTCTCTCCCATCGAGGCCCGCTCAGGTTGGAGCGCCAGGAAGAGCTGGCCGTCCTGCGACCCTTGGCTCGACCTGCCCTGAGCGCCGGGCAATTCACCGCGCTCGAGATCGAGCAGGATCGAACGCGCACGGGCGACCACAGGCTTCGGCAGACCCGCCAGGCGGGCGACCTGGATCCCGTAGGAACGATTCGCGCCACCCTCGACGAGCCTTCGCAGAAAAATCACCTCCTCGTTCCATTCGCGAACCTCGAAATGTGCGTTGTGGATCCGCACCTTCGAATCGGCGAGCGCGACCAGCTCATGGTAATGGGTGGCGAAGAGCGTGCGCGCCTCCACCCCCTTCGTATCGTGGAGATACTCGGCGACGGCCCAGGCGATCGAGAGCCCATCGAAAGTCGATGTCCCGCGCCCGATCTCGTCGAGGATCACGAGGCTTCGCCGCGACGCCTGCCGCAGGATCTCTGCAGTTTCGCGCATCTCGACCATAAAGGTGGATTCGCCCCTGGCCAAGCGATCCGAAGCCCCTACGCGTGTAAAGACACGATCGACCACCCCAACGCAGGCGCTCTCGGCTGGGACGAAACTCCCCATTTGCGCCATCAGGACGATCAGCGCAACCTGACGAAGATAGGTGCTCTTACCCGACATGTTGGGGCCCGTCAGCAGCAGGATCTGCTGACCCGCCGGATCGAGTTTCGCATCGTTGGGCACGAATCCATCGGAACCCTGTCGTCCGAGCACACTCTCGACGACGGGATGACGCCCAGCTTTGATCTCGAGGATCTCACCCTCGTCGACGACGGGCCGGACCCAACGTTTGCGACGAGCCACCTCTGCGAACGAGGCCAATGCGTCGAGTGTCGCCACGCGATCCGCGGCTTCGCGAATCTCTTCAGAGGCTTCACAGGCGGTATCTCGAACGGAGTCGAAGATCGCGCGCTCGAGCTTGGCGGCCCTCTCGTTGGCGCCCATCACCCTCGACTCGACCTCGCGCAGCCGCTCGGTCGTGAAGCGTTCGACACTCGCCAGGGTCTGCTTGCGTTCGTAGTCCTCCGGCACCTTTGCGAGATGGGCCTTGCCGACTTCGAGGGAATACCCGTGGACGGGATGAAATCGAACCTTGAGCGTCGAGATCCCCGACCGCTCCCGCTCCTCCGCTTCGAGGCCCGCGATCCACTCGCGCCCCTTCGTCGCGCTCTCGCGCAGCGAGTCGAGATCGCTTCGGTAGCCCTCTCGGATATAGCCGGTCTCGTGCGCTCCCCGTGACCCCTTCGGAATCGTCGGCGGATCATCGATCAGCGACCGCTCGAGAAGCAACGTCAGCTCCGGAAGGGCCTCGGGTGCGACGAGGACGACGGCCTCGGCCGGGGCGCCGCCCAGAAGTTCGACATTCTCGGATCCACCCTCCGCCTCCTCACCGATGGCCTTCGCCACCTCCGGCAGCGCCTGCAGCGAACTCCTGAGCGCCCCAAGATCCCGCGGTACGGCCCCGGGCCGTGTCGCCTTCGCCAACAGCCGTTCGAGATCCCGCACGCGGCTCATCGCCTCGCGCAATCGCCCCCGCAGCCGATCCCGATCGACCAGGAGCTCGACGGCATCCTGTCGCCCAGCGATCTCGCTCGGCGACAGAAGCGGATAGGAAAGCCACTGCGAAACCCGCCGCGCCCCGAGCGCGCAGCAGGTGTCATCGAGTTCCTGCAGCAGCGTCCCCGCTCGGCCACGATCTTCCGAGTTCTGGTGCAGCTCGAGATGTCTTCTCGTGGAGGCGTCGAGCACGACGGTGTCAGCGATTTCATAGCGCCGTAGCCGCGGCGGGTTGGCCGCAGCGAAAGGCTGATTCGTGACGAGATAATTCGCCACGGCGACGGCGGCGCGTGAGCCGGGATCCGTCTTGCCCATGAACTCACCCGGCCATTCGACCGCACCCTCCTCCTCCGACCCCTCCGCCTGCAGAAAAGCCGACTCCGCGATCGAGGTGATGGCCACCCCATCGAGTTCGTCCCGCAGAGTCGCCGTCCAGGCCTCGATATAATCGCTCGGCAGCAATAATTCTCTCGGTGAGATCCGCGCCAGCTCCTGCAGCAACGCGCTGGGGATCGACGAAGTCGGGCCTTCCAGAGCGAGATTCAGGGCCTCTCCCTTCACGGAGGTCGCACGAAAATCCGAAGTGGACGCGTCGAGCACGGCGAGCCCTAACTGGTCTGCACCCCTTTCGTAATAGATCGCGGCGACCGCCACGATGGTGCGCGCGTCGAGTCCCTCGGGATCTCCGACCAGGCCGGGGGTGACGACTTCGACCACCTCACGACGCACGAGCCGCTTGCCGCCGGCTTCCTTTGGATCCTCGACCTGTTCGCAGATCGCGATGCGATGACCGAGTTCAGCGAGGCGTTTGATATGCGCATCCGCGGCGTGCACGGGCACACCACACATCGGGACGGCATCGACCTTGCCCTTGTCGCGACTCGTCAGGGCGATGTCGAGGATCGGCGCCACCAATTCGGCATCGTCGAGGAACATCTCATAGAAATCCCCCATCCGATAGAAGATCACGGCGTCGGGATATCGCGCCTTCACCTTGATGAATTGGCGCATCATCGGTGTGTCCAGGGCGGAGGCGCTCAATCGCCCAGCTCCTCGAATACGAGGATTCCCTGTTCGAGGGCGTCGAGAAGTCCGGTATAGGCCTTGATCGCTTCGACCTCGTGTCCGCTGGCAAGCAGCTGGCGCCCGAGTTCCACGCGCAGGCCCATGTGATGCGGCTCGACTTCGATCGCTCGGGACAGCTCTTCGATCGCGTTCGCCGCCTCGCCTCGACTCACGAGCATGCGTGCCAGAGCGATGCGTGCCCCATGATCCGCCGGTCGGTCCTGCAGGATCCCCTTCAGGAATTTTTCGTAGTCCTGAGACTTACCACGAGCCGAATAGCTCGCTTCGATCATCGGGTAGAGTGTGGGGGCCATTTCCGGATCTGCGAGGGCGCCTCGCCGCCAGGCATCCAGCGCCTTCGCGTCCTTGCCACGTTCGACCTCGATCTGCCCGAGCATCGCCCACGCCGATCCACAGGTCTTGTAGCGACGAAGGCAGCGCTTGAGCGTCCCACGCCCGCCGTCGTGATCCCCCTCGTCGAGCTGGCTCTGGGCCTGGGAGAGCAACAACTCCACTTCGGCGGCGTCCGCCCCGTCCCGGTCATGTCGTCGCAGCCGCTTGACAAGGGAGAGTCCGCGAGGGAATTCGCGGAGCTCGCGCGAGAGTTTCACCAGCCGCGCAAGCACCTCTGGATTTCGTGGCTGGGTGTCGAGCACTTCTTCATAGCCCGCCGCCGCGCGCTCGCTGAAGCCGCCGGCATCAAAATCTCGCGCCAATTCCAGGAGGGCGTCGTCGCGCTCTTCACGGCG
The DNA here is from genome assembly GCA_002719955.1 of Deltaproteobacteria bacterium. GTDB lineage: Bacteria > Myxococcota_A > UBA9160 > UBA9160 > UBA4427 > UBA4427. The sequence continues at coordinate 3,076 of PBFW01000005.1, read as the reverse complement.
GAGATCCGTGCGCATCAAGAGGTTCTGATGCATCCGGATCGCGCGACCAATCGCCCCCTGCTCACGGTAGAGACGTGCCAGCGCATGATAGGCGTCCAGGTCGGTGCTATCGGCTTCGACGATGCGCTCGAGCCAGGTTTCCGCCGTCGGCCAATCCGCGCAGACGGCCGCACGGAGGCTTCGTCTGAGCGCAGCTTCGACGGACCCCGCCTTGCTCGCATCCACGCTCTGCGCTCGTCTTCGCAGTGCCACCGCCTACCCCCGCCCGAATGCGACGCGGTTGGGCTCCTCCTCGAACGCCTCGCTCTCACTCGACGCCAGGGGAAGGCTCCTCATCTGATGCAGTTCCGATTCGAGGCGTTTGATCGCCTTGCGATATCGACGATTCAATACGCGCCCACGCAGCCAGGCGAAGCCGACGACGCCAGTCGCGAGGGACGAGCCGAAACCAGAGGCCGCGAGGAGCAGCCACCAGAGCTCGAGATCAGGGATCCGCAGCCAGACCAGATCCAGATCGACCAAAAGCGCATTGGCCGCACGAAACGACCAGCCCAGCCAGAGTGCCCCGAGGAAGAACCCCAGGGCCGAGATCAACAGCGCGAGTCGCTTCATATTGGCTCTCCCCCCGAAGAAACCGAAATCAGTCGGTCACCGAGTCTCCCGACGCGTCCACTGCCGCTGCACCCGGCCCAGCGGAGCCAGGTGCAGAGGGTGCGGTGGATCCGCTCCCCGGCGCTGCGACGTCGACCATTTCCTTGAGTTCTTTTCCCACCTTGAAGAAGGGCGTCCGCTTGGCAGAGATATGCACCGGCTCTCCGGTCTTCGGATTACGACCGTCCCGAGCCTCGCGAATCTTTACCTGGAAGGATCCGAAGCCCCGAATCTCGATCCGGTCCCCCCCTCGCAATGATTCGATCATCGCATCGAAGATCGTGTTGACGACGACCTCCGTATCCTTCTTCGAGATGTGCGGGGTGCGCTTCGCCACTTCTTCGATCAAACCGCTCTTCGTCATTCTATCTCCCCAGACCTAGCCCTGTTCAATGCTCCGCCTCGCCTTCGGCAAAGCGCCCAGCCTTCGCAATTCTAGACTCTCGATCCGGTTCGAGCCGAATCGGGAGGTGCGCGCGGCAGGTAGCCCCACTGCGCGCCCCCCTCTTCGATCGCTATTCGCTCGTCTCCCCGGAATCGCCTTGGGTTCGGAGCTTCTCGGCCAATAAATCACCGAGTGTGGTGGTCTGACTGACCGATTGCTGTTCCGCGATTTTTTTGAGCGCCGCGCGTTCAGCCTTGTCATTCACTGCGCGAATCGACAAGGAGATCTTCTGCTCATTCGCATCGACCTTGACGACCAGAGCCGTGACCTCCTGCCCCTCCTTGAAGTGTTCAGAGGGCGTCTCGATCCGTTCGGCGGCCAGCTCGGAGCTGTAGACCAGACCATCGATCCCCTCTTCGAGCTGAACGAAGACGCCGAAGTCGGTCACGCTCTTGACCGGACCGGTGATCTCGCTGCCGACCTTGAACTTCTTGAGAATATCGTCCCACGGATTCGGCTCGAGCTGCTTGATCCCCAGGGAGAATTTCTCGTTCTCCTTGTCGATCTTCAGCACGACAGCGTTGACTTCGTCGCCCTTCTCGAAACGCTCAGAGGGATGCTTGACCTGCTCCGTCCAGGAAATATCCGAGACGTGAACCAGACCATCAATGCCCTCTTCGAGACCGACGAAGATGCCGAAGTTCGTGATGTTGCGGACCTGGCCCGATACCTGGGTGCCGACCGGGTAACGCTCTTCGATCACGCTCCACGGGTTCTCCTCGATCTGTTTCATGCCCAGCGAAATCTTGCGATCTCGCTCGTCGACGTCGAGCACGACCGCGTCGACCTCATCTCCGATCGTGACGACCTTCGACGGGTGCTTGACGCGCTTGGTCCAGGACATCTCGGAAACGTGCACGAGGCCTTCGATCCCGGGCTCCAATTCGACGAACGCACCGTAATCCGTGAGCGAGACCACTTTGCCCCGGATGCGCATGCCGAGCGGGTAGCGCATGCCGGCGTCGATCCACGGGTCCGGCTGAATCTGCTTGAGACCCAGAGAAACACGCTCCGCTTCCACGTCGAATTTGAGAACCTTGACCTTGATCTCGTCACCCACCTGAAATAATTCGCTCGGATGGTTGATACGACCCCAGGACATATCCGTGATGTGGAGGAGCCCATCGATACCGCCGAGGTCGATGAACGCGCCGTAGTCAGTGAGGTTCTTGATCACGCCGTCAAGGATCTGGCCCTCGGAAAGCGTCTCGAGCGTCGACTCCCGCATCTTCTTTCGCTCGGTCTCCAGAAGCGCTCTTCTGGAGAGAACGATATTCCCGCGTCGCTTGTTGAATTTGATGATCTTGAAGTTGGCCTTTTCCCCGAGTAGCGCTTCGAGATTCCGGACCGGCCGAAGATCGACCTGCGAGCCTGGCAAGAATGCCTTCACTCCGATGTCGACGGAGAGGCCACCCTTGACCCGAGCAACGATGGTGCCCTCGACGGCTTCCTCGTTGTCGTAGGCGTTGCTGATCTCGTCCCAGACCTTGAGGCGCTCCGCCTTCTCCTTGGACAAGACCAATTGGCCGTCGTCGCTCTCGACCTCTTCGACGAGAACTTCGACGTCATCTCCGACGGCGATGGTGATCTCACCCTCTTCCGTCATGAATTCCCAGGTCGCGATCATTCCCTCGGACTTGAAGCCGATATCGATCTGGACGAAATCACCGTCGATCGAGAGGACCCTACCGCGCGCAATCTCACCCTCTTTGATGGCTTGCTCGTTCGACCCGAAGAGCTCAGCGAAACTTTCGCTCGCGCCGGGTGTTTGTTCGGTTGTTTCAGACATGTGTGTGGTTACTCCTGATGGTCATGGCCACCCCGTGTGGCCAGCCAGACTGAGCGATCCGCCCAGTAAAACGGTTTAAAGCACCTTTCAGACACCGTCTTCGTCCCTCTCGACCGAAGTCGAAACGGAGGTCGAATCAGCGCCCTCCGCGAGCCGAAGCCGGGCCTGATTCAACAATCTTTCGAGCGACT
>PBFW01000004.1 GCA_002719955.1 Deltaproteobacteria bacterium | reverse complement strand
GCGATGAGATCATCGAGACCGCCACCTTCCGCCGCGCTCCGTCAGAGAATCAAGACTCAGGCGAGCTCCTCATCACCGAGGACAACGAGTATGGGACGGCCGCAGAGGACGCAGTTCGAAGAGACTTCACCGTGAACGCGCTCTTCCTGGACCCCTTCGAGGGGGACATCCTGGACTTCGTCGGCGGGATGGAGGACCTCGACGACAGGGTCTTGCGCACCATCGGCGAACCTAGGACGAGGCTCCTTGAGGACCCGGTGAGGATCCTGAGGGCGATCAAGTTCTCCACCAGGCTCGACTTTAGGATCGCCGAACCGACGTGGGCCGCTATGGCTAAATGCGCTGGCGACCTTGACCGCTCCGCACCTCCGAGGATCCTAGAAGAGATCCTTCGCCTCCTGCGTTCGGGCACTGCAATGGGAGCCTTCAAGCAGCTGCGCTCATGCCACGCGTTACAGCCGATCTTCCCCGTCCTCCATAAACACCTGGACTCCGGGCGTAGGTCCGCAGAGACAGAGATCACACGGCAGTCCTTCTGGCGGCTCCTCGAGGCCCTCGATGCAGACGTTCAATCAGGCGTCGGACCGAGCAACGCGGTCCTCGTAGCGCTCCTCATCAACGACATGGTCGAGGCGAAGACCTCCGCGAGATACGAAGACGGCGCTGAGGTCCCCGTGCGGGAGATCACCAAGGCAGCTGATGCGATCCTCGCGCCTTTCATCCAGACAGCCAGACTCCCCAGAAAAGACGCCTCCAAGGCAAGGAGGATTCTCACCCTGCAGGGGCGCTTCTCCGCCCAGAGCAAAGAGGGCTTCAGACCCCTCCTCTTCTGCCTCACAGAGGACTTCGACGACGCGCTCGCCTTGTTTCGCATACGCAGCAGAGCCGTAGGGAGGGGCTATGACATCTACCAGGGGTGGGTGGAGCGGATGCGTCAAGCGCAAGAGCTCACAGACGAAGAGCTCAATGAGGAGCGAAAACGGGGCAGAAGGCGCAAGAGACGCCGCCGCAGGCGCAAGCCGCAGGCATAAACGCCCTCTTTCGCCTCTCTCCCTAAGTGCCTAGTTACCAGGATCTTAGCCCTTTTATTTAGGCCGATTCAGCTCCTCTCCAGGGTCTATCCGACCGCACCCCGTTCCAGGGGTACCCTTCGATGGTCCTTGAGAACCTGACTTCCGGGAGTGCCGACTCCCGCCCTTTCCTGCAAGAGGAGCGGTAGCTGTCCACGACTTGCGGTGACGTGGATGGCATATGCCATGGGCGGTGCTGTCTGGCACACCAGCGCGGGGAAGTCATCTTCTCCCCTGTCGCACTAGTGATAGGAAGGGCCAACCGGCCAAGGCGTTCACGCGCCTCCGGTCGGTACTCTTGCCACCTGAGGGGGCGGCTCTTCGGAGTCGCCCCCCACTTCTATTCAGGGAGCCGCCCTCGGGCGCATTCGTGGCACAATCTGCGAGTGCTGACCCTCGCAGTCTTAATCTCTATAGCCGCGCCCGCGCCGCAAGGCCCGAGCGCCGAAACGATCAACTCCGCGATGGATGTGGTCGATGGCCTCTCCGATGAGCTCGCTGAAGAGTTCGGAGAGCAGCTGAGGATGGAGGCGTCGTGGAGAGAAGACTTCAGAGCCGGGCTGCAGACATATCTGCTGAAGAGGCCGCCCCGTGATCCTGGCACTTGGCCGCAGAGAGAGCCCGCCCCGACATACGACCCGAAGAAGCACTGCCCCGCCCAGCCGATCCCCCGCAAGCGCCTGAAGGCCACGGACAAGCGAGCCCTGAGGGCCCTCGAGAAATTCAAACTCACTCACAGCGAGCCAGTCGTTGAGCCCGGTTGGACCTATGACTACGGGGCGCAGGAGCTCCGCCGAGAGCGAGACTGGGACTCATCAAAGCGCATACTTCGGAACGCGCTCCTCGGCTCCCCTCCCGACCAAGACCTCGCCATCGCGATCCTTGAGCTCAACCTAGACAGCGGCGAACTTCGCGCGACCTTCAGCGCCTTCGCCCACGCTTACGCCGACAGGACCGGGGTGGTCTTTCCAGGCGTGACCCTCTATGACGCCTGGGCCTCAGGCTCTCAGATGGAGATGCCTGACGTCGAGTGTTTGGGGATCATCCACGACCTCAATGACGACTGGAAGACCTGGAGAGCACCTGTGAGAAAACAGGAGCCGCTCTACGACGCCATCGGCGAGCTCTTCTTTCCCGCTAGGCAGCACCGCGGGCTGCGGCACGCGCTCGCGGTGGCGTACCTCGTGGGAGACAAGTACGCGCTAGGCGACTACGCCTCAAACCACATCCAGCTCCACGCAATGTGGGAAGACTGCGCGTCCACGCCCCCAAAGCTCAAGCAGCGACTCCCCGAAGCGAAAGGGTGGCGCAACTTCTTGGAGGACTGGCGAGAGCACGTAAACGAGCAGGGCGCCCTCCAGCAGAAGGCGAATAATAGGGCGCTCGCGCTGAGCCGCTCTGCTGCGGACATCCAGGAGCTCGCCCTCCGCATCCTGCGCGAGAACGAGCTCTTGAGCGACTGAGGCTACGCCCCGAAGGTGATCGCCAGGCCGTTGGAGAGGTTGAAGTTTGACCCCCCCGCTGCCGGATCCCTGAACCATGCCTGGAAGTTCCACTGCGACCCAGCGGTGAACGCGCCGCTCACTGGAGGAGAGAAGAAGTCGACGTTGTAGTCGAGGTCTCCGAAGGAGGTTGACTGCTGCACTGAGAAGCGTGAGATCGGCGCGCCTACGCAGCGGGTTCCGTTCCCAAAGCTCGCCTGGGCCTGGTTTGCGCTGAAGATGAACAGGCCGTACTGGCTCGTAGGGACAGGGCCACAGTAGAGGGAGAGGTCGTTGGACGAGATGCTTAGCGAGCCGCCGTAGCTGATCTGCGCTGCGGCGCCGGTAGAGTTGGATGAGCTCACGCAATAATTGTCCGAGCTAGATCCCCCGCCTCCGCCGACGACGTCAAAGAGGTCCGGGCGGTAATAGAGCATTGAGCAACGCATCCTGTTGATCTGCTCAGGTGTGAACTCCCACATGCAGATGTCGTTGGTGTAGTCCATGTAGTTGCGGAAGGGGTCCGGGCTGCTACAGCTGCTCGGGCTCCCTGGGCAGCCATATGTGGGCTGCGACTGCCGGTTCGTGTCACAGATCGCGTCGCCGCTCGAGTAGCAGTTGCTCGCAGATCCACAGCCGTTGTCAAAGGTGTGCCACAAGCCGAGGTAATGCCCGATCTCGTGAGTAGCCGTGCGCCCTTGATCGTAGGGGGCCCCGACGGGGGCGTTGTCGCCGACGGACGACCAGAGGACGACGACGCCATCATTTCCATTACCTGCGATGGCTGCGGGGAAATCCCATACGTACCCGAGGTAGCCGCTGCAGCTGTTGGTGAAGATGTTCAGGTAACGATCCTGGTCCCAGCCCAGGCTCTGCATGAAGTTGCCGCTGTCGTTGTACCAGGTGTTGTTCGTCGTGTGAGTGATCCCAGTTGTCGGGTTCCCATCGGGGTCTACCGTGGCGAGCCTGAACTGAATCATCGAGTCGCTGCCTGGCGCTCCGTTAGACCCAGCGATGGCGCGGAAGTCCTCGTTCAAGATCTCGATCTGCTCAAAGATGTTTTGGTCAGTGACAGCCCCGGTGCCGTTATTTCGCTGGATCACATGGAAGACGACCGGGATCTCCCACACCTCAACAGGGTCATAGGCAGCGTCCGGATTTGTTGAGCTGTAGGCGCAATCCGAGGGCGGAAGAATGAGGTCATAGAAAGGGTTGGCCTCTGGGGCGCCGCAGCGGTGAAGCCAAACATCAGGCTCTTGAGCGAAGCCCGCGCTAGAGAAGACGAGAACTGCAGATGTCGCCCAAATGGAATAACTCTTCATCACTGTTGTCCTGATAATCAATGTCGGTTCGCTGAAAGAGGCTGTCACTTCGTCGGACGAGGCGCGTTAAACACATGTTCCGCCCTCTCCCCAAGCTAAACCTCAAAAGGGATATTAACGACCCTAGAAACGTCAGGGCTGGGCATTGACCTCAACCGCCGTTGTTTGCGCGCTCCCAGGCCTCTATTTCTTCTGAGCTCCTAGGGCCCCTGGGCGGGGTGTCGTCCGACATGTCATCCAGATAACCCTCAGGGAGCTTGACGCGTTGCTGGCCCCCACGCTTCGCGCGGCCCATCCTCAGCGCCCTCATAGGGAACGGCTCCTCAGCGGGCAAGGCCCCCAAGAGCGCATGAAGTTGAGCGAGCGTTGAGATTTGAGCGAGGTCCGCACGCAGGGCGGCGGCTCCGCGGAATCCCTTGGTGTACCAACCCACCCACTTGCGCATCTGCTTCATGGCAGGCGCCTCGCCAAAGAAGGCGGCGAGCGAGTCAGCGTGCGCGAGGGCGACCTGAACGACGCCGCCGAGGTCGGGCGGCCCACTAGGCTCCACACCTTCAAACACATCGGCGAGCTCACGAAACAGCCAAGGACGCCCGAGGCTGCCGCGCCCAACAATGACCCCGTCACAGCCTGTCTCTCTCATCATCCTGAGCGCGTCCCAACACTCCCAAATGTCGCCGTTGCCCAAGACGGGTATCCCGACAGCCTGCTTGAGGGCGGTGATAGCAGCCCACCGCGCCTGCCCGCTATAGAGCGCAGCTGCGGTGCGCGCGTGGAGCCCGATCGCGGACACCCCCTCCTCTTCGGCGACGCGACCAGCGTCCAAATAGGTGAGGAGCTCGTCGTGGATCCCTAGTCGAACCTTGATCGTAATCGGCACATCGCAAGAAGACCGAACGGCAGCGCGAACGATCCGCGCCAACAAGCGCGGCTTGACAGGGACCGCGCTCCCGCCCCCTTGCCTCGTCACCTTGGCGACGGGGCAGCCAAAGTTCATGTCGATGTGGTCAACGCCTTCATCCACGAGCGAAGCGACCATCTCACCTACATCGACAGGGTCAGAGCCGTAGACCTGAACAGATCGCGGCTCTTCGCCCGGCTGACTGCTCGCGAGCAGCCTCGTCATTCGGTTCCCGTGGAGGTACCCGCGCGCCGTGATCATCTCGGACACAAAAAGGCCCGCGCCGAAATTCCGACAGAGGCTCCTGTATGGGTAGTTCGTGATGCCAGCCATCGGAGCGAGTACGACAGGCGGCCAGACACGGAGTTGACCTAACTCCAGCTCAGAAAACTCACCAGGAGCTGCGACGGGGACAGCGCTGTTCTCCTCAGTGGCGAAGCGGCTCCCACCTACAGTCAATCGCCAGCCCCTCCGCCCCCCTCACCCCCAGGCGAGCTGTCGGGCGCCGCGGGGAGCCTCTCAGGAGGCAGGGGGATCCCAGCCCCGCCGTGCAGGTCGGTGGAGGTGGCGTGCTGGCGAATGACTCCGTTGCCGCGGGTCCTCTCCATCTTGTCGAAGCCTCCGTCAGGCCGGAACAGCGCCACGAGAGGCCCCTCTCCGGTCAAGAGAGCGTGGACGCCGCTCGGCTTCACCTCGTAGCTCCACGAGACGACCGCGGGCTCTAGGTCTTCAAAGTACAGAGCCTTAAGAGGCCCCTCATCTTGATGATGCGCTGCGATCAAGGCGGCTGTGACGCTCCCGCTGTCGACGAGGTTGACGGGATCCGTCGTAGAGGAGGTGTCGAGGAATTGATTGTCAACCCGGCGCTCAACGCGGAGCTGGCCACCGACCCTCACGCCTCGGATCGCGATCTTTGTGCCTTGAGACTCCAACAAAAAGTCGAAGCCGCTGACGACCTTGCCCTTGATGGTCTGCTGAAACTGGATTCGGGAGGCCCCCTCAGATGCGGACGCAGGAACTAACGCTAAAGAGCAGTAGCTAGTCTGGCCGTCAGGTCGCTTGACGACGGAATACCTCTCCACGCCGACCCTCTGACCATAAGCCTCCGTTTGAACGACGCCGCTGATGAGCACCTCCCCCTCAGGGACGTCGGGGGCGTCCACCACGAGCTCCTTCAAAGACGCGATGCGCTGCTCAGCCTGTCTCTTGCGGAGATCTTCCACGCGCAAGTCGAGCGCCTCTGCCGAGAGGGCGACGCCGCGCATGATGACCCATCTTGGGCGCCTGAGTCCGCCCAAGCCTTGTCGGGGATCTGAGGAGACGACGCAGAGGTCACCGAGCAAGCCCGCGGTGATGGATCCGCACTTATCAGAGACTCCGAGGATCTGCGCGGCGCCATAGGTGCTCGCTCGAAGGACGTCTTCAGGCGGGAGCCCGGCTGCGACCCATGAGGCGAGCTCGTCATGAAGGCCGTCGCCAGGGACGACCCAAGGGTTTGGCGCGCCGCTGCCTGGCAAGAGGCGGACACCAGCTCCGAAGAGATCAGCCAAGAGCTCTCGCTGTCGGCTGAGCGCCAAGGCTCCTCGCTGGTAATAGTCGGGGCCGCCGATGCGTTCCCTCGCGTCAAGCTCTGCGGTCCATTGCGCGACGTAATGAGGGCCCATCAACTCGAGGGTGGTGGCGGGGTCTTCGGGCACCTGCACACGCGCAGCGACCGCGTTTATCACGGGCATCACAAAGCGTTGAGGGGAGGTGGCGATCTTGACACCTGCAGAGGTGTCGGGGACTTCATCAGCGACCCAGCCGAAGCGATCAGGCAGGAAGGCGTCTAGTCCGACGACGCCGTCCAACCCGAGGGTGTACGACTCGCCGAGGCTTAAGCCTCGGGGCACCGGCCCCCACAGCTTGAGCCCGGCAGCGTGGGCGGCGAGGGCCGCGCCACCCAAAGCCTCCCCTGAGATCCCAGCGTGTGTCGAGATGAAGTCGACACGGAGATCGATGAGACGCCCGAGCTTCGCCTCTGCCTCTGCGGCGTTCCTCACGACGACAGCCTTAGTCGTGACCGGGGGCGCCCCATCAAGCACGGCACCTGAGATGAAGAGCCTGGGACCGACAGCGTCGACGCGTCCCCTGCGAGCCCGAGCGATGATGACCCTGCCAAGGTCGTTACCTAGATCCCTAGCGAGGACGACGCCAGCCCGAAGGTACAGCTCGTCGTGTTCGCCATCGTGGTGGATCATCCCGTCGATGAGGCCGGGGACCACGTGTAGACCCTCTGCGTCGATCACCTTGGCGCCCTCCGGCCTGACGGTCTCGGCCCCCACAGAGGCGATGACGCCGTCCACGACGACGACGTCGCCGACGAATGGAGCCGTTCCGTCCATCGGGTGAATGGTCCCACCCTCAATAGAGACGGCTTGCAGGAGGAGCAGGAGATTGGCAGCGAGGCAGTGCATGAGTGTGCTTTGTACCCCGCGATGAGCGTGTGTGCTACCCGTTGGAGGCCCTGGAACTCAAAGCCCACATGAGGCACAATAAGCGCACTGCCCCCGGGGACCACAGCGGCCTCCGGGGGCAGCGTTCACTTATCGCTTTTCTGCACATCGGCCTTATCGCCCCGCCAGGCGCTATACCCGAACGCTGGACCCCCTAGCCCCGGAACGAAATGAGCCTCTCTCTCCTGGTCGCCAACGAAAAGTGGCAGGACTTTGACACCGCATGGAAGGACATGCTTGAGTCCGATGGCGCCATCGACGGAGTCCTCGACGCGCTGACTCTCGCGGGTCAAAAGAACCGCATGTCACGATGCTCGGCCCTCTTGAGAGAGCATCGGGCGAACCTCGCGCTCGCAGAGCGACACGCTGACGCTGCCAGGCTGATCGGCGCGGGCCTCCGCGGCGGGCTCTCCCCCACCGAGTTCGGCGAAGCGCTCTTTGATCACGCGGCTAAGGCGTGGAGTGAAGAGGTCTGGTGGTCTGCATACACCGAGGCCTCCGGTCTCGAGGAAGGCTGCAGCGACCTCCGCGCGGCGTGGACTAAGTTCGAGAGGCTCCTCGCCTACCAGCCCGGGTCACACATCTTCCACGCAGGAGGCTGGGGGACCGGCAAAGTCTTGGAGATCCGAGAGGCTGACAAGGAGATCCTCATCAGGTTCCACTCGGGACGTGAAGACACCTTCCCCATGGAAGGCGCCGTCGACATCTTCCAACCCCTCAGCCCCAACGACCTCCGCTCGCTCTATTACGAAGACCCAGAGGACGTCCCCAAGCGCGCGAAGAAAGAGCCCTTGGAGATCTTGCGGCTCGTCTTAGAGCGGCATCACGGGAGAGCGAAGCTCGTCTCCGTGAAGAGCGCGCTGGCCATGATCGGTATCGAGTCGAGCTCGTGGAGCGCTTGGTGGCGCAAGTGCAAGAAGCTCGTCGAGATGAGCTCCGACTTCCGCATGTCAGGTGGTGGCGCGAACCCCGAGCTCCGCTTGCTCGTCGAGCCCTCTGACCCTGCCGAAGAGCTCCGCAAGAGCTTCCAGACCATGACCTCTGTCGAAGAGGTCCTAGCTAGGGCGATGGAGATCATCACCCCCAAGACAGAAGACGGCATCAAAGATGTCATCCGGGAGGCGATCGGGGGACAGCTCGAAGGCAACGAAGAGCTCACCCAGTTGGACCTCCTCCGAGCCCACCTCTTCACCAGCCAGCTCGAGAAGGACAGCTACGAGCCCCTCCTAGAGCTCATCCGAGAGCTCTTGAAGGCCGAAGGCGAGGACGATGAGGCTGCGCCGATATATGCCCTCCTGAACGAGCTCCCTGGATACAAGGAGCAAGACCAAGCGGTCGACGCTCTCAAAGAAGCCTGCGGAGACGCTTGGGCCGATGAGGTCATCACCAACTTCCAGCTCTTGGCTCCTGGCATGGTCCGCCGATTCATCGACGACATCGTGGATGCGGAGCGCGGAGAAGACCTCGCCCCTCACTACACCCAGCTCATCAAGCGGCCGCTGCGTGCGCCTCATGTCCTCACGTACCTCGCGAAGGCCGCTGAGAAGGGCCTCATCGGCGACAAGCTCCCGCTCCCGATGGAGAGGGCTAACTCGCTCATCTCTCTCGCCGCCTTCCTATATGGGATCCGCAGAGACAACCCGGACACCACCCGGTCCCATGGCCGGATCGTCGACCTCCTCGCCGGCGGTGATGATCCTTTGCTCGACCGCCTCTTCGAGGGCGCGTCGCCTAAGGATCTCCGCACAGCGCAGCTGACGCTGCAGCGTGGTGTAGAGGACTCGATCGACAACTTAGTCGCGACCCTCGTCTTCCGGGCAGGCCCTGTCGAAGAGGAGAACACCCGCTTCTGGGAGGACGAGTCGATCTGGACGACCCGAACCGGCCTCGACTGTCGAATTCAGGAGCTGAAGGTCCTAAAGGATGAGCGCGTCCCCCAAAACGAAGCTGCCCTCTCCGCGGCTGCCGAGCAGGGCGACCTCTCGGAGAACGCCGAATGGGACGCAGCACTGGAGGAACAGCGCAACTTGGCCGGCAAGATCCAACAACTCGAGACAGAGATCTCGGTGGCCCAGCTCCTTGAGAACGCCATGCTCCCGGAGGCCACCGCGTGCCCTGGGACAAAGGTCTTCTACAGCCAAGAGGACGCAGAGGGTGAACAGTGCATCATCATCCTCGGCCCCTGGGACGCCAAGGACGACGGCTCCGTCGTCAGCTACCAAGCCCCCCTCGCGAAGGGAATGCTCGGAATGCAGGCGGGAGAGTCCACCTCCATCACGCTCCCTGGCGGGACCATCAATGTTGAAGTCACCCGCGTTGAGACCGTAAAGGTCGACTGAATCCAACCACTATCAAAGACAAACGCCAGATCCCGAACGACAACGATGAACACAACCATGACTAGCGTTGACTACAAAGTCTTAGACCTGAACCAAGCTCTTTTTGGACGCAAGGAGATCGTCCTCGCGCAGGTTGAGATGCCTGGGCTGATGGCCCTCCGCGAGCAATATGAAGGCCAGAACCCCCTGGCTGGAGCCCGCATCACGGGGTCATTGCACATGACCATTCAGACAGCTGTCCTCATCGAGACGCTCGTTGAGCTTGGCGCCGAAGTCCGTTGGGCCTCTTGCAACATCTTCTCAACCCAAGACCACGCCGCTGCCGCCGTAGTCGTCGGCCCCACCGGGACAGTTGAAAACCCGTCTGGCGTCCCTGTGTTCGCTTGGAAGGGTGAGACGCTCGCCGAGTACTGGTGGTGCACTGATCAAGCGCTCACGTGGCCTGGTGAAGACGGCCCGAACATGATCCTCGACGACGGTGGCGACGCCACCCTCCTCGTACACAAGGGCGCTGAGTACGAGGCCGCTGGTGCGGTCCCCGCACCCACCGAGGATGACAGCGAGGAGTGGACTTATGTCCTCAACCTCCTCACCGCCTCCTTAAAAGAGAGCTCCGACAAATGGAGCAAGATCTCAAAGTGCGTGCACGGCGTCTCTGAAGAGACGACGACTGGAGTCCACAGGCTCTACCAAATGGTCGAGCGCGGCGAGCTCATGTTCCCCGCGATGAACGTCAACGACTCTGTCACGAAGAGCAAGTTCGACAACCTGTATGGCTGCAGGCACTCCCTCGTAGACGGGATCTGCCGCGCGACAGACGTCATGCTGAGCGGGAAGCTCTGCGTTGTCTGCGGATATGGCGACGTCGGCAAAGGCTCCGCGCAGTCGCTGCGCGGCCAAGGCGCGAGGGTCGTCATCACCGAGATCGACCCGATCTGCGCCCTCCAAGCCTGCATGGAAGGCTATGAGGTCGTCCGCGTTGAGGACGTCGTCGAAGACGCCGACCTCTTCATCACGACGACGGGAAACAAAGACATCATCACCGCTGCGCACATGCGCCAGATGAAGCACAACGCCATCGTCGGCAACATCGGCCACTTCGACAACGAGATCGACATGAAGGGCCTCACTGAAGAGCCCGGGATTCAGTGCGAAAACCTCAAGAACCCCGAAGAGCACGGCAACCAGGTCGACATCTGGACCTTTAAGGATGGACACTCCGTCATCATCCTCGCTGAAGGGCGCCTCTTGAACCTCGGGTGCGCCACGGGCCACCCGAGCTTCGTGATGTCNAACTCGTTCACGAACCAGGTCATGGCNCAGATCGAGCTCTACCAAAACCGTGACACCGACAAGTACGGNCTCGACGTCTACACNCTCCCGAAGGAGCTAGACGAGNGAGTGGCCAGGCTTCACCTNGGGAAGCTCGGTGTNCGNCTGACCGAACTGACGGACTCTCAGGCTGATTACCTCGGCATCCCCAAGCAGGGNCCNTACAAGCCGGACCATTACCGGTACTAGTCCCAAAGAGGTGGGTCGCNNANAGGAGCGGCTCAACNAGNAGCCTCAGCGCTANGCCGCTGAGGACGATNCGGTANATCAGTCGAAAGCGCTCCTCGCTGAGATGNGAGAGGACCTTCTTTCCGCACNAAGACCCAANNACGACNGCGAGGGCNAGCGGCGCGACGTANCGTAGCTCCTCNGANAANGAGAAGCCGACGAGGCCGAAGNCCACGATCTTCTGGAGNTGGACATAGATNTGNCACGCCGCNTTNGTGGCGATGATGTCCTCTTTCTCCCACCCATCCCGAAGAAAGAANGGGGCCACGAGCGGTCCAGTCGCCCCGACGACCACCCCTAGCGTTCCGGCGAGCACGCCCACAGCGGCGAAAGAGCGGGCCTCGCCCCACTGAACAGCCCCTCCCTTACGCCTCCAAGTCGCGAAGAGGACGAGCGCGCCGATCGCGACCTTAGTCACCTCAGGGTCCATGCGGTCAGCGAGGGCGAGCCCGAGGAGGGGGAACGGCAAGGCGACGAGCGCGAAGACGCGTAACGCCGACCAACGCACGCGCTCTCGAAACAGAACAGCCCTGCTCCCGTTGGAGGTGAGCTGAACCAAGGCGTGCACAGGAATAGCGACGGCGGGCTCCAGCCCGCACAGGAAGAGGACGGTGAGCAAAAAGATGCCCCCGCCCATACCCAAGAACCCCGAGATGGTCGCACCCAAAAAGGCTGACGCGATCAGCACCAAGGTCGTAACGAGGTCCAGCTGACTCATGGCCCGATTCTGCTCATCTTTGCTTGAGATCTCCAAGCTGAATATCGCGCCCCAAAGCATGTAGGCTTTGCCGATGGCCCCCACAGCCAGACTCGCTCCAAGCCCCACCGGGTTGCTCCACATAGGGCACGCGAGGTCCTTCCTCCTAGCCTGGATGAGCTCGCGATCAGCGGGCGGCGATGTCCTCCTCCGGCTTGAAGATCTCGACACGAGCAGGAGCCGCGATGAGTATGTCGAGGCCTGCATCGAAGACCTTGAGTGGTTGGGGCTGGACTGGGACGGAGATCCGCACCTTCAATCCACCAGAGCCGGCGAGCTCATGGCTGTCGCCGAGCGCTTAGTCGCAACTGGCGAAGCCTACCCCTGCATATGCACGCGCAAAGAGGTCCGCGAGGCCCTCTCTGCTCCCCACCTCCGTGACCGCGCGCCCCGTTACCCCGGCACTTGCCGCGGGCGCTTCTCCAGCATTGAGGCTGCTCAGCGAGAAGGCGGGCGACAGCCCACCCTCAGGTTCCGCTGCCCAGCTGGAGAGGTCGACGTAGAGGACGCGCTCCTTGGCGGCGCCACCTTCAACCCTTCTGAGGAGTTCGGGGACTTCCCCATCGCGAGCCCTGATGGACAAGTCTCCTATCACTTGGCCGTCGTCCTTGACGATGACCACCAGGGAGTGACAGAGGTCCTCCGTGGTGACGACCTCCACAGCAGCTGTGCTCCGCAAGCAGCGCTCCAGGCGGCCCTCAGCATCCAAAGACCTGAATGGATCCACGTCCCGCTCGTCCTTGATGAGGGTGGCGAGCGCCTAGCCAAGAGGGCTGACAGCCTCTCGATCCGATCGCTCAGGGACGCTGGGGTCGCCCCAAAGCGCCTCGTCTCCTGGCTGCTGGATCAAAGCGGCATCCCCAACAGCGGGCCAAGCAGCCCCGGAGATGCCCTGGGGGCATATCAACTTTCCCTTTTAAACCGCGAGCCAGTGAGGCTTCCTGCCGACATTCCAAGGATCTTGATCGAAGCTCCCACGGCTTAACGTGGAGTTGCTTGACTCGCCCCCACACCCGGATATCCTTCCGCGACGCTTCCCCGATAGCTCAGTTGGTAGAGCAACCGGCTGTTAACCGGTTTGTCGCAGGTTCGAGTCCTGCTCGGGGAGCCATCCACCGGCTCAGATCTTCCCCAAGCCAGACCTTCGCCATCCGCTTTTGGCCATTCAAAGCGGTGCCCCACGCGCAGGTCGACCCTAGCCCGAGGGGTGGCCATCAGCCAGAATCACAGGCGCTATGGACCCGAAGACCCGCAGCAAGCTCTCCCTAGGAGCAGGCCTCATCATCGGCGGTCTCCTCGTCGCGCGTCTCACAATCTTCACCGCCAAAACCACGCCTTATTCTCGCGGCCAGCTCATCGCCGCTGAACAAGGCTGCCTCGCTTGTCACTGGGAAGGCGCCTCCGAGCTCACGGCAGCCGGCGCACCTCAGCCCTCCCTGCCTGGCGAAGAGGTGCCTCCGCTCATTGGATGTGAGCTCTCACACGCGGACTTCTCCAGCTGGGTCCTGAACGGCAGGCCAGAAGGCGCGCAGCCCTCCTCGGCCTCAACCGATCTTCAGGGACCCCAAGAAGTCGTGATGCCCGCCTACAAGAACAGGCTGAACGCGCAAGACGTGAGCGACCTTCACGCTTGGTCTCTCATCGAGGCCCCCAGAGCTCATGTGAAGCAAGGGCCTGATTACGGACGCCTCGCAGAGGCCGAGCGCCTGGCCGTCAAACACGGCTGCTTCTTCTGCCACGGCAAGCTCGGACAAGGCGGGGTCAACAATCCTGGCTCCCTGACGGGCGAGATCCCCGCTCTAACAGGTGATGACTTTGACCATCTCTGCGACGACTCAGACCCTGCCGCCGTAGAGGAGTGGATAAGGACTGGGAGGAGTGAGCGCTTCTTATCCGGCAGCCCCTTCAGCCCTGTCGGGAGATGGTTCATGGACAGGCAGCTCACGAAGATGCCTGCTTATGATGAAACGCTGAGCGACGATGAGGTGGACTTGCTCGTCGAGTACTGCCTTCACCTCGGCAACCTCGGCCCCATGGACCCGACGGTGTACGCGTCTCACCAGGTCGCCCTAAACACCCCCAGTGATCCGGAGCTGACGACACAGCCGGCAGCACCCAGCATCACAGACGACTCGCCTAGGCTCCCGCCTGCCGTCGCAGAGCTGTTCAGCCAACATTGCATCCGCTGTCACGGCCCAAAGAAGCAAAAGAGCGACTACCGGATGGACACGAAGGAAGCGGCCTTCGCGCTAGGCGAGATCGCGGAGTTCTTGGAGACATCAACGATCACGCCAGGAGACCCAAAATCCAGCCTTCTGGTTACATTCCTACTGGCTGAGGAAGAAGACCCTGAGAATGAGATCTTCCCGATGCCTCCTGATGAGGAGGATCGATTCACGCCAGAACAGATCACGCTGATCAGCGAGTGGGTCGCTGCCGGCGCGCCTTGGCATGAGAGCCAAGAACTTCAATCCACCTACACAGACTGAAACCTGACTCAAAGCTAGCTATGCGCATCATCTCGACCGTACTCATCTGCTCCGCCCTCATGCTCGGCTCCACGCTCACCACTTATGCCCAGAATGACGACGAAGAGACGCCGCTCACGGAGTCAATGAGCGACTTCAACTCCAATTTGCGCTCGTTCCGCAAGGCCCTCAAGGGCGAGGCCCCCGACAAAGAGGCCGCTCTCTCAAAGATAATCGCGATGCAAGCAGCCATCCAAATATCCAAACTTGAGACCCCGGAGATGGCCAAAGGGGTGGAGCCAGAAGAAGGCCGAGCGCTAACGATCAGCTACCGAAAGGACCTCATCGAGACACAGAAAGAGCTCCTGAGCCTCGAGGCGCTGATCCTCGACGAGGACTTCAAGGCAGCGGACGGTTCGATACGACGCCTCTTGGCGATGAAGAAGGCGGGTCACGACAAGTACATCGAGGACGCCTGAGCTCGGAGATCGCTCTGTAAGGCGCAGAGCCCGTCGACGCTTCGCTGCATCTGCGATCTAGCCCAAGCCCCTGAGATCACCCCAGGGAGAGAGCGCCAGATCACCGAGCTGACGCCTAGGACGCGTCCGCCCTCCACGCCAACGCGAGCCGCCGTTCGACGGTAGTGCTGATCCGTGAAGCGCAGCATCATCAAGGCTGAGGAGCTCATCAAGCCGCTCCCTAAGCGCATCCCGTCGACCAGTTCAAGGTAGGCAGGCGCGAGCGAGAGCGCGCGATCGCAGAGGGCTGTCCGTGCAGCGATGATCAGCGCTGCGTCTCCAGCGGAGCGCCGACGAGCCGAGTCAGAGAGGCTCTCGCAGTAAGCGACTCCTCTCAAGAGGTCCTTCTCGATGTCCCTGGTGATGTTGGCGAGCTGGAGGAACTCCCCCACGTCCCGAGCAGCCCCCTCTACCGACGCGTCAAGGTCTACGCCTCTCCCTGAGAGCCACTGAAAGAGCCTCGCTGCGAATCGAATCGGGTTCCCAAGGACAGCCACGCAGTACTCACTCAGCTGAGCGCTGTCGGCGAGCGAGCCCCCTTGGGTCTCAAAGGTGTCAGCGGCCCACCTCATCCCAGCGGACATATCGCTCACGAGGTCACAGAGGGCCTCTTGAACAGGTGCAGGGAAGCCGAGGAAGAGGAGGTCAAGTCGGCTCAGCTCGTCAGCGAGCAGCGCGTGCGCCTTGTCGCGTGGATCCAAGCACTCATAGAGCAGCTCGGGGGCCGGGCCTGCACTCTCACCACCCCGGAGGCGCTCTAAGCGCTCAGGCAGCGACAGCAATGCGCGTCGCCGAGCACCAGGGTCTGCGACGAGATCTTCATAGGTGTCGAGCGTCCGGCAGTAGAGATAGCCGACAGCCATGGGGAGCGCGATCTTGGCAGGGAGCGAGATGATGCACGGCGCGAAAGAACGCGCGGCGTGCGGCAAGACCCCCCACACGAAGCGCTCTTCAGGCTCTAAAGCCAAGAGCTTTGCGAGGTCGGGGTTGTCACGATCAACGCGCGCGCCCTCAAAAAGGAGCGACGGTCGCCTGATCCAGAACGGTGTACTCACGAGGCCTGCGGAGCGCTCACCCATGAGCGCCCCCATAGATGGAGAAGCCTGCGGCTACACCGAGAGCGATAAGCGCTACCCCGATCGCTCGCACGCTCTGGTCCACCCAGCGTCCATCGAGCGAAGCCCGCCAGCGCCGGATGGCCAGAAGGACCAACCAAAACCATCCGACGACCCCGAGGCTAACGCCGACGCCGAAGAAGGGGGCGCCGGCGACGCTTGCGCTGGCGACGCCGGCGCCCTCCAAGGCCGCGACCGCGCCGCCCCACGTCCCGAGCATTCCAGGGTTGCCCAAGACCATCCCGGCGCCGATGGCATAGCTCCTAAGCGGCGAACCCTCATCGTCAGCGTTGGAGGTCACCTTTGCAGCTCCTCCACCCACCCCCTTCAAGGCGAACCAGAAGCCGATGAGGATGAGCACCGCGACTCCGGCGAAGTCCAAGCAAGGCTCAAGCCACTCGAGCTTCGAAGAGGCGAAGCCCAGGCCAGCAAAGACGAGCCCAGCGATGAAGCCCTCGGCGACCCCAGCCCCAGCGGAGATCGCAAGACCTGACTTAAAGTCTGAGTTGAGACCGCGGGTGACGACGACGAGCGCGACGGGCCCCGCGACGGGGACAGAACCAAAGAAGCCCATGGCGCCGCCTGCAAGGAGCTCCTCCCAGGCCATCAATCTCCTAAACTCCCCGCGAGCTCCTCGCACAAAGAGGAGGCCATGAGCAGCATGCGCGGGATGTGAAAGGGCCCCTTCCATAGGTTCCCCTTCGCCTGGTTCATCACTGAACCGTCCCGTCGCAGGTAGCCGAACCACTCGCCGTGCTCTGGGTCGGGGAAGCGCTCGTATGTCCAGTCATGAACGATCCGCCATCGGTCGAGATGGGCTTTATCCCCGGTGGCCTTCGCGGCATTGAGGAACGCCAAGATCGCCTCACAATGAGGCCACCAGAGCTTGAGCTCCGCCCAGAGCTCCTGGACGGGTGCGCCTGACACGTCAACGAGCGAGAGGAGGCCTCCGTGCTCCTTGTCCCAACCGAGCTCCCATGAGGCGTCAAGGACCCGCAAGGCGTCGGCCAAGAGAGCGTCACAGCCCCTGCGGTGATGCTCTTCCATCAAGAACCAGGCGGCCTCGATGGAGTGCCCGGGGTTTACAACCCGGCAGTCCATGTGCCCGCTTAAATCCTCAAGAAGGCCGACGCTCTCAAGGAGTGCGCCAGAGCCCGGATGCGTGAAGTCGCCCCTCAACTCAGCGACGGCTGCCTCGCGCTCCGCTCTGACCTCTTCGCCGCAGCCGCAGTCTTCTAGGACGTGAGCGACCCCGAGGGTGATCATCGGCACGCCTAAGGCCTTGGCAGGCCTCTCGGGCTCGAACTTTTCTGGGCCTCGCCCCCCGCGCATGTCGCTGCACGCAAGCCTGAACAAACGTAAGGCTTCAACACGCGCCTCTTCATCACCAGAGATCCTGAACCACTCGGCGAAGGCCATCGCGCCGAAGAACTCCGTGTACGCATAGCGCCGCTTGCGGAGCCCTCTCCCCTCGCGGTCTAGCTGAAACCACATGCGTCCATCAGGCGCGAACCCACGCTGGCGAATGAAATCAATCCCGCGCTGCGCTGCCTCATAGCAGCCGAGGTCTCCTCCAAGCTCTGAGTGAACGCGAGAGAGGAGCCAAGTGAAGCGCCCCTGAACCCAACCGCTCTTGTCGTCGTCGAGCAAGGCCCCGTCTCGGCCCAAGCAGGAGTAAAACCCTCCCTCATCGTGATCGAGCCCGTGTTGAAGCCAGAAAGGAAGCACCTCTTCGATGAGCTCAGCTCGATAGCTCGCGGCGTGTGCCTTCAGCAGCTCAGCCCCGCTCATGAGGAGATCCAGTCGAAGAACCCAAGCTCCTCAAGGTCACCCCGGAGCGCAGCGACTCGCTCTTCGCTGAGACCGCCGAGCGGCATCCTCGCAGGGCCGACTGGGACGCCCAGCATGCCCATGACGGCCTTGGCTGCTGGTAGATAGCCATAGGCTGCGACAGCGTCCACGAGCTTGACCGCGTCGGCCTGAGCGCTAGCGGCGCGGCCACTGTCGCCGCCACAGGGCTCCTCTAAGACAGCGCTGTAGAGCGGAGCAGCGAAGTTGTACGTGCTCCCGATCGCGCCGGTGGCCCCAGCGGCGAGGCCGTCACGGAGCTCTTCGTCACGCCCCCACCACATCCCCTCGCCATCTGACAGGTTTGCGCACAGCCTCCTGAAGAGGTCCAGGTTTGAGTCGGTGAACTTGAGACCCCGGAAGTGGATCTTCGCTCCCCTAGCGAGGTCGATGAAGCGCTCCATGTCGAGCTGGACCCCAGACATCTCTGGGCTCTCATAAAAAGAGAGCGGGAGCCCCCCAGCCTCGCAGGCGACGGCGGAGCACCACTCAACGAGAGCCTCCTCGCTCCCGGGCGGATAAAGACAAGGCGGCATCAACGCGATGGCATCAGCGCCGACTCGGGCCGCGTCAGCTGCGAGCTCTTTTACGTCAGGGAGCGCGTTGGCGCCGACGTGAACCCAAAGAGAGAGGTCGCTCCCTTTGAGGACTTCGGCCCACCTCCCAGCGACGAGCTTCCGCTCTCCCACAGAGAGAGCGAGGCCCTCGCCGGTCGTGCCACAAACAAAGACACCGCTGAGCCCCTGGGCGGCGAGGTGCGCGGCCTGGGCATCGATCGCGTTCAGCGCCAACTCCCCGTCTGCGGAGAAGGGCGTGTGCGCCGCAGCTAGCCAATCAAAGCTCTGAACCCTATGCATAGAGGGATCATGCCGCTCTCAGCCAGCCATTCCAGCATGAACCTTGGGCCTATTGTACGAGGCCTTCGCCGAGGAGCAGTCCGGCGAGGGCGTCTGCTATCAAGGCCGTCCCTTCGGGGTTCGGATGAACTGCGTCGTGGTAGGCGTTGAGAGGATCCGGTCTCGCAGAGGCTATGTAACGCCCGACGTCAAGGTGCCGCACAGAGCGCCCCTCACACCAAGCTGCGACGGCGTCCTGCGGCCACCAGAGCCCGGGCACCTCAAACTGGACTGTGTAGGGATGTGAGACGACCACAGGGACCGCACCTCTCGATTGGATCGCAGCTACGAGTTGCCCGAGCTCGTCCAAGTGCCGAGCCCATGCGGCCCTGCTAGCGGGAAGTGAGGGTGACCTGAGGAGCTCGTAGACGCCCAGCGCTTCATCCCTAGCGGCAGCGATTCGAGGGTCATCACCGCGGACTGATCTGCGCCAGCGCCTAAGAGCCGTCGCCCACGTGGTACCGGCAAACAAACCTGGCGCCCGCGCCCTGTCCAGCTGGAAGCCCTCCTCAGTTCCGCCGAGGGAGGCGAGGGCGAGCGGCTCTGTCACGTCATTCAAGACGAGGTGAACGGTGACGACGCCAGCATCGAGGGCTGCGCCCTCCTGCTCATACCAGCGGCGCTCTTGCCAGGGCGCCCATCCCCCGACGCCACCGTTCAGGCACTGCGCCGCGAGCCCTTCATCCAAGAGCCTAGCCTCAGTTCGCGCGGAGATGGTGTCTGAGTCGCTCTCCAAGAAGGCGCCGAACACGACGGAGTCACCAAGGAACAAGACCCGTTGCGGCACGGCCACTTGTGGCTCATCGCCACGCATACCAAGGGCGTTGGTCCGAACACGTACACCGAGCCAGTCGTCATCTCCATCGGGCCGAAGGCGCCAACCGAGCTCAGGGTCACGCAAGAACAAGGTCGTGTCGCTGCCGATAAAGGGAGCAGCGAGCGCCTCAAATCCGATGAGGACGAGGAGGCCTGTGATCAACGAGACAGAGAGTCGGCGGGATCGCGCGAGAGGTGTGAGTGAGAGCCCGACGAGGACGCCAGCAGCGCAGAAAAGGAGCAGCCTCCCGCGCGACGCGAGGTCCTCTGCGCCATCAGCGAGGAGGTCATAGCCAAAGGCCGCCCCCAAGGTCGAGGCAGAGCAGGCGAGGCCGAGCGCGACACAGAGCGCGGCGGCGGCCAGGAAGGGCCTGCGCTCGATGGTGTCCTTGCGCGCAGCCAAGGGCCTAGGTCACGCAGCGGACGACCCGGCGCTGTGTAAGCGGCGAGTGAAGAGGAGCACGACCAAGTAACACAAGCAGGCGCAGTCGAGGCTCGTCCCAATCCCCATCCACATGGAGACGCCAACAGCAGACACCGCCCCTAGCACCCCAAAGGCGCCGTTGACGGCCCACATCCACGGGGTCGCGTCATCGGAGATCTTCGTGACGAGGCGCATCCCGAGAGGGAAGCAGAGCCCGAGCGCGACGGACACAGGGGAGACGATGGCGACGACGATGAGGCAGCGCGTAAAGAGGCCGCTTTGGATCGTGGCGTCGCTGAGCGGGCCGACTCCGAAGCGGACTAGGAGCAAGCCTAGGACGACGAGCCCAGCGTAAGAGAGGCTCTTGCCGCCGCGCTCGAGGTTGATGCGGTCAGAGAGGAAGCTGCCCACCCCTGTCATGAGGATCATTGAGAAGAGCGTCACGACGACGGCATAGGTCGGGTGCCCGAGGTAGACGCTGAAGCGCTGCATGAAGGGGACCTGCACCATCATGAAGCCCAGACCGATGGCAGCGAAGTAGCCGACAGCGGAGAGGAAATCGCGCCTGCGCATGTTCGGCAGCCCGGTCTTGGCGAGGGGACCACCGATGATCGCGAGGACGAGCAGGAAGGTGATGACCGTGAGGATGACGAGCGTAGTCGTGGCGATGAGGTTGCCAGCCATGACGCCGTGTGTGCCGTCTACGGAGCCGACGCCGAGGCCTTGGCGTGACTCAGCGCCGCGGAAGATGGAGAAGGCAGCGCGGGGCTTGAGGATGTTGAAGAAGTAGGGCCGCTCGTCTGTGGGGACGCTGTAGTCAAGGAAGGGGTCCTCGACGACCTCGTCGAGAGCTGCGCGCGAAGGACTCTTCGTGATGTCCGTTAAGAAGGCGTTGACCGTGGGGTGCACCGGGGAGACCAGGATGGAAAACCCGAGCTCGTTGGAGGACGCATCGAGGGTCCTGAGGTCCATCTCATCAAAGGCATCGACAGAGGTGAGGAGCGTGGCTACTCGGCCCCTAGAGATGAGGACGAGGTTGCGTGAGGGGTCCTCAACCCCGCGCTCGAGCAGCGCCGCAGTGCCCAGCGCGAGCAAGCGGCTGGTCTCAGATGCGTCAGCGGGGTCGTACCAACGCGAGACGCTGAAGACACCGCGCGGCTTGAGGACGTCTAAGAAAACCTCCCACGAATCGAGTGTGTAGAGGCCGTTCTCGGTGAGGGTGAAGGCGCCAGCCCCAGTCGCTGCCCAGGTGTCGATGAGAGACATCTGCAACACATCGAAGCGCTGCTCTGTGCGCGTCAGGTAGCTGCGCGCCTCGTCGTGAACGATCTTGACCTCTGGACGATCAGCGACAGCGCAGAACTCACGCAGGTCGCCCTCGAGGAGGTCCTTGAAGTTGCCGTTGATCTCTACGCCAGTCACGCTGTTAGATGCGCCCCAGACGGCGGTCAGGAGATCTCTGCCTCCGCCTACACCGATGATGCCTGCGTCGCCATTTCGGCGGATGTGATAAGGCAGCGAAGTGACGTCGTAACGGACCCATTCGAGGTCAGCTAGGTCGACGCCATCCCAGCGCGGCATGACGGTGCCAGCGTCACCGTCGAGGACCATCCTCACGGCATCTCGTGTGCCGGCTGCGACATCTGCGCCTTCGCCAGGGCCCCAGTAGAGCCCACCAGAGCGGGTCGGAGACGGCTTCCGGACGACGAGCTGGGCGTGAACGTTCCAGCGCTCATGAGTCACGTTCTCGTGACGGATGATGCTGCCCTTTGAGTACCAGACAGTGAGAGGTTGGTCTGATTGAGCGTTCCAGAGCCCGGCACCAAAGAGGAGGACAGCGAGGAAGGTCGCTGCGCGGTGCCCGCTCCCCGAGAAGACCTTGAAGCAGGCGGCGCCGAGGCCGGCTAGCCCGCCACAGAACAGCGCGACCGAGCTCGCGTTGCCGGACTCGAGCAGCGGAATGATCAGCAAGGTCCCTAGCGCGGCGCCAGCGAGGTCTACCGCATAGACCAGGCCGATCTTCCCTGGGATGCGCGTCAATGCGATCGCGACGACGATGCCAGCGACGTAGAAAGGGACGCCAAGGGTCAGCGTCAAGACAAAGATGCCTGTGGCGGCGCGCAGATCGACCCCATCAGGGATCGGCACGGCGAGCAAGAAGACGTGGGAGACAGGGATCGCGAGGGCCAGGCGGACGGCCCAAGTCCCGAGGGCCCCGGCAGCCTTATCTCCGGAGAGCTCCTCCCCCTTTAAATAGACCGTCACGGCGCCAGCAGACATGCCAAACATCGCGACAGAGACGGCGAAGAAGGACAGGTGATACCAGGTCATCGAGGACAACAGCCGGGTGGCGAGGACCTCAAGAAGGAGGCTCGCGACCGTCGTCAGGAAGAGACCAATCAGGAACCAGTTTTGGCGATCACGCATAAGTGTGTGGGTAAGGACAGACGCCTTCCCGGTCTCATCGGCACTCTTAGGGGTCGCCAAAGAGCCGGATAGGCAAGGCTCGGGTCTCGTCCCAGCACCGGGAGCGCCAGGAGCCCCTTGGGGCCCCTCCTTGCGTCTTCAGGTCTCCTTCGTCACGATTCCAGCGATGGCTGAACAAGACTCACCGCCCCCCAAAGCGGGCGCCAAGGCCCCCTACAGAGAGATCACCCCCGCGGCGATCGTCTTCGGAATCCTCATCGGCGTCGTCATGAACGCGGCGATCACCTACTCAGGCCTCAAGATCGGCTTCACCATCGGTGGCAGCGCGATCGCAGCTGTCCTGGGCTGGGGGGTGCTGAGAGGCATCCTCAGGAAAGGCACGATCGTCGAGAACAACATCGCCCAGACGGTCGCATCGTCTGTAAACACCTCGAACAGCGGGGTGATCTTCACGCTCCCCGTGCTCTTCCTCTTGGGGATACAGCTCGACCTCGTCTGGGCCATCGCCGCGACAACAGCCGGAGCGATCCTCGGCGTGGCGTTCATCATCCCCACCAGGAAGCAGATGATCGAGTTCGAGCGCCTCAGGTTCCCCACTGGAACCGCGGTCGCCGCCGTCCTCAAGTCTCCTGGCGCAGGGGTCCAGAAGGCGCGCATCCTCGTGGCAGGGATAGCGGCCTCGATGGCCATCTTCTTCTTCACGCAGTCAAGCGTCCTGGGACTCCCGACCTACGCCAACCTAGGTGTCGCCGGGCTCAGCAAGGACGTCTTGAACGTGGGAGAGTTCATCGCCTCCTTCGGGATCCCCTGGCCAGAGACCTTCGACCTCTCGCTAGCGATCGCCCCCTTCGCGCTTGGAGCTGGCTTTATCACCGGTCGGCCTGGGCTCGTCGTCCTCGCTGGTGGGCTCCTCGCGTACTTCATCGTCGCCCCCTTCGCATATGAGTGGGCTTGGCTCCCCGACGGAACCGAGGCCGCTAGTGCCGCCTCCGTCGCGCGGGGAATGATGAGTCGACCGCTCGGAATCGGACTCTTGATGGGAGGCGCCCTCATCGGGCTCCTGCACGCGCTCCCCGCGATCACGTCAGCGATGGGCTCTATGCGCAAGCCTTCCGCTGCCAACATGGAGCGCGACGAGCTCCCCCTCAAGGTGCTGGGCGTCGCGGTTGTGCTCGCGTTCCTCCTCCTCTTTGCCGCAGCTAAGGCCACTATCGCCGGAGGGTCCGTCGGACAAGCAGCGCTCATCGCCGCTGTAGGGACAGCGTGGATGTGGTTCGCCGGGATCGTCATCGCGCAGTGCGCGGGGATGACGGACTGGAGCCCGATCTCGGGGATGGCGCTCTTGACCGTGATGATCTGCCTCATCCTCACCGACAACCAGGTGGTCCCTGCCGTCCTCATTGGCGCCGCAGTCTGTGTGGCGATCACGGAGTGCGCAGACATGATGCAGGACCTCAAGACTGGCCACCTCGTCGGGGGCTCTCCGCGCAAGCAGCAGATCCTAGAGCTTGCCTCCGCAGTCATCGGCCCAGCTGTCTGCATCTTGGTCGTGATGCTCTTAGCCGCGAGAAACACCCAGGAGTTCGGCGTCCCCTTCGGGCCGGGCACAGACAGCCCCGCCCCTCAGGCAGAAGCGCTCAAGGGCGTCATTGACGGCATCCGCGGAGGCGACGCCCCGATCCCCCTCTTCGCCATGGGCGGCGTCATGGGCGCCCTCTTGTCGCTCTCAGGGCTCGCTGGCCTTGGTGTCCTCGTCGGTTTGGCCATGTACCTGCCGCTGATGTACCTCCTGCCCTACGGCATCGGCTGCCTCATCCAGATGCGCCTCACCAAGAAGAAGGGCCCAGCCTGGACCGAGAACATGGGCGTCCCCTTCGCAGCGGGCCTCATCGTGGGTGAAGGCCTCCTCGGGATCCTCTTCGCCGGCATCCAGGTCTTAGGAGGCTGAACACCATGAAGAAGAGAATCCCCGACCTCCTGCTCGTCATCGCTACTGCGACAGCCGCGCTCTCTGCCTCTTCTTCCAGGAGACCCTGGAAAGACTTCGGCGTCTCACCTCGGGAAGACCACCAAGAGTTTTTGGCCTTCGACCTCCAGCTAGGTCCCGATTTGAAGGCCGCGAAGGGTCGGCGCCTAGACGCTGACCTGACGACTCAACTAGACGCCCTTGGTTTCCACACGGTCCGTGTGCGTAACCCAGCGACTCCAGTCGTCACCTTGCCGGTCAAAGAGTCAGCAGGCGAAGTCCTCGCAGCGCCCGTCGCCTTGCCGGGGCAGACGCAGACGCTCCCTAAGGGGCGCCTAGTTGATGACGCTCTCAAGGCGCGAGCTTCAGAAGCCGGCGTAGAGCTTGAGATGGCTGGCGAAAAGCTCGCCTCTCCGGCAGAGCTCCCGAAGCTGATGCGCGCCTCTGCCTTCTTAGACGATGAGGCGATCAGCGCGCTCCAGTCCGCCGGAGTGACCGAGGTCCCCGTCAAGCGCGTCGCCCCCTTCGAGTGGCGATACTGGTCAGGCAGATGGGCATTCCTCCTCTCCATCTTCGCGATGGCTGTCGCCGTGGGACTCAAGCGAGCCTTTGCCACAGAGACTGCTGAGTCCACGGGCCCTGGAGTCGGGCTCGACACCCTCAGGGCTCTCCTCGCCGAGCTCTCAGAGCGCGCTGGTGAGCTCTCCGGCAAAGCGGCGGCCATGTCCGCGGCCGAGATTCATGGCGAGGTAGACGCCCTGCTTCAAGGCCCCGCCTACGCCTTCGTTGAGGGGCGCGCGACGCTCCAAAAGACAGCTGGCATGACCAGCTTTGCCTTAGTCATGGACCCCTTCTCGCGCGGAGAGCGGCAGCTCTCCAGGGCCTGGTCTGCCTCCGTTGACGACCACGCCGAAGAGGCCCGCACCTCCCTACTCAAGGCAGCGCCCCTCCTAGAGGCCGCGAGAGACGCCTTCCCAGGCTGAGCTCTTGCGCTAAGCTCTGTCCAACCAACACCCCAACTAATCATGCACAAACTATTTCTGCTCTTGCTCCCCCTAGCAGCCGCTGCCCCCATGCTCATCAACGCAGGAGACTACGAGACCATCCCTCCTGAGCACTCCCGTGTGGAGGCGCGCCTCGGTGAACAACGACTCAAGCTCCCCGCAGCTGTCGAGCTGATCTCAAAGAGCGCTGGTGGCCACGTCATGAGCGCCAGCATCGACCCTGAAGGAGGCGAGGTCACCGCCACTGTCTACGGGGAAGGAAAGGCCTGGAACGTCGTCATGGGCCAGGACGGGAAAATAGCGCGAAAAGCTGAGATCCCGCGATTCCCCGGATGGCCGGTCACTGGCAACTGGACCGAGAATGATAGCGGGCTCAAGTACTACGACATCGTCCTCGGCGAAGGCCCAACCCCGCCCAGCTCCGCGTCAACTGTGAAGGTTCACTACACGGGCTACCTCACCAACGGGCATAAATTCGACTCCTCAGTGGACAAGGGCGCGCCATTCACGTTCCCGCTCAACGGGGTCATTGCCGGCTGGACTGAGGGCGTCGGCTCCATGACCGTTGGGTCCAAGCGAAAGCTCGTCATCCCCTACAGCCGAGCATATGGAGTGCACGGCCGGCCGCCTATCCCGCCCAAGGCCACCCTCATCTTTGACGTAGAGCTGCTTGAGATCATCGGTTGAGCGCCGATCCGAGCTCAGTCCGCTCC
>PBFW01000003.1 GCA_002719955.1 Deltaproteobacteria bacterium | reverse complement strand
TGCTTGAAGGTCCGATCGGCGCATTCAACGACTACAACGGTCGCGTCTCGCAGATCAAGATCACGGGCGCGGCAGGATATTCGGTCTATGCCGGCACCTGTGCGGGTGGGCTCTGGAGGTGGACCTACGATGACTATGCGAGCAATGGAGACCAGGTCGTATGGCGTAGCCTCGGGGACGGTCTCCCCAATCCCTCTGTGCGCTCCTTTGACGTCGACCCAACCAATGAGAATCACATCCTCGTCGGTACCGGCGAGGTGCAGCGATATGTAGGGATAGGGATGTTTGTCACCACGAATGGTGGTGGACAGTGGAACCCTGTGACTCTTCCCCCGGCGGTCGGCACGCCTTCAAGGTTCTCCAAGATCGAATTCGCCCCTTCGAGTGGTCTAAATGTTCTCGCGGCGTCCACTAATGGCCTCTTGCATTCTCCGGACGGGGGAGCCTCTTGGAACCGTGTCCTCACCAACATTTGCTATGACTTCGTCTGGGACCCCTCCGGCGCGGACCTTGCATATGCCATCTCGGAGAACGGTGCGAATGACACCGTCTGGCGCGGAACAAACGGTGGGACCACATGGAACGCGCTCCCAGCCCCTCCTGCCGGGAACTTCAGCAATGCGCGAATTTCGATTTGCCGTGATCAGCCCGGGACGGTTGTGATCGTGACCGTCGATGACACCGCCCTGACGCCCCCGTTAAATGTGGGCCGAAATATCAATTCGGTCGCCCGATCGACGAATGCCAACACTGCGACGGAAGGGAATGTCGTTTGGACGGACATCACCAATGTCCAGGCAGGCGGCGCCAATGATCCCATCGACATCGGGGGGCAGGCCTTTCACGCTCTGGCCATCGCGGTCAAGCCGGACGACGCGAACACGATCTTGGTCGGAGCTGGCGGGCAGGCGATCACCACGGACGGAGGCGCCACGTGGCAAACCCAAGGGAACGGGAATTTGGATTACACCCACGCGGACCTCACGTCCTTCTACTTCGGTCGGTTCGGAGGTGCTTGGGACGACCTCGTTTGGATTTGCAACGACGGGGGGATGTTCATTGACGATATCTCTGGCGACTTCACTGCGGCTCACTTTCAGGGTGACGCAAGCACAGGAATCGCCATCAGCCAGGTCGACTATTCGGACGCTGACCGGGACATGATCGCCATCGGACTGCAAGACAATGGGGTCCTTACTCGGAGAGGAAACCAAGGAGATCCAGTGTTCGTTCCCTGGACCCAAGCGGATCCGGGTGAGTCAGATGGAACTGAGGTGACGATCATCGATGCTGAGATCGGCACCTTCTGGTATTGCGATGGGGTATATGCGACGCCCAGTTGGCGGATATTCGCCAACAACTCGGCTGCACCCACCAACAATCTGGATCCTGGGGTCTGGGGTCTTCGTATGTACCACGATGTCTGGAACTCCCTCATGTTTTCCTTTGAGACAGTGAATGTTACCTCGATTCCCACAGGGAATATCGCAGCTGGATGGTCTACGGCTGTGACGCTCCCTGCTCAGTTAAGGGATGTGTGGGGCAGCACGGTGGATGGCAACACACTCTTTGTGACTTACTTCCCGGCCACGAACAACAGGGACCTCTCTGTCTGCCGCAAATCTGGGGCCACCTGGAATGTCACTACTACAAACAACTTTGCACCGGCGAGTGGTGTGATTGAGAGCGTGACACCTTCCTACCGCTGGTCGGATGAGTGTTGGGTCGCCTTGAGGTCACCGATTGGTTCAGCGAAGGTCATTCACATGCTCCCCGATGGGACCACGGAGGACATCTCTGGGAATCTCTCCAATCTCAACGTGGTGCACTCCGTCGCCGTGACCCCTTTCAACTCAGACATCCTCTACGCGGCGACGGACATCGGCATGTTCCAGACGCTTGACGGTGGAGCCACCTGGACTCCCTACATGACGGACCTGCCTGTCTGCCAGTGCAGAGAGCTGCAATGGGTGGCCAACGACTCTGCGGGGTGGTCCCACGAGCTCGTGGTGGCGACCTTTGGTCGTGGCGTCTTCTCTCGAACCATCTCTGCCCCTCCGCTCATCTATGTGAACGAGGACGCTACGGGCTCAGAAGACGGCAGCTTCGAGCACCCTTACCAGACCCTCACGGCTGCTGTCGACGCCGCGCCCTCAGGCGCCATAATCGCGATTCACGCAGACACATACTCCGAGGCTCAGACCATCACGAAGAATGTTCGCTTGGAGACATGGGCCGGGCAGACGGTCATCAAGTGAGCTGGCAGGGCGCCCTTAAGCGCCCTGCGCCACGTCTTGAGCTTGGCTTCGTTCTCTAGAGATAGAACGAGAGGCCGAAGAAGCAGATGAGCCCTTCGGGAGCGACCTCGACCTCGGCGGTGGCGCCGCCTAGGTTGGGGAAGGTCAGCTCTGTTCCACCGGCCGTGAGCGGGAACTCGTAGAACGCGCCGAAGTCGACGCTCATGTGGTCGTTCCAGAGGTAGGACGCGCCGACGACCGCTGAGGCTGAGTAGTAACCGTCCGCGTCGATGTCTACGTACTCCGTTGGAAAGGTGGGGTAGTCCACACGGACCGAGCCGAAGTCGACACCGGGGATGTAGCTCAGGTCCATGCCGACGAAGGGACGCATCCGGTTCTCCTTTCCACGGGGGTCGAGCCAGTATCGACCTGAGATGAGGAAGTGCATCGTCTCGAAGGGGTCCGCTGTCAGCGTCGCTGAGAGCGGCGCGATCGGGTCCGCTTCGAAGGACCGCAGCTCGGCGACGAGGCCGACCGAGATGTCGTCGGTGAAGAAGTGGTTCACCTTGAAGGCGCCGCCGTAGCGGGGAGCGAGGTCGGTGTCGTCGACGCCTGATTCACCAGCGAGGACGCCGCCTGTGCCAGCCGCTTGGATCTCGGCGCCGTAGAACGCCCAGCCACTGGAGACTCCATAGCTAGAGGTGCCTTCGCCCATGTCAGACCAGTCCTCTCTCTCGAGGGGCGGAGGCGTGAGGTTGATACAAGAGGCGAGGGAGAGGGCCGCGAGGGCAGAGAGGATCTTCTTGGGTTGCATGGCAGAGTTTCTTTTGGCGCCTTCAGGGCTGCGGGTTGGGTGAGATCAAGGTCTCATCGGTGATACGGATGGTGGCACCTCCAGACGCGGCGAAGGTCGCCATCTGCGCCTGGGCCTCCGCGGTCACGATGCCGCCAAGGTCCACTGGGTCGACGAGGCTCCTGTGGGACCCCTCTTGAAACTTGACGACTGCCTTTGATTGCGCAGTGTCTCCTTGGGCTGAGACCTGAGTGAGTCCCATGAGCGCTATGAGGGGCTCAGTCCCCGCCAGGGGGGCTGTGGCGACCGTGTTTGGCACGGTCTGGTCAGGGAGCGCTGCAGAGCCAGACATTGTCCCGCCTCCGACGTACTCGATCACGTGGATGGCGACGCTGTCAGCGGAGCCTCCGTTGAAGGAGGCCGCGTAGTTGATGGCGTCAGAGCTGTCTGTCACGGTCTGCGCCGCGAGGAGGAACAGGTTCCACTCTGCTGTGCCAGGGAAGATGCCCAAGGAGGCTAGGCCTGCTTGGATGAAGGGTCCGTAGCTCGGGGAACCGACCAAGGTGTTGGCAATGTTCCCCGCAGGGGCCGCCATGGTCGCTGAGGCGAAGACCGGGGCGTTTGACTGCTGTATGGAGAGGAACGGTGTGGAGACGATCGCCCCGAGGGAGTTCCCGACGAGGTGGAGCTGGGTGACGTCGATGTCAGGCGCTCCATCTGCCCCAACGCCAACTCCTGCGGAGTCCCAGACATCGAGGGTCCCCAGCGCTGCCGTCAGATGAAAGAGGTCTGTCGCGCCCTGCGCGAGGTTGTCTCTGTTCGTTCGCAGGCTCGTGAAGTTGATGAAGTGAGCACCTGAGGTGTCCGCGACGCCGTCGGAGCCGGGCGCCAGCGTAGCGTTGACTTGGAGGTCCAGCCCGAAGCTGCGCTCGTGAACGCCGTCGGTGTCGTAGTCAGCAAAGAAGGGGCTGGTGATGTCCGTGATCCCGTGGAGGGGCAAGTCGATGGCGACGCAGGCGATGCCTTCTGCTGCGAGGGCGTCTGCGATGGAGAGGATCTCAGAGCGGTTGTCAGTGATCCCGTGCTGGAAGATCGCGCAGGGCCAACCGGAGGCTGGGGGCGCGGTCGTAGGCGTCGTGACGATCACAGGGATCGTCTCAGCGCGCGTCGCTGCAGGGACGGGGTTGTAGCCGGTGACGTTCCGGTCGGTGTCTGTCGTCGGCACCATGAAGGGGTAGCGGGAGGTCCAGTAGCTGACCAAGGGAGCGAGGGCCGTAGGGTTGGTGAAGTCGACCAGGACGCCTGCGCCGCCGGAGTTGCTGGGCCCAGAGAGGTAGTAGGGCAGCGTGAAGCTCTCGGTGATGACGTTCGCGGTCCCGAGGTATCCGTAGTCCGCTGTCGTCCCGTGGTCGTCTGGGGCACCCCCGAAAGACGTTGCGGAGCTCGGGTCCGGGTCGGTGCCCGCGCTGCAGTCGACGATGCCCGTCGCGCAGAGCGCTGCGAGGACGCCTGCCTCGCCGCCGTTGGCGATGGCAAAGGTCGCTCCGAGCGCGCTCCCGATGGACTGGGTGGTGAAGGTCAAGGTGAGGACGATGTCGTCTCGGTCTAGCCCGCCGTCAGAGACGGCGACGGCCTCCATGGCGTTGACCAAGATCTGGAGACCGTAGAGCGGGTGATCTGACGGATAGGGTGTCGTGTGGCGGGCGAGCTCGTACTCAGGCCCGAACGAGACAGCCTCACCGTCGGCGTCGTTCATCCCGTTCGTGATGACCAGCATGTAGGAGCTGCCGGCTTTGAGCGGGGCGAGCGGGAGCACGACGATGGTGTCGTTTGAGGGGTCGTCACTCAGCGGCGCCGGCATGTAGTCGAGGCCTGGGGTGAGCTGCTGCGTGACGCCGACAACGGGAGTACCGACAGGGGGATACTGGTCGGCCGGGTCGAGCTGGCCGAGCGTCAGCACCTCAAAGAGGTGGACGCTGCTCATGAGGTTGACCAAGTTCCCCTCGATCGGCCCGTCGAAGGAGATGGAGAGAGGCGAGGTCGTCGACCAGCCGTCGAGGGCGTTGACGGCGTCGAAGAGCCCCTGCTGTACGGGGTCCGCAGGCGCGGGGAGGTTGAGGGTGAGGTCTGTGCTGCCGAGGAAGAGCAGGTCGTTGGGGAGCGGTATCGTCCCTGTGGAGGGGGAGAAGATCACGTTTGTGGTCTCTACGACCTCAGCGACCTCGATATTTTCGACACAGGCTGAGAGTGAGAGTGCCAGGATTAGGGTCCTGGCGAAGCGGCGGCTGTTCATAGTGGTTATCTCCTTCTGCTTGGCCTCTACCTAGAAGCTGCACCGTGAATCTAACCAAGTCGATGGATGCGTTGTGAGGATTTAGGCCCCTTAGTTCTCGGTGAGTGAGTGAGTGAGGTTGTCATCGCCGGCGTGACCTCTTGCCGCGTTGCAGTTGGAGCGTCGCGGGGGTAGGGTCGGTTTTGTCCGAGCCAGCGCTATGCCTCTATTTTGAAGAAGGAGATCCACATGTTTCGCACGGCACGTCTGCGCACAACTCTCTGCCTGACGGCCTCCCTGGCCGCGCTCTTCCTGCACGAGCCCGTGCAGGCGCTCACACACAGAGTGTTCGGCGTCCAAGAGGGGTCGCCTGAGCTCATAAAGGAGCCCAAGAGCAAGGTCCCTTTCGAGAGCTGGTCGCGCTTCACGACTGGCGCAGAGCGAGAGAAGGCTGAGGATCAGCCCGTCCTCACGCTCACAGGAACCGGGCTCCGGACGAAGACCATCTTCGCGGTGAAGGTGTACGCGGTTGGGATGTACGTCGAGGCAGCCGGGGTTCAGGAGGCGCTCTCCAAATGGAAGGGGAAGAAGGCCTCTGAGCTCGCCAAGGATGAGGGCTTCTACAAAGCGCTCCTTGGGGCTCCAGTGACCAAGAGTTTGCGGCTCGTCATGACACGAGACGTGGACGGTGAGGACATGGGCGAGGCGTTCAGCGACAGCCTCGGCCCGCGGGTGGATCGGGCGGTAAAGGGGCTCGAAGAGGCCAAGGCGAAGGCTGCACGAGCCAACATGAAGACCTTCAAGGGGGTCTTCTCGATGGATGAGCTGGCGGAAGAGACGGAGATCATCTTCACCTGGCTGCCCAAGGGAGGTCTCGTGACCACGATCGACGGAAAACCGCAAGGTGTCCTGGACGCGCCGGTCCTCTCCCGCGCGCTGTTCGACATCTACTTCGATAAAGACCCGATCTCTGACAAGGCGAAGGTGAGCCTCGTCGGTCGGGTCCCTGGAATCCTTACTGAATCCAAGGCAGGCTGAACATGAAAGAGCACAGCTGGTACGCGAGCTACGACGAGGGAGTCCGAAAGCAGGTGCCCTACGAGGAGCTGCCGGTCCCCGACTTCTTGACCCGGACGGCAGCGGAGCACCCCAACAAGGACGCGATCCTGTTCATGAATCGGAAGATTCAGTACGGGGAGTACAAGGAACACACCGATCGGATGGCGACCGCCATGGCTCGCCTCGGAGTTCAACAAGGGGACAAGGTCGCGGTCCACGCCCCGACCATCCCGCAGGCGGCGATCGCCTATCAGGCGGCGGCCTCCCTAGGCGCATGCGTCGTGCTGACGAACCCGCTCTACACTCCGCGCGAGATCGAGCACCAGTGGAACGACGCCGACGTCAAGCTCGCTGTCACCATGGATTTCCTGTGGGATCAGAAGGTGCGCGGCATGCGCGACAAGCTGTCCGCTGAGAACTTCATCATCTGCTCAATCCCTGAGTACCTGAAGTTCCCCCTGAATCTCCTCGCGCCCCTCAAGCTGAAGAAGGCGAGCCCGCCGCTCTACGCGAAGGTGGCGGCAGAGCCCGGGGTCTACAAGTTCAAGGACCTCATCAAGTCGACCCCGGCAGACCCGCCGAAGGTAGAGATCGCGATGGATGATCTCGCCGTCCTGCAGTACACGGGCGGTACCACTGGCGTCTCGAAGGGCGCCATGCTGACCCATCGCAACCTCTCGGTGAACGTCCAGCAGATCGACGAGTGGTTCACCACGGCGGACAAGGGCGGGGAGGTGGTCATGGGCTGCCTGCCGATCTTCCACGTCTTCGGGATGACGGTGAACATGAACTGGACGATCTACGCCGGCGGCGCATGCGTCTTCCAGGCCAACCCGAGGGACATCCCCGGCGTGCTCGCCGCGCTCCAAAAGCACAAGGTGACGATCTTCCCCGCCGTGCCAAACCTCTTCAATGCGATCAATAACCACCCCGGTGTGGAGAACGCAGACCTCAAGGCGCTCAAGATCTGCGTCTCAGGGTCTGCGCCCATCACAGATGAGGTCTTGCAGAAGTTCGAGGCCCTGAGTGACTCGGTGATCATCGAGGGCTTCGGCATGAGCGAGACCTCTCCTGTGGCGACAGTGAATCCGATCCAGCGCGCACGCAAGATCGGCATGGTTGGGATCCCGGTCTCGGACACCGAGGCCAAGGTCGTCAGCCCCGATGACCCCTCTGAAGAGAAACCCCTTGGAGAAGAGGGGGAGCTCATCATTCGCGGTCCGCAGGTCATGCTCGGTTATTGGAAGCGTCCGGACGAGACCGCGAAGACCATCCTGGACGGCTGGCTGCACACCGGCGACCTCGCGACGATGGACGAGGACGGGTTCTTCAAGATCGTCGGCCGCATCAAGGACATGATCAACTGCTCCGGGCTCAAGGTGTTCCCCGACGAGGTGGACGCCGTGCTCATGTCACACGACAAGGTCCTTGAGGCCGCCACCATCGGCGTGCCGGATGAGAAGCGCGGAGAGACCGTGAAGAGCTTCCTCGTCATGCAGCCGGGTGAGTCCATGACGGTGGAGGAGGTGGAGGCCTTCGCGCGGGAGAATCTCGCGGCCTACAAGGTGCCCCGGGAGATCGATTTTATCGATGAGCTCCCGAAGAGCACCGTCCTCAAGGTGTTGCGCCGTGAGCTGCGTGACATGGAGATGGCAAAGCGCGCTGAGCGCTGAAGAGTTCTGAGCCGGATAGAGGCCTTGGGATCGCGTTCTGTGAAGTAGAATTAGGATTGCCCAACCTGCTCTGGCGCTGCTAGCGCCAGCAGCCGCCAGACCTTCTATGAAGCTCCTCCTCGCCCTCACAGCGCTCCTCTGCGCCCCCTTCACGACCGCCACCGCCCAGGTCGGCGCGCCATACTGCCATGGCGTGGGGTGCCCTTGTGGCAACGACGACCCGACGCGAGGTTGCGGAAACCACGGTGACGACGGCGTGATCACTACAGGCGCTCACCTCATCTACGCAGGGGGCCTCGCGAGCGCCAACTCGGACACCCTCGAGTTCGCTGCGTATGGGCTCGCGGTGAACCAGTTCGGCATCCTCTTCATGGGTGGAGGGCAGACGAGCGCGCCCCTGGGCGCTGGCTTGCGCTGCGTCGTGTCCGGCGGACAGGGCGTGCATCGCTTCCCCGTGGAGCAGGCGGACTTCTTCGGTGAGGTNCGGGTGANCCAGATCGTCTCCCANTCACANGGGTTCCCTGGCGGNGGNCCGATCCANCCGGGGAGCTCGTGGAACTTCCAGTACTGGTACCGAGACCCGAGCGGNCCCTGCGNCAGCACGTTCAACCTGAGCAACGCTATCCCCGTGGACTTCTACGCCCTCGGTGGCGCGGGCGATCACGAAGAGCTCGCCGGGCGACCCCTCGGTGAGTATCCCTGGTTCGAGTACGTCCGCGCCATCAACGAGGGGGAGCGCGTGCACATCGCTGTGGACCCGTGGTTGAAGCCCGGTGTGGCCGGAGTGACGGCAGACGTCTACGTGGTGGCGGCTAAAGACCTCGCGGGCTGGACGAGCGATCCGTCGCTTGTAGACGTCCGCGGTGCGCCGACCTCGTTCACCTTCAACGGAGCGGACGTCCAGGGGAACACCTTCCAGCTCGACTCTGGGACCTTGAGCGGGACCTTCGCGACCGACATCGGGGTCGGCTATGACGTGGTGGTTGATGTCGACGGCGACGGGCAGCTCAGCGCAGCGGATCATATCGACGGGCTCGGTGATGAAGCTGGCTTCTATGTGGTGCGAGACGTCACTCAGCCCGGGCCTTACGCCGTCGTGGAGACTGTCTACACCTTCGGGAGCATGCGCGGTCAGGACACCTACTACCCCGCCAACATCGCGAGCCTCGGGGAGCTCCCGCTCATCGTCGTGAGCCACGGGAACGGTCACAACTACCAGTGGTATGACCACATCGGTGAGCACATGGCTTCCTATGGCTACGTGGTGATGAGCCATGAGAATGACACCGTGCCTGGGATCCAGACGGCCTCAACCACGACGCTCGAGAACACCGAGGAGTTCCTCGGGAACCTCGCTGTCATCGACGGCGGGATCCTGAACGGACACATCGACTCTCACAACATCACCTGGATCGGGCACAGCCGCGGAGGAGAGGGCGTCACGCGCGCATACAACCGCCTCGTGAGCGGCTACAGCGTGCAGAACTACTCGCCTGCTGATGTGAAGTTGGTGTCGAGCATCGCACCGACGACGTACTTGAACCCGGCGAGCACAGACGTCGGCGATGTGAACTATCACCTCTGGGTCGGATCGGCGGACGCTGACGTCAGCGGCGTGCCCGCTCAGACTCACTTCTACAGCCTGATGGAGAGGGCGTCGGGCGCGCGCACGAGCATCACCTTGCAGGGCGCTGGGCACGGTGCGTTCCATGACGGCGGTGGCAGCCTCGTCGCGAGCGGCCCGTGCATCATCAATCGCGCTGAGACGCACCAGATCATGCGCGGGCACTTCTTGCCCCTCGTGAAGCACTACATCGACGGAGCGCCCGCAGCGAAAGACTTCCTCTGGCGGCAGTGGGAGAGCTTCAAGCCTGTAGGCGCGCCGCCGCTCACGGACCCCTGCG
Organism: Deltaproteobacteria bacterium; assembly: GCA_002719955.1. Classification (GTDB taxonomy): domain Bacteria; phylum Myxococcota_A; class UBA9160; order UBA9160; family UBA4427; genus UBA4427. Next base: position 4,148 of record PBFW01000003.1, on the reverse strand, counting down.
TGGTCGTCACCCTCGATCACAGAGACGCGCCTGCGTCAGGCCGGACAGTGATCGAGGACTTCGACACTTACGCCTCTGCCTTCACGTCCAGCTCTGGGACGGCCGTGAGCTTCAACGTCTTGAACTACTCCGAAGAGAGCAAGCGCGACACGATCGGTGGCTTCGCCTGGAACGCGACCCAGCCCATGAACGGGATGACGAGGTCCATCTCTTCTGACCACCACCCGGGCTTTGTCTTTGATTGGGTCGTCCCTTCATTTTGGGAGGTGAAGGTTCACCCCCTCGACGCTGACTTCGCTGATGACACTTACCTCTCCCTCCGTGCTTGCCAGGGGACGCGGCACCCCAACACCATCGCGGTCCTTGAAGACTTGACCTTCATGGTGACCTTGCAGGATGGGAACGGAGTCTCGAGCTCGATCAACATCGCGGCCTATGGCGGGGGGGTCGAGGAGCCTTATCAGCGCTCAGGCTTCCTCTCTGGCGCCGGGGTCGGGTGGCACAACGAGATGGAGACCATCAGGATTCGCATCTCCGACTTCCTCGCGAACGCGAGCGACATCAACCTCCACATCATCGACGCCGTGCGCCTTGAGTTTGGAGGGCCAGGGACCTCAGCGGTGGGGCGCTTAGGCTTGGACGACATCGAGGTCACCAAGGACTGATCCGTCATGAAGAAGCAGACCATCCTCCTCCCGCTCGCGGCTCTTCTAGGGCTCACGCTCTTTGGCGGGGCCGTCGCTGGCTTCAACCTGCCGTGGATTCAGGAAGAGGAAGGGCTCTTGCCCGCCCAACCTTCGGAGGCCGCTGGCGTAGACGGCGTCCTGTTCGCGCGACCGTACGTCCTCGGTGAGTCTTATCGCCACGGCTGGCGCGCAGAGGCGCCTCGGACGGCCTCGGGATATCTCCTCGTCCTCGAGGTGGATGACGCCTTCACTGTCCCGAGGGACACCCTTGAGAGCGTCCTCTATGTAGGAGGAGAGACCGCAGAGCGCATCAACTGGGGGACAGGCTCTGGGAGAGTGGTCGCCCTCGTGCCTGCGCCCCTTGGAGCTGACGGCGCGCCCTCGCTAGACCTCGCTGAGGCGCTGATCTTCTACGGTGAGCCTGAGCTGCCAGAGCGCGTTGACGGCGAGCGGATCGCGGATGAGCTCGCGCGCGCGGCCGCTCAAGGCGTCCCTCTGCAGCGCGTCGCTGCGGCCCTCGAGGCCGGAGGGGAGCTCGCTCACTTCGCTGATCGAACAGCCTTGGTTCGCTACGCCGCCACCTTGGTGCTTGAGCACTCGCCCGCTGAGGGAGACCTCGCTAGGGGTCTCTTGGCGCCGCTTTTGCGATAGCGGCGCGCTAGAGCGCGCTCAGCGGGCAGCGCTTACAGCGCTTGCGCTTGTCGCAGCACTTCTTCTTGGGCTTCTTCCGCTCGCGAGGCATAGCTCACGGTAATGAACTCTAAATGAGACCTAATCTCAATTTCGGAGGCGGATTTTTCCAGCAGCGCGGAGCTTGATCCGTCATGGGCGCGAAACGCAGCGGATCGCGTCTGCGATCACGTGACCGTCGACCCCCTCGTTGCTGAGAGTCACGCGCGCTGAGGTCCCTGAGAATTCAAAGACTCCGAGCGGTTGGAAGATTTGGTCCACGGTGGGGACGCGGCGCTGGTTCAAGGAGACGGTCGTCGAACCGCCAGCGTGCTCCACCGTCACGGGGACGCTGCTGGCTCGGTTCGGGTGCGCGGAGTAAGCCGCTTGGACCTCGTAGCGGCCCGGCGCTGGGAGCCTCACGGTGAAGATCGCGCGCTTGCCATCGGGCTCGTTGTTGTCGTGACGGTAGCCAGCGCCCGCGAAGTAAGAGGTGGAGACGCTCGGAGTCCACTCGCCGACGAAGTTCGCTTCAGAGTCATCACAGATGGCTCCACCAAGTTTGCTCAGCGGGATCGCACCCTCAGGAGGCGGGGCTACGTACTCAAGGACTTGGCCGGCGGCTAGGAGGCGCGTTCGCAGGCGCTCCCTGTCGACGTCCTGGACCGCGACCTCGGCCTCGATCGCCATGCATGCTGCGGTCGCGGCCGACTGCCCGAGGATCATGAAGGCGGGCTCCATGCGGATGGAGCCGTAGGCTATGTGTGAGCTTGAGAGGCACACCGGGACGAGGAGGTTCGTGCACTGGGCGCTCTTTGGGATGATCGCCTCGTAGGAGATCGGGTAGGGCCCGCCTGGGTTGATCTGGATGTCGCCCTCGTTCTGTACATAGGCGACGTCGTCTGCGTCGAAGGCGACGTAGCGCTGGACGTTGTGTGAGTCCATGTTGTACGAGCCCATCCCGACAGGGTTCGGGGTGGGGGTTGTCCCGCGCAGGTGACGCTCGGTCATGACGAAGTCGCTCACCATGCGACGCGCTTCCCGCACGTAGATCTGGTGGGGCCAGTGGGCGTTGTCCGTGAACTCGTCCGCTGCGAGGCCCCAACGGCCCATGCGCTCGCGGATCTCCATCGGAACGCGCGGGTCGTTCGTGAGGAACCACAGATATCCGCGCTGGTAGCGCTCGTGCTCTTCGAGGAGCTCACCACGCCGCTCGTAGCTGGCCTCGGGGTACTCGTAGTTCATCCCGATGTTGTCCGTGGAGAAGGCCCCGTGGTTGTTGGTGTCCGTCTTCCTGTTCGGCATGGGGTCGAACTTGCCGAAGACGTGGCGAGCGCCGGACTGGAGGGCGCGCGCGAGGAGCTCGTACTGGGCGGGGTCGTAACCCTCTGGCTTCGCGAACGGGACCCTGTTTGAGGGGGCGTCGGTCATGCACAGGCGGTAGTTGTAGGCCTGTACGCGATGATCGCCCTCTCCCTCAGCTCCGGGTTCGCCTGCGTGAACGCGCGCGAGGAGGCCGCTCTCTGGGTCGCCTGGGGTGAGGTATGGGTCGACCTTGGTCTTGAACTGGTGGCTGCGTGCGTTCCGGGTCTGGACGCCGTTCAAGGTCTCGCTGTAGACGGCGTTGGCTTCACGTCCGACGTGATAGCCGACGCCTGCGGCGGCCATGAGGTCGCCCTCGTAGGTGGCGTCGATGAAGACTTCAGCGGTGAAGGTCTCTCCAGACTCCATGCGGATGGCGGTGATCTTGGCGCCGCTCTTCTCGACCCCTGTGTCCCGGTCCAGCCAGCGCCCCCTCAAGACGGGGACCTCAGCCTCGCGGACCAGCTCCTCGAACAGCGTCTCTGCGACGTGCGGCTCGAAGACCCAGATGGCGTCTGAGTCGGCGCGATAGTGACGGCTCTCCGAGCGCTCCTCTTCTCGCCAGGCGGCCGGGTCGTCGTAGTGCGCCTTGAGCCGCGCATAGAACTCGCGGCTCTTCCCGCCGATCACGGCCTTGTTCCCGCTGTCTGTCCAGCCGAGCCCGCTGGCTGTCATGCCGCCGAGGTGTGCGTCCGGACAGACGATGAGGACGCTCTGACCGAGCTCCTTCGCCTGCACGGCCGCGATCACGGCTGCGGAGGTCCCTCCGTAGACCACCAGATCGTGATGGACCGAAGAGGGGGGCAGGTGGGCGCAAGCGGAGGCGAGCGCTATGGCTGTGAGAAGTAAGCGGGGATGACCAGCTGCGCTCCTGGGCTTCAAACGCTTCGGTAGATGACGAATGCGTCGCCCTCTTCTTTGACCTGGACAGTGTCGTTCTTTTCGATGCCGAGCGAGGAGAGGATGTCAGGGAGGCGGTGCTTCTCGCCCTTGAGGTCGTATGCGTCAGGACAGATCCAAGCGAGGTCGTTCTTCTCAGTCATGCGGATGCCTGCCTTTAGGCGCTCTCCGTTGACTAGGAGCTGGAAGGGGACCCGCTCACCTTCCGTCGCGGGGAGCTCTCCGAGGCAGTCCTTCTTGAAGCCGATGAATAGCCTCTCAATGCCGTCTGCGTAGCACTGACCTTCCGTAATGACGGCTCCTTTTGCGTTCATCCTCTTCCTCCTAAAGGTGTTCTTGTTTAAGAATTCGGTCCTTCGCAGACGTCCATCTTAAACGAAACTTGCGCGGGTGGCGGAGGGGTTAGCACTGGCGATGTGAGGGCATTCATCGGAGACTCTCAGTGCATGTTTGACCGATTCCTCACGCCCTTAGTGTGCCTTGGGCTTGTCGCACTCCTCTCCGGGTGCGCAGGCCTTGGCGGAAGCGCTC
>PBFW01000002.1 GCA_002719955.1 Deltaproteobacteria bacterium | reverse complement strand
CGATTGCATCGGCGGACTCGATCAGCTTATTCATGAAGAGCGCTCCCTTGTCGCGAATGGATCGCGGTGCGTGTCCTCGCGGCGCGGGCGTGGCGACCTCGTTGTAGGGATGGACGTGTTCACTGCCGGAGAAAACGAGCCCGTCGTCGGAGTCGAAGGGTTCGTGGGCGCCTGCGAAAAAGCTCTCCCTGTAAGGGACGCCGCGCGCAACGATCCAGTCGAAATGAGCGACGCTGCCCTCGCAATAAGCGGCGATCAATGTTTCGTCGGGCTGGGGGCCACAAGCGGCCATCATGTAGTCGAACATATTCTCCGGCGAGTCGTCATAGCCGAGTGCCTTCTGCAAGGCGGTGCCGCCGCCCAGATAGACGAAGCCTCCGGAGTTGATCGAAGTTCCGCCCGCCCCACCCGCGCGATCGAGGACGAGCACACTCGCCCCCGCCGCGCGTGCTTCGATCGCTGCGCAGACGCCGGCACACCCGTAGCCGACGACCAGCACATCAACCTCGATGTCCCAGGCGGACACGTCCCGTTCCTCCCGCCGCAACAGCTCGATTTCGCTCATTCCCGATCCCCTCCGGGTTTCCAACCTCGAGGAAAACCTTAACCGAAGCCATTCCCCCTGCGCGTCGCAGGAGCCCGATGGGCGGAATCCGAGTCAAGACTCCACCCCCGCGACCTTGGCGAAAGCGGGTCCGGGTAGCCTAGAGTCCGCATTCTCAATCGACTCAAGCGATCCGTCGCGATCCGGTCCGGCCACTCGGCGGCAGCGCCCTCAAGTCGCCGAGCCTTTCGGAACGAATCCACGGGCCAGGAACAACCGAATACTCATATTCAGACGAGATGGAGTCCAGCATGCCCGACCAACCCCTCCCGATCATGCCCTTCCTGAAGATCCCGGAATCTGGTGATCCCTATCTCGAGGGCTCCAAGTGCAAGAGCTGCGGAGCGATCTCCCTCAAGGCCCGCATGGCCTGCGGCAAATGCGGCGGCCGCGATACGGCCACACCCCACACACTCGCGAACAAGGGCACGCTCCACGCGTTCTCGATCGTCTACCGAGCCTTCCCGGGAATCGAGGTTCCCTTTATCTCGGCGATCGCCGATCTCGAAGGCGGCGGTACGATCAAGACGAACATGATCGGAATCGAGCCCGACCCGGAGAAGATCACACCCGGAATGGCGATCGAAGTCACGTACGCAATCGCGCCCCGCAAGGACGCCGAAGGCGGCGAGTACATGACCTACTATATCAAGCCAGTAGCTTGACGGATTGACCGGGTCCCAGTCCGGTCGTTTCGACCTTTCCTGCGTGGTGGTCGCTGACAGCCCGCCACCCCCAGAGCGCAAATACCCAAGAACGAGCATTCGGGAATCAGTCCCTCAATAAAAATACTCGGTTGCCCCGCGACCGGAATCAGGAGTGAATCACATGGGTAGTGAAGACGTCTATATTGTCGGAGCCGACATGATCAAGTTCGGCAAATTTCCCGATCGATCGATCGCGCAGCTGGCCGCGGAGTCGGCGCTAGGCGCGCTCGACGACGCCGGCGTCACGATCAACGACATCGAGGCCCTCTATAGCGGCAACCTGATGATGGCGGCCGGCATGGTCGGCCAGCAGATCCAACAGGAGATCGGCCAGACAGGGATCCCGGTCGTCAACGTCTCCAACGCCTGCGCGACCGGCGCCACCGCCCTCCGCGAAGGCTGGATTTCGATCAGGGCGGGCATCAACGACATCGTTCTGGCAGTCGGTGTCGAGAAGATGGCCGGTGCCGGCATGCTCGGAGGCGGGGGCGGTCCCAGCAAGGGCATCCACCCCGAAGGCCTGCTCGGCTCGGCTTCGATGCCCTGCGTCTTCGCGGAAGCGGGTATGGCCCACGCCAAGGATTACGGGACGACCTTCGAGCAATTCGCTCAGATCGCGGTCAAGAACCATCATCACTCAACCATGAACCCGAAAGCTCGTTATCAGATCGAGACACCGCTCGAAGAAGTCATGGGCGCCGAGATGATCTCCTACCCGAACACCAAACTCATGTGCTCCGCCAACGTCGACGGCTCCGCGGCGGCGGTCCTGGTATCGGAGAAGAAGCTGAAGGAACTTGGCCTCAGCGGACAGGCGGTGAAGATCCGAGCCTCGGTCCTCACGACAGATCCCTGGACGGATCGAGACGAGGTCATGCCCGATGTCAGCACCTGCACGCGAAATGCCGCCGCCCAGGCCTACGAGATGGCGGGACTCGGCCCGAACGATCTCGACCTCGTCGAACTCCATGATTGTTTCGCGACGGCGGAGGTCCTGCACTACGAGAACCTTGGGCTCTGTGGCGATGGGGAAGCTGGCAAGCTGATCGATGAGAAGACGACCTGGCACGGCGGACGCATCCCGGTGAACCTGTCCGGCGGCCTGCTCTCGAAGGGCCACCCGATCGGAGCCACGGGCGTCGCGAACATCTACGAGATCGTGACTCATCTGCGCGGGAACGCGGGCAAGCGCCAGGCCGAGGGCGCGCGTATCGGCCTCGCCCATGTGATCGGCCTCGGCACCTGCTGCGGCATTCACATCCTCGAAGGCCCGCCCAACTAGGAGCCTGACCCAAGACTCCTAATTTGATGAGTATGGGAGTCATGGGTGGTGATGTCGACTTCAAGGATTACGAAGTGGGAGAGATCAAGGCGGCGACGCATCGCAAGCCTGGCGTTGTTGTGGCCGCCGCAAGCTACCTGAGCGAGAAGAACCTGCAGGACCTCCGGAAGAAACGTCAGCCTTGTTTGGTGGCGGTCCGTGGGTGGAAACGAACGAAGTGGCCTCGCGGCTCGGAGACGCAAGGTGACCGTCCCTTCGCAGAGATCGAACAGACAATGCGCTTCAGACGCTTCGCAACCCGAGGTCGAGCGGATTTCCGAGGCGAGTGGGGCCTGGTCTGTGCCGCGGCGAACACTCTATAGAGCAGCGATGGGATGAGGAGTCGAGCCTCTGCGCCTGTGACAGGTGCAGAGGCAGCACCAACGTACGATCGAGCCGGAAGTTCGGCCGCGAAAGCCAATCCACCCCTTTTAGAAGATCGACTCAAGGCGCGTCTTGGGTCAGGCTTCTAGTTGCTACGCATCCCGCCCGCGATCGCATAGTCCTCTCCCGTGACATAGGAAGAAGCGTCACTCGCCAGGAAGAGCGTGAGCCCCACCACCTCGTCGGGGTCGGCGACGCGCTTCATGAGCGTGGCTTCCGCCGAGCGCTCGACGAAGCTGGTGTCGTATTTGGCGGTGCCCTTCATCATTTCCGTCATGAAGGGCCCGGGGGAGAGCGCGTTCACCCGAACGCCGAGGGAGACCCATTCCGTGGCCATCGTCTTGGTGAAGTTGAGCAGGGCTGCCTTCAGTCCCGTATAGGTCCCGACGCCGGGCCCGGCCGCGTAGGCGCCCAGGGTCGCGACGTTGATGATGCTTCCACCACCGTGCTCGCCCATCCGCGGAGCGACGAGAGCGGCCAGGCGGATCGGCCCCTTCAGGTTCACCGAGCAGAGTTTGTCGAAATACTCCTCGCTCATGTCGATGATGGTGGCCATCGCCGGGTTGATGCCCGCGTTGTTAACCAGCACGTCGATCTTGCCGAATTCGCCGTAGACCTGATCGACGAGGCCGGGGAGGGCGTTCCAGTCGCCCAAATGGCAGGCGATCGGAAGCGCGCGTCGGCCCGTCGATTCCTCGATCTCCTTGGCGACGAGTTCGCAGAGGTCCGCTTTTCGGCTGACGACGACGACGTCGCTGCCGGCCTCGGCGAGGCCTTGGACCATCGCGCGCCCGAGGCCCTTCGTGGCCCCTGTGACGAGCGAGACACGCCCGGTCAGGTCGAATCGATTCTTCACGGCTCTTCATCCTCTACTCACACGATCACCGCGCGGGGTCCGAGACTAACCGAGCGGGCCTTCATCCGGTACAGCTTTCTCGGCTAGGATGGGGCGAATTGGTGTGCGAGCGAAAGGAGCCCGCGATGGTCTTCGATCTCGATTCCCACGGCCCAAAATGGCGTGCGGCCCTGGAGAGGGTCGAATCCTCCGTCGGGGGGCGAATCGTCTCGGTGGAGCGCCAGGCGCGTTGGCGGCCCGTCTTCTGGTGTGACGTAGCGCGCCCGGATGGCGAAATCCTGCCCGTCTGTTTTCGCGGAGGGCGGATCGAACAGGGCCAAGAAAACACGATCCGGCACGAATACGCATGTTTTCGGGCGCTCGAGAAGAACGGGATCCCGGTTCCCAGGATCTATGGCTACTGCGAAGACCCCGTCGGTTTCGTCATGCAGAAGTCGCCGGGCCGACACGACCTGGCCACCGCAGAGAACTCCGAAGAATTCGAAGCGGTGCGGGATCATTTCATCGAGATCCTCGCCGAGATCCATTCGCTCCCGACGGATGATTTCGAAGCCTTCGGTCTGCCGCGCCTCACTACGCCGCGTGAGCTCGCCCTTGGCGATAGCGCCACGGGGATCGCACGTTTTTTCGAACGCAAGACACGCCCCGATCCGATCATCGAATTTCTGATCGACTGGTGTGAACGGAACGTGCCCGAGAATCGCGACACATGTGGTTTTGTGACCGGTGACTCGGGGCAATTCATCTTCGAGAAGGGCCGGGTGACGGCGATGCTCGACATGGAACTCGGCTATCTCGGCGATCCCCTCGCGGACCTGGGGGGGCTCTTCTCGCGCGACCTCACCGAGAAGATGGGCGATCTCGACGTTGTGGTGGATCGTTATGAGGCGGCGATCGGTCGGTCGGTCGACCGGCACGCCGTTCTCTATCACGCGATCCGCTTCGCTCTGACGACGCCGCTCGGTACCGGACTTGCGCTTGCGAAGCCCCATGTCGCCGTCGAATATGTCCAATACCTCACCTGGTATCTCGTCTACGCACGAGCACCCTTGGAATTGATTGCATATCGCGAAGGCTTCGAGTTGGAAAACCCCGTGTTGCCGACCGAGACGGTGTCCCCTTATGCGGTCGCGAATGATTCGCTGCTCGAGAAATTTGGAGCCTTCCAGACAGAGGGCGATTTTCAGGCCTACGAGGCGGATAGTCTGCGGCGCCTCGCAGTCTTCGTGCGGCAGGGCGATCGCTACGGCGCCGACCTGTTGGCGAAGGATTTTGATGATGCGGAGAAGTTGTTGGGCGCACGCCCGAGAACCTGGCAGGAGCGGGATCAGGCCTTGTCCGATCTCGTCCGGGATAATCGAGGCGAGCGGGATGCCGAACTCATCCACTATTTGGTCAGGCGTCTTACGCGAGAAGAATGGCTGCTCGCTCCGGCGCAGAGAGATCTCGTGGGCGCAAAGATGCAGACGCTGCGACTCGACTGAGTTCGTTGCACCCGGCCGAGTCTCACGTTCGCCGCCCGCTAATATTTGCGAAGCTTGATCGGGATCGCGCTCATGCGGGGCTGTCCACAGATCGGGTCGTAGTTGCGGTCGACGGCGATCAGCGCGTTGACCGAGCTGCCGACCTCCTGCGGTTCAGCTTTGTGCGCTGGATCCCCTCCATAACAATGTGTCATCGAGACGACCCCTCTACGCACGTCCTTTGCCGCCTCGACGATGGCCTCGATCGAACCATCCTCCGAGGAAATGCCGACCCGATCCCCGCTCGTGAGTGCCAACGCGTCCAGATCATCGGGGTGTAGATAGGCCGGGTTGTAGGATTTTTCGTTCTTGCTTCGTGGCAGGTCGTGACCGACCGAGTTCACCATGTGCTTGACGCGGCGACAGACGAGCAGATGAGTGAAGCCATCTTCGCGCTCGTTTCTCTCGTTGCGCACGTTTCGCAGTACACTGATCATCTCCGCGGGGGCGACATCGAGGCGTGTTTCGAGGCCTTCGATCGCGGGCGCGACTCGCAATTCGATCTCGTCGAAGATATGGCCCCCCTCGTAGCGGGCGATTTTGGTAATAGGCACCTTCGAGGCGGGGCGCACCATTTCGAAGAACTCGAGGGTGTTCGGAGGATTCTCGGGGTCCAACAGACCGCCGGGCAATTCGAGTTTCGTTCCCATGCGGCGGGCGAGTTCGATGAAGAAATCCTTTTCTTCGATCAGGTCGCCGGCGGGTTGGGACACGGTGTCGGTGAATTGGCTGAAGGGCTTCTCGAAAAAGAAGTCTCCCAGGAAGGTCAGTTCGGCGCGCTCCATGAAATGAGTCGAGGCGATTACATAGTCGGCGCGGCGAGTCGTTGGGGTCTTCCGGAGATCGAGCACGACGAGCAGATCGAGGGCTTCGAGGGCCGCGAGTGTGCGCGCCTGGTCGGGCCAGGAGAGCACGGGATTGCCGCCGACCACGATGAGGGCGCGGACCTGTCCCTGGCCGGGGGTGAGAATCTCCTCCGCGAGCGCCGCCGTCGGCATTTCCTGGAAGAGCTGTCGCAGACCGCGAATACGAGATTTCTCGGTGTTGGCGGTCGGACTGAGATCCGGCGGCAGGAAATCACCGGGGACGGCCTGGGCGGGTCGCGGCAGGTCGGGCGTCAAGACGCTCGGCGCGTTCACCGGATCGCCCTCGCGACCCCAGCGCCCGCACAGTGTGTTGAGGCTCTGCACCAGATGTTCTGTCAGATTGGGGTGGGGGGCCATGCTCGGTCCCGTTCCCGTACTCGCCATCCCACGAGGTCCCCGGGCGAAGAGCCGTGTGGCCTCGCGGATCTGATCCGCTGGCAGACCACATCGCTCGGCGGCATAGTCCAGCGTGAAGTCGTCGACCGCCGAGCGGAGTGCTCCGATGCCCTCGACATGTTCGGCACAGAACTCCGCATCCTCGAGTCCCTCGTCGAGGACCTGCCGGATCATCGCCGCGAAGAGTGTCGGATCCTCACCGGGCACGAGTTGCAGGTGGAGATCCGCCTGGCGCGCGAGTTCCGTCTGGCGCGGATCGACCACGATGAGTTTCAGGCCGCGTTGGCGCGCCTGGCGCAGGGCGGTCGGGGAATAGCCGGGTGGGCCACCGTGCTGGTATTGGCCTGCGACGAGCGGATTCTGTCCGATCAACAGGATGACGTCCGCGCTCTCGAAGGATTGCGCTCCGCCGCCCCAGAGGCCGTGGAACCAGGGCGAAACCATCTTCGCCTGCTGATCGATCGTCGCGGCGCTATGGCGCATGATCGAGCCGATTCCGTGATGCCACGCTTTTTCGATCTCGAGCGTCGCGCCATTGCCCCAGGCACCCGTTCCGGTAAAGGTAGCCACCGCCCGGGGGCCGTGTTGGTCGATGATCTCGGTCAGTTTCTCTGCGATCTCATCGAGGGCATCCCGGCTCTCGATCGTCTCGAATTCGCCCTGGGCATTTCGGACGAGACAGTTCCGCAGCCGCTCCGCATGGTTCACCGTTTCGGGAATGCGTCGTCCCTTGACGCAGCTGTAGCCGCGACTGAGCGCATGATCCGGATCGCCGCGCACCTCGAGCAGACGGCCCTTCTCGACGTCCGCGACCAGGCCGCAATAAGCGGCGCAGATTCGGCAGAAGGTTCGCTTGGTCTCCATCTCGCTCTCTTCCCGACACATTCGCCGGTCCTCTCGCGGGCTATTTGGTCGGCAACAATTCCATCACCGCTGCGCTCATCGCCCGCACGCTCGTCACGACCGACTCGAGGGGCTCGATCTTGAAGAAGGGCGAGTGATGGAAGGGTGCCGGAGGGCCGCCTTCGGCAGCGGCGTCGAGCACGGCCTGAGGAGTTCCGCCGACCGCGAAATAGGCACCCGGGACATCGTCTTCGGTCTCGACGAAATAGGCGAAATCCTCGGCACCCATGCTGTCCCGTTTCAATTGGAAGAACGCGTCCTCTCCGAGTTCGCGAGCGATCGCGCGCTTGACGATCGCCACGGTCGCCGGGTCATTTTCGTTGGGCGGGGTCGATTCGACGACTTCGACCGTGGGCAGGGCGGATTCGGCGACGCCGTGGGTGAGGGCGACGCCCCGGGCGATCCGGCGGATGCCGCTGAGGAGCGTCTGCCGCACGGCCTCGGTATCGGCGCGCACGGTGATTTCGAGCTTGACCTCGTCGGCGAGGACGTTGTGTTTGCGGCCGCCATGGATCGATCCGACGGTGATGACGCCCGCTTCCAGGGGATTGAGTTCTCGGCTCACGAGACTCTGAAGCGCGACGACGATCTGGGCGGCGACGTAGACGGCATCCTTGCCGTTCTGCGGCGCGGCGCCATGGGAGACGACCCCGTGTACAACGAGGTCGATGCTGTCGGCGGAGGCGGCGGTCGAGCCGTCGCTGATCGAGATGCGACCGGTCGGTCCACTGGCGATGATATGCAAGCCGAGCGCGTGGTCCGGCACGCCGAAGCGCTCGTAGAGCCCGTCCGCGAGCATAGCCTTGGCGCCGCCGATGCGTTCCTCTGCCGGCTGGCCGACGAGCATCACCGTTCCGGACCAGTGATCGCGATTCGCGATCAAGCGCTTCGCGGTTCCCACGAGTGAGGTCATGTGGACGTCGTGCCCGCACGCGTGCATCACGGGGATTTCGCTCCCGTCGGGTCCGGTCTGGCTCCGGGTCGAGGCGTAGGCGAGCCCCGATTGTTCTCGGATTGGCAATCCGTCCATATCCGCGCGGACCAGGACGGTCGCTCCCCCACCGTTGCGAATCATCCCGACGACACCGGTTCCCCCCACCCCGGTCGTCACCTCCGCACCCGCTTTGCGCAGCTCCTCGGCGAGTCGCGCCGCAGTCTCGACCTCCCGAAAGGAGAGCTCCGGATTTCGGTGAAAATACTCGAAGAGCGCGCCGAGTGACTCGTCGTAGTCGCGTCGAGCGGCCTCGCCGAGATTCTTCCCGGCGGAGGCGACTCCGGCGAATGCGATGCCCAGGTAGGCCACGAGGGAGAAGAGGGCGATTGGCTGGTTCATCTCGAGGGCTCCGGTGTCGGGCACTGACAAGATCAAGAGGGACGATTTTTCTGGGCGCTCCCCCTAACGGCTCTTGGGCAATCCGAGCTCGACCTCGGCTACGAGACTTCGCAGAATTTCCACCGTTCCACCATAGATCGTGTTGACCGGCGTCTGGCGGAAGGCTTCGTCGAAGTTGCCGCCGGCGAGCGCACCCTCCTCGCCCTCCTCGAGAAGACCCGCCGGTCCGACGAGATCCATCCAGTTCTGGGCATCTTCGAGGTAGGAGGTTCCCGAAAACGATTTCGTCATCGCGCCTTTGCCGCCGAGATCGCGCCCTTCGGCGGAGAGCCAGGTCGAGCGATGTCGCAGGAGCCGCGAGACCTCGGCATGGATCGCCGTCTGACCGAGCTGCTCCTTCACGCGGACATCGTCGAAGGGGCGCTTTTCATCGGGGCCCTGCGTGAGGGCCCACTGGCCGGCGTTCTGGATGAAGCGTTCCTGGAGGTCGGCATATCCCATCGCCTGCTCGAGACCCAGCGCGAAACGGACCACCGACCATCCCTTGTCGACATCGCCGACACGATTCTCGTCCGATACGCGTACCTTCGTGAGGTAGACGCCGTTGCTGCGTTCGCCGCCCATCGTTTCGATGGCCTGAACGTCGACGCCCTCCGCGTCCGTTGGAACGAGGAACATCGTCAGCCCGCGATGTGGCCGATCCTGGGTACTCGTGCGCGTCAGCATGAAGATGTACTGCGCGGTGTGCGCAGTCGTCGTCCACATCTTCTGCCCATCGATGATCCAGTCGTCACCGTCTCGCGTCGCTTGTGTTCGCGCTCCGGCGACATCGGAGCCCGATCCGGGCTCGGTATAGCCGAGGGCGAAGGCGATCTCGCCCGCGGCGATCTTCGGAACCATCTCGGTTCGTTGTTTTTCGGTTCCCATCGCGAGCAGCGTGTGACCGATGAAGCCGTTGTTGAGCAGGCCGATCCAGGGGAAATCCGCCTTGCACAGCTCCCAATAGAGCGTGAGGATCTCGTAGGGGTCGCGCCCACCGCCGCCGAGTTCCTCGGGCCAGCCGGCGGAGACCCAGCCCTCTGCGGCGAGCTTGCGATAGAGGTCCCAGTTGTGTCCGCCGCCATCTTCGATCGATTCCCTGCGGTCGGCCTCGCTGAAATGCTTTTCGAGGAAGGCGCGGATCTCTCGCTGCACTTCTTCGGCCTTCGGTCCGAGTCGAAAATCCATGTCATGCACCTCCCAGCAGAGATTCGGCGGAACCCGATCCGTCGCGATCGAAACACAATTCAGCCACCGCCTGCAGCTCCTCCTTCGAGCCACCGCCGATCGAGGCGAGCGCGCGGGCTCGGCGGTAGTAGAGCTGGATATCGTATTCCGTCGAGAACCCGTAGCCGCCGTGGGTGTGGAGGCTGATATCGGCGTTTCGGATCGCGGTTTGCGAGGCCCAGACGAAGGCCATCGAGGCAAGCATCTCGAATCGTTCGGGATCCTCGGTGTCCGCCCAAGCCGCTTCCCAGGCGAGCAGTTCCGCGCCGTCTGTTCGGATCGCGCTCTCGGCCAGGGGATGGGCGATCGCTTGGAAGCCGCCGATCGGAACCCCGAACTGGATGCGCTCGCGCGCATAGTCGGCGCCAATCGCGAGGGATCGCTGGGCGATCCCGACCAGCCAGAAGGCCGCGAGGAGTTTCCATTCGGCATTCGCGCGGGTGATCGCACGACGGGCCGTCTCGCCGCTCGCGAGGGTTCGCGTACCCGCGCCGCGGGAGAGATCCCAATGGGCGAGGGCGCCATCGCCCATCTCGACGACGCGAGCGGAGCGTCGCGCGTCCGCGCCCGAGGCGACGAAGAGCTCGTCTCCCTCGACCGCGATCACGTGCTCGGCAATTGCGCCGAAGGGGACGAGCGAGCGCCCGCCGGTCGTGCGGCCTGTTCCCAGGATTGCGTGGGGTCGTGGGAGCGAGATCGAGACCGAGGGCTTGCCCTCTGCGATTTCCGTGACGATCGGGTCCTTGATGTCGAGCGCGCTGAGCAGACGGCCCGCGGTCGCGATCTCCAGGAAAGGGACCGGGGCGAGCGCGTGTCCCGAGCGAGTCGCGACGAGCCCGAGATCGAGCAGCGTCATCTCGAGCCCATCCGCGCTCTCGGGCAAGCCCATGATATTCGCGCCGAGTTCGCAGTAGCGATCCCAGAGTTCGGAGGAGTAGCCGTTCTTCTCGCAGTCGCGGACGAGCGTTGTCGGACATTCATTCTCAAGCATTTCCGAGAAAGTGTCGACGAGAATCTGCTGCGATTCGTCTAGTTGTAGGTCCATCAGTCGATCACCTCGAAGCGGGGCATCCACCCCTGGCCAGGGAGCTCGGCGAAGGCGACCTCGACGCGCTGGCCGATCGCCACGCGCTCCGGGTCGATCTCGAGGAGATCACAGACCATTCGGACCCCCTCTTCGAGCTCGATCGTCGCGATCGCGTAGGGCACGTGTTCCTTCCATGCCGGGTGAAAGGCACGATGCGCGACGGTATAGGAATAGATTTCACCCCGGCCCGAGAGGGACGCCCAGTCGAAATCGTCCGAATGGCAGAGGGGGCAGAGGGGTTGGGGATAGTGGCGAAGCGTGCCGCAGGCGCCGCATTGTTGGACGGCGAGTTCTTTCCTGGCGACGGCCTCCCAGAAACCCTGGCTGAGTTCGCTGACGGGTGGAGCCGGTCGCGGAATGGTCTCTGGTTTCGGCTGCGGAGGCTTTTCGGACGCCGATTCGGCGTGATTGTTGGCGGTCATGATCTTCGTCCCAGGATGAGGGCGGCCCCCTCGTGGAAATCGCCTTCGCCGGTGACGAGGACGCGCTCGCAATTCGCCACCTGTCGTTCGGATTCGACCTCTCGCCGCAGCTGACGTACGGCCTCGCTCACGAGGTTGGCGCCGGAGCAATGGCCCTCGGACAATAGCCCTCCGGACGTGTTGATGGGGAGGGTCCCTCCGAGTTCGATGTGGCCATCCCGGAGGAATGCGCCCCCTTCGCCGCGCGCACAAAAGCCGAGCGCTTCGAGTGAGGCGAGCACGATCCAGGTGAAGCCATCGTAGATCTGGGCGGAGTCGATATCGCCGGGCGAGAGTCCCGCCATCTCATAGGCTCGACGAGATGCGAGGGCGAGGCCCTCGATCTCGCAGAAGTCGCGTTTCTGGGTGATCGAGGTCGGTGGCGCGCCATGCCCCTCGCCGACACCGAGTATCGGTACCGCGGTCTTGGCCAGATCGGATGCGCGCTCGGCCGAGGTCATGACGATCGCGGTCGCGCCATCGGTTTCGAGTGAACAATCGAAGAGCCGAAGCGGGTCCGCGATCATCGCCGAGGCCTGATGCTGTTCGAGGTTCATGGTCTTCTCGAACATCAGCGCGCGCGGATTCAGATTGGCATGCTTGCGTACCGCGACGGCGATGCGACCGAAATCCTCGCTTGTCGTGCCGTATTCGTGCATGTGTCGTCGGGCGGCCTGGGCGAACCATTGTGAGGCCACGGTATTTCCGAAGGGGCGTTCGAATTCATCCATGTGTCGCATCACGGGATGGGGCGGGATCGCCCCCTCGCTCGTCAGGGAGACGCGCTGCGCCGAATAGCCGCGGCGGCCCGCGACGAGCAGCACATTCTTTGCGACGCCCCCCGCGATCGCGAGGGCGGCGCTCTGGATCGCACTCACGAAGCTCGCCCCTCCGGTTCGAATCGTCGACGAAAACGAGAGCGCCGGTAGACCGAGGTTCAGGATGAAATCTTCGGCGATGGTTCCCGCCAGTTCGTTCGGCATGACGCCATCGATATCGGCGGGCGTGAGGCCCGCGTCTCCGATCGCTTCGAGGGCTGCCTGCAGGTGGAGCTCGAGGGTGGAAAATTCGGTGCCGCGGGTGAAGGGCGTCTGCCCGACACCCACGATCGCAGTCTGGGCGCTGATCGACATATTCTCTCTTGAAAGCCGTGTGTCTCGAGGGGGTCGAGACGAGCGGGCTCGGGTCGACCGGGTTCCGGAGGATAACGGATTCCGCGGCGCTGACCCCACCGATCGTCGGGGCGATGTCGACGTGGCTCTGCCGAAGGGGTATCACTGGCCAGGCGGAGCCAGGGGTGCCGCGGGGCTTTGCTGGCTGGAGGTCGTCATGCGGATCGGAATCTTTGTCTCGGAAACCTGGGGCCCGGCCTCGGCGCTCGACGAGATCCGTGATCGGACCCGGCATGCCGAGGCGATGGGTTTTGCGAGTGCCTGGGTGCCCTATCTGCCCTGGTCCCTCGATGCGCTGACTTCGATGCAGGCGGCGGGGGAGGTGACCGAGGCGATCGAAATCGGCTCCGCCGTGATCCCGACCTATTTTTTTCATCCCCTCGCGTTGGCCCGCCAGACGGCGACGACTCAGGCGGCGATCGGCCGCCCGATCCATCTCGGGATCGGGTGCTCCAATCCCGCAGTCGTGGCGATGCACGGGCTGCCCTTCGATCGCCCCGCTCGGCACGTTCGCGAATATCTCGAGGTGTTGGAGGCGGCGATGCAGACCGGGGCAAAGCCGGCGGGGGAACGGGAGCAGGCCGGCTTCGTTCAGTTCGAGGGGGAATTTTTCGCGCTCGGGTCGATCTATGGGACACCCGCGGTTCGGCCCCCCGGATCGATTCTCGTCGGCGCGCTCGGGCCGCATATGTTGCGCGTCGCCGGGACCTGTTCCGACGGCGTAATCGCGACCTGGTCCGACGAGGGGGCGATCGAGCGCGAGATCGTCCCGCCCGTGCGGGCGGCGGCACGGGCTGCTGGTCGTTCCGATCCCAGGATTGCGGGAGTCGTCGCGGTCGCGATCGTGCCCCGCGCTAGGACCGCCGATGTGCGCGCTGCGGCCCAGGCGGAATTTGCCTTCTACGAGCAGAGCATGCCCTACCAGCGGGTCGTTCAGGCTTCCGATGCCGAGGCGATCGGCGAGATCTGTGTGATCGGCGACGAGGAAGAAGTCGCGCGGCGATTGCGAGGCTTTCGGGATGCGGGGATGACGGACTTCCTGGCAGCCCCCTTCGCCGTCGAAGGGGCGGATTGGAATTCGACCGCCGAAAAATTGGCCCGGATCGAGCTTTGATCTTCGCTTTCCGATGCCTCGGATCCGAGCGGTGAGAATTTCTGAAATGGCTGGCCCGACCTATCGGCTGACCGATCTCGCGGATCCGCAACTGACGGATCTCCAGAGGGCCGGGCTCGCTTTCGGTGAGTCGGTGGACGTCGAACTCTCCGTCGACGCGGTGCTCGGAGCCGCACGCGATCAGACGGGCCTCGCCGCCTTCGGGCCCGAGGATTTCGTGGAGCGACTCGAGCTCTGACTCTCTGAGATGGACGAGGACGAAGAACGTACGAAGCTCGGTCGCTTCGCCATTTCAACGATTGCGTGCGCTACGCCGTCAATCGACTGCGGATCCACGACTTCCTTGAGCGCCCCCCCGAGATTCACGACCAGGAGATCCGCTAGCCGATCATCGTTCTGGGCCTCCCGCGTTCCGGAACGACCCATCTGGTGAACCTGATCGCGGCGGATCGCCGCCTGCGCTCGATGCCGCTCTGGGAGGGGCAGGCGTCGGTTGCCGAAGAGAACCCGACGCGCGGCGAAGACGACCCGCGCTATCTCCGTGCCGCCGAGAATTGGCAGCGCATGCATACCGCGTCTCAGGTGGTGGTGGCGATGCATCCGATGGAGCCCGATCACCTCCACGAAGAACTGGAGCTGATGCTGCCCGATTTCTCGAGCTACTCGATCGAATGGGTCGCACGGGTCCCAAAAAGGCTCGACTACTACCAGGCTCACGACCAACGCCCTCGTTATCAATACCTGAAGACCGCTCTCAAGATCCTTCAATGGTATAGGTCGCAGGATCGATGGGTGCTAAATGTCCTCGGCACCTCGAACAGATCGTACCCCTCGTCGAGACCTTTCCGGATGCGACCTTCGTCGTGACCCATCGTGCTCCGGTCTCCGTCGTGCAGTCGGCGGCAACGATGAACTGTTATTCGGCGCGGATTCAGTACACGAAGATCCGGCCCGACTGGTATCTCGACTATTGGGCGCGGTGCGTTGTTCAGCTCCTCGAGGCGTTCGTGCGGGATCGGTTCCTGCTTCCCGCGGATCGAATACATGACGTTGACTTTCATGAGTTCGTGAAGGACCCTTTTTCGACCGTCGAAGAGATCTACGGAGCAGCAAAGCTCGAGAAGACGGATGTGGCGCACGGCGAGATCCGCGCGCAGCCTGAGGGTCATCAGCGCGGACGCTTCGGCCGTGTCGCATACGATTTGCATGTGGATTTCGGGGTGCGCTGGGAGATTTCCAGGTGGTCCAGGGCGAATGATCCACGACAATGAGCGGGAAAGTGAGGCGAGTATGGTCAAGATCGGTACGAATCTCCCGGAGCATCTGATCCTCGAGGATATGGGGGCGCTCAAGGAGTTTCTCCAGGCGATCGAGCAGATGGGCTACGACTACATCACGGTCGGAGACCACGTGCTCGGTGCGGACCTCGATGTGCGACCGGATTGGAAACCCTATTTTGGGCACGGTCCGCTCTACGACAGGCATATGGTCTGGCACGAGCCGATGGTGCTCTTCGGCTATCTGGCGGCGGTCACGAAGAGCCTCGAGTTCTGCACGGGGATTCTCGTCGGTCCCCAACGCCAGACCGCCCTACTCGCGAAGCAAGCGGCCCAGGTGGATCTTCTCTCCGGAGGGCGAACGCGTTTCGTGATGGCGGCGGGTTGGAACGACGTCGAGTTCGAGGGGATGGGCGTCGATTTTCGCCATCGCGGCAAGATCATGGACGAGCAGCTCGAGATCCTCAAGATGCTCTGGACCGAAGAGGTCGTCACCTATCACGGCGAGCACCATACGTTCAACGCCGTCGGCATCAATCCGCTTCCCATCCAACGCCCAATCCCGGTCTGGCTCGGGGGGCAGAGCGCGCGCGTGCTGAAACGGGTCGGTCGCCTCGCCGACGGTTGGTTCCCCTATTACCCGTGGTTCAGCGAGGAGATCCTGCGCGAACAACTCGAGGTGATTCACGGCGCCGCGAAGGAAGCCGGAAGGGATCCCTCAGAAATCGGACTCGAGGGGGCGATCTATTTCGAGGATCCACGCTTCGAGATGCCCAAGGGCGGAAGAATCCCTCCCAAGACCTTCGACGAGTGTGTCGAGTACGCCCATCTATGGAAATCTCTCGGTGCGACCCGTTACTGGGTGACGGCACCCTGGGCCGATCTCGGTCCCGAGGAGACGGGCGTGCGTGAGCCAGGCAAGGAGTGGAGCGGTATCGAGCCGCGTCTACGATCCCTCGAAGAATTCAAGGCGGCGCTCGGCGACGATTATTAGCCTCGGTCATTCCCGGCGACCTAGAGGGATTCGCATGAAATTTGTCTGCAGCCTGTTCCGAGTTCCGGTCGATCATCATGTGCAGGTCGCCCGGGCAGCAGAAGAGGCTGGTTTCGAAGCGGTGGCCCTCTCGGATCGAATCGCGCACGTCGAGTCCGTTTCGACGAAATTTCCCTATACCGAAGACGGCAGCCGGCCCTGGCTCGCGGAGGACGAGTTCCCCGACGTGTGGGTCGCGACGGCGATGATGGCGGCCGTGACGACGCGGCTTCGTTTCCTGCAGGCGGTCTATGTCCTGCCGGCGCGAGATCCCTTCTCGGTCGCGCGGTCACTCGGGACGCTCGCGCGCATGTCGAATCATCGGGTCTCCCTCGGTTTCGGCGTGGGATGGATGCGCGAGGAATTTGATCTGATGGGGCGGAACTTCGAGCGGCGCGGTGCACGCAGCGACGAGATGATCGAATTGATGCGCAAGCTTTGGACGGGCGAATCCGTCGACCATCGGGGAGAGTTCTTCGATATCGAGGGGATTCGCATGCGGCCCGCTGTGAAGGAGCCGATCCCGATCCTGTGTAGTGGCGAGAGCGAGGCGGCTCTGCGGCGTGCTGCAAGGCTCGCAGGGGGTTGGATCCCGCCGATCAGCATGGTCACACCCGAAGATCTGCTGGCTCCGCTCGAGACCTTGCGCGCCTATCGCCGGGAGGCGGGTCGTGCGGGGGAGCCCTTCGATGTCTATTGGACACCCTTGGCGGGCTGGCGGGACGAAGAGTCGAGCGCGCTCGAGGCGCTCGGGGTGAGCCATGTCTTCGCCTCGCCATGGGCCTTCGACGAAGTGGGCTCTCTCGACCTCGAACAACGCTGCGCTGCAATCGAGGATTTCGGGCGAACGATCATCCGGTCCGCGAACGCTGATTCTCGCTGATTTCGGGGTTGGTCGGCGCCCGGTGGCGATGATAGGATCAGCGAGTTCGTGCGCGCCTCCCTCGGAGATTCGCGATCGGGTCATATGCGGATGGGCGCAGGATCATGCGCCGAGAGGAGCCCCCCCATGGAAGGCCTTGGAACGACCGGATTCTGGAAGATCGCAGAAGAGAATCGCGACCGCCTGGCGATCGCAGATCCCGATTACAACGAGATCTCGTTCGGTGAGCTCTACGATCTGGTGAATCAGATTTCACACGGGCTGCGCTGGATGGGCTTGCGGCCCGGTGATCATATCTCGACGACGCTTCCGAATTGCATCCAGCAGGTGGCCCTCTGCCTGGCGGCCTATCAGAGCGGCTATTACGTGACGACCATCAACTGGCACCTCGTCGGTCCAGAGATCGCCTATATCCTCGGGAACGCCGAATCGAAGGCCTATATAACGCACGAACGTTTCGCGGACGAGAGCAAGCGCGCCCTCGACGAAGCCGGGCTCGATCCTTCGCGCGCATTCTCGATCGGCCCAGTCGACGGCTTTCGCGCCTTCTCGGACCTCGTGGACGGCCAGCCGAAGGAGCGGCCAGAAGAACTCTCCTCCGGATCGATCATGTTCTACACATCGGGCACGACCGGACGGCCGAAGGGTGTGCGTCGAGCGCTCGATCCGCGCCATCCCGATGAGGTCGCCTCGGGTTCGGGCATGCTCTTCCTGCTCTTTGGCATCATGCCCCATGATGATCACGTCGAGATCACCCAGGCGCCGACCTATCATACGGCGGTCAACAACTGGACGACGACGGCTCTTCATTGGGGCCACCCCGTCGTTCTGATGGATCGCTGGACACCCGAGGCCGCGCTCGAGCGGATCGAGAAATACAAGGTGACCTATAGCCACATGGTTCCGACCATGTTCAACCGGATGCTGAAGATGCCGGAGGAAATGCGGAACGCGTATGACGTGTCGTCGCTGCGGGCGATGATCCATGCGGCGGCGCCTTGCCCGATCGAGACCAAATGGAAAATGTTCGAATGGTGGGGCGACGTGATCTGGGAATATTACGCTGCGACCGAAGGGGGTGGTACGATCGCTCCTCCGCAGGAGTGGAAGAAGCATCCCGGGACCGTTGGACGCGCCTGGCCAAATTCCGAGGTGATCGTGGTCGACGCAGAGGGGAACGAACTCCCGGTGGGCGAGAGCGGCACGATCTACATGAAAATGGCCGGGAATACCTTCGAATACTACAAGGCGGACGACAAGACAAAGGAGGCTCGTCTACGCGATTTCTTCACCGTCGGTGATATCGGTTATTTCAATGGCGAGGGCTATCTCTTCCTGAACGATCGAGCGAATGACATGATCATCGCTGGCGGAGTCAATATCTATCCGCAGGAGATCGAAGGCGTCATCCAGCAACACGACAAGGTCCAGGACATCGCGGTCTTCGGGATTCCGCACAAGGATCTGGGGGAAGAGATCAAGGCTGTGGTCGAGCTGATTCCGGGAGCGGAAGCGGGCGATGCCGTCAGGGACGACATCGTTGCGTTCTACCAGGACAAGATGGCCAAACAGAAATGGCCGCATAGCATTGATTTCACGAACGATATGCCCCGCGACCCGAATGGGAAGCTCTACAAGCGGAAGCTCCGTGATCCCTATTGGGAAGGCCACGAGGGGAAGATCGTCTAGCTCGAGCCCGGGCCCGCTTCGGGCATCTGCAGGAATTCAACGAGCAGGGGGTCACCTTCCCTCTCGAGGTAGGCGAATACGGTGTCGGCGGTGAATTGCTTGTACCAGATCGGCGCATAGCCGAGAGGGGCCAATCGATCGATCCAGGCGTCCGCATTGTCGACGCGATAGCGGAGGTGGTGCATGCCTTCGCGACCCTTCTCGATGAATTCGCGATGGGGACTCTCGCCGCTCCGCCATTCGATGAATTCGATCTCGAGGTCACCCGAGTGGCCAAAGAGGATCGAGAGGTCGACGTCCGCCTGCCGGCCTCGATAGGTCGCGTCTTGGACGGAGCCATCCATCTCCGAAAAGGGGCCGAAGAGTGCGGCGTAGCGCTTCTTGGTTTCTTCGATCGATCGGACGACGAAGCCGACCTGATCGATCGGGGGGAGGCCGAGGCCTTCGAGGTCTCCGGAATCTTGGGGCGTGTCGGCGGGCGTCATGGCTGGGACTCCTCTGATTCGATTCCGCATGCGGCTCGGTCGATCACGATACCGGGTGTCTCACTCCGTGCAATCGCCTGAATTCCCGAAGGGTTCGGATGGCGGGCCACTCGCGGGTTCGATGCATGGACGGCTGATTCCGGACGGTCGCGCCTGAGCGCCTGGCTGGGGAATCGGGTGGCTTCCCTGCGGATCCGCGCGCACCCGGCTCAGGAGCAGGGCATCGCCGGATTGCGCATCCCCGTGAACCAGCCGCCATCGGCAACGAATTCCGCACCCGTCGAATAACTGGCTTCATCGGTTGCCAGAAAGAGGATCACCTGAGCAACCTCTTCGGGTTGCCCGACGCGGGGGATCGGGAATCGGGTGTAGGTCGATTTATTGAGATCTTCCTCGGAGGCGTGCTGTGAGCCGCCCATCGCCGTGTACATCCCACCGGGATGAACGCTGTTCACGCGAATACCGTATTGGCCGAGTTCGATGGCGGCATTCTTGGTGAGCCCGCGGATCGCCCATTTCGTTGAGGAGTAGGCGGAGAGGCCCGCCGCCGAGTGCAATCCGTCGATCGAGGAGATGTTGATGATCGAACCGGAACCGGCGGCCTTCATCGGTTCGACGACAGATCGCACCCCGATGAAGGTGCCGAATTGGTTGATCCTGAAGACCCGGAGGTAGTCCTCATCCGTCGTCTCTGTAAGTGCCGCCATGTGCACGATCGCGGCGTTGTTGACGAGCACATTGAGTGGGCCGAAGACTTGCGCGCGCTCGATGGCGGCGTTCCAATCGGCCTGCTCCGTCACGTCCATGTGAAGGAAGGCGACATCGTCTCCGAGTTCCCGGGCCAGCGCCTCGCCCTCGGCACCGAGGATATCTCCGATGACGACCTTGGCCCCCTCGGCCACCATGAGACGCACTGTCGAGGCGCCGAGCCCCCGCGCGCCGCCCGTGACGATGGCAACCTTGTTTTCGAGTCGGTTCATGATGGCTCCGTGAGGATCGTTGTCGGTGCGCGTGGGTGGGTCGAAGCGGGGCGGATGGTGCCAGGCGCGAAGCGCCTAGAGATCCGTCCCCGGTGAGGGGT
Organism: Deltaproteobacteria bacterium; assembly: GCA_002719955.1. Lineage (GTDB taxonomy): Bacteria > Myxococcota_A > UBA9160 > UBA9160 > UBA4427 > UBA4427. Next base: position 102,177 of record PBFW01000002.1, on the reverse strand, counting down.
AGCCAGCGATCATGCCGCCGTCGGCAACGAATTCGGATCCCGTGGAGTAGGCACTCTCGTCCGAGGCGAGGAAGAGCACGAGCTTCGCGATGTCCTCGGGCTCGCCGGTGCGGCCCATCGGTGTCCACTTTTTGGTGAATTCGTCGAGTAGCGCGTCGCCCTCGGGTCGCGCGATGCCATCCGGGCTTCCGATCATGGTCCGAATGAAACCGGGGTGTACGGAGTTCACGCGAATATTGCGCGGGGCCAATTCGATGGCGGCGGCCTTCGTCATTCCGCGCACCGCCCATTTGCTCGCGATGTAGTGGAGGACGCAATTTGCGGCCGTGAGCCCGTCGATCGAGGAAATGTTGATGATCGAACCACCGCCCGCTTCGGTCATGCTCTCGATCACGGCCTTCATGCCGAGAAAAACACCGGTCTGGTTCACTTCAGTCACGCGCCGATAGTCTTGGAGCGACATCTGGTCGAAGGGCATCATCTCGCCGATGCCGGCGTTGTTGACCAGAATGTCCAGGTGGCCGAAGGCGGAGAGACCCGCGGCGACGGCTTCACTCCAATCCTCTTCGCGTGTTACGTCGAGATGCTGATAGAGGGCATTCGCTCCGATGTCGCCCGCGACCGCCTTTGCTTCGTCATCGACGATGTCGCAGACGATGACCTTTGCGCCTTCCGCGGCGAAGAGCCGCACCTCCGCCTGCCCCATTCCGCGTGCGGCGCCACTCACCAAAGCCACCTTGCCATCCAGACGACCCATCGCGCTCTCCTTTGGGATCTCGAGTTCGTGTTCGAGATTAGAGGTTCGCTGCGGGGAACTCCAGCATGCCTTTTGAGCTTCGCGTCGCCGCTCAGGGAGCGGCCCTGCGGATCGGAGAACTCCGGGCGGGAAGGCGCGTGCGTGGCATCATTCCCGCCACGATCCCCGTCACTCTGCACGGGCAGATCGATTCCATGACCGGGTGAAGAGAGGGAGAAATAGGATGTCCAGAAGGGTGGCTCTGGTGACGGGCGCGAGCCGTGGGATTGGACGGGCCGCGTCCATGAGTCTGGCTCGCGTGGGCTTCGATCTCGTACTCACGGCGCGTACCGCGAAGGAAGGGGAGGGGCGTGTCGAGCACCCGCGGTCGGAAGCTGCGGCCGGCACGGTCGGCGTGGAGGGGAGTCTCGAGACGACGGCCGCCGCCATCGAGGCGGAGGGCGGGAAGACACTCGCGATTCCGATGGATCTTCTCTCCCGCGAGAGCATCGACCATCTGGTCGATCGTGTGATTTCGGAATGGGGGCAGATCGATCTGCTCTTGAATAACGGGGTCTGGTCCGGGCCCGGGCTGCTCGATCCGATCCGCAACCTCGACTTCGAGGCCCTGAACAAGGCGCTCCTCGCTAACGCGGTCAACCCACTCTATCTGACCACGCGGGTGCTCGAACCGATGTTGGAGCGAGGCGGCGGACAGATTTTCAATATGACGTCGCGCGCGGGTCAGGTGGATGCGCCGCCCTATAAGACGGTCGCGATGGGAATGCTCGGATTCGCCCATTGTGCGAGCAAGGGGGCGTTCCATCGGATCGCGCCGCTCCTGCAGGCCGAGCACGGCAAGCAAGGGATCCGCGCCATCAACCTCGATCCGGGCTTCACGCGGAGCGAGGCGATGGATGCGCTCGGGCTGCCGACGCTCGGCGCCGCGACCTCGAACGTGACCGGAGAAGTGATCGCATGGCTCGCCACCCATCCCGAGAACGAGAGCTGGAATGGCCGCACCGTCGACACACTCGAACTCTGTGCGGAACTCGGCCTGGTCGATGGATGGCCCCCTGATCGCGCCTAGCGCGAAGGCTTCGAGGGGCTCTCGAGCCGTTGTGTTGTCTTGACCGCGCGGGGGGGACGCCAGAATGGCATGACATCATCTGGTGTCAGGTCGGATCTATCGCGGCGCCCTTTGGAAGTCAGATGCCGGCGCGGAGATTCGCGTCACCAAAATGAAGAAGCGAGAGATTTGATCGCTCGTTGGACCCTCTTTGGGAGTAGTCTGGACGAGCTACCGGACTCTGCCGAATCGGTCCAGAGAAGGTCTGCGCCGGAGGCCGGCAAACGGGGTCATGACGAATACCCGTCGTCGTACTCTCACTCCTGCTGATGCAGATTCTCAGATCCGGGACCAACGCCGCCGCACCCGCTGAAGTGGATCGCCTCAATGTTCCGGAGGCCCTCGACCCGATTGCCGAGACAGCGCGCGATCACGGCCTTGCGACGCTGGGCTATTCCGAGACCCCCTATGTCACGGCAGATTTCGGTCTTTCCCAGGGTTTCGATTTCTTCGAGGAAGTGCCCCGCACCGACACGCTCCACTCGCGGAATGGAAAGGTGGCGCCAGTCGACAGTGCTGCGCGGATCGAGAGAATGCTCGATCGGGTTTCGGCGACGAACCCGCAGCCGTTTTTATACACGTGCATCTTCTGAAGCCACATAATCCCTATGGGCCGCCCGCTCCTTTCGCCGGACGTTTTGGCTCATGCCCCGAGGGTCGCAGCTTGGGTACGTCGCGCGCCCTCATCAGACTCGACGCGGCAGGACCGTCTTATGACTGGTCTCGCATCGATCGAATCGTTGCGTTGTACGACGAAGATCTGGTCTACGCGGATTGGTTCTTCTGGGGCTCCTCGAGAGTCTCGAGAAGCATGGATTCAGGGGCGAACGATCGTGATCCTGGATTCGGATTACGGAGAGGCCTTCAGGGAGCATGGGCGGATGTTGCATAGCCCCCAGCTCTACGAACCGATGCTGCGGGTTTCGCTGATCGTCGATGTTCCCGGTGTGGACTCGGGTGTCCGGAACTCACCGATTCAGTTCGCTGATCTGGGGCAGGGTGTGCGGGCCATTTCCAGAAGCGAGTCGGAGGGGCGAAGCGGTCTCACGTGGCTCGGGCAAGAGAGGTCGGCAGCGGAGCCGCTCTATTCGTGGATGGATCTCCAGCGTCATCTGGTCTCTGTCCGGCCCCCCCCGGCGCAAGCTCGTCGTCGATGCCCTGATATTCGCCGTCGTCGCCTATCACGACCTGATTGCTGACCCGGGCGAGTAGCATTCGCTTCCCCTCGACCGAAGCGGTTTGGCCCTGCAGCCGGGCCTGCTGGCCAAGATCAGTCAGTGGGTGGGGGTTCCCTTGAGGCTCGAGCCCGTATTTGCCGTCAGCGCCGAACGCCGGCGGCAGATCGAGGCGCTCGGCGACCTCGGGGCAGAGACATCGCACTGAGACGGCGCCCCCTCGTTCTGGGGTCGCATTCCGCCCGTCCCGGGAGGCCCGAATCTGTCGTTCCGGATCCCGGTAGGAGCGGGTGTCTGCGCGAGCGCCGAATTCGAAGTCGTCGCTGCACTGGTGTCAGGGCCTGAAACGCACCGGCATCGCCGAGTAGCCCTTGACGAATTCCGTTGCATAGGTCTCGAGGCCGGACTCGTCGATTTCGTAGGCGGGGAAGCGGGCAAGGATCTCGGAGATCGCGACCTGACCTTCCTTGCGAGCGACATGCAGGCCGATACAGGCGTGGTGGCCGTGGCTGAAGCCGAGGGAGCGGGGCGGATTGCGGTGGATGTCGAAGCGATCAGGATCCGGGAACTCGCGATGGTCGCGGTTTGCGGCCGTGTAGAGCAGGGCGATCACCTGGCCGGCGCTTAGGGTCGTACCGTGCCTTTCGACATCTCGGGTGATCTTGCGGTACATCTGCTGGGTCGGCATGTCGAGGCGTAGGGCTTCGTTGAACGCCGGGACCGCGAGTTCCGGGTTCGACGTGACTTCGACGCGCTGATCCGGATTCTGCTGGAGGCGCAGCATGAGATTGGCGAGTACCTTCGGCAGGGTATCCGTGCCGCCGATCACGAGCAGGCTCAGATGTGAGCCGACCTCTTCGTCATCGAGCGCGTTGCCCTTCTGATCGCGAAACTCGTGCAGGACGGTGATCGCATTCGCTTCCGCCGGCGGGTTGGCGCGCTGTTCGGCCGAGACGCGCCGTAGATAATCGTTCATCTCGTGCATCGCGCTCAGACCCTCGTCGGTCATCCCTGTGCCACCGGGCTTGCGAGCGAAGAATTTGTGGATCAAGGCGCGAAGGTAGTCGCCGTCGGTCGGGGGCAATCCGACGACCTTGCAGCCGACATTCATCGCGAGGGGCTGGGCGAATTCCTCGACGAATTCGTGGATCTCGCCATCGGCAAAGCGTTCGAGCAGGCGCCCGGCGAGTTCACGGATCCAGGGCTCGAGGGTGCGGACACGGGCTGGCATGAAATGTTTGCGCAGGCCGGCGCGGAGCCTGGTGTGGTTCGGTGGATCCATATTGTTCAGTAATGGGAGCACCGGTTGAACTTTCGTCAGTAGATGGGCGGATGTGGTGCCGCTCGCATTCGAGACGAAATCACCTTCGCAGGCCCACCAGACATCGTCGAATCGCGAGAGCGCGTACGCGTTCCACTGCTCCATATAGTGGACGGGTGACTCCTCACGAAGCCGCCTATAAATCGCGTGGTTGTCGCCGTGGATCACTTCTTCGGAAAAGGGGTCGTATTCGACCGTCATGGCACTCCTCGTCTCTGGATCTCATGAGGATCCGCGTGCTGCATTGAACCGCGAAGGGCGGCCTTGGGGCCCCTTCGGTCGAGGTCGTCGTGTTCAGGCCCAGCCCTCGGTTTGCGGGACCCAGTGGTAGAGCACGAGCTTGCGCAGCTGAAAGCGCCACTCTCCCGCAACCCGACGGAACTGATCCTCGTAATGGCCCGACGCGGTATAGGCGACACCGCTCTGGATCAAGCGGAGCTCGACGGAGCAGAAGCTGCGCGCCCGATCCCCGTGAAGTTCGACGACGTGGTTGTGGACGCAGGGCATGAGCCCCATCCCGGCCGTGCCCTTGTAGGTGTCACGCAGTGCTGCGTGTCCCGTCGTCGAGCTGTGATCCTGGCCCGAGTCCGGCGGAAAAGCCGTTTCCAGGGAGGCGTCTTCTGTGAAGAGCGCGATGATCGCTTCGATGTCGTCGCTCTCGACGGCGCGGCAATAGCGTCCCGTCAATTCAACGATCGCGTCGCGATCGGTCACGGCCTGCACCTGGGCTTCGAGGCGGGCAACACGCTCTTCGAGGGTCGACATCCGGGGGCTCCGATCGAGAGAATAAGGGCGAGTGATCCATTCCGAGAGGACGGGCCTCATGGTAGGGGGCCTCGCAGGTGAAGCGAGGGCGGATCTTCGATCTCAGAATCGCGGGGGCGGCGCTATTCTTCGCGTGCCTCTCGGGCCGCTCCGCAGATCCCGCGAGATCCTTGAAGTCGAATCAGGTCGTTTGCACCCGCTCAGCGCGGGGTGCATCCAGGAGAAACCATTGATGAGCAATCAGAAGATCAGCGAAGACCCGCGGATCGACCCCCGTATCAAGGCCCTCTTCGGTCAGATGGCCCTCGCGGCGGGCGAGGACGTGAAGAGCCGGGAGGAACTTCTCGAGCGAGCGAATAGCGAGGTCGCGCGCGCTTCCGCCGAGGGTTTTCGGGCGTTCATGGAACTCTGCGACGACGAGTCGATCGCACCCTCCGAGGGCCTCGAGATCGAGACGCGCGAGTTCATTTCGGAGCCGGACGGGAATACGATCAAGATTCAGCTCATCCGCCCCGAGAGCGAGGATCCGCTGCCCTGCGTCTACTATATCCATGGCGGTGGGATGCAGATCCTGTCTTGTTTTGACGGAAATTACCGGGCCTGGGGCAGGATCATCGCCGCGCAGGGTGTTCAGGTCGCGATGGTCGATTTCCGGAATTGTGTCACACCTTCCTCCGCCCCCGAAGTTGCGCCCTATCCCGCCGGGCTGGACGATTGTGTCGCGGGGCTCTCGTGGATTTCGGCGAACGCAGCCGATCTGGGAATCGATTCAGCGCGTATCATCGTGGCGGGGGAGAGCGGTGGCGGGAACCTCACGCTCGCGACCGGTCTTCGCCTGAAGCGGGAGGGCCGTCTCGATCTGATTCGAGGTCTCTATGCGCTCTGTCCCTATATCGCGGGCGAGTGGCCGCAAGAATCTTTGCCGTCCTCGATCGAGAATAATGGTCTTCTCCTCGACCTTCATAATAATGTCGGTGCGATGGCGTATGGAATCGAGGAATTCGAGAAGGGGAACCCACTCGCGTGGCCGGGATTTGCGAAGGCCGAGGATGTTCAGGGTCTGCCGCCGACCGTGATCAGCGTGAACGAATGCGACCCACTTCGTGATGAAGGGATCGCTTTCTACCGGTTGCTCCTGCGCGAGGGGGTCGAGGCGCGCTGTCGGCAGGTGATGGGAACGATTCACGGGACGGAGATCTTTCCGCTGGCCTGCCCCGAGATCAGCCGGGAGACCGCCCGCAGCATCGCTGGTTTCTGTCACGAGTAAGCGCGCTGTGTCCTCCGGAGGATGGAATTCAGGGCGTCGCCAATGCCTGGACGATCGAAGGCGCAAAGGGCAGATCCGAATAGGGTCCGCGCTCGGTCTGCTGCATCACGACGACGACGGTCCGATGGGTCGGGCTGATCCAGAATTGTGTCCCAAAGCGCCCGCTCCACCAGAAGTCCCCATTGGTCGCCGGCATCATCGTCTTTTGATCGTCCGCAACAACGCAGAACCCGAGCCCCCAGCCCAGCCCCTCGATCCCCATCTCTTCGAGCACGCCCGACTTCACATGCAGTCGGGTCATCTCCGCAACCGTTTCCGGCTCGAGGATTCGGACGCCTTCGAGGAGACCTCCTCCCGCGAGCATGAGGGCGAGGCGCATATAATCGGGAGCCGTCGATACGAGCCCGCCGCCACCGGGAGACCAGCCGTGGCCATAATAGTCGTCGAATTGCGGATCGTGAACGAGTGATCCCGACTCGTCATGGGTGTACATCGTGGCGAGGGAGAGATGCGCGGGAACGTCATCCGGGAAATCCGTCGAATCCATGCCGAGCGGTTCCAGTACACGCCGTCGAAGGAATGCGTCATATTTTTCGCCCGCCGCGACCTCGATCACCCGGGCCAGGACATCGAGCGACCAGCCGTAACGCCACTTCGTTCCCGGTTCCTCGTAGAGTGGCAGTTTCGAGACGAGACCGACCCGGTCGGCTAACGATCCGAGTCCGGCCGCTTCGATATCCGGCGATCTCCAGAGCTGATCGAGAGGATCATCGCTTTCCGCATAGCCGCCGATCCCCGAACGGAAGGTCAGCAGATGGCGAATACGAATCGGATTCGCGAGCGGCCCTGTCCTCCAGCCACCCGCGTCGTCGCGCCCCGTTACGACCCGCATATCGGCGAAGGAGGGGATGAACTTTTCGATCGGATCGTCGAGTGATAAATGCCCCTCCTCGACCAGGATCATGGCCGCAACCGCAGTCACGGGCTTCGTCATCGAAGCGAGATGAAAACGTGTGTCGAGTGCCATTGGGACTTTGGATGCGAGATCCGCGTCTCCGGTCGTCCGGGCGTAGACGAGGTGCCCGTTTCGGGCCACCAGCGCGACGTATCCCGAACGCGCTCCCGACCACACCCGATAGTCGAGCACTCGATTCATCGCGAAGCTTCGAGCCCAGGAAAGTGGATCGGCGTTCGTCGCGGGCTCGCCGATCGACGGAAGGGGAGGAGCGGATCCGTCGCACGCGAGAAAGAGGAGGGCGAGCGCGAGACCGGAGGGAATTGTGTGATGGTGCGAGTTCTGCCGGCTCATCTTCATGTCCCCATCCGTCCTGCAGAAAAATCCGCCCGCGCATGCGGTGGGTGCGGCTGAGAAGATGGCCGATTTGCGCCCGCTCCGAATCGCCCCGCGAAAGATCTCCCCGGGTTCAACCGGAGCCATCACCCGCGACGAGGCCCGCGTATACTCCCGGGAAACGCCGGAGGAACCATGAAGATCGGTATCGTTTATCCCCAGCCCGAGCCCCAGGGAAATATCGCTGCGATTTCGACGATGGGGACGGGGCATGGCCCATCGGTCGAGCCCCACCTGGACTTCATCGGACGGGTCGCGGATCGGCTCGGCCTCTTAAGGGAGTCGAATCTCGAGTCGGCCGATGTCGCGTAGCTGTGTAGTCATGTCGTCGCGCTCGCGTGCGAACGAACCAGCGGCGCTCGCGCTGCTCCACATCCCGAAGCCCGCTCGGCCCCTTCGAAAGCGACTGGACATTCGTTCCCTGAGATCTGGGAGGATTCTGCGATGACGAAGGACTACGAGGCGATTCGCCGATTGATTGCGATCTATGCGCAGCTGCTTGATTCGGAGCGGCGCGAGGAGTGGGGTCAGCTCTTTACCGAGGACGCCGTCTTCCGGGTCGCAGGGGAGACCTTCGAAGGTCGCGCGGCGATCGAGGCTGGGATATTTTCGATGAGGGAAGAGAAGCCCGCCCAACACGTTCTTCTCTCTCCGGTGATCGATTTCGACAAGGCCTCTAGCGCGCGGTGTTGGACCGATATGGCGGCGCATCTCACGACGGAGAGCGGGATAGAGGTGGTCACGATCGCTCGCTACTACGATCGGCTCGTCCGAAGCAGCTCGGATGGTCGCTGGCGTTATGCCCAGCGGACACTCGTCATGGGCGGAGAGGATCTCCCACCCGATATCGAGCCAACACCCGGCTTCTAGGGCGGAGATCGCGGCGAAGGAACTCGCTCCCCTTCGCTATTTGCAGAGCCCGCCGCCCAGGAGCGAATAGGGCTCGCAGTCGTAGATCAGGCGACCAGCCTCGCCGTGTTGGAAGTCCAGGACGGGCAGGGCGAAGCTAGGCGGCATTCCCGGTGCGGGTGTGTCCTGGAGTGCTTCGATCGGGACGGGGTAGCCGACCCAATCCTTCGGTGCGCGCCATCCCGGCGGCGGCACGAGTTCCGAGCGGGTGCCGGTGACCGGATAGAGGTTGCGCCATTCGAGAATCTCCTCGGACAACTTCTCGACGATGTCCGGATGGACGCTGGCCAGATTATGGTGTTCGTTCGGGTCCTCACCGATTCGGAAGAGATGGGTCGTGACATCCGCGGCGAGCAAGCCCTGGTCGATTTCCTGGACGAGCTTCCATTCGTCGTTGAAGGCCGTGAGATTGAAATGCCCGCGGATCGGCGTTTCCGAGGCGAAGAAGAGGGTCTCGTCCCGCGCTTCCCTCCGACCGGAGGAGAGAGCAGGCCAGAGATCGCGGCCGTTCAGATCGAACCTGGTTTCGATCGGGACCTCGGCGGCGGAGGCGAGGGTCGGGAACACGTCCATCGCCGACATGATGCTGGTATTGACCGAGCCGGCTTCGAGCCGCCCCGGCCACCGCATCACCGAGACCACGCGGATCCCCCCCTCGAAGGTGTCCCCCTTGCCGCCACGGAGCGGCACGTTGTCCGCTCCTCCGAGCGCGTAGGCGGCTCCGCCGTTGTCGCTGAAGAAGAGCACGATCGTGTCGTCGGTGACGCCTTCGTCATCGAGCGCTGCCAGGACCGTTCCGACCGCCTGGTCCATCGCGTCGACGACGGCCGCGTAGACCGGACGCGCCTTGGCCCGTCCCATCAGTCGCGCGATCCGTCGAGAGTCGTCGGTTTGCGGGCTGCGTGCAGGCTTTCGGTCGTCCTTCATGTCCGCGTATTTGGCGAGCAGGTCGTCGGGGGCGTCGAGCGGTGTATGCGGAGCGATGAAGGGCATATAGAGGAAGAAGGGTTTTGAGACGTCCCGCGTTCGGATCCATCGCGCGCCTTCCTGACCGAGTAGGAAGGTTTCGTAGCCCTGGTCATCGATCGATTCGCCGTTGCGCTGGAAATCGCGGCCGCCCTGGTTGGCGAAGGGCGGAAAATAGCCGACCTCGGTGTGGAGATGACCGTAGAAATATTCGAAGCCGCGCTGGTTGGGGTGATAGGTCTCCTGCGCGTGTCCGAGATGCCACTTGCCGACCATCGCGGTCTGATAGCCGGAGCGCCGAAATGCTTCGGGAAGGAAGAGCTCGTCCGGATGAATGCCGATCGTGTGCCAGGGCATGATGACGCCGTAGGCCACACCGAGGCGCATCGGATCCCGGCCCGTCATGAGGGCGGCGCGGGTGGGAGAACAGATTGGGGTCGTATAGAAACGGTCGAGCTGCACGCCTTCGGCGGCCAGACGGTCGAGGGAGGGGGTTTCGATGACCTCTTCTCCGTGGAAGCCGACATCGGCCCAGCCGAGATCGTCGGCGACGAAGATCACGATATTCGGTTGTTCGGCGGCAGAGTCGGCCGACGCGAGTGAGAAGCAGATCGCGAGCACGAGGGCGAGTGCGGTCGGGGGCACTCGATCCACGAGGCGAGAGGGGTTCATTCGGTCGTTTCTCCCGTGAAGGGTTCTTCGAAGCCGCCACTCAGGAAGTCGAGAAGAGCGGAGAGATGGATGGTCAGGTCGCCGCCCGCCGGCGGCGGGCCGTGTGAGAGGCTTCGCAACATCACCTCGATGACGAGGCCGAGGCGAAATTCGATCAGCGGCCGGGGCAGCGATGGGTTGGCCTTGCGCAGGAGTGGGACGAGGCGGTCGACCCCGCCCGGCCATCGTTCGACCACGAATTGCGGATCGAGATCGCCATCGGCTCGCAGGCGATGAATCAGACGGAGATAGCGTTCGCCCGCCGCGTCGCCCGCCGCGAGCAGGTCGGCGAGGGGTTGGACGAGCGCAGCCAGGATCTCGCGGGTCGTGGCTGGCGTCTCGGCATCGCTGAGATCGTCGAGCAATTTGCTGCGCCGCTCCATCAGCTCTGGCATATGCCGCAGGAGCAGCGCTTCGACGAGCGCTTCCTTCGTTCCGAAGTGATAGTGGAGGGCTGCGGGAGAGAGCCCAGCTTCCGTATTGATGGTCCGAAGCGATACGCCCTCGAGGCCGTGTTCCGAGAAGAGCCCCTCGGCGCAGTCCAAGAGCTTTTCGCGAGCGGATGGTCGTCCCATATTGGGAAAAATAACTTAACGAGCGATTAAATCAATCGATAAGTAACGTTTTTCAGTCCCCCGCTTGGCGACGCCCCGCAGCTAGGTCGCGAGGCCCTCGTTCGAGGAGTCCGGGGATTCGGCCTCGAAATCCTGCAAGGCAACGGCCGCCCCCGTGCGGTTGTGCGTTCGAGGGTTTCGAGGATTCCCGCCAGGTGGACCTTGACCGTGTTGATCAAGATTCTCAGCACCCTGGCGATCTTCGGATTGGTCAGTCCACCCCGGTCGTGGAGCGCGGGAGATCGACGAAGATGGGGGAGGACCAGGCGCGCTGTTCGGAGAGGGCGAGGCATTCGTCGTCATCGGCTCGATCGAAGCAGGGGTCGAGTTCGAGACAACGGCCCTCGGATCCGAGGTCGCTGGCGCAGCCGAGCGGGTCGGCGTCGACGACGAGGCTCGCGCTTTCGATCGCCCGAACGTAATAACTGGTATCGCGTCCGGCGGCCGGAAATTCGGGGTCGCTGAACACGACCTGGCAGCCGTCGGGGTCGCCGCTGCAGGCGAGCGTCTTCCACGGATCTTCGATGAGGGGCGCGATCTCATCGCCGGCTCCTCTCTGGGTTCGGATGCGCACGACTTCGATTCGCGTGATCGGGCGGCGCTGGTCCGAGGGGAAATAACATTCCCCGAGACAGAGCGTGGCGATGCGGTCGGGCATCAGCACGTCGGTCGTCGAGGCCGGACACCCCGGCTTCTGCTCGAAAGAACCGGCGGCACGGACGCGGAAAGTGGGGATGTCCGCTTGCTCGACCTCGCTGCCCATGGGCCAGGCACCACCGGGGGCCTTCGGATCGAGCAGGTCGAACCACAGCAAGATTCGTGGCCCGCTCGTGCCATAGGTCTCGCGCCGTTCGAGGGCATCGAAAATCTCGTTTCGCTCACGGCTGCGGGCATGCACCGCCGCCAGGCCACCGGTCAGGAAATACGAGCCGCTGCGCTCGCCCTCGAGGAAGGCCACGCTCGGTGTCGTCGCAGTCGCAGGAAAGCTCTGCGAGCGGGGCTCGCTCGGACGGCGATGGGCCATCACGAGATCCGTGCCACCGATCTCCCCCATGCGCGCGTCCGTGAATTGTCGCCGCGCGACCTCTTTGTATCCAGTGCCCGCGCGTGCGGTGTGGTTGTCGCTCGACGCGATCAGACCGAAGCGGAAGTTTCGTGCGCCGGGGGCCGCTTCGGGCCGCCCCAATGCGAGCATATATTGCACGCTTCCGAGGGGGCGGTAGTTGAAGGCCGGCTGAAAGCAGTCGAGACATTGTCCGGCGACGTGCAGTTCGTGCGGAAGCAAGCCTGGGATCGTCCAGGGACCTGCATTGCGATCGGCCTCGACGAAATCCTGGCGCGCCTCGACCGCGCGCGCCTGGCACTCGATCGGATCTGCTCCGCCCTCGTTTGCGGAAAGACATCGGTTGCGAATGATTTCCCCCGCCTGCCAGCATGAAGGGGTGTAGCCGAGGCTCGGTTCAGGGCAGCTGCGGTCGCCGTTCGCCGCGATGGTGGCCGCGACCCATGGCCGGTACTCCTCGGCGTTTCCGTGGCCCGAGTAGACCTCGACGAGTCGTTGTCGTTCGGCGTCGTGCTGCTCGGTGCTGAGCTGCTTTTTCCAGCTGGATCCCGGTGGCGTGTACATGCCCCAGACCGTGCCGTGAGGGATCACGGTGGCCGCATGTCCCCACTCATCGAGCTTCGCGAAGAGCTCCCCGGGCGTGGCGACCGCCTCGTTGCAATCGAGAGGCAGTTCTCGGACGGGGACACCCGCCGGACAGCGCTCCATCGAGCGGATCTCACTCAACTGCCGGATCATGTCGTGGCCGCGTTCGAGGGCGAAGGCACCGAGCCCGAGCGCGAGCCGGCCGGTGTCGCCGGTATTGAAAGTCGAGGGAACGCCGGGGGGTGGGGCGGCGGCGATCGGACGCGCGGGGATCGCCCCCTCCGCGAGGTCGCGGAGGATCACGTTCTTGTGTCCATAATGGTTGTCGGGCGTTGAACCCATCTGCGTCCACTCCCAGCCCAGGAACGAGACGAGATCGGGATCGCCCTCTCCGACCGCCCGGCCCGCGCTGATCTGATTGCATTGGCGGACGGTGTCGATGGTCTCCCGCCACCGCCGCGCTGTGATCGAGTTGGCGTGGTCATTGATCGACCAGAAATCGAGGTCAGCACAGAAACGAGCGAAGTCGCAGGCGTCGGCGACCGGGTGGATGCCTTCGCCTCCCGCCGTCGGAAGCGTGAGCTGGAAGGCGTCGGTCGAGAAGGAACTATGGACGTGGAGGTCACCGAAGAGGATCTGCTTGGGCTCGAAGACTTCGAACTCGGCGGCCGTCTGGGTCTGCCGGGTCTCGCGTTTTCTGACGATGGCGGCCGGCAATGCCTGATCGGTCGGTTCGCCCCCTTCGACGGCTCTTCCGAACGAGCCGCCACCCGCGGCGTACAACAGGGCGAAGGCGATCGATGCGAGAACGAGAAGAATTGCGGTCGTACCAGCAAGGATTCTCACGGCGTTAGCCCTCCCCATCGAATCATCCCCTCGGCGGGTGTTGAACACGCGCGCTACTGGCCCGGGGGGGGCTGCCGCAGATGCAGGCGTACGTCCTCGATATGTGTCAGAAGGTGTATGCGCTCGACGAAACGCCAACGTCCCTCGATCGGTTCGAATCGATCGCGGTAGCCCGCGGCGAGGATTGGTCGCAGTGGTGCGCTCGGTGCGAATTGGAAGACGACGACCGAAGAGCGCGCCGTGGCGCTCGAGCCGTCTTCGGCGACGTCGATGATCACGTTAGTCGTGACGTGTCGGGTTCGAGGTGTCGTGTCGGGGCGGTAGAGGCCCGCATTCCCCTCATTGTCGTAGAAGAGATTGAAGTCGATATTCGTCTGCCTGACGGCTTCGGCGCCCTCGTAGGCCGCGTCCGTTCCCTCGACGCGCATGGTCGCGTGCTCGAAGAGCTCCCCGAGCGCGTCGAGATCGCCACCGTCCAGAGCATAGGTGTAGGCGTAGATCTGTTTTTCGATCTGAAATCGCGCTTCGGCGCGGTCGCCATTCGAGAAACCGGTCGCGCAGCCGCAGATCGCGAGGATGATCGTGAGCGCCAGAGCGGGAGACGGGCATCGCCGGATCCGTCGCGCCGGCTTGCGTTCGAAGGCTCGTGTGATCACTGGATACGAGAACCCTTTGATGAGGCGGGTGGATCGATCACCATCTTAGGTGGTTCGCATCACGTTGCCACCGCCCCGAGAGCTCTCCCTTTTTCTTGTGCTCCTTCATTCCCTCTTCGGGGGGCTCTCCGGTAGATTCGAAGTCAATGGTGCGCCGATCTGGGCCCGAAAAATTCATGATTTCGTGAGATCCCATGGGCTCACCGCATCGCTACGCTTCCGATAGCTAGCGCGTCGCTCTGCCCACACTCCCGGAGGATCCCGATGAGTCGTTTCATCCTACCGCTCATGATGGTCACCTTCCTCGTGTTCGGCCTCGGCCTCGGCCGCGCCGGCTCCGACGAAGAACGCGCGCATCGCGTGCGGCCGCTCTCCGCCGACGAATGGAGTCCCGAGGTCCGCCGGCTCCTCGGCGGGACCCATGCGCGGCTGGCCGTGCTCGAAGGCGCCGAGTCGAGCCCGAAGACGCTCAACATCCTGCGCACCATCGCTCATCATCCGAATCTTCTCGGACCCTTCCTCGGGTTCGCGACGGCGCTGGCCCAGGAGGGGGCACTCACCCGACGCGACTCTGAGCTTCTCGCGCTTCGCGCCTCCTGGAATTGTCAGAGCGAATTCGAGTGGGGGCACCATGTCGTGTTCGCCCGCACGGCGGGTCTCACGGACGAGGAGATCGCTCGCATCCCCGACGGACCCGAGGCGTCGGGCTGGTCGCCCGATGATCGAGTACTGCTTCTCGCGGCCGATCAACTTCACGCGCGCCAACAGATTGGGGATGACCTCTGGAATCGGCTGGCGCTTCGATTTTCCGATACGCAACTCGTCGAGATTCCCTTCGTTGTCGGTCAATATACGATGCTCTCGATGGTGGCGAACTCGACCGGCGTCGAATTGGAGGCGGGGCACGACCGATTGCCGTTGCGAGACTGACTTTCGATGGGCAAGTCGCAGGGGCGACCGAAAGGAATCAGGAGTGGGCTCGTCTGGTAGCATGGGCGGACCTGAGAGGGAGAAGGAGGAAAGAGTCATCATGAGCGCTGATGCCAACATGCGAAAGGCGGTCGGCAAGGTTCCGCCGGGTCTGGATTTTCCACCGGTCGAGCTCGTTGCGGCCCCCTCCCTCGACGATGCGACGGTCGCGCTCGTGACGACCGCGGCGCTCGCCCACCCCGGTGAGCCCTGGGAGGACCAGAGCCATGAGTACCGGCTCTTCGACCGGGACGAACGGGGTCTGATCATGGCGCATAACAGTACCAACCTGGATCGCTCTGGTTTCGCATTGGACCGCAATGTCGCCTATCCGATCGATCGTCTACTGGAAATGGAGAAGGAGGGCAGGATCGGAAAGGTCGCGCCTCGACACGCCTCGTTCATCGGATCGACCTTCGAACTCTCGACCTTTCTCTTCGATACCGGTCCGCGGCTCGCCGCAACACTTCGAGGGGATGGCGCCGATGTCGCATTGCTGACACCCGTCTGACCGATGTGCACGCGTACCGTGAGTGCGCTCGCTCGTGCCCTCGAGGCCGAAGGAATCGCCACCGTTGCGCTGCTCGCGAACCGATCGGCAGCGGAGTTGGTCGGGCCGCCGAGGGGCCTCTATTGTGAGTTCCCGTTGGGGCGTCCGCTGGGCAAGCCGCTCGATGTGCCATTCCAGCGCAGCGTGCTCGACTCTGCGTTTGCGCTCCTGGCCCGGACCGATGGACCCCTGATCGAGGATTTTGGGATCGTGATCGAGGATGAGGTCGATGTACCCGTCTCCTGTCCGATTCCGCCGAGGCTCGACCTTGACGAGCCGGTCGCGATCGCGGAAGCGCGCGGATTGAGGGCGGCCCACGATCGGGGCGTGAAACGGATCGGGACGACTCAGGTCGGACAGGTCGTCGACGCCGACGGGATTCCCGAAGCGATTCGGGCTTTCGTGCAGGTCGTCGAGGGGGTGGGTTGGAACGAGGTCGAGTATGTGGGAGGGGATCCCACGACCCTTCTGATGGATATCCGGGCCTACTATGAAGAAGCAGCGCTCGGTCTTTCGGATGAGGTTCCGGCTGCACGAGCGACCGAGAGCTGGTATTACCGGAAGACATCGACCGGAAATCTGATGCGTCGTTATCTGGAGGCCGTGAAGGACGTCGATCCGCCCTTTCCCGGGACCTACTATGTCATTCCGGCATCGCAGACGAGTGAAGTGCTCTTCTAGATGCCCGGGGTGAGAAGCAAGAAGAAGATCTTTCCATGGATATGGATGCCGAACTCCGAGAGCAAAACAAAGAGACCATCCGTCGCGTCTACGAGTGCGGGTTCAACGCGGGGGATCCCACGGTATTTGACGATCTCTACGCGCCCAGCTTTCGTCATCACAACAAGACGATCCACGATGTGTCAGCGGGCGGGGCAGGCGAGAAGGAGTCGATGCGCCGTTTTCGCGAGGCGATCCCCGACGCCTGTTTCACGATCGAGGACCAGATCGCCGAGGGTGATCGGGTCGCCAACAGGCTGACGATTCGTGGCACACCCGTAAAGACCTTCCCGCCCATCGAATGCACCGGTGAAGCGATGGAATTTCGTGCCGTCGCGATCTTTCGCCTGGCGGACGGGCTCATCGAGGAGGAATGGTTCTATCGCGAGCCCGACGGGTCGAAGCCAGGCGGTCTCGATTGACGCTATTTCGACTCGATGTCCTTCGTTTGCTCGTGCTCAGGGTACACCCGGTCCATCCCGACCAACGTATGTCGATTCGTGTTGGCCTCGGATGCTCGTCTTGAGCGGGCGAGGCGGGCAGGGTGCGTCAGATCCCGAGAGGAGTCCCTCCAGGGCGCGCTATATGCTGGCGCTGCTCGTCCTGGTCTACGTGATCAACTATATCGACCGGCAGATCCTGTCCGTTCTGCTCGAGCCGATCAAACTCGATCTGGGTGTTTCCGACACGGCGATGGGGTTGTTGACGGGGCTCGCCTTCGCGCTCTTCTATACGACAGCGGGGATTCCGATCGCTCGCATGGCCGATCGGGGCAATCGCAAGAATGTCATCATCATCGGCTTGATCACGTGGAGCGCGATGACCGCGTTATGTGGGATCGCTCGAAACTTCGTTCAGCTCGCGATTTTTCGCGTCGGGGTCGGGGCGGGTGAGGCGTCTCTCAGCCCGGCCGCCCATTCGCTGATTTCGGATGCCTTCCCGCCCGAGCGCCGCGCTACGGCGCTCGGGATCTATAATGTCGGGGGCAATATCGGGATCATGCTGGGCTTCATGCTCGGGGGTTGGATCGGCGAGACCTTCGGATGGCGACTGGCGTTTCTCGTGGTCGGTGTCCCCGGATTGGCCGCTGCTGCGCTCGTCCGAGCGACCTTGCATGAACCCGCTCGGGGGGCGTTCGAGGGAAGAGCCGATGGGGCCGATGAACCCAGGCTGAAAGAGGTGCTCGGCTTCATGATGGGCCAACGCACGTTCCGCCACCTCTGCCTATCGAGCGGCCTCTATGCCTTTGCCGCTTATGGGTTCACGATCTGGGGCGCCACGTTCTTGATCCGCGTGCACGGGATGTCGCTCACCGAGACCGGTCTGGCGATGGGCTTGATCCAGGGCCTCGGCGGCGGATTGGGCACCCTTCTTGGCGGATTGCTCGGGGATCGGTTCGCGCGCAGGGACAGGCGGTTTCTGGTCTGGGTGCCCGCGTTGGGTGGCGTATTGGCCCTTCCGCTGCTTGCGATCTTTCTCTTCTGGCCCGATCGGAGCGGTGCGCTCGCTGCCTATGCACTCGCCATGGTGTTCTCGGTCTTCTTCGTGGGGCCCTGTTATTCGATTGCGCAGGGGTTGGCGCGTCCCAGGATGCGCGCGCAGGCGGCGGCGATGCTGATGTTCGCGATCAGCCTGATCGGTCTGGGCATCGCGCCGCTCGTGGTGGGGATGCTGAACGATTCGCTGGCCTCGACCTTCGGAGACGAGGCGATTCGGTACTCGTTGATGATCACGGGGGGAGCCTCCCTGTGGGCCGCGCTGCACTCATTGCTCGCGGCGCGGAGTATTCGCGAGGACCTGGACGCCTGAGAGGGTGTCGCCATCCGGGCCCTCCCCGCTCGCAACAGATCTGGCACCCCCGGGACTCGGGGGGCGCTTCGGGCCATCTCTGAAAAATAGAATTCAATTCTATTTGTGGTAAGGTCGTTCTATGGAACGCATCTCAGCTCAGGGCCCGAGCGGGCCGGTCCGTAGCGATGGCGCCACACGAAAGCGCTCCTCCGGGCGCAGGGATCAGACTCGGGAAGCGCGCCGTGGCCTCTACCGGCAGCTCCTGCTCGATGCGGCCGAAACGGCCTTCGCGCGCCAGGGCATCGCCCAGACCAAGATGGAGGAGCTGGCCGAGGCGGCCGGTCTCTCGCTGGGGACCGTCTACTCGGTCTATCGGGGCAAGGCCGAAATCGTCGATGCGCTCCATGAGGCGCGCTTGCGCGAGATCTTTGCCGCGTCCCTCATCGCCGAGCGTGAAGAACCGAAAGCCCTCGATTCGCTCGTTGCCGGCGTCCGTGCCTATGTCGGCTATTTCCTCGACCGGCCCGATTATCTCCGCATGTATGTCGAGGACGGGACGAGCTGGGGCGTCCGCGCTTCGATGGCACATCATCCGCGCCGCGCCGCCGTCTGGTCCGACGGCATCGCGCAGCTGGCTGCGATCTTCGAACGCGGAATGCAGGAGGGCGTCTTCGAACGGGGCGATCCCGACCGGATGGCGCGCATGATGATCGCGATGCAACAGGTTCAGCTCGCCGATTGGCTGGAGGAGGGGATGGCGCGGGCGCCCGACCTCCTCATTTCCGAAATCGAGGCACAGGTGCGTCGATCTTTTTGCAAAGGCGTCCGTCACGCGGCGTCTTGACCCGAATCATTTCCCTTTGCCTCGAGGATCTCAGCATGACCGACTCCATCCGTCCCCAGATCGTAAGCGGTGCAAAGCCCGAGACCGGTCATTACGAAGAATTTCTCGTCCATCCCGCGCGCTTCTTGTACCGAGCGTGGCAGGAGCGTGGGGAGCTCGCGGAATTCGACCTCGGCGGGATGCGAAATGTGCTCGTCGTGGGGCCCGATGCGCACGAAGCCGTTTATCGCGCATCCGACGAGCAGCTCTCGACGTCCGCCCCCTACCAGTACATGGTGCCCGTGTTTGGCGAAGGGATCCAATACGGTGCGCCGCTCGAAATCGAGCGCCAGCAGGTGAAATTTCTGTCGAATGCCCTGCGTCCGGTCAATATGAAACGCTATGCGCAGGTGATCGCAGAGGAAGTCGAGGACTTCATCGCAGATTGGGGTGATGCCGGGGAGAGGGATTTCCACGAGACCTTCAAGGAGATGGTGTTGGGCACATCAACCCATTGTCTGATGGGCGGGGCCTTCCGTCGTAAGCTGACCACGGAGTTCGGGGAACTCTTTCACGACCTGGAGGAGGCGATCTCGGTCTCCGCGGTCCTGGACGCGCATTCGGAAGACGGCGCCTTTTCCAGGCGTGACAACGCCCGGGCACGTCTCCAGGAAATGCTCATGGAAGCGGTTGCCGAGCGCAGGTGCGAGGGTGGGGAGCATATCGACATGCTCCAGACCTTCCTCGATGCCCGCTACGCCGATGGGACAGGAATGGCCGACGAACTCATTCCGGGCATGATCATCTGGATCATGTTTGCGGGTTTTCACACGAGTTCGAATACCGCGAGTTGGATGAGCGTAGAACTCGGGCGCCATCCGGAATACCAACGCGAGGTTGCCGAGGAGGTCGCCGAGGTCTACGGGAACTCGAGCGATCTCTCCTTCACCGCCTTGCGCGAAATGCCGCTGATGGAGGCTTTCGCCAACGAGACCCTGCGGCTGCACCCGCCGCTCTGCGCCCTGATGCGCGAGGTGATGGAGCCCTTCGAGTACAAAGGCTACGTCTTCGAGCCTGGCACGACGCTCGTCATCTCACCCTACGTCTCGCACAGGGTGCCCGAAGTCTTCCCAGAGCCTGAGTGCTTCGACCTGCACAGGCCGGAACCCGAGCATATTTTCGCATCGATTCCCTTCGGCGGCGGAAAGCGCAAATGCGTGGGCAATGCTTTCGCCATCCTGCAGGTGAAGGCGATCTTCAGCGCGCTCCTGAGCCGCTACGAACTCTCGCTCGTCGATCCGCCGGAGACCTACGAGGAGGTGATGCCCTCGCTCATCCTGCGTCCGAGCGATCCCTGTCGCCTGCGCTACACGCGAAGGGAGCGTTGAGCGGTTATCGCCGCCGCGCAGAGCGGAGCGCATCATCTTCGAGGGTGAGCGAGACGGCGGGTCGATTCGAATCGATTGGATCGCGGTTCACGTTGATGGGTGCGGTCGCGGATCCTGTATTTTCATGGACACCCGATGATTGAAGTCATACGCTGGTACAGCTGCGAACCCAAGCGCCTTGCCCTTTGAGATGAGGGATTGCGGTCCCGTCGCGTGCTGGGCGGGAATCCCAGAACCACTGCAGAAGAAAACAACACCCAGACCGGAGCCTTGATGGAATACCACGATCTCAGGTACGAAAAATCGAACCATATCGCCACGATCACGTTCGATAACCAGAGAAAACTAAACGCAATGACCGGGAAGATGCTCGCTTCCTTCTCCGAGGCCGTCAAGCAGGCGCGGCACGACGATGACGTGCGGGTGTTGGTGGTGACCGGTGCGGGGCGCGGCTTCTGTACTGGGGCCGACACCGAGATGCTGATCGCCCTCGCGATGGGCAAACCGGTTCCCGGGGCGGTCGAAGAAGAAAGTCGTCGGAAGGACATGGAGCCGATCGGTTGGTGGGGGGTCGAACTCATCGAACTCGAGAAGCCGACCATCGCGGCCATCAACGGTCCGGCCGTCGGCGGGGGCTTTGCGCTCGCGATGGCCTGCGACCTGCGCGTGATCGCGAACGACGCGACCTTCGGAATGGCATCGACCCATCGTTATGCCCTGCCGCCCGAGGGTGGTATCACCTATACGCTGCCGCGCATCGTCGGTCTGGCAAAGGCGTGCGAACTGCTGCTGACCGGTGATCTCGTCGATGGCATCGAGGCAGAGCGCATCGGGCTCGTCAATCGTGCGGTCCCACGCGAGCAGGTGCTCGAGTCCGCGATGGAGCTGGCCGAGAAGATCGCCGGCAATGGCCCGATCGGCATGGAACTCACCAAGAACCTGATCTACCGAGGTCTCGGCGAATCGAATATCGCGACCCAGGTCGAGCGTGAGGATGCGGCCCTCGTTCGCGGTTTCAAGACCGAGGACTATGTCGAAGGGTCGACCGCCTGGTGGATCGACAAGCGCAAGCCGGTCTTCAAGGGGAAATAGTCGGTACCGGCCCGCGAGACCGATCGGCCGCTTGCCCGGGAAGCTCCCTCCACTCACTCGCACTTCGCCGTCGCGATCGAGTGGAATCAGGTAACCGCATTCTCGTCCGTTGCGAGCGCGCGGCAGAGGAAGCGCGCAGCCTCCTCGAGATGCAGGTCGAGTTCGTATTCTTCGTCATGTGCCCAACTCATGACGACGCCCTGGAAGGCAGAGACGATCATTTCCGTCAGGAAGAGCGGGCCCTGTGCGCGGGTCACGTCGCCCGCCGCGAGGCCGTCGAGGACCAGAGCGTGGAAGGCCTCGGGCAGGCTGCCGACGCGGCTGGGATCCGTCGATTCTGTGGAGCTGATGCGGGCCACTTCCTGAACCAGCTCTCGATGGCGCGGTCCGCGGTGATGGACCACGTCGGCCGCCCGGTTGAAGATCTGGATGATTCGCTGGCCCGTGCCCGCCGGCTCCTTGCGCGCCTCCTCCACGAGGCTGCAGACATGCGCGAGGAAGCTCTGGGCGATCTCGCCGAAGAGGTGCTGCTTGGTGGGGAAATGGTTGAAGAAGGTCTTCTGAGCGAGGTCGGCGTGCTCGCAGATATCGTCGATGCGGGTGTCCACGACGCCCCGGGCGTCGAAGAGTTCCACGGCGGAATCGATGATCCGCTGGTGGATCTCGTGTCTCCGCCGCTCCCGTCGGCTCATCTGATCCCCGGGCTGGACCACCGCCACGGCTCACCTCTTCCCCGTTTTCCCCACTCCGGTGGAGCCTCCGGAAGCCGCTCGACCCCTCGATTTCCTGCTCCGGCGTCAGACTAGTTCAGCCCGCTTGAAATGTATAGCTGGCCATATATATACTGCCGTCTGTAACCATACTGATCTCAAAGGAGCCAGAGATGAGCGCGACCCCCGCAACGATCCAGGACTGGGTGATCGATACCGACACACATATCGCCGAGCCGGGTGATCTCTGGACGAGCCGTCTGCCGGCCAAATACAAGGACGTCGCCCCGCGCATCGTGCGCGACCCCGAGACCCAGATCGAGACCTGGCAGATCGGCGACGGTGTGGGATTGCTGCCGGTTGGGCATGCGTCGGTCGCTGGCTGGCCCGAGCCCTTTCCCGCTGCACCGCGAAACATGGACGAGATTTCGAAGGAAGCCTATGACGCGGAGGCGCGACTCGCGTATATGGACAAGGTGGGGATCTGGTCCATGGCCCTCTACCCGAATGTGGGTGGTTTCGGGAGCCAGGCTTTTCTCGGATTGAAGGACCCGGAGCTGATGCTCGCCTGCGTTCGCGCTTACAACGACTTCGTGCTCGACTGGATCTCTCCGAATCCGGCGCGTTTCATTCCGATCATGGCTACGCCCTTCTGGGATGTCGAAGCATCGGTGAAAGAGATCGACCGTTGCGCAAAGCTCGGTCACAAGGGCATTCTCTTCAGTGGCGCGCCGCAGAGTCACGGCCAGCCCGTTTTGGCCAACCCCCACTGGAATCCGCTCTGGCAGGCGGCGGTCGACCGCAACCTGCCCGTGAGTTTCCATATCGGCGCGGGCACCTTCGACGACGGATTCACCCCGGAGCGCATGGAAATGACCAGCTCGGGCTGCGTGAATGGCGTCGTCGCGATCTCGCTCTTCCTCGACAACGGCAAGCAGCTGACCGATCTGCTCTTCTCGGGCGTCCTGCCCCGCTTCCCCGAGTTGAAGGTTCTGTCCGTGGAATCGGGAGTCGGCTTCCTGCCCTTCCTTCTCGAGGCGTGCGACTACACGTTCGACTACGGGAAGGTCCGTCGGGATCGGCCGGAGTTCAAGCTCAAGCCGAGCGAGTATTTCGCTCGCCAGGTCTACGGTTGTTATATCTTCGAGGAGACAAGCCTCAAGGATGCGGTCGGGTCGATCGGTGCGGACAATATCCTCTTCGAGACCGACTATCCCCACCCGGTCTGCCTCTACGGCAACGTGCGTGAGAAGATCGACGCGGGGCTCGGCGGCGTGTCCGCGGAAGATCGCCAAAAGGTGCTCTTCGGCAATGCTGCGAAGCTCTACGACATCGACCAGCCCGATGTTGCTCCGCCCGTTCCTGTCGGCTGACGGCATTGGAAGAGATTCGAGCGGTCGAGGCGAAGACGGGCGAGGCTCTCTTCGCTTGGTCAATCTTCCCCCTGACGATGGCCGCCTGCGTGGGGCTGGCGATCTATCTCTTCGGGCAGAACGCCGACTCGCGCGCCGCGTTTGTCGCCCCGATCGTTCTCGGCTATGCCCTGGTGATCCTGGCTGAGCGCCTCTATCCCTATGTTCCGGACTGGAATCGTGGTCACGGCGACATGCCCACCGACGTGGCGTGGTGGTTATCGATCAATGTGACGGGGATCGCGACAGCCCCCCTGCTCGCTTTCGTAGCGATTCCCCTCGGCGCCCTGCTCTCGGAGCGCTTCGGCTCGCAGCTCTGGCCCTCCGATTGGTCGATTCTGGCTCAGCTCGTGCTCGCCCTCGTGATCGTCGAGTTCTTCCAGTACTGGGCCCATCGCTGGTTGCACGAGATCGATTTTCTATGGCGCTTCCACGCGACCCACCACAGCGCACCGCGACTCTATTGGCTCAATGCCGCTCGCTTTCACGTCGTGGATATCGCTCTGCTGAATATCGGCTTCGCGATCCCGCTCATCGCGCTCGGGGCGGACGAGCAGGTTCTCTCGCTCTGGATGGTCGTTTCTGCGGTGCACGGCCTCTTCCAGCACGGGAATCTGTCCGTTCGCTGTGGCCCGCTCAATTGGATCTTCAGCATGGCCGAGCTTCATCGCTGGCATCATTCCCGAAGTCTTCGAGAGGCGAATACCAACTACGGCCAGAACCTGATCCTCTGGGATATCGTCTTCGGCAGCCGCTATCTGCCGAGCGATTGCGAGTCCCCCACCGATATCGGCATCGCGGAGCTTTCCGCCTTCCCGATGTCCTGGTGGAAGCAGCTGATCTCGCCTTTCACCTGGTCGAGTATCAAAGCGGCGAGCGCAAGGGGTGAGGACCCGGTCTAGGAGGAGCCGCGGAGCGCTCGCCTGCGACCTGACGGACGCAGCCTCCAGGCGTATCCGCCCTCACTTCCCGGGACAGGTCGGGTCCACCCGATCCCGAGGCGCGCGGTCCTCTCGCAGGTCGTGCAAGACCACCATTTGAGATTCTCTTGGGTTCACCCAATTCGCGATCAGCGGGCGGGCGCGAGTCTGTAGCGGATGGGCATATGCTTGAGTCCGGGCACCAGGTTCGATGCGGTTCGCGAGGGCTCCCCCACGAGTTCGACGTGTTCGAGACGTGTGGCCAGCTCGCGGAAGAGCGATCCGCTCGTCATGCGGGCCAGATGTGCGCCCAGACAGAAATGCTCGCCGATTCCGAAGCCCAGATGCCGGTTCGGAAAGCGATCGAGGTGAAGCTCGTCCGGCGCCTCGAAGGCCTCTTCGTCCCGATTCGCGGAGGCGTAGAAGAGAACCAGGCGATCCCCCTTCTGAATCTTCTGGCCGCGCAGGACGTAATCACGCGTCGCGGTTCGCACCATGTGGTTGACCGGTGTGACGAAGCGGACGATTTCATCGATGGCTTTGGGTGTGATCTCCGGCTCGCGCCCCCAGAGTGCGAGTTGGTCGGGATTCTCGATCAGAGCGTGTAGCCCGCCCCCGATCGAACCCCGCGTCGTCTCGTGTCCCGCCGTGAAGGCGATCAGGCAATAGCCCATGGTCTCGAGTTCGCCCATGGGTTCACCATCGATGCGTGCATTCGCGAATACGCTGGCGAGGTCATCGCGGGGCTCCGCGCGTCGATTCTGCATGATTTCGCCGAAATAGGTCCAGAACTCGATGAAGAGGTTCTTCATGGCCTCCATGCCGTCTTCACTGCGTTGGAACTCGGGGTCCGCATTTCCGAAGAGCTCGTTCGTGAGCTTCAGGATGAAGGGTTCGTCGGACTCCGGTACGCCGAGGATGCGCGCGATCACCTTCAGGGGATGCAGCGACGCGATGTCGGTGATGAAATCACATTCGCCGCTGGGCCCGAGTCCGTCGACGAGCTTGCGCGCGATGTCGCGCACCATCGGGTCGAGCGCGTTGATGGCGCGTGGCGTGAAGAAGGGGCTCGCGACCTTCCGGAACTGCTTGTGTTCGGGCGGATCCATGTTGATGATCGTCTTGATCTGAGGCGTATCGGATTCTTCCTGCTCCCGATCGCGGACGATCGTCATGCCGGGGGCGTTGAGGAATGCATCCGGTTGCTTCGAGATCTCGATGATGTCCGCGTGCTTCGTGATCGCCCAATACGTCGGCCATCCCGGCACTTCGATTTTGGAGACGGGCGCTTCGCGGCGCAGAGTGGCCCACTCCTCGAAGGGATAGCCATATTCGGCGTAGCAGGCGGGGTCGATCAGACGGCGTGCATCAATCTGGGTCATGGGAATTCCTTCATCGGGCGTGCGTATCGGGCGGGTGCGAATCCTCCGATGGCGTGCAGAAACCGTGCCGGCGGGAGGAGCCCACACGAGAGAAGCATGGTCTAAAAATGAGACCGATGGTCCCGTTCCTACCTATGGCTGGGGCCATCTGTCCCGTGGAGGTGGTCGTTTGTGCGCGGGGGGCGCTCGAGGCGGTCTCATGGGAGAGAGGTCCCCGCGCATCCTTTCCAGGTCGGCAGGAGGGATCCATTCCTGGATCAGACTGTGGATTCTCGGGGCTCGGTGTCGCGGTTTGGGAGCGGCAGATTCTCGAAATCCGGCAATTCGCCGGAGTGCTGAAAATCGTGGTGCCAGAGCACTTCGTCGCCCTGGACGAGGAACGCGCCGGGCATCCTGAAGACATTGCCGTTACGGGGGTCGCGCTCGTTGCCCTTGTCGAGGGCGCGGCGCACGGACCGGAAGACGCTCGGCGAAAAGTTCTTCTGCACACTCTAGACCGACACCGGATGCCGCGACCATCTCGGGCCGGGGGTCCGAGATGGTCGCGGCACCGGACCAATAGCGACGAACGAAGGCCTGGGTTTCGATCGTCTTGGCTTCGGAAATGAAGATGACCTTCGGATGGTCCGCCCTCTTTTCGGAAAGCGCCCGCAGGTCGGCGACGGTTTCCAGGCCGAAGATACAGCCGAAGAAGCGAAGGAAGACGAGCAGTACGGGTTCGCCTTCGAGTTGGTCGCGCAACGAACCCGGGATGAGGTTGACCCCTACGACTACCGAGTCCAGGGTTTCTCGGGTGATCTGCAATCTCGCCCCTTCAGAAACGTCGTCCTTCGAATCGAGATCCACCCCTGCACCGGAACACCGGGAGGCGGTTCGCCAGGTTTGCTACTCGCGAATCGGGCTCCTCGCGATCGCGGCGGAGAGCGAAGGGGCCGACTCGCTTTGCGGAGGTGGCCTTTCGAGCGTTGCGATCGCGGGGGCTGGGGGTCAGAATGTCGGGAGGCGCGGCTGGGTGGCAGCCAGCACCGGAGGCATGTGAATCAATGGGTGGACGACTCGAAGGCAAGGTCGCAATCGTGACGGGGACGAGCCGGGGCGTCGGTGTCGGGATCTCCCGAAGCCTGCTCGAGGCGGGTGCGACGGTCGTGGGCTGTTCACGAAGAGAGCTGCCGGCCCTTCCCGCCGCGGCGGGGATTGACGACGAGGGGCTGCGCTCTGCGCAGTGGGTCTGCAATCAGGAGGATCTCCAACAGGTCGACGCCTTCGTCGAGCGGGTCGTCCAGACCTGGGGAAGCCTAGATATCCTGGTGAACAACGCGGGCGGAACGGTTCCCGTTCCGCTCGCAGAATCGGTCCCACCCCTCGCTGCCAAGATCCAGGGGGCACCGCGGGCCGAGGACGATTTCGAGCGGACGGCGCTCTATCACGCCCACGCGATCCAGAACAATCTGACGAGCCCGCTCTGGTTTGCCCTGCGCGCGGCCCGTCAGATGCTGCGCCAGTCCGGGCGTTCATCGATCATCAATATCTCGAGCGGGGCGGGTCATGCGGCGGGCTCACCGACACTCGTCTCCTACGGCGCGGCGAAATCCGGGATGAATCACATGACCCGATCGCTGGCCGAAGAGTGGGGTCCAAAGATCCGCGTGAACTGTCTCGCCCTCGGGCCGACCATGACCGCCAATTTCGAGCGGCTCGTGCTCGGCCGGCAGGAGCAGGGCGAGGACTATTTCGAGAATGTGCCCATCGGGCGGGCGGGTACGCCCGAGGAGGTGGGGCGAACGGCCGTCTTTCTCTGCTCCGGAGAAGTGGACGTGATCAACGGGACGACCATCGAAATGGACGGCGGCATGCTTCCGGGGGTGCTCTACGAGACCGGGCTCGCGCCCATCCGCGAGATGCTCGAAGCGGCGGGCGAGCCCACGCGGCGCGTATCGGATGCTGGGGCGGATCGGGGAATCTCGAAATGACCCAGAAACAAGAGCCGCTGCGCGTGATTCAATGGTCGACGGGAAACGCCGGACGCAAGGCGCTCGCGGGCATCATCCGCCATCCCGGCCTCGAACTGGTAGGCGTCCACGCCCACTCGGAAGAGAAGGTCGGTCTGGACGCGGCGTCGCTTTGCGAGATCGATGAGCCGACCGGAATCCTCGCGACGCAATCGATCGAGGCGCTCTTCGCGCTCGGCGCGGATTGCATCTGCTACACGGCACAGGGCGAATCCCGCATCCGCGAGACCGTCGACGACCTCTGTCGAATGTTGTCCGCGGGCATGAACGTGGTCAATACGGCGATCGTCTCGCTCGTCTACCCCCCCTTCTCGAGTCCGAAGATTCGGAAACGACTCGAAGAAGCCTGTCGAGAAGGCGGGACGACCTTCTTGACCTCCGGATTCGACCCCGGTTGGTCCGGTGACATCATCCCGATCGCGCTCGCGCAGGTCTGCGAACGTGTGGATCAGATTCGCGTGTCTGAATTGATGGACTACTCGACCTACGAGGATCCGGATTTTACCGGCGTCTTCTTCGGCTACGGGCGCCCCCTCGATTATGCGGCGCCCCTGCTCCAGCCGGGCATGTTGAAAGGCGGTTGGGGAGGCATGGTGCTGATGCTCGCAGATGCCTTCGGCATGAAGCTCGACGAGATCCGTGAGGAACACGAGCGCCTGCCGGCCCCCGAGACCTTCGAGTGCGCGATGGGGCGAATCGAGAAGGGGACTTGCGCCGCCGTGCGTTTCGAAGTGCAGGGGATCATCGCCGGCCAGCCGGCCATCGTCGCCGCCCACGTGAACCGACTCCGCGACGACGTCGGCTCACAGTGGGATCGACTCTCCCCCGGAAAGACTTCCGGCTACAAGATCGAGATCAAGGGATCTCCGTCGCTTACCTGCGAGATCGAGCCCGTCGGGGAGGATGGCGACCATAATACGGCCGGGATCACAGGAACCGCGATGCGCGTCGTGAACGCGATCCCGGTGGTCTGTGATGCGGCGCCGGGCTTCGTCTCGGTTCTCGACCTCCCGACCTTTTCCTACCGAGCGCCGGCGCGATTCTGAGCATTTGCCGAGGATTATGCCGGGCTCCTTTCGGGATCAGAAATCGGGACGGTCTCCGATGATCTTCTTTTCACTCAGGCGGCCGATTTCCTCCGCGCTGAGCCCGAGCTGCCCTCCGAGCACCTCGTCATTATGCTGGCCGATCGTGGGCGGCGGTGAAGTCTTCAGGCCAGCCCCGAATCCGGAGAAGCGCATGGGCAGGTTCGGATAGGGGGTGTGGCCGGTGACCGGATGGTCGAGGGTCTGGAAGAAACCCCGATGTTCGAGTTGTTCGTTGGGCAGGAGATAGTGTGCATTGCGCCCTGCGGCGGCCGGGATCCCAGCCGCGAGCAGTAGCGCCTCGGCCTCGACTGCGCCTCGGTCGGCGCACCAGGCGGCAATTTCGTGGTCGATCTGATCCAGCACAGCGCGACGCCCCGCGTTCGTTGTCAACGCGGGCTCGAGGGCCCAGGGCGGTTCGCCTAATACCCGGCAGAGTGACTGCCACTGGGAATCGGATACGATCGAGAGGGCGAGCCATTCGGAATCGCCCGGCACCTGTGAGGCCTGACAAGCGTAGATGCCCTGGGGCGCCGCCACGGGACTGCGGTTCTCGTCGCGCGCGAGCAACGTGCCGTAGGCCTGGAGTTCAACGATCTGTTGGGCCGCCGCATTGAGGGCGGGCTCGATCAGGCTGGACTCGACGAGCTCTCCCTCGCCCGTCTGTCGGCGCATTTCGAGCGCCCCCATCAGCGCGAAGGCCGCGTGAGTCCCGCCGATCGGGTCACAGGCCAGCGGCATCATGGGTTCGTCCGCATAACCGGTCATCCAAGCGACCCCCGAGGCCTGCTCGATATTGGCCGCGAACCCCGGGCGGTCACGCCAGGGGCCGTCGAGTCCCCACGCCGGCATGCGGAGCACGACCAGACGCGGATTATGCGCGTGGAGCCGCTCGAAACCGAGACCGAAATTCTCGAGTACCCGCGCCGAGCCATTCTCGGCCAGGACGTCCGCATCTTCGAGTAGTCGCAGGAGTAGATCGATTCCTTCTGCGCTGTCCAGGTTGAGCGTGACACTGCGTTTGCTCGAGTTCACCCCGTGGAAGACCTCGGACCACTCCCAGAGTGGCTGGTTGCCGGATGCCCCCACGAATCGCATGCCATCGGGGCGCTGGATCGATTCGATCTTGATGACATCGGCTCCCAGATCTGCAAAGAAGCCGGTCATGGCGGGGCCGGCCCAGAACGCCGTCAGGTCGATGATGCGAAGCCCCTCGAAGGGA
Source organism: Deltaproteobacteria bacterium (assembly GCA_002719955.1). Classification (GTDB taxonomy): domain Bacteria; phylum Myxococcota_A; class UBA9160; order UBA9160; family UBA4427; genus UBA4427. Next base: position 72,010 of record PBFW01000002.1, on the reverse strand, counting down.
AGCGCCGAGCCGCCCTCGGGCTTGCGTCGAAGAGGTTCTCGGCTTTCGAGTTCGGCGCGGATCGTCTCCGTGTGCTCTCTGAGTGAGGGTGCCCGTCCGATCGGGCGCGACGCGTGGTCTCCGATCCGGTAGGGCGCACGCGGTTGGAGGAAGCCGTGGGGATTTTCGACGAAGACGCCGCGTTTCTCGAAATGATCACAGGCGAGCACGCCGCGCGCATCGAGGACCGGGGCGCTGGGCACGCGCAATAGACTGGCCAGCTCGACGATCTCGTCGACCGTCCGTTTCTTGGACCAGGAATGGATCGCTTCCTGGAGCAGCTCGCGTGCCTTGAAACGTTCGGATGAGTGGAGGAAGCGCTCGTCCTCGGCCAGATCGGGACGCTCGATCAGGGTGCAGAAATCCTGCCACTGCTGCCCGGTGTAGGTACACACGCCGACCCATCCATCGCTTGCGGGTTCGATCGAAGGCGCCTCGGCGGCTTGCGCCATCGGCCCGTCGATCCAGGTCCCGCGCAATCCGAAGAAGGTCGTGAGGACCGTGATCACCGTCTCGAAGATCGACACATCGACGTGTTGGCCCGATCCGGTGCGCCGCGCCGAGAGCCAGGCGGCAAAAGCGCCCGCCGCGGCATAACTGCCGGTCGCGAAGAGCGCCAATTCCCCACCCGCCGCGACCGGTGTTCGCCCGGGTAATCCGCGACGCAGGGAGGATCCGCAATTCGCCTGGAGCGTGAACTCGGTCGCGGGACGCTCGGCCCAGGGGCCCGAGAGTCCCCAGGGCGAGATCGAGACCAGCGACAGCGAGGGGTTCTCCGCATGCAGGGTCTCGGGGTCCAGGCCGCGATGCGAAAGCCCGCCCGGACCGAAACTCTCGATCACGAGATCCGAAGCGGAAGCGAGTCGGCGCGCGAAATCACGCCCCTCCTCGTCCTCGAAGTCCACGATCCCGCCACGCTTCGAGGCGTTGAGGTAGCGAAAGAGCGCTGCATCTTCGGAGGACTCGAGCGGCTGGCCCGTCGCGGTGAATCGCCGCAGCGGATCTCCCCCTGGATCTTCGAGCTTCAGGACCTCGGCCCCGGCGTCACAGAGAAGTTTCGCGGCGTAGGATCCGGCGATTCCACTCGCGAGTTCCAGGACCCGTACGCCCGCAAGGGGCCAACCCGACTCATCACTCGATGTCATCCGACCCCCTCGTTTCAGCTGATCCCAATTCGCGCAGGAGTGTGTCCTTCAGAAAAGCCAATTCGGTCTTCCGACGCTCCGGCGTCGGCCCCTCGAATTTCTTCATGGCCGCCAGCCCCGAGAGAACGGAGATGGCGTAGAACTGTATCGCGACTCGTCGCCGGGGAGAAAGCTTGGCATCGCCGAAGAAGCGTTCCCAGATATCCCCCCAGACCCGGAGCATCTCGCTCCGAAGCGGCTCTTCTTCGGCGCCCCAATCCGGGGCGGATAGATTCAGCAGGATCTCGAAGGTACAGCGATAATGCGGGCTCCCGAGGTGGGCCCAAGCGCGATCGACAAAGGAGATGACGCGCTCCTCGAGGGATGCGGTCTCGCTTGGGGCGCCCTCGAGCTCCGCGACGAAACGGTTGAAGGAATCGACCAGAACCGCGAGCAGGATGCCGTTCTTGTCTCCGAAATGGTGCTGGGCGGCGCCCCAGCTCGCGCCCGATCGGCGGGTGATTTCGGCTGCGGTCGTACGATGGAAGCCGACCTCCGTAATGGCTTCGATCACCGCCTGCTTGATGCGAGCGCGGGTCTCCGCCCTCCGCTCGGCGTGGCTTCGGCGCGACCGCCGGGAAGGNGGGGCGCTCAGTGGCTCGCTCACGGCTTGTCTCCCATGCTTTTCCCGCTGAGGGTGTANTNCAATTGCCATTTGCAATGCAAGNAAATTGNATATACTCCCGCCACCTCCTGNNCCGAGAAGGAATNCCCATGAGCGCCGCCCCNTCGNTGCCGAAACGATCCGATCCCCACCCGGGNGGGGACGCCCCGCCGCGTCTGTCCGGCGGTCTGCCCGGNCTCGGTCANCTGCTNCAGCTGCGNCGGGCGCCGATCGAACTCTTCGATCGCGTCCACGGCGAATGTGGCGAGGTCGGTGAAGTTCGCTGGGCNGGAACCCGGGTCGTTNTGCTCACNGGACCGGAGGCTCAGGAGGCATTCTTCCGAGCGCCCGATACCCAGCTCGATCAGGGTGCTGCTTATCCCTTCATGCGTCCGATCTTCGGCTCGGGCGTCGTTTTCGATCTCCCCGTCGAGCAACGCAAGAAGACCCTGCGGACCCAGGCGCTGCGGGACGAGAATATGCGCCGACATGGCGACGTGATCTCCGCCGAGACCGAGGCCATGTGTGATCGTCTGGGCGAATCCGGCGAGATCGACCTGCTGGAATTCTTCGGCGAACTGACGACCTACACGTCGACCGCAACCCTGATCGGTCAGGAGTTTCGCGACGATCTCGCGCAACATGGCGCCGAGTTCGCCAGCGCCTTCCAGCGTCTCGAACGCGGCACAGATGCTTTCGCCTATGTGAACCCGAATCTCCCCTTGCCCTCCTTCCGGGCGCGCGATGTCGCGCGGCAGGAACTGGTCGACCTGATCACGGGAATTCTCGAGCGTCGTGAGGATGAGGGACGTCGCTGCCGAGATCTCCTGCAGGTGATGGATTCCCTCGTCGACGAGCACGGCGACAAGAAATTCAGCCGATCCGAGATGACCGGCATGATCATCGGAATGATGCTCGCAGGCCATCACACCAGCCAGGGAACTGCTTCTTGGGCCTTGATCGAACTCCTGCGCAACCCCGAGGCTTATCGACGGGTCGTCGAGGAACTCGATGCGATCTATGCCGACGGCCGACAGGTTAGTTTTCAGTCCCTGCGCGAGATCCCTCTCCTCGAAGGCGTCCTGAAGGAGACTCTTCGGCTACACCCGCCCCTCATCATCCTGATGCGCAAGGTCATGCAGGATTTCCATTACAAGAATTTCACGATCGAGGCGGGAAAACTCGTCGCGGTCTCTCCGGCCATCTCGAATCGACTCCCGGAATTCTTTCCGGATCCCGACGGATTCGACATCGAACGTTATGTCGAGGGACGACGCGAGGACGCGCAGAACCCCTGGTCCTGGATTCCCTTCGGTGGCGGGAGGCATAAATGCGTCGGTTCGGCTTTCGCCATGATGCAGCTCAAGGCCATCTTCAGCATTCTGCTGCGGCGCTACGAATTCGAGCTCGCCCAACCGGATGAGAGCTATGTGAACGACCACTCCAAGATGGTCGTCCACCTCAAACAGCCCTGTCGTGTGCGATACCGGCGGCGCAAGGAAGCGGCCGTGACCGCCGAGAGCGCCCGCGCGCTCGAGACGCGTGAAGAGGAGGAGGCGACGGCGCGTCCCTTCAGGGTCGTCGTAGACACCGATCTCTGCCAGGGCCACGTGGTGTGCATGGGCGAAGCCCCCGAAATCTTCGACCTGACGGAGGATGGCGTCGTCTGCCTACGCGATGAGACGCCCCCCAAGGCGCTACGCAAGAAAGCGGAACTCGCTGCTCGTTATTGTCCGAATCACGTGATCCGGATCGAGGACCTCTGAGTCGAACGCTCGCGCCCCGCGCAGTTGATCACCGGCCCACTCGCGCGCTATCCATGAGAGAAGCCCAGGAGAAAAGAACGTGCCCGCATTCCCCCGAGACGAACTCAGCGAAATGGTCGACCGTTGGGTCGCGGCCAACGACGAAGCCGGCTCCACAGGCGATTGGTCGAAAATGTCCGAGTTCTTCACCGAAGACGCGATCTACAGCTGGAACAACGGTCCTAAATGGGAGTTCGTCGCGAGGGGGCGACAAGAGATTCACGATTACGCTTTCGGCACGGAGATGAGCGGGCTCGAACGCTGGACCTATCCTTATGTGCGGCGGCTGATCGACGAGGAAAAGGGGGAATTTCTCGGGATCTGGCGTCAGGTCGCACCGGTCGAGGACCCCGATGGCGTGCCCTACGAAATCCACGGCACCGGGGGAAGCTGGTTCCGCTACGCCGGCGGATTCAAGTGGTCCTGGCAGCGTGATTTCTTCGACCATGCCAATGCGGGGGCGGTCTTTGGCGCCATGGCGAAGAATGGTGATCTCAGTCGCGAAATGCAGGAACGCATGCAGAAGGGAAGTCGCATGCCCGGTTGGACCAAACGCTCCGAGTTCGACTGGTTCGCGACATTGGAAGACCCCGACGCTTGAGTCCTCTACGCGACGATTATTCAGGGCCCTTCGCATCAGACCTCGGTCTTGCTGATTTTTCGCGTGGGGCGCTCGCGACGCTCGGACGCGAGTTCTTGCTGAGTGGGCATCTGCAGGATCGGGTGGGTCTTCCCCTGGTCGCTCAGCGATTTGGTGTCGACGCGTATTCGGCCTTTTCGATCGAGGAGTGGATGGGGGCGAGCCCGATCTATTCTGAGCGCATGCAGAAGGCGTTCGGATTCGTGGGTTCCGACGTCGGAACCGTCTTCAAGAATCTTCAGCTCGATATCGGTGCGCCCCATCAATTCATGGATTTCCAGTTTCGCCTGGATCGCCCCGATTATGGCGAGTTCTGGCTGCCGCATTGCGGCGCCCTGATGGACGTCGAACCCTTCGGTGAGAGAAGCGTGCGGCTCATGTGTCACGAAATCGAAGATCCGACCTTCGACGCCACGGCCGCGGCCACCCATCCCTGCATGAAGATGCGCCCGATCCATCGCCCACCGCGCGAGCCGGCCGACCGCGTTCCTCATTGTCGCTGGTCGGTCTTCATCGGCGACGAGGCCGAACCGGTGGAGATGCATCCCAACCTCGATCTCGTGCGCAAGAGTCTGCTGGCGGAGATTTCCGTCGATATCCCCGAAATGGATGCCGAGCCCGGCGGCCGGGTGGATTATGCGGGCGAATTCGATCCGGACTTTCAGCTCGAGGATCTGTCCCATCGCGCGCTCATCAGCGCCTGCCAGGAGTTCGCAATACAGAGCCATCTCCTCGCTCGCGCCTTCATGCTCTGTGCTTCACAGCGCGAAGGAGATGAAGCGGCGCTCGAATTGGGTCGTTCGCAGTGGACGGGGATCGCGGCGCTGACCGCTCAGCGACTCGCGAAGTCGCTCCGCATCGACAACGGCGGGATCGAGGACATCGCGAAAATCTTCCAGGTCCACCCGTCTTTCCTCCCACGCTCCTATGTCGATCTTTGCGTCGATCTTCGAGTCGATCTGATCGGAAATGAACGGCTCAGGATCTCGCTCGCGGATTGCCCTGCGCTGAACGAGGGAGATGCACATTCCTGGTTCGCAACCCTCACGAAAGATCCCCATCCGGCGATCGATGCCATCGCGTGGGCGATCAATCCCCGCGCCCATAGCCGGCCGGCTTCCGATCCAGGTGAGGCGCGCTTCGCTTGGGAGATCGAGATCGATTCGGGTTCGGATGAACGTCCGTCACCGCAGGAACTCGAACTGGCGAAGATCAGTCGCGGCGCGACCTTCGAGTTCGAACGTAGGCGGTCATCGCGAGCGTGAAGCCCACGGACCCCGTCCTCGTCACTGGAGCCACCGGCTTCATCGGCTTCCATACGACCAGGCAATTGCTCGGCGAAGGGCGTCCCGTACGTGTGCTCGTCCGCGATCCGGAAAAGGCCACCCGTGTGCTCTCACCGATTGGGATCGACCCCGGCGATATCTTCGTCGGAGATATGACGGACGTCGAAGCCGTGAACAGCGCTCTCGAGGGTTGCGCGGGCGTCGTACATTCGGCGGCCGGTGTTTCGGTGACGGGCGGGCAGTCCGATTTTTCAGAAAACCTGCGCGGGACGAAGGCCGTGATCGGACGGGCATGTGAACAGGGCAGCTATGCCCTCTTCGTATCGAGCGTGACCGCGATCTTCGATCCGGCGAGGCCGATCACGGAAGACGCGCCGCTCGTTCGCAGCCGTACCCAGTACGGGCGGTCGAAGGCGGAATGTGACGCGTGGGTTCGCGAGCGCCAGGCGGCGGGGGCAGCGATTTCGATCGTTTACCCCCCCGGTGTCGTCGGGCCCGATGACCCCGGCTTCAGCGAATCCGTGAAGGCCTATCGCGCCTTCTTGCGCGGCACGCTCCAAAGCGAAGGCGGAAACCAGCTTCTCGACGTGCGCGATCTGGCGCGGCTCTTCGCACGCATGCTTCAGTCCGAGACCCGAGGCCGCGTGATCGCGGGCGGGCATTATTTCGACTGGGACGACTTCACCGAGCTGCTCGAGCGGGCAACCGGTGCCACGATCTCGCGGATACGCGCACCGGGCTGGGTCTTGCGCGTCGCGGCGCGGGCGATGGATGTCGCGGGTGCCGTCCTGCACAAGAGCATGCCATTGACCTTCGAAGGCATCGAGATTGCGACACGCTTCCCGAAGATGTTGGATTCGCCGGCGATCGAGGAGCTGGGGCTTCGTTGGCGTAGCCCGGACGAAACCATCGAAGACCTGTTTCGCTGGTACCTCGAGGTGGGGAAATTGCCGGCGAAGGCCGTGCCCGCCCTGTCCGGCTCCGACTGAAACGAGGATCCCGAGTGGAGTTCTGCATCGCCGTCGCATATAACGATCCGAATCATCTCTGCGAAATTGCGCGTGCCGCAGAGGAAGCGGGCTTCGGTGGCATCATCGTCTCCGATCACGTGGTCTATCCGGGCAACCTCGAAACGCCCTATCCCTATACGTCCCATGGCCGACCACGTTGGGAATCGCAGACGCCCTGGCCCGATCCCCTGATTGCCGTGGGCGCGATGGCAGCGGTCACCGAACGCATTCGCTTCATCGTGAGTATCTATTTGCTCGGGCTTCGCCACCCGCTGCTCGCGGCGAAGAGCATCACCACCGCCGCGGTGATGTCGCAGAACCGACTCGTCCTGGGCGTCGGTGCGGGTTGGATGCGGGAGGAATTCGATCTGATGGATCTCTCCTTCGAGGAACGCGGGCGCCGGCTCGATGAATCGATCGGGGTTCTCCGGACGCTCCTCGCGGGCGGAATGGTCGAGCACCACGGCAGCTTCTACGATTTTGGTCCGGTCGAAATGAGTCCGGTGCCGAGCGCGGCACTTCCCATCTATGGGGGCGGTGTATCACCGGTCGCGCTCCGCCGCGCTGCGACCCTCTGTGATGGCTGGGCCTCCGAGATCCAGACGACCGAGGAACTCGACCGAATTCTTGCAACGCTGCGCGCGCTGCGCCGCGAATCCCCGCGCGCCGAGGAGCCCTTCGGAATCTGTGCGGCCCTTCGTGACGTCTTCGGCCTCGACGATTACCGCGCGATGCGCGACCGCGGTGTGACCGAGCTGATCACCGTCCCTTGGCTCTTCTACGGCGATCAAACCCAGTCGTGCAGCGAGAAATGCGATGGAATCCGGCGTTTTGCTGATGAAGTCCTCACGCAGCTCTGAAACCATTCGTCGAGATTGCGGAGCCCGGCGGCCCGGCTCGTCCGTGCAGGTATTTGAGAGGTGGATAGGCTCCCCCGGATCCGAAACACGAGTGACGAGAGGAGCGAAATGCCGATGAGTCGTCTCAGCGTATGACGACATTCCCGAACCTCTTCTCTCCGCTTCGAATCGGGGGGCTCGAACTGGCCAATCGCCTGGTGATGTCGCCGATGGAGAATTGTTATGCCTCTCGGGAGGGCATTCCCTCCGAGCGGAGCAAGGCCTATTTCGAAGCCCGGGCGAAGGGCGGCGTCGGCCTGATCACCCTCGGCGCCTGTACGATCGACGAGAAACACCGCGAGGTCTTGCGTACGATCGATTTCGGACGCGATGACGTGATCGCGGCCCATCGCGAACTCACGAATCGCGTCCACGCGCACGGGGCCCGCATCCAGCCCCAGCTCGTCCATCCGGGCCCCGACGGGCTGGCCCCCTATCTCTCGGGCATCCCCAATATCGGGCCCTCTGTGATTCCCTCCTATATTACCGGGATCCCTTGCAAGGAACTCGAGGAGGCGGAGCTTCCCCATCTGGTCGATCGATATCGGGCGGCCGCCGTGCGGGTTCGCGAAGCGGGCTACGACGGAATCGAGCTGCACGCCGCCCACGGATACATGATGCTGGGCTCCTTTCTCTCGCCTACGCGCAATCGCCGGACGGACGGATATGCGGGCCATTCCGAAGACGGTCGGATTCGGCTCCTGATCGAGGTCGTGCGTGCCATCAAGGCTGCGGCGGGAGAGGATTTTCCACTCACGCTTCGGATCTCGGGTTATGAACGCAATCCAGGAAGTCGGCCGATCCACGATACGCCGCGGATCGCGCCCCGACTGGTCGAGGCAGGAGTCGATGCCTTCCACGTCAGTGGAGGCGTGATCGATCCGCTGACGACCCAGATGGTCACGGGCACGCATTTCGGGCCCGCGCATAATGTTTCAGCGGCGACCGCCGTCAAGCAGGTCGTCGACGTGCCCGTGATGGCCGTCGGGCGAATCCATGACCCGGCCCTGGCGGAGCGGATTCTCGCCGACGAGCGGGCGGACCTGATCGCGATGGGGCGGCCCTTGTTGGCGGATCCGGAATTTGCGAATAAGGCGCGAGAGGGTCGGGTGAGCGAGATCCGGCGCTGCATCTCCTGCGAGAATTGCATCGACTCCATGGAGGCTGGGCGGACGATCTGTGCGGTGAATCCCTTCACGGGTCGCGAGGCAGAGTTCGATGTCGACGAAACACCTCGTTCGAAGCGCATCGTCATCCTCGGGGGCGGGCCGGCGGGTCTCGAGGCCGCTCGCATCGCAACGCTGCGTGGTCATCGGGTGGCGCTCTACGAACGCAACGCCTCATTGGGTGGAGCGCTCGTTCTGGCTGCGACGGTTCATCCGGAGAATCAAGCCTTTCTCGATTTTCTCCTCTCCGAGGTTCGCCGTCTGCGTGTCGAGGTACATCTCGACACCGAGCTGAAAGCGGACGAGGTCGCCGCGCTCGGCGCCGAGGTCGTATTGGTTGCGACCGGAGGTCGGCTCGTGACACCGAGAATTCCTGGAGACGAGCTTTCGCATGTCTATTCGGGCGCGCTCTTGCGCTCGTTGATGGCGGGCCACTTTCCGAACGAAGCCCGCGCCCGATTTCGATTGTGGCAGAGGTGGGGGCTTCGGATGCTAGGCCGACCGCTGGCTCGCCGGATGCGCCCAGCGGCGCTTCACTGGCTCGCCGGGTGGTGGATGCCATTCGGCCCGCGCGTCGTCGTGCTCGGCGGAGATCTGGCGGCGATCGAACTCGCCGAATTCCTGGCCGAGCGGGGCCGTCGGGTCTGCGTGATCGAGTCCGGCGACGAAATCGCACCCGAGGTGGGGGCGAAGCGCCGAACCGAACACATGGATCGACTCGATCGACTCGGTGTGCCCGTTCACGTGGGTCTCTGGCCCGAAAGGATCAGTGCGGGGGAGGTTCGCCTGAATCATGGTCGATCGATCGCGGCGGACTCGGTGATCGTGGCTGGGGGGATCGAGCGTGCGACGGATCTGGTCGACGCGCTTCGCGGACGCGTCCCCGAATTGCACGCCCTCGGCGACTGCACGGGCCTCGGGCTGATCCGCAAGGCAACCGAGGACGCTGCGCGCGTGGTGTGCGCGCTATGAGTGATCTGAGCAGGATTTCGATGGAGAAGAAGGAATGAGTTTGAAAGCGCTCCTGGTGGGGGGAACCGCATCGACCGGCCCTCCGATCGTGGACGAGATCCTCGCCCGCGGCTACGAACTCGCGATCTATCATCGTGGCGTGCACGAGGTCCCGCTCCCGAGCGAGGTCGAGCATATCCACGGCGACCCCCATTTTCCGGAATCCATCCAGGGGGATCTCGCAAACCGCGAGTTCGATCTCGTCGTGGCGACTTACGGCCGCATCCGACATCTCGCAGAATTTCTGCGCGGACGCACCGAGCGCCTGATCACGGTCGGCGGCTTTCCCGTCCTCAAGGGTTGGATGGCCGTCTCCGACCCCGATCACGTCGCCAATGACGGACCGGTCCCGACACCCGGTTACGAGGACGAGCCCTACGAAGAGCCCGGCGTCGACCGCTTCGTCGATCGCATGATCGAGACCGAGCGCGCGGTGATCGGAATGCATGCGGCGGGTGAATACGTCTCCACCCATTTTCGATATCCCTACGTCTACGGTCCCCATGCCGTGTACTGCATGGAGTGGCAGATCATCAAGCGTATCCTCGACGATCGCCGCCGTCATATCCTTCAAGACGGGGGACAACTCTTCTATCCACGCTGTGCTGCCCCCAATGCCGCCCATGCGATCGGCCTCGCGATCGATCGACCGGAGGCCTCGGGCGGGGAGATCTATCATGTCGTCGACGACCACCAGCTGACCCGCCGCGAGTGGGCCACGCAGATCGCAGGGTTTCTCGACTACGAGTTCGAATTCGTGGACATTCCGCGCAGCCTGGCCCCCGGCGGCTTCACCTACGTTCCCGATCGGGGTCCGCAATTCCATCGGATCCTGAGCAACAACAAAGTTCGCGATCAGCTCGGCTATCGCGACAAGGTCCGTCCGGAGGATTGGCTACGAAAGACCGTCGAGCACCAACTCGCCGATCCACCGCCGGTCGATGGCAAGCTCAACCATTTGAAGCCGGAGGATTTCGACTATGTGGCCGAGGACGGATTGCTCGAGGTGTGGGACGAGCTGATCGGTCGCGCACCGGAGATCTTTGGCGAGAAATTCCAGTTCCGACATCCCTACCCACACCCGAAGAAGGAGGGAGATCTTCTCTGAGGGGATGTGTCGTCGCCGCGTTCTGGACGCGTCTCAAGCGTGTTCGACGCGGGCCCCGCGAGAGAGCCAGGTTGCGGCTACCAATGCTGCCGCCGCCCCCCCTTGGCGCTTCGATCGAGCCGAGGGCGTCGACGACGAAGAGTCCGAAGACGGTCGAGCCCCCGACGACGACCAGCGGTGTTCCCGGGTTGGCTGGCGATATTCCTGTCTACAGTCGCCTGCTTCCGGATCTATTCCGTGTATCCGAGGGCGCGAAGCGCTTCCAGTGTCCTCGCCGGGATCTCGGTCTCGGGGTTGGCTGGGCTGATCGGTCGTTCTTTGCCCAGGCGCGCGAGGGCGCTCTCGAGGCGTGCGCGCACCTTCTTGTTGCCTGCGACGCCGGCGTCCTTCGCTTCCCCGACGTGGAGATCGTAGAGATCCCAGCGATCGCTCGAGATGTCGTGCACCAGCTTCCAGGGGGGCGAAACGGCGGCTCGTAGATTTTTCTTTCGCAAGCGCAGCGTCGAGAGAGCGGGGCGCGCGGGCGTGTCGCTGCCGAAAAGACTCTGCCCGTCGAGATCTCCTGGGTTCGGGAGGCCGACGAGATCCAGAATGCTGGGGACGACGTCCACCAGCTCGACGGTTTCGTCGATTCGTTCGCCCCCGTTGATCCGCTCGGAACTGGGCAAGCTCACGATGAGTGGTACCCGCAGAACGGGATCGGCCAGGGACAACCCATGCCCCACACGGCCGTACTCGCCAAACTCCTCTCCATGGTCCGCCGTGAAGACGACGAGGGTATCTCGCACGAGTCCACGAGCGCGCAGGCCGCTCATGAGCTTGCCAAAGGAATCGTCATTGAAGGTGACTTCGGCCCTGTAGAGGGCGAGGATGCGGTCGAAGAGTTCGGGTGTCATTCGACCCTCGTCTTGTCGACGGACGATCTCATCGAAATCGAGGCGGCCCTTCCCGTAGACATCGAAGCGCGCCGGCGGACGCAATGGCTGATGTGGGTCGATCGAAAGGCAGACCAGGAAGAAGGGGCGTTCGGCTCGATCGATCCAGGCCAGGGCACGCTTCGTCACCACGTTCGACGATGTGACCAGTTCGCTCTCCGTGACCTCGCCCGGCTCTCGGCGGGCGTACATTTCCTGCATGGAATCGAAGCCCCGCTCGAAGCCGAATGCGGAGCCGACATTCGGATTCGCCGTGATGAAAGCAGTCTGCCAGCCCGCCTCGGCCAGGCGTTCAGCGAGTGTTTGTAGATCCGGCGGCAGCGCCGCGCCTCGGGTATTGGTGGCGTGGCGGGTCGGATAGAGGCCGGTCAGGAGCGAGGCCATCGAAGGCCGTGTCCAGGTCGAGTTCGCGTAGGCATTCGTGAAGACCACCCCCGATTGCGCAAAGCGATCGAGTTGGGGTGTTCGGATCGTCTCGTTGCCGTAGGTCCCCAGATGATCTGCCCGAAGAGTGTCGACCACGTAGAGCAGGACGTTTGGACGCAGTGCTTCTGCGCGGTGTGGTGTGGCGCGGGATTCCTCGACCTCCGGCGGCGATTCCGGTGGTGAAACCGGAAGCTGATCGCAGCTGACGCAGATCGCCAACAGCAGTATCACCGGGGCCGTCCGAATCGCTTCGCGGCCAGATCGCGTCATCCCATGAAACACGCAGCGGACATTAGGACAACTGCCCCCTTCCGCCTCGAGGTGCGGCGCCCTTCATGGACAGGTCTCACGAGCGGTGATCGAGGTGGTCTGCAGGAAACGGTCGATCCGAGGGTGCGAATGACGAGGGATTGGCCGAGAGGAGCGTTCGGCTCCAACGCAGAAGGACGTGATCCGCCTCTTCAGCGGGCAGAAGCATGCTTTCCTTTTCGAGCAGGGTAAGATGATCCCAGAATGGCCTGTCGAGGATCGGCTCCGGATCGAAGAGCCAGCCGAAAGGGGGAGAGATTGAGGGGAATTATCTGGGACGGAAAAGAGCTCCGGCTGGCCGATGGGCTCGAGGTTCGCGAGCCCGAAGCCGGAGAGGTGCGGGTACGCATTGTGAACTCCGGTGTCTGCCATAGTGATGTCAGCGTCATGAACGGAACGATCCCCTACGAGACGCCCGTCATCCTCGGCCACGAAGGCGCGGGCATCGTCGAGCGGGTCGGTCCCGGCGTCAAGAATCTAAAGGAAGGGGATCCTGTCGTCCTCTCGACCCTAGGCAATTGCGGCCACTGCGCCCATTGCGATGTCGGTCGGCCCACGATGTGTCGAAGTACTTTTGGTGAGCGCCCCACCCCCTTCTCCCTCGACGGTGAAGCCCATTATGCCTTCGCCAATATATCCTCCTTTGCCGAGCATACGGTCGTCAAGGCGAATCAGGCCGTTGCAATCCCGAAGGAGATTCCGCTCTCCTCGGCCTGTTTGATAGGTTGCGGCGTACTCACTGGCGCCGGCGCCGTCCTGAATCGCGCGCGGGTCAGGAGCGGGGAAAAGGCGGTCGTGATCGGTGTCGGCGGCATCGGCCTGAATGCGATTCAGGCCCTCGCCCTGGCGGGCGCCCACCCGATCGTCGCCGTCGACGCCAACGCCGCCAAGCGCGACCTCGCAATCGAATTCGGCGCCACCCACTTTGTCGATCCCACGAGCTGTGACGCCAAGGAAGCGGTTCTCGACCTCACTTCTGGCGGGGCTGACTGGGTCTTCGAATGCGTCGGAATCAAGACGGTGATCGAGGACGCGCTCGACTATCTCGACTGGGCCGGGAGCCTGGTCATTCTGGGCGTTACGCCCTTCGGCACCGCCGTCGAATTTCTGCCCGAAAAACTCTTCCTGGACAAGACGATCATGGGCTGCCGCTACGGATCGAGCCGCCCCCAGCACGATATTCCACGTTATGCAGATCTCTATCTCGCGGGCAAGTTCAAACTCGACGAACTCGTCACCCAGATCTATCCCATGGAGTCGATCCACCAGGTGATCGAGGATATGGAAGCGGGGCGCTTGGCACGTGGTGTACTCGAGGTCGGCCCATCGGGCGGATGATGATCATGGATACGATTCGGAGTGGAAGCTACATCCGGGCAGGCTGCCGCAAGACCCACTCGGAATGATCTCATCAACGGAGATCCCGAAGCACGGAATTTGCGGTCTACCCAATCGGATCCACCCAGTAGAGTGGGCTGGGCCACGATCTCTTCGACGCGGTACTCTCGAGAGGACCGGTCTTGGCACCTCACCGCAACGCCCGCCGCCGGGTGAGTTGCTTCTCTCGGCCCTTCCGAAAAAGGTGGCCAAAACGTGCTTCGTCCGGTGGACTGGAGGCCTGGGTTTGTATAGTTCGAGGTGCGTGACGGACGCTATTGGCGGAACCGAATAACCCGGGGATCGTATGCGACGGAGAGCGGGGAGATGAACATGTCGATCAGGTCGATTCCCGAATACCGATACCCCTATGGCTGGTTCCAGATCGGTTGGTCCCATGATCTTCAGCCGGGGGAGGTCAAGGCGCTCAAGTATTTCGGTGAGGATCTGGTGCTGTGGCGCGGTGAGTCCGGGAAGACCTTCTTGCAGGATGCCTTCTGTCTCCACATCGGGGCTCACCGAGGTATCCAGGGCAGCGTCGTCGGCGAAGATCTCCAATGCCCCGTGCACGGCTGGCTCTGGAACGGAGAAGGACGCAACGTCCATATTCCGTTCAGCCGCGTGGACTGTTTGGCGGGCCTCCAGGCACGCACGTACCCTGTGGTGGAATGGTACGGGATGATCATGGCCTGGTGGCACTGGGATGCGGTGGAACCTCCCTTCGAGCTGCCCGAGATGCCGGAGCTCGAGACGAATGAGTGGTACCCGATGCATCCCCACAGCTCCGTGGTGCACCGCATTAAGGCCCACCCCCAGAACGTCGTCGAGAATGTCTGCGACCCCTTTCATATTCCCTTCGTTCATGGGGCCAAGGAGCCGCCCCGGGTGGAGCGCCTGGATCTCCAGGCCGACGGATTCGATGCCGAGTTGGTGATTCCCTATGGAGCGGGCAAGAAATCGACGCGGCTGACGCCGGATGGGCCGGTGGATGCCCATGTCAAGCTCCACAACTACTGCCTGGCGCTCGGCACCCTGCGTTGGGAGTTTCCCTATCCCACGCTGCAGATCTCCTCGATGACGCCGGTCGACGAGGAGCATCTGGATTATTTCTTTCAGCAGACTTCGAAGCGCGTCCCCGGTACGGAAGGCGACGAGCCGGTCGGGATGGCGCTCGAGATGTTGAAACTTCAGCAGGCCGTGATCCAGCAGGATTTCTTCCTGTGGGTCCACATGAAGAATCTTTCCGCACCGGCGTTTGCGCCGGAAGAAGCCGAGAACTACACGGCCTTTCGGGAGTGGGCCTGGCACTTCTATCCGGAAGAGAACCACTAGCGAGCCGGTGCCCGGTCGTTCCTGTGTTCCCGAAGGTGCCGCAGCCAAAGGAAGGGCCGATGATCCGCCCGTCTCAGTCCACCCCCCTCCCGGCTCTGGTCGACACTCGCGCGGCGGCGACCCCCGATCGCATGATCCTGTCTTTCGAGGACGAGCCGCTCAGCTGCGCACAGCTGCGCGAGCGCGTCCGGGCGGCCGGCGCCGGGCTGCGGCAGCGCGGTATCGGACGGGGAGATCGCATTGTCATCTATATGGGGAATTGTCGGGAATTTGCCGAGGCCTGGCTGGGGGCGATGTATATCGGTGCCCTGCCGGTGCCGGTGAATCTGGCCTATCGGGGCGAGTTCCTGCGCCATCAGTTGAACGACAGCGGGGCGTCGCTGGTCGTGACGGATCCCGGGCAGTTGCCGGCTGTCCAGGATGTCGTGGGGGGCTGCCCGGGGATCGAGACGGTCGCGGTCGCAGGGGAAGGGGAGCTTCCGGATTTGGCCGGTGCGGCGCTGATGACGACCGCGAAACTCTTCCGGGGAGAGCTCGAGGAAGAAGAGACGATGGCCCGCTGGGACGAGCCGGGAACCATCCTGTACACGTCGGGGACGACTGGCCTCTCGAAGGGCGTGGTGTTGAGTCATGGCTACCTGGCCACCATGGCTCGGGTGATCTGCGACGCCTTCGAGTTCAGCGAAGAGGACGTCTACTATTGCGTCCTGCCCATGTTCCATGTGAGCGGGCTCACGGGTGTCTGGAACGCGCTGATCTCCGGGGCTCCCTCGGTCATCGATCGCCGTTTCAGTGTCTCGGCGGCCTGGGATCGGGTGCGGCGTTACGGGGCCACTGGAACCAGTCTGGTGGGCCCCATGCTTCAGATGCTCTGGAATCTGCCCGAGGATTCGCGTGATGCCGAGCTTCCGCTGCGCTTCATCGGTGTGGCGCCGGTGCCCGACGGGCTCGATGAGGCCATCAAGAAGCGTTATGGCCTCGATGCGATCGTGAGCATGTACGGCATGACCGAAGCGTTTCCCGTGGCGATCACGCGGGTGAGCGATCGCTTGCCCGCCGGAGTAGCGGGGCGTGCCAACCCGACCTTCGATGTCCGGATCGTCGACGAGCAGGGCGGCGATGTCGCGCCGGGGATGGCCGGTGAGATCATCTGTCGCCCACGCACCGATCACGTGATGTTCGAGGGCTATTTTCGCGACGAGGAAAAGACTGCGGCGGCGTTTCGGCAGGGATTTTTCCATACGGGCGACAACGGTCGTTTCGACGCGGATGAGAATATTTCCTTCGTCGACCGCAAGAAGGATACGATCCGCCGTCGCGGCGAGAATATCTCCTCGTTCGAGCTCGAGAACGCGATTCGAAACCATCCCGGGGTGGCGGATGTCGCAGTCCACGCCGTTGCCAGCGAACTCGGCGAGGACGACGTGAAGGTTGTGATCGCCGCCGAGCCGGGCGCGCAGCCCACTCCGCAAGAGATGTTGCGCTTCTTCGAGGCGGAGCTGCCGAGATTTGCGGTGCCGCGTTATATCGAGTTCGTCGAGGAGATTCCCAAAAACCCTGTGGGCCGCGTGCTGAAATTCAAGCTGCGTGAGCGCGGTGTCACCGCCGAAACCTGGGACCGTGAAGCCGAGGGCCGGTGATCCTGCCTCGGTTCGAATGGAGCGAATAGGGGGTCTCATCGGGCTTTTCTCCGGGAACAGGCCAGGAGAGAACACCGCGCCCCAGGGCGATCGGGAGAGCCGTCTTTCGCCGGGCTGCCTCCTGGGCGCGCGTCGGCTCAGTCTCCTTTGAGTTCAGCCGAATAGAGATTCTGTCGATGGACGTAGTACGGTTCAGTCGCACCGTCACAGGGAACGGAGAGCTCACCCGGAAGAAAGAATGCGCATCTTGATTGTCGAAGATGATTTTGTGAGCAGCGCGCGCGTCACCGCGCTGGTCGCGCCCTCTGGGCCCGCCGAGATTGCGGTGGACGGAAATAACGTCATGAAATCCTTCAACAACATGGCGGAGGGCTATCTGGCGAAGCCGCTCGAGAAGGATCGCCTGTTCGAGCAGCTCACGCAGCTCGGGCTGATCTAGCCCGCAATTATTCCCAGATCGCACTGCGACTGCGCGTTCCCCGATCAACGACGATGGGACCCGAGCAGGGTATTCAAGGCCCCCGCCTCCCTTCTCAGATCTCCTCGAGGTGGCAGAAAGAGAAGGATCAGCTTGTCTGGCCTCTTGCGGGTCACAGATCTGCTCGCATTCTGAGAGAAAGATCGGCGAATGGCCATCGGATAATGGTCTAGACTCTGGCTTCGAAGAGGACGATTGGTTTCCGGAGTGGCCTCAATCAGCTTGGTCACCTCGCCGTCCAGAGGAGCAGAGCATGATTGACCTATTGATCCTGGGTGGAACGATCGTCGACGGAACAGGCCGCGAGCCTTACCGCGGGGATATCGGCATCGAGGACGGGAAGATTGTCGCGATCGGTGAAGTCGGCTGCGCCGGCGAACAGGCTGCGGAAGTGATCGATGCAGCAGGACTCCACGTGACCCCCGGATTCGTCGATATCCATACCCATTACGACGGCCAGATCTCCTGGGATCCGCTGCTGACGCCCTCGTGCTGGCACGGGGTGACGACGGCCATCATCGGTAACTGTGGGGTGGGTTTTGCGCCGGTGGCCGGCGACGCACATCAATGGTTGATCGAGCTCCTGGCCGGTGTAGAGGATATCCCCGCCGAGGTGCTCTCCGAAGCGATGGTGTGGGGCTGGGAGAGTTTTCCAGAATATATGGATTTCCTGGCCGAGAAGCCGCGGGTGATGGACGTCGGCACCCAGGTACCCCACAGCGCGCTGCGCACCTATGTCATGGGAAGTCGAGGTGCGAGCGACGAGGAGCCGACCCGTGCGGAGCTTTCGCGGATGTCCGGGCTCGTCAAGGAGGCCATCGAGGCGGGGGCGCTGGGTTTTACGACTTCGCGAACGACCACCCATCGGGCGCTGAACGGGGATCCGGTTCCGGGCACCTTCGCCAGTGAGAGCGAGCTCATCGGGATCACCGAGGCGCTGGCGGAGCTGGGCGAGGGGATGATCGGCGTGTCGCCGGCGGGTGTGGCCGGCGAGGATGACGCCTCGACTCACAAGGAACTCGACTGGATGATCCGCCTTTCGCAGCAGACCGGCCGCCCGGTCTGCTTCAACCTCACGCAGGGTCCGGGAAATCCCGGACTTTTCCGCGAAGCATTGTCGAGGGCGGCCGAGGCAGTGGGGCAGGGTGCCGATGTCTACGCGCAGGTCGCGGGGAGGCCGGTCGGCTTGCTGATGGGTCTCGAGACCACCTACCACCCCTTTCTCGATCGGCCGAGCTTCGCGGCGCTTCACCCCCTGCCGGTGGAGGAGAAGGTCGAGAAGCTCCGCGATCCAGAGCTGCGGGCGAAGATCCTCTCCGAGGAGCAGAGCTACGAGGGCTCCTACGAGGGCATGATTTTTGCGCGCTTCGATCGGATGATTCCGATTCGTGACGAGACGCACTACGAACCTGGTTACGAGGAGAGTCTGGCCGGTATCGCCGAGCGCGAGGGGCGCTCGTCCTCGGAGGTGCTCTACGATTTCATGCTGGAAGAAGGTGGCCGACGGCTGCTGCTCTTTCCAATCCTGAATTTTGCCGATGGCAACTGCGACGCGATCCGTGAGATGCTAATCCACCCGCGCAGTGTGCTGGGGCTGGCCGACGGCGGTGCCCATCTGGCCACGATCTGTGACTCGAGCATCTCGACCTTCATGCTGACCCATTGGGCCCGGGATCGACAACGCGGCGAGAAGCTCCCCCTCGAAGAAGTCATCAAACAGCAGACACTGGACACAGCGAGACTCTATGGGCTCGAAGACCGCGGCACGCTGGCCCTCGGGATGAAGGCCGATATCAACGTGATCGATATGGACCGATTGCGCCTGTGCCCGCCCGAGGTTGCCTACGACCTGCCCAAGGGCGGGCGGCGCATCATCCAGAGAGCCGAGGGCTATGCGGCAACCCTCGTCTCGGGTGTCGTCACTTTCCGCGATGGGAAGGAGACAGGCACACGGCCGGGCCAGATCATCCGAGGTGCCCAGTCGGCACCCTGATCCAGGCCGACCGGGTTCGCGCCCAGGGAAATGCATTGGGCCTTCGGCCGGTTCATGTCCCGTGGAGACCACGCCCGGTGACGAGGGGGAGATCGAGGGCCGAGAGCAGCCCCGATTCCGCCTCGCAGACCGCGGGGATCGCATTCACGAGACGAGTGGCCGCGAGCTGCAGGCCGGCCTCCGAGTGGTCCCCCTCTTCGTCCTCGAACTCGAACTCGACCTGCATGTGCGGATTGCCCTCGATGAAGATGCGGTATCCGCCTGCACCGGTCGGCCATTCCGGTGCCAGCGCATCGTCCAGGCGCGTCACGTGTTCGACGACGAGCGCGGGCCGGCCGGCGACGATTCCCTGCACCTCGAAACGCAGCGCGCCGCTGGTTCCCGCTTCGAGGGTGTGCCCGCCGAGGACCAGCACTTCCTCGGTGGGTACGCGCTCGTGCACCTCGCGAATCTCCTCGAGTTCGAGTCCGAGCGCCTCGGCCATCAGATTCAGGGAGCCGCCCCAGGCGAAGCGCAGGGCACCCGGCCGGAGAATTGGCGGCGTCTGATCGAGTGGCTTGCCAAAACCGAAGACCTCGAAGAGCAGCTCAGGCTGGTCGTAGGTGGCGTAGTTGAGGATCTCCTGGATGCGAATCGTCTCCCAACGTTCGCTGAGTCCGGAGAGAACCAGAGGTAGGACGTCGCTGGCAAACCCCGGCTCGATGCCGGAAGCGAAGAGAGAGGAAGCGCCCTCCCGACAAGCTTCCGCGAGCGGATCGTGCATGGATGCCGGCAACGATTTCGGATGAACCAGTGCAGCGACCGTGCACGACACCAGGTTCGCTCCCGATGACAGGATCTGGGTCAGGTCCCGCATCGCCTCCATCGGTCGGCGGTCACCGGTCGCCGTGTAGCAGACACAATCCGCGCCCAGCGCGAGCAGGGCCTCGGCGTTCCCGGTCGCTGCGATCCCGACCGGATCGCGACCACATAACTCTCCTGCGTCGACACCGATCTTGTCCTGACTATGTGTCCAGACACCCACGAGCTCGAGCTCCGGGTGCTGCAAGATTGCGCGCAACGCGAAGGCGCCCACATTTCCCGTACTCCACTGGATCACACGAAAGGTCATGGGCCTCTCCCAGATGATCTTCGGCCCGCAGAATAATGATGGCACAGGCGAGATGAAGCATGGTTCCATCGTCGTCGGCCTCTTCTTCCCATTTGAAGAGGCGGCGGTGGACTCGATTCAGCCGCGAAAGGCTCTGCTGCGTCACGCGACGGCGTGCGGGGGAGCCGGGGATTCGCGCGCAATGGATTCGCCTCGTCGCTGCGTAAACGGGCGTGCCGCGCGCCGCCCGACCGCCGAACCGAATTCGCTCGGCGCCGCGTTCCATCGACGGGACCCCATTTCGCGGGGAAGCCGAGAGGCTCTGTTTGAATCTCTACTGCGCGAGAGACGCCCAAGCCAGGCGCTGGGCTGGTTCTTGCTGCCGCCCGTTGACGCGTGCCGGGGGTTCCCCTGATGATTGTCCGCCGATCATTACGAATATGTCTATAATCGTAAGTATCGTATCCAGGAGGAGCTCTCTTGTCAGCGACGCCCATCGAATCCGAGTTTGCCGATCGGGGAAGCCCGGTCGAGCCCAGGGAGAGCCCGGCGCGAAGCCGCATTCTGGTGGCCGCGATCCAGGTCTTCGGGACCTACGGCTTCAGCAAGTCGACCGTGCAGGAGATCGCGGCGGCGGCCGGTGTCTCGAAGCCCCTCTTCTACCGCCATTTCAAGAACAAGCAGGTGGTCTTCGAGGTCGTGGTCGAGCGCGTATTCAGCGATTGGCACGAGGCGATCACGGAGCACGTCGCCCGGGCTGACGGCACGACCGTCGAGGCCCTGCGAGTCCTCTTCCACGGTGCGCTCGAATACGCCCAGGCGCGACCCTTCCTCAACCATCTCCTGGCGCGCGACTCCCAGCTATTGCTCTCGACCCAGAGCGGTATCTGGGACCGCGCGTGTCAGGCGCTGCGTTCTCTGATCGAGCAGATCCTGCGTCGGGGAATCGAGGCGGGCGAGGTGCGCTCGGATGTTTGCGTCGAGCATATGGCCGACTTGCTGACCGAGATCAACTTCGTCTACACGAATCGTCAGCTGCATATGGGGACGGCGATCGAGACCGATCTCGCCGAGGACATCGCCCGATGCATGTTCGCGGCGGTGACGCCCGTACGCGCTTCGCGCGTGAAGGAGCGACTGTAATGGAATTCGATTCGGGAACGCCCCTGGCAGGGCCCGAGCTGATCGATCCGGATCTCTATGCGCGCAACGGCTATCCCTTCGAGACCTGGGATCGCCTGCGCCGCGACGCCCCGATCTTCCTTTACGAGGGGCCGGATTATCCCTTCTGGGTGCTGACGCGTCACAAGGACATCGTGGAGGCCTCGCGCCAGCCCGAGCTTTTCTCGAACCATCCACGCTTCCAGATCATGGTCGGGGCCGACTACGGAGCCGACGACGCGCGTGAGCCCGAGACCCTGATCCACATGGATCCGCCGCGGCATCGCCAGTTCCGCGACCTGCTCGCCGCGCGCCTCACGCCACGCGCGATGCGGGAGATCGAGTCTCAGATGACGGACCTCGCGCGGGAGATCATCGACGATCTCGCCGCCGAGGGGCTCGAGGGCGAGTGCAATTTCGTCGAGAAGATCGCCGCGCCGCTGCCCCTGGCGGCGATCGCCTGGTTGCTCGACCTGCCCCGGGCGGATTGGGCCGACCTCCGCATCCCAATCCGCACCTCGCCCTCGGTGTCGGCGAGCACTATTGCATGGGCGCGAACCTCGCGCGCCTCGAGCTGCGTGTGATGCTTCGCCAGCTCGTTTCTCGCTTTCGGAAGATCGAGCCCACCGGTCCTGTCGAACGCCTGCGATCGAGCAGCACGGGGGGCGTGAAAGTGCTTCCCGTCCACTATCGGCTAGAAGGCTAGTCAAGGAGTCAGACCATGAGTGATTTGGATATACGTGCGATGGGTCCCGTGCTCGGCGCCGAGATTCACGGCGTCGATCTCGGCCAGGAGCTCTCGAAAGAGGTCCTCGACCAGATCGAGAAGGCTTTGCTCGACTTCCTGGTGATCGTGTTTCGGGGTCAGGACATCACGCCAGAGCAGCATCTGGACTTCGGGCGCTGCTTCGGCGACGTNTACTGCCCNTCGATGGCGGCCTTTCCGCCCGACCATCCCGACATCATGCTCCTGGANACGGACNCGCCGAAGGGNGCNGGNGCGGANAACTGGCATTANGACGCCACNTTCATGTCGNAGCCGCCGATGGCCGCGGTGTTGAGNCCGGTGATGCTGCCNNCGGGNGGGGGNGGCGATACCTGTTATGCCAACATGTACGACGCCTTCGAGGCGCTGTCCGAGCCGCTGCGTGAGATGCTCGACGGCATGAAAGCGGTCCACGATCTCACGGGCCAGCTGCGCATTTCGGTCGATCGGGGCATCAGCCCGGAGGGCTTCGACGAGTTGCGCGAGAAATGGCCGCCCGTCGAGCATCCGGTCGTGCGCACCCACCCCGTGACCGGCCGCAAGGCGCTCTTCCTGAACAAGGTGACGGGGAGCCGCCTGGCGGGCGTCAGCGATCGCGAGAACGACCTGCTCGTCCCCTTTCTGCTCGACCATGTGCGAGACCCCAGCTTCCAATGCCGTGTGCACTGGGAGCCAGATATGGTCGTGATGTGGGATAATCGCGCTGCACAGCATTGCGGAGTTCCAGACTTCACGGATCGTCGGATCATGCACCGCGTCACGATCGCAGGCGATCGGCCGCACTGATCCCGCGACTCGTTCGATAACCGTCTTCAGAACCGATGCGGAGCTCGTGCGAGCTTCGGGAGGTCGCTGCGTTCATGCCGATTCGAGATGGGGTCGTACGACTCCTGCTGACGGCCTGCTCTTTCGGGCTCTTTTCCGCTTGCACCGACGAGCGGGCGCCTAACGCGTCTCCGGCCGAGGTGTCGCACCCAGCGGCCGCCGTCACGCGAGAGCGTCTCATGGCTGCCACGGGCGAACCCGAGAACTGGATCTCCCACGGCGGCGACTACGCGGAGCAGCGTTTCAGCCGCCTGACGGCCATCGACGAGAAGAATGTCGGTGATCTCGGGCTCGCCTGGAGCTTCGACCTCCGGACCGATCGCGGCGTCGAGGCGACGCCGCTCGTCGACGACGGCGTGATGTACGTGAGCGCACCCTTCAACATCGTGTACGCCCTCGACGCCGCAACGGGCGAGCAGCTCTGGACCTTCGACCCGCATATGGACCGTGATTGGGTGCGCAACGTCTGCTGCGGCTTCGTGAACCGCGGCGTCGCGCTCTATGGCGAAAACGTCTACATCGGGACCCTCGACGGTCGTCTGATCGCGATCGATCGGAACACGGGCCGCTCGGTCTGGGACGTCGATACCGTCGAGGAGGGTAAGCCCTATTCGATCACCGGTGCGCCACGCGTCGTCGAGGGCAAGGTCGTGATCGGCAACTCGGGTGCCGACTTCGGCGTGCGGGGCTATGTCTCCGCCTACGAGGCCGAGACGGGTGAACTCGCCTGGCGGACCTATACGGTTCCGGGCAATCCCGCCGACGGCTTCGAGTCCGAGGCGATGGAGCGGGCTGCGGAGACCTGGACGGGTGACTGGTGGGTCGCGGGCGGCGGCGGCACGCCTTGGGATGGCATGGCCTACGATCCGGAGCTGCGTTTGCTCTACGTGGGGACGGGCAACGGGTCGCCCTACGTGCGCTGGCTGCGCGATCCTGAGGGCGGCGACAACCTCTACCTCTCTTCGATCCTTGCCCTCGATCCCGAGACCGGGAAGCAGGTCTGGTATTACCAGGAGACGCCCGCCGAGAGCTGGGACTACACGGCGACCGCACCGATCATGCTGGTCGATCTCGAAATTGCGGGCCGGCTCCGAAAGACGCTCCTGCATGCGCCCAAGAACGGTTTCTTCTTCATCCTCGATCGCACGGACGGGAGCTTCATCTCCGCCGAGCCCTTTACGACTGTGACCTGGGCCCTCGGCTACGACGAGCGCGGGCGGCCGATCGAGAATCCCGAGAAGGATTTTCGCGAGCGCGCCCAGTTCATTCGTCCCTCGCCCTACGGCGGTCATAGTTGGCAGCCTTGGAGCTATCACCCCGGGACCGGCCTCGTCTATTTTCCGAAGCGCGACATGGGGTCGATCTTCGTGGGTGATCCGGACTGGGAGTACAAGCCGAAGACCTGGAATATGGGCTTCGACACGGCGGCCTTCTCGTCGTTCAGCGTGAGCGACGGGGGGCCCATGACGGCCGCGCTGATCGCCTGGGATCCCGTCGCACAACGACAGGTCTGGAGTGTTCCGCACGTGACCGGCTTCAACGGGGGAACGCTCGCCACGGCCGGCGGCCTCGTCTTCCAGGGCAGCGCCGACGGCCGCTTCGTCGCCTATCGCGCCACGAATGGCGAGAAGCTCTGGGAGTCCCCGGCCAGCACCGGTGTCATCGCGGGTCCGATCACCTACGCAGTCGACGGTGAACAATACGTCGCCGTGACCGCGGGCTGGGGGGCGTCCTTCTCGTGGTCGGGCGGCGAGCTCGCGCTGGCCGCGGGGGTGCGGGGCGGCGGCCGTGTGCTGAGCTTCAAGCTCGGTGCCGATGGTGTCGTGCCGACGGGCAAGCCGCCGCTCGGTCCCGTACCGAAGCCGACCTTCGCGCTCGAGTCCACGGAGGCCGAGCGCGCGCAGGGAATGGAGCTCTTCCACTTCTATTGTTCGGTCTGTCACGGACCCATGGCGGTGGCGGGTGGCTCGGTCCCGGACCTCCGCCATCTGCCGGAGGCCAAACACGCGATCTTCGACGAGATCGTGCGCGGCGGGCTCTTCAAGACGCACGGCATGCCGGCCTTCCCCGATCAGCTCGACGCTCTCGAACTCCACGCGATCCAGGCCTGGATCCTCTCGCGCGCACGGGAGTCCGCGGGAGAGCGCTGAGAACCTTGGCTGGACGATTCGGAACTCGCTGACCGGCCATCTCTTCCATCGGGTCGAGGAGGTAGGGACTTCCGCGTCCATTGATCGCGGGCAGGCGGAGCTCATCCGGACAATCGAAGGCGAAGGTCGAGCCCGGACGAGCGTGGTAGCGTCAGCGTTCGATTTCTGATTCGAGAGGTGTGACGTGAATCCGGCGAAACTATTTCTTGGCTTCGGTGTGCTCGTGTGGCTTCCCTACGGGCTCTATTGTGTATTCGTTCCCAGCGCGCTCGACGAGTTCGCGAACCTGGTCGGCACTTCGCCGACCGGTCTGACGGAGATTCGGGCCATGTACGGTGGCCTGCAGGCCGGTATCGGAGCGCTCTGCGCCTTCGCCATCCTGCGAGACGAGCATCGCCACAGCGTGCTCCTCGCTCTGGTTTTTCTCACGGGCGGCCTGGCGCTGGCGAGAGCGATCGGATTGGGTTTCGACGGCGGGGGCTCGGCCTATACCTACGGCGCAATCTGCTTCGAGACCCTCAACACCGTAGTGGCCTGGGTGTTGGCCCGGAGGGAAGAGGGGAGCGCCTAGCACCGGGCTCGTCCCGGGTGTGGATTTCGAGATCGACCGGTCGTCTAGGTCATGCCGCTTCGCGCGGGGACGTCCGCGAACGCGTCGCGCTCGACCACGACCTCGCGGCCGGTCTCGGCCGCCTCGTAGATCGCGCGTAGAACGGCGGCTTGGAAGAGGGCGTCCGCGCCCACCAGCGCGTGGTGTGGCCGGCCCTCGATCAGATCGAGCATCGCGCCGAGGGGGGCACGATCGAACCAGCCCTCAGCGGGCGGCGCGAGGATCTGGGCCTTGCCTTGCTCCTCTTCGGCGTTTCGCAGGCAGAGTTCGATGTCGCCCTCCCAGCCCATGCAGCTCCAGGAGACAGACCCGCGCGTGCCGTTGATCGTCGACTCGGAGAGGTCGCGATCAAAGCTCCCCGATTGACGTTCGAAATGGACGGGGATGGGCGATCCCTCCGGGCATTCGTAGAGGAGCGTGGCGACGGCGTGGGTCTCGACGTCGAAGACGGTGGTCGGGGCGGGCTCGGCGGGCAGCTCCGGCTGGGTCATCGTCGCATGCAACACGCGGATCGTATGGGGGTGCAGGATATCCTGCAGGATGCAGAGATCGTAGGCGGCCCAGTCCATGACCACCCCGCCGCCGTTGCGGGACTTGTCCAGGAAGAAGGGCGATTCGGGCTGCCATTCGATGCCCGAACGAAGACGGTGCGAACCCTGTAGCCAGCGGACGGAGTAGATGTCACCGAGCTCACCGCACTCGACGAGCTCGGCCACGCGCCGGTTGGCCGGGTTGGCGAGGAAGCGAACGCTGCAGCAGCCGAGCAGTCGGCCCGTCTCGCGCAGGGTCTCCGCAACCGCTTCGATGTCCTCCTTGTTCATCAGCAAGGGCTTCTCGCAGAGCACGTGGCGCCCGCTTCGGCTGGCGGTCTCGATATACGAGCGGTGCAGCCAGGGTGGAGTCGCGATGACCACGAGGTCGGTCTCTTCGCTGGATGAAGCCAGCATCGCCTCGGCGTCTTCATGCAATGTGGCATTCGGGAAGAGTGCTGCGAAAGTCTCGCGTGCTTGGGGGCTCGGATCGGCCGCATGCAGGTCGACGTCGCGGGCGAGCGCAGCGCTCGCCTGCGCGTGCTGTCGGGCCATCGTGCCTGCACCTACCAGATAGAGTCGAGGAGATTGCGCCATGGGGCTCCTTTCTGAAGCGTGGAAGATACTCGAGCCCCACGCAACCGCCGCGTCGGTTCTCGAGGTCGCTCGATACGGAATTCATCGGGCTCTGAATGGGAGCAGGCAAGTGCGATGGCGCGCTCAATCAAATCACACCCGCGGCGTACGCTGCGGGTGTAGAGCAGGAGAACAGAGAAGCGGCATGATGTTCATGTCGGATTATAACCTTGGGACTGGATGCGTTCCGTAAGGCTTGCCAAGATGGTTACAGTCGAAGACGCCGCGGGCCCTTCGGATCGGCCCCTCCCAAGCGTCGCTACTGCAGATACCAGGGCAGTACTCGGAAGCCCTTGAGTTCGAACGAACGGATTCCGCCGTGGACGAGGACACCGCCCTCATTCGGGTTGGCCGGAATGCCGCTTCACCATGACAGCGTATCCACCGCATCGGCGGCCACGGTCTCACCCGACTTGACCTCGATCGGAACGACGTGCGGTTGCGCGCCGGATCCAAGGTCGAGCAAGATATCGATCTCGTGTCCGGTGGCGTCTCGCCAGAAATAGAGCGGTGCTTCTTCGCGGATCGCCGCGAAACTCTTGATCAGCTCCGATACAACGAACGACTCGAAGATCGCACCGCGCAAGGGGTGGCGCTTCAAGGCTTTCGCGTCGCAGATGTCGAGCAGGTAGCAGACGAGTCCGGTATCGAGGAAGTGGAAGCGCGGACGTTTTCGAAGGCGCTTGCGGTAGTTGGTATGATGGGGCGGTAGCGTCGTCGCGAGGAAGCCGCCCTCGAGTGAGGATAGCCACCGCTGGGCCGTCGTACGTGCGATGCCAGTGTCTTCGGCCAACCCGACTATGTTCAGCTCCTGGCCTGTTCGTGCGGCCGCGAGGCACACGAAGGTTTCGAAGGAGCGAAGGTCCGAGATCTGTATCAGCTCCCGCAGATCTCTCTCGACGTAGGTTCGAAAGTAATCGGCCAGCCACTCGCGCGGATCGAGCTCGCGGTCATGAATCCGGGATAGAAGCCGGCCCAGAGAGTCTCCCAGAGTTCGGCTGTGGGAGCGGCCGCGGCGCACGTTCCGGTCAGGGACGAGGCATCGAGTCGCGGTCGGCCGTGGAGCTCGGCCAGGGAGAAAGGGAAGAGGCGCAACAGGGCCGTGCGGCCGGCCAATGTCTGCGAGACCGACTCCATGAGAAGTAGGTTCTGAGAGCCGGTGAGGACGAAGCGACCGGGGCGCGAATCTTCGTCGACAAGAACTTGGATGTACGAGAGTAGACCGGGCTCGCGCTGAATTTCATCGAGAATCATGCGATCGGATTCGGCGAAGAGCCCGGGCGGATCTTCACGCGCGCGAGATCGGATGTCCGGGGCCTCGAGCGACAGGTACTCGTGTTCGGGAAAGGTGCTGCGAATGAGTGTCGTCTTACCGGATTGGCGCGGGCCGGTGAGGGTCACGACGGGCGCAGATGAGGCAGTCATGTTAAATCAACTCATACAAAGTCGATTTGACTAGATAGATCACCACGGGGGCAATGCGGGCGAGCCGGCGCGAAAAGGCCCAGGCGCTCGCAGACGCCGGTTGGGTATTGAGAACACACAGTCGATGCACGGTTCAAAAGGGAGACGCGGCTTTGCCGACGATCAAGAACACGACGAAGAAATCACTGAACGTTCCGCTTCCTGGCGGAAAGCGGCTTTTCCTGGGCCCAGGCAAGGAAGGCGAGATCCGCGCAAGGGCGGCCGAACACCCGCCCGTGGCCGCTCTCGTCGAAGCCGGCGAGCTCGAGATCGTTCCCGACGCGGGCAAGTCCGGTGGCACGGGCGGCGGCGGCAGACGCAGGGGCGGAGGCCGGGGCCGAAATCCGGCCACGGAAGTCTTTAAGAGCGGCGACGGCTGATCTGAAGGCTCGAAAAGCGCGCCCTCAGCGCCGGCAGGGATTGTCGCGACCCGGCCGTGCCCGGCGGGTATCGTGGGTCGTGCGTGGCAGTCACTCGAAGCCCACGCCGGCGATCTGGCCCACCACCCCCGTGACACAGGGGTCCGCGTCCTCTGCCAACAGACGATCGCGAATCTTCTTTACACGCACCCCGGAGTCCGCGTCGATGAAGATCTGGCCACCCCGGTGCCATCATCCAGGAAGAGCCTGAAGCCGTAAACGCCATCATCGGTCAGATCCCCACTATGGGACTGGATGCGTTCCGTTGGGCTTGCCACCAGGATCCGAAATCCGTTCAACTTCCGTGACGTACTCGAGGAACGTGGAGCGTCGGCAGGACACGTCGCCTAAGAACACTCAACAGAACTGCCGCTCAGGGAAGGTCAACACCGGGTGGGACAATCCCGAGGCTTTCGCGGACCGCTTTCAACGTTGCATCGAGTACCTGCGGATAGGGGGCGCGGGCGTCAATGTCGACGATGCGTGCGCCGTTGAAGCCTAGCTTCGACGCAACCGCAATCTTGTCTCGCAACTCAACCGAATTGTGATCGGGCTTGCGCGCCAGGGCGGTTTCAAGGTCGATGTTGAGTCGGATGACCAGCGAGGGTATATGACTGGCCATCCACCGGTACAGCTCCCGCTCTTTTGCAGCGAGTTTGCGTATCATCCAGTTGTCGCCGTGCGGGCCAGACAGACCGGTGCCGTCGTAGTGAAATCCGGGGATTTGTGCCTGCGGAAAGCGATCGGCGATCACCACTACACCGCGGCGGGAAAGTGCCAGCAATTCTCGAATATGATGCCTGCGCCGCAGCGAGAACAAATACATCAAGAGCGCAGTGCCTGTGCCTGGCAACTTTTTCCGCGTGTCCTGTGCCCGGCGTGCTTTGGCCGCCAGGTAATGCTCGAGTCTGATTCCAATCACTGGGAGGCGTTTGATCTTATCGCCCGTTTCGCCCGAAACCGTGCCAAGATAACGACGCTCGACGGGGCCATCGTTTCGCAAGATGGCCTCCAAGTCCTTCGTGAGCGAGGTCTTGCCGGACCCGTCGCAGCCGATCACGGCTACGAGGCCAGCAACAGCGACGGGCAGCTCATCGATATCGACAGTCGATTCCTGCATTGAAGCTAAGTTATCTCATCGATCTGGTAATGGGCTGGGGGTCTGTCCCGGGCTCCGTGGGAAAATAGAGTGGCCTAAGCTTCCGTGCCGCAAAGCAAATCGCCAAGAATGCGAGAGTTATGACTGAATGTTGTGGATCGAGGATTTGAAGTAGGCAGCGTCTTCTTCCGTTTGAGAATCAACCAAACGCGGCCCCTATGGCCACAGAGGAAGAATACGCCACCAATGAAGAATATAATCGAGATTCATACTGAAAGAAAAGACCAGGATGCGCGGAGCGCCCTGGACGAGCTCTGCCTGGCCGGAGCGCAACGGATGCTCCACCGTGCCCTTGAACTCGAAGTCGACCAGTATCTGATGGTGATCTAAAGAGAACGTTGCTTGAATCAGGCCTTCGCCCACCGCACCGTTCCGAGGCTCATTGCCCTAGACGCACTCGAGCATCTTCAGCGTGATCTCCGGCGATCCGGCGCCCAGCATCTCTCGCTCTGGAACGAGGCTCACTACCAGGCCACCGAGACCATGGCGCCGCCGCCCTTGGTGTTGCCCCACGGTACCATTCGCACCTTGTCGTTGATGGGCTCGGTAAAGAGCCAGCCGCTGCCGATGCCGATTGCGGCGCCAGCGACCACGTCCCACACGTAGTGTTTTCGGCCAGCCACGCGAGCGCTCCCCGTGAGGGTAGCCACCGTGTACGCCGGGATTCCGGCCTGCCATCCGTAGCGCCGATACAGGGTGGTCGCCGAGGAGAACGACAGAGCGGTGTGCCCGGACGGGAAGCTGTCATTGCCGCTGTTGTCGGGGCGCTCTTCGTCGATGCTCACCTTGCCGATAAGCGTGATCCCTCCAGCGACCCCGACGCTGAGCGCCGCCCCACCCAGACCCTCCCAGTCGCACAGAGCCACCGGTGTCCCCAGGGCAGTCACGACGAGGCCATAAGCACCGACATCGCTAACGATTAGCCAGGCATCCTCGCTCGAGCCCGCCGCTTTGGAGTCGACCCTGATCATCAGTAGAATTATCGCGAGCAGATGACTGAGTTTGAGGGTTGGTTTCTCGGGTATGTTGTGGGTTTTCAATGTCGATCTTCCGCGAAATCACTGGAGTTCTTCAGTTTCGGCCCTGATCGCTCGACGGCCGACCGTAGTCCGAATCCGGGCGAAGTATCAGCCTTGTGCGGGGCGACCTCGCCCTCCGCCACCGGTCCCCACCTGCGGCCAGAAGGGATCCAAACCCCGGATCATTCCGGTTGCCGGACATTCTGCCACAACTTTGGTCGGGTTGAAGGGGGGCCCTCGTCATCGGCTAGCCGGACACTGTGGTCCGTTGGCATCGCAAGGGCTTCCGGCCCTACTAGCGACCCATCGCGAAGCGGGGTCCTGGCGACCTCCCCCCACTCGAAGTCCAGACTCTCATTCATCGATTCGCGAATGAGAACAGCTGGCGTGCTCAAAAGATCCAGGCTGAACTCGAGAAGCTTGGGATCTCGATCGGCCCCGCCACCGTCGCTCGATACCTCCCGAAGCGAAGTCCTGACCACGAACAGTGCCAACGGTGGAGGATATTTCTTCGCAATCACAAACACGCCATCGCTGCGATGTGAACCGTCCCGGGTTTGCCGGAGGCTCCATTTCTTGAGAGGATGGTTCGATGGCACGACAGAACAGGTTTTCACAAGAGGTTCGGGAACGGGCGGTGCGGCTTCCTCTACGCGTAGATCGCGAGCCGTTGCCGCAGGACCAGCTCGACGACGGCTTGCTCTCGATGTGTTCGGAACAGGGACGGCAGCGCGGCGAAGAGAATGGATGCGTACCTGACGAGGGCTCGGATCACCGAGACATCCTGAACGCAGGGCCTCCAGAGGTCGAGACTGAATCTCGCGCTCTGCTCTCAGTAGCCTGTCTGGCAGGAGGTTTTTCGTCAAACCGCATAGCGGGCGGATATTGAGAACACACGGAACCAGGAGGCGACTGCACGGCGCGTCGCCTGAGATCAATCAACCGAGCCGCCTCTCAGAGAAGATCAACAGCCGGCAGGACAATCCCCGGAATTTCCTCCAGAAACCGGCCTACCATCGCCGGTTGATCGATCTGGCCCGGCCTGGAAGAGCTCAATGAATTCGGAGCGGACCAATCTTGAGAACGCACCGGCCGTTCGGATCAGCTGGCACCAAGTTGATGGGGTCGCGATGACCTTCCTGATTCGCTGAGCGAGCAGCACCAGGGTGCGCAGTGACATGCGTCGGTGATCGTCGCTCTCGACGATCTCGCACACGGTCTCGACCTCGCTGGGCACCAAGCGTGTAGGGACGACTCGTGGGTAGCTTGGCTGGTCATCGAGGTCACAGCCGGCCGCATCGCGACACCAACCGTGGTAGCGCGACGCGGAGAGACGCGTGGCTCGGAGCGCCGCGTCGAGAGTGGAGTGCTTCCATCTGGAGCCTATCGGCAGGCGCATGCGCGAGGGTCGGGAGGCTCGGAAATGCCCCCTACTTTCAAGGTGTTGCAGGCGCAACGGCCCCGATCCAGAATGTTGTGAGACGCAGCAGCGAAATCCGCGCGTGTTTTTGTCCCCGCCGCGAGGCCTAGCGGGCGCGATCGACAAGCTCGGTGGCTTACGGAATTCCCATCACTTTCGCCGAGCATTCTTGGTGACTGATCACCGGTTACTCGGACGACTCGAAGCGGACGCGGCACAGTTGGAGCAATGCCGGGAGCAGCAGCAGGTCGGCCAGCAACGCGGTCGCAAGCGAGATCCCAATCAAGATCCCGAAGTGCGCTATCCCTTGATGGTTGGAGGTAACGAGGACCATGAAGCCGAGCACGAGGATTACGGATGTAAACGTGATGGCCTGGCCGACTTCCGAGATCGTCGCTGCGATCGCGCGCCGAACGTCGCCGGTCTCGAGCGCAAAGGCGCGGTAATGGGTGATGAAGTGAATCGTGTCGTCCACCGCGATGCCGATGATCAAGGGAGCGATGATCAAGGTGTCGACGTCGAGTGGGATTTTCCACAACCCCATGACGCCAAAGGTGATGAGCACGGGATAGACGTTCGGAACCATGGCGACGAGACCCGCGCGCGGTGAGCCGAAGGCGATCAAGAGCAGCACCGTCACCACGATTAGCACCAGCACGAAACTCTGGATCTGTGCGCGGCCGATGTAGTCCGCCATGCGCATGACCAGGGGCAGGCTGCCGGTGATCCCGACTTCGAGTTCGCTGTAGTCGTTGGCGAGCGAGCCAAAGGCTGCACGCGTGTGTTCATTAACCGTATTGAAGAACTCGACGTACTCCGCCGATCCGTAGTTGAACATGCGGACGTTGATTCGCGCTTCGCTGTAGTCGTCGGGGACCAATTGCTCTCGGTCTTCCGGGTTGGCGAGATCGAACAGCAGTAGCGTTTGCGCCAACGCCGCTCGCTCCTGAGGAATGCGATACATCTGCTCACGATCCTCGTTGAGCGCCTGAAAGGTGTTCTTGACCATGTCGGCGAGCGAGTCGGTGCGGACGACGAACTCGGGATGCTCAACTTCGAGCAGCTCTTGAATTCCCTCCATGGCGTTCAGCACCCGCGGATCCTTCAAGGCGTCCGTTTCGCCGAAGTCGAGGTAGATCTCCATGCCTTGGGTGCCGCCCATCACGTGATCGACCAGGTCGTGGGCGGCGCGGATGGGCAGCCCGGGTCGGATGATCTCGACGAGGTTGGAGTCGACCTGAACTTGGCTGACGCCGTAAGCGCCCACCACGCCCACGATCGCGAATATTGCCACCACCCGAACGGGCCAGCGGCTCGCGATGGGCTCGAGGGACCCCAATACACGCTGGACCCAGGGCGACTTCGCGGGTTGCGCGGTTGCCTCTTTGCTTCGGGCCGGAGGCCATAAATCGAGCATCAGCGGCAGCAGCACCATCGTGAAGCCGAAGGCGGCGGTGACACCCAATGCTGAGGCCAACCCGAAGTTGCGAAGTGGAGGGAGTGGGACGAAGACCAGCGAGAGCATGCCGAGTGCAGTCGTTACGCTGGTGAGCAGGCAAGCCAGCCCCGATTTTCGGAACACTCGCTCGAGCGCTTGGCGGTGTTCCGCGCCTTTGCCGCGATCGTGCAGATAGCCCGACATGATGTGCACCGAGTCGGCGATTCCCACGACGAGGATCAAGATCACGAGCACGCTGATCATCAAACTGAGCTTCAGGCCGAGCCATCCCAAAAGGCCGAGGGTGAGCACAGCCGCGAATCCGACGATCGCGACAGGCCAGATGACGCCGCTCATCGAGCGGAAGAGCACGCCCAACACGACCATCATGATGAGCAGCGCGCTCGAGAACAATGCGTCGAGTTCGTCGACCAACACGTCGTTGAAAAAACCCATGATCATCGGGTTGCCGACCGCATGAAACTCGAGGGCGCGGCTGAACTCCGCTCTTCCGGTCACGGCCGTGATCGCGCGTGCGAACGCGGCGTACTCGACCATTGTGGCCGGCTTGCTGTGCGGGGTTGCGAGTTCGCTCTCGTCGGCGAGGCCACTGTCGAACATCTCGTCGATTGCGTCGTCGCTCGTGGATTCGGGCGGAAGGGCGCCCAGGTCGGTGCGAATCCAGATTCCGCCAAAACGCGAGTCGGTCGAAATGTAGAAGCGCGGATAGTCCTTGTGGGCCAGGGCTCGTCGCCGAAGTGCTTCGCGTTCTTCCTCCGACGTCGGGATGACTTCAACGAAGTCTCGCGAGACGAGGATGTCTCCTTTGACTTCGAGGTAGCTGACGTTCGCGATCGTGGTGACGTCGACAATGTGCTGCAGAGGAGCCGTGTCCGAGCTGCCGTCGTCCCCGTCCTTGTCCCCACTTGCGTCGAGCAGCGCTCGTTCGACACCGCGCGCGGCCTCGAGCGAGGCGCTGGACAGCACGTCGCCATCCCGCGCCTCGTAGACGATGTAGACACCTTCATCGCTACCGAAGGTGTCCTTGAAACGTTCGTGGAGCAGACGCACGGGGTCGTTCTCGAAGAAGAACGACTCCATCGTCATGTCGACCTCGAGCCGTCCGAGCCCGACGCCGGAGACGACCGTAAGCGCGATCGCGAAACACCAGACAGCGATGCGTCTTCCGAGCAGCCAGGCGGGCAGGGCGGCGAAGAATCGGTTCAGGGCTTCGAGCGTGTCATGCACAGCGACGACTCAATTTGCGTTTGCGAGTTCGAACTGTGAGGGCACGGCGACCGGCATGCGTTCAACTCGCTGCGAGAGTGCGGATTGTATCGGAGTACGGGTCGCGCGGCTCTGCGGCATCCACTTCGACGCGCGGAGTCTCGCCAGTTCGAAATGAATGACTGGGTTTCCCCGGATTCGGGTCCACTGCTTTCCGCCCACTTCCCATGAAGGGGCCTGACTGCCCCGGCGGAGCTTAGTTGTCAGAACACCTAGTATCGGTGGTGCTGAAAGCGCGGCTTGAAATGCCTATTCTCCAGACTAGGGGTCTGAAGGTGCAATTCTGCGGCGGTCCCACGCCGGAGGATCTCGATGTGGTGATTCGCGCGCTGGGCGCTGGGCTGATTGATTCGACGCTTCGGCTAGGCAACTATTACGGGGTTGGGGGGAGCGTGGCCGACGCTTAGGAGGCGATGCGCGATCCGGACAGTCCGATCCGGACCATCGTCGATCCACGCAGGAACTGACCAGGAGAGGGGGCGGTAGGAATGAGGCTCGAACAGTATGGACCGTGGGCGGCCATCGCTGGAGGCTCCGAGGGGGTTGGCGCCGCGTTCGCACTCAAGCTGGCAGCCGCCGGAATCAACGTTCTTCTGATCGCGCGCAAGCCCGGTCCTCTGGAGGAGGTGGCGAGTCAGATCCGCTCCGCCGGGTCTGCATCGGTGCGGACCCTTTCGTTGGATCTTGCGACGGCGGATGCTGCGGAGCGTGTCAAGGCTGCGACGGACGACGTCGAGGTCGGGCTCCTGATCTACAATGCAGGTGCGGAAAGCACGTTCAGTGATTTTGTCGACCGAGATGTTTCCGACGCGACGCGGATGATCGCACGTAACATCACGGTGCCCACCGTGCTCGCCCACCATTTCGGAGGCCGCATGCGCGCGCGCGGGCGCGGCGGCATCATCTTGGTGGGGTCGACCGGCGGCTATGCCGGCGGCCCGACGATGGCGATGTACACGGCCTCTAAGGCCTTCGACTACATCTTGGCGGAGGGCCTCTGGTACGAGCTGCGGCCGCATGGGGTCCATGTGCTCGGACTGGTGTTGGGGGCGACCGACACGCCTGCCATGGCGCGGATGGGCATGAAGACGGACACGCCCGGCTTCGTCGCCGCGAGCCCCGAGTCCGTCGCACAAGAGGGGCTGGAGCAGCTCGCGATCGGTCCGATCTGGCATTCGGGCGGAAGCGAGGAATTCGCGCAGCAGCTCCGCACCATGCCCCGCGCGGACGCAGTGAGGATGGTCGCAGAGGCTTCCGAGGCGATGCTGAGCGAGTAGGAACGTGGCATCCTGTGTCCACGCGGCGCCTCCCGTCGGTGCGGACGGGAGAGCGCCCGCCGCGCTCGGAATCCAATCCAGAACGGCCGACCATCGCGAAGCGGACTACGGACCCTGAGCGAGGGCGTACGCCCAGAGGGTATCCGTCGAAGCGACTGAAGGACGACGATCGATGTTTCGCATGTGGGCCTCTCGGGATATGTATGCGCCGCTCTCTGAGATTGCGGACCACGTCCGTCGGGCGGAGGCCATGGGCTTCCAGGGGATCCTGGCCCCCGACGTGATGACGGACGACTTCCTCGCCGCCCACGCGGCGACCGAACGGGTCCGGGTCGGCACCAGCGCGCTCGTCTGCTTCCCGCGATCACCGATGACGACCGGCGTCGCCGCCTGGAACCTCCAGGCCCTCTCCGGCGGTCGCTTCCCTCTCGGGCTGGGGCCCCGATCCGCGCGAACATCATCGGCAAGTACAGCACGCCCTGGACCCCTCCGGCTCCGCGCATGCGCGAGCACGTTCAATCGCTGCACGCACGCTTCGAGTGCTTGCAGAACCGGACGCCGATCGACTTCCCGGGCGAGCACTACCGGTTCGCGAAGATGAAGAACTTCGTGAAGCCCCAACCGATCGAGCATCCCCAGATCTCGATCCATCTCGCCGCCGTCCTCCGTGACTTGTGCGACGGCCTCGCGGATCCGCTCATCCTCACGATTCCCGAGGGTCCTGCCGATGTCGTGGCGCGAATCGCCGCCGATCTGCGGGGCGAGTGACCGAGGTGGCGCCCACGGAGGACAGGCCCGCGGAGCCCGGTGTCCTCTCGGGCCTTCGCGTCGTGGAGCTCGGTGACGGTGTATCGGCGCCCTTTTGTGCCCGGCTCTTCGCTGACTACGGTGCCGACGTGATCAAGATCGAGGAGCCCGGGCTGGGCGACCTCTCGCGGTGTTGGCGCCCCTTCCCTGGGGACGAGCCCGATCCCGAGAAGAGCGGCAGCTTCTTCTTTCTCAACGAAGGGAAGCGCTCGCACACCCTGGACCTCGACTCGTCCGAGGGACGCGAACGGCTTCGATCCCTGATCGCCGAGGCCGATCTCTTCATCGAGAACCAGAACCCGGCCCGTATGCGCGCTTGGGGGCTCGATCCGAAGGCCCTCATGGCGCTGAATCCCGATCTCGTCGCGATCTCGATCACGCCCTTCGGTCTGACGGGCCCCTACGCCGGCTGGAAAGGATACGACCTCAACGCCTATCACCTCACGGCTTGCGGCAGTCGCTATTGCGGGCGCCCCGACGCCGCCCCGCTCGAGCCGGGCACCTTCTCAGCCGAGTTCTTTGCTGGATTCGCTGCTGCGGCCTGGGGGTTGGCTGCAGCGCTCGGCCGCGACCGCGTGGGCGGTGGACAGCATCTCGATGTCTCCAGCGTCGAGGTCGTCGCCGCGCTCTTCACTGGCGCCCAGAATATCGGCTCCTATGCCCAGGAAGGTCGCTACGAGAAGCGCAGCGGTGTCGGCATGAGCCTCGGTGCGCCCGCCTCGATCCTCCCCTGCGCGGACGGTCACGTCTGGATCGTCGCCGTCGAGAAGGGCCAATGGCTCGGCTTGCGCAGGGCGATGGGCGATCCGGAGTGGGCCCGCGTCGAGCTCTTCGACGACTTGTTCGAACGCGGGCGCAACCGCGACATCCTGCTCCAGCTCATCGAGGAATGGACCCGCCGACACGATAAACAACACATCATGGAGGTCTGCCAGGCGAATGGCTGTCCGGCGACCGCCGTCTTCACGATGGAGGACCTGGCCCGCCAGCCCCACCTGCGTGAACGAGGCGCGATCATCGAGCGGGACCATCCGCGACTGGGTCGCGTCACCACCTTCGGAGTACCGATCCGGCTGAGCGACGGGCTGCCCACGGATCGCCCCACCGCGCCGCTGCTGGGGGAGCACGACGCCGAGATCGAGCGGAGCGCGACGGGGTCCTGGCAGACCCCACGTCCCGAGCCACTGAAGCCCATTCGCGCCGCGAGCGATGCGAGCCCCGCCCCTCGAACCGCGGGCATCGGCGAGCGGCTCCCCCTGGCCGGCGTGCGCGTCGTCAATTTCGGCTGGGCCTGGGCGGGACCAGCCGCCGGCCAAACCCTCGGCATCCTCGGCGCCGAGGTCTACAAGATCGAGACTCGCGTCCGCGTCGACATCAATCGGACCCTTCCGCCCTTCGCCGAGGGAATCGCCGACCCCGACCGCAGCCTCCAGAATCATGCCGGTTGGGCGGGCAATCGAAGCGTCCAGCTCGACCTGACGAAGCCCGAGGGACGCGAGCTCGCCCTTCGGCTCATCACGGTCTCGGACGTCGCCATCGAGAACTTCGGCCCGGGTGTCCTCCAGAAGCTCGATCTCGGCTACGAGCGTCTCCTCGAGGCGCGTCCCGATCTCATCTTGGTCTCGATGCCGGGCGCGGGCACGCGAGGAGGGTTGAGCCATCTCCGAACCTACGGCAACAGCCTGGGTGGGATCGCGGGCATCGATGGGCTCACGGGGTATCTCGGAGAGGGTCCGATCTCGATGGAGAACGGCTTTGCCGATCCCTACTCCGGAGTGGCCGCAGCCTTCTCCGCCCTGCTCGCTTTGCAACAGCGGGACCGCACCGGCCGCGGTCAGCACGTCGACTGCTCTCAGCAGGAGACGCTGATGCAGATGGTCGGCCCCCTCTTCATGGACTACGCCCTGAACGGACGCGTGGCGGGCACCATCGGAAACCGGCATCCGCTCGGCGCTGCTGCACCCCACGGCGTCTTTCCC
The DNA here is from genome assembly GCA_002719955.1 of Deltaproteobacteria bacterium. Taxonomy (GTDB): domain Bacteria; phylum Myxococcota_A; class UBA9160; order UBA9160; family UBA4427; genus UBA4427. Next base: position 32,731 of record PBFW01000002.1, on the reverse strand, counting down.
TGCACCGGCGATGACCGCTGGATCGCCATCGCCATCGTCGATGACGTAGAGTGGCAGGCGTTCACGCGGGTCATGGACGAGCCCGACTGGGCAAGAGCCTACCACTCCCTCGAGCGCCGCCTCGAGGGCATCGACGAAATCCACGAGCGCATTGCCGCCTGGACGAGCCCACAAAACGATCGCGAGCTCGCGGAACGTCTGCAGTCGCTCGGCATCGCGGCCACTCCCGTTCTCGACGTCGCCGATCTGCTCCACGACCCCCACTATCGTGCACGCGAGACCTTCATCGAGGTCACGCATCCCCTCGGCTTCACGGAGACGATCTACGGCTCTTACATCAAGCCGAGCCGCACCATCGCCGACATCCGCCCCGGCCCCGCCATCGGTCAGGACAACGATTACGTCTTCCGCGAGATCCTCGGTCTCAGCGAGACCCGCTACCGGCAGCTGGTCGAGGCCGAGGTGATCTACTGATCCGAGGCGACGCCCTCAGCGACCGGCCTCCGCGCACGATCCCGTCGAAGCGGCGGTGATTTTCCTCGCTGAGATAGCGCAGGTCGGACATCGAGCTAGCGCTCACGCTGATGACCTCGGGACCGTGACAAGCGATGCATTAGTCGTGGTAGACCTCCTTGCCTCGGCCCCAGAACGGGTCCCTTGGGGCCTACTTCTCAGAACGCCTACTATCGGTGGTGCGGAAAACGCGGCTTGAAACTCCTATCCGCCTCGGCCTCAACATCCAGCTTCCGAGACCACAGCGAAGAAACGGCTCACGCCTTCGCTCGAAACTCCGAGGACGAGAGACCCCAAAAGCCGATGCCCAGGAGCAGACCCACGAAAATCAGCCGGCCAATGGGGCTCGAGAAAGGCGCTGGGGCCGGCGGCGCAGAGGTCATCGAGAACTGGGTCGAAGCTGAATCGAGAGCGATCTTCAACGGAAAGCCCAGAGGGTTCTCCGCGTCTACGCCGGGGGAGATGCCAGCGACGACGAAGCTCGTCACGCCGCCGCCGGGAAATCCCGTGAAGTCGACTGAATCCGCTGGTCCAAACCTACCAAGACTCACGGCCCCCACTAAGACCTCGAAATCCTGTAAATACCCGGTCGGAAAGTCCTCGATCGAGGTAAAGAGACCCGCTCCCGTGACTGCGTAGGTAAAGGAGTTCGAGGAGGGCGGGTCGATCCAACATCCCGACACGCAGATACTTGCGCCATTTGCGAACTGCCAGGTGACCGACCCGTCGGCGTTGAACGTCTGGCCCGTGGGAAGCACGGGCGTCAACGGATCCGTACCCGCCAATCCGAAGGCCACGAACGTCGTGGAGAAGACGATCGAATTCGGGGTCGGCAGATTGAAATAGCCGAGCGCGACCAGACTGCGCTCAGTCGTAAAGGCGTCCAGAAGAGGGGGGGGGACAGGAAGGGCGTCGTTCGAGAGCACACTGGGAGCCGTCGCCTCGACGGTCGACAGGGTGAGAACGGCGGGAGTGATGGTCATGTCGCCGAGCGTTGGCATGGTCAGGATATTCGTGTCGACCGTGATGCTGTCGCGCAAGTCGGTCGTCCCGGGAACGGCCGTATCGTTGTCGATCTGAATCGTCACTGCGATCGACCCTGTCGAAACGTGCCAAGCGGTGTTGCCTTCGACCAGGAGACTGGTGCCCAAACCCGCGTATCTACCGATCTGCGACGAACCGGGGTCCGTGTCAGGCGTCATCGGGTCGAACTCCACCTGGGCCGTCACGGTGTTGCCAAGAGATATTTCGGAGTGCGGCCCCTGCGAGATGTCGGTGATGACGCCGACGTAGGTCCATTTCTCGGCGTGTCCCACGCTCGCGATGCAGAGCACGAGCAGTCCTGCAAGAGCGACAGATATCGACCGTCTGTAACGAAAAAGGCACATTTTTCTTTCTCCTCAGCGATAAAAGAGGTTTTTTGTCCCAACCCTGGGTGCATCTCATGGTTCGACAGATGCATCCTCGCTTTCTGCGTCATCACGCATGGATTCCGGTTCTGTGTCAATGACTTTTTATGCAACACCTCTACCTCGACGCGATCTATGAGCGCCTCTTCCAGGCGGCGTCGCCTCCAGACCCGGGTGCTCGACCGCGGGAGTCGCCAGGATCCGGACTCCTACTGGAACTTCGCCGTCGACCACGAAGACGTCGGAGTAGAAGCAAGCCTGGCCCCGCCCCGTTTGGCCGGTGAAACGCTGCGACGCACAGCCTCTTGGGCAGCGCCGCGGGTCATCTCTTCGAGACGGGCTCCGCGCTCCAGGATTTCCCGACGCGCTCTGTACGCAAGGGAAGTCGTATGTCGCATGGAGCCGTCGGGTAAGGGCCGTAATACGCGGCGCCGTCAGCACTCAGCACGGCGAGGAGCCCTTCGAGGCGACGACCTCCTGGGGGAGCAGGAGTTCGATGGGACTCGACTTCGATCCGATCCACGAGCATCTCACGGCGCGCTGGAGCACGGACGAGGGATCCTTCGATCAGCGCATCGACCTGACGACGACGGCCCCGTACTTCGGCGGGAAGCGTCGCTGATTCGCCTGCGACATCAGCGACGAGCGCGCCAGAAAGCTCCACTACATACCCGCTCGAGGTCGAGAGGGAGGCGGCTGGTACGGGCGTCGTGGGCTCGGCTTGGCGTATCACAGCCAACACCTGGGAGACGCCGACCGGCTGATGCTTCGCGCCCAACGCATCCGCCGCAAACTCGGCAGCGAAGACGGGATGGACGATCCCGACGAGAAACCGAAGGGGATGCACTGGTCGACCTACGGGCGGGAGCTGGACCGAGCAGAGGAGTACAGCGATGCGGGGTGGCATTCTTGGTCGGGAGAGTTCTTTAGCGCGCCTCCCTTCGCTCATAGAGCCCAAGCGAAGTCAATCCAAGAATGAGCAGCACGAGCGTCACCCGTCCCATAGGTCCAGATGATGGGACGGGCGGTGGTTGCGCATTGGGATCGTTCGGGTCGCTGCCTGCGATGATTTCGTCCCCATCCGAAATTCCATCCCCGTCGGAATCGGGATTCAATGGATCGGTACCCAATCACACTTCAAGGGAATCGCCCAGGCCGTCGCCATCATCATCTTCGTCTGCATTGTTTCCGATTAGGTCACCTCATTGTAGCCGGTGGAGCCTAAGTCGAAATTGTTATTCCAGATGACAAACTGTTGTGCGATGATCCAACTCATATTTTTATCGGGGCGATATCCCGAAAACTTTCTCGGATTCCTTCAGCTCGGCTGCGTCAGAATTCTGTTGCGGCATTTATGAGATAGATCCTAGTGTCCTGTTCCGTAAATGATATGAACTGGAGATCGTCCGTGGTGTCCCTGCTATTCATGGGGGACATCACGAATCTTGGACGACCGAAGGCACGAGTCCGGGAGTGACAGACGCTGAAGCTCCGTGGAAGACCCATCGAGTTCGCCCTGGTCGACGTTTTTGGTCCGGGTTGCCCGGCTGGCACCCAGTGCTGAGCGGAAAGAAAATTCAAGGGCCTTCTTTTACTTCCGAGAAGAAGCATTATGTCAAGTAGCGGGGAGATCGGGCGGAATAGGGGCCCGTAGGCGGCCTGCTCCTCGAATTTTCGGCCAGCCTTCGCTCGCTCGCGAATGAGTTGAAGGCCGGCTGGATCGATCTAAGGGGGGCAGGTCAGAGATCTGAGGATCCCCCTCAACCTCGACTCAGTGGAGAGGGAGCGAAGAAAGTCGCTCGCCGCTCAAGAGGGCCACACTGCCCGATTCGAGCATGTGGGCAACGGTCGCTAGGACCTCATCTTCGGAGTCGCTAACCGAGGAAACGGCTTCGACGAGCTCAAGCAAACTGACGATGACCGGTTCATCCTCTTCGAACCATCCCTCGCGCTGAATGTCCTCCAAAGCAGCCACCTCTGCGGGGTCGGGATGGTCGCTCCAGGTCATATCAGGTGATTCGAAAACTTCGCGGCTCTGTTGCAACATGGGTGATCCTCCTTGTCACCTCCTAAGCACATCCCATGCCAGGTCCTTGATTCGTGGAAAAGGGCTTCAGTTGAGTTTCAGCCACCCGAATTGTCTCGACTGACGCTTTTCGGACGGTTTGGAGCAGGTGTGTTCCGTTTTCGTCGGCGCGAGCCCGCCACCTGCCTCGGCGGTGCTCGAGACTGCGCCCATGAGAGCAGCCAGGGCAAACCGGAAGAGCAAACCCCTTTCAAAAAAAGCCCGTACATCGGCCCGAGAAGGCCGGGAAGTGGAGCTATCGTTCAGGCAGCGCCCATCCGGCTGATTTCCGAGCGAATCTCCGGGTGATGTTCGACCAGGAAGGGCTTGACTGCGCCGACGGGGCTTAGTTGTCAGAACACCTGGTATCGGTGGTGCGGCAAACGCTGCTTACTTTGCCTATCCACCACGGAGGTTCGGAGATCGGGCGATTGGCAGATAAGCTTTCGAGAACGTGATCTGGAGACAAGGCCCGTCACGCGTGCCGAGGGTTTTATCCAGGGAAGACTACAAGGCCACATAACTCGTTCTGCGCTGGAAGTTGTGGCAGCATCAACAGCCCCGGATTTCTTCCTCCTAGGCCCGGACGGAGTCTCCCATGCCGCAATGGCAGACCGCTACCGCGATCGGAATCGCTTTCCTCGTGGCGTTGACTACGCACGTCTTTTATCGACGCCCGCCGACGGCGTTGTGGCCGGCGTTGCCACTTGTCTTTTCCTCCGCCTTGGTCTTTTCGATCGGAGATCTTCTCGCCGGGATCTGGTCAGACAATCCCCCCATCCGATGGGCCGGAATGCTGATGGTCTACACCGGCTTGCTGTCGATCGCGCCGGGTTGGTGGCTGTTTACGCGTGGGTTCTCCAAGATGATGGGTTATCGAAAGGTGGCCTTTCGCTCGGGCTTGCCGATACTCGTCGCGATCAACATCTTGCTCTGGATCGGTCTGCTCACGAATCCGTGGCACGGGCAGTTTCTGGAGGTCCGCGCCCTCACGAGAAGCGAGTATGGACCTCTCTGGTACGCCACCGCTTCGGTCAATTACGGGGCGCTCGTCATGGCGATGATCGTTCACGCGCGGGGGGGACGGTTCGTTCAGGATCCGACGATCCGGTCGCAGACTCACTTCCTGGTTGCCGCAGTCGCCATCCCGATGCTGATGAACATGGCCTACGTGTTCAGTCCGGTCGTATTCTCCTACGATCCGACGGCGCTCGGCTACGCGCTCAGCTGCGCTCTCTTCCTCTTCGCGGTGGAGCGTCGTGATCTCTTTGTTCTGGAGCGAGTATCGCTGCCGAGCGTGCTCGATCATGACGCTGATCCGATCCTGATCGTCAGCCCGCATCGGCAGTTGATCTATGCGAACCCCAACGCGGAGAGGCTTTTCGGGGAGGGCGTACTGATGCCCGGTGCTCCGGTCGGGGACCTCCTCGAACGTGCCGTGCCGAACTTTTCACTCGTCAAGCCCAAGCGCCGTCGGGATTGGGCGGAAGAGCATCGATTCACGTCTGTGTCGGGCAGAGAACATTGGGTAGTGATCGACGTCTCCGTCGTCCAGAAGAGTCGAGGTGTCGAGGCAGGCCTGTGTCTGCGTATTCGGGATCGGACGGCGCTGCGCGAAGCTCAGAATGAAGCGGAGGAGCACTTCGCTCTATTGGAGGCGCTGGATTTCGCGATCGGTGAAGGAATCCTCGTTCAGGAGCGGAGCGGAAAAGTCCGTTATGTCAACGAGGCCTTCGCAAGGATCTGGGGGATGACGCCTCAGAGAATGATCGATTTTGGTCGTGGGCTCGACAAGTATCTCGAAAGCGCGTTGGCCGAGCCGTCTTCACGAGCAATTCGGCAACTGTTGTACGGATCCGTCGAGCAATTCGATGCCGTCAGTCGAGAGAAGTCAGACGTCACTCTTTTCGACGGTCGGGTCTACGAGGTGACGACACTTCCCATCCAGACGGACGCGGGCTTTTCGGGGCGGGCGTGGAGGATGAGTGACGTCACGCAGGCGCGACGGGAGTCGCAGGCGATGATTCAGTCCCAGAAGCTCGAGGGGTTGGGCATACTCGCCGGAGGCATCGCGCACGATTTCAACAACCTGCTCATGACCGTGTTGGGAAACACGGAGATCGCTCGGGGCGGGCTCGAACCCGACTCCGAGCTTCAGTACCCCTTGGCGGACGTCGAGGCGGCGGCCAAGAGCGCCTCGGAGCTCACCAGCCAGCTCCTATCCTATGCCGGAAAGACGACGTTCATGAAAGAGAGCGTCGATCTCTCCGTGCTCCTTCGTGATGTGACCAGCCTGATGTCCGTTTCGATCCCCAAGAACATCGATGTCAAGCTCAGTCTGCAAGATGGGATACCTCTGGTTCACGGTGGACCCGCGCAGCTTCGTCAAGTGATGATGAACCTGGTTTCGAACGCGGCTGATGCCATCGGTGAACGAGATGGAAAGATCGTGATCGACACCGGGCTGGGGAGACCGGATCGGATGGTTGGGGCAGATGCTTCTGTCGAGCATGGTGAGGTCTCGGGCGACGTGGTCTATCTGACCGTTCGAGATAACGGTGCGGGGATGAGTGCCGCTACCCTGGATAAGATATTCGATCCGTTCTTCACGACGAAGTTCGCTGGGCGTGGACTCGGCTTGGCAGCCACCCGAGGCATCCTCGAGAGCCACGACGGCCTGCTGAGGATCGAAACCACGCTCGGCGTGGGGAGCGCCTTCTCCATGTTGTTGCCCGTTCGAGTGTTGGCCAGTCCCGCGACCCTTGGTGTGGACGGCATACTCGACTCGAGTGAGGTGTTGGATCGCCGGGTACTGATCGTGGATGATGAAGAGGCCATTCGGAAGATCCTCACCAAGCGTCTTACCAATGTTGGTTTCGAGGTTGATACCGCATCGAATGGTGAGGAGGCACTCGGAATCGTGGCCGGGATCGGCCCGGCTCTCGATCTCGTGATTCTGGACATCACTATGCCCGGACTCAGCGGAATCGAGACCTGGACGCAGATCAGAGAGATCCAGCCCGAGCTTCCCATCATCATGTCGAGCGGTCATCCGGAAGAGGCACTCGAGCGCCTGGACGGCTGGGACGACGTCCGAGATGGCTTCATCCAGAAGCCTTACTTGACCAAGGCGCTGCTCGCGACGATCGAACCTCTTCTTAAGGTGCGCCCTTCGTGACCGGATGGTGGATCCAAAGTCCGAGCTGACCTTCAGGCCCTTCGACTAGCTGGATCGGGTCCGGGTCGGCGAGCGTGTTCCGCTCCGGATTCGTTGGCGTGGGATAGCCCAGTCCCCGTTCGCTGAGCACGAGGACGCCGTCCAGCCACGCCTGGGCGATCCCGTCGTGGACGCCCGGCGTATTCATGACGATACGGTGTTGGATGTGGTACCAGCGATCGGACTCGAACGTGCTCCAGGTTCCGCCCGGTCCGTCGTCCCAGCGAAAATCCTCGCCGAAGTTCGAGGGCTGATCGGCAACCATCTTCTTGAGCTCCGTGTTCTCGCCCTCGAACTCCCCTCAGCCGCTTGGCTTCCGACGCGTCCATTCCGCCAAACTTCGTTCGCCAGCGGTAGAACGTTTGCTCTGAAATGTTGTTCAGCCGGTAGACCTCTCGGTTGTTTCCTGTCTGCTCAGCCTTGTTCAAAACCCCGATGGTCTGCTCTTCTGTGAATCGCTTCCGCTTCATCTCGTCTCCGATCAGCCAACAAGGCCAACTCAGAGACTGGATCCATCATCGCGAGGCCGGCCATCGGATTCTTGGGCTTGCCAGGAGTGCTCGTCGCCTCCGCGGTCCAACGAAGTCGAGCGGCAGACCTCCTGCGGGACATCGATCCGGAGGACGACGGATTGGGGCTAGGGGCTGACGAGCGTCGCCTCGATCGCCACGATGCGCTTGGCCAGCTCGGTCCGGGCAGGTGTTCTTCTCAGGTCGCGGAGCGTCTTCGAGGCGCTCGACAGATGCCGTCGGGCCTGCTTGACCCTCCCCATGCGAATCAAGAGCTCGGCCATCTGGACATTCCATTCGGGCCCGTCGCCGAGAACCGAGCTCAGGCGTTCGAGTCGTTCGAGGGCGCGGTCGCTCTGGCCGCCCAGAAGCTCGAGCTCGATGGCATATTGCTGGAGTTGCGGAATCACGCCAAGGCGCTCCATCCCGCGGTCGAGCATCGCGAGAGCGGGTGCAACGTCTGCGTCGCGTGCAAACAGCTTCGCGGCCGAGAGATAGGACCCGGGGTTTGGCCGCTGCGTGACCGCAAAGACCCTCTCGTAGTCGGCGACCGCCGCCTGGGTGTCGCCAAGATCCGCCAGGACCCGCGCTCGTTGCTCGAGCGCGGGGGCATGGTTCGGAAAGCGCGTGAGGAATCGATCGAGCTGAGTCCTCGCCTCGGTCCGCTCGCCCTTGCGGTAGTGGAGCAAGCCGAGTTCGTAGGCGGCGAAGACCGGATCGCCCAGCTGCGCAGCTCTGCGCAGGTCCGTCATGGCCAGCGCGTACTCCCCGTCATGGGAGTACGCCGCACCCCGATCGAGGTAGAGCCTGGGGTCGAGGGGTTGCGCCTCGATCCGACGGGTCAGGATCTCGATCCGTTCGAGTTCGGCCGGGTGTCCGGCCGCCGAAATCGGATACACGAGACAGGCGACGAGCATCAGCAGGACGCGCGAAAGGCGACCGACTGCGCTGCCCGCCCGCAGGCCGTCTTCACGCGTCGATACCGATCCACTCTCAGCCGATCCCGTTCTCGACTCCTCCAGAGTCACCGCCGACATCGACGCTTTCGCCGTCACCGGCTCAGTCGTCGTGACGGTGACGGTGACGGTATCGACGCCCACGATCGATCGTGAACTCGTCGACCACCTCGCCGTTCACGTCGATGAAGCGTGACGTGAGCTTTCGTCGGGTCGCGTCCACGACGACCGACCCCTTCTCGGCGACGCTGAAATAGTGCGCGGGATGCAGCAACCAATCGGAGCGCGTGCAGCCCATCTGGGGCTCCTCACCCGTCTCGGGGTCCACCGGGCAGGGATCGAATTCGTCGGCCTTGCCGGAGCTGCCGGCCACCGTGTAGACGACCTTGTCGTCCGCACCGCTGCCTGGACTCACCTGCGAGTAGGTCTCGTTGCCTTGACCGATTGCGGGCTCTCCGATCTGATTGAGCTCAGCGTGCACATTCGGATCGAACGTCTCCGACATTCCCTGGTGGCCGTTCAGGTAATAGGACCGCTCGTAGGAATGCGCGTGACCACCGTAGACGACGTCGACTCCGTGGTCCTCGAAGACCGGTGTAAAGACCTCTCGCATGTCGATCTCGCGCTGCTCGGAGTCCGAGTTGTGGTTCTCGCCTTTCGAATAGGGCGGATGGTGGAAGATCACGATCGTCCAATCGCGGCGGTTGCTCGAGAGGTCTGCGACGAGCCAATCGCGCATGGCGGCGCGCTGATCGTCGTCGGCATTCGTGAGCTGTGCATCGAGACTCACCAGATGAACGTTGGCGTAGTTCATCGAGTAGTACTGCTCGGTCCCACTCGGCACACCGCCCTGCTCGCCCGCCGCCGGCAAGCTGAAGATGCCCAGGTAGGGCGGTCCGGAACCGTCCGGGCCGGGAACGGGCCCGCCGGAGCTACAGTCGGCGGGGCCTCCGTTGTAGAGAAGAGGATCGGAGAAATTAGTCGTGCCGCCCAGGAACGTAAAAAAGGAGCCCGGCGGCAGACCGATGAACGCGCTGAGATCGAAACAATCTCCGCCCATCTCATGGTTGCCGATCGTGGGCCAGACCGCCGCCTTGTTCATGATGTTGGGATAGATATCGAAGAAGCCGCCCTGCCACTGGGCATCGGTCCCCTCAAGATAGGCGTTGTCTCCGAGCAGCACGAACAGGTCGACGTCCTCCTGCCCGTGGTTGTCGTTGTAGGTCAAGTAGCCCTGCTTGACCTCCTCGGCCTCGCCGAGATGGGTGAACTCTCCCGTGAAGGGATTCTGTTCCGTCTGGGTTCCCGAGTCACCGATCAGCCAGATTCGCGTGTTTCCGTCGCGCGGAGCCCGGTTGGACCGGGGCGCGGTCTTGAATCGCTGCTCGAAGTCGACGACGCCGGGCCCCGGGTCTCCCAGGATATAGAAGTATCTGCGGTCGGGTCGAAGGTGGCGGAGTCTGGCTTCCATGTGACCGCCGTCCGTCTCCTCAGCCGAGACACAGCGGGACCACCACGGGAACTTCAGTAGAAAGGGCCACTTCGAATAGCAGACCCGATCCGCGTCGCCGCCACGCCACTTGACGGTCGCGCTCTTCGAGCCGACCTGTTGCAGAAAGAGACGTTCGGGCGGCTCGCCCGGACCATTCGCTTGCGCCGCCCCGGTCCAAACCAAGACCACAGCGGACCCCATGAGAGCGAGAGCCCTCAGGATGAAGCGTTGACTTGTGTGTGTAGCGGATCGCATTCGACACGACTTTCCCGGAGCGAAGTCGCGGGAAAGGCTCGACGATCTCGCTCTCGTTGACTTGAATGAACTGAGCTGGCATCCATCGCTGCCGTTATGACACTTCATCACTTATCCCAGATTGAGCGAATGCTGTAAACGAATATTTGGTCGTGGCAGGAGATTTTTCATCCCTCACTCGCGCTTGATGGAAGCGACGAGCCGGTCGAACGCGCAAGTTAGGGAGGTGGTCGGTGCGTCTCTGAGTGATGTTATGTGGTGGATACCCCCCGCCACTGAGTGATGTGATGTGGGGATACGACCCGCCCCGACCTGTCCGTTCACGAAAGGAAACTCAGGCCCGTTCGCGAGAATCCAGGCGGGCGATGGCACGGAGAACGCCGGTTGTCGTGCTTGTCCGCGGTCTGGCACAACCGGGTTAGCGTCCAGACCGCATGGCGACCGCAGCGCTCCCCTCCCCGACCTTCCAGAAGCGTTCTCGGCAGATCCTCGTTGCGGGCTTCGTCGGCAGCTTCTTCTCGGTCGGCTTCAGCATCTACCTGTTCGGCGTCTTTCAGAACGCGATGCTCGAGTCCTTCGGCGCGAGCGTCGCCCCTTCGCTCTCGCGTCCAGCATATTCACCGCAGTATCGGGCACGCTATCGCCCTTCGTAGGGCGCTCCCTGATCACGCGGGTCCGAGACGGCCTGTCGATTCGCGCGGTCATGCCCGCGGACTGCGTGTCGGTCGGCATCGGTCTCCTGGCGCGGCTCGGAATTTCAAGCCGTGTTTTCCGCACCACCGAGACCAGGCATTCTGACAAGTAGGCCCAAAGGGGCTCGTTCCGGGGAAGACTCCGGACGAGCTGCGCGATTCTTCTCATATGGGTCGGTGTCGCCCTGACGATCACGCTCGCCTCACTCGCGGTCGCCGCACCTGCGGCGGCGAGCGATCTCAGGGTGGCCAACGGCTGGGTCGATCTGCCGATCTCGGAGGAGGATCCCTCCGCCTATTTCGTGATCCTGAGCAGCAGCCCACAGATGCGCACGATCGTCGGCGCGAAGAGCTCACGATGTGCACAAACCCGGCCCACCGCCCTGCCAAACAGAAACGGCCCCGCCCTAACCGAACGAGACCGTCAGATATTTTGGAGCCCGAGACCGGATTCGGACCGGCGGCCCTCAGCTTGGGAAGCCGAAAGAGGGTCAAGAAGTAATGGCTCCTTACGCTCTGTTGGCGGCAGGAGCCGGCATCGACCGGCACTGAGTGGCAGCAGGAACGTCGCTGACGACTCAGGCGTCACTAAGACGTCACCAGATCGCGACGTTTTTTTCGCCAACAGAGCGCCAAAAATGCGAAAGCCAAATGCAAGTAGAGCTCGCACATGTCCCTGCCCGTAGTCTAAGACTTCCTGCGACTCTATGCCCGATCTCTGAAGCGATTGCACGGAGAGGAGCCGTTCCGAGCCCTCCATAACTGGCCCTATGGCCGCTGAGTTCGCCTCGACTTCGACCCCATCCATGAGGATCTATGGATGAGTCCGCGCGCAAGCTCGTTGATGTGTGAGCCTCTCCACGGGTAGCTTCGACTGCAATTCAGCGACCGCGGTCCCCCGCGAAACGGGCACTTTAAAGGCCCCGTTTTGCTCATCCGTTGGACGGAGCTCCGGCGATGGGGTTCAGCCGATGGCCGAGCGGGGGGCTTTGGTTGGGCATCAGAGCAGCAATCCTCCCACCGCGCTGAGCCAGCCACGATCATTCAGCTCGTCCGCCTGATCGAAAACTCGTAGGAATTCTTGCACTGCATCGGTCAATCGGCCGATGTGGGGCAAGTCCGTTGCGCGGATGATTAAGAACGATTCGGAACGCTTTCTGGGGGCGCGCCGCGATCGTTTGAGATGGTGGAATCAAGGACCTGGCGGTCCATTCGCCGTGAACCCTACACGCGCCGGAGCAGAGCTGATGTTGAATCTCATCCTTGCAATCCCCATCGCCATTCTGGCGTTTTTCTTCGCGGACGAGAAGGCGGCCAACATCGCTGCACATGAGATCTGCACCGACGCGCACGTCGTCAAAGCCACCGAAGGCTTCGACTTTTCCTGCGACAAGGGCGATTTCAATGTCGTCTGCGTCGACAGTGTTTGTACGGCGAAGCCGATTATTCGATGATGACGAGTCGTCGTGTCTAGTAGACGTAGCGGATCATCGTTGTAACGCGTTGATCGAAGATGCCTTTGTGCCGGGAAATGGCTTTCTCGTAGGACAGGCCAATCGATGAGTGGGAGTCTAAGGGTATCCGCACTCCCCACGCCATTGTGATGAGATCGGTTCCGGCGATTCCAGAAGAGCCAAGATTCGCGATATCCCCTCCTTCGAAGGGGCTCAGGCCGAGCGCAGCGTGGACCGTGTCGATGCTCAGCGTGCCGGCCGTCGTTCGGACTCCGGAACCACCGTCTCCGGAGTCGGTCCAATGCGTACCGTTCACCTCGACGAAGGGCACGAAGTACTCGTGGATTGCGTAATCGAGGTGCAGGTTGTAGAAGAGCGACGTGCTGTCCCTGTCAGTGTCGATGGGGATCTGGCCACCGAGACCCCCGATGACGTGGAAGTCTCCGAGACCCCAGGCGAATGTGGCAGCCGGAATGAAAACGCCATCGCCCTTCCCCTGGAAGAGCTCGCTCTTGCCGAGGGGAATCTCGTAGCGCAGGCTCGGAGTGAGAATGAAATTCTTTTCACGCCAATCAATCAATGCGTATTTCAGGCCAGCCGTGATGTCCATCAGGCCGACCTCATTCTTGAGGAGGGTCTGATCGGGCTTCAAAAACGTGAGCCCGTCCTTCGTAGCGATGAAGGCGAGCCGGTCCGTGATTGCGAGGCGTATCTGCGCCGCCACGACCGCGGCGTATCCGCCGTCAAAGACCGAGTTCGCCGGGAATTCGTGGTAGACGAACGCGCCCTGAAACTCTGTCGTAATGAAGGGATCCTCGAAGAGGTAGGGCATCGACATCGGTGCCACGAAACCCTCGTACCGGGACTGGCGGTCGCATCGCAGGTCGGGCAGAAAGGTCGGACAACTCTCGGACGTATCGGCCGCTGCCGATAGCGAACCGAAGAACGAGCAGGCGAGGGTCGTCGCTAGGCCGAAGAGCCGGGTGCTCGACGAGACTCGAGTCGTCCAACGCGTTCGAAGGGGCTGATAGAAACGGGTCTGGCGGCGGATGTTGGTCACGAACATCTCCTCCTGATGAATGGATAGTCGAATTCGCAGCCCACGATTTCCCATCGTGGTGCGCCACCCGAAGAGGATTTATCGGGCATCGGCCGATGAGCGGAGGGATAATAGCCCCACTTTAATATTCCAGCGAGCGCATGCCACCGAACGTTGCACCTGATTTCTGTGCTCACCTACGGAACCTTCTTGATATCCCGCTGTCGGACCTGAGTGGGATCCGGCACATTCGGGCCGCTGTATTTGGACCGTGTGGTTCAGGCAGCGGATGGGAGCTTCAAGCCGCGTTTTCCGCACCACCGGTAGTAGGCGTTCTGACAAGTAGGCCCCATTGGGATGCCGCACGGTTCGGCGTAGAACTCGACGCCCGCGCCCCGCGCCTCACCGACTGATCGCAATGACCGCAAAGTCCACATTCAGGTTCGGTTCGTCCGTGATCTCAGTACCGCGGACTGAGTCGATGTAGATGGCTTCGTCGATGCGGATACCGCGCGCCTCGCAGAGCTCGGCGAAGTCGAGGGTTGAGGGAAGTGGCGCTTCGGCGTGTTGTACCCATCGTGCGCGTTGAGGCCCTCCTCTTTTGGAAGGTGTCCCTCGCGCATGAATTTTTCACGGAGCGGGGCGTGAGCGAAGTTGGGAAAGCTGACGAGTTCGCGACCGGCCACGCGAACGATTTTGTCGAGGACGAAGGCGACGATCGGCTGCAAGGTTTGTGAGAGCAGGGCGACGTCGAAGCCGCGATTGGAAATGGTTGCGATGCCCTCGTCTAGGTCCGCATGAAGCACATCGAGACCGCGGGAGATGGCCTCGGTCACTTCTTTGACGCCCCGCTCGACGCCCTGAAGTTTCGCGTAACCCCGATCGCGCAGAATGGAGAGGAGCTCGCCATTGCCACAGCCTAGGTCGACGATACCGGCGCCTTTCGGAACCAGCCGCAGTATCACTTCGTAGTCGAGTCGCTGGGCATAGAAGATGCTCGCCGGTCGCGAGGTCGTCAGGGACGCGGAGCCTGGGAGCGCGCCCCGCGTTCGTGTTGATGAAGGCGCCGATGATCGGGGCCCCTTCGTGCATGCCATCTTCGAGGAGGAATGCGTCGTGACCACTGGCGCTCTCGATCTCACCATGGCTGGCAACGCGCCCCTGCGCGACGAGCGCTTTAGCGAGGCGCCGGGATGCAGCCGGGGGGATAGAGCCAATCCGTCGAGAAGATCAGAAAGAGCCAGCGGCAGGTCGAGGGCGCGAGTGGCTTGCGCAGCTCGTCGTTCGTTCCTCCCAGGTCGAAGAGGTCCATCGCCGTCGACCACGTGATGTAGCTGTTTGCATCGAAACGTTCGACGAATCGGTCGCCCTGATGTGCGAGATCGGATCCGACGGAGAAGAGGCTCTCGAAGTCGGTGCCGATCGCTCGGGCATCAGGCGAGCCGGAGCGAACTTCGTTCGCATCGATTCATCCGAGAGACAAGTGATGTGCGCGAGCATGCGCGCGATGGCCAGCCCGGACTCGGGTGTTTCATCGTCGTAGTACTGTCCATCGGCGAAGCGCGGGTCGTGACGGATGGCGTTCCGTCCGATGACGTCGAACGCGACGCCTTGGCTGCTGAGGTGCGGGGCTGCTGCGACGACGACGGCGGTTCGCATGCGATCCGGGTGATCCGTCGCCCAGGGCAGAACTTGGAGTCCGCCGAGCGAGCCGCCGACGACGGCGAGGAGTTGCTCGAGCTCCAGATGGTCGAGGAGCCGACGCTAACGTCCGACCGCACGGCGCGCATAAAGGAAAGGCACCGTACGAGGTGCTGAAGGAAAAACTAAGCTAATGAAACTCACCCGGCTCAATTCCTAATATCACAGCGCCTACTCGTCACCGATCTGGTACACGCCGTAGCGTGGTGGGGGCGTCACCTTCGGCGCCCGCACGGCTCGTGGCGTCGCAGGCCCGGCAGAGAGCCGGCGACTGTGCTCAAGCCACCGCCATCCGACTCCCGACGCGAGTCAGCGGTCTCTCGAGCGTGATATCCAGCAGCCCGTCGCCTCCGCACGCCTTCAACAACGCTCTACTCGCCTCACGATCGGCTTCACTCAGCGCGGCGAACCAGTCGAGACCGCGCTGAAGCACCCAGAGTTGATACGTCGACGCCGCCATTGGCACCGGGACGCCTCGGATCTTCGCCTGGAACTTCCCAAGGGTGGCTTCGTCGAAGCCTTCCGGCGAAACGACCGACTGCGGCGGAAGGTCGGCGTGCTCTTTCGCCCAGATGTTGTAGAGCGCGGCGGTTTCGAGCAGGGCCGGCGCCGTATCCCCGATACACATTCTCAGCAGAGAGAGAACGGTTTCAGGGATCTGGTCGTTAGACAGATAGGTCATCTCGACTTCGGCGAACTCGGGTGACTGGATTTCGGGCGTGTTCATGTGCTCGGTCCAACGGAAGACCCGCGGCGCACGCGCCTTCATGAGTCGCGAGGGTTCCGGGTCTCGTGCAAGGTGACCGAAGAGCGAACCCATCAGCACATGGTCGGCGATGCTCGGCAGTCCACCGAACAGGTACGGCAGTGTCGTGAAGTGCCCCTCGAGAATGTAGAGGGCTTCGAAGTAGAGCTGCTCGAGTACGGGCCAAAGGGCAGGGCTGTAGCCGAATCCCTCGCGTTTGCCCTCCATCCGTTCTGCGATGACGGCGCCATAGTGGTCGAGCTCTTCGTTCGTTCCCTGTGGCTTGAACGAGCGCCCGAACTCGCGGCTCACGAAGCCGTAGTTTTCTTCCATGAAGTTCCAGCGGTAGTGCCAGGCCACACGCCCGAGTTCGGCTTCGAGCAACACCTCGAAGAGCCGCACGATGAGTTGTTGTCGCGGACCCGGTGGATACGCGGCTGGCTCGGGGAACCGCGCTTCGAGAAAGTCGAAGATCGCTCTCGTGTCTTGGACGACGGTTCCGTCCGGTGCTTCGAGCTGCGGGATGCGGTGGTTCTCGCTGGTCGGACGGACGTACTCTCGAAACCGCTTCGAAGCCGGGAGGCGCTCGACGAAGGGGATCCCCTTCTTGCGCAGATAGCTTCGCGTTTCGGCCGTGGCGTAGGACGCATGGGACCCGTAGAGGATATAGGGGGATTCGTTTCCCATGAGCTGTTCTCCAGGCAACCGACTATAAGAAGGAATACCGACGACCTCTCGGTCTCGGAACCTTCTGATCGTGGCGCAAAGTGCGAATGCGCTCCCTCCGCGTGACGCGGCACTTGGCGTATTCCCAGACGAGCGGGGCACCGTCGAGCGAGCGTCGCGATCGTGATGCAGCGCTTCCGTTCAGCCCAGGTGCTCCCGCAGAGCACCAAGCACGTGGTCGGGATCCGATCGCCTCTGGTAGTTCTCCGACTGGTCCATCCAAAGCACCGTTCCCTTTGCGTCGACCAGCAAGGAAGTCGGCACGGGGAGGGCCTTTGCGGCCAGTGGCGGCGGTGGCCCTGAGTGAATGCCTGCGTTGCGCAGGCCGAAGCGATCGGTCACGTCGAGTTCGCGATCCGAGAGCATCGTGGCGCCAATGCGATGCTTGGGGTGTCCCTTGGCGAGTTCCTCTGGCGTGTCGGTGCTGATCGTCAAGATCTGCACGCCACGGGCGTCGAACTCCGGTCGTAGCTCTTCCCATCGCCGCAACTCGGCGACACAGTAGGGTCACCAGTGCCCGCGAAAGAACTTGATGAGCACGGGATGTCCAGCCAGGTTCGCTGAGTCGAACGTTTCACCATGTTCGTTGGTCGCCGTGAACGCCGGAATCGTGGCGCCTGGCCGGATGGCCTCGTCACCGACCTTCTGGCCCCCGATCGCAACGGTCAATAGAAAGAAACCAGACGCAAATGCACCCAGCCCCGCCGGCACGCCGCCGAGCCAGCCGGGTTCGCCTGTGAGCGCGGCAACACCCAGCGCTGCGGCAGCCGACCAGGCCGCAATGAAGCTGCTGCGGTTCGTCGGGATCCCCACGTGCTTGATCTTGTCGATCCAAGAACGCAGCGAAACGACGACGATGATCAGTGAAGCCCAGCCGAGCAATACATCAGTCATTGGTGCTCCTTTCCTATTACGATTCTTCTTCGACGGTCAGCTTGCTCGCGACCCGATCCACAGCAGATTGCAGGTCGCGCCGCGCCGGCGCAGTCAGATAGGGAAGGAGTATGGCGAAGTGGTGCTCAAAACCCCGTTCCTGGTCTGCCCAGGTGACTTGATCGAGGCCCTCCAGTTCGCGGAGGTGGTCCATCCAGTAGCGGCTGACGATCCAGAGGGAACGCGCGAGAACGCGGAGATCGACATCCAGGTCGCGTCGGAACAACCCGTCCTTCTGCATGCGCCGCAGTAGCGAGTGGAGCTCTTCGAGATCGGCCGCCATGTCGGGGTCGAGCCGCAGCGCGTCGGGGTTGTTCGCGAACTGGGCGTAGTCGCGCAGCAGAAAGCGGTTTTCCCACGCGTAGTTCATCGAGAGCAGGACGAGCTCGACGTAGTTGTCGGCGACGGCGCCACGCCCTGAGCGCCCCCGCTCCGACCGCACGTTTTCGCGCATTCGCCTTTCGAGTTCCACCACGAGGTCGCGCTTGCTCGGGAAGTGGTACGTCAAGTTGCCCTGGGCGATTCCGACGCTCGCAGCGATCTCCACCAGCGTCGTCGAGGTGTAGCCCTTCTCGTTGAAGAGCCTTCGACTCGCCTCCAGGATTCGTTCCGGTGTCGACGTACGATCCGCCATGCGCGCTGGGTCTCCGACGCCACTCCCGATGGAGGAGTTGACGCTCTAGGTTATATCTCCTATTCCTAGGTTGGTAAACCTAAAAAGGGCGCGCTTGGATGCGATGCTTCCGACCTCCCCTCCAGGTGATGGCTGCCCCGGGTTCCCCTATGTCCAGGAAGACACGGCCGTTTCTGGATGAAACGGGATGTCTCGACCCTCCGACGGAGACCTCGCAATGATCGATCTCGAACGCGACGGCGCGATTCACGTCGTTGCGCTCAACGACGGACCGAACACGGTCTACCCTGAATGGCAGGAGCGGATGCTCGAAGTCCTCGCGGCAGTCGAGGCGAATTGCGAGGGGGCCTGCGGCATGGTCCTGACGGGCCACGGGAAGTTCTTCTGCAGCGGTCTCAACGTCAAAGTCGTGATGGGGCTCGAAGGGGAAGCGCGCGGACGCTTTGGCCAATCGATGATGGATATCATGCGGCGACTCTATGTTGCTCCCGGTTCCAACCGTCGCGGCGTTGAATGGACATGCTTTCGCGGCCGGTGTCTTCCTGGCCCTCGCTTGCGACGACCGCGTCATGCGGTCCGACCGCGGATGGTTCTGTATCTCCGAGGTGGACGTCGGGGTGCCCATCGGTGCGCCGATGACGAATCTCCTGAAAGCGAAGGCCACGCCGCAGGTCGCGCGCGACGCGACCCTCAGCGGTCACCGCGATCCGGTCGACGAGGCTGTTGCGGCTGGAATCGCCGACACGATGGTCTCGGAGACGGAACTCGTCTCCGAAGCGAAGAAGCTCGCGAGCAATCTGGTGACCAAAGAGCGGGGTGTCTTCGGGAAGCTCAAACAAACGATCAACGCCGAGGTTGCAGCCGGTTTCGAAGGCGAAGGCTAAAAGCCTGTGCGGCAGGAGCCGCGTAGGCTTGGACGGTGAAGATTCGAAGAAACGCCCCGGCCGCGGGAAGTTCGAGCCTGGCGAGTGGTGCGCAAACGAAAAGGAGGTTCGAGTATGGGATTCGATCCGAGTGAGCGCGTCGTGGAGATTCGTGCGCGTCTCGAAGCTTTCATGGACAAGCACATCTTTCCTCGCGAGCACGAGTACGAAGAGTTCGTCACGGACCAGAACAACCTCTGGAAGACCCCACCCTTCGTTCGTGATCTGAGGGCGAAAGCGCGCGAGCAGGGGCTCTGGAACCTCTTTCTGCCGGAGGAGTACAAGCCGTGGAGCCTCGGGCTCACGAATGTCGAGATCGCACACATCTTCGAAACGATGTCGCGCGTCACTTGGGCGCAGACCATCTTCAACTGCAACGCGCCGGATCGCGGCAATATGGAAGTGCTCGCGAAGTACGGCTCGAAAGAACAGCAGGAGAAGTGGCTGAGGCCGCTGCTCGACGGCAAGATCCGCTCGGCCTACGCGATGACCGAACCCCAGGTCGCGTCTTCGGATGCGACCAACATGGAACTCGAGATCAAGCGCGACGGTGACGAGTACGTGTTGAACGGGCGCAAGTGGTGGACGACGGGCGTCGTTAGTCCCGATTGCAAGATCATGCTCGTGATGGGGAAGTCGAACCCCGAAAACGATCGCCACACCCAGCACTCGACGATCCTGGTTCCGACCGACACGCCCGGCTTCAAGGTCGAGCGCGCGCTGAAGGTCTTCGGTGGCTATCACTCACCGGGAGGTGAGGGCGACAGCAGCTTTAGCGACGTTCGCGTGCCGGTGGAGAACATGATCAAGGGTGAAGGCTGCGGCTTCGAGATCGCTCAGGGACGTCTCGGTCCCGGACGCTTCCAGTACGCGATGACCTTCGTGGGGCTCGCGCAGCGCTGCCTCGAGCTGATGTGCGAACGGGCGACCCAGCGCGTGGCCTTTGGCGAGACGCTCAATGCCAAGACGAGCGTTCAGCACGAGATCGCTCGCTCACGCTGCGACATCGAGCAGTGTCGTCTACTCGTGCTCGAAGCCGCCGACAAGATGGATCGCGAAGGCCCGAATGGTGCGAAGGAGCATATCTCGATGGTGAAGATCGTTGGTCCGCGCATGGCCGAAAAGGTCGCTAGTCGCGCGATTCAGGTTTTCGGTGGCATGGGGGTCAGCCAGGACACATTACTTCCGGACGTCTTCAACCACGCGCGCTTCTGTCGCATCGCCGACGGCCCCGATGAAGTCCACATGTCCCAGCTCGGCAAGCTCACCATTCGCAGGGTATTGAGCGAGCTTTCGAATGGCTGACCCGGACCCCGGCTCGAACAACCTATTGGTCGATTGTCAGGAACCGCATTGCGAGGTGCTCGACCTCGAGACCACAACGGTCTGGCAAGCGCAGGGCCCGATCAGCAGCGAGGCGTACGCCGCACTCGAAGTGCCTGCCAAGCACGTGAAGGTCGGGATCGGCACAGGCGTCATGCACGCGCACTACTTTCGGCGTTCTCCCGGTGCGGAGACAGATGACCCGCTGAATGAGCGAGAGGTCGATGGTCATCGCTTCATTCAGTGCGCGAATTCACCCAAGGGCGGGCCCGAAACACCGGTGGGCGACGATCCAAGGCTCTTACGCGTCGACGAGTACCACTCCCTCGTCTTCGATGGGGAAACATGGTGCTTGTGATGGAGGATACGGAGGGGCGCGACTTCGTCCAGGTGATCGCGGCTTCGCCGGAAGGCGGGGGCGTATTGCAGAGGGCGGGGCCCGAGCCGGCCAGTTTCAATCTAGCGTTGCCCGATAAGTGGAAACTGCGCACCGAGTGGCTCGAGTCGCGGACGACGATCCACTTGCCGAACCCGCCGCAGGCCTGGCTCTTCGCCAGCGGGGCGAGCTTTCAGGGACCCGTCGACACTTTCAGCAAGAAGTCGGAGTAGCGAACCTTCCATGAGTCGTCGACGCAACCTGATCTGGGCGATTCCCGCGCTCGTCTACGTCTTCTTCGTCGCTTGGTACACGGACTTCGGTGGACCGCTTCGCGCAGACGAGATCGACACCTATCTCGAACGCTTCGAAGCTCTCGGCTTCGATGAAGCACGACGTGATCGGATGCGCCGGTTCATGGAAAGCGACACGGGTCGGCAGTTCTTGATGGTGAACGTCATCGACTACGCGGACGACTCACCGGACGTCGAAGGCGCTGAGCCGGGCGAATCTGCCCAGCAGCTCATGAATCGATACATGGAACACATGTACGCAGAGCTTTTCTCGCGTGCATGCCACCCGACCATCATGGGTGATGCGGTCTTTCGCGCGATCGATCTCGTGGGCGTCGATGCGCTCGAGACCGCCGAGCGCTGGGATATGGCGGCGATGTTCCGCTACCGGAGCCGCCGCACCTTTCTCGAAATCGTGACGAACCCGGAAACCCTGGGTCGGCACGAGTTCAAGGTCGCCGCAGTCGACAAGACCATCGCGTACCCGATCGAGACACAACTCAACCTCGGCGACCCACGAGCGCTGCTCGGCTTCATGTTGCTCAGTTGTGCCGCACTGTTGGATCTGTGCTGGGGGCAGTTCGCACCCACCAGTCCCACCAAGGGCACGAACGAAGGAGCTTGAAGCATGAAGTGCCTACGGACCCCCGACCCGCGTTTCGAAAGTCTTCCCGGCTGGAACTACCCGCCTCACTACACAGAGGTGCCCGACGGCGAAGGCGGAACGCTTCGGATCCACCACGTAGACGAGGGCCCTCGTGATGGCGAGATCGTCCTGTGCATGCATGGACAGCCGAGCTGGAGTTACCTCTACCGACATATGATCGAGGCGCTTACGTCGCGGGGGCTCCGCGTGATCGCCCCCGACCTCGCGGGTTACGGACGCAGCGACAAACCCTCTCGCCGTGGGGACTACAGCTTCCAACATCAGGTCGACTGGATGACCGCCTGGCTCGTTCAGAACGACTTCCGGGGCATCAACTTCGTCGGTCAAGACTGGGGTGGCTTGATCGGCCTTCGTCTGGTCGCCGAGAACCCCGATCGAATCGCGCGCATTATCGTTGCGAACACGGGCCTGCCCGTTCCGGACGCTTCGATGTCGGACGAACGCATCGCAAGGGTTCGTGCCTTTCGCGACAACGAGCCCACACCGGCTATGGCGGAGATGTTTCAAGCCATCGCGGCCGGGGATCCGAAGACGCCCGAGATGGCCTTCGCTCACTGGCAGAAGTGGTGCTGGGAGACGGAGGACCTTCCGGTGGGCCTTTTCGTTGGCGGGATGGTCGACGGTCGCAAGTTGACGCCCGAAGAGGTCGCGGCCTACGACGCGCCCTTCCCGGATCCTTCCTTCAAGATGGGCTGCCGCGCCATGCCGAGCCAGGTCCCGACGCTGCGCGGCGATCCATCGACGGCCGCCAACGAAGCCGCATGGAAGGTCCTCGAAGGCTGGAACAAGCCCTTTCTCTGCGCCTTCGCGGACAACGATCCGGTTACGGCCGGTGGCGAGAAGGCCTTCATCGGGCGTGTTCCCGGGGCGGTGGGCCGTACCCATCCCAAGATTTCGGGTGGCGGCCACTTCCTGCAGGAAGGTCGCGGGGACGAACTCGCGAAGATCGTCGCCGACTTCCTCGCCGAAAGCTGAAACAACGCCGCGAGCTGAGACATCGGTGCGACGCCGCCGCGTTGGCACCGTTCGCGCTCCGACGACTCGACCCCAGATCGCTCCGATCCGCGTCGCCTCCATGCTCGTCTTGCCACTTTCGTACCTCGAACACGGGGATGCGGAGAGTTCGTTTCTTCTGGCGCGGAGTATTTTCATCGCCGTTCCCGGGAGCCTTTGTTTCTTTCTCCCATTTCTTTTCATCGAAAGGGTTGGAACCAGTTTTTGGTTCGCGTGCGGGATTGGCTGCGCGCTCTTGCCGCTCGGTTACGTCGCGCACCGATTTCTGACCCGGGTCCTCTTTTGACTCGATGCCCGCTCTGACCTCTCGAAAGTCTCCGTTGTTGGATGCAGTTGCAGCGGGAAGACGACTTTCTCGCGGCGCCTGGCTACGGCTCTCGGTCAGCCTTGAATCGAACTCGATGCGCTCTACTGGAAGGCGAACTGGGAGCCGGCGGCGGATGCCGAGTTTCGGAAAAACGTCACCCGCGCCATCCAAATCCCGGGCTGGGTAGTCGATGGAAACTCCCAGGCCCGGTTTGAGGGCCTGGTGCAAAGGGAGGCAACCGCCGTCGTCGGGCTCGACTATTCTTTCCCGCGCGTTTTTATCCGTGCGCTGCGGCGAACGTACCGGCGGGTAATCACCCGCCAGCGATTGCACGCCGGGAACACGGAATCCTTCGTTCACGCATTTTTGTCACGTGAATCGATTCTGTGGTGGGCGATCATTACTTGGCGAAAAGACCGAACGCAACTCGAAGAACTGCAGCGGCGGGAAGCCGGTCGCGGGCCGGTTTTTCGTTTTTCGTTCCCCGAACGAAGCCGAGAAATGGCTGGCACGGGTGGAAGCGGAGGGTTCTTGAGTTCGTCGCCGCCGGGCGGCTTCAGGGTCGAAAGCCGCGGGCTCTCGGCCCCCGTACTTCGTTGGCGATGATTTCGAAGGCTCGGCGAGCGAAATCGACGAGCAGCGGGCGCGTCTCGCGCGGATCGATGATCTCCTCGACGCCAAAGGATTCGGCCGTGAGAATCGGGTCGCGAAGGCTGGCGAGTTTTTCCTCGAGTTCCCGGCGCAGCGCGTCGGGGTCGGGCGCCGCCTGTAGCTTGCGCTTGTACGCCGCTTCGACCCCGCCCTCGATTGGCAGCGATCCCCATTCGCCCGAGGGCCACGCGTAACGTGGACTCGAACGCGTGTGGTTCACATGGCCGGCGCCCGCGACTCCAAAGGCTTTTCGCACGATGATCGAGCACCAGGGCGTTGTCGCCTGGTAGACCGCGGCCAGGGCTCGGACTCCTTTTCGAATGGTGCCGCGCTTTTCGGCTTCGACGCCGACGAGGAAGCCGGGGTTGTCGACGAAGTTCATCACGGGGAGCCGGAAGGTGTCGCAGAGGTCGATAAAACGGGTCATTTTCTCCGCCGCGTCGGCATTGATCGAACCCGCTCCGAAGCGAGGGTCGTTGGCCATCACCGCCACGGCGATGCCATCCACACGGGCGAGTCCGGTTATGAGGGGGCGCCCATAAAAACGGCCCATCTCGAAAAAAGAATCGCGATCGACCACCAGCGAGACCAGTTTTCGCGCATCGTACACCTTGCGGCGGTCCTTCGGGATGAAAGAGAGGAGCGCCTCTTCGCGGCGTTCGGGGTCGTCTTCGGATTCGATCCGGGGCGGCACTTCGTAAACCGAAGAAGGTAAGTAGGAGAGGAAGCGACGGATCTGTTCGAAGGCCTCTTCTTCGCTCGCCACCTCGTTATCCACCGCGCCACTACCCCGGGCGTGTATATGGGAGCCGCCCAGTTCCTCCTTCTCAACCTTTCGCCCTAAGGCGCGGTAGACCACGGGTGGACCCGCCACGAAGAGTTGACTCACGCCCCGAACCATCACCGAGAAATGGCTGGCGGCGACTCGTGCGGCGCCGAGTCCGGCGACCGGGCCGAGGGCCGCGCCGACGACGGGCACGGTGGAGAGAAGCTCGACGGAGATGTCCCATTCAGGGTTGTACGGCACGTACGAGCGCATGATTTCGGTGTTGGTTTTGACGCTGCCGCCCCCCCCCGTGCCATCGACGAGTCGGATGACGGGGATGCGCGATTCCAGCGCGGATCGCTCGCTCCAACCCATCTTGTTTCCAACCGTGCCGTCGGCGGCGCCGCCGCGTACGCTGAAATCGTCGCCGCCAACGATCACGGGCCGTCCGTCTACCGTGCCGCGACCCGTCACGAAATTCGACGGCGTAAAACTCTTGATCGAGCCGTCTTCTTCGTAGGTGACGCGGCTTGCGATGCTTCCGATCTCCCGGAAGGAACCCTTGTCGAGCATCTGATCGATTCGCTCGCGTACAGGGAGGCGCCCCGCAGCGACGTGGCGCGCGACGCGCTCCTCGCCGCCCATCTCTCTTGCGCGTTCTCGGCGGCGTTCGATTTCGGCGAGTTCGGGTTTCCAACTCATGGGATCGAGCCTACCAGAACTTCTTTGGGTCGGCCGACGCCGCCGATGGCGTGCTGGTGCCAGTCGCCGACGGGAAATGCACCTTCATTCTTGAAGGCTTGCCGGAGCGCACGGTACCCGGCGACCAGAAAGGCCTCGCGCTTGTCGGGAATTTGCGAAGTTCGGATTTCTGGAGTTCGCTTGCCGCAAGGTTCATGGGACGAAGACTACCCTCGCCCGGTCCGGGAATATCGAATAAATAGGCCCTGGGATATCGTGTGCGTCGGAAAGCGAGGTCATCGTGGAAGAAAGCCAAAGTCGCGCCCCGTCGAAAAAGGAGCGCAAGCCGCCCCGGGGCTTCGTTCGCATACCCTCGGGCATCGATTTTTCGGATCAACTCGCTCCGCTTTACGTGAGCCGCTTGACGGATGCGCCTCCTCGGATGGGGTTCTTTGTCGAGCGCTCGGAACGGGCCCATTTGGGTCTACTTGTCAGAACGCCTACTATCGGTGGTGCGGAAAACGCAGCTTGAAACTCCTATCCGCCGCGCGCCTGGTCGTGCCAAAGGCCCCGTACTCCTTCCGCCCACGGTAGTAGCTCTGCTCGGCGATCTCGAGCTTGTGGACGACCTCCGCGGTTGCGAGACCCTTTGCCAGGCCGATCTCCGCGGTTCGAAGTTTCCCGATGATCGCTTCTTCCGTGTGGCGCCCCTCGCCCATTCGACCTGATTCTCGCTCGATCAGGAGGCCAGGTCAGTCGTTGTGCGCGCCATTCAAAATCCAGGCGTAGATCGCCCATTTTTTGGAGTCGGCGATCCGGCCGCCCTTTGGCATTCGCCCGGTTCGAACCATGAGATACAATCGACTCTCAAGGGGTTCCCCAGGCGATACGGTTCCCATGATTTGCTCGTAACTCATCAGGTAGGGGGACTGAATGACATGACAGAACATGCAGTCCCGCATGAACACATTTTCTTTCAACCACGAATAGGTCGGACGGACGTTTTCTGTGTCCGCCGGGGCAGGGGGAGGCGAGAGCGCCTCCGGACTCACGACGCAACCGGCAAGGGCAAGCACTGCGGTCAGGCTTGCCCGCAGAACGACCCGCCCCCCCGTCGCCCGGGCAGACTGGGAAGACCGCTTCGGGTCCGGAGAAGCGATGCGATCCTGGAACACGACCGGTCTCACGATTTCCCTGCGGATGAAAGACTCAAATGCGCCTATTGATTTCGGGAAGGCACTCATGTCAAGTCGCAGCGGGATCAGGGTCGACTCGAAGCCTCTAACATCCCGGGCGGATCCAGCAGCAGCTCCGCAATCCGCCGCTCCAGAAACTCGGGACCCCAATGCAACAACTGCTGCATCTTCGCGCGGCGTATAGTCGAGTTGCGGGTCAGCTTCGGCCGTGTAGCCCAGACCGCCATGAATATGAACACCAACCTTTGAACTGGAGCGATAGGTATCACCCGCCACCCATTTACTTTGTCCTGACAGTGTACGTCGGCAAGACATTCTGGACAACGACCGCCTTTTGCTAAGAGACAGTTTTGGATGTTCGCCTAGGCCGCCTTCTGGGCCAGGTACTCCTTCTTTCTTTGCTCGATCGTTCTTCTCTTGATCCTTGATCTCTCGGTGAGTACCTCGTACCGCCTCCCGAAGCTCGCCTGAGAGATACGCAGGGCCGTTGTCGCTGAGCGGCCGAGGCCGATGCTTCACCTTGACCTGATCGACGCCCGTTGTGGCGATCGCTTCATCGAGCGTCTCCGTCACATCGGTCGCTCCCATCGTCGGGCTCAGCTTCCAGGCAATGATGTAGCGAGAGAAGTCCAGGCCAGCTCTCGCGGCGAGAGCCCAGTACGCTCGAGAGCGAGATCGAGCACCTGCTTCTCAACCTTCTCGGGGTCGCGCTCCAACGCGGTCGAGGAGCAGGCTTCTTGTCATGAAGCCCATCGAAGCCGTCCTCGATGTAACGCTGGTACCAGCCGTAAAACGTGCTTCGCGGGGTGTTCGTCTGCCGGAGCGTCGCTCGCACGGGCAGATTCGTCCCTGCGACGAGCCGGATGATCTCCATCTTCTCGGAGGCCGTGCGTCTCACGAAGCTTCCGCCTCGCCATGACCCGTCAGATTTTTTTTGAGGATGCGATTGCGAAGCGTGATCTCGGCCACAACCTCCTTCAGCTCTCGGTTCTCCGAGTGCAAGTCCGTGACCTCATCGCCGGTGGCCTCGCGAACCGTATCCCCCGCGAGCTATTTCTTGCCGCCTTCGAGGAAATCCTTGCTCCAGCGGTAGTAAAGGTTCGAGGCGACGCGCTCACGCCGACACAGGTCCGAGACGCTCTGCTCGCCTCGAAGTCCTTCGAGCACGATGCGGATCTATTCCTCGGGAGAGAACGTCCGTCGGCTCCGCCGACGGACCTCTCGCACCGCCGCTTCAGTGGATTGCTTCTTCTGGATCGATATCTCGACACGCTCCTTGGGGTCACAGACCCCGGAATGTGTCGATTGGCTTAGGAGGGCCTGGGGTCCACTTCCTGCTGACGGGCTACACCGGACGATGAGCGCTTAGGGCGCGTACCAGATCGGCGACGTGTAGGCGCGCTCCTGATGGATCTTCTGTGTTCCATCGGGCAGCTCGACCTCGAAGCGCGCCGCGTCGTAGGCGGGCCAGCGGGGCGTAGGAATCTCGATCACCCGCACGTAGTAGAAGGCGCGCTGACTCGGGTCGAAGTCGGGGTCGGTCCAGGCGGTCGAGAGTGCGGCGGCGCCTACGTCGTTGCGATACGTCGCGGTCTCGAGATCGACCGTGTTGCCCACGGCAGGTAGCTGACCGTCGGCATTGGGCACGCGCTCATCGGACCAGACCACGTCGTGGACACGCTCATGCGTCTGGTCTTCGGCCGAGTGCCAACCCTTCACGATCTGCACCCGATCCAGGTGCGCCCCGGCCGGATCCTTGAGCGCCCACACCAGAAACGTTGGAGCCTTTGCGCCGCGCGGCCGGATCGGGAGCTCGGCACCCATTGGCACGCCTTCGTCGTAGGCGTTTCGCGCGGGATCCGGGCCCGCCAGGTCCGCCTCCGAGAAGGTCCAACCGCCGAAGAAGCGCACTCGGATCCGAGGCCCGGTCGTCGCGTAGACCTCACGGCGGCGCATGGCGTCGAAGAGCGAGGCACGCGTGTTCTCGGTCGCCCAGACTGCGGCATAGCCGGAGGCGAGCTGGAGAGTATTTGGCATGCCCGAATCGGGAGAGCCCCAGGTCCGACGGGCGCGTGTTGGGCCGGGCTCGTCCACCGGCTGCTTGCCCCAGAAGTTGTTTTCCTCCACGGCGGCGAGCGCAGTGTGAGAGTCGCTGCTGCCGATCAACCCGTATCGATAGGGGTTCACGCCGACCTTTGCGTCGATCGCGAGGCCCAGGCGCAGGGCCGGGCGCAGGTATTGATGGGCCTGCATCCAGGGCGCCTGGCGCGTGCTCATCGTGATGTTCCACTGGTCCCAGGTGCCGTAGTCGGCGAAGGGGTCGTCGGGTGAGACCAGGGGATGGGTTTCGCTGTCGCCCTTGATCTGGGTCACCTCGGCGATCGGCTCCCAGCGGCTGCGGGCGCGGGCGTAGTCGGCATCGATGGGTGCGCCTGCGAGGTCAGTCTTCGCAAACATCCGTCCGCCGCTCAGGTTGCTGTTGTGCGGGATCGCGAGCGCCCGGCCCCCGGTTTCGGCCTCGTAGCGCGCGAGGTAGCGCCACAGATCCTCGGGGTCTTGCCCGTCGAAGGTGGAGAATGGTGCGACTCGACCCACGCGTTCGGCGTCGTCGGCGAAGACCACGACGCGATGGAGGTTGTCGCCGCTCTTCATCGTGCTCCATTCGAATCCGATGAAGGCGGTGAAGGCGCCGGGGAGGCTGGCTGCGTCGGCGAGGCGTCCGATGCGGTGCCAGGGTGAGTCTGCTCCCTCGGGCAACTGTACGGCGGGTGCTCCCGCGTCATAGGAGTCGGCGATCTCCATCATCATGTCGTAGCGGGCTTTGGCATTGCCCCCCAGCGCGGCGCGCCAACGTCGCGCGGTCTCGCCCGTGAGGATCGCGGGGTCCCCGGCGCGGATCAGCGGCATCACGCCGAGGTACTCGGCGTGATCCGAAATGACCAGGAAGTCGAGGGGGCGAGCGAGCCGCGCAGGCTGGCCGCTCGTCGCCTGGATCGTCTCGCCGCGCGCGAAAGCAAACGCGTCGGCGGGATCGAGTTCGGTGACGCCGAAGAGGTTCGCATCGAGCGAGATCGACGTGTGGAGGTGGGTATCGCCCCAGAAGACCTCGCGTGGGAGATCGGGGCCAGCCCAGGGCGAGTAGGGCTCCGCCGCGCGGCCGATCGGGCTCGTCGCGAATAGGGCGAGAGCGGCGAGTGCGCCGGCTGTGTGAGCGATCCGCATCGTCGTGCCTCCGGTTTCGACCCTTGCAGGGCGGCGGGAGCGCGAGTCGGTCGCGCGTCACGCCGCCACCCGGCACGATGGCGCGCTGTGCGGGCTCCGTCGACCCGCTTCCGACGGGTCCCGACACTCGCACCCGGTGGACGACGTGAAGAAAGTGGTGAAGGCCTCGCTCGTTGTAGCGGGCGTGCAGGGGATTCCGATGATCCGACGAGGACGAAAGCTTGCCCGCCCCGATACGACGACCGAAGCCGATGTGCTCGTCATCGAGGTCGGGCGGAGGAGCGACGGCTGCTCGGCCGCCTCCCATGGGACCCCCACTAGCGTTGGTGGGACGCTTGGCCAACAGGCGTGGGCGTCGAGATAGCGTCAGAGGGAACCCTAACCTCGACGAGAAACACCTCGCCCCGGAAGTCGAGGCGTCTGCTGAGCGGTCGGGCGGGAGATCATGCAGATTGCGATCGCCGGTCGCGGTCTGTAGTTTGCCGGTAGTGCCTACGACGAAGACCCCATGAGACGCGCTCGAATCACCCGGGCCCTCCACGCGAAGACGGTTCTGTCTGGCGCGGGTTCGACCGAACCATGCGAGCTGGATTCTCGGGACCCCTCGACATGAAAGCGCTCGCGCTCGCGGATAGGAGCTTCAAGCTGCGTTTTCCGTACCACCGATAGTAAGCATTCTGACAAGTAGGCCCCAAGGGGCCTCCCTTCCGGATCTAGATAGCGGATTCGAGAAGCGGCGCAGAAGTGGGTGGCGCGTAGCGCCTCGAGCGCGGACCCTCGATGGGGACGGCGCGCACGGCCTCGAGCGCGGACGTTCTGCGAAGGCAGGCGCCAACGGGGCAGGGGAGAATGCACGATGGGACGACTCGACGGGAAGGTGGCTTTGATCAGCGGTGGGGCTCGCGGGCAGGGGGCCGCGGAGGCGCGGCTCTTCGCCGCGGAAGGCGCGAGCGTCGTACTGGCCGACGTCCTCGACGCCGAGGGTGAAAAGGTCGCCGCCGAAATCGGAGACGCGGCTCGCTATGTCCCCCTCGACGTAACGGACGAGGGCGCGTGGCAGGCGGCGGTCGCTGCGACGCTCGATGCCTTTGGCTCGCTCTCGGTCCTGATCAACAACGCGGGCATCGTTCGCACGGGTTATCTCGAAGGCCACGCGCTGGAGGACTATCGCGCTGTCGTCGACGTGAACCAGGTGGGCGTGTTCCTCGGAATGAAATCGGTCGTCGCCCCGATGCGGGCGGCCGGGGTCGGCTCGATCGTGAATATCTCGTCGAACGCGGGGCTCGAAGGGGTCGAAGGGGTGATCGGCTACGTGGCCAGCAAGTGGGCAGTGCGGGGCATGACCAAGACCGCGGCGATCGAGCTCGGACAACACGGGATCCGGGTCAACTCGGTGCATCCGGGCGGCGTCGACACGCCGATGCTCGGCGGCGACGAGCTGGGCCACATGGCCGAGCAGGACCCCTTCGCGGTTCAGCCGATCCCGAGAATCGCTCAGCCCGAGGAGATCGCACGCCTCGTGCTCTTCCTCGCCTCGGACGAGAGCAGCTATTCGACGGGCTCCGAGTTCGTCGCCGACGGCGGACGCATGGCGGGCCATCGGGACCCCGGCATCGTCTCCGAATGAGCGCAGTGCCCGACGGCGCCCGCCATCGCCGAGCCCATGGCGCTCGGGCGCGTCCCGTCGCGTTCATCACCGGGGCCTCACGGGGGGTCGGTCGCGCCTGTGCCGTCGGGCTCGCACGCGCGGGCTACGACCTGGCGCTGACGGCGCGGACGATCGAGGAGGGTGAGGCGCGCGAACACTCCTCGACGATTCGAGAGAGCGACACCTCGCCGCTCCCCGGGAGCCTGCGGGCGACGGCCCTGGCGGTCGAGGCCGAGGGGGCGCGCGGCATGATCCTGCCAGCCGATCTCCTGGAGCCGGGGGAACTCGTCGCCGCGGTCGATCGGGTCGAGTCCGAGTGGGGGGGGATCGATCTCTTCCTGAACAACGCTCGTTACGTCGGGCCGGGTCACATCGACGTCTTGCTCGATACACCGGTCGACGTGATCGCCCGCCATCTCCAGGGAAACGTGCTCACGCCGCTCGAGGTCACGCGGCGCTTGCTGCCCGGTATGCTGGAGCAAGGCGGCGGGACGATCATCTTCGTGACTTCGGCTTCCGGCTACACCGACCCTCCCGGGCCAGCGGGCCAGGGGGGCTGGGGCCTCGGCTATGGCCTGTCGAAGGCCGCAGCGCACCGCATTCCCGGCATTCTCAAGGCGGAGCACGAGCGTGACGGCATCCGCTCTTTCCTGGTGCATCCCGGCTTGACCGCGACGGAGCGCGTCACCCAGGACATGAAGGCATTCGGGTTCGAGGGGGGGGCGCCGGTCGACGTGATCGCCCGGGTCGTCGCGTGGCTCGCCGACGATGATGAGGCGGACGCCTTCACGGGGCGCAACGTCGAAGCGCAGTTCCTCTGCCACGAGCGCGGGTTGCTCCCGGGTTGGGAGGGGCCGCAGCCGAACGCCCACCCGCTCGTCTACGACCGATCGGGCGCGACCCTCGAGGATCTCGAACGCGAACTCCGAGAGGCGTGAGCGAGCGGTGATGCGCCCGTCAGGGGTTCCACGGCGCCGGGAAGTCGTTCGTGCGCAGGAGCGCGTCGGTTCCGCCGTCGATGGAGAAGGTCGAGCCCACGATGAAGCGGGCCTTCGGGCCGAGCAGGAAGCAGATCAACTCGGCGATCTCCTCCGGCTCGCCATTGCGACCGATCGGCGTGGGGAACTTGACATCCACCTGCACGTGATGACCCGGGCCCTGCTTCTCGTAGCGGTGGGTATGCACGGCCCATCGTCCGACCCGGTTCGGGAGTCTGCGCATGCCCTGTCGTCGGCAGACCCGATAGAGCGTCGCATCCGAGGTCTTGGTGTCGTGGTAGCGCTCCAGGTGCCAGACCGATCTGAATCGGCCCCATGTGACAGGC
>PBFW01000001.1 GCA_002719955.1 Deltaproteobacteria bacterium | reverse complement strand
GACACCCTGTTCGCTTCCGGGGCCGACGTAGCTCAGCTGGTAGAGCAGCTCACTCGTAATGAGCAGGTCGTCCGTTCGAGTCGGATCGTCGGCTCCATTATTTTTGTCCTTAGGAATCAGGCGTGCGGAAGTCTCACCTCTCCGAGCGCTTCGTCCGACTGCGACGAGGTGTGACGAGAGCGGCCCGAGGCTCGGAACTCCGAGACCTCGAAAGGGACTTCGTCATGGGTGATTCACTCCACGAACACGCAGCGGACACGATCCGGCAGCGGGGAAACCGCTGGCAGGTCGACACCCCGGTCGACGGGCGGCAGATGCGCCGGACCGCGCGAACACGCAGCGCCGCTGAGGCGCTCCCGACCAATCTGAGCCGACCGAATCGCGCGCTCCGCGGTTCTCGAAGAACCGAAGCGTCACCGCCCCGACCCAACGGTGGCCGCGATGCTCGGGCGCTACCCAGAGAGCACCCGACTTCCACTGCCGCCCACGCACAGTGCGAACCACCGAAGCGGTCGTGGGGCGGCTCGTCGAGCGCGGCGGCGCGTTGCGGACGGTCTTCGCTACGGCCGCCGAGCTTCGCTGGCTGACCTGGGACGATATTGAATTGGAGAACGCGCTGGTTCAGATCCGCGCGAAGCTCGACTGGCGTCCCAAGACTCACGTCGAGCGGACCGTCCAGATCCCGGCCTCGCTCGTCGAGCAGCTCGACCGACATCGGAGCGAGGTCGCCTCGAACGAATCGGACTGGGTCTTTCCGGTTCCGTGCCACGGAGGGCAATGAACGGAGACAGGACTCGGTCACGCGGCGAAGCGAGCTGCGCAGATGGCAGGAGTCTGGGAGCCTCGGTGCAAGCCGCTCCACGGCCTTCGGCGTTCCTGGGCCTCTCACTTGCTCGCAGCTAGAACGCCGATCGACACTGTTCGCCGGCTCGGCGGCTGGGCGAGCCACGCCACGCTCGAACGCTTCTATCTTGCCCCTACCCCAGCCTCGCTCACGAAGGCCGTCCACGCCAGCGAGGCACTCCTCGTAAAGCGCTAGGCACTGGCCTTTGGAGCAACGAAACAATCCACCCCCAACGCAAAAGCGCCTCGACCCGAAGGCCGAGGCGCTGCGTGAGGCTATCGATCCGTCCGGATCAATGCACCCTGCGTGGGCGGCTCTACGAGTGCGCCCTGCACGGTGTTCCCTGCGAGAGGAGTTGGACGGAGATGAGATTCGGGGGATAGAAAAAACAAGCTGCGTTTCTCACACCACCGATAGTCGTCATTACGACAAATAGGCCCCGAAGGAGCCCCCCTTCCGGACAGGAAATCCGACATTGCTACTTTGCAGCGACAATGCCAGAACCCAGCTTGAATCGCCTATGCTCCCGCGCGGGTCGGCTCGCTTTTTTCGATTTCGGAAGGACGCGGGCGCCGCGGCTTTTGAGCTCGATGCCGTGCAGTGGCGTTTGGGGCCGAAGACCGAGCAAATGTTGAACGGGTCTGGAAGTCTCGATACCCCGCCGCTCGACAAGTAACTGCCTGCGCGTTTCGCAGCCAGCTACTCCTCTAGCCGCGCTCGCGTACCTGCTGCTCCTCTTTCTTCATGGATCCTGCCCCAATCAGAAGCGCAAGCAATACAAACGTCAGCAGGGCAACTGGACTGGAGAAGGGAACTGCTGGGGGCCCACCCGAAGGCTCGGAAGACCAGGCGGGACTGCGATCACTTGAAGGATCGTCCGTAAGATTCGTCTGGTCAGAACCATTGGCGTTCATCACATAGATCTCAAAATTGCCATCTCTATAGGACTCGAAGGCAATCTTAGATCCATCGGGGGACCATGTGGGGTCATTGTCTTCTGCAAGGTGGCCCGTCAAATTTACCTGATTCGAACCGTCTGCATCCATCTTGTAGATCTCACGATTTCCATCTCTGTAGGAAGTGAAAGCAATTTGCGTTCCGTCGGGTGACCATGCGGGTTGGTAATCGCCTGCAGAATGCTCCGTCAGATTGATTGGACTGGAGCCACCTGCATCCATCACGAGAATTTCAAAATTGCCGAATTTGTTGGATTCGAAAGCGATCTGACTACCATCGGGCGACCATGTGGGACAGCAGTCCCACGAAGAATGATTCGTGAGGTTCAGCTGCCCAGAACCATCGGTATCCATTTCATAGATCTCACCCGTTCCATCGTCTCGGTAGGCAGTGAAAGCAATCTGATCCCCAGCGGGTGACCATGTGGGGGTCTTGTCATTTGAAGGATGTCCTGTGAGATTCGTCAGGTTCGTCCCATCGGCATCCATCACATAGATTTCGTAATTCCCATCTCGGTAGGTGCTGAATGCAATCTGAGTTCCGTCTGGTGACCATGCCGGAGCGTAATCCCACGAAGTGTGGTTCGTGAGCCTTACCTGATTGGAACCGTCGGTATCCATCTTGTAGATCTCAACGTTACTGTCCCTGTCGGAAGTGAAAGCAATCTTCGATTCAGCCTGCACCTCCTGACTTCCCATTGCCACCACGACAACCACCGAAATCACCCCAAGAGTCCGTCCGCACTTCTTCACAGCTAATCCTTCCTTCCACTGCGTGCCATCAGGCAGAGCATAGGACACACAATCTCAGTTCTGGAAGAACGTCCGAGTATGGGAGTTATGTCAAATCCCTACGGGGAGCCCGTGGCAGACATGCAGATAGGAAATTCAAAGAGCCGTTCAACACCCTTGGACGTGGGGAGTGCCGATAATAGACATTCCGACAAATAGGCCCCGAAGGAGCCCCCCTTCCGGGCTGCTTAGCTCGCTTGCTTCTTCTGCTTCGCCATATCGAGACACTCCTCGGGGTCCTCCGGACCCCGTGATCGGGCTCTTAGCTTAGGAGGGTCTCGAACCCACATCCTGCTGACGGGTTACAATGATGCTACACGCGTTCGGGAACTGTAGATCTACAAGCACCACACCCAGGCCAACGCCATCGGCTTCATCGATTACGTGGTCGAGAGGTTCCCGTTCCGGATCCAGACGATCCGCGCCGATCGCGGCCACGAGTTCCAGGCGCTCTTCCACTGGCATGTCGCGGGCAGCGGCATGCAGCACGTCTACATCAAGCCCAGGACGCCACAGCTCAATGGGAAGGTCGAGCGCTCGCATCGAACCGACAAGGACGAGTTCTACCAGCTCTTGACCTCCAAGGACGATGTCGACCTCGAGAAGAAGCTGGCGACCTGGGAGCACTTCTACAACAACGTCCGACCGCACGGCGCGCACAAAGGAAAGACACCGTACGAGGTGCTGAAGGAAAAGCTAAGCTCATGAAACTCGTCCGACTCGATTCCTGATATCACAGTCGGCCGGAATCACCCTCTCCCTGTTCTGCATAGAAGACGCCGTCTAGAAATCGGATCATCACGTCCAAGGCGGGTGGCGCGTCGGCTTCGAAGCTGCTTCCCAGAAACGCATTCGTCCCCGAATCCAGGAACGCGTGGGTTTTCTCCTCATAGCTCCAGTACTCGGTCGGATGTCCCGCCGACCGCAACTTCTCCAGGTAGGCCTCGACCGAAGCTGGGGTCACAATAGGGTCGTCGGTTCCGACCGTCAGCAACTGCGGAGGAAGCAGACGCTCGGTCGAAGGCGGAATGTTGTGAAAAGGAGAGAGAGCTCGGTACAACTCGGGGTGGTCGACGACGTTGTGATCATCCCCGAAGAGGCCTCTTGCGATCGAACCACTGACCAGCCAAAACGGGTTCAGCAGGCTCTCGAATCCTTCGGTCGCGCCTTGGAAGAGATCGAAGGCGCCATAGCTGAGGATGGCCGCCTGGACTTCCAATCCACGATCCTGCGCCACTTGTTCGGCCGTCTTCCCGGCAGGCAGATAGCTGGGTTGGAAACGGAGCGAAGCGCTGGAGAAGGGCTCCGAGCCGATTCGGTCTCCGAGGTTGACGATCATGGCTGACAAGTGCCCGCCCGCGCTGTCTCCCGTAACGGCGATTCGGTCGCGATCGCCTTTGTATTGGCCGACGTGGTCCTTCACCCAGAGCACCGCTCCGAAGACATCGTCGACGATCTCGTTCAACAACACGGAGTTGTCGTTGTCGGAGAGAAGTCGGTAGTCGACGTTGCAGATGACGTACTCGCTATTCGTCGCCAGATAGGCCGAGGCCTGATCCATGATCGACTTGTCGTTGATCAGCCATCCGCCGCCATGGAACATCACCACGACCGGGTAGGAATCCTTGCCCGATGCCGGCGTGTAGATGTCCATGGCGAGGTCGAAACCGCCGGGGGCCGCCCACGGGACATCTTCGACCAGGGTGTAGCGGTCGGGGTCGTTGTTTCGTCGAGGCTCCGGGTTCTCGGAGCAGGACGACAGCGAGAGCACGAGCGCTAGGCCCGAGAGCAGAGAACACATCATCGAGGTCACGGCCGACTCCATTTCGGAGACGAGGATAGGGGCTTCAGGCCGTTTGACGCCGCGCATCGCGTTTCTCGAGGGGGGTCATCGAGGGCACGCGACCGAAGGCGTGTTTTCCGCACCACCGCCCGGTAACGTTTCGACGTCCCCGCTCGGTGACGCCAGAACCCACAGGAGGGAAACGCGCCCCGGCACCGCCCTCGAGGAACCCGGCCTTGCAAACCTCGCCCCGCCTGTTCGAGCACACCGCCGCGCTTGGTCTCCTCACGGCGACCCTTCTGGGCCCCGTTCCGTTCGCGAACGCCTGCCCCCCCGGCCCCGACCTCGATCCCGACCCCGGCAGCGGCGGGCTATGGAGCGCGCAACGCGCCCACCCGGACGCCCAATTCGAGGCCGACCACCAGGCCCCCTACGTGGGCGATCCCTGGCGCGAATCCGATGGCGGGAGCCCGAGCATCGCCTTCCAGTCCTCGGGCGTGACCCTGCGCAGCTGGCTGCCCCTCGACGAGTTCGACCCGGCCGCCACCGGCGGCACGGATTGCTGGGGCTACACCTCGCCCTCGGGCCGCGAATACGCCTTCATCGGCGTCGACACCGGGACCGGCGTCGCCGAGATCACGAACCCTGGCAACACCCAGGTCATCACCCATCTCCCGGGTGCCCACAGCGACTGGCGCGACATCAAGACCTACCAGGACTACGCCTACATCGTCAGCGAGGGCGGCGGCGGCATCCAGGTCTACGACCTCTCGGCGATCGACAGCGGCGTCCTGACCGACATGGGGGCCGTGTTGACCGGTCCGGGCACGACGGCCTCCCACAACGTGGCAATCAACGAGGAGAGCGGCCGCCTCTATCGCGCGGGCGGCGGCAGCTACCCGATTCAGGGGCTGCGCATCTACGACCTCGCCAACCCCGCCGCCCCCGCCTACCTCGGCAGCTGGAGCGGCCGCTATTGCCACGACGTCCAAGTCACGACCTGGACCGAGGCCCCCTACGTCGGCGTCGAGGTCGCTTTCTGTTATGCCAACAATACGCCGGGCAGCGGCGCCCCCGGCATCGAGATCGTCGACGTGAGCGACCCGACCAACGTGACGACGATCGGCTCGATCGACCTCAGTCAGGCGCCGATCTTCTCCCACCCCGCCTCCTACAGCCATCAGGGCTGGCTCTCGCCCGACCGCCGGTACGTCTACTTCAACGACGAGGTCGACGAGGGCAGCCAGGGTTTCGCGACCACGACGCGCGTCGTCGACGTACAGGACCTCGCGAACCCCACCCAGGTCGCGATCTTCCAAAACGTCACGGACGCCCGGGACCACAACCTCTACACCCGAGACGACCGGATCTACCAAGCGAATTACCGCAGCGGCTTTCGACTGCTCGACGCCAGCGACCCCCTCGCGATGTCCGAGATTGCCTATTTCGACACCTACCCGGACGACGACCTGGCTCGCTACAACGGGCTCTGGTCGGTCTACCCCTATTTCCCGAGCCGGACCGTGATCGGCTGCGACATCGAGAAGGGGCTCTTCGTCTGGACCGTCGACGCCGACGTGACGCCCGTGCCCGCACTGGCCCCGAGCGCGACACACGGCCTGCTCGGGCTGCTCCTCCTGACCGCCGCCGTCGCGACCGGCCGCGCCCGGTCCCGGCGCGCCCCCGTCGCGTAGCCGCCTCGAGGCGGCGCGTCCGTCCGAGAGGCGCCATCGGCGCTGCGCTGAAACGCCCAGCACCCGGGCTTGGCGGCGTCGCCGGGCACCATGAAGATCAGGGCCAGATCGTCCTCGGGGTCGGCCTCCCACCTGGTGCCGAAGACGCCGGGTCAGCCGAAGGAGCCGACGGCGGCCGTGTCGCGCATGCCGAGCAGCTCGAGGATGCGAGCCTGAACGAAGTCCTATCCGCGCATTCAGGCAAGTAGCCCCAGCCGGGGATATGTCCGTTTCTGACAACTCAGCCCCGCCGGGTCGAAAACGTCCCGTGCTGGGACTGCCTCATGGGGGGCCTACCCGCGGCGTGGAGGTGAAATTTTTCTCGATTGGCTAGCGGGTTGTGAGAAAATGCGAGGATGAGAGTCCTTTCGGTCGGCGCGCGGCTCCGAGGTGGCTCCTGCGCCCGGTTCGGGCCCGGGAAGCGCCGCGCGCCCATCCTCACCTTCCTCCTCCTCGTCGTCTGTCTCGGTCTCCCCGCGCCCGGCTTCGGCCGGACGTTGCTCGGCGCCGGGGCGGAGTGGTCCTCGTTCTCACCGGCGGACGATTGGCAGTTCGTCTCGGGGGACTTCGACGCCGACGGCAGTCCGGACGTCGCGGGCTATCACCCGAGCAACGGCAGCGTCTGGGTCGGCCTCAATCAGCTGCCGGCGACGTCGGGGTTCGCGCTCGCGAATTGGGGATCGGTCAGCCCCGCCTCGGGCTGGACCTTCGCGGCGGGCGAGTTCGGCGGAGATGCGCGCGTCGATCTGGTCGCCTACCACAGCAGCGGCGAGGTCTGGGTCGGGATCAACAGCGGCGGCTCCTTCAGCTTCTCGCAATGGGCCAGCGCGTCACTCCCCGCCGTGTCGGACGTGGTCTCGTTGTCGGTGGGAGACTTCGACGGCGACGGCCAGCCGGACCTCGCGCTCTACCGGTCCGGTCACACGACGGGGGAATGTCCCGACGTGCTCCAGTACACGCCCGACGCCACCGGCTCCACCTTCTCGCCACAGCAGGGGCAGGTCTGGCAAGGGCTCCGCCAAAGCGGCACGAGCGCTTTCGACTTCTCCTGCGTGCTGGTCGTCGAGGACCCGGTCGAGTGGGAGTTCGTCGCGGCGGATGTCGCGAGCCCCTGGTTCGAGGTGCAGGAATTCGGGCAGTCGCGCGGGTCGGAAGCGTTGGCCCCGAACGCCGACGAACTCGTCGGCTACGACCCGAGCACCGGGATCGTCCAGGTTTTCGTCCCCCACGTCCACACCGACACTTCTTCTCATCTGCCGGGTTATCCGACGGAGGGTCTCATGTCGACGCGCTCGCAAGACCTGAACGGGGATGGACTGGTCGACGGTTGGTACGAGATGACTCCCGCTTCGGGCTGGCAGCTCACTGCCGGACGGGTCGCGCAAAACAAGTTCGACGCGCTCGATGACGTCGTTCTCCACCATCGCGAGCAGGCGAAGGTCTGGGTCGGGATCTCGGGCGGCGGCCAACCCGCGTGCAAGGGGGACGACGATTTCTGGTGGACCTGTTTTCGCTATTGGGCCGAGACTGACTACTGCGAGCCGACGGCCTTCGGAACCCCGCCCTTCTGCGCGGCATCGGGTGGCGGGTTGCCCGGCGCCGACAGCGGCGTACTGGCCGCGCCGTTCGCGGGTGGCAGCGCCGACGACCTCGTCCGATATGACGCCACGAGCGGCAAGCTCGTCCTGCTTGAGAACCTGGGCCCGACGGGGATCGGGTACGCGTGGCCCCAGTCGGCGACGAACGGCGCTACGATCGACTTCTACGTGTCGAGCACCGATCGGATCTCGCCCCATACGGTAGATTTCTACCGACACGTTTCCTTCGGGCGAGACGTCGACAGCACCTGGATGGCGACGGCGACCTACACACCGGGCGTTCAAGACATCGATGCCGCCAGTTGGCGAGTCGGAGCGGGATGGGAGGTCAGTCATACGCTGACCGTGCCCGGGGATTGGCCGTCGGGGCTCTACTCGGCCATCTTTTCGGCGACGTTCAGCGACGTGGACGCCCATGTTCCTTTCGTCGTGCGCCCCAGCGGGCCAGACCTCACGCGGGCCGCCGTGCTCGCCAACACGAACACCTGGATGGCCTACAACGACTGGGGCGGCTCCAGCAAATACTCCAGTGGAACGCCGCTCAGCTTCTTCCGGCCCAACTTCAGGGCCTCACCGTTGGCGGAGAACCTGAGCGGTCATCACCTGGCGCGGGCAGAGCTCTGGATCCTGGGCTGGCTCGAGCGCGAGGGCTTCGGCGTCGACCTCTACTCCGATCTCGACTTCCACGAAGGCGTCGTCGATTTCTCCGAGTACACGACACTGATCGTGGGGACGCACCCGGAGTATTGGACCGACGGCATGTACGATCGGCTCGACGCCTTTCTCGACGGAGGCGGAGCACTCCTCTATCTGGGCGGAAACGGCATCTTCGAGCGCGGCGGGTACACGACGGACGCGGTCGGGGCGATCGATGGAATGGCGTTCCTGGGAGACATCGTCCCCGAAGCCTCGTCGGTCCATCGCCGGTACGCGACTTTCCGGATGGCATTCGACCCCGATACCGGGGCGCCCATCTCGACACGCCCAGAGCTACCGCTGCTCGGCGCCGCGACCGAAGCCTGCGGCGTCGAGCCGCGCGGTTTTCAGGTGCTGTCACCCTTGGACTCTCTCTTCGATGGGGTCGCTATGGGCCTCGGGGCACTCTTCGGGGCGACCGGCTGGAACACGGGTGGCGGGAAATGGGTCGGAACGGAACACGCGGGCGTTCTTCACGCCGGCACCCCTGCGGACGGAGGGGCATCCGGCTTCGAGGTCGACACGCATGCCGGCCCAGGGGCGACGGGCATGCCGCGGAACTGCGGCTCCATGTGGCCGGAGTCGGGGGTCTCGACGCTGCCGGCCCCCGCCGGCGTCACGGTCCTGGCGCGGGGCTACCTCGACGCGGGGACGCCCTACGAGGCGGGCGAACTCTCCTACTACGAGCATCCCAGCGGAGGGCTCGTCCTGTCTGCCGGCTCGATCACTTTCGGCGGCAGCCTCGTGGTCGACCCCGTGCTCGACCAGCTGATGAAGAACGCGCTCGAGCGCACGCTCGCGGTGCCCGAGCCCCCGAACGCGGTCGGGGTCCTCGTGGGCGCGGCGGTGCTCGGCCTTCTGGGCGCGCGGCGGCGTTCGCTTCGACTAGACTAAGCAGCTCGGAGGGTCTGTGACCGATCGCCCCGACGCGCCCATTGTGGTTCTGTCGTCGAGGAAGCGCTTCGAGCGACTGTTGGGCGTGGGGTCCGGGTCGCATCGAACTATTCCGCTGTACGTCGTCGAAACTTATCGGACTCGAGGCATCTTTTTCCAAGAGACGAGTCTTGGGACGCCCGCTGGCCGACTAGAACCTGCCCGGCCCAACCCGGCCCACTCTGACGTTGTGTCGCCGTAAGTAGTTGAAAAGTGGTGACCCGGGCGCGATTCGAACGCGCGACTTCCAGCTTCGGAGGCTGGCGCTCTATCCAGCTGAGCTACCGGGCCACAATCGGAGCGGGGCTCTCCGAGTGGGCTTGGCTTCGTGCCCGAAGTCCCGAGAAGCGGGACGAGTCGTCACGAGCGATCTACATCACGGCCTAGCGCGATCGATAC
Source organism: Deltaproteobacteria bacterium (assembly GCA_002719955.1). GTDB lineage: Bacteria > Myxococcota_A > UBA9160 > UBA9160 > UBA4427 > UBA4427. Next base: position 67,025 of record PBFW01000001.1, on the reverse strand, counting down.
AACCAACACGAACGCCCGTCGGCACTCGGGAACTCCGAAAGCGTACCCCTGGACGAACGCGAAAAATAATGGTGGGGCGTAGTGGATTCGAACCACCGACCTCCGCGGTGTGAACACGGCGCTCTAACCAACTGAGCTAACGCCCCACGAGGCCGGCGGCGACCCCAGGAAGCCACAGTTTTTAGCGCGTCCGTCCGGAACTCGCCGCCCTGCCAGACCGAAACGCGCTGTGGGCGCCGCCCCGACTCCCGCCCTATTTCGTGTCGCTCGAGGGCACGGCCGCCGGCTTCACCGCCTGCCGCTTGCTGGCCGCCCGCACGAAGGCCTCGAAGAGCGGATGGGGATCGAAGGGCTTCGACTTGAACTCGGGGTGGAACTGCGAAGCCACGAAGAAGGGGTGATCGGGCAATTCGATCACCTCGGCGAGGCGACCATCGGGACTCCAGCCAGCGAAGAGCATGCCCTGCGCCTCGAAACGATCGCGATAATCGGGGTTGAACTCCCAGCGGTGACGATGGCGCTCGCTGACTTCAACCCTGCCGTAGGCCTCCGCCGCCTTGGAACCGGGCGTCAGGACACTCGGATAGGCCCCCAGACGCATCGTGCCGCCCATATCCTCGACGCCCTGTTGTTCCGGCAGCAAGTCGATCACCGCGTGCGGCGTCTGCGGGTTCATCTCCGAGGAATTCGCGCCCTCGAGGCCGACGACGTTTCGGGCGAATTCGATGCAGGCGATCTGCATGCCGAGGCAGATTCCCAGGAAGGGGACGCCCTGCTCGCGAGCGAACTGGACCGCGCGGATCTTGCCCTCGACGCCGCGCGAACCGAAGCCATGGGGGACGAGGATCCCATCGAGCCCCTCGAGGACACTCGTGTCTTCGAGCTTCTCGGAATCGAAATACTGGATCTTGACCTCGCCCCCACAGGCGAAACCACCGTGATAGAGCGCCTCGTTCAGACTCTTGTAGCTCTCGGTCAGATCGACATATTTACCGACCATGCCGACGGTGATCTGACGCTCGGGATTGCGCTGGACGTTGTAGAGACGCTCCCAATGGCGCAGGTCGGGACGCCCCGTCCACATGTTCAGGATCTGGGCGATCTTCTCGTCGAGATTCTCCTTGGCGAAGGCGAGCGGCACCTCGTAGATCGAGTCGACATCCTTGGCTGTGATGACCGCATCCTCGTCGACATTGCAGAAGAGCGCAATCTTGCTCTTGATCGCCTTCGAGAGGAATCGGTCCGTGCGGCATAAAATGATGTCGGGCGCGAGACCGACCGATTGCAGCTCCTTGACCGAATGCTGAACAGGCTTCGTCTTGACCTCGCCCGCCGTCGACTGATAGATCACGGGCGCGACGTGGATGAAACAACAATTCTCGCGGCCCGCGTCGGCGCGAAACTGCCGGATCGCCTCCAGGAAGGGCAGCGACTCGATATCGCCGACGGTGCCGCCGATTTCGACCAGGATCACGTCGACATCCTGGCTCGCGCCGCGGATGGCTTCCTTGATCGCGTCCGTCACGTGCGGGATGACCTGAACCGTCCCCCCCAGGTAATCGCCGCGCCGTTCAGCGGACAGAACGGTGTCGTAGATCTTTCCGGCCGTCATATTGTTGACCTGACCGAGGGTGGTCGTCGTGAAGCGCTCGTAATGACCGAGATCGAGATCGGTCTCCGCCCCGTCCTCGGTGACGTAGACCTCGCCGTGCTGGAAGGGATTCATCGTCCCGGGGTCGACATTCAGGTAGGGGTCGAGCTTGAGGAACGTCACCTTCAGGCTACGCGCCTCGAGCAGCGCACCGATCGAGGCCGAAGCCAGGCCCTTGCCCAGCGAGGACATGACGCCCCCGGTCACGAAGATGTACTTGGCCGGTCTCGCACTCATCGCTGCTTCCCCCTTGTTCCGCATTTCCAGATTAGGGACCGAACGCCCCCGCGCCCCGGTCTTTTCCCCGATTCGCGTCATCGAATGGCGGCCGCGTCCCGCTTCGCCAATCCATCCTCGACCCGAATGGTGTGGATCGGGACGAAGGGCTGCGGCAGCGCATCCGTAGCAAAAAAACCCTTTTCCAGGGTCTCGTCGGGGGTCGTCATCTCGCCCTCCTCGACGGCCTCGGCATGAAAACAGAGGTTCACGACCTGAACCCGCCGATCGACCCCGCCCGGCCCCGACCCCTTCGCCAATCCGTAATCGACGACCTGGTTCGCGGGATCCGAATAGACCCCGATCAGCCCCCCGACTTCGACGGACCAACCCGTCTCTTCCTCGACTTCACGGCGAGTCGCCTCCGCAACGGACTCTCCCACCTCGACGAAGCCCCCAGGCAACCCCCAATGGCCATTGTCCGAGCGACGCATCAAGAGCAATTCGGCCCCCCGCCACACCATCGCCGACACGGAGAGCCCCAGCTCCGTGGGGTCGGAAGCGAAATAACGCGTCACCGGGGAAGCTCCACGCTCGCTGCAGAGGGCGTAGAGAAGGGTCTGCACGGCATCGCACGTGTAATCGAAAAGACCACTACGATGCCTGGAAAGATCGATTCTCGGGTCTCCGGATTCATCCCAATCATCGGGCTACCGGAATCGAGAGTGCGCTTGTCTCGGCGCGAAAGAGCGCAGCGATACGGCCGCTGCGGAGTTCGTATTCACGTACACCTGCTTCGACCGGGGGGGTCTGGACGTGTATAGCCCGACCGTCCTTCGTACGTCAATCGCTTGACACCCCCTCACACACCCACCCAACAAAAAACGGCCGACTCGAGAAGAGCCGACCGTTTCGTGTCTTCGAAAGGGGACGAGAGAGGCGCGTCTTAGCGCTTCGAGAACTGGAAGCGCGCGCGGGCCCCCTTCTGTCCGTACTTCTTACGCTCCTTCTTGCGAGGATCGCGCGTCAAATAACCAGCCCGCTTCAGCACGGCGCGTTGGGTGCCGTCGAGCTTCTCGATGGCGCGCGCGATTCCGTGCCGCAGCGCGCCCGCCTGACCGGCCACCCCACCACCGCTGAGCGTCGCGTCGATATCGTAGCGACCGAGGCTTTCGGTCTTGTCGAAAGGCGTGCGGACCATGATCTGGAGCGCGGTGCGGGGGAAATATTCGTCCATGGAGCGGCCATTGACGGTGATCTGGCCGGACCCCAGGGTAAGCCGAACGCGCGCGATCGCGCTCTTGCGCTTTCCCGTGGCTTGAATGGTCCCACCGGCGGCCTGAAGACTGCCGCCAAGAGATTGAAGCGAATTAGACAACGGGGAATTCCTCCGGCTTCTGCGATGCGTGCGGATGATCGGGGCCTGCGTAGACGCGCAGCTTCGAGAGCATCTGTCGACCCAGGGTATTTCTCGGCAGCATGCCGCGAACCGCCGAACGCACGACGCGGTCCGAATGGGCTGAGGCGAGCAGTTGATCTGCGGTGATCGACCGGATCCCCCCCACATAACCGGTGTGGCGGTAATAGGTCTTCTGTTCTCGCTTGCGACCGGTGAGCCGGACCTTCTCGGCGTTGACCACGATCACGTGATCGCCGGTATCGGCGTGGGGCGTAAAGCTCGGCTTGTGCTTGCCGCGCAGAACCGTGGCGATGCGCGTCGCCAGGCGGCCGAGCACCAGATCTTCGGCGTCGACTACAAACCAGCTACGCTCGACTTCGGCGCTGCTCACACTCTTAGTGGCTGCAAAGGCTCGATTGGCCATCTGGAGTCTTCTACCTCAGTTTTCTCGCGCCGTTGGCTCGGCTCGACCGACACGCCTGGGCGCACCGCAAATTTCGTCTTCGGTCTGAATCTGATTGAGCCGCGCTGGCCTTCGACTGGGTTCCGTTCGATGCAATCGGATCCTGACGCCTAAATCGAAGGAAACGCGAAAAACGCCCTGCACCCCCGTGAGGGATCTCCAGAACCGCGATTGTTTACCCGACGGGACTCCCAACGTCAACCGAGGGGGCTCCGGAGGTTCCAGTCAGGTCTTCCGCCCCCACCCAGCCGTCCCAGACCCGAACCAGAGTGAGCCCCTCGGCCGGAGCCGTCGGCCCGGCCTGGCTGCGATCGAGGCAGGTCAGGATCGCCTGGGCGCGGGCAGCCGGCCAGCGTCCCCGACCGATCTCGACCAAGGTCCCCGCCAGATTGCGGACCATATGTCGCAAAAAGCCCATCCCCTCCACATCCAGGACGATCTCTCCCCCCGAGTGTCCGTCGATCGTGAGTGATGTGATCGTGCGAACGGTCGTCTTCACATCCGACCCCGCGGCCTGCATGGACGCGAAATCATGGGTTCCAACGAAATACTGTCCGGCCTCCGCCATTGCCTCGACATCGAGCCCCTCCCGAATCCAAGCCCAGCGAGCGGCCCGCAGCGGCGAGCGCAGGACCCCGTTCCAGATCTGATACCGGTATTGCTTGGTGCGTGCCGCGCGCAGCGCGTCCCAGCCGGCGGGCACCTCGTCGCATCCCACCGCGGCCACATCCGCTGGCAAGCGTGCGTTGAGCGCCCTGGCGAGCGCCTCGACCGGGAGGTCGGTAGCCACGACGACACTCGCCACCTGACCCCAGGCGTGGACTCCGGCATCGGTTCGGCCCGCGCCTCGAATGCGTCCGGGCGAGCCCGTGATCGATGCCAGGGCCTCCCCCAGGACCCCTTGAACGGTCCGACTGGGTCGTTGTCCGGACTGGATCTGCCAGCCCTCGAAAGCCGATCCAGCGTATTCCAGCACGAGTCGGAAGGTGCGCTCGCCCGCTGCGGACCGATCGACGTCGCCGGCGCTCACGCCAGACCGAGCCGACGCCCCGCGACCCGCAGCGCGTGATCGGCGGTCAGACGGATGGGATCCGTCGCCAGCCAGATTCGCCAACCCCGGCCCTCCGAAAGGGACGGATCCGGCTCGATTCGGCCCACCAGGACCTCGTCGACTCCCGCAGCGTCCCTCAGGGTGGGTCCGGTCGGTGCGGCCACGCCCTCTTCTACGGCCGCCAGACCGCGGGACCCGATCCCGTCGGCAACGAGGCTGAGCCCGTCTGCGGCGGCAAGTCGAGATTCGAGCAGCGCGGCCTCGAGAGGACTGCCGAGTTCGATGACGAGCGACGTCCCCTCCCCTACGAAAGTCGGTACCTGCAACCCCGCGACATCCACGCGAAGCGACTCGCCGAAGAGGCGTTCGAGTTCCAACCGGATCCGGGTTGGATCGATCCCGCCACCCGGCACCACGTCGAATGCCACGCCCTGCCCGGCGGGCCCGGCATCCGGGGGATCGGCCTGATTGAAGAGGGCGATCGACTCCTCGGAGAGCGCCACGAGCCCACGCCGCCCCAGCGCCGAGGCGCTCGACAAGACGGTTCCGATGACCCGCCGGATCTCGGCCGCCCCAGCGATCGCCTCGAGCAGGGTCGCCCACGCCAGGGTGGTCGCGCTCGGCAGGGCGATCAGGGGCGCGCTGGCGATCGCGTCGTCCGCACGACCCGCCTCTCCGAGCGCGGTCGGAAGAGGAACCTCGACCTGCGCGGATAGGGCGCCTGTCAAATCGAGACAGGGGACCTGCGCCCGCAGACACTCGCGGACGATTTCGAGCACCTCGAGGCCCCGCGTGCAGATGAAGACCAGATCCCATCCCTTGAGCACGGGCCACTCGCCCACGACATCGAGATCGTCGCCCCGAAAATCGAAGGTTTCTCCCACCGATTCGGCCGATGCGATCCCCACCAATTCGGAGATCGGCCATTCACTCTCGTCGAGCCGCTCGACGAGCTCTCTTCCCAGCTGGCCCGTCACACCGAAAACGACCAGGCGCCGAGCCCCATGGCGGGGCCCACCCATCGCTCCTGAAGTTGTCTCGCTCATGATTTCAGACTCTCCGTCCCCGATCGCGCCAACCGCTAGTCGCGCCCGAGGGCATCGAGAACCAGTTCACCCATGCGCTTGCAGCCGACGGTGTCGCGCGTCTCGCCGGGAAGCAGGAGATCGCCGCTGCGATGCCCCGCGTCGAGCACGTCGGCCACGGCCTTGCGAATCGCAGCCGCCGCTCGCGTGGCGCCCGGACCCGTAGCGACATCGGAACCAAAACTCGTCTCGAGCAGCATCGCCACGCTCTGAATGGCGGCGAGGGGGTTGGCCAGATCCTGGCCGGCGATATCGGGCGCCGAACCGTGGACGGGTTCGAAGAGCCCGAATCCCCCCGTCGCGAGGGAAGCGGAAGGCAACATGCCGAGAGAGCCCGTGATCATGGCCGCCTCGTCCGAAAGGATGTCGCCAAAGAGATTGCCCGTCACGATGACGTCGAAGCGCTTGGGTTCCTGGACCAGCAACATGGCGCAGGAATCGACGAGCTGATGAGCGAGCTCGACATCCGGGTAATCCTTCGCCACCTCGTCGACCACTTCCATCCAGAGCTGCGAGACGTCGAGCACGTTCGCCTTGTGGACGTGGGTGACGTGGTTGCGGCGAAGGCGCGCCTGTTCGAAGGCCACCCGGGTGATGCGTTCGATCTCGTGCTCCTCGTACACCATCGCGTTCAGCGCCCGCCGCGTGCCCTTCTCGCCCGTGGATGCGGGCGCCTCTCCCTCGCGCCCACGCGGCTCCCCGAAATAGATCCCACCCGTCAATTCGCGTACGACCAGCAGGTCGACCCCCTCGACGATCTCGGGACGCAGCGCCGAAGCATTCACCAGAGCCGGCATCACCGCCGCCGGCCGCAGGTTCGCGAAGAGCCCGAGCGCCTTTCGAATGGCGAGCAGCCCCTTCTCGGGCCTCACAGCGACCGGCATCTCGTCCCATCGGGGCCCCCCGACCGCACCCAGAAGCACCGCGCGGCTCCCGCGACAGGCCTCGATGACCTCCTCTCGAAGCGGGGTGCCGTAAGCGTCGATCGAGCATCCGCCGATCAGCTCCTCCACGAAATCGAACTCGAGGCCCGCCTGCGCACCGGCGGCCACGAGCACGAGCCGAGCCTGTTCGGTCACCTCCGGGCCGATCCCGTCCCCGGGTAATAAAACGATTCGCTCTGCCACTTTTCTCTTTCCTGTCTTCCCACTCGTTCGGGGTTCGCGCGTCCGGGATCACGACTCGGCCCACACCTCGTCCACCCGCGGATGCGCCGCAAATCGACGGGCGCCCCGGCTAGATTCCGCGGGGTGCGTCGACGTCGCGTCGCTGTTTGTGCCACTCGAGCTTGTTGAGCGCATGAACATAGGCCTTGGCGCTCGCCACCATGACATCTTCGTGGACGCCGTTTCCGATCACCCGCCGGTCGTCTTGCTGGATCGTAACCGAGACCTCGCCCTGCGCATCGAGACCCGCCGTCACGGCGTGGACCTGATATTGGATCAGTTCGCTGCCCGTTTCGGTCAGATCGGAGATGGCGCGGAAGATCGCGTCGACCGGACCGACCCCTGAGGCCTCGCGTTCGACCGATCGACCATCGAGGTCGAGACCCACCCTCGCCCTGGGCGGCGCATCGCTGCCGCAGGTCAGGACCAACGACTCGAAGCCATAGCGATCTCCCGCCGTCTGAACCGAGTCGGCGACGATGGCCTCGAGGTCCTCGTTGAAGATGACCTTCTTGGCATCGGCGAGATCCTTAAAGCGTTTGAAGGCACGCTCGAACGCTTCGCCTTCTACTTCGAAGCCCAGCTCCTCGAGTCGATCTCGGAAGGCATGCCGCCCGGAATGTTTTCCGAGCACGAGTTCGTTCGAGGCACGGCCGATCGACTCGGGCGTCATGATCTCGTAGGTGATCGCCGCCTTGAGGACCCCGTCCTGATGAATGCCCGCTTCGTGGGCAAAGGCGTTGTCGCCGACGATCGCCTTGTTCGGTTGGACCTGCACGCCGGTGACCGACGAGAGCAGCCGGCTCGACGGGTAGATTTCCTGGGTCCGGATTCCGAGCGCGAGTCCGCTGAACTCGTCGCTGCGCGTCTTGATCGCCATGACGACCTCTTCGAGACTCGTATTGCCCGCCCGCTCCCCGATTCCGTTGATGGTGCACTCGACCTGACGCGCGCCCGCGCGAATCGCCGACAGGCTATTGGCGACGGCGAGCCCGAGATCGTTGTGGCAGTGGACAGAAAAGGTCACGCCCTCCGCGCCCGCGACGCGTTCGCGCAGATACTCGATCAGCGCACCATATTCTTTGGGCGTCGTGTAGCCCACCGTGTCCGGTACGTTCAGCGTCGTCGCGCCCGCGGCCACCGCTGCCGAGAAGACCTCGACCAGATAGTCCCGATCCGATCGGGTCGCGTCCTCGGCTGAGAATTCGACGTCATCGACGCTGGCGCGCGCCTGACGAACCGCGCGATCCACCTCTTCGAGAACCTGCTCGCGACTCATTCGGAGCTTGTATTCGAGATGGATATCGCTCGTCGCGATGAAGGTGTGGATGCGCGGATGGCGGGCGGACGCGACCGCCTGAGCGGCGCGCCGAACGTCCGCCTCGCCCGTGCGCGCGAGACCGCACACGATTGACGTCTCGACCTCTTTGGCGATTGCGCGCACGGAATCGAAGTCGCCATCGCTCGCGATCGGGAAGCCCGCCTCGATCACATCGACCCCGAGTCGCTCGAGTTGGCGCGCGAGGCTGACCTTCTCCTGGAGATTCATGCTGCAGCCCGGTGATTGCTCGCCGTCGCGCAGAGTCGTGTCGAAGATCTTGATCGGCGTTTCGCTCATCGTCCCGTCTCGATTTCGCGGGCATCCCCTGTCGGGGCGTGGTCTGCTAGGGAGGTCACGTTCGGATTTCTCGACGCCCCGGTGGGCCGAGCCCCGCGCGCGACCGACGCGCCACCCTCTCCCGAAGATCCTCTCTCCGTGGCGGACGACCCTCCACCTGCCGCCGAAGGCTCTCTCCCAGCAAGGGAGGACGCATCCACGGGCAGGAGTTCCCGACCGGTTCGAAGGCGCCACAGATACCCGGCCGGTCCGGAAATCACGTAGAGCGCTCCGACGAGGAAGAAATTGAGCCCGGGTTCGAGGATCAGCAGGATCGAGATGATCACGGGGATCACGGTCGCCGAATAGCTCCGACCGACGCGCAGATCCTTGAAGCTGTGATAGGGAATCGGGCTGACCATCAGCAGTCCGAGAAACATCACACCGAGCGCGGGCACCAGCGATGGCAGACCGAGTCCCTCGGGCAGATCCAGAAATCCCATGAACCAGACCGCGGAGACGACCATGCCCGCACCGGCCGGTGTGGGCAATCCATCGAAGCGCCCCTGATAACGACCCGATGACACATTGAAGCGCGCCAACCGGAGTGAGGCCGCGGCGGTATAGATGAAGGCCATCACCCAGCCGGCCCAGCCCAGGGACGCGAGGTCCCCGGCGTGAAAGGCCAGAACCGCCGGCGCGACCCCGAAGGACACGGTGTCCGCGATCGAATCGTACTCGGCCCCGAAACGGCTGACATTGCCCGTCATGCGGGCGGCACGGCCATCCAGGATGTCGAAGAGCGCCGCGATGAAGATCGCATAGGACGCGACCAGGACCTTGCCGCCGCTCGCCTGGATGATTGCGAAGAAACCCGCTGCCAGATTGCCCGTCGTCAGGAGCTGGGGCAGCAATGCGGCAAACCCCGCCCGATCCGGATCATCCCTTCTGCGCCGACGCCTGCGACGTCGACGCCGTTTCCCTTCCGGCTCCTCGTTCCCCATCGCCCTCGCCCTCCGCCGAACCCGGCGGGCTACCCGTGTCGTCCCAGCCGCTTCGACACCCGCGGAGCCGGCACGGCGACCCGAATGGTCATCGAGTTCGTCTCGAACTCGATGACCCTAGTTCTTCGAACGATCGACCAACTGCCTCTCTGACAGCCAGGGCATCAGACCGCGCAGCCGTGCGCCGACCTCTTCGAGCTGATGTTCCTTCGCCGCACGCCGTCGAGCGTGCATGCCCACGTTGCCACTCTGGTTTTCGAGAATGAAGCGCTTCGCAAACTCACCGGTCTGGATATCCGTGAGGACATCCTTCATGCGCGCTTTCACATCGGCATCGATCACCCGCGGACCACTCACGAAATCGCCATACTCCGCGGTATTCGAAACCGAGTAGCGCATATTGGCGATGCCCCCTTCGTAGATCAAGTCGATGATCAACTTGGTCTCGTGGATGCATTCGAAATAGGCCATCTCCGGTGCATAACCCGCTTCGACGAGCGTTTCGAAACCGGCCTGCATCAACGACGTTAAACCGCCGCAGAGCACGGCCTGCTCGCCGAAAAGATCGGTCTCGGTCTCCTCACGAAAACTGGTTTCGATGATGCCGGCGCGACCGCCACCGATCGCCGACGCATAGGCGAGTGCGATCTGCTTGGCGTCACCACTCGGATCCTGATGCACCGCGATCAGACACGGCACACCGCGCCCCTGTTCGTAGTGATCACGAACCGTATGGCCGGGCCCCTTCGGCGCGATCATAATTACGTTCAGATTTTCCGGCGGAATGATCGCCTGGAAATGAATATTGAAGCCATGCGCGACGGCAAGATAGTTGCCGGGCTCGAGATTCGGCGCGACCTCGTCGCGGTAGATCGAAGCGGCCAGCTCATCGGGAACGGTGAGCATGATCAGATCGGCTTCTCGCGTCGCATCCGCAACGGTGGCGACCTTGAGCCCCGCGCCCTCGACCTTCGACCAGCTCGAGGAGTCTTTGCGCAGCCCCACGACGACGTCGATGCCCGAGTTGAGGAGGTTCTGGGCGTGGGCGTGGCCCTGGCTGCCATAACCGATGACGGCGACCTTCTTGGACTGAAGTCGTCCTAGATCCGCGTCTTTGTCGTAGTAGATATTGAGTGCCATGGGAAGTTCTCGGTCCTTTGATTGAAGATTGCGGCCAGTTGCTCCGGAGCGCGGTCGGACCGCGCGAACCGGAATCGCTTGAGATTCGACACGTACTTCTCGAGGTCGGCGCTCGCATCGGGCCGGTCCGGAGCACCCGAGGGACTCCCCGGAGCTGATCGTGCTGGAGGTGTCGGACGCTGCACACGCCCGGAAGCGCTAACTGCGCGAGATTACGCGACCTTTTTGATGGGCGCCAGCGAGAGCCGCAATCGCCGACAACTCCGCGGAATCAACCCTCGAGCCCCTCGACACGCGCCACCTCGCCGGCCTCGACGGGTCCGCCCAGGCGTTGGGCCTCGGCTTCGGCCCGCCTCAGGTAGCGCGCCGCCAGCTCGCTGGCCGGGCCACCGTCCCCCCGCGCCAGGCACCGGGCCCCGAGGCGCCCGACCCAGTCGGCGCGAGGCCGGGCGTGTTCACCCTCGAGCGTCGCGACGAACCGGAGCCCCGCCCGCTCGAACTCGCCGCGCCAATCCCCTCGATCCGGCGTCACCACGACCACATCCCGCCCGAGATCTGCCACCAGATGTTCGGGCGCGTAGAGCCCCTCCGCGAGAATAGGCTTGAGGGCCCCACCCGAACCGGCCCCCCTCACCCAGCCCCCCGCATACCACTGCCCCCGCCTGGCATCGAGCAGGACCAGCATGCCCTGCCCTTCCCCGGTCGTGATCCCCGCTGAATCTCCCTCGAGAACGGAGAGCGCCATCGCCTCGAGGGTCGATACCGACACCGCTGGCCAGTTGCGACCGAAGGCGAGCCCCTTGGCCGTCGCCAAGCCGATTCTCAGACTCGTGAAGGAACCCGGTCCGGTGGAGACCGCGAGCGCTTGCACGTCGTCGATCGACCAATCGACTTCGCTGAGTCCGCGATCGATCAGCGGCATCAGCGCGGAGGCGTGTTGACGCGTGCCCTCCGCCTGCAGCATCAAAACGACCTCATCGCCGTCGAGGAGCGCGATCGAAAGCCAATCCGTCGCGGATTCAATGGCCAAGAGCCGGCGGGACATCGATCGGCAGCCGGCTACTGCGCGCCGCTCGAGAGCCAACTCACGAAGCGATTCCAGAAGGGGGTGAGATCATTCCAGAAGGCGCGTCCCATCAGCAGCACGAGGAAGGCAAATCCGACCGAACTCGCGATCTCCCGAGCCCGCGTCGAAAGCGGCGAGCGCTTGATGCCCTCGATGCTGTAGATCACCGCCTGCCCACCGTCGAGAACCGGAATCGGCAACAGGTTGAGAATACCCAGGTTGATGCTGATCAACATCATCATCCACAGATATTCGAGCCAACCTCGATCGAGAGATTTGCGGGCGATGCGGGCGATCCCGATCGGGCCGGATAATTTGTCGGCTCCGACGTCCCCGGAAAAAATGCGGCTCAGCCCCTCCAGATAGCCCACGGTCATCTCCCAGGTCATGGCGACCGCGCGCGGGAGCGATTCGAGCGGATTGCGAATCTGCTGAAGCGTGCTGGCGCCCGCCTTCCAGGAGACCTGCGGCGCGAGGCCGATCTGATAGACCTTCTCTTCCATCCCCTCGATCTCGTAGGGCCCTGCGACCGTCTCTTCGCGGGCGCGCAACTTCGTAGTCGCGACCTTTCCGGCACGCGAATAAGTGATCGTGAGTTCGCGGCCCGCACTCGTCTGAACCAGCGACACGAAACTCCCGAAGCTACCGATGGGCTCGCCATCGACCTCGAGGATCAGATCATCCCTCTGCAGACCAGCCAGCGCCGCCGGTCGATCGACGGAGACCTCGGCGACGAGAATCGTCGCCGGCATCACGCCGAGACGCTGAAGCGCGTCGATCGCAAGCAGCGGGATCTCGACTTCCTCGACCCCCGACGGACGAGATTCTGCCTCGGCGCCGATCGGCAGGGCAACGAGCGGCTGGGGGGCGACGGGCGGCTTCGTGCGTTCGATCTGCCACGGGACAAACTCGGCTCCCTGCTCCCGCGCCTTGTGGGCCGCGTCGGCATGTGCCGCAACCAGACCCTCCCAATCCTCGATCTCACGGGGTCCGATGGCGACGACGAGGTCGCCCGAGCGCAGCCCGACCATCGCCGCCGGACTGTCGGCGTGCGGCACACCCACCCGAGCCTCGAGCCGATTGAATCCGACCCCGATCCAGCCGACATCGACGAAGGCCCCAAAACGATCTCGCGTCTTCTGCGCCTGGATCGGAACATCCAGCTGAAGATGCGCACCCGCGCGCACGATCTCCAACGGGACGCTTCCGCCGGCCTCGCGTTCGCGAATCGGCAGGATCACGTCGTCCCAAAACTCGACGCGCTCGCCGTAGACGCTGTCGATGCGATCCCCGACGCGAACGCCCGCGAGGGCAGCGGGGGAATTCGCTTCGACCATCCCGACGACCGCATCTGCCCGCGGAAAGCCGAACCAGAGGATCCCCACGAAGCACACGACGGGCAACAAGAGATTCATCAGCGGTCCGGCAAAAACCACGGCCAGCCTCTGCCAGACGGGCTTCGACTCGAGAAACTCGTCGGGCCGCGCATCCTCGGGGACGGGGGGCGTGAACTCCTCGTCTCCCGGCATCGGTTCCCCCAGCATGCGCACGAAACCGCCAAGGGGAATCCAGCCGATCACATACTCGGTCCCACCCCGCTCCCACCGCAAGCGCATCTTCCCGAAACCGATCGGCGCACCAAAACCGATCGAGAATTTCAGGACCCGCACGCCGCAGGCCTTCGCCAGCAGAAAATGCCCGAGTTCGTGTACGACGATCAAAATCCCCAGAAGAGGGATCACAGCAGCGAGGGTGTCGAGCACTGCCATCGGATCACTCGCCTCCGTCGCGCTTGGCGAGCCATTCGCTGGCCGCGCCCCGCGCCCAGGCGTCCGCCGCGATCACGGCCTCGAGTTCGTCCACGCGCTGCCCCGCGTGCTCGGCAAGGTGCGATTCGAGGACCGAGCCATTCAGGGCCGCGATCTCGCTGAAGCCGATCTGGCAAGCCAGAAAGGCCCCGACCGCGACCTCGTTGGCCGCATTCAGGATCGCCGGCGCCATTTCACTGCCGGAGACCGCCCGGTAGGCTAGATCGAGGCAGGGGAAACGCAGGCGATCCGGCTCTTCAAAATCCAACCGAGCGATCTCGACGAGGTCGAGTCGCGGCACATCGAGCTCGACCCGCGCCGGGTGTGCGAGCGCGACCGCGATCGGCACCCGCATATCCGGCAGGCCGAGCTGCGCCAGCACCGAGCGATCACAGAACTCGACCAGCGAATGGACGATTGATTGCGGATGCACGACGACATCGACGCGCGCGGCTTCGACATCGAAGAGCCAGCGCGCTTCGATGACCTCGAGCCCCTTGTTCATCAGGGTCGCCGAATCGATCGAGATCTTGTCGCCCATCGACCAATTCGGATGGGCCAGGGCCTCATCGACCTGGGCCTTCTCGATCCTCTCCCCGGGCCAGGTCCGGAAAGGTCCGCCCGAGCAGGTCAGGATGAGTCGAGCGACCTCGCTTCGACGATGGCCGGCGAGGCATTGGAAGATCGCGCTGTGCTCGGAGTCGATCGGGATGATGTCGACGCCTCGGGCTGCGGCTTCGCGCCGCACCAGTGCGCCCGCCATCACCATGACTTCCTTGTTGGCGAGCCCGATGGGCCGGCCCGCGCGAATCGCAGCCAGAACCGGTCGCAATCCGACCGCACCCACCAATCCCGCTACGACGAGATCCGCGGGCTCGATCGCAGCGCGCTCGAGTCCCGCCTCCCCCGACACGACCTCGACCCGGTCGCAGATTTCGCTCGTGGCGAGCGCGTCCCGAATCGGCGAGATGTCCGCGGGATCGCTCACCGAGACGATCTGCGGCCGAAATTCCCGCGCCTGCTCGATCAGCCGCTGGACGCGCCGACCCGCGGCGATCGACACGACGTCGAAGCGCTCGGGGTGCTGGCTGACGACATCCAGCGTCTGTTCGCCGATACTCCCGGTGCTGCCCAGGATCGCCAGCCGCTTCATCGCCCCGCCGTCTCGTCCGCGCCCGCCCGGATCTGCGCGCTCGTCAATCCAAAGCGACGCTCGCGGCGCTGGAAGTCGAGGATCGCTGTCTCGAACTCCGATCGACGAAACTCCGGCCACATGCAACCGCTCAGATGGATCTCGGAGTAGGCGATCTGCCAGAGCAGGAAATTCGAGACGCGCTGCTCGCAGCCGGTCCGAATCAAGAGATCGGGATCGGGGAGGTCCGGCGCGTAGAGGTAGGCCACGAAGCCTTTCTCATCGAGCGTTTCGGGGTCGACTTTCCCGAGTTCCGCATCGCGTGCGAGTCGCCGCGCCGCATCCACGATCTCTGTCCGGCCCCCGTAGGAGAGCGCGAATACGATCTGCATCCCGTCGTTTCCCTCGGTCTCGCGCACCGCGTTTTCGACCGCTCGCCGGGTACTCGGCGGCAACCGATCGAGACGACCGATCGAACGCACCCGTCCCCGGTTCTCCATCACCTCGGCGAGTTCGCTTTCGAGATATTCCTCGAGCAATCGCATGAGTTCGGCGACTTCGCTCTTGGGTCGACTCCAGTTCTCGATCGAGAAGGCGTAGAGCGTCAACACCTCGATGCCATAATCGCGACCTGCACGGATGACCTCGCGAACGGACTCGATCCCTTCGCGATGTCCGGCATTGCGTTCGAGACCGCGTTCGAGCGCCCAGCGCCCGTTGCCATCCATGATGATGGCGATGTGCCGCGGGACGCGATCGAGGTCGATCTCGGGATGCGCGTTAGGCTTCGGCATGGTCTCCAACATGAGCGAGGACCGGAAAACTCGGGCCGCCACGAGGGCTAGACCTCGAGCACATCCTTTTCTTTCTGTGCGGTCAATTCGTCGATCTTCTTGATGAACTCGTCGGTGACATCCTGAACCTTTTTCTCGGCGCGATGGCGATCGTCCTTGGACAATCCGTCGTCCTCGAGATCCTTGAGCAGCGAAAGAGAATCGCGACGCGCATCGCGCACACGGATCCGGTGATCCTCGGCGATCTTGCGAACCTGTTTGACGAGCTGCTTGCGGCGCTCTTCGGTGAGCGGCGGAATCTGGATACGGATGACCTTGCCATCGTTGCTCGGGGTCAGCCCGAGATCCGATTTCTGGATCGCCTTCTCGAGTTGGGGAATCACCGTCTTGTCGAAGGGCGAGATCACGATCATTCGCGGATCCGGCACGGACAGTGTCGCGAGCTGGTTGAGCGGCGTCGGAGTGTCGAAATAGTCGACCGAGATGCCGTCGAGCAGACTCGTGCTCGCGCGTCCGGTGCGGACCTTCGTCAGCTCCTTGCGGAATCGTTCGATCGCCTTCCCCATCGAGTCGCGTCCCTCGTCGATGGCCGCATCCACGTCCTCTTCTTCCGCCATGACCGTCGAACCTCCTTTTCGCTGCTTCTCAGTTCGTCGCGCAATTTCCGGACCGTCAGCCGAGCGACTCGCACGGGGCCCTCGCCCGTACGGGTCGTCTAATCCAGCGTTTCGCAAACCAATGTCCCGACCGACTCTCCACTGGCCGCCTTCAGGATATTCCCCCGAACGCGCATGTCGAATACCCTGATCGGCAGATCATTCTCACGGCACAAGGCGATCGCCGTTCGATCCATGAAATGAAGATCCCGCTGTAACGCCTCGGCGAAGGTGAGCTGCTCGTAGCGCGTCGCAGAAGCGTCCTCGGCCGGGTCGGCGCTGTAGACGCCGTCGACACGGGTCGCCTTCATCACGGCCTCGGCCCGGACCTCCGCGGCGCGGAGCGCCGCCGCCGTATCCGTCGTGAAGTAGGGATTGCCCGTGCCGGCCGCGAAAAGGACGATGCGTCCCTTTTCCAGATGCCGCACCGCGCGGCGGCGGATATAGGGCTCCGCGACCTGAGCGATCTCGATCGCCGTCTGCACCCGGGTTGGCACCCCGGCCTTTTCGAGGGCGTCCTGCAAGGCCATCGCGTTGATCACGCTGGCCAGCATACCCATATGGTCCGCCTGGGTCCGGTCCATGCCCTGGGCGGCAGCGCTCGTCCCCCGGATGATATTGCCGCCCCCGATGACGAGGCTGATCTGGGTGCCGAGTTCATGGACCTCGCGGATCTGCTCGGCGAGCCCACCGACCACGCCCGGGTGGATGCCGAAGCCGTCGTCACCGGCGAGCCCCTCGCCGGAGAGCTTCAGCAGCAGCCTCCGGTACGCGGTCGCCACTATTCGGCAGCCTCTCCCAGCTTGAAGCGGATGAAGGTGGCCACCTTGATCTCACCCCCGGCGGCCTGGCCGGCCTCGCCCAGGATGTCGCGAACGCTCTTGTCGGAATCCTTGACGAAGCCCTGAGCGAGCAGGCAGTTCTCGGCGAAGAATTTATTGATCCGGCCATCCACCATCTTCTCGATGACGTTGTCGGGCTTGCCACTCTCCTTGGCCTGGGTCGTGAGGAATGCGCGTTCCTTTTCGACCACGTCCGCGGGCATATCGTCGCGATCGACCGCGATCGGCGTCGGGTCGTGGGCCGCGACATGCATCGCGACGTCTCGCGCAACGGCGGCCACCTCGTCTCCGGATTGGGCGGTTTCGAGTGCCACCAGAACGCCGAGCTTGCCACCGCCATGGACATAACCACCGGTCACGCCCGAAACGGAGACCGAGGCAACCCGCTTCAGCTGGATGTTCTCGCCCATCTTGCCGACCGCCGCCTTGACGATGTCGTCGACGCTGCCTCCCGCCATCGGGGCCGCGAGCGCCGCAGCGACGTCCGCTGCTTTCGCGGTTGCCGCCGCGTCCGCAACCCCCTGGGCCATGCCCTGGAAATCGGGTGTCTTGGCGACGAAATCGGTCTCGCAGCCGAGCTCGATCAACGCGCCATCGCCACCGCTCAACGAGAACACGACCGCGCCTTCGCTGGTCTCGCGTCCCGCGCGCTTGCCGGCCTTCGCCAACCCGCTCGAACGCAATAGCTCCATCGCCTTTTCGACATCGCCGTCGGCCTCTTTCAAGGCGTTCTTGCAATCCATCATTCCCGCGCCCGTCGAATCACGGAGCGCCTTCACATCGCCTGCAGAGATTCCTGCCACTATCCTCGTCTCCCGAATCCGCGATCGCGGCCCAGCCGGGTGCGAACCCGGCCGGATGGTCCCGCGCGATTCGTGTTGGGGAGCCCCTCCGGCCTCCCGAATCATCTCGGAATTCGACGGCGACGACTTCTCCCGAATTTCGTCACCGCCCACTCGATCTTCGTTGCACCCGCACCGGCATCCCGCGGCGCGAGCCCGGACGGGCCCTACTTGTCTTCGCCCTCGGCCGGCGCGCTGGGGGCCGGAGCCGGAATCGGAGTCACCGGGACGGAGGCCGCGGCCCTCTCCGGCGCGTCGTCGCCCTTAGCGCCACCCGCGGAGTAGGCCTTGCCACCGCCCGCGGGAGAACCGCCCTGCCCCCGCCCGCGGCGGGGCTGCTGCTTGATTTCGACCACACGGCGTCCGGTCGCCGGACCCCCGTCCGCCTTCGGCGGCGTCGATTCGTCCTTCCGTTGCGAGACGAGTTCGGCCTGATGCTGCGCATAGCCCTCGCGACACGCATTTGCGATCGCCGTGCAGTAGAGATCGATCGCGCGAAGCGCATCGTCATTGCCCGGCACGACGAAATCGATTCCGCGCGGATTGCAGTTGGAATCGACAACGCCCACGATCGGAATATGCAGGCGCTTGGCCTCCTGAACCGCGATCGATTCCTTGCCAACGTCGATGACGAAAACCGCGTCTGGCGGGCGCTGCATCGCGCGAATGCCCTCGAGCGACTTCGCGTATTTCTCGACCTGGCGACTCATGCTCGCCTGTTCCTTTTTCGAGAGTTCGGCGCACTTTTCTTCGTTGCCGAGAATCTCGAGATATTGGTTGTAGCGGTCGATCGATTTCTTGACCGTCTTCCAGTTGGTCAACATGCCGCCCAGCCAGCGGTTGTTGACGTAATGCTGGCCCGCTCGCTTGGCCTCGAGCATGATCGAGCCCTGCGCCTGACGCTTCGTCCCCACGAAGAGGACGGCACCGCCAGCGGCGGTGGTCTCCCGAAGGAAGTCGAGTGCCTCCCTGAACATCGGCAGCGTCTGATCCAGATCGATGATGTGGGTCCCGTTGCGCTCCCCAAAAATGAAGGAACGCATGAGCGGATTCCAGCGGCTGGGCTGATGGCCGTAGTGGCATCCGGCTTCGATGAGCGAGCGGATGGAAATCTCTTGTTCTTTGAGGGCCTCTCCCAGCTCGCTTTCCTTGCTGGAAGGCGTGGCAGGAGCCGCGGGGGCAACGGCCGCATCGGCTGCGGCGGCAGGAATCGGTTCGGCCTCGGGTGTGGCCGGCGTCTCGGACATGGATCTCTCCTTTGGCGGTTATACCTCCGCCCCGAGCCGTCCATTCCCCGACCTGAATGCGTCCAATCCCATCTCTCCCCGTACCCTCCTATGGGCCGCCCCTCCCCCTCCAGACAGCACCTCAGGAGGGTGTCCGCTGATCGAGGAATGGCATCGGCCGGGAATCGAGAGATGAATCGGTCCGCTCCAGGCACCGCCGGGGTGACTCGGAACGTGTGATTTGGCGGGTGTTTAGCAGAATCCCGGCCGCGCCACTAGACGTGTCCAGGAACCATCCCGCCGCTCAATTCGAGCCGGTGAAACCCGAATCTAGGTCGTGTATTCCGCGTTGATTTTCACATAGTCGTAGGTGAGGTCGCAGGTGAAGAGCCGCGCACTGTGGCGCCCCATCCCCAGCTCCACCCGGATACTGATTTCGTCCGCCTCGTGGGCCTTTTCGGCCCGCTTTCGCGCCGCGGGACCCGCCGAACGGCCCTTCGAGAAGACCACAACGCCGCCGACCCGAACCCGGGTCGTCTCGGGGTTCCAGCCGATCCGGCCCGCGCCGAGGGTCTGCAGGATGCGTCCCCAATTGGGATCCCCTCCGAAGACCGCGGTCTTCACGAGAAGGGAATTCCCGATCCGGCGTGCCGCCCGGTCGGCTTCGGCCGCCGTCCGGGCGCCTTCGACCTCGACCCGCAGGAGCTTGGTCGCACCCTCCCCATCCCGGGCGAGCTGAAGAACGAGGTCCTCGCAGATGGCCCGGAGCGCGTCCTCGAAGCTGCGCGCTTCCCGACTGCCCCGTCGAATCGCCGAACCTCCGGCCGCTCCGTTCGCCAGCAGGACCACGGTATCACTGGTGGAGCCCTCGCCATCAATCGAGAGGCAATTGTAGGTCGCGTCGGCCACGCGCCGGAGCATTCCACGCAAGACCCCGGGTGCGATCCTCGCATCCGTCGCCAGGAAGGAGAGCATGGTGGCCATATCCGGCTCGATCATTCCCGAGCCCTTGGCGATTCCCTGAATCGTGATGAGATGCCCGCCGATCGCTAGACGCGTCGAAGCGATCTTTGCGTGGGTATCCGTTGTCCGGATCGCCTCCGCTGCATCGTCCCAACCCTCCGCCCCCAAGGCCGCAGCGGCGCGCGGGATACCGACCTTCAAGACGTCCATCGGCAGCGGCTCACCGATCACACCGGTCGAGGCCACCAGGATCTCTTCCTCTTCGCAATCGATCGCCCGGGCCGCGATCCTCGTCATCGCCTTCGCATCTCGAATCCCACGCGCGCCCATCGCGACATTCGAAATCCCGCTGTTGACGACGATGCCCCGCGATCGGCCCCGCGCGACGCGCTCGCGCGAGACTTCGACCGGCGCTCCGACGACGCTGGAGCGCGTGAAGACCGCCGCCGCGCTCGCGAGCTCATCCGAGACGATCATCGCGAGATCGGGCGCGCTCTCCTTGATCCCGGCGTGGAGTCCAGCCGCTCGGAAACCGGTGACGGGCCGCGACTCGCGACGAACCTTCATCTCGACCTCTGCGTGGGAGTTCCGCGGCGATTCCATCTGGCGCCTGGGCCCGGCGCGTGGGGATCGCTTCCGCCGATCAGGCCCCGTGACATTTCTTGAATTTCTTGCCACTGCCACAGGGGCAGGGCTCGTTTCGCCCGGTCTTGCCCTTCGAGACATCCACCGCGCCGGCTCCTCCAGCCGCCGAGGCGAGCGGGCCCTGGGCCGACGGGGCTCCAGCCGGGCGCGACCCGGCGCGGGCTCCCCCGGAGCCATCGACCCGTCGATTCGTCGCCTGCGGTGCAAGGTTGGGCCGCGGATAACCGAATTTCAGAGCGAACTCGGCGAAGGTGTCATCGATGCGCTGCTCCATCTCGCCGAAGAGTTCGAAGCCTTCCCGCTGGTATTCGAGTTTGGGATCACGCTGGGCGTAGGCTCGCATATTCACCGAGTTTCGAAGCGTATCCATCGTGTGGAGATGCGCCTTCCACTGTTGGTCGAGGATCTGCAGCTGCAGGTCGCGCAAGATCTGCTCATAGGAGGGATAACTTTCGATGTCCGCGTAGGTTTCCTCCTTGAGAACGACCCCTTCTTGTCTCTTGATTTCGAGGCTCTCGTCGAGCTTCGCGAGAATCGCGTGTCCGAGCGCATCGCGATCGGCGTAGCGCTTGCCCTCGACGGAGCGGAAGGGCGCCTCCTCGATCGAGAACGAGAACCCGAACTGGGCCTCGAGGGCGTGCGCCATCTCCACGTACTCGTCCTCTTCGGGGTCCCCGCGCTGGGGCCAGATCCGTTCCACGAGATTGGCGACGAAGCCCTCCATACAGGCCTGCAGTTCCTCGCCCACATCCTTTTCATCCGACGACATCGCGGACAAGCGGCGCGCGTAGAAAGCCTGCCTCTGCTTGTTCATGACATCGTCGTAGTCGAGCAGGTGCTTGCGGATGTCGAAGTTGCGGCCCTCGACCTTTTTCTGTGCACCCTCGATCACACGGCTCAGCATGCGATTCTCGATCGCTTCACCCTCCTCGACGCCGACGCGATCCCACCACTCCTTCACACGATCGGCCTCGAAGATTCGCAGCAGATCATCTTCGAGAGAGAGGAAGAACTGGCTCGAACCCGGATCGCCCTGGCGACCCGAACGCCCCCGAAGCTGGTTGTCGATCCGCCGACTCTCGTGGCGCTCGGTCCCCAGGATATGCAGGCCGCCCGCTTCGAGGACCTCCATGCGCTCGTTGCTGCATTGCGCCTCGAATTGCGCCAGAACCATCTCGAATTCCGGGTGATCCTTGTCGTGACGGAGTTTTTCGAGCGCCATGATTTCGGGGTTGCCCCCGAGCAGGATATCCGTCCCTCGACCGGCCATATTCGTAGAAATCGTGATCGCACCCTTGCGACCCGCCTGGGCGACGATTTCCGATTCGCTCTCGTGCTTCTTGGCATTCAGGACGTTGTGGCTGAGACCGACCTTCTTGAGCTTCTTCGAGAGCATCTCGGATGTCTCGATCGAGATGGTGCCGACGAGCACGGGCTGGCCCGCTTCGTGACGCTCGCGAAGTTCGTCGACCGTTGCGTTGAATTTTTCACCCTTGGTCTTGAAGACGACGTCGGGCTCGTCGTCGCGCAGCATCGGACGATTCGTCGGAATCAGCGTCACGTCGAGGTTGTAGATCTTCGCGAACTCTTCGGCCTCCGTATCCGCAGTCCCCGTCATTCCGGCAAGCTTGTCGTACATGCGGAAATAGTTCTGGAACGTGATCGAGGCGAAGGTCTGGCTCTCGCTTCTGACCTGGATGCCTTCCTTGGCTTCGACGGCCTGGTGCAGGCCGTCGGACCAGCGTCGTCCCGGCATGAGGCGACCCGTGTGCTCATCGACGATCACGACCTCTTTGCGACCATCCTCGCCGGGCCGCACCACGTAATCGACATCGATCCGCTTGAGCGAATGCGCCATCAGCGCCTGTTGCATCGCGTGCAATACCGGCAGCATCCCGGGGTCGTAGAGATTATCCACGCGCAACATCTTTTCAACCTTACGCATCCCTTGGTCGGTGAAGGTCGCGGAATGCGCTTTCTCGTCCAGCCAGAAATCACCGCTCTCCTCGATCCCTTTCGAGGGCTCCGCCGCCTCACCCGCCTGAAGAGAGGGAATCAGCCGATTGGCGATCGTGTAGATCTGCGTGTTCTGCTCGGAGGGACCAGAGATGATGAGCGGAGTCCGCGCCTCGTCGATCAGGATCGAGTCGACCTCGTCGACGATCGCGAAATGCAGATCCCGCTGAACGCAGGAATCGAGTGAGAATTTCATATTGTCGCGCAGATAGTCGAAGCCCAGCTCGTTATTCGTACAGTAGGTGACGTCCGCAGCATATGCGGCCACCCGCTCCACGTCCGTCTGACCATGCACGATCGCGCCGACCTCCAGCCCGAGGAAACGATGCAACTGGCCCATCCACTCGGCGTCGCGGGACGCGAGGAAATCGTTGACGGTCACGATATGGACGCCGCGACCGGTCAGCCCATTCAGGTAGGAGGGCAGCGTCGCGACGAGGGTCTTGCCCTCACCGGTCTTCATCTCGGCGATGCGCCCCTGGTGGAGCATGATCCCGCCGATCAGCTGAACATCGTAATGCCGCTGACCGAGGGCGCGCTTGGCAGCCTCGCGAACCGTCGCGAAGGCCTCCGGCAAGAGATCATCGAGCGGCTCCTCCTTGTCGATCCGGCCTCGAAAAATCGCCGTGCGTCCACGCAGGTCGGCGTCGGAGAGCTTCGAGGTCTCACCCTCACAGGCGTTCACCTGTTCGACGAGCGGCAGCAGGCGCTTGATCGCGCGATCGTTGCTCGTTCCGAAGATCTTGCTGAGAATGCGTTGCATCGGCCCGTTCCGGCTCCAGCTCTTGGGGAGACCCCGTGCGACTCACCAGGGCATCCACTCTGCCTCGCCCCGACGGCTCGTCCGCGGCACGAAAGGCGAGTTCAATACAGAGAATCGAGGCTCATGGGGAGTTGGTCGAATGAGGGCGAGAGGGTAGGAGACGCCTCTGCCAGCGGCAAATATTGTGTGGATCGCCGGAACGACGACCCCTCAGTCGAAGATGTAGTCGAGGGGATTCCGGGCTTTCCCACTGACTTCGACGACATAGTGGAGATGGGGCCCCGTGCTGCGGCCGGTGCTCCCGATCGAGGCGATCTCCTGGCCACGCTCGACGGTCTCCCCCGTGTCGACGTGGATTTCCTTCGCGTGCCCGTAGACCGTCTTCACACCGAATCCATGATCGAGCACCAGCGCCTTGCCGAGCGGACCCTTGCGACCGGCGAAGACGACCCGGCCGCGCGCCGGAGCGTAGACCGAGGTCCCGCTCGCCGCGGCAATATCGATTCCGCCATGGACCTGTCGGCGGCCCGTAAAGGGTGAAACGCGGGGGCCGAAGCGAGAGGTGAGCCACCCCTTGGCCGGCCAGATCGAAGGCATCGATACGAGGCGCTGGCGCTTGTCGGCGAGCTGTTCGAGCAGAATTTCGAGGGAATCGGCCCGCTGGCCAGCACCCCCGACGAGATCGACAGCCCGGGTGCCCAGAAACTCCAGGACATCGATGCCGGATTCGTCGTCACCGAGGAGCGAAGGGGGCTCGTCCCCGCCCTGCCCGGTCTGGCCGCCAGGCGGCTGGGGCCGATCGACCGGCACGCCGACTGGCGGACCCACGGCCTCGGGCGCGAGTTCCGTGACATCACCCCCGCCGATGCCGGCGGTGCCGGGCAGATTGGCGATGATGCGAACCTTGCGTTCGAGGTCGGTCACCTTGTTGATCTGTTCGTCGACCTGAGCGAGGCGACTCTGGAAGACAGCGATTTTTTCGCGCTGCCCGAGCGCTTCGATCCGCAGGTCGGCGAGTTCCACATTGTCGGCGCGCAGTCGCCAATAATCCCACGCGAGGACGAGGCTGAGGACGACAACGAGGCCGGCCGCGATCGCCGCCCGCTGGACGCGTCGCTTCGGAATCGAAATCTGAATCGGCCGTGAGCGTTGGTCGCGAACCCAGATGAGCGTATAGAATTCCATCGATTCTCTTTGCCATCCCCGTGTCGAGAGGTCCGTCGAGCGGAGCCCCTCGCAAAATTTTCCTGACTACTGCGGCAGCGTCACACCGATGCGAAGCTTGCCCATCTGGATCTCGTCCTCGCCCTTGAGCGGCTGTTTCGAAATGCGGGCCCCGTTCACGAGCGTGCCGTTCGTGCTGCCCAGATCCTCCACATAGAAGACCTGGCCATCGAATCCGATCGCAGCATGCGCCCGCGAGATCGTGGCTTCCGCGAGAGCGAGATCGGCCTCACGACCCCGACCGATGACCGTGCGCGCGCGATCGAGCGAGACCTCGAGTCCCTCGTAGAACCCGGAAAGAACGATCACGCTCGCCCCTGACGGGGGGGAAATCCTCTGATCGACCCTTTCATTTTGATCGGAAGCCATCGTCCAACGCCCCATCATCCGGATCGAGATCCGGGAGTCCACTCATCTCATCGGCGTCGATGTCGGCGTTCTTGACCGGGCTGGGTCATTCCGAGCAGCGGCTTAGTGGGTTCGCTCGGTGTGTTTGAGGGGCTCCGTGAACCCCGAGGGCGTCCTGAGGCCAAAACCCCCGATCAGGGCTGTATCAGCGACCGCGCGTGTTCCCGAGTGACCTCGGTCACATGCTCGCCCCCCGCCATCCGCGCCAACTCGTCGACGCGCAGATCGTCTCGAACCTCGGCCACCAGGGTCCGCGTACGACCGCCCTTCGACTCCTTTCGCACGACGAAATGGCGATCGGCAAAAGCGGCGATCTGAGGCAGATGGGTGATGCACAGCACCTGATGCTCGGTCGCGAGTTCGGCGAGCACCCGCCCCACCCGCTCGGCGGTGGCCCCACCGATTCCCGCGTCGACCTCATCGAAGACGATGACCATGTTCCGATCTGCGCGCCGCAGGGAATTCTTGACCGCCAGAAAGAGCCTCGAGAGTTCCCCCCCGGAAGCCACTTTCTGAATCGGCCGCGGCGCCTCGCCCTCGTTCGCCGAAAACTGGAACTGCGGCCTTTCGCGACCTCCGGCCCCCGTCTCGAGTGCGGGGGGCCCGGCCTCGGCGGCGACCGCATCGAGGCTGACAACGAAGCGCGCACCCGCCATCGCGAGATCCTGGAGTTCTGCTTCGACCGCCTTCGCGAGCTTCTTGGCCGCCCGCGCGCGGGCCTTCGAAAGCTTCGAGGACGCCTCATTCGCAGCAGCGATCGACTGGGCCAATTCCGCCTCGAGTTCGCGAATCCGATCGTCCGCACCTTCAAGGGAGGCCAGCTCCGCTTCGATCTGATCGCGATGTGCGAGCATATCCTCGACGGAGCGACCGTATTTGCGACGAAGGGCTTCGAGCCGACCGATCTTGTCCTCGACTTCGGAGAGGCGGTGCGGATCGATCTCGAGTTCGCCGAGATAATCCGCCGCGCGGGCCGCGAGGTCGCGCAGCTCCGACTCCAGGGCCTCGAGCGAGGTCGCCATCTCCTCGAGGGATGGATCCATGCGGAGTACCCCGGCCAACGCGCGGCGCGCCGTCCCGAGCGCCGAGTCCGCCGACCCGCCGTCGGCCTCGCCCCCGTCGAGCGCACGCGAAACCGTCGCCATCTCCTCCGCGAGCCTTTCGGCGTGGGTCAGTCGGCGATGTTCCGACTCGAGTCGTGAAACGCTTTCGGCGTCGAGATCATCTCCCTCGAGTTCCTGCTGTTGGTATTGCAGAAAGTCGAGACGGCGCGCCCGCTCCTCCTCCGAGGCGCGCAGCGTCGCAATCTTCCGATCGAGGCGCTGTGACAGAACCACTTCGCGCGACACGGTTTCGCGCAGCTTCGTCTTGTTCGCGTAGGCGTCGAGCGCGACCGCGTGGACATCGGCATGCCGGAGGGCCTGGGAGCCGTGCTGACTCGAAATCTCCAGCTGGCCCCCAAAGAGTTCGACCAGCGTCGACACCGGAACGAGCTGGCCGCCGATCCGAGCGCGACTTCGGCCACCGGCGTGCAGGGTCCGGCGCACGATCAGCTCGGCGGGATCCACCCCCGTGGATTCTGCTTCGTCGGTGAGGCCGCGATGAACGAGCGCCGCCGCGACATCGTCGTGCCCGTCCATCCTGAAGAGCGCCTCGACGACCCCCTCGTCGGCTCCGCTCCGCAGCGTCTCGGAAGAGGCGCGTCCCCCGGTGAGCAGCGCCAGCGCGCTCAGGATGATCGACTTGCCCGCTCCCGTCTCGCCGGTCAGAACGTTCAGGCCCCCGCCGAATTCGAGTTCGACGGATTCCACCAGAGCCAGGTTTTCGATCCGCAGCACTTCGATCATGGATCCGTCACTATCCAACCCCGGTAATAAATGGAATGCGGGGTTCGGGGGGCATGATCCCGCTTTGCGGGGGTCGACTCAAGGGTGGTCCCCGGGATCTCACAGGCGGGCCCCGAGCCGGTCCCGAACCCGACCGCGGCTCAGCTAGCATCGCGACATGCCCCCGCCCCCGGACGAAACCCTCGACCTCTTTCCCGAACGCCCCGAGCGCCCACTCGAACCTCATGCCCCCCTCGCCGAGCGCATGCGCCCCCACCGGCTCGAAGACCTCGTCGGCCACGAAGAGATGCTCGCGCCCGGACGCCCCCTCCACACCCTCGTCGAACAGGGCGCGCTGCCCTCGATCATCCTCTGGGGTCCTCCGGGCAGTGGCAAGACAACCCTCGCCTGGATTCTCGGGCAGATGCAGAACGCCCGGCTGACGCCGCTCTCGGCGGTCACCGCGGGCGTGCCCGAGATCCGCAAGGCGATCGAGTCCGCTCGCCGCACCCAGCTCCGCACGCTGCTTTTCATCGACGAGATCCACCGGCTGAACAAGGCGCAACAGGACGCGCTGCTCCCCCATGTCGAAGCCGGTGTCGTCACGTTGATCGGTGCGACGACCGAGAACCCCTCCTTCGCCGTGATTGCGCCGCTGCTCTCCCGTTGCCGCGTGATTCCACTCGAAGCCCTCGGCGCAGAAGCGATCGGCCGCGTCCTCGACCGGGCGCTGGAAGACGAGGAACTCGGGCTCGGCTCCGCGCGGCTCGAACTGAGCCAGGATGCGCGCAAGTCGCTGATCCTGGCCTCCCAGGGTGATGCCCGCCGGGCGCTCGGAATGCTCGAAGCGAGTGCGACGGTCCATCTCTCGAGCGGTCGGCGCTCGCAGCCGCTATCGGCGGAAACCGTCGGCGAGGCGGTGGGACGAATCGCCCTGCGCCACGACCGCGACGGCGAGGAACATTTCAACGTCGTGTCCGCGATGATCAAGAGCCTGCGAGCGAGCGATCCGGACGCGGCGCTCCACTACATGGTGCGCCTCCTCGAAGCGGGCGAAGACGCCCTCTATATTTCGCGCCGGCTCGTGATCTTCGCCTCCGAGGATGTCGGCAACGCGGATCCCGGCGCACTCTCCCTCGCGGTCGCGAGCCATCAGGCCGTCGAACGCATCGGCCTGCCAGAAGGCCGAATCCCGCTGGCCCAGGTCACGACCTACCTGGCTTGCGCGCCCAAGAGCAATGCCGCCTATTCTGCCCTGGACCGCGCGGCCGCCGACCTCGAAGGGCAAGGCCCCCTGCCCATCCCAATGCATCTGCGCAACGCACCGACCGCCCTGATGAAGGAACTCGGTTATGGCGAGGGTTATGTCTACGCCCACGATGCACAGGACGAATTCGTTGCCGCGGAGAATCTACCCGAAGCGCTTCGGGGTCATCGCTATTACGAACCCAAGGAACGAGGCGCCGAGGCGGCTCTGGCCGAGCGGCTGCGCGTTTTCCGTTCACGACGCGAGTCGGAGCGTTAGTCGACCGGGCGTGACTCCATCGAAGAGCCGAGCCCCGCGAGCTCGAGTCGACAGACGACGACGGATTTTTCGAGAAGGATTCGGGGGCCCTTCAGCCCATCGCGAGCCTCGAAGATCTCTCCGAAGAGCCCGACGGCCTCGACCGCGGCGCGGATCTGAGCGCGCTGATGACCCGAGTCGTGAATGACGAGAAGCATTGCCAAACGAGCCTCCACAGAAGCGAGCGGAGTTCGCAGAGTGTCGTTATCGACTCGTGTGCTGCCCACCGTTAGCGACCTGCCGCCAGAGTGCCGGTTCATGATGCAGCGGGCGAGCGTCCCAGACATGAGAAGGGCCCGGCAGCTTTTCAGCTTCCGGGCCCTTGCTCGAGTGACAACCTGAAGGAGTACGAAACACACGATGTCTCGAATGGCTTGATTGACGCCGCCCGGCGCGGTGCGGTTCTGCTTTTGCTGGCGAAAAGGGCGATTTTCTCTGCGACTCTGCGAAACCAGCTCCCAGCCGCCCTGGGGTGGTCCGAATTCACTCCACCGACTGCCCTCCTCGTCTCCCGACGCTTCGGATACCCTCGCGCCCTACCTCCGCAGCGCGGGGCACCGTGACCCGGGGCCCTCGCCGGATCCGGGAGCACCTTCTCGATGGCCTCGTCCAATGCCCACCTCCCCACCGGTGAATCCTTCGACGCCACCGCCGCGCAGGCCGGGAATCTCACCTCGGCCTGGGCTCGCCCCTGGACCGCAAGCCCAGACGTCGCCCAGATCCACGATCCGAACGGGGGGTGGCTGAGTCGGGGCGACCTCGAGATGCAGTCCGCACGGCGCGCCGGAAGGCTCGCCGCACTCGGGCTCGTCGGGGGGGACCGCGTGCTCCTCTCGGCGGAAAGTTCCGGCGACCTGGTCTTGAGCTATATCGCCTGCCTGCGGATGGGTCTCGTGGTGATCCCGACCAATACCGCCTATGGCCGCCGGGAACTCGAGCACGTCATCACGGACGCGGGCCCCCGCGCCGCAATCGTCGACGACCCGGAGCGAAGCGAAGCGATCGCCGAAATCGCGCCCAATCTCATGCGCCTGCCCCCCCGCCTCGACCTTCCGGATGGCCCGACCCCGGCGCTCGAAAAGACATTGCCCGAGTCGCCGGCGCTCATCTGTTACACGTCGGGCACGACGGGGCAGCCCAAGGGCGCCGTGCTCTCCCACGCCAATTGCCTTGCGAGCGCGGAGGGGCTGCGACTCGCCTGGCGATGGACGGAGGCCGACCGGCTACTCCTATCGCTCCCGCTCTTCCACATGCACGGGCTCGGTGTCGGTCTACACGGCACGCTCTACAACGGCGGCTCCGCCGTGCTCTATCGCGGTTTCAACCCGGAGCAGATCCTGACCGGAATCACCGACTACGAAGCAACGCTCTTCTTCGGCGTCCCGACGATGTATCACCGCCTGGCGAACGCCCCCCGGACCACCGAACTCTCGAAGCTGCGGCTCTGCGTCAGTGGATCGGCCCCGCTCCCGGCGGTGCTGCACGAGGAGGTCGAAGGCATGAGCGGCCAGCGCATCCTCGAACGATACGGCATGACCGAAACACTCATGATCGCCTCGAATCCCCATTCGGGAGAGCGACGATCGGGCTCGGTCGGATTCCCCCTGCCGGGCGTCGAGCTTCGATTGCGGGGCGATCCGGAGGAGATCCAGGTACGAGGCGCGAACGTCTTCGACGGCTACTGGGACAACGCGGAAGCCAACGAGGCCTCGTTCACGAAGGACGGCTGGTTCAAGACCGGGGACCTCGGAAGCGTCGATGAAGATGGATATATCCACATCGTCGGCCGCGCCAAGGAGCTGATCATCAGCGGGGGCTTCAACGTCTACCCGCGAGAGGTGGAAGACGTCCTGCGCGAACATCCAGCGATCGAGGACGTCGCCGTCGTCGGAGAAGAATCGGCGGAGTGGGGAGAGCGGGTGGTCGCCTATGCCGTCACCCGCGAGACGCTGGAACTCGAGGCGCTGCGTGCTTCGGTCGGTGATCGGCTCGCGCCCTACAAGCATCCACGCGGGCTATACCGGATCGACGCTCTGCCACGCAATGCGTTAGGCAAGGTCCAGAAACATCGCCTCACGGGCGGGCGGGTGCTGTCCGAATAGGGTCACGGACTTCGGGGCCTGCCGGGCCAACCCATCGGCACTCGCCTCGACGAACTCGCGACCCGACACCGAGCGTTCTTCATGCCAGAGAAACGAGCGAAATCGGGAAGAGTGGGTGCCAGAGGGAACGGAGCTGATGGCGGTCCGGACGAGATTCGAACTCGCAACTTCTGGCGTGACAGGCCAGTGCTCTAACCAAATTGAACTACCGGACCGCATCAGTTCTGGGCGGCATTTTGTAGCTGAGAAGCGCCCATCTCGCTAGCGCGAGCACACTCCACCTCAGCGCCTGCCCCCGCCCGCCATCGAGAGCGTCATCGCGACCGCCTGGAGCTGCAGAATCAGCCCGAGATCGCCGTCGAGCTGAAGTTGACCGGTGATCAGCGCCTCGAGCGGGTGAAGACTCCCATCACGAATCGCCTCCGCCTGCTCGGCGCCGAGACGGATCGTGGCCTGGGGTGTCTCCGGGAGGGGGCCGGGGCCGACCTGAGCACCGAGCCGCCAGTCGCCTCCCGCCTCGCTCCCAATCACCCCCTCGATCAAACCCGCCAGATCCGAAATCCCCTTGAGCGGATCGAGACGCACTCCCCCACCGGGCTCCGCGGGCGGGCGCCAGGCGTTCGGCCCCGACTCCAGGACCGATTCGATCGCCTCCGCCACAAGGACCGGTCGTCGCTCCCAGAGCGCGGCTCGCCAATCGGCCACGCTGAGAACGAAGCTGATCTGACAAGCGTCTTCGCGACCGTCGGTGATTCCGATCTCACCCCCGATGAAATGTAGGGTCCACTCTCCCCCCTGATCGCCCCCTTCTTCCGCGCGCAGGACGACGCCGACCTTTAGATCGATCGCCTCCTCGGTCTCGCCCAGAGCGACGTCGGCAAAGAGAGACGGGACGACCTCTTCGATGAATTCGCGAGAGGAGACGGGCTCGGCGGGAAAACTGGACATCACGGGGCAGACTCCGCACGGGCACGTGCCGAGCAGACGCGAGCGGCCCGGCGGCATACGCCGTGAAAAAGCGACGTGGTGGGCGCGAAGGGATTCGAACCCCTGACCCCCTCGGTGTAAACGAGGTGCTCTAACCAGCTGAGCTACGCGCCCACATCAGTCCGGATCCACGCAAAAAACGAGAACGCTCCCGCCGCCGAGGACGTGGGAGCTAGTTCACGCCGGCGGGATGCGCCAGCTCCGTGGTCTGTTTGAGACCGCCGGGGGCGATGTAGATGTCCTCGACCTCGTGGATGCCATCACCCTCTTCGAGAAAATGCTCGGGGTCTGGAACCGCGAGCGCGCGCTTGAGAACCTCGTCCATATGCTCAACCGGATAGATCTTGAGGTTCTTCTTGATGATGGCCGGCAGGTCCTTCAGATCCTTTTCGTTTTCCTTCGGAACGAGGACGGTGTCCACGCCGCCACGATGGGCCGCAATTAGCTTCTCCTTGAGACCACCGATCGGAAGCACCCGCCCACGCAGGGTGATCTCGCCCGTCATGGCGACATTCGAGCGAACCGGAATCCGCGTCAGCGCCGAGGCGATCGTCGTCGCGAGGGTGATCCCCGCAGAAGGACCATCCTTGGGTGTCCCCCCTTCGGGTACATGGATATGGATATCGACCTTGGTGTGAAAATCGCTCGTCAGCCCGAGCTGCTTGGCGCGCGAACGGATATAGGACATCGCCGCATTCGCCGACTCCTGCATGACCTCGCCGAGCCGACCCGTGATCTGGAGCTTTCCCTTGCCGGGCATGACCGAAACCTCCGTCTGGAGAAGCTCACCACCGACCTCAGTGTAGGCCAGGCCCGTGGTCACGCCGATGCGGTTCTCTTCCTCCGTCTGACCGAAACGATGACGTTGCAGCCCGAGATATTTCCGAATCAGCTTCGGGCTGACCTTGACCGGCTTGAAGCCCTCCCCTGCGACAACCTTCTCACGAGCCACCTTGCGGGCGACCGATGCGAGTTCGCGCTCGAGACCGCGCACACCCGACTCGCGGGTGTAGTGACGGATGACTTCGAGGACTGCGCCTTCGGTGAAGCGCATATCCGCTTCGGCTCGTTCACCCTCCTCTCCCTCCTGCGGGAGGGAGAGGCCATTTTCCGCGGTGACCTTGTCGACCAGGTGCTTCTTCGCAATCTCTAGCTTCTCGGTCTCGATATAGCCCGGGATCTGGATGATCTCCATGCGATCCTGGAGGGGTCGCGGGATCTCGCCAAGCACATTCGCCGTGCAGATGAACATCACGCGCGAGAGGTCGTACTCGACATCGAGATAATGGTCCTCGAAGGAGTTGTTCTGCTCGGGATCGAGTACCTCGAGCATGGCCGAGCTCGGGTCCCCACGAAAATCCATCGACATCTTGTCGATCTCGTCGAGCAGGAAGACCGGGTTCGACGAACCCGCCTTCTTCAGCCCCTGGATGATCTTGCCCGGAAGTGCCCCGATATAGGTTCGGCGATGGCCGCGGATCTCGGCCTCGTCACGCACGCCGCCTAGACTGATTCGCACGAAGTCGCGTCCCGTCGCACGCGCGATGGATTTGCCGAGCGAGGTTTTGCCGACGCCGGGCGGACCGACGAGGCAAAGGATCGGTCCCTTCAGTTTCTCGACGAGCGTTTGAACCGCGAGATATTCGAGAATCCGTTCCTTCGGCTTTTCGAGGCCGTAGTGGTCGGCGTCGAGAATCCCCTCCGAAACACTCAGGTCCTTCTCCTCTTCCCCGAATTCGTCCCAGGGCAGAGCGAGCATCCAATCGATGTAGTTGCGAACGACAGTCGCTTCGGCCGCCATCGGCGACATCTGCTTCAGCTTCTTGACTTCCTTCTCGGTCCGCTCACGCGCCTCTTCGGGCATCTTCTTCGCGGCCAGCTGTTCCTCGAGTTCGCCGCTCTCGTTTTTCTGTTCGTCCCGGTCGCCCAATTCCTTCTGGATCGCCCGCATCTGTTCGTTGAGGTAGTACTCCTTCTGGGAGTGCTCCATCTGCTTCTTGACGCGCCCGCGGATCTTGCGCTCGACTTCGAGCACTTCGATCTCCGCCTGCATCCGGCTGTAGATCTCTTCGAGTCGCTCGATGGTCGAAGTCACCTCGAGAAGTTTCTGGCGATCCGGAAGCTTCAGATTCAGATGCGCGACGACCGTGTCGGAGAGCTTGCCCGGATCGTTGATGGCCGAAACCGAGTTCACGATCTCCGGCGCGATCTTCTTGTTCAATTGAGCGTAGGACTCGAAGGTCGTATGGATCGAGCGAACGAGAGCCTCCGCCGCGGGCGAATCGCCGCCTTCGTCCAGGAGTTCGTCGACCTCGACGGCGAAATAGGGATCGACGGAAGCGAAAGAACGGATCTCGGCGCGGGCCTTGCCCTCGACGAGGACCTTGACCGTCCCGTCCGGAAGACGGAGCAGCTGAATGATCGTGCCGAGCGTCCCGATCGAAAAGATATCTTCCTCGGTCGGGTCCTCGTCCCCCGCGACGCGCTGTGCCGCAACGACCAGCTGGCGGTCACCCGCCATCGCATCCTCGAGCGCCTGAATCGACTTCGGCCGACCCACGAAAAGAGGGACGACCATATGCGGAAAAACGACGATATCGCGTAGTGGCAAGAGCGGGATCCGCCCTCCACCTGTTGAATCACTCATGCCCCCCCCCTCGATTCCACGTTCACATCGGCCGAAATGTCGCCCGCTAGGCGGACTCGGCTTCGCGCTTCAACCCGAGCACGGGTTCCGCCCCCTGCTCGATCACTTCTTCTCCGACGACACATTCTTCGACATCATCTCGCGATGGCAATTCGTACATGAGTTCCAACATCGCGCTCTCCAGGATCGCGCGCAGCCCACGAGCGCCCGACTTCTGAACGAGCGCCTTTCGGGCGACGGCGGCGAGTGCCCCCTCGGTGAAGCGAAGGGCGACATCCTCGAATTCGAAGAGCTTCTCGTATTGTTTGACCAGCGCGTTCTTCGGCTTCGTCAAGATCGCGATCAGGGCGATTTCATCCAGCTCTTCGAGTGTGGCCACGACGGGGAGCCGCCCGATGAATTCGGGAATGAGTCCGAAGTGGAGCAGATCCTCTGCCTGGACATCGCGCATCATCTCGCCCTTCTTGCAATCACTCGAATTAACGATATCGGCAGCAAAACCCAATCCCTTCACCCCGATCCGCCGCTCGATGATTCCCTCCAGGCCGACGAAGGCACCGCCACAAATGAAAAGGATATTCGTCGTGTCGACCTGGAGGAATTCCTGCTGTGGGTGCTTTCGCCCACCCTTGGGCGGCACGCTGGCCATCGTCCCCTCGATGATCTTGAGCAGCGCCTGCTGAACGCCCTCTCCCGACACGTCGCGGGTGATGGAGGGGTTCTCGCTCTTGCGAGCGATCTTGTCGATCTCGTCGATGTAGATGATTCCGCGCTGGGCGCGTTCGACGTCGTAGTTCGCGGCCTGCAACAGATTCAGGACGATATTTTCGACATCCTCGCCGACGTAGCCGGCCTCGGTCAGCGTCGTCGCATCCGCAATCGTGAAGGGCACGTCGAGGATCTTCGCGAGGGTCTGGGCCAGCAGCGTCTTGCCCGATCCAGTCGGGCCGAGCAGAAGGATATTCGCCTTCTGAAGTTCCACATCCGAAATGTCGCCGCTCTCGATCCGTCGGTAATGATTGTGGACCGCGACCGAGAGCACCTTCTTTGCGGCGTCCTGCCCAATCACGTACTCGTCCAGCGCCGCCTTGATCTCCTTCGGCTTGAGGATGCGGGGCGGCGGCTGACCCGCTTCGTCCTGACCATACTCCTCGGCGATGATGTCATTGCAGAGTTCGATGCACTCGTCGCAGATGTACACCGTCGGCCCGGCGATGAGCTTCTTCACTTCCTTCTGGGACTTGCCACAGAAGGAGCACGAGAGGTTCGCGTTGTCGTCTCGTTTCTTCATATTCCTTCACCCCCCGGTGATGCGCGCTGGACCCTCGCAGGGACAGCGCGACACGATTTCGATTTGAACCCCGATCCCGCTGGAGATCCTGTTCTGAAAAGGGGGCGGGGGTCACTTCCCCTGCCCTTATTCTCCCGCGGCCCCGGCGCCCTTGCTGCTCTCTCTCCGATCGGTGACAGCATCGACAATGCCATATTCCCGCGCTTCCTCCGCCCCCATATAGTAGTCGCGCTCGGTGTCCGTGGCGATCTGATCGAGAGCACGGCCCGTATGACTCGCAAGAATCTCATTCATCCTATGGCGAAGCTTGAGGATTTCCTGAGCCTGGATGTTGATGTCCGAGGCCTGGCCGCGGGCGCCCCCCATCGGCTGGTGGATCATGATGCGGGAGTTCGCCAGCGCGGTCCGCTTGCCCGGCGTCCCGGCCGCCAGCAGCCAGGCACCCATCGACGCGGCCTGACCAATACACGTCGTATGCACGTCCGACCGGATGAACTGCATGGTGTCGTAGATCGCGAGACCGGCCGTCACCGCCCCCCCCGGCGAGTTGATGTAGAGGTGAATATCCTTGTCGGGATCATCCGCTTCGAGAAAGAGCAGCTGTGCGACGATCACATTCGCCACCTCGTCGTGGACCTCCGATCCCAAGAAGATCACGCGATCGCGAAGCAGGCGCGAGTAGATATCGAAGACGCGCTCGCCGCGCTGATTCTGTTCGATCACGTAGGGGATCGTGTACGCCGTCGGCCGCATCCGTTCCATCGTCTTCTTTTCCTTCTGCCACTCGACATTGTGCCCGCTCGGCGAACGCAGAGCAGATCTGATCGCGGAATCGCGAAATCCATTCCTAGTCTGAGTCAGCCTGTAGGGGTTGGCAACTCACGCGCAGGGATCACGCACGACTCTATTCTTACGCGCCCCGAATACGAGCAGGCTCTCATTCCGCGGCCGAACGACCCCCCAGCTGCGGGAAGCGCCGGAGGCGAAGAGAAGGATCTTTCCCAATCCCCTCGATGAGAGACGCATCGGGTCCGATCGCTCTTTGCCCAGATGTCGCACATCCCTAAAGATCCGGCCGAACGATTCTCGGACGGCGAGTCATCTCGCATGAACCCGTTATTCCATGAGCGACTCGAAGCGAAAGCTCAGGCTTCTTCTAGCGCATCGACCTCGCTGATCTGCGCCCCCTCGACGAGATGCTCGATGGCCTTGCGCTCGACCACTTCCGCTGCGACCGCCGACTTCCATCCCTGGGCGTCCGCCATGTCGTGCATCATCTTGGAATCGACACCCTGGCTCTCGGCCATCTCATCGAGACGCGCATCGACCTCTTCGTCCGTTGCCTCGAGCTCAGCGCTCTTCGCCACGGTTTCGAGCAGCAGCGTTTCCTGTACCCGCCGCCGCGCATCGTCCCAGCCCTCTTCACGCATCTGCGCAAGCCGCGCGCGCAGATCGTCCTGTGGAACCCGGCTCTGCATCTGCTGTTCGAATTGCCGCAGCTGATTCTCGAGTTGGCGCTCGACGAGGGTCGGCGGAACCTCGAAGCTGGTCCGGGTCACGAGATCGTCGAGCAGACTCTTGTGGAGCGCATGGTCCGACGCGTGCTGCCGCTGGGACTGGAGTCCCTCGCGAATCTTGTCCTTTACATCGTCGAGCGTCTCGAAGTCGCCGAGATCCTTGGCGAAGTCGTCATCGAGCTCGGGCAACTCCTTGCGCTTGATCGCCGTCACCGTGGCCGCAAAGACCGCGTCCTTGCCCGACAATTCCTCGTTCCCATAATCATCGGGAAAGGGCACCTGAAGGTCCCGCTGCTCTCCGGAGGTCGCCCCCACGAGCTGTTCCTCGAAGCCGGGGATCATGCGGCCGGAGCCCAACTCGAGATCGACACCCTCGGCGGTCCCGCCGTCGAAGGCCTCGCCGTCGATCGTGCCGACGAAATCGATCGTGACCTGGTGGCCCTCCGCAGCCGCGACCTCATCGTCCTCTTCCACCCAGTTCACCTGTCGCTCGCGCAGGCTCTCGAGCTCGGTCAACAATTCCTCCTCACCGACCTCGACCTTTGGTCGGGATCCCGAAAGCACTGTCAAGTCGGGGAGTTCGACCTCAGGCTTCACTTCGATTCGAGCCTTGTACCGGAACGCTTTGCCCTCCACGGGCGGCTCGGCCTCAATCTGGGGCTCGATGACGGGCTCGAGGCCGGCCAGCTTTACGGCGTCCGCCAGAGTCTCTCGAACCAGCTGGCGCTCGATCTCTTCGGCCAGGGACTCGCCATACATCTGTTTGACGACATTCACCGGCACCTTGCCCCGCCGAAACCCCTTCACCTGCGCCGTCCTGCGAAGTTCCTTGACGACACGGCCGAAGGCGCTGTCGACGCGCTTGGATTCGACCTCGACGGCCACCTCGCGCACGACCGGGGAAATTTCGTTCGTCTCGATCTGGAGATCACTCCGACCGCTCTCGACCTCTGCCATCACATGTCCTCTCAATCCATCGCGCCCCTCGCGGGGGCCGACCGGTTCGTCGATCGGAACCGGAAAATTCATTGTTCCCACGAGCATGGCAAGCCGCTGTGGTTCTGCCTCTTCCTGCTGAGCTCGACCCCGAAGGCGACGGTGAAGGCCCGACGCTCGTCAACGGTCAGATGGTACCGGGGACCCGACTCGACCGGAACACAGCAGCAAGAGGGGTGCAACTTCGATCTGTATCCCGATCCGGTTGGAGTTGTCGCTGTCGGGTTAACGTCCGGCTACGCGACGGGTGCGAACCATAACGCAGACCACCCCCTCCATGGTAGATCCACGATACGGCACCCGCCTGCTCACGATCCCAGAACCAGATCAAGCTTGCAGCCCACGACCAGATGTCCGTTGTGACGCCGTCGTCCGACCAGGGTCCATCCTCCCGCTATCCGCATTCTGAAAACGCCGCTTCTACGAAAGCCAGCGACTCCGAGCCGCATTGCCATAACCGCCGAGCGAAATCGAGCTTCCGGGCGAAGTTACATCTCACGACCAGTCCCCAAGGGGTTCGCGAACCCGAAAGCAGGCGACCACGGCCGCCACCAAGCGTGAGCACTCTGAGGTCGTCATCCACTGTCGGCGCGGGAAGATCCGGGCCAGCGACAGCTACGGGAGCGACCCGTTCCCGCAGCGAAACCGGAAGCGCTTCGAACGGATTATGATGGCGACAAGCAGTCTGTCTTCACGACTGCTGCATCCGGCTGCTCAGGCGCAGTTTCGCGAGCCACTTACTCGATGGCGGTATTGATTTGATAACAGTCTGCGCCATCGGAGGCTGGTCAACGATCGAAGCTTGCCAGAGATATTTGGCCACTACCGACGAGTTGAAACCGGATGCCGTCAGCGTTTGAGATTTCGACAAGCATTGATCTGGAATTAGGGCACTACACGGCCCCGTATGGTGCAAAAACTCAGTCGACCGTCTAAGCGGCCTTCCTTTCGTAGTAGTTGAGGACGCCACCCAGCCTCTCGCGACGCTCAAAAAGAGCATTCATGTCAACCGCGCCTTGCCGCTGCTCGACCAGCCGATTGTCAAGCTCTTGGTGATTCCGCTCGATGTGGTAATGCTCGGTGTATTCCTTCACAGCGTGGCGAAGAGGCTCCTCCCCCAACGGAATGATCTGGGACAAACACTCCGACTTGATAGAGCGCACGAATCTCTCGGCGTAGGCGTTGAGATTTGGACTTCGCGCGGGAAGCTTCACCGTTTCGGCGCCTGAGGATTTCAAGATCGAGCGAAACGATCTCGTGAACAGCGGGTCTCTATCATGGATGAGGTGGCGGGACCCGTTCAGAAATCCATCTTCACAATCAGTGAGATTGCGTGCGATCTGTTTCATCCACTCGCCGTTGGGTCGAGGAAGGATCCCTGCAATATTGACTCTTCGACTCTTGAGGTCGATGACGAAGAGAACGAAATATCGAATCAAGCCCGACCGCGTGATCACTTCGATGCTGAAGAAGTCAGTCGCTGCAATCGCGCTCCAATGAGCCTTGAGAAACGTTTTCCACGACATCCCCTTCCTTCGGACGGGGTCAAACCCGCTTTCGAGAAGAATTCATTTGATGTTGTTTCGGACAATCTCATGGCCGAGATGGTGGAGCGCTCCTCGAATGAGGGTGTAGCCCCAGCGCGGGTTATCCCGGGCCATCAGGAGGACCAGCTCCTCGCTATCGGCTGCGGTCCTCGGACGACCTGGCCGTCGACTCTTGCTGCCATCATATTTTTTGGCGATCAGCTCTCGGTGCCAACGAAAAAAGTGTCCGGTGTCACCAGAGTCCCGATCTCGAATGGCCGTTTTCGACCGATCGCTTTGGCCTTGATCGCCAGTCGGCGGCGTTATCGATCGCTGAATCTCAATCGGTTTTCGCCCAGCTGCTCCCGCAGCGCTCGGTTTTCCTCCTGGAAATATTCGATCGCCCCCGGAGACTTGTGATGACGCATCCGTACCCGACCGGTGGCAATTCGATCGGAGGCGGCGCTGCTCACCCGGCTCGCCCGCGGCGAGCCCGCCGCCGGCGTGGCGGGCCGCGATCTCTGGCTCGACCTCGACGCCGGCGTGCTCGAAATGACGCGCCTGGTGCACAACCCGCGCTGCCTGGCGAGCCACGAACGCTGGCAGGTCGAACGCCGCGTCGCTCGACGCCCTGGTCGAGCACGCCTGCTCGCAGTGGGGGGAGTGGCTATTTCAAATAAGGCCCCTTCTCAGCAACGGCACCCGATATCGGGGGAGAGAATAGCGGCGGCGATGGGGGCGGAGCGCCCAAGGTGGCTCGGTACTTTGGGGCCTTCTGCAGCAGAAGGCCATCGACGTATCCTTCTTCCTGATTCACGGCTTCATGCTGGCACTGTCGTGGGCGGTCGCGACCTATTTGGTAGAGCGACGCGCAACGGCGTGCGGGTCTTCGTCCGATTTGCGGAGGTAGAGGACTGAGGAGTCGAAGCGGTCGGTTGGCATCATCGCGTCTCGCTCGGGCCGTTTTCGCGAGATTTCCCCATATTCTCCCTGTGGATCAGGGAATTGGGCCCCCGGAGACGGGTTCGCACCCGACTGGGCGGGGCGTGACCTTCGCGCGGTCCACAGTTCGACTGCTTGGCGTACGTCCACGAGTGGGAGCTTCACGACATGGTGTTGTGGGACAATTGGCGCACGCTTTCGGCGTTCGGTACGCCGCCCGAGTGCGAACGCGCCGTGCAGCGCACGACCCGAGCGGCAGCTTCGTCACCGGCCGGCTGCTGTAGCCACGACGTCGATCCCGACTCCGAGTTCGACGAGAAGGTCGACGCCTTCGCACGGCACATGGCGGATCAGCCGCCCGAAGCCTTCGCCGCGGGCAAGCTGGCCATCGACCTCTGCGCGAACCTCGGCCCGGCACAGAGCCGAAACGTTGAGCTGCTGGCGAATGGCCAGCTCTTCACCGGCGACGAGCACCCGCAGGTGCTCGAGGAGGCGATGCGCCGCCGGGGCAAGACTTCACGGGCGGCTTCCGGCGTGACGAGCGTCGTGGCCTCGTGACCGACGCCTGCGGACTGAAGCGGGGAGTCTCCGCGATGGCCATCGGTCACGATCGTCGTGTTCGCTCCTTCGATAAGCCCTCGCACGGTGGGTCCGAGGCTCTCCCAGGAGGCGTCAGGCACGATCTCCAACGCGGCGGACCCTGCGGTGTGTTCGCGCTGCTCGACCATCACGACGACGATTGATTTATTGGGGGCTCCCCATCTTCCGCCGGAGCGAGACCCTCCCACGAAGGCCTCGTCGGCCTCGACGACGCCTTTGAGCAGCTGCCCGGTGCGACGCCCAGAGAGCGATTGGATTCGCCGCAATGATGACGCCCTCGTGATTGTCGATCCATTTGAGTGGGAACGTGCCCAGACGACCCGGAAGATGAGATCGCGTTCGAGGCTGCGCGACTCCGCAGGAAGGATCGTCGACAATCGACAGGGCGGCCGAAAAAGAGCGAAGAGCCTTCTCACAGGATGGCTCCAGTGCGACGACTGTGGCTCGGCCTTCAATGCTCTCTACCGCAACACCTGGGGCTGTGGTCATCGTTACAATCGCGGAATCGAGGACTGCCAAAATAGCGTTCGAATTCCACAAGGAGAGCTGGAGGATCGCGTCCTGGGGGGACTCGAACGTGAGTTCCTGACGCCGGAGCACGTGGACTATGTGGTCGAGCAGGCGGTGCGAATCGTGCTGGAGGAACGCTCCGACGATCGGACACGCAGCGAAGAGCAACGCCTGTGCCAATTGGAAGGCGAGATCGACAACCTGATCGAGTTGGCCGCTACCCAGGGCACCAACGACCGGGTGGCGCTGGCAATCAGAGACCGGGAACGAGAGGTCGCCGAGATCAAGTCCGTGCTGGCGCGGCGCAAAGCTCCGCTCGGATCTGAGGCACTGGCGGCGAGGGTTCGCCGGACCCTGATCGACCTCGGGAACATGTTCCGCAGCAGCCCTGAAGACGCCAGGAAGGCACTCGGCGCTCTGCTCGGAGAGAACGCCTCCGGGTCAAGATGGACCCAGAGGAGGGCTTCTCGGTCTTCGGCGAAGGGGTGCTGTGTTTCGGTGGTACCGGGGACAGGACTCGAACCTGCACGTCCAAAGGACGGTGGCTCCTAAAGCCACTGCGTCTACCCATTCCGCCACCCCGGCACACGCTCGATCGTCTCCTCTGGCGTGGACTCGTTTCCCCGCCACGAATGGCTGGATGAGCGTCCCGACTAGCGCCAGAAACTAGACGAGGCGATTTTCCTGTCCACTCCCCCGAAATCCGGAGATCTGGACACGAGCTCGCAGTCCATTCCATTCTCTCTTGCCACCGAAGCTTGATGATCACGAAGTGTCATCGCAGCCCGTATCACCGCGACCTTGAGTCGAGGGAGACGGTCTGGAATGCTGCGAAAGCTAATGGTGAGCGCGCGGGGAATCGAACCCCGAACCTAGTGATTAAGAGTCACTTGCTCTGCCAATTGAGCTACGCGCCCGGGCGGACATTAGAATTGTCGGAGGTTGAGTTCAAGAGGAGGGGCGCCCTTGGGTGGGACCGGAGGGCTCGCGACCGAACCCCCCGCCGCCGGGCGTGTCGATCCAGAGTTCATCGCCGGCCTCGAGATGCAATTCTGCACGCCCCGGGACCTCCTCGAGTTCCCCGGTCGCGTGGCGAAGGATCCGGTTTTGCCCCGGCTCACCGGGACCGCCCCCGGCCAACCCGAAGGGGGCGCGTTTCCGACGCTCGGTCAGCAGCGATACGGTGACCGGGCGCAGGAAGCGGTAGCGCCGGACGATGCCGTCACCGCCCGCTCTGAAGCCAGCCCCCCCGGAACCCTCTCTGAGTCCGAAACGCAGGAGCCGGACCGGGTAGCGCGCCTCGAGGATCTCGGGGTCGGTGATCCGGGTATTGGTCATGTGGGTATGGACACCTGAGGCCCCCGCGCTCTTCGCCGTCGCCCCCACGCCGCCACCGATCGTCTCGTAATAGCCGAAGGACCGATCACCGAAGGTCACGTTATTCATCGTCCCCTGGCTCGCCGCCGCCCGACCGAGCGCGCCGAGCAGGACGTCGACGACGCGCTGAGAGGTCTCGACATTGCCCCCCACCACCGCCGAACCGCGCGGCGGATCGAGGATCGAGTCCACCGGAATCAGGACCTCGACCGGGTCGAGACAACCCCCATTGAGCGGGATGCGCTCCTCGACGAGTGAACGCAAGACGTAGAGGACCGCGGCGCGGACGACCGCGGAGGGCGCGTTCAAGTTGCCACTCGCGGCGGGGCCGGTCCCCGCGAAATCGATCGTCATGCTGGCCGGCAGGGCCGTCCCCTCCCCCTCATCCCTCTCGGCCGCTGCAGGA
The DNA here is from genome assembly GCA_002719955.1 of Deltaproteobacteria bacterium. Classification (GTDB taxonomy): domain Bacteria; phylum Myxococcota_A; class UBA9160; order UBA9160; family UBA4427; genus UBA4427. Next base: position 23,577 of record PBFW01000001.1, on the reverse strand, counting down.
TGATCGATCTGGAGCCGGACACAGATCGGCGTTCCCTCGTCAAGGGCGTCCTCGAAGCGGTGTTCCCCGATCTCCATGCGGGCGAGTTCGCGGGCGACCTTCGCGGCCGCAGCCCGCTGGAGCTGGACCATCGTCACATGCACGACCTCCTCTCCCGTTTCCGCGACGAGCGTTTCGAGCAAGCTCCCGCCCGCCCGATTCGCCGCGACCATCGCCTCGAGATCGGCCACGTTGTCATCGGGGCGGCGCGCCGGGAAACGACCGCTCCCGAGCACCCGGCGAATACGCGCCTCATCGAAGCGTCCCCCATGCACCAGGGCGAAGGCCTCGATCAAGACGCCCTCCTCCTCGAGCCGCGTCGAGTCCGCCGGCATCGATCCCGGCGTCTTGCCACCGATATCCGCATGGTGGCCCCGGCTCGCCACGAAGAAGCTCGGCGACGCAGCGTCCGCCAGGAAGACCGGCGTCACGACGGTGATATCCGGAAGATGGGAGCCCCCCGCAAAGGGATCATTCGTCACGAAGACGTCACCCGCCGAGAAGGGTTCGAAACGTTCTCGCAGGGCCGCGACCGTATCGGCCATCGCCCCCAGGTGAACGGGGATATGCGGCGCGTTCGCGACCAGTCCCCCATCCTGATCGAAGACCGCGCAGGAATAGTCGAGCCGCTCCTTGATATTGATCGACACGGACGTGTTGCGGAGAACCGCACCCATCTGCTCGGCGATCGACATGAAACGATTGCCGAGAACCTCGAGGCGTACGGGATCCGCCTCGTTCAGATCAACGGCGGCGCGAGCCGTCGCGCCGCCGTTGGTACGCAGCCTGAAGACGCCGCGCCGATCGACCTCGAGTTCGAAGCCCGGATCGACGACGACGGTTCCAGTGGCTTCGAGGATCAGCGCCGGGCCGCTGATCCGATCGCCGACGCACAGCGCTTCGCGCGCATGGACCGGGGCCTCGACCCGACCCAGGCCGGGAAACCAGGCCATCTCCGTCCGCATCGGCCGCGCTGGAAGATCCTTCCCAGCCGGCAACCCGGCGATCTCGAACGCCTCCCCGCCATCGGCACTCACGCGCAGGCGAAGCGTCTTGATCTCGATCTCACGCTCCTCCCGGACATAACCGAAGCGGGCGCGATGCTCACGTTCGAAGGCGGCGCTCCAGGCCGCACCCGCGTCGTCGCTCAGCGAAGCGGCATCGGGGCAAGGGACGATGAGCGCCGTATCGGTTCCGCGATAACCGAGATCGAGGCTTCGCTCGATCTCGAGAGGCCCTTGCCGCGACGACCGTCGGGCGCCAGATCCCCCCTCCTCGGAGAGCGCCCGGCGGCCCTCTTCTTCGAGCTCTTCCCACTCGCGCTCCGCCGATTCGGGCAGCGGTCCCGCGCGCGGCAGGCGGCGGGCGAGCCCATCGCGCTGGCCATCCCAGGACGCGGGCGCGATCCCGATCCCGTAGGCCGAGAGCAGCCCCGCATAGGGATGGAGCAGGATCTCACGAATCCCGAGGCGCGTCGCGATGGCACAGACATGCTGACCGCCCGCACCCCCGAAACCGACGAGCACGTGATCGCGCGGATCGGCGCCGCGCTCGACGGAAACCTCGATGATCGCCTGGGCCATGCTCGCATTGGCGATCTCGAAGAATCCCGCAGCGATTTCGTCTTCCGATCGTTCGAAGCCCGCCTCCGACAACGCTGCGCGCATCTCCGCGAGTGCCCGATCCACCGGCTCGCGAGCGAGCGCGAAAGGGAAGCGGTCGGGCACCACGCGCCCGAGGGCCAGATTGAGATCGGTGACGCTCAGTTCCCTCGCCTTCGGCTGTTCGTTGGCGTCGCGCTGGTCGTAACAGAGTGGCCCCGGGTCACTGCCCGCACTCTCGGGTCCAACCGTCAGCCGAATGCCATCGAAGCGACACAACGAGCCCCCCCCGGCGGCGACGGTGTGAATACGCAGCATCGGAGCCTTCACCCGCACTCCGCCGACCTCGCTCTCGAAGGCACGATCGAGTCGTTCGCCTTCGATCAGCGAAACATCGGTCGAAGTCCCCCCCATGTCGAAGCCGATCGCGCGCGCGTAGCCCGCCTCCCGCGCGACCCGACGGGCCGCGACGACACCCCCTGCCGGTCCGGAGAGGAGCGCGTTCGGGCCACGGAAGCGCTCGGCCTCGGTCAGCCCACCCGAAGACTGCATATATCGAAGCTCCGCTCCCGGAAGTCCACGGCTCAACGCCTCGACGTGCCGCTGCAGGAGCGGCGTGAGATAGGCATCCGCAATCGCGGTTTCGCCGCGGGAGAGCAACCCGATCTCGCGGGCCATCTCGTGCGAGGCGACGACGTGCGCAAAACCGATCTCGCGGGCGACTTCCGCCAGGACCCGCTCGTCGTCGGGTGTCGCGTGGGCATGAATCCAAGCGATCGCGAGCGACCGCGCCCCCTCCGCCTTCGCCCGCGCGAGCAGACGCCGGGTCGTGTCGAGATCCAGCGCCTCGACGACCCCGCCCTCCGGATCGCGACGCCCCGGCGCTTCGAGCCGCCAGCGCTGCAGGCGAGGGGCCCGTTCGATTTCGAGCGCGAAGAGTTCGGGCCGCTCCTGGGTCCCGATATCGAAGACGCCGGAAAGGCCCTCGTTCGTGAGCAGGGCGGTCGCAACACCGCGACGTTCGAGCAGCGCATTCGTCGCGACCGTCGTGCCAAGCTTGACGCGCGCTTCGACCTCCGTGACATCGCCCGCCCCCGCTCGCGCGAGGATTTCTTCGATCGCCTCGACCGGAGCACGATCGGAGGAAAGGATCTTGGTGATATGCACGTTTCCGTCGGGATCGATTCCGAGACAATCGGTGAAGGTTCCACCGCGATCGATCCAGAACTGCCAGGCGGCGACCGTCATGGTGTGCGAATCCGATGCTCATTCGGCACTCGCCCGATCACCTGCGCAATCGACTCGTCAGCGCGGCGACCGCTGCACGCATCGACTCGTCGCCCATGAAGCGAGTCGCCACGAGGGCGATGACGCCAAAGATCGCCCCGCCCGCCGCCAGCTGGACGAAAGCGATCTCGACCGGCAGGCCGAGGGTTCCCAGGGCGCCCAGCGCGAATACGCTGGACAAGCCGGAGATCGCGACGACGAGTACGCCCCGAACGAGGGTCTCGGCTAAAGCGAGGGGATCCGGCGCGCCGGCCCGAACCCGCAACCAGACCACCGTCGCCAGCGCGTTCAGCGTGATCGCCGTCGCTGACGCCACCGCCAAGCCGCGTACACCATGACTTCGCGCGGCCCACGCGTAGAGCGGAAAGACCGCCAGCGCGATTCCCGTACTGAGGGCCATCGCCCGCCACATCTCCCCGCGCGCATAGAAGCCCCGAACGGCCACCTGCTGAACGACCCATCCCGGGACCGCACAAGCAAGCACGACCAGAAGCCCCGCCACCGCCTGAGCATCCTCGCCACTGAAACGACCACTCTCGTAGAGAAAACGAACGCTGGGCGAGGCCAGGATCGCGAGCGCCCCGCCCGCCAACACACCGAGTCCGAGCGTCGTTCGCAGCGTCGTGGTCAAGAGCGCATCGAAGCCCGCGTGATCGTGTCTCTGATGAAGCGAGGTCAGGGTGGGCAGGAGTGCAGCACCGACGGCCTGACCGACGATCCCCACCGGTGCCATCATCAGCTTGCGCGCGTAGGTGATCGCCGCAATCGAACCCGGCGCGAGCGTCGCGCCAATCCATTTCTCGTACCACTCGTCGACCGTCGTGAGCCCGAGCCCGAGCATCAGGGGAAGCGCGAGCCAGAGATATTCGCGGAAATCGCCGTCGAAGAGCCCGACCCGAATCCGCCCGATCGCACCGGGCAATCGCCGCAGCGCGATCGCCGGTATCAGCCACTGTCCGATCGCGGCCCCCGCCAAGGTGCCCCAAGCGAATCCATCCGCCATCCCCGAGCCATCGTGAGCGGAGAGCGGTTCGGCGGCGAACGCAAAAACGAGCCCACCCACGATGGGGGCCGCGCTGTAGACGACGGAAGCGAGCGCCTGGGGTCCGAAGCGACCATGCGCCATCAGGACCCCGCGCAACACCCCCCCCGTCAGGAAGAAGATCTGGGCGGGCAGCACGATGCGCAGAAGACGCAGCGTCTCGGCGAGGGTCGCGTCATCGAAACCGCCGAATTGCAGGCGCAGAAGGGGTTCCCCGGCGAACCAGAGCACGAGGGTGAGCGCACTCGCGATCACCCCGACATTGCCGACCACGACCGACGCGAAGCGCGCCGCCGCCTCCGGTCCATCGTTCTCGAGACGCTTCAGATAGGGCGGTGTGATCGCGACCGCCGCAGCGCCCGCGGCCATCAGATAGCCGAGAATATCCGGGATCAGGAACGCCGCGAAATAGGCGTCCGCGGCAGCGCCGCTGCCCACCTGGTTGGCGAAGAGCGCGTCACGCACGAAGCCGAGCAGGCGAGCGACGAGCACGCTCGCCGCGAGCAGGCCCGCGGCCCCCGCGACCTTTCGCCCGTTCTCACTCACACCGAGTGCGCTCCACGAGTCGCTTCGTCACCGCGGATTCGGTTCCCGCCAGATCGCCCCATTCCACGCCTCCACGACGAAGTCGTCGCCCTCCCGTCCCCTCGCAAAGGGATGATCGAGGGGCACTTTTCCGTGGGGGGTATCCAGAACGTACTGGGGAATCGCAAAGCCGCTCGTCCGACCGCGCATCTGTCGGAAAATCTCCAGCCCCTGCTCGATCGGGACACGAAAATGTTCGGTCCCCCGAAGCAGCTGCGCCTGATAGACGTAGTAGGGTCGCACACGGATTCGCACCAGCCCCTCGCAAAGCGACCGCATCAGGTCGAGGGAATCATTGACCCCCGCCAGCAGGACACTCTGGTTCCCGACCGGAATCCCGGCGCGCAAGAGGCGATCGCACGCCGCCGCCGAATCCGCCGTCAGCTCACGCGGATGATTGAAATGGGTATTGACCCAGATCGGATGGAAGCGCGCGAGCATCGCGCATAACTCCTCCGTCACCCGAAAGGGCAAGGTGACTGGAAAACGCGTACCGAGACGAATCAACTCGACGTGCGGGATCGCACGAAGACGCGTGAGCAGCCACTCCAGCCGCGCGTCGGAAAAAACCAACGGATCGCCACCCGTGAGGAGCACATCGCGAATCTCGGGGGTCGCCGCGATCCACTCGAGCGAGGCCTCGAGCTCGCGCTTCTGCATCGACCAGCCCTCGAGCCCCACCATCCGCTTGCGCAGACAATAGCGACAATAGAGCGCACACTCGTTGTTCACACAGAACGCGATTCGATCGGGATAGACCCGGATCACATTCTTCACCGGAGAATGAGCCACCTCGTCGAGCGGATCTTCGAGCCCCGCCGCATCCGCCCACTCCGCGGCACGGGGAACGACCTGCCGCCGAATGGGGCAGTCCGGATTCATCGGCTCCATGAGCGACGCATAATAAGGCGTGATCACGAATCGAAAGCGGCTCGCCAGCGCTTCGATCGCAGATTCCTCCTCCGGGCTCGCCACGATCCACTCGCGGAGCGCCTCGGCGGTGCGGATTCGATGACGCATCTGCCAACCCCAGTCGCGCCAATCCTCCTGGGACACGCCTTTGGGCGGCCTGCTCGGCTCGAGGGGCCAGCGCGACGGGGTATCCGCGCCCTCCCCTACTCGGGCTTCGCGCCCTACAGCGCTCATTCCGCCTCTCCTTTTTCGCGCTCATCGCCCGTCTCGAGACCCAATCGCCGAAGGCCGGCAGAGACACACCGCCCGAGCATCTCCGTGAGCGAAGAGCCCTCGAGTTCAGCGAGAATGGCGAAGGTCCCATCAGCCGCAAAGGTCGGAAGCGGATTGATCTCCAGAAAGACCGGTTCGCCGGCGCGATCGAGCCGGAAATCAGCGCGCGCGAAGTCCCGACATTCGAGGGCCTCGAAAGCACGGACCGCGAGTTCGGCCATCCGCGTTTCGAGTGCCCCATCGAGGACCCCGGCCACGACATAGTCGAGGGGAGTCTGTGCGATGTCGGCCGCAGGCCCCTCGAGCGCGTGCAGCCCGATCCCGCTCTCGACTTCCAACGCCCGCTGCACTGCCGGAAAGGCCAGCGGCGGCGCGTTGCCGATCAGGGTCACCGTGTACTCGGCGCCGGGCACGAAGGCTTCGACGAGCGCGGGTTGGGCGTAATTCGTGACGACGCGCCCGACCTCCCGGACGAGTTCCTCTCGTGTCTCCACGCGTGAGGTCGCACGAATCCCCTTGGCCGTCCCCTCCCAACGAGGCTTTACGAAGAGCGGAAAATCAGCCGGCAGCGAGAGCGTTCGGGCGTCGGCTGCGCTCGCACAGGTGGTCTGGGCGGCCACCGGAATTCCCACCGCCGCCAGCCAGCGATTCGCCCAGGCCTTGTCCAGGGAAAGCGAAAGGGAGAGTGCATCGGAGCCGATCGCCGGAATCCCCAGCATCTCCAGGAGGACGGGCGCCCAAGCCTCCCGATTCCGTCCCCCAAACCCCTCCGCCAGATTGAAAGCCACATCGAGAGAATCCAGATCTCCGGCCGCCGCGCAGCGCAGGAGCGCCGCGGGCGAACCCAGGCGGCGCGGCCGGTGCCCGAGGCTCTCGATGGCCCCCTCGAGGGCCTCGATCGTCGTTTCGGGCTCGAATTCCACGTGAGCGTCCAAGGGATCACCCGGGCGACGCGGATAGGTCTCAAAAGTCTCGAAGATCAGACCGATCTGGAGGGAACACATACCCCTACAATACCGAGCCAGAGTCGGTGGCGATCGGAGCTACGCTCCCCGCTGGAACCCGATTGCGCTCCCCCCGGTCCGAGGCCGGTGCGATGATCGATGAGGAGAGTCTTGCCCGCGCGTGAACACGGTCCTTCGGCCATCGAGAACCAACCCGCGAACGACGCGGCCGATGCGTTCGGGCAGCGACGACCCGAACGGGGGCGAATCGCCCGCGCCTGGCTGTGGGTCGCCTGCTGGGTCGGCGTGATCTGGGTGCTGGGCGGGGATGAGTTCTCGCTCGCCGAGACGAGCCGCACGATCTATCCCTGGCTCGAGTGGCTCATCGGAGATGTGGACCCCGGGACTCGGTTCAAGATCTTCCTGGCGATCCGGAAATCCGCCCATTTCGTCGAATACGCCATCCTCGCCATCCTGACCTTCAGAGCAGCACTGCTCGCTGCCTCACGCAACCATCTTGCCACTGCGGGCTGGGTAGCCCTCTTCCTCGTCGCCACCCTCGCGACCGCGGACGAGGCACGCCAGGCCCTCTCGAACACCCGCTCGGGCAGCCCCTATGACGTGGCGATCGATGTCCTGGGCGGGGCGCTCTCGATCGTCGGGCTGATCGTGATCACCCGGCGCATGCACACCGCCCCCGAGTCCTCCGCCTGAGCCCGTCTCCACCCGGATCGCCGCCCGCGCAGGATCCGCCGATCTCCCGCGATCGGGCCGCCCTTGCGCGTTGCCTCTCCGACACGCGCCGTTCATCTGGTACGCTCATCGACCGCAAGGCCCCCGCCGCCACGGAGAGACCCGATTGAACGCCGCCACTCTCGCCGCTCTGGTCTTGGTCACCTTCGCCCTCGGCTACCGCTTCTATTCCGGATTCCTGTCGCGTTCGATCTTCGCGCTCTCGCCCCACGAGCCCGTCCCATCGCGTGAGCTGAAAGATGGCGTCGACTATGTCCCGACCCGACTGCACGTCCTCTGGGGCCATCATTTCGCCTCGATCGCCGGGGCCGCTCCCATCGTCGGCCCGGCCATCGCCGTCATCTGGGGCTGGGTCCCAGCACTCATCTGGGTCTGCGTCGGCACGGTCTTCATGGGCGCCGCGCACGATTTCTCGGCGCTCGTCATCAGCGCCCGCCACCAGGGCCGCTCCATCGGTGACATCGCCGGCCGCGTCGTCAGCCCCCGGGTTCGCACCCTTTTCCTGATCATCATCTCGCTGCTCATCTGGGTCGTCCTCGCGGTCTTCGCTTTCATCATCGCCACCCTCTTCGTCTCGAATCCGAGTTCGATCTTCCCGATCAACATCCAGATTCTCGTCGCGATGATCCTCGGCTGGCTCGTCTACAAGCGCGGGTTCCCGATGTTCCTGCCCTCCCTGGTCTGTTATGCGGGTCTGCTGGTCGCCATTTTCTACGGTGGGGCCGTCGCCCACGCCCTCCCCGCACTGACCTCGATCTCCATCACCACCTGGGTCTGCCTGCTCCTGGCCTATTCCTTCGTGGCCAGCGTCATGCCGGTCTGGCTGCTCCTCCAGCCCCGCGATTACATCAATTCGCACCAGCTGGTCACCGGCCTCTTCGTTCTCTCCGCGGGCCTTCTCGTCCTCCGACCCGAAATCGTCGCCCCGGCCCTGAACGCCGCGCCGGAGGGAGCACCCTCGCTGATCCCCTTTCTCTTCGTCACGATCGCCTGCGGCGCCATCTCGGGATTCCACGGTCTCGTCTCCTCCGGAACGACCTCGAAACAGCTTTCCCGCATGACCGACGCCCGCCCGATCGGCTACGGCGCCATGCTCGCCGAGGGATTTCTCGGGCTGATGGCGGTTCTGGCCGCGACCGCGGGATTCGAGAGCTCGGCGGATTGGTGGACGCATTACTCGAGCTGGGGTGCCGCCAATGGACTGGCCGCGAAGCTGGATGCCTTCGTGAGCGGTGGGGCCAGCTTCGTTGCCGCCCTCGGCATCCCCTTCGAAACCGCGAGAACCTTCATGGCGGTGATGGTGATCGCCTTCGCCGCGACCTCCCTGGACACCGGCGCCCGGATCCAACGGCTCGTCCTCGCCGAACTGGCCGATGCCTACGACATCAAACCGCTCTCGAATCGCTTCGTCGCGGGCGGAATCGGCATCGGGGCGGCGTTGCTCCTCGCCATCACCCAGGGCGACGGCCAGGGAGGACTCGCGCTCTGGCCGCTCTTCGGAACGACGAATCAGCTCGTCGCAGGTGTGACGCTCCTGATCGTCACGATCTGGCTCAAGAAGCAGGGACGGCCCCACCTCTACACGCTGATCCCGATGCTGGCCGTCTCGGCGGTGACCGCCTGGGCGATGGTCGGCAATCTATTGGACTACTACGAGAATTTCGAAGCGCTCTGGCTGCTCTCGATTTCAGGAACACTGATCCTGGCCCTCGACCTCTGGATCCTTTTCGAAGGACTCCAGATTCTTCGAAAGGTCGAGCCCGGGATGAGCGTCGGCTCGGTGAAGGCCTGAGATCCTCCGAGCACCCATCGAACGCACCCGCCCGAGTTCGATCCGCCCGGCCGCTCAGAGCGCGCCATCCTCCCTGCGCTTCACCCGATCGACCCCCCGTGCAGCGACCTCCTCCGCCACGAGTTCGATGCGCTCGGCGTTCGTCGGCTCGGCGCCGGGGACGAGCGCGCGAATCACGCCGAGATGGGTTACGACGATCACGTGCGCGCCGCTTCGGCGACCGGCCAGGTCGCGAACGAAATCATGCGCCCGCTCGCGGATCTCTACGCGTGATTCTCCCCCGCCCGGCCGGATCGTCGGCTCCCCGCTCTCGAAGGCGAGCAGGGTTTCGCGGTCCCGCCCCTCGATCTCCGCGCGCGTGAGACCCGACCACGAACCCACATCGAGTTCGCGCAAGCGCACATCGATTTCGATCGAGAGGGAGAGCTTTTCCGCAAGCACCGATGCCGTCTGCCGCGCCCGCGAGAGATCGCTCGCGACGATATGAGACCAGGGGCGAAGGGACTCCGCCGCGAGCGCAAGCGCCACGGAGCGCGCCTGGCCCCAGCCCTCCTCCGTCAGATCCGGATCCGCATGTCCCTGCCAGCGCCCCGCCACATTCCAGGGTGTCTCGCCGTGACGGATCAGGAGCATTCGAGTCTGCCGAGAGGACATCGTACGAGACCCTAGCGCGAAGTCCGGGGTCGAAAGCGAAGAAAGATCCGCGCAGGTTGGAACGAGCCGACGCGCGTCAGCTCCTCAATCGACGCAAGAGCGCGCCGAGCGGATAGAGCCCGATCAACCCCAGGACGATCGGCACGCTCAAATGGCCCATCAGCAGATGACGCGGGCCCAGGAGTTCGCAGCTCAGGTGCACGATCGTCGCTCCGAGCGCCCCCGCCGCGACCGCGGCCGTGAGGGCGGCCCGAATCGGATGCGCCGTCCAACCCCGCACGAGGAAACTGAGGATGACCCCCGATGGAAGCACCGACATTAATGCGCCCTTTTGAAAACACATCGCATCCGCACCCGGCGGCGAGGGGTGCGCGGCCAGATCGAAGCTCCCCATCCCGACGACGCAGGCGAGCGCGGCGCCCAACAGGCCGACCAGCGAGATCGTCAAGCCAACGATCTCCGCGCGCTCGCGCCCCGGCTGACCCGCCGCCAACGCCGACATCGTTGCGCCCAGTGCTGCGACCAGAAGTCCGAGGAAGGCCGCGAGAAAGACGCGATCGGCCAGCAGCGAATGGGCCCCGAGCGGCGTCTCCTGAGACGAAAGGACGACGCCCAACACCGTCGCCCAGACCGCGAGGACGATCGCGAACGCGAATCGCAGGCGCGGAAGCGGTCGGACCGACTCGAGGTCGTCGACCAGCCCCGAGATCAGACGATCGGTCGAGCCCGTCATCCCACCCCCTTCGTTCTTCGTTTGGAAGTCAACCCGGATAGCGCAGCATCACCCGAAAGCGGCATCGAAGATTTCCACTCGCCCCCTTCACGCGCACCAGCGAGCATCTTGCGCAATGCCCGATACCCGCGGTGAGCGCGGACCTTCAGGGCGCCGGCCGAGACACCGGCGCGCAGGGCAGCCTCGGCCACGGACAGACCCTCGATCTGGATCAGCGTCACGGCTTCGCGCTGACCGTCCGGCAGAGCCGCGAGCGCATCCGCCAATTCGGGAACGAGCGGCACGCGACTCTCCACGCTGACGTCGCTTTCGTCCGCCCATTCCTCGGCGATCAGCTCGACCTCGCGCTCTGCCTTGCGTTTGCGATCGCGAAAATGATCGATGATCGAGTTGCGAACGATCGCCCGCATCCAGGGGCCAAAGGGCCGCTCCGCGCGATAGGTGCGTCGACCGCGGTGGATCGAAAGCAGCGAATTCTGGAGCACGTCCTCGGCGGCCGCCTCATCGCGGATCTTTGCGCGAACGATCGAGCGGATCCTGGGCTGGATCGCGCGCAGGAGCGCTCGGTAGGCTTCCGCATCACCGGCCTGAGCCGCCCGCATCCAACCGGAGAGCTGCTGCTCGGCCGCTTCGGTTGGGCGATTTTTGCCGATGCCTTCTGCCGACAATCTCAACTCCCGCTGATAGACCCGTGGGGGGCCCTAAGCTCGACTGTGAATGATGCCATCCTACCGCATGGGAGTCCGCGTCGGCTCATTCAGCTCGAACTCGGGTTCCGGTTTGGCTGTATAGAGAAGCACGTTCGGGCACGGGCCAGGGGCCGGAAGAGCGGACCCATCGCAGTTCCTGCGCGCGCCGTCCGCGAGCCGTGTCCGGTCGGCCACCGACATCACGACCAAGGGCTTTCCCCCGAAATTTCGGAGCGAGAGCCTCCACTCTTCCCTGACCCGAAGACCGGGAAGCGAGACCGCGGGGTCGGGTCGGGGAGAAGCGAATCCATGACGAGGCGCTATTTCGAATACCTGTACAATGAGATCTGCGTCGCGGTGAACCGACGCGTTTCCCGTCACGACCTCTGGCTGCAGGTCTGGGAATCGGGCGGTGACCCCGACGACCTCACCTATTGTCAGGTGCAGACATTCCTCGAAAACATCTCTCCACTCCCGTCGCTGAAGAGGGGTTGCCCCTTGGGGACGAGGTCAAAACCGACTCGAGAGGAGCCTCCTGCGATTCGATCCCCGTCACCCACCCCCCGAAAGAGTGGCTGAATTGTGCGGGGCTCAGGCGCGGCCGGGGATAGCCCGATTCAGCACTCATGTCGGCCAGGCACTTCGTCCTGATGATCGAATCCGCGCGGGCCAGCATAGATGGTGCGAGCCTGAAGATTGTCTTCGACCTCGTTGATTATTCCTTCGAAATCGACGGCGTCGTCGTCTTCGCGAATGTCCCGGGCAACCTCCAGCGACCGAATCTTCCCCTCGGAATGGGCGTGCGGTTCACAGGCGTTCACCCGGTCGCGAGCGATCATCTCTCGNGATTCATCCGGGATCGGATGATCGCGCTCGAGGTCCAGGTCGGTCGCCNCCCNCCCCCNGGNCNCCCGCCGATCCATCGCGACCGATTCGTCCTGCGATCGCTGGCTCGAGGGCACGAAAGGCGCGACCGCGATGGGAGAGTTCGTCCTTCTCATCGGGACCGATCTCAGCCATCGCACGGTCGAAGCCCTCTGGAACAAAGATCGGATCGTAGCCGAAGCCCGATTCTCCTCGAGGCGCTTTGAGGAGGACACCCTCACAGCTTCCAATCGCAATTTCGCTCGATCCATCGGACCAACCGCAAGCGGCCACGCAGTGGAATCGAGCCCGACGGGGGGCGACCACGCCGGCGAGCTCCGCGAGCAGGTATTCGAGTCGCCCACGATCATCGAGCCCCGGTCCGCCATAGCGCGCCGAATAGGGGCCGGGCGCCCCTCCCAATGCCTCGACCTCGAGTCCGGAATCGTCGGCAACGCAGGGCAGCCCGATCGAACGCGCCGCCGCCAGGGCCTTTGCTCGCGCGTTCTCTGCGTAGTTCCCACCCTCTTCCGGGAATTCGACGGGGGCGAACTCTCTCAGCGACAGGACCTCGTAGCCCCGGAGGAGGCGGCCGATTTCGCGGCATTTGCCCACGTTCTGACTCGCCACCACGATCCGCCGAGCTCTGAGCATGCGATCAGCTTTCAGGAGAGAGCAGCCGCGCGAGGGTGAACCCTGCCGCTTCGATCGCTTCGCGCTGGCACGTCGCGATCGTCTCGATCCCCCCGAGCGCCAAATCGAGCAGCGCGTCGAGTTCCCGGCGGACGAAGGTCGCTTCCTCGCCCGTGCCCTGGACCTCGACGAAGCGACCGGAACCGGTCGCAATCACGTTCATGTCGACCTCGGCGGTCGAATCCTCGACGTAGGGAAGATCGAGGACCGGTTTCCCGTCGACGACACCGACCGAAATCGCGGCGACCTGATCCCGAAGGACCGGTGCCTTGAAAGCACCCGCCCGATCCAATCGTCCGAGCCCGAGCGCAACCGCGACGAAGGCACCGCTGATCGACGCGGTGCGCGTTCCACCGTCCGCTTGCAAAACGTCGCAGTCGACCCAGAGCGTCCGTTCCCCCAGGTTCTCGAGCCGCACGACAGCGCGCAGACTACGCCCGATCAGTCGCTGGATTTCCATGGTCCGCCCCGACACCTTGCCGCGGCTGGCCTCACGATCAGAACGCGTGTTGGTCGCGCCGGGAAGCATCGAATACTCCGCGGTGAGCCAGCCCTTGCCGCTGCCCTTCATCCAGCGCGGAACCGAGGCCTCCTCGCAGACGGTACACAGGACACGCGTGCGCCCCATCGAACAGAGCACCGAACCGAGCGGCTGCTCGGTAAAATCCACTTCGAATTGCATGGGTCGCAATTCGTCGACCCGTCGTCCATCGCTCCGCATGGCCCCCTTCTCCATCCCCGTTCGCTAGAAATCCATGCGGCGCGAAGAGCGGCCGATGGCCCCCGACTTTCGCACACCTCGACGCGCATCGTATCGATGGGCAAATGCGCCGATCGCAGCGGCGAGCGCATCGGCGATCGCCTCGCGGCGGGCGGACCGACGCAGGCCCTTCTCCTCGTCCGGGTTCGTCAAGAAACCGATCTCGACCAGCGATGCGGGCATCTGGACGCCCATCAGGACGACGAAGGGCGCCTGTTTGACTCCGCGCGATTGCGCGCGGCGGATCTCGGAGAGTTCGTGTTGCGCAAGTTTGGCGAATTCACTCGATTCCTGGAGATGCTGGGTCGCGATCAGATCCCCGAGAATCGCAGCGAGGGGATCGTCGCGCTCGAAGCTCGGAGCCACAGAATCGAAGGCCCGATTCTCCCGTTCTGCCGTTTCACGCGCATCGTCGTCCGTCGCGTCCAGCGCCGCAAAATAGGTCTCGATCCCTCTTGGCTTGCGGCTTGGCGAGGCGTTGGCATGGATCGAGACAAAGAGATCCGCCCGCGAATCGTTCGCGACGGCCGTTCGCTCTTCGAGAGAGAGAAAACGATCGGCGCCCCGGGTCAGCACGACGCGGACGCCGCGCTGGCGAAGACGCTCGGCGAGCTTGCGAGTCACGTCGAGCACGAGGTCTTTTTCGAGCAGACCCGACGGACCGGCCGCGCCCTCGTCGTGACCGCCATGGCCGGCGTCCAACACGACGACATCGAATCGATCGGGGCCGCCCCCGCTCTTCCCGGCGCGCTCGGCCTGGCTTGCGGAAACGAGCGCCATCGTGAGCAGCAAGAGCCATGCGACGAACGCGAACGTCGATCCGCCACGAGACGAATTCGCCCTGAGTCCGCGGACGCGATGCGTGCGATGTTCCGTCAAGATCCACCCCCTTGGCCGGGCGGAGGATACCACGCGAAGAGGCGCTGTCAGAGAATCGCTGCCCTCGCTCGCTGCGCCGACCGGAATCTGCGATGCGAGCAAAGGATGGCGAGCGCCTACTGGCCGAGGGCGACCAGATTGGCGAGCAGCTCGTTGGCCACTGAAGCCGTTCGCATATTCGCCTGGAAGGCGCGCTAGCGAACGATCAGGTTGACGAATTGCTGGGCGAGATCGACGTTCGATTTCTCGAGCGAACTCGACCGGATCGAACCGAGATTGCCGCTATTCGTCCCGGCGATGACGGGGGCTCCGGACTCGACGAACTCGATCAGCTGACTTCGGCCCACTTCGGTGAGGACTTCGACGTTGTCGAAATTCGCCAACGCTATCTGGGAAAGAGAGACCGCGCGGTTCCAAGGGAATCGAAGACCGTGATCACCTCCCGGGCATTCGACGTGTTCTGGGCGTTCGCCGGATCGAAAGCAGGGGAACTCCGTCGGTTGCGTCGAGATTCATGCCGAGCACGATCGCACCCGTCGCCTGGGGCGGTGACGGGGGAAGACTCACCTGGATATCGCCCAGGACCCCGTTCGATTGCCCGGTGGTCGAGTCGATCCCGAATCCCTGCAGTCGGTTGTTATTCGGATCGACCAGGTATCCCTCGGAATCGAAACCGAAATTGCCACAGCGGCTATAGGTCCGGCCGAAGCTTCCGTCCATTACGAAGAAACCTCAACCGCCGATCCCCAGGTCGATGTTGCGCTGAGTCGTCTCGAATACCGCCCTGGGAAAAGACCGTGCGGATGTATTCAGGGGTATCGAGCGAGAGCGTCGGCGTCATCGCGAACGGTGTACTCGATCTGCTCGGAGAACACCTTGAGCGGGACCCATTCATCCAGCTCTGACATGAGGGGCATTCCGAGGGTCATCGCGCCCGTCGGGTCGATGACCCAGGGATCTGCGGCCTGCTCGAACCAGAGCGTCACCATATGGTGCTGGCCATCGCTGGGCCGAACAACGATCGCTCGGTAGACCTCGGTCTCGGCGAAGCCGAGATCCCGGAGCGCATGAAAGGCGAGGAGTTCGAGGCCATCGCAATCATCTCCGCCACGCGCAAGCGTCTCTTCGAGGGTCGCCCAGTGATCGACCGCCCCGTCCTCGCGATAATGCAGTTTTGCTTCGCTCTGGACCCAGGCAGCGACATCCCGGGCCAGGGCTCGCTTACGTTCCGCTCTGAACGCGAAATATTTCGCTCGCAGGCCAGCCTCCGCGGATTGATCTTCGGGCAGCTGCTCGTTGGCCTCGCTGAATCCCGCGGACTCGACCGCCGGACCGCTCTCGAGCGGTGCAATCAGCGATGCGTCGAAACGCTCGCGTCGCTGCCAACCCTCGATCTTTGGCGTCCAGACGTCATCGTTCCGGGGCGTCTCGAAATAGTCGATCCCCTCGGCGATCGGGACGGGCAGAGAGGCGCCCACACAACCCAACGCAAGCGCCAGCAGTGAACCCGCGACGATCAGGGGGAAGAACCGACTCCAACGTGAACGGATGGACATGGCCCAGGTATCGGCCCGCTCCGACGCTAAGTTGAGCGAGCGGAAAAGCGCATCCCAGGTACGGTCGCGATCGACCGGAACCGGCAACTGGCCGGTATAAAAGGAAGCCCACCTCAAGTCCCGCCGGCAATCTCGATGCCGATCATCGATGGCAGCCCAGCGGATCGCGCCGGGCATCGCGACGTCTACGAAAGTCGCGATGTTTGGGCGATGTTTGGGCGATGTTTGGGAGAATCGCGACAGCTGGGAGAGCCGCGACAGCTGGGAGAGCCGCGACAGTCGAGCGACTCAACAGAATCGTCGGCTGCTCTCGTGGAGACCGGAGCCGAAACTAGCCGTGCAACATCACGTTCTGCGAGTCGCAAGACCCGACCACTCCGAAGAGCACAACGAAGAAGATGATCATCATCGGTATCCCGCCCAGAACGTAGAGCCAGGAGGCCAGGTCACCGTTCACACCAGGCCCATCCTCGTTCACTTCGTTTTCATTCTGATCTTCGCTGGACATGAGCGCCCTCTCCTCGTTTCCTGGTTCGCGTGTTTCGGATTCCGACTCGCACTCTTCTCGCAGATCCTGCGCAAATTCCGAAACCGTCGGCGCTGCCTAGATCCATCGGCGATCACGAAGCGACCCCGCTGAGCTCGAGCCAGACGCCCCACAGGGACCCTTCGAGCCGGCGGAATATTAGCGGCTGCCCCACCGGTCGCCATGCAACATTCAATCTAGTTCTTGTCGGATTCCTTCGGGATGGAACGGATCGGGGAGCTCCCTCCCTCGCCACGCCAGGACCTGGGAACCCCGGCGAGCTCCGCCTCGATCCGCAGTGCGCGCATCGACCGCTCCGCTTCTTCCAACCGCTCGCGATTCTCCTTCATCTCCTGGCGGAGCTTGAACGAGAGTGGCGAGGTCGACGGGCCGCCGCTCGACGAAGCTCCGGGCGGGGCCATGGACCATTGGTTCGCCCCACCCCCCTCGGCTGCGGAATCCAGCTCTCGTTTCGTCCGCTCGAGTCCCGCACGGGCTTCGTCGAGTTCACTCTGCGCCTTGTCGAAGCGACTGCGCCAGACCCGTTCGCTGGCCCCGGCGACCTCGCGGGAATCTCCATCGAGGAACGCACTCGGCAATTTGAGGAGGGCGTCGAGGCCGGGTGCCGGGGACCGCTGGGGGGCTCTGCGGGCTGGATCGCCGGGAACGATCAGCGGGCGCTCATCAGCGGGAGCGGACAATGCGGGATCCCGCTCCGCCTCCTCTGCCAAAACGGGGCCATTCAGCACCATCACGAGAGCGAAGAGAACGCACGCACAGAGGCCGATCCGACGGTCAGTGCCCGGACCACGGCTCAGCCGCGAGCCTGGTGAGGACTGAATCCAGCCCTCTCCACATCCATTCTCGCCGCCTCGCGGACTCAAGCTCACCTCCCCCGCCGCGCCGTCAGAGCGGATGGACGCGGAGTCGAATCAAACGATAGCGGGAGTGATCCGATCCCTCGACCAGCGGCCCCCCAGGCGATTCGGGGGTCAAGGGCCACCCGGAAAAGCCGATAAATCAGACGACCGTCCTCGCCGTGCGACCGCGCACAGGCACGACTCGGGATCGGTCTTCGGCTCCTGGAATCGGAGCGCTGGGCAGAGGGGAACGACGATGGAACGGGAAAAGCTGCATCGACTTCTCCGACTCGGTCTCGAAAAGGGCGCGAGCGATATCCATTTCCAGGTGGGTTATCTGCCGCTCTACCGCTTTCATGGAGAGCTAGTCGAACTCCGCTACAAGGTGCTGACACCACAGGACACCGAGGAGATCGTCCGAATCCTGATCGAGAACGATCCGCTCGGACAGAACCTCGATTTCAACGAACGCGACCTCGCCTTCGAGTTGCCTGATGAGGGCCGCTTCCGCGTGAATATCTCGCGCCAGCGACGTTATTTCAACATCGTCCTGCGCGTTATCCCGCTCCAGATCAAGACTTTCGCAGACCTCAACCTGCCCAGTGTGCTGGGAGAGATCACCCAGGTACGCCGCGGCTATGTACTCGTCACCGGCCCGACCGGCATGGGCAAATCGACGACGCTGGCCGCGATGCTCAACGAGGTCAACCGACAGCGAAAGAGCAAGATCGTCACCGTCGAAGATCCGATCGAGTTCGTCTTCACGCACGACCGCAGCATCATTACCCAGCGCGAAATCGGGACGGACACGAGCTCATTCCCCGATGCGCTACGGGCGGCCCTCCGTCAGGATCCGGACGTGATCATGGTGGGCGAGATGCGCGACCTCGAGACC
This sequence comes from Deltaproteobacteria bacterium, assembly GCA_002719955.1. GTDB lineage: Bacteria > Myxococcota_A > UBA9160 > UBA9160 > UBA4427 > UBA4427. The sequence continues at coordinate 5,240 of PBFW01000001.1, read as the reverse complement.
GTCGACACGTCCCTCAAGGCAGCGGAGACCGGCCATCTGGTCTTCTCTACGATCCATACCGCGGACGTCGCCTCGACGATCAGTCGCCTCGTTTCGTTCTTCCCCAGCGAAGAGCATTTGCAAGTACGCACCCGACTGGCGGACAACCTCAGCGCCGTCGTCTCCCTTCGTCTGCTCGTGAACAAGAAGCAGAACGGACGGGTCCCCGCGGTGGAGGTCATGCGATCCACACGCTCGATCCAGGAATGCATCAAGGATCCGTCTCGGACGCACGAGATCACGGAATATATTGCCCGCGGCCGCGCCGAAAAGATGCAGACCTTCGATCAGCACCTGCTCGATCTGCTCAAGGCAAACAAAATCACGATGGAAGGCGCACTGAATTCGGCCACGAACCCGGCGGATTTTCAGACCAAACTCGAAATGGAGGGATTGATCCAGGACGACGACCAGGTCGACGCAAAACCGGAAGAGCCCTTCAACATCGAACCGGACGACCGGTTCTAGGTGGTGTCTCCAGTGGTAGCGTCCCCTGATCAGACCGAAGAAGATCGACTCAATCACGCGTTGCGCATCAGCGCAAGCCAAGCCTCAAGCCTGACGGGCGGCGGCGGCGCCCTGCTCTACACCCATCTCGAAGGCGATCCCATGACCGGACGTCTGCGCGCTGCAGCGGGCTTCACGTCCATGGATGAAGCCCGCCAGACGGCGGCGGGCCTGGTTGCGATCATCCGTTCAACGATCGACACGGCGCAACCCCAAACAGAAGCGCTCACCGGGCCCCTCGCCGCGCGTATTCCAGGTGCCTCGTGCCACACCCTCCCCCTGATTGCAAGAAAGCGAAGCGTCGGCGTGCTCGTCATCGTTCCGACGGCACCCCTCTGCGAAGAAGTCGGGAAATCAATCGAGACCCTGGCCTGGAGCACCGCCAGCCAGATCGATCACCCGGGTCTCTCCGCCAGATACGAGATGTTGACTGCGGAATCGGAGAAGCATCTCGAGGTGGCGGACGAAAAGAACGACGAACTCCTCAAGCTTTCCGAAGAGCTCTTTGCTCAGGACATCGAGCTACTTCAAAACAACGAAAAGCTCGGGAAGATCGAGAAGCTGAAGAACGATTTCATCGAGAAGATGTCCCGCGAGCTGCGCACGCCACTGAACAGCATCATCGAAGCGACGATCACCGTCCTCGCGAGCGAGCATGAAGGGCTTTCCCCCTCATCCCAACAGACGCTGAGAAATGCGCTGGACGAGGGCACCGCCTTTCAGCGCACACTTCAAAACATCCTCGACCTTTGGCGCATCAAGCAGGACGAGCTACCGATCGAAATCCAGGAGCTCTCCGTCGCGGACGTCGTCGACGAAACGATCTTTAGCGTGCAGGACACACTGGGGGACAAACCCGTCAAGATAGAAAAGAAGATCCCGGTGCCGCTGCCGAAGATCCGAACGGACCTGGCCAAGATCAACCAGATCCTCTTCCTTCTACTGGACAATGCCACCAAGTTCACAGAGCAGGGCACGATCGAGATCGGCGCACGCTTCGAAAACGATCGACTGCATTGTTGGATCGCCGACTCGGGGATCGGCATCTGCCCGGACGACCAGAAATATGTATGGAACGAATTCTATCAGGTCGACGATCGCGCGAGCACGCGATATCGCGGTGCGGGCCTCGGACTAACGCTGGTTCACGATCTCCTCGTCCTGCTCGATGGCGATTCTCTGCTGCAGAGTGAGCCGGGCGTCGGCACACGCGTCGAGTTCCGTATCCCGGTCGTCGTCGCCTGAACCCAGCCATTTTGCCAAAAGCGAAAGCGGCCGCCCCGGGTGACACGGAACGGCCGCTTTCAATGCATCTCTCGAGACCGCGGATCACTCGTCCGGTGGTGGGGTTTCCGAAGCCGCGTCAGAGGTCACCGGCACCACCTCATCGGGCTCGACGGGCGCCATCTCCGCGGGTGAATTCAGCGCCGCGAGCGCATCCGCAGGCGGTGCAGAATCGCCGGGCTTGACGAGACCCGCCGCGATTTCGCGCAGGCTCATCACCACTTCCTTGTTCTCGTCAGAGGTCAGCAGCGGACGAGCACCCTTCTTCAACTGCTTTGCACGAATCGAGGCCATCCGAACCAGGTGGAACCGGTTCGGGACCTGTTCCATGCAGTCTTCGATCGTGATACGGGCCATACTGGTTCCTCCTTTGGGCTCTCATGGGCTCCGGCGCTCGTTCGGGCGAGGGGCCCGAAGCGCGTGCTCAGCACTTGGGGCCGCGAGCCTATCCCAACCCCAAAACGAAGGAAACCCCGGCCAGGTTCCCCAGATGGGGGCCCTAGGCCGAGGTCCCTCGGAAGACCTTCCAAAAAGGAAGGCGACTTCACCTCGAGCGCTTAGCGCTTGCGGCGGGCAGCCTTCTTCTTCTTTGCGGCCTTCTTCTTCTTGGCGGCCTTCTTTCGAGTCGCCTTCTTCTTGGCGGCCTTCTTTCGAGTCGCCTTCTTCTTGGCGGCCTTCTTTCGGGTCGCCTTCTTCTTGCCAGCCTTCTTCTTGCCAGCCTTCTTCTTGCCAGCCTTCTTCTTCTTGGCGGCCTTCTTTCGGGTCGCCTTCTTCTTCGTGGCCTTGCGCTTCGCGGCCTTGCGCTTCGTGGCCTTCTTTCGAGCTGCCATTCTGGGTTTCTCCCCTATATCAATCGCTCGTTTCGTCCCGGTCCGTGGCTCACGCCGAATCGCTCGGATTTGACCCCTTACGACTCGCCGCTCTCGATCGAGTTCAGATTCTCCAATTGACTCGGAAAATCCAGGAGTTCACAGACCTAACTGCGAGTTCCTATCGGTTTCGATGACCCACAACTTGAAGGAACAGAGACACCTTCTCGTATCAAACCGAGATGATAGAGCGTTTGTTGCGTTTGAGGTAACACCACGATTCAAAAGCCGTCAAGAGAATTCGTTAAAAAAAACGGAGGGATGTACTCCCTTCTTGCGATTGAAGAGCCTGTTTTGACGCCAATTAGGTCTCGCCTGGAGCGAAAGAACGCCAGCGATCGAAGCGCATTGCTGAATGCCGCGCGACCGGAATCGCCGAACCGATCGATCTGGTTTTCTACGTGATTAGGGCGCGACTGAGATGGCGGCCGATGGCGCGGGAGTTCGCAATCCAGCGGTGTGAGCACGAGGCTCTCCCACGAGCACCTACGCTCCCCTTGCACCGCAGGGAATCATGGGCTGATACGACGAGCCCCAGACTCGATGGGAAGGCAGCCATCACGTGCGATGGCGGAGTCCTGCGGGATGATTCGAATCAGGCCTCGCGCGGGGGCTCCGGTCCCTCGCAGGAAATGTCGTGGGCGACTCACAGCGGGTCGCGACGGGTCCCAAGCGGGTCCCAAGCGGGTCGTAGGCTACTTCTTGTGCCGCTGTCGCTTCAAAAGCTTCCGCTGCTTGTGCTTACGCATCTTCTTGCGGCGCTTCTTGATGACACTACCCACAGCGTTTTCTCCCTGCTCGGCGAAAAGATGCGGAGCGGTCGAATGTTTAGAGATTCGGCCGCTTCATGTCAACCACATCACAAACACGGCGACGGAGACGAAATCGGCCGTCTTCTCCCCCACGGGTTTGCGCTCTTCGTCCCCTCGAGATCAGATTCTCGACAGGGTGCTCATCACCTTATCACGGGCCGTTCCAAGGGCGCGATTGACCGGATGACGGCGAGGTAGAAAAGGCAGAATCGGAATGCGGCGGCGACCCAGCGACGTGATCAAGCCCTGGATGGGCCGGTGGCCGGGATCGATCATCTGGCCCCTCCGCAGATATCGCAGCGCCTCGGAACGACGTCCGAAGTGCAGATAGACCAAGGCCAGGTTGAGATAAAGCTCCGGATTGAAGAACTCTTGCTTCGCAGCGTCCTCGCAGAGCATCCGGGCCTCGGAAAACTCTCCGTCCACACGCGCGATCGCGAGTCCGAGGAGCGATCGGATCTGTGCGTGGTCGGGCGCCATCGCATGGGCCTCGCGAAGAGGCTGCACTGCGTCGGGGGGGCAATCGCGCTCGAGCGCCGCGATCCCCCGCTCGAAGAGCGCTCGTGTCGCGTCGTCCAGAAATTGTTTGGATGCGCCCCGCCTGGTCTCGAGGATTTCTACATCGGCGTCCATCGTTCGATGCTCCCTGTCTTCCGGTGCGACTGAATCTGCACCGACACCAGGAGCTGTATCGGAACTTTCGACTCGAATCCGAAGTCAAAAAAGGCCGGCGCGATTTCGATCTAAGATCGCCGCCGATCGAGAACACGGGGCCAAGGGAGCCGTGCCCGCAATGACCTGGGGACTCCTCGCGGACCGGAAGGAGCGTCAGCCGATACTGGGCGCGCTCAGTGCTCGATGATCTCGAGGATGTAGCGCTTTTTCTCTTTCCCCGAAGCGGCCGCCATCAGGGTCCGGATGGCCGACGCGTGGGCGCCCCCCTTTCCGATCACCTTGCCGAGATCCTCCTTGGCGACGCGAAGCTCGAGAACGTGGGCGTGATCGCCCACGACTTCTTTGATCTGGACTTCCTCGGGCAGATCTACGAGCGCCTTCACAATCTCTTCGATCAACTGCTTCATCATCACGACAGCCCCTCCTTTTAGAAATCAACGAAGGAGATCACCGAACGGGGCCCGGCTTCCCCTTTCTCGCACCGAACCTCGTCACCACCTCCTCAAGAGCGATCCAACCCGAACAAGCCCATCGCGAAACACGCAACCGGATTTCCGATCTCGTACGCTCCACCATCAACTGGCCTCAATCCCGAGGGGATCGCGTCAAGAAACAGCCTAATCCACATGGGCGCAACGGGTGAAGCCCCCCCAAGCATAGCTTTTCTTGCCCAGGGCTATTTTCGACGCGACCAAGTGTCGAGCGGATGGGCGCGAGTTCTCCGGGATCGACTTCAGAGACCACCTTGAGGGGGTGCGAACGCTCCCTGAAGCTGCATCGATCGCCATGCCATCGGAGCCCTGTGATCCGCCGGCGCCCCGATCTCGAGCACCCGGGCGGCAGCGCTGATCTTCTGCGCGTTCTGCAATACCCGGTCGAGCAGACCATCATCGCAGAGCGGCACGACGGCGTGGGCCACGAGCAGATCGGCCGCGTCGCAGGGGTCGATCACTTCGCTGTAGGGATGCTCGGCGTCTTCGACCTGTTGGAACTCGCGCACCCGGGCTTCGAAGCCGAGCGTCGGATCGATCGACTCACTCCAGGGCGAGCGGAA